>NZ_JBFRCB010000003.1:0-1343626 GCF_040965375.1 Paraburkholderia sp. EG286A
GGCGCGCGAACGAACGTGCACCACCTTCTTCCCGGCTGCGCGGCGGACGGCGGTCATCGCCCTCGGGGCGGCGCGCGAACGAACGTGCACCACCTTCTTCCCGGCTGCGCGGCGGACGGCGGTCATCGCCCTCGGGGCGGCGCGCGAACGAACGTGCACCACCTTCTTCCCGGCTGCGCGGCGGACGGCGGTCATCGCCCTCGGGGCGGCGCGCGAACGAACGTGCACCACCTTCTTCCCGGCTGCGCGGCGGACGGCGGTCATCACCCTCGGCGCGACGCGCGAAGGGGCGCTCGCCACCTTCTTCCCGGCTGCGCGGCGGACGGCGATCATCACCCTCGGCCCGACGCGCGAAGGGGCGTGCGCCACCTTCCTCACGGCCGCGCGCAAATCCACGCGGCTCGTCGCCGGAGCGTCGGGCCGGGCGTGCGTCGCCGAACCCGCCTTCGCGAGCCGGCCGCGCCGGGCGCGTATCGCCGGCGCGTCCGGCTGAAGTGCGCGCAGGCTTCCCGGCGGAAGTCTTTGCGGCCGATGCCGGCCGAGCGTCCGCCGGCCGCACCTCAGCCGGCCGCACCGGCTTACGCGCGGTCGTGCTGCCGCGGCGGACGGGGGCGCGTTCCGGGGTGGTCGGGCGCGGATGTTTGGCTGTCAGTTTGGCTCGCATGGATCTGGGTATTTCGCTTGGGTCATTCACACTGCGATCGCGCGCAGCAATTCGGTTTCGACATGAATCTGCTGGCGGTTGTCGGAGAGTCCCGAACCGTCGAGCAGAAACACGTCTTCCACGCGTTCGCCGAGCGTATTGATCCGCGCCGCATGGACGCCGACATGATGCTCCGCGAGCACGCGCGCGATGGAATAGAGGAGGCCCGGCCGGTCGTTCGCCGACACGGACAGGATGTAGTATTGGCCGCGCTCGTCGGCACGCAGGTCGACTCGCGGCGTCACCGGGAAGGTGCGCGACAGGCGCGAGAGACGGCCCTTCGACGGTTCGGGCAGTACATTGCCCGTCGCCTTCAGGCGCGCTGCGAGTTCCTGCTCGACGAGGTTCGCGATATCGCGGTAATGCACGTCGCCCTCGGTGTGGGCGACGATGAAGTTATCGAGCGCGTAGCCGTGACGCGTGGTGCTCACGCGCGCATCGAGCACGGACAGTCCGCTGCGGTCGAAGTATGCGCACATCGTCGCGAACAGGTCGGGGCGGTCCTGCGCATAGACGAGCACCTGCAGCGCCTCGCCGATCGGCGACGGGCGTGCGCGCACGACCGGCTCCGGCGCCTCGACGTGGCGGTAGAGCACGCGCGTTTGCCAGGCGATGTCGGCGGCGTCGTGGCGCAGGAAGTAGCCGACGTCGAGCTTGTCCCAGAGTGCGCGGTGCGCGTGCTCCGGCACCGTCTCGAGACGCAGCAGCGCGAGCGCCAGCTCCTGGCGCGTCTTGAGTTCCGAGTGCGCGTCGGGCTTGGCGCCGCCGAGCACGGCGAGCGTCGAGCGGTAGAGGTCTTCGAGCAGCTTGCCTTTCCAGTTGTTCCAGACCTTCGGGCTCGTGCCGCGTATGTCGGCGACCGTCAGCAGGTAGAGCGCCGAAAGACGCCGCTCCGTGCCGACCAGCTCGGCGAAGCGCTTCACGACCTCGGGGTCGGTGATGTCCTGTTTCTGGGCGACCTGGCTCATCGTCAGGTGCTGCTGCACGAGCCAGACGACCAGCTCCGCGTCGTCGCCCGTGATGTCGTGCTCACGGCAAAAGCGCCGCGCGTCGGCCATGCCGAGCTGCGAGTGGTCGCCGCCGCGGCCCTTGGCGATGTCGTGGAACAGCGCCGCGACGTAAAGCACCCACGGACGCTCGAAGTTGGCGATGAGCTGGCTGCAGAACGGATACTCGTGCGCATGCTCGGCCACGGCGAAGCGGCGCATATTGCGCAGCACCATCAGGATGTGCTGATCGACCGTGTAGACGTGATACAGGTCGTGCTGCATCTGCCCGACGATGCGGCGGAAATTCAGCAGATAGCGCCCGAGCACGCTCGTCTGGTTCATGAGCCGCATGGCGTGCGTGATGCCGGCCGGCTGCTTGAGGATCTCCATGAAGAGCCGGCGGTTTTCCGGGTCGCGGCGCCAGCGCTGGTCCATGGTCTCGCGCGCGTTGTAGAGCGCACGCAGCGTGCGTGCCGACAGGCCCTTCACGCCGGGCACCTGCTCGTAGAGCAGGAACGCTTCGAGAATCGCGTGCGGCTCGCGTTCGAACACGTCGTCGCTGACGATTTCCAGCATCCCCTGCTTCTCGACGAAGTGCTCGGAGAGCGTGCGCGTGATGCCGCTCGTGCTCGGAAACAGCTGCGCCTCGATGTTCTGGATCAGGATCGTGGACAGCTGCGTGACCGCCTTCGCGGCCCAGTAGTAGCGGCGCATGAGCTGCTCGCTCGCCCGCCGCGCGCTGCTGGCCTTGTAACCGAAGCTTTCGGCCACGGCCGTCTGCAGGTCGAACACGAGGATGTCCTGGCGGCGCCCCGCGATCACATGCAGGCGCGCGCGCAGTGCCTTGAGAAATGCCTCGTTGCGGCGCAGTTCGCGCGCCTCGCGCCCGGTGATGAGGCCGCGCTGGTCCAGCTCCTTCCAGCTGCTGCCGAAGGCGGCGGCCTCGGTGATCCAGAGGATCAGCTGCAGGTCGCGCAGGCCGCCGGGGCTTTCCTTGACGTTGGGTTCGAGCGAATAGGGCGTGTCCTGGAAGCGCGCATGGCGCTGGCGCATTTCGAGCACCTTCGCCTGGAAGAACGCGCGTGGGTCCATGGCGTCGCGATAGCGCTGCGCGAAGTCGCCAAAGAGCGTCGCGCTGCCCGTGATGCGGCGCGCCTCGAGAAGCGACGTGCGCACGGTGACGTCATTGGCCGCTTCTTCGAGGCATTGCGTGACGCTGCGCACGCTGCTGCCGATATCGAGTCCGAGGTCCCACGCAAGGCCGATAAACCGCTCGATGCGTTCTTCGAGCGGCGCGAGCGGCTCGTCGTCCGGCAGGAGCACGAGGATGTCGACGTCGGACCAGGGCGCGAGCTCGCCGCGCCCGAAGCCGCCCACCGCCACGAGCGCCAGCGTGGCCGGCAGCTCGCACAGGTTCCAGGCGCTGCGCAAGGTGTCGTCGGTGGTGCGGGCGAGGGCGCGCATCAGCGAGTCGACATTGGTCGCGGTCTTGAAACGCTCGAGCAACTGGGCCTTGGCGGCCTTGTAGTCGGACTTCAGCGACGACGTATCGGGAACGGCGACAGCGGGAACACTCATGGGCTCGGGTCGTGTCTGGCGTGGTTGGGCGGGCGGCTGGTCGTGCGCGCGGCGCGCCTCGCGATGGCGGCTGGCCGCGCTGGTTCGTCGGTTAATGCGTCGGCTGCTTTGCAGGCTGCCTCATCGTGCTGCGGGCGCCGGGCGGCGTCCGCATTGGGTGCATTGCTCGCGCCGGGCGTACTGCCCGGAGGCGCAGGCCGCTCGTTACGAGCCCATCCATTTTGCGCCGGATCGCGCCGCGAAGCGCTTTCCGGCACTTTTTCCGGCGCTCAGGCCGCCGTGCCCGCCATCTGCGCGACGATGGCCGGCTTCGCGGGCGTGCCCGCCGAGACCGTCAGGACCTCGTAGCCCGTTTCGGTCACGAGTACTGTGTGTTCCCACTGTGCCGAGAGGCTGCGGTCCTTCGTCTTGACGGTCCACTGGTCCGGCATGGTGCGAATGTCGCGGCGGCCGGCGTTGATCATCGGCTCGACGGTGAAGATCATGCCGGGCACGAGTTCGATGCCGGTGCCGGGGCGGCCGTAGTGCAGGACCTGTGGGTCTTCGTGGAACACCGTGCCGATGCCGTGGCCGCAGTATTCGCGCACCACGCTGTAGCCCTGGCTTTCGGCGTAGCGCTGAATGGCGTGGCCGATGTCGCCCAGATGGCCGCCGGGACGCACCTGGTCGATGCCGAGCCACATGCATTCATAGGTGGTCTGCACGAGGCGCTTCGCGAGGATCGAGCCTTCGCCGACGATGAACATGCGGCTCGTGTCGCCGAAATAGCCTTCCTTGATGACGGTGATGTCGATATTGAGCGCGTCGCCGTTCTTCAGCGCCTTGTCGCCCGGAATACCGTGACAGATCACGTCGTTCACGGAAGTGCAGATCGCCTTCGGGTAGGGCGGATAGCCCGGCGGCTGATAGTTCAGCGGCGCGGGCACCGTGCCCTGCACGTTGGTCATGTACTCGTGGCACAGGCGGTCGAGTTCACCCGTCGTCACGCCCGCGGTGACGAACGGCGTGATGTAATCGAGCACCTCGCTCGCCAGCCGGCAGGCGACGCGCATTTGCGCGATGTCTTGTTCGTTCTTGATCGAAATGGCCATGGTATGCGCCCGGAAATGCAGTCGAATATTGAATTATCGCACCTAATGCCAGGGGTCGCTGACTTTTGAGAAGGCGGGGTGGGATCCGGCGCCCACGCTCGGCGCCGTATTCCGCGGGTAATAGCTGTCTTGAGTAAGGGGCAGTTTGCGTGCTATACTCTTCGGCTAAGTCGCTTCCCATATCCTTCGAATTCGCGTTCGAGGTTCGTGGGAAAGGCTGAATCCGCCGTTGCCGCGGAGCGCCTTGCCAAAGATGGATTCTGGCGGGTGCGCGAAGAACATTCGGAAGCATCTTCTTCGGGCAGCACACTCGCAAGCCGGCGCACACAGGGTGTCGGGCGCGTCGATCTCCGGAAATGGGAGGGCGCACCGATACGGCAGCCGGCTTCAGACCCAAACCCTAGCGGAGAATTTCTCATGGCAGTTACCATGCGCCAAATGCTGGAAGCCGGTGTCCACTTCGGTCACCAAACGCGCTTCTGGAACCCGAAGATGGCCCCCTTCATCTTCGGTCATCGCAACAAGATTCACATCATCAACCTCGAAAAGACGCTGCCGATGTACAACGACGCGCTGAAGTACGTGCGTCAACTGGCAGCGAACCGCGGCACGATCCTGTTCGTCGGCACGAAGCGTCAATCGCGTGACACGATCGCCCTGGAAGCCCAGCGCGCTGGCATGCCGTTCGTGAACGCACGCTGGCTCGGCGGCATGCTGACCAACTTCAAGACGCTGAAGGTTTCGATCAAGCGCCTGAAGGACATGGAAGCAGCCGTGGAAGCGGGCGAGCTCGAGAAGATGAGCAAGAAGGAAGCGCTCCTGTTCGAACGCGAAATCGCCAAGCTGCAAAAGTCGATCGGCGGCGTGAAGGACATGGGCGGCATTCCGGACGCGATCTTCGTGGTCGACGTCGGCTACCACAAGATTGCCGTGACGGAAGCGAACAAGCTGGGCATCCCCGTGATCGCCGTGGTCGATACGAACCACTCGCCGGAAGGCATCGATTACGTGATCCCGGGCAACGACGACGCGAGCAAGGCCGTTGCGCTCTACACGCAAGGCGTGGCTGACGCGATCCTCGAAGGCCGTGCGAACGCGGTCAACGACGTGGTTGTCGCTGCACGCGGCAACGACGGCGACGACGAGTTCGTCGAGGTCAACTCGGAGGCGTAAGCTGCCCCGTGTCCGGCAAGAAAAGGGGGCTTTCCATAGGCCCCTTTTTTTTAAGCCGCGACTTTCGTCGCCGCGTCATATGAGCGGCACCGTAGCCCTGTAGAAGCAGCTGTAAAAAAGCGTTTCACCGCAGGCGGAAACGGAAACGAATTTCTGCCGGCCGCGTCGAAAGGCGGGCGGCGTGTACCAGACAGACTCAAGGAGCGAATGATGGCGGCAATTACCGCAAGCATGGTGGCAGAACTGCGCGCGAAGACCGACGCGCCGATGATGGAATGCAAGAAGGCGCTGACGGAAGCCGACGGCGACCTGGCACGTGCCGAAGAACTGCTGCGCGTGAAGCTCGGCAACAAGGCCAGCAAGGCCGCTTCGCGCGTCACGGCTGAAGGCGTGATCTCGTCGTTCATCGGCGGCGGCGCCGGCGCGATCGTCGAGCTGAACTGCGAAACCGACTTCGTTTCGAAGAACGACGACTTCATCGGCTTCTCGAAGAAGATCGCTGAACTCGTCGCTACGCAAAACCCGGCTGACGTCGCCGCCCTGTCGGCGCTGGCGCTGGACGGCTCGACGGTCGACGCAGTGCGCCTCGCACTGGTCGGCAAGATCGGCGAAAACCTGTCGATTCGCCGTTTCGCGCGTTTCGCAACCGCCAACCAGCTGGCTGCGTACCTGCACGGCACGCGTATCGGCGTGCTGGTCGAGTACACGGGCGCCGACGAGCAAGTGGGCAAGGACGTCGCGATGCACATCGCCGCGATGAAGCCGGTCTCGCTGTCGTCGGACGACGTGCCGGCCGACCTGATCGCCAAGGAGCGCAGCATCGCCGAGCAGAAGGCCGCCGAATCGGGCAAGCCGGCTGAGATCGTCGCGAAGATGGTCGAAGGTTCGGTCCAGAAGTACCTGAAGGAAGTCTCGCTGCTGAACCAGCCGTTCGTTAAGAACGACAAGCAGACGATCGAGCAGATGCTCAAGGCCGCTGGCACGACGGTGCAGAAGTTCGCCCTCTTCGTGGTCGGCGAAGGCATCGAGAAGCGCCAGGACGACTTCGCTGCCGAAGTGGCCGCGCAAGTCGCTGCTGCAAAGCAGCAATAAGACGGTTAAGCCTGCCTCGCCGTGCCCAGCACGGCAGGCGGCAACCGCAGTTGTTGCAGTACCGCAGTTAGCACCGCAGTTTGCTGAGTTGTAAGCCGTGGCGGAGCAATCCGCCGTGGCGGGCAGCGTAGCGGCGACGCGCATGGTAGTCCCCCGCCGTGCGCGGCGTCGGAAATCTTCGCTATTTCTGGCGGCGCTTGCCCGAAGCCGTATTTCACCCCTACAGTTTCAAGTTATTGCCCTTTGCGCGCGATTCTGGATACCTCCATGCCCACACCCGCCTATAAACGCGTCCTGCTCAAACTTTCCGGCGAAGCCCTGATGGGCGATGATGCCTTTGGCATCAATCGCGCCACGATCGAACGTATGGTGGCAGACGTGGCCGAGGTGGTGCGTCTGGGCACCCAGCTCGCAGTCGTGATCGGCGGCGGCAACATTTTCCGCGGCGTCGCGGGCGGCGCGGCCGGTATGGACCGCGCAACGGCCGACTACATGGGCATGCTCGCCACGATGATGAACGCGCTCGCGCTGCAGGACGCCATGCGTCACGCAGGCATCGAAGCGCGCGTGCAGTCGGCGCTGCGCATGGACCAGGTCGTCGAGCCGTACATCCGCCCCCGCGCGATTCGCCAGCTCGAAGAAGGCAAGGTCGTGATCTTCGCGGCCGGCACGGGCAACCCGTTCTTCACCACCGACACGGCTGCCGCGCTGCGCGGCTCGGAAGTCGGCGCCGAAGTCGTGCTGAAGGCCACCAAGGTCGACGGCGTCTACTCGGCCGACCCGAAGAAGGACCCGACCGCGACGCGCTACTCGACGATCAGCTTCGATGAGGCAATTGGCCGCAACCTGCAGGTGATGGACGCCACCGCGTTCGCGCTGTGCCGCGACCAGAAGCTGCCGATCCGGGTTTTTTCCATCGTCAAGCCGGGTGCGCTCAAGCGCATCGTTCTGGGCGAAGACGAAGGTACGCTCGTCCACGTGTAAACTCTCGTTTCACGAGAGGTTCGAACACGGGCCGCGCCGCCCATCAGCGCGCAGGCGGGCCCGTTCCGTTATGAAGGTTCGGAGGTATCAAAATGGCTGTGGCTGACATCAAGAAGGGCGCCGAGCAGAAAATGCAGCGCTCGATCGAAGCGTTCAAGAGCGATCTGGCGAAAATCCGCACGGGCCGCGCCCATACCGGCTTGCTCGACCACATCCAGGTCGACTACTACGGTTCGCCCGTGCCCATTTCGCAGGTCGCGAACCTCACGCTCGTCGACGCGCGCACGATCGGCGTGCAGGCGTGGGAAAAGAAGATGGTGCCGGTCATCGAAAAGGCGATCCGCGAGTCGGACCTCGGCCTGAACCCGGCCACTCACGGCGACCTGATCCGCGTGCCGATGCCCGCACTGACCGAAGAGCGCCGCAAGGAGCTCACGAAGGTCGTCAAGAACGAAGGCGAAACGGCGAAGGTCGCCGTGCGCAACCTGCGTCGCGACGCCAACGAGCAGCTCAAGAAGCTCGTGAAGGACAAGGAAATTTCCGAAGACGACGAGCGCCGTGGCAGCGACGAAGTCCAGAAGCTGACTGACCGCTTCGTGACCGAGATCGACAAGCTCGTGCAAACGAAGGAAGCCGAGATCATGACGGTCTGAGGCCTCAGGGCTTCCAGATTCGCCTGACTTCCGGCGGTTTCCCTTTTTTATCGCAGTTACAGTCCGACGGCCATGACCTATACCAGCTCAACCGTTCGCGTGCCCGACGTGGCGGCCGTACCGCGCCACATCGCGATCATCATGGACGGCAATGGCCGTTGGGCAACCCAGCGGCGCCTGCCGCGCGTCGCGGGCCATACGCGCGGCGTCGATGCCGTGCGTTCGGTCGTCGAATCGTGCGTGGAGCGCGGCGTCGAATACGTCACGCTCTTCGCCTTCAGTTCCGAGAACTGGCGCCGCCCGACCGACGAAGTGTCGTTCCTCATGCGCCTGTTCGTCACCGCGCTCGAGCGCGAGGTGGCGCGCCTGCACGCGAACGGCATCCGGCTGCGCGTGGTCGGCGACCTGTCGATGTTCAACGAGCGCATCCAGGACCTGATTCGCCGCGCGGAAACCAAAACCGCGCGCAACACCCGTCTCACCCTCACGATCGCCGCGAACTACGGTGGCCGCTGGGATATCCTGCAGGCCACGCGCAAGCTGGTCGAGGAAGCGGCAGCCACGGGCCAGCCGGTTCCCGTCACCGAAGACACGCTGTCCCAGCATCTGGCCATGGCCTATGCGCCCGAACCGGACCTCTTCATCCGCACGGGCGGCGAACAGCGCGTGAGCAACTTCCTGCTGTGGCAACTCGCGTACGCCGAGTTCTATTTCACCGACACGTTCTGGCCGGATTTCGACGCCGAAGCGCTCAGCCGCGCCATCGCGTCGTATGCCGAGCGCGAGCGCCGCTTCGGCCGCACGAGCGCACAGGTCGTCGCCCAGAACGCCGATTCCCTTTCATGCTGAAGACCCGCGTCATTACGGCGCTCGTCCTGCTGGCAGTCTTCCTGCCGATCACGCTGTTCGCGCCCGTGGCGGCGTTCGGCGCGCTGATCGGCGTCGTGGTCGTGTTCGCCGCGTGGGAGTGGGCGCGCCTCCTGAAGGCGGGCGCGGCCGGCTCGATCGTCTACGCCGTGATCGCGGCGGCCGCCGTGGCGCTCAGCACGCGTCTGCCGGCGCCCCGGCCGCTCTTTCAGGCCGCGGGCGTGTTCTGGATCATCGCCGGTCCTTACGTGCTGCTGCGCAAGCCGGTGCTCGCCGCCGGCGCCTGGCGCGCCTTCCTGCTGGCCGCCGGTCTCGTCGTCTTCGCGGCCTGCTGGCACGCCCTCGTGGCCGCGCGCACGGCCGGCGTGGCGTTCGTTTTGTCCCTGTTGCTCGTGGTCTGGCTGGCCGATATCGGCGCATACTTTGCGGGTAAGGCATTCGGAAAGCATAAGCTTGCGCTTTCGATCAGCCCCGGCAAGACCTGGGAGGGCGCCGTGGGCGGCTGGGCCGCTGTGATGGTGGTGTCCGGCGCGGCAATCGCGCTGCACGCGTTCGAACCCACGCTGTATTCCGCGCTCGCCGCCCAGATCGGGCTCGGTCGTGCGCTTTTCGTACTTACGGTGCTGGTCGCGTTCAGCGTGATCGGCGATCTGTTCGAGTCGATGCTGAAGCGCCAGGCCGGCGTGAAGGATTCGAGCGGGCTCCTGCCGGGCCACGGCGGAGTCCTCGACCGCATCGACGCACTGCTGCCCGTGCTGCCGCTTGCCATGCTGCTGCTCGGCTAAAGGCGCCTGGCCAGGACGCCCGGTTAGAGATTTGAATATGCAAAAACGACTCACACTGCTCGGTTCCACGGGCTCGATCGGAGACAGCACGCTCGACGTCGTCGCGCGTCATCCGCAACGCTTCGCGGTCTATGCGCTCACTGCGCATCGCAACGGCGAGAAGCTCGTCGAACAATGCCTGCGCTTCGCCCCCGAAGTGGCCGTGGTCGGCGACGCCGACACCGCCGCCCAGGTCGAGCGCAAGCTGCGCGCGGCCGGCTCGAAGACCGTCGTGACCTACGGGCCGCAGGCGCTCGTCGAAGTCTCGAAGAGCGATGGCTGCGACACGGTGGTCGCGGCCATCGTCGGCGCGGCGGGTCTCGCGCCCACGCTCGCGGCGGCGAAGGCCGGCAAGCAGATCCTGCTCGCCAACAAGGAAGCGCTCGTGATGTCCGGCGACATCTTCATCGATGCCGTGTGTGACAGCGGCGCCGTGCTGCTGCCGCTCGACAGCGAGCACAACGCCGTGTTCCAGTGCTTCCCGCGCGAAAACGCCGAGCGCGACGGCGTCACGAAGATCATCCTGACCGCCTCGGGCGGCCCGTTCCGCACCCGCGAGCCCTCGACGCTCGTGAACGTGACGCCCGACGAGGCCTGCAAGCACCCGAACTGGTCGATGGGCCGCAAGATCTCCGTCGATTCGGCCACGATGATGAACAAGGGCCTCGAAGTGATCGAGGCGCACTATCTGTTCGACCTGCCGGGCGAGCGCATCGACGTGCTGATCCATCCGCAGAGCGTGATCCACTCGATGGTTTCGTACGCCGACGGTTCGGTGCTCGCGCAACTAGGCAACCCCGACATGCGCACGCCGATTGCGCACGCGCTGGCGTACCCGGACCGCGTCGACTCCGGCGTCGCGCAGCTGGATCTCGCGCAGATCGCGACGCTCACGTTCGAAAAGCCCGACTACGCACGCTTCCCGTGTCTCGCACTCGCGATGCAGGCATTGGCCGCCGGCGGCGTGGCGAGCGCGGCGCTCAACGCGGCGAACGAAGTGGCAGTGGAAGCCTTTTTGAACCGGCGCATCGGCTTCATGGCCATCGCCCAGACAGTGGATGCCGTACTGAACGCGCTCGAGAACCGCAACGCGTCGAGTCTCGAAGTCGTGCTCGAAGCCGACGCGGCCGCCCGCCGCGCGGCTCACACCATCATCGACAGCCTGCCGGTGCCGGCCTGACAGGTCAGCGAGGGGCTTGCGGAAGGGCCCTGGCGGCCCCTCAGGCACGCGAGCCCGACCTCGGGGCCGCTCCCGCACCGGTGCGCTGCTTCCAGCCCAGGAGGCGCTCATGAACCTGCTTACCGAACTGGTCGCATTCGTCGTGGCGATCGGCGTGCTGGTCGTCGTGCACGAATACGGGCACTACAGCGTCGCGCGTCTATGCGGCGTGAAGGTCCTGCGTTTCTCGATCGGCTTTGGCCGGCCGCTCGTCCAGTGGGTCAGCAAGAAGAGCGGCACCGAGTGGACCATCGCGGCGCTGCCGCTCGGCGGCTACGTGAAGATGCTCGACGAGCGCGAGTCGCCCGACCAGATTCCCGCAAGCGATTTGCCACATGCGTTCAACCGCCAGTCGGTCGGCAAGCGCATTGCGATCGTCGCGGCGGGGCCGATCGCCAATTTCGTGCTGGCCGTCGCGCTCTTTGCGGTGGTCTACGCAAGCGGAGTGACCGAGCAGAAGGCCATTGTCGCGGCGCCGCCCGCACAAACGGCGGCGGCTCGGGCCGGCTTCCAGGGCGGCGAAACGATTCTTTCGGTGAGCGATGCAAACGGCAGCCGCACCGAGCCCGTGCGTTCGTGGTCGGACCTGCGCTGGAAACTGCTCGCGACGGCGTTCGACCAGGGCCATGTCGTCCTTGCCGCGCGTGATGGCGAGGGCACCTACGATTTCCCGCTCGATCTCTCGCAATTGACCAGCAAGGATCTCGACGACGACTTCATGGCGAAGCTCGGCCTCGAGGCGGGCGGCAACACGCTCAAGGTGGCGGCCGTGGAGGCGGGTAGTGCGGCGCAGCATGCCGGACTGCAGGCGGGCGATCAACTGCGCGCCGTCGACGGCCGGCCCGTGGACAGCGCAAGCACTTTCATCGCCTGGGTGAAGGCGCGTGCGGGCAAGCCCGTGCGCCTCTCGGTCGCGCGCGGCGACGTTGCCGGGCACGCACAGCAGACGCTCACGCTCACGGTCACGCCCGCGTTGCAGCGCGACGCGCAGACGGGTGAGGAAGTGGGCCGAATCGGCGCGGCGCTCTCGGCGCAGGCGCCTTCCGTGGATGTGCGCTACGGGCCGCTCGAGAGCGTGCGGCTCGGTGCGCATCGCACGTGGGACATCGCCGTGTATTCGCTGCGGATGTTCGGCCGCATGATCACGGGCGAAGCCTCGCTGAAGAATCTGTCGGGCCCGGTGACGATCGCCGACTACGCCGGCAAGAGCGCGAGACTCGGTCCTTCAGCGTTCCTGTCGTTCCTCGCCCTCGTGAGCATCAGCCTCGGCGTATTGAATCTGCTCCCAATTCCGGTATTGGACGGGGGGCATCTGTTATATTATGCGGTTGAAGCCGTAACGGGCAAAGCCGTCTCGGACCGCTGGCAGCTCGTGCTGCAGCGCGCGGGACTTGCCTGCATCGTCGCGCTGTCGGCGATCGCGTTGTTCAACGATCTGGCTCGGTTAATCCATTTTTAAAGATGTCTGGCGGCGTCCGTGGGCGGGCCGCCTGACCTGATGCAGCTATACATAATTGGGGAAGCACGTTGTTTAGACCTCATCGCTTGGTTCCAAAAACGGTTGCGGCCGCGGCGATCGCCGCACATGGACTCGTTGCCCACGCAGCAACGACGCCTTTCGTGGTTCAGGACATCCGCATCGAAGGGCTGCAACGCGTCGAGCCGGGCACGGTGTTCGCCTACCTGCCGATCAAGCAGGGCGACACGTTCACCGACGACAAGGCGTCCGAGGCCATCCGCGCACTGTATGCGACGGGCTTCTTCAACGACGTGAAGATCGCCACCGAAGGCGGCGTAGTGGTGGTGCAGGTGCAGGAGCGCCCGGCCATCGGCACGATCGACTTCGCGGGCATCAAGGAATTCGACAAGGACAACCTCACGAAGGCGCTGCGCGCGGTCGGCCTCTCGCAAGGCCGCTACTACGACAAGGCGCTCGTCGACAAGGCCGAGCAGGAGCTCAAGCGCCAGTACCTCACGCGCGGCTTCTACGCCGCCGAGGTCACGACCACGGTCACGCCGATCGACCGCAATCGCGTCGGTCTGCTGTTTTCGGTGGTCGAAGGTCCGAGCGCGAAGATCCGCCAGATCAACTTCATCGGCAACAAGACGTACAGCAGCGGCACGCTCCTCTCGGAGATGCAGCTGTCCACGCCGAACTGGTTCTCGTGGTACACGAAGAACGACCTCTACTCGAAGGAAAAGCTCACGGGCGACCTCGAGAACGTGCGCTCGTACTACCTGAACCACGGCTACCTCGAGTTCAACATCGACTCGACGCAGGTCTCGATCTCGCCCGACAAGAAGGACATGTACCTCACCATCGGCATTCACGAAGGTGAGCCGTACAAGGTGTCGGGCATCCAGCTGTCGGGCAACCTGCTCGACCGCGAGGCCGAGCTCAAGAAACTCATCAAGATCAAGCCGGGCGATACCTTCTCGGCCGAAAAGCTGCAGGCCACGACCAAGGCCATCGTCGACAAGCTCGGCGAGTACGGTTACGCGTTCGCGACCGTCAATGCGCTGCCGCAGATCGATCAGGCGAACCACACGGTCAACCTCACGCTGCAGGTCGATCCGAGCCGCCGCGTGTACGTGCGCCGCATCAACGTGGTGGGCAACACGCGCACCCGCGACGAAGTCGTGCGCCGCGAAATGCGCCAGCTCGAAAGCTCGTGGTTCGATTCGAACCGCCTCGCGCTGTCGAAGGACCGCATCAACCGTCTGGGCTACTTCACCGACGTCGACGTGACCACGGTGCCCGTGGAAGGCACGGCCGACCAGGTGGACGTCAACGTGAAGGTCGCCGAAAAGCCGACCGGCGCGATCACGCTCGGTGCGGGCTTCTCGTCGACGGACAAGGTGGTGCTGTCGGCGGGCGTGTCGCAGGACAACGTGTTCGGTTCGGGCACCTCGCTCTCGCTGAACGTGAACACCGCGAAGACGTACCGCACGCTGGCCCTCACGCAGGTGGACCCGTACTTCACGGTGGACGGCATCAAGCGCATTACCGACGTCTACTACCGCACGTACCAGCCGCTGTACTACTCGACCGATTCGAGCTTCCGCATCATCACGATGGGCGGCGACCTCAAGTTCGGCATTCCGTTCTCGGAAGTCGACACGGTCTACTTCGGCGCGGGCTTCGAGCAGGACACGCTCGACGTCGACTCGAACACGCCGCAGAGCTATATCGACTACGTGAACCAGTTTGGTCGCGTGTCGAACAACGTGCCGCTCACGGTGGGCTGGTCGCGCGACGCGCGCGACAGCGCGCTCGTGCCGAGCAAGGGCTACTTCACGCAGGCGAACGCCGAGTACGGCACGCCGGTTGGCGGTACGCAGTACTACAAGGCCGATATTCAGGCGCAGTACTACTACTCGTTCGCGCGCGGCTTCGTGCTGGGCTTGAACTTCCAGGGCGGCTACGGTAACGGCCTCAGCGGCAAGCCGTACCCGATCTTCAAGAACTACTACGCCGGTGGTATCGGTTCGGTGCGTGGCTACGAGCCGAGCTCGCTGGGTCCGCGCGACAAGACGACGAACGACCCGATCGGCGGCTCGAAGATGCTGGTCGGCAACATCGAGCTGACCTTTCCGCTGCCGGGTACGGGCTATGACCGCACGCTGCGCGTCTTCACGTTCGTCGATGGTGGTAACGTCTGGGGCACGGAAGGCAACAGTATCGGCGCCAACGGCCTGCGTTACAGCTACGGCTTCGGCCTCGCGTGGATTTCGCCGATTGGCCCGCTCAAGCTGAGCCTGGGCTTCCCGGTGACCAAGCACACGGGCGACCAGTACCAGAAGTTCCAGTTCCAGATCGGGACGGCATTCTGACGTATGTTTTGCCCGGCGTTCGTTGCGCGCGCAGCGCACGACGCCGGAATCCAGGAAACGAGAGGATGACTTTGCTAACGGGTATGTTTTCCAGACGGTCGATCGGGGCGATTACCGTGTCGCTGGCGCTCCTCGGTTTTGGCATGGGCGTCGCGCAGGCGCAGGAAGCCAGGATCGCGGCGGTGAACTCCGATCGCATCCTGCGCGAATCCGCTCCCGCGAAGGCCGCGCAGACCAAGCTCGAAGCCGAGTTCGCGAAGCGCGACAAGGATCTGCAGGACATGGCGCAGCGCCTGAAGTCGATGTCCGATTCGCTCGACAAGAATGGCCCGTCGATGTCGCCGACCGATCGCGCGTCGAAGCAGCGCGACCTGTCCGCGCTCGACAGCGACTTCCAGCGCAAGCAGCGCGAATTCCGCGAAGACCTGAACCAGCGCCGCAATGAGGAACTGGCGGCGGTGCTCGACCGGGCGAACAAGGTGATCAAGCAGATCGCCGAGCAGCAGCATTACGACCTGATCGTGCAGGAAGCGGTGTACGTGAGCCCGCGCATCGACATCACCGACCAGGTGCTGAAGGCGCTCGCAGCGAATAGCGCTGGCGCTAGCAGCAGCAACTAAGGCAACGAAAAGCAACTAAGGCAGGAGCAGCACGCGCATGGCATTTACGCTTGAGGACATCGTCGGGCGGTTCGGCGGCGAAGTGGTGGGCGATGCGACGCAACGCGTCAGTTCGCTGGCGCCGCTCGACCAGGCCGGTCCGCAACAGCTCGCGTTCCTCGCCAATCCGAAGTATCTCGCGCAGGTCGAGACGACCCGCGCGGGCGCGGTGCTCATCAGCCCCGGCGACCTCGAGAAGCTCGCATCGCGCGAAGGACGCAACTTCATCGTCACACCGAATCCGTATGCTTACTTCGCGCGTGTCGCGCAGGCGTATATCGACCTCGCCGCGCCGAAGGCGCAGCCGGGCATCCACGCCAGCGCCCACGTCGACGCGAAGGCGCAGGTTGCCGCGAGCGCGGTGATCGGCCCGAACGTCACGGTCGAAGCGGGCGCCGTGATCGGGGAAAACGTACGGCTCGACGCGAACGTCTTCGTCGGCCGCGGCACCCAGGTGGACGAGGGCTCGCACCTGTATCCGGGCGTGACCGTCTACCACAGCTGCAAGCTCGGCCCGCGCGCCATCGTGCATGCCGGCGCCGTGATCGGCTCGGACGGCTTTGGTTTCGCCCCCGATTTCACGGGCGAGGGCGACGCGCGCACGGGTAGCTGGGTCAAGATTCCGCAGGTGGGCGGCGTGGCCATCGGGCCGGACGTCGAGATCGGCGCGAACACCACGATCGACCGTGGCGCGATGGCCGATACGATCATCGAAGAATGCGTGAAGATCGATAACCTCGTGCAGATCGGCCACAACTGCCGGATCGGCGCGTACACGGTCATCGCGGGCTGCGCCGGCATTGCGGGCAGCACGACGATCGGGCGTCATTGCATGATCGGCGGCGCAGTGGGCATCGCGGGGCACGTCACGCTGGGCGACTACGTGATCGTCACCGCGAAGTCGGGCGTCTCGAAGTCGTTGCCGAAGGCTGGCATCTACACGAGCGCTTTCCCGGCGGTCGATCACGCCGACTGGAACAAGAGCGCCGCGCTGTTGCGTAACATCGACAAGCTGCGCGACCGTATCAAGGCGCTCGAGGCGGCGGTAGCCCAGAAGCCGCCGGGCGAATAAGAAAGCAGTATCGAGGTAGCGGGCGGCGTGTCGCGGGAGCGGCGCGCCGCTTTGCGTAGCGGACGGCCAAAGCTGCTCGCCTGGGGGGGTCCCCGCAGGGGGGGGCCTCCGCCCCGGGGCTTCCCGCCCGGGGCAATACGCATGCACGGGAGCCCGGGCGTGGCGCATACTTCGCGTCAGCGCGGGCGAGTTTGGTCCGGCGCCTCGAATATCGAAATCGAAAGTCACACGCGCAATTCCTGCGTGAGCAGAACCACCATGAACATCGAAAAACTCAACTTCGACATCCACAAGATTCTCACGCTGCTGCCGCACCGCTATCCGTTCCTGATGGTGGACCGGGTCATCGAGCTGGAGCCGCACAAGAGCATCAAGGCGTTGAAGAACGTGACGGTCAACGAGCCCTTTTTCACGGGACACTTCCCGCAGCGTCCGGTCATGCCCGGCGTGATGATTCTCGAGGCGCTGGCGCAAACCGCCGCGCTGCTCACGTTCTCGGAGGAAGAGCAGGACTTCGAGAATACGCTGTACTACTTCGTGGGCATCGACGGCGCGCGCTTCAAGCGCGTGGTCGAGCCGGGCGACCAGCTCATCCTCAACGTGACGTTCGAGCGCTACATGCGCGGCATCTGGAAGTTCAAGGCGGTGGCCGAAGTCGAAGGCTCCGTGGCCTGCGAGGCGGAACTGATGTGCACCGTCAAGAAAATGGACGCGGCGCAATAAGCAGCGCCGCCGCATGCCGCAGCGCGCCTTGACCTCGAGGCGCCGGCGCACGGAAACAGAATCGGAGAGCGAGGACGAATGAGCAGGATCCATCCCACTGCGGTCGTCGAGTCGGGCGCGCAGATCGACGAATCGGTCGAAATCGGACCGTTCGCGGTCATCGGTGCGAACGTCACCATCGGTGCACGCACGAAGGTCGGTTCGCATAGCGTGCTGGAAGGCCACACGACGATTGGCGAAGACAACACGATCGGCCACTACGCGTCGATCGGCGGCCGTCCGCAGGACATGAAGTACAAGGGCGAGCCCACCAAGCTCACGATCGGCAACCGCAACACCATCCGCGAGTTCACGACGCTGCACACGGGCACGGTGCAGGACACCGGCATCACGATCATCGGCGACGACAACTGGATCATGGCCTACGTGCACGTGGGCCACGACTGCCGCCTGGGCAACAACGTCATCATGTCGAGCAACGCGCAGCTCGCGGGCCACGTGTTCGTCGAAGACCACGCGATCGTCGGCGGCATGACCGGCGTGCACCAGTTCGTGCGCATCGGCACGCATTCGATGGTCGGCGGCGCCTCGGCGCTCGTGCAGGACGTGCCGCCGTTCGTGATCGCCGCCGGCAACAAGGCGGTGCCGCACGGCATCAACGTCGAAGGTCTGCGCCGTCGCGGCTTTTCGGCCGACGCGATTTCCGCGCTGCGCTCGGCGTATCGCACGCTCTACAAGAACGGGCTCTCGCTCGAAGAGGCGAAGGTGCAGCTCGCCGACCTCGCGCAGGCGGGCGGCGACGGCGACGTGCACGTGAAGGCGCTGCTCGACTTCGTCGAGCAGTCGCAACGCGGCATCATTCGCTGATCGATGGCGCTGACAACGCGTCCGCTGCGCCTCGCAATGGTCGCCGGCGAGCCGTCCGGCGACCTGCTTGCGTCATCGCTGCTCGCGGGTCTCAAAGCCCGCTTGCCTGACACTACGCAGTACTACGGAATTGGCGGCCCGCGCATGACGGCCGCCGGCTTCGACGCGCACTGGCCGATGGAAAAGCTCTCGGTGCGCGGCTACGTCGAGGCGCTGCGCCACATTCCCGAGATTCTGCGCATCCGCAACGAGCTCAAGCATCAGCTGCTGGCCGAACCGCCTGACGCCTTCATCGGCGTGGACGCGCCAGACTTCAACTTCGGCCTCGAGCACGCGCTGCGCGACGCGGGCATTCCGACGATCCACTTCGTCTGCCCGTCGATCTGGGCGTGGCGCGGCGGTCGGATCAAGAAGATCCAGAAGGCCGTGGATCACATGCTGTGCGTGTTCCCGTTCGAAACGGCGCTGCTCGAGAAGTCCGGGGTGGCGGCCTCGTATGTGGGCCATCCGCTCGCCGACGAGATTCCGCTCGAACCGGACATGCCCGGCGCGCGCCACACGCTGGGCCTGCCGGAAAGCGGCCCGGTGATCGCGGTGCTGCCGGGCAGCCGCCGCTCGGAAATCAACCTGATCGGCCCGACCTTCTTCGACGCGATGCAGATCATGCAGCGGCGCGAGCCGGCGCTGCGTTTCGTGATGCCGGCGGCAACGCCGGCCATCCACGCGCAGCTGCAGGAACTCGCGAACGCGCATCAGGGTCTCGCGCTCACGATCATCGACGGCCAGTCGCAACTCGCCATGACGGCCGCCGACGCGATCCTCGTGAAGAGCGGCACGGTCACGCTCGAAGCGGCGCTGCTCAAGAAGCCGATGGTCATCTCCTACAAGGTGCCCTGGCTCACCGGGCAGATCATGCGCCGCCAGGCCTATCTGCCGTACGTGGGCCTGCCGAACATTCTCGCGGGCCGCTTCGTCGTGCCGGAAATCCTGCAGCACTTCGCGACGCCGGAGGCGCTTGCCGACGCGACGCTCACGCAGTTGCAGGACGAGGCAAACCGGCGCACGCTGACCGAGGTGTTCACGCAGATGCATCTGACCCTGCGCCAGAACACCGCGGAGCGCGCGGCCGAGGTGGTCGCGAGCATCGTCGAAGGCCGAAAGGGGCGGGCATGAGCGAGGGCACGATCAAGCGCACGGCCAGGCGCACGACAGCGCAGGCGGAGAAAAAGCCGCCGTCGCAGGCGGCGCTCAAGCTCGCCGCGCGTCGCAAGGCGGCGCGCCAGGCCGGGCTGCTGTTCGAATCGCCGGACGACGTGATCTGCGGCGTCGACGAGGCCGGCCGCGGGCCGCTCGCCGGGCCCGTGGTCGCGGCGGCCGTGATTCTCGATCCGGCGCGGCCGATTCGCGGGCTCAACGATTCGAAGGTGCTGACGGCGCAGGCGCGTGAAACGCTCTACGAGCGCATCGTCGAACGCTCGCTCGCGTGGTGCGTCGCGTCGGCGAGCGTCGAGGAAATCGACACGCTCAACATCCTGCACGCGACGATGCTGGCGATGCGGCGTGCGGTCGAAGGCTTGAGCATCGTGCCGACGCTCGCGAAGATCGACGGCAATCGCTGTCCGGTGATGCCGGTGCGCAGCGAGGCCGTGATCGGCGGCGACGCGCTCGTGCCGAGCATTTCGGCGGCGTCGATCATCGCCAAGGTCACGCGCGACCGCATGCTGGTCGATCTGCACCAGCTCCATCCGTATTACGGCTTCGACGCCCATGCGGGCTACGGCACGCCGCAGCACCTCGAGGCGTTGCGCGTGCATGGTCCGTGCGAGCACCACCGGCGCTCGTTCGCGCCCGTGCGCGACGCGTATGTACTGCACGGCATCGTCCTGCCCGGTGCTTCGACGGTGGTCAGCGACGTCGCCGGCCTCGAGGAAGGCGACGCCTTCGCGCCGCTTTCTTGAGCCGGCGCTGACGGCGTCTCGCGCGAGCCGGCGCCGTTTTACGTAGTGCCGGCGCCGCCGTTTTTCCATCTCCCGATCCTCATTTGACCCGCCAGAGCCGCCCGTGAAAGCCATTACCTCGCGCGACAATCCGCTCTACAAGCGCCTCAAGGCGCTCGCCGGCTCGACGCATCAACAGCGGCGCAGCCATCAGGCCTTGCTCGAAGGCTTCCATCTCGCGAGCGCGTGGCTCGACGGCGGCACGCAACCCGAATACTGCGTGGTGACCGAAGGCGCGCTCGCGCATGAAGAAGCGCAGGCCATCGTCGCCCGCGTGGAAGAGCGCCGTGTCATCACACTGCCCGATGCGCTCTTCGGGCAACTCTCGAATGTGGTGCACGGCGTGGGGCTGCTGCTGCTCGTCGATATGCCCGAGACGCAGTTGCCCGAGCGCATCGCATCGACCTGCCTCGTGCTCGACGGCTTGCAGGACGCCGGCAACGTCGGCTCGATCCTGCGCAGCGCGGCGGCGGCCGGCATCGACAAGGTGTTCTGCACGCCGGGTACGGCCTATGTGTGGTCGTCGAAGGTGCTGCGCTCGGCGATGGGCGCGCATTTCCTCTTGCAGGTGTTCGAGAACGTGGAGGCCGAAGCGCTCGTCGAGATGCTCGGCGTGCCGGTTGTCATCACCGATTCGCACGGCGCGCAGGCGATCGACGAGGCCGATCTCACGGGTCAGGTCGCGTGGGTGTTCGGCAACGAAGGCGCGGGCGTCTCGCAGGTATGGCGCGACGCGGCCGCGCTGCGCGTGACGATTCCGCAGCCGGGCGGCATGGAGTCGCTCAACGTCGCGGCGGCGGCGGCCGTGTGCGTGTTCGAGCAATGCCGGCAGCAGCGCCACGCACGTTGACGCTCGCGCCGGCGAGCAATAAAAAAGCCCGCTCAGATGCGGGCTTTTTCGTTTCAGGCCGGGCGTTTCAATACGACGGCTTGTCGATGCGGATTTCCTGCAGGATCGTGGTGGCGATTTCCTCGATCGACTTGTGCGTCGACGAGAGCCACTTGATGCCTTCGCGCCGCATCATCGCCTCGGCTTCGTTGACCTCGTAGCGGCAATTTTCCAGCGCGGCGTACTTGCTGCCCGGGCGCCGCTCGTTGCGGATCTCGGTGAGGCGCTGCGGATCGATCGAGAGGCCGAAGATCTTCGTGCGATGCGAAAGCAAGGCATTCGGCAGCTTGCCGCGCTCGAAATCGTCGGGGATGAGCGGGTAGTTCGCGGCCTTCACGCCGTACTGCATCGCGAGATACAGGCTGGTCGGCGTCTTGCCGCTGCGCGACACGCCTACGAGGATCACGTCGGCGTCGGCGAGATTGCGGTCCGACTGGCCGTCGTCGTGCGCGAGCGAGAAGTTGATCGCCTCGATACGGTTCTTGTATTCGTCGGTGTCGGCGTTCTGGTGGCCGCGGCCCATGGCGTGGCTCGACTTGAGCTCCAGCTCCTGCTCGAGCGGTTCCACGAAGGTCTGGAACATGTCCATCACGAGCGCATTCGCGCGCTTGACGATCTCGTTCGAGTTGCTGTCCACGAGCGTCGTGAACACGATCGGGCGGCGGCCTTCCTGCACGGCGGCTTCGTTGATCTTCTCGGCGGTCGAGTAGGCCTTTTCGGACGAATCGACGAAGGGCACGCGCACGAGGCGGAATTTCTGGTCGAACTGCGACAGGATCGAATGCGCGAAAGTTTCGGCAGTGATCCCGGTACCGTCGGAGACGATGAATACGGTAGGCGGCATCGGTTGAGGCTGGGTACGTGAGCTGCAGGGCCGCTCGGGACAGGCTTGGGCGCCCGGAAAGCCCCGTCCGGCGGGACCGAGGGGCAATTCTCGCCGACTGGCACAAATTCCAGAGTCGGCACGGTAGAATAGCGGCAACCTGTTGGATAAGCAATTGCAGTGCAACCGCGCCAAACAGCCGCCTATCGCGGCGCATTCTGGTGTCAATTTGCAGCGATTCCGTCTAACTCCAAGGAATCGCGCGCATCTTCGTGCTTTTCCATTGAATGGAAATTCGTTCGCGCCCCGTGAGCGATTGCTTCTCCAACAGGTTGCGCAAGACGCGAATCCGCTTCCAATGGGCGGACCGCGTTCGAGCCCACTTGCGCAATCGTGAATTTTTTTCACACTTAGGGGCTTGTATGACTAACACCGTTGCCAAGGATCAGGCGTATGTAGTGCCTTTCGAGCAGTTGCGGATGACCGATGTCGAGATCGTGGGCGGCAAGAACGCCTCGCTCGGCGAAATGATCAGCCAGTTGGCTGAGGCAGGCGTGCGAGTCCCCACGGGCTTCGCGACGACCGCGCTCGCCTTCCGCGACTTCCTGAAACATAACAACCTGACCGAACGGATTGCCGCCCGTCTGGAGACGTTCGACGTCGACGACGTGAAGGCGCTGGCCGAAGCTGGCAAGGAGATCCGTCAATGGATCATCGACGCGCCGCTGCAGCCGAAACTCGAAGCGGACATCCGCGCCGGTTTCGAGACGCTGCAGAACGGTTCGCCGTCTGAGCTCTCGTTCGCCGTGCGTTCGTCGGCAACGGCGGAAGACCTGCCCGACGCATCGTTTGCCGGTCAACAGGAAAGCTACCTCAACGTGGTCGGCATCGAAGACGTGCTCGATCGCCTCAAGCACGTGTTCGCGTCGCTCTACAACGACCGCGCCATTTCCTATCGCGTCCACAAGGGCTTCACTCACGCCGAAGTCGCGCTGTCGGCTGGCGTGCAGCGCATGGTCCGCTCGGACCGCGGCGCCGCAGGCGTGATGTTCACGCTGGACACCGAATCGGGCTTCAAGGACGCCGTCTTCATCACGTCGAGCTACGGCCTCGGTGAGACGGTCGTGCAGGGCGCGGTGAATCCGGACGAGTTCTACGTCTTCAAGACCACGCTCGCGCAGGGCAAGGCGCCGATCATCCGCCGCTCGATCGGCTCGAAGCTCATCAAGATGGAATTCACGCAGCCGGGCGAGCCGGGCCGCGTGAAGACGGTCGACGTCTCGCACGAACAGCGCAACCGCTTCTCGATCACCGACGAAGACGTGATCGAGCTGGCCAAGTACGCCGTCATCATCGAGAAGCACTACCAGCGTCCGATGGACATCGAGTGGGGCAAGGACGGCCTCGACGGCAAGATCTTCATTCTCCAGGCGCGTCCGGAGACCGTGAAGAGCCAGGCCGCCGGCAAGGTCGAGCAGCGCTTCAAGCTCAAGGGCCAGTCGCAGGTGCTCGCAACGGGCCGCGCGATCGGCCAGAAGATCGGCGCGGGCCGCGTGAAGGTGATTCACGATCCGTCCGAAATGGAACGCGTGCAGCCGGGCGACGTGCTGGTCGCCGACATGACCGACCCAAACTGGGAGCCGGTGATGAAGCGCGCTTCGGCGATCGTCACGAACCGTGGCGGCCGTACCTGCCACGCCGCGATCATCGCGCGTGAGCTGGGCGTGCCGGCCGTGGTGGGCTGTGGCGACGCGACCGACGTCCTGAAGGACGGCGCGCTCGTGACGGTTTCGTGCGCGGAAGGCGACGAAGGCCGCATCTACGACGGGCTGCTCGAAACCGAAGTCAGCGAAGTGCAGCGTGGCGATCTGCCGGCCATTCCGGTCAAGATCATGATGAACGTCGGCAACCCGCAGCTCGCGTTCGACTTCTCGCAACTGCCGAATGCGGGTGTTGGCCTCGCGCGTCTCGAGTTCATCATCAACAACAACATCGGCGTGCACCCGAAGGCGATTCTCGAGTACCCGAATGTCGACGCGGACCTGAAGAAGGCCGTGGAAAGCGTGGCACGCGGCCACGCCTCGCCGCGCGCGTTCTACGTCGACAAGCTCACGGAAGGCATCGCCACGATCGCTGCGGCGTTCTATCCGAAGCCCGTGATCGTGCGTCTGTCGGACTTCAAGTCGAACGAGTACAAGAAGCTGATCGGCGGTTCGCGCTACGAGCCGGACGAAGAAAACCCGATGCTGGGTTTCCGCGGCGCGTCGCGTTACATCGCCGAAGACTTCGCGCAGGCGTTCGAAATGGAGTGCCTGGCGCTCAAGCGCGTACGTGAAGAAATGGGTCTCTCGAACGTCGAGATCATGGTGCCGTTCGTGCGCACGCTCAAGCAGGCGGAGCGCGTGGTCGGCCTGCTCGAGAAGTTCGGCCTCAAGCGCGGCGTGAACGACCTCAAGCTGATCATGATGTGCGAAGTGCCGTCGAACGCGATCCTCGCCGAAGAGTTCCTGCAGTACTTCGACGGCTTCTCGATTGGCTCGAACGACCTCACGCAGCTCACGCTCGGCCTCGACCGGGACTCGGGCATGGAACTGCTGGCCGTCGACTTCGACGAGCGCGATCCGGCCGTGAAGTTCATGCTCAAGCGCGCGATCGAAACCTGCCGCCGTCTGAACAAGTACGTCGGCATCTGCGGTCAGGGCCCGTCCGACCATCCGGACTTCGCCCAGTGGCTTGCGGAAGAGGGCATCGCTTCGATCTCGCTGAACCCGGACTCGGTTGTCGAGACGTGGCAGCAGCTGGCGAAGTCGCAGTCGAAGTAAACGCGGTGCCGGGGGATTCAATCCTCGGCGCATACGGAGCTTGATGCAGCTTCCCGTGCGTCGTTGCACGCTGCGGAAAAAAGTGTCAGCTTCGTGCTATAACACCCCGGTCTATCCGGGGTGTTTTACTTTGGGAGGTCGTCGTGGGTCCGCATGGTTTGTTCTGGTGGATTGCCGCTGGCGTGCTCATCGTCGCCGAGCTGATGACCGGCACCTTCTACTTGTTGATGATCGCGCTCGGCTTTCTCGCCGGCGCGCTCAGCTATGAGCTTGACTGGCCGCTCGACGTGCAGCTGCTCGTCGCGGCGGCGGTCGGGCTCGCGGCCGTGGTCACGCTGCGGCGCTCGCGTTTTGGCCGCCGCCGGCGCATGACCGACGCCTCGACCGATCCGGGCGTGAACCTCGATATTGGCGCGACGCTTGCCGTTGCCGCATGGCGCGACGGCCGCGCGCGCACGATGTATCGCGGCGCCGAATGGGACGTCGAACTCGCACCCGGCGAGCCCGAAGACGCGCCGCTCTATGAAATCAAGGCGGTGCGCGGCAGCTGCCTCGTCGTGGCGGCGAAGCGCGAGCGGCGCGAAGCCAATGCGCCCGGCGCCGCTCGCGACGACGCGCGCCACGCGTGACGGACCGAATCCAGAATCACACCAATACACCACACAGAAGCGAACGGAGGTCCCGTATGCAAGTCCCAGTCGTCGGCCTGATTCTGCTCGTGATCGTCGTCGTGCTGATCGCGCAGACCATCAAGATCGTGCCGCAACAGCATGCCTGGGTGCTCGAACGGCTTGGGCGCTACCACGCCACGCTTACGCCGGGGCTGACGATCGTGCTGCCGTTCGTGGATCGCGTGGCCTACAAGCACGTGCTCAAGGAGATTCCGCTCGACGTGCCGAGCCAGGTCTGCATCACGCGCGACAACACGCAGCTTCAGGTCGATGGCGTGCTGTACTTCCAGGTGACCGATCCGATGAAGGCGTCGTACGGCTCGAGCAATTTCGTGTTCGCGATCACGCAGCTTTCGCAGACCACGCTGCGCTCGGTGATCGGCAAGCTCGAACTCGACAAGACCTTCGAGGAACGCGACTTCATCAACCATAGCGTCGTGTCGGCGCTCGATGAAGCCGCGTCGAACTGGGGCGTGAAGGTGCTGCGCTACGAAATCAAGGATCTCACGCCGCCGAAGGAAATCCTCCACGCCATGCAGGCGCAGATCACCGCCGAGCGGGAAAAGCGCGCGCTCATCGCGGCCTCGGAAGGGCGCAAGCAGGAACAGATCAACCTGGCAGCCGGCGCGCGCGAGGCGGCGATCCAGAAGTCGGAAGGCGAGCGTCAGGCGGCGATCAACCAGGCGCAGGGTCAGGCGGCCGCCATTCTCGCGGTGGCGGAGGCGAATGCGCAGGCCATCCAGAAGATCGGCAACTCGATCCAGGCGCAGGGCGGCATGGATGCCGTCAACCTCAAGGTGGCCGAACAGTACGTGAATGCCTTCGCCAATCTGGCGAAGCAGGGCAATACGCTGATCGTGCCGGGCAACATGGGCGACTTGAGCTCGATGATCGCTTCGGCGCTGACGATCGTGAACCGGGCGGGCCTGCGCGAGGGGCAGATCAGCGGGGCTGGGGCGACGAAGGGCGCATAAGCGCGCAGGCCGCCGGAAATGACAACGGGCCGCGCTAGCGGCCCGTTGTCCATCTGAACGCTTGCTGCTGCGGACCAATCACGTGGGCGAGCGCATCAGGCGCGCCTTCTCGCGCTCCCAGTCGCGCTTCTTCTCGGTTTCGCGCTTGTCGTGCAGCTTCTTGCCCTTGGCGAGGCCGATTTCGCACTTCACGCGGCCGCCCTTGTAGTGAAAGTTCAGCGGCACGAGCGTGAAGCCACGCTGCTCGACCTTGCCGATCAGCTTGTCGATTTCCTCGCGATGGAGCAACAGCTTGCGGGTGCGCGTGGGGTCCGGCTGGATGTGCGTCGAGGCCTCGGGCAGCGGGCTGATGTGCGTGCCGATCAGGTAGAGTTCGCCGTCCTTGATCACGACGTAGCTTTCCTTGATGTTGGCTCGCCCGGCGCGCATGGCCTTGACTTCCCATCCTTCCAGCACGAGCCCGGCCTCGTGGCGCTCTTCGATGAAGTAATCGAAGAACGCTTTTCTGTTGTCGATGATGCTCATAGGAAAATGGGATTGGCCCAACTCGTTTAAAATTACGATTTTAGCAAAGCGGGCTTCCGAAAGCCCGTGGCGCTTTCACCCTAGCCACGCATTGCGCAATTTATGGCGGATGTCCAGAAAACCGTGTTGATTCGCCATTCGGCGGAACAAATGTTCGACCTCGTCACCGACGTCGCCGACTACCCCAACTTCCTGCCGTGGTGCGGCGGCGTCGAGATTCGCCGTCAGGACGACAGCGGCATGGAGGCGAAGATCGACATCAACTTCAAGGGCATCAAGCAACACTTCGCCACGCGCAACTCGCAAAAGCGGCCCGAGCGCATCGACATGGAATTCGCCGATGGCCCGTTCCGCAAGTTCACGGGCTACTGGCGTTTCACGCCGCTGCGCGCCGACGCCTGCAAGATCGAGTTTGCGCTGCATTACGAGTTTTCAAACATCATTCTCGAAAAGCTCATCGGGCCGGTGTTCCATCACATCGCGAACACCTTCGTCGACTCCTTCGTGAAGCGCGCCGACCAGCGCTACGGCAAGCCATGAGCGCGAATCTCTCCATCGACGTCTGCTATGCACTGCCGGATACGCAGACGCTCATCAGCATCGAGCTGCCCGCGGGCGCGACTGTCCAGCAGGCCATCGACGCGAGCGGCATTCTCGCGCGCCATCCCGAGATCGATCTGGCGAAGCTCAAGGTGGGCGTGTACGGCAAGCTCAAGCCGCTCGACACCGTGCTCGCCGACCACGACCGCGTGGAGATCTACCGGCCGCTGATCGTCGACCCCAAGATGGCGCGCCAGCGCCGCGTCGACAAGACCCGCAAGGAAGGCTCGATCGAAGGGCGCAAGTGGTTGCCCAAGGACTCGCGCTAGGGTTCGAGCCCGGTTGCCACGGATTTGCCGCACAAACGGAATGGGCGGGACAGCTTGCGCTGTCTCGCCCATTCGGTTTTTTGCGGCCCGGCGCGCTCAGGCGGTGGTCGTGCGGCCGCTTCGCTTGGCGTCGGCGTCGGGTTGTGCGAGGCGGGTTTCGTTGCCGATGCCCGGCAGATCGCCGTCCGGCACGATGCCGTCGCCGTGCGCGGTGTCTTCCGGGCCGCCCGAATGCTGGCGCACGGACCAGCTCACGCCCGCCACCAGCAGCACGATCGCCGCGATCTCCAGCCCGCGCGGCAGCCGGTGATCGTAGATAAAGCCGTAGAGCAGGGCGAACAGCGTCTCGAAGACGATCATCTGGCCAGACAGCGTGAGCGGCAAGCGCTTGGCGGCGGCGTTCCAGAGGCCGTTGCCGAGCCACGAGGCGCCGATCGCGAGCACCAGATTCAACTGCCAGAACGTGGTCCAGCGGCCGACGGCCACGGTTTCCTGCACCCAGTGCGACGGCACGACGAGAATGCCGAGCCAGAGCAGGCCACCGAGCGCGCCCGTGACCACGCCCCAGAGCACCGACCATTCGTTGCCGCTGAAGTGCGCATTGCGCTGCAGATAACGCGCGTTCTCGACCGCGAACCAGGTCCAGCACACGAGCGCGCCGACGGCGCAGCCAATGCCCGCAATGCGCGTGAGGATGCTCGCGCCGCCTGCGTCGCCGGCAGCCGTGAACACGTCCACGTTGATACAGACGATGCCGGCCGCGATCATCGCGAGCGGCCAGACCAGACGCGACAGCGGCACGGCGCCATGGTCGCGGCGGCCGAGCAGCGTGACCGTGACGGGCAGCACGCCGACGATCAGCGAGGCCGGCGCGATGCCCACCAGATGGATCGCGCTCGCGAGAAACAGGTAATAGAGCACGTTGCCCACGAGCGCGAGCTTCACGAGCGCGACCAGATCGGCGCGCGTCATGCGCGGCCAGACGCGGCGCAGCATGGGCAACAGTGCGGCGAGCGACACGAGCCCATACATCGCGTAGCGGCCGGCGCTCAGGAGCAATGGCGAGAACTCCGCCAGTTGCCGGGGCACGACGAACACCGTTCCCCATAACGCGCCGGCGAGCACGCCGTACAACACACCACGCTGCATTTGTATTGCCTCCAGAAACTTCGGGCGGCCCGGACGGGCCGTTTTGACAGGACGGCCCGAAGCATAACTGGAGGCGTGCGCACCCGTCTTGTTCAATCCTGCAGCGTGCGTCCGATATTCGGGTCGGAGGCGTGCCATGCCCGCACGGCTCGCACCGGCAGGGCTGGAGCGTGGAAATAATCCCGAAAACGGCGCTAAGCTACTGTTAGCGCTGATGATTTCCAGGGCGCTATCGCGTATAATCTGCTTTTGCGCCTATAGGATTTGCCATGCGTCTGATCCAGAAAGCACTCACGTTCGATGACGTGCTCCTCGTCCCCGCCTTTTCCGACGTTCTCCCGCGCGACACCAGCCTGAAGACCCGGCTGACCCGCAATATCTCCCTGAACATTCCGCTCGTGTCGGCCGCTATGGATACCGTCACGGAAGGCCGTCTGGCAATCGCCATGGCGCAGCAGGGCGGTGTCGGCATCGTTCACAAGAACCTCACGCCGGCCGAGCAGGCGCGCGAGGTCGCGAAGGTGAAGCGCTTCGAGTCGGGCGTCGTGCGCGATCCGATCACGGTTCCGCCGCAAATGAAGGTCGCCGACGTCATCGCGCTCTCGCAGCAGCATGGCATTTCGGGCTTCCCGGTCGTGGAAGGCGCACAACTGGTCGGCATCGTCACGAACCGCGACCTGCGTTTCGAAACGCGTCTGGATGAGCCGGTGCGCTCGATCATGACGCCGCGCGAGCGCCTCGTCACCGTCAAGGAAGGCACGCCGCTCGTCGAAGCCAAGGCGCTCATGCACAGCCACCGCCTCGAGCGCGTGCTGGTCATCAACGAAGCGTTCGAGCTGCGCGGTCTCATGACCGTCAAGGACATCACCAAGCAGACCGAGCACCCGGCCGCCTGTAAGGACGAGCACGGCAAGCTGCGCGCGGGCGCGGCCGTCGGTGTCGGCCCGGACAACGAAGAGCGCGTCGAGCTGCTGGTGCAAGCCGGCGTGGACGTGATCGTCGTGGATACGGCGCACGGCCACAGCAAGGGCGTGCTCGAGCGCGTTCGCTGGGTCAAGAAGAACTTCCCGCACGTCGAAGTGATCGGCGGCAACATCGCCACGGCCGACGCGGCGCGCGCGCTCGTCGAGTACGGCGCGGACGGCGTGAAGGTCGGTATCGGCCCGGGCTCGATCTGCACGACGCGTATCGTGGCTGGCGTGGGCGTGCCGCAGATCAGCGCGATTTCCAACGTCTCGGAAGCGCTCAAGGGCACGGGCGTGCCGTGCATCGCCGACGGCGGCGTGCGCTACTCGGGCGACGTTTCGAAGGCGCTGGCCGCCGGCGCGAACGCCGTGATGATGGGCAGCATGTTCGCGGGCACCGAAGAGTCGCCGGGCGACGTGTTCCTGTACCAGGGCCGCCAGTACAAGTCGTATCGCGGCATGGGCTCGGTCGGCGCGATGAAGGACGGCGCCGCGGACCGCTACTTCCAGGACAACTCGGCGAACATCGACAAGCTCGTGCCGGAAGGCATCGAAGGCCGTGTCGCCTACAAGGGTCCCATCAACGCGATCCTGTTCCAGCTGATCGGCGGCGTGCGCGCCTCGATGGGCTACTGCGGCTGCCGTACGATCGAAGACCTGCATGCGAAGGCGGAGTTCGTGCAGATTACCGGCGCCGGCCTGCACGAGTCGCACGTGCACGACGTGCAGATCACGAAGGAAGCGCCCAACTATCACGTGGACTAAGCCCCGATGAAGCCGCTGCTGCGCGTGCTGCTGATTGTCGATGCGTTGACGTTGCTGGGGTTCGGCGTGCTGTTCGTTCTCACGCCCTGGACCCTCGTCTACAACGCGTTGCAACTGGTGCAAACGCAGCCGGCGCTCGTTGGGCAGGCGTTCGGCGTGGTGCTGCTGGGTTTCGCGTGGCTCGCGCTGCGCGCGGCCTTCCACGGGGAGATGACACTGCCTGTGGGCCGCACCGTGGGGCACGTCAACTGGATTGCCGGCGTGCTGATGCTGGTCTGGCTGATCGGGCTGCGTGCGCCGCAGCTCACGGGTTTTGGCCAGTTGGTGGCAGGTGCGGTTGGGGTGTGGCTGATCGTCCTCGGCCTCGGCGGCGTCCGGCTCGCGGGCGCGGTGCGCAAGCGCCAGAAAGGGCAGGCGAGCGGCAGTTCCGCGCAGCAGCGCAAGGCGGAGAAGGCGCAGCCCGAACGTCGCGAAGAGCCAGTGTCGTACGCGAAGCCGGGCTTTCTGCGAACGATGGCGAGGGGCGGTGCGCAAGCGGCAAAGCGGCCGGCAGCGCCGGTCGAACCCGTTGTGCAGGTCCCGACCGTGACGCCCGCAGCGGTTCCGCCGGTTACGCCCCGTCCAGCGCCGGTTACGCCGCCGCCCGCCAGTCCGGCGCAGGCTCGAGAGGCTCGCGAGACGGCTCGCGACGAGGCGGCCGACGCACCGAGGCCGCCGCTGCGTGGCTGAGGCCGCGCGCAAACCCGGCCTCCCAAACAGCAGACGCAGTGCGCCCGAAGCACACCCGAACTTGCGCCACCCGGTGCCGCCGTAGCACGGCGCTCCGGTCCTGATGAATTCACGCTGCGCGCGTTTGAACTGCCGCGCGGCTTTCCGTATCCGTTCTTTTTTAGGTCTCGTCCGCAGCCATGCACGACAAAATCCTGATCCTCGACTTCGGCTCGCAAGTCACCCAGCTCATTGCGCGCCGCGTGCGCGAAGCCCACGTTTATTCGGAAATCCATCCGTACGATGTGGACGACGCGTTCGTGCGCGAATTCGCGCCGAAGGGCATCATCCTCTCCGGCGGCCCGAACTCGGTCACCGACACCGACACGCCGCGCGCGCCGCAAGCCGTGTTTGAACTGGGCGTGCCGGTTCTCGGCATTTGCTACGGCATGCAGACGATGGCGGAGCAGCTCGGCGGCAAGGTGGACGGCGGCCACCTGCGCGAATTCGGCTACGCCGAAGTGCGCGCGCGCAACCACACGAGCTTCCTCGAAGGCATCGAGGACTTCCGCACGAGTGAAGGCCACGGCATGCTCAAGGTGTGGATGAGCCACGGCGACAAGGTCACGGAAATGCCGGCGGGCTTCCAGCTGATGGCATCGACGGAATCGTGCCCGATCGCGGCCATGGCCGACGAAGCGCGTCACTTCTACGGCCTGCAATGGCACCCGGAAGTCACGCACACGGTGCAGGGCCGCGCGATGCTCGAGCGCTTCGTGCTTGGCATCTGCGGCGCGAAGGCCGACTGGGAGATGGGCCACTACATCGACGAAGCCGTCGAGACGATCCGCAAGCAGGTGGGCAACGAGCACGTGATTCTCGGCCTCTCGGGCGGCGTGGATTCGTCGGTGGCGGCGGCGCTGCTGCATCGTGCGATTGGCGACCAGCTGACCTGCGTGTTCGTCGATCACGGCCTGCTGCGTCTGAACGAAGCCGAGCAGGTGATGTCGATGTTCGCCGACAACCTCGGCGTGAAGGTGATCCATGTCGACGCGAGCGAAGCGTTCATGTCGAAGCTCGCGGGCGTGACCGATCCGGAAGCGAAGCGCAAGATCATCGGCGCGGAGTTCGTCGAAGTGTTCCAGACCGAAGCGGGCAAGCTCACCGACGCCAAATGGCTCGCGCAGGGCACGATCTATCCGGACGTCATCGAGTCGGCCGGCAAGGGCAAGAAGGCCGCGCACACGATCAAGAGCCACCACAACGTGGGCGGCCTGCCGGAGACGCTCAACCTCAAGCTGCTCGAACCGCTGCGCGAACTCTTCAAGGACGAAGTGCGCGAACTGGGCGTGAAGCTCGGCCTGCCGCATGAAATGGTCTATCGCCATCCGTTCCCGGGCCCGGGCCTCGGCGTGCGCATTCTCGGCGAAGTGAAGCGCGATTTCGCGGATCTGCTGCGCCGTGCCGATGCGATCTTCATCGAGACGCTGCGTAACACGATCGACAAGGAAACCGGCAAGTCGTGGTACGAGCTCACGAGCCAGGCGTTCGCCGTGTTCCTGCCGGTCAAGAGCGTGGGCGTGATGGGCGACGGCCGCACCTACGAGTATGTCGTTGCGCTGCGCGCGGTGCAGACGCTCGACTTCATGACGGCGCACTGGGCGCACCTGCCGCACGAACTGCTGGGCCACGTGTCGAACCGCATCATCAATGAAGTGCGCGGCATCAACCGTGTGGTGTACGACATCTCGGGCAAGCCGCCCGCGACGATCGAATGGGAATGATGCTTTCCCGCTAGCCTGCTGGCGAAGCAAAAAACCCGCGTTCGGCACCGTGTGCCGGCGCGGGTTTTTTACTTCCGGCGCTCAATGCTTCAGGCACGTATCCGCGTTCTTCCAGGTGCAAACATCGAGACCCGTGTGAACGATCGGCTTGACCGTCTTGCCTGCGGCGAGGTCGCGCATCACCATCGCCGCCTGATAGCCCATTTCCTCAGGCCGCTGCCCGACCAGCGCATTGACCTTGTGGTCCTTGAGGGCCTGCAGCTCCGGCCCGAGCGTATCGGCTGAAACGATCACGAACTGGCCGCTGTTGATCTTGTCCATGATCGGCGCGACGACCTGCGAATACGCCTCGGGTGCGAAGAGCGGCCAGCCGCCCTCGAACACGAACGCCTGCAGCGTGCTGGCGTTCGCAGTGAGCGTGTCCTGCATCATCTGGTTCGCTTTCGCGGCGTCGTCGTTCACGTAGAGCGGGCACGCGCTGATCTCATGCCAGTTGTTTTCGCCCGCCAGCTTCTTGATGCCTTTCTTGCCCGAGAGCACGTCGCGCGTGCCCTGGGCGCGCTGGTTGATGTTCTCGGCCGCTGGGTTGCCCATCACGAGACAGATGTTGCCGCCCTTGGGCATCAGCGTCTTCAGCTGCTCGCCGAGCTTCACGCCCAGCTCGTAGTTGTCGGTGCCGACATAAGACTTGCGTAACGACTGGTCCTTCGGCAGCAGGTCGGCGTCCGCGGTGATGATCGGGATCTTCGCGTTACGGCGGCGGATTACTTCGGCGATGGCCGGCGCGTTCGACGGCGAAATCGCAATCGCCGCGACGCCCTTGGTCAGCAGGTCGTCGACGATCTGCACTTCGGCGCTTTCGTCCGCGGCCGTCGCGGGGCCCGTGTAGTAGCAGTTGTAGCCCTGTTTGCTGAGCTCCTTGTTGGCCCGGTCGCAGCCTTGGTGCATGAGGTCGAAGTACGGATTGTCGAGGCCCTTCACGACCAGCGCGAGGGTCTTGTCGGCTGCATAGGCGGAAGAGGCCAGCATGGCGAGCCCTCCGATCGCAGCGAGATACTTCCACGCATTCTTCATGGTTTCCTCCTGTTCGGCGCCGGTTGTACGGCGCGCGTGTCTCGTACAGTTTTCGTCATCGGAAGGAAAGCCCGCGCCCGTGCCTTGGGCTTTCGGCGGAACCTCGCGCGAAACTAGCCGCGTTTCTTGTGATGGCTGACGGCCGGTGGTTCCGCTTGCAGTCCGGCCGCGCCTCCCTGAATTCCGTTCAGTCTCCTTGCCGCTCGCCGCCGAGCCGGTTGAACAGCACGGCGATGATGATGAAGCCGCCCACGACCGTGCCCTGCCAGAACGAATCGACGCCGAGCAGGATCAGGCTGTTGCGGATCACTTCGATGAGCGCGGCGCCGACGATCGTGCCGAACGCGCTGCCCACGCCGCCCGCGAGATTGGTGCCGCCGATCACCGTGGCGGCGATCACGCGTAGTTCGTCGCCGGTGCCGAGGCCGGTGGTCACGGCGCCGAGCCAGCCCACTTCGAGAACGGCGGCGACGCCTGCCATCAGGCCGCCCAGCACATAGACCGAGCAGATCACGCGCCGTACCGGCACGCCCGTGAGATTGGCCGCATGACGGTTGCCGCCGACCGCGAAGACATAGCGGCCCCAGCGCGTGAAGGCGAAGGCGAACCAGAACAGCACGCCGAGGACGATCAGAAACCACACGGGATTGGCCACGCCGAGCGTTTTGCCGCCGCCGAGCACGAGGAGCTTGTGCCCGTCGGGTCCGAATTCGAAGATGGTCCGGCTCCCGGAGATCACGAGCGCGAGGCTGCGGCCCACGCTCAGCATGCCGAGCGTCACGACGAACGGCTGCATGTTGAGATAGGCGATGAGCAGGCCGTTCACGAGGCCGACCACGCCCGCCGTGAGCAGGCCGAGGCCGATGCCGGCCCAGATCGGGTAGCCCGCGTTCATCGTGACGGAGAGCACGATGCCGCTCAGGCCGATCGTCGAGCCGACCGAAATGTCGATCCCGCCCGTGACGATAATGGCCATCATCCCCAGCGCAACGATGGCGACGAAGGCGAAGTTGCGCGTGACGTTGAATAGATTTTGCTGGGTCGCGAACGTCGAGGTGACGAACGAGAGCAGGACGCAGGCGGCGAGCGTCGCGAGCACCACCCAGAACACCTGGCTTGCGAGCAGTCCGCTCCAGCGGGTGTGGGTCTTCGCGGATTGGGGATCGTCAAGCAGTGTTGGCATCGGGTTCGGCCTTTGCGGCGCATCGTTCAATTTCGGGTCTCCTGTCGGCCGCACTTAGCGCTTTAGCGCTTGGTGCGGCCCCATGCAAAGCTGTCGGCGCGCACTTGGCGCTTTAGCGCTTGGTGCGGCCCCATGCAAAGCTGTCGGCGCGCACTTAGCGCTTTAGCGCTTAGTGCGGCCCCATGCAAAGCTGTCGGCGCGCACTTGGCGCTTTAGCGCTTGGTGCGGCCCCATGCAACGCAGTCGCGCGGGCCGCTTCAGGCGGCGGCGATGGCTCCGGTGATCAGGCCGGTGACTTCCTCCGGCGACGAGGCTTCGATCTGCTTGTCCGCAACCATGCGCCCGCGCCGCATGACGACCACGCGGTGGGCGACTTCGAAAACGTCGGGCATGCGGTGACTGATGAGAATCACGGCAATACCGTGTTCGGACAGGCGTTTGATGAGGTCGAGCACCTGCACTACCTGGCGCACGCTGATCGCGGCGGTGGGTTCGTCCATGAGCACGAGCCGCGCCTCGGACAGTCGCGTGCGCGCAATCGCCACGGCCTGGCGCTGGCCGCCCGACATCTGCCGGACGAGATCGCGCGGGCGCGTTTCGGACTTCAGTTCCTTGAACAGTTCGGCGGCGCGCCGGTACATGGCCGCGTGATCGAGCACGCGAAAGGGCCATATGCCGATGCGCGGCTCGCGCCCGAGAAAGACGTTGGCCGCCGCCGTGAGGTTGTCGCAGAGCGCGAGGTCCTGATAGACGACCTCGATGCCCTTGGCGCGGGCATCCACGGGGCGGCTGAAATGAACGGGCTTGCCGTCGATGAGGACTTCGCCGTGAGAGGGCGGGAAGTTGCCGGCGATGACCTTCACCAGCGTCGATTTTCCGGCCCCGTTGTCGCCCATGAGTCCGACCACCTGGCCGGGTTCCAGGCTCAACGTTACGTCGGTCAGTGCCTGAATGGCGCCAAAATGCCTGGAAATGCCTCTGAGCTCAAGAAGACTCATGGACTGTCGCGCTCGCGCTTGTGAGGCCGCCCGTTGCAGTGTCCAGGGTGGCCGGGAGACATGCTAACTAGCCTGTTTTTTAGAGCACGATGGGCCTTTTAGCAAGACTATTTCATCAGCCGGTCCTGCGGCGCCGCCAGCGGGCCGCCGATGAGATAAAATTGCGCTTTCGCCGAAAAACCCCGCCAGACGGACCTGGTGCGCTTGTCTCAGGCTTCCAGCGGCATCGCGCTCGTCCCCTTGAGTTCATCGAGGCAGACGATCGACTGCACGCTGTTCACGCCGGGCGCGCGCATCAGCGTATCGAGCAGGAACTCGGAAAGCGCCTTGAGATCGCGCGCCACCACCTTCAGAACGTAGTCGATATCGCCAGTCACGGAGTAGCACTCCTGCACCTGCGGCAACGTCGCGACGAGTTCCTTGAACTTGACGAGCTCGCGCATGTGCCCGCGCTCCATCGTTACCTGAATGAAGGCGACCACGCCGAAGCCGAGTGCCTGCGCGTCGAGGCGCGTCTCGTAGCGCCGGATCACGCCGAGCTCCTCGAGCCGCCGGTGACGCCTGAGCGTCTGCGCGGGCGAGAGCTTGATCGCGGCCGCGAGTTCGAGGTTCGAAGCGCGGCCGCGCTCCTGCAGTGCGGCGAGAAGCCGCATGTCGATCGTATCGAGCGCGAGATTTTGCATTTATCTTGCGTGAGATGGGTTTGAGGCGAGAGGGAATTGTATCAATCAGGGTTTGCCTGCGTACGAGATGAAATCATATTTTTCCGCGTCAACTATACACTGGGCGCACCCGATCGGGCTGGCGGGCAAGACCGCCACGCCCGGCAGCGCGCCGATGCAGAACGTTGTGCGCGCAATTTTATTTCGTGGAGCGGAGCCGGCGTCCTACCCGGATGCTTCGGCCCCGCGCAGATAAGTCGGAGACAGGACGAGACATGGTTTCAAACGACACGCGTGAAAATCGCGGCCAGCTAAAACGCGGCCTCAAGAATCGCCACATCCAGCTCATTGCGTTGGGCGGGGCGATCGGCACGGGCCTGTTCCTCGGCATTGCGCAGACGATTCAGACGGCCGGCCCTTCGGTGCTGCTCGGCTACGGTGTCGCCGGCATCATTGCGTTCTTCATCATGCGGCAACTGGGCGAGATGGTCGTGGACGAGCCCGTCGCCGGTTCGTTCAGCTATTTTGCCGACAAGTATTTCGGCCCGTTCGCGGGCTTTCTGTCGGGCTGGAACTACTGGGTGCTCTACATCCTCGTGAGCATGGCCGAGCTTTCGGCGGTCGGCATCTACATGCACTACTGGTGGCCGACGCTGCCCACATGGGTCTCGGCGCTGGTGTTCTTCGTGGTGATCAACGCCATCAACCTCACGAGCGTCAAGTCGTACGGCGAGCTCGAGTTCTGGTTCGCCATCGTCAAGGTGCTCGCGATCGTCGGCATGATCGCCTTCGGCGGCTGGCTGCTGTTCTCGGGCTCGGCGGGTCCTGAAGCGAGTGTGTCGAACCTCTGGCGCAATGGCGGTTTCTTCCCGCACGGCGTCTCGGGTCTCGTCATGGCCATGGCGGTCGTGATGTTCTCGTTCGGCGGGCTGGAGCTGGTCGGCATCACCGCGGCAGAGGCCGATGATCCCTCGCACAGCATTCCGCGCGCGACGAACCAGGTGATCTACCGCATCCTGATTTTCTACATCGGCGCGCTCGGCGTGCTGCTCTCGCTCTACCCGTGGCAGAAGGTCGTGGCCGGCGGCAGCCCCTTCGTGCTGATCTTCCACGCGATGAACAGCGACCTCGTGGCCAACGTGCTGAACCTCGTCGTGCTGACGGCGGCGCTCTCGGTCTACAACAGCGGCGTGTACTGCAACAGCCGCATGCTCTATGGTCTCGCGCAGCAGGGCAATGCGCCGAAGGCGCTGCTCAAGGTGAGCCGGCGCGGCATTCCGCTGGCGGCGCTCGGTGTGTCGGCGTTCGTCACGGCGGCCTGCGTGATCATCAACTACTTCATGCCGGGCAAGGCCTTCGAACTGCTGATGGGACTTGTCGTGTCCGCACTCATCATCAACTGGGCGATGATCAGCCTGATTCACCTGAAGTTCCGCCGCGAGAAGGCACGCACCGGTCAGACGACCACGTTCCGCAGCCTCGGCTATCCGCTCACGAATTACGTGTGTCTCGCGTTCCTCGGCGGCATTCTCGTTGTAATGTATCTGATTCCGGATCTGCGCATTTCCGTGTACCTGATTCCGGTCTGGCTGGGCGTGCTTGGGCTCGCCTACCGCCTGTGGTGCCGCAAGTCGGCGCCGGCGCTGCAACGCGGCGTGCCGGCACCGTAACCGCTGCCCGCCATTACCGTCCCGAATTTCGTCCAGAGAGTTAAACAGCATGTTCGAACACATCGATGCCTACCCCGGCGACCCGATCCTCTCGCTCAACGAGAACTTCCAGAAGGACCCGCGTCAGAACAAGGTCAATCTGAGCATTGGCATCTACTTCGACGACGAAGGCCGTTTGCCCGTCATGAAGGCCGTTCACGCGGCCGAGGCGGCGATTCTCGAGGAGCCGGGTCCGAAGCCGTATCTGCCGATGGCCGGCTTCGCGCAGTATCGCGACGCCGTGCAGGCACTGGTGTTCGGCGCCGACTGCCCGTCGCGCGCGGCCGGCCGCATCGCGACCGTGCAGACGCTGGGCGGCTCGGGCGCGCTCAAGGTGGGCGCCGATTTCATCAAGCGCTACTTTGCGACCAGCCAGGTGTGGGTGAGCGATCCGACGTGGGAGAACCATCGCTTCATCTTCGAGCGCGCGGGCTTCACGGTGAACACGTACCCGTACTACGACGAGGTGACGGGCGGCCTGAAGTTCGAGGCGATGCTCTCGGCCATCGACGCGCTGCCGGCGAAGAGTGTCGTCCTGTTGCACGCGTGCTGCCATAACCCGACGGGCGTCGACCTCGATCGCGCGCAATGGGAGCAGCTGATCGATGTGCTGCAAAAGCGCGACCTGCTGCCGTTCGTCGATATGGCGTATCAGGGCTTCGGCGCGGGCCTCGAGGACGACGCGTTCGCGGTGCGCGAGCTTGCGCGCCGCGGCGTGCCGGCGCTCGTGGCGAATTCGTTCTCGAAGAACTTCTCGCTCTACGGCGAGCGTTGCGGTGGCCTGCACGTGATCTGCGAAGACGCGGCGGCTGCCGATCGCGTGCTCGGCCAGCTCACGGGCTCGGTGCGCGCGAACTACAGCAATCCGCCGACGCACGGCGCGAAGATCGTCACGCGCGTGCTGGGCACGCCGGATCTGAAGGCGTCGTGGGAGCAGGAGCTGGCGGCCATGTGCGAGCGCATTGCGCGCATGCGCGTGGCGATTCACGACGGCCTGCGCGCGCATGCCGGCGAAGCGGCGCTCGCGCGCTACGTGAAGCAGCGCGGCATGTTCACGTACACGGGCTTGAGCGAGAAGCAGGTCGAGCGCCTGAAAGCGGAATTCGGCGTGTACATCCTGCGCTCGGGCCGCATGTGCGTGGCAGGCCTGAACGAGAAGAACGTGAGCGTGGTGGTCGACGCGGTCGGCAAGGTGATGAAGGACTAAGGGAAGGGCGGGGCTGAATGCCCCTGGATGTTTCCAGCGCCGCTGGTGTGCCGGTATGAGCCGGACACGCCAGCGGCGTTTTCGCGTCCAGCCCCCAGAACCGCATGCAGCATCCACCGGCAACGCCGCCTGCCATCAAACGATTCCCGATTTCGTCGCCAGTGTCAGTTCATCCGCATCAAACCGCCGGTCTGTCAAGCTGCAGGCGGTAGATGGCACACATGCCGGCCGCGCACGGTCTTCCAGGTCTTCCCCTGATAGAATGCGTGAGCCGCAACGTAGTGGATTGCTGATGAAATTGCTTGATGCCCTCGTCGAACAACGGATTGCCGCCGCGGCCGCGCGCGGTGACTTCGACGACCTGCCCGGCGCCGGTGCGCCGCAGACGCTCGACGACGACCTGCTCGTGCCCGAAGAAGTGCGCATAGCCCACCGCATCCTGAAGAACGCGGGCTTCGTGCCGCCCGCAGTCGAACAGCTGCGGGCCTTGCGCGACCTCGAGGACGAGCTCGCCACGGTGGGCGACAAGGCCGCGCAATGCCGTCTGCGCGCGCGCATGCTGGCGCTCGACATGGCGCTCGAATCCTTGCGCGGCGGACCGATGGTCGTGCCGCACGAATATCGCCGCCGCATCGCGGAGCGTTTGTCCGAACGCGCAGCGGGCGGCGAGCCCGGCCTCCCGGGGCTCCCGGCGGGGGCGGCGTGACGGGCTCTCCCGTCCAGCCAGACGCCCCCGGCGGCGAACGCGAAGAGGCGCACCCGGTGGTCACTTCGCCTGCCGGATCGGTTCCCGCCGATCCGCTCGTGACGGCGTCCACCGCCGCGCCTGACTCCGACTGCCAACCCGATTCCGTCTCCGAGCGCGACCGGCATTTCATGCGCCTCGCGCAGACCGCCGCCGAAGAGGCGCGCGCCGCCGGTGAAGTGCCGGTGGGCGCGGTGCTCGTGCGTGGCGACGAAGTGATCGCCTCGGGCTTCAATCACCCGATCGGCGCGCACGATCCCTCCGCGCACGCCGAAATGGCGGCCTTGCGCGCGGGCGCGCACGCGCTGGGTAACTACCGCTTGCCCGGCTGCGAACTCTATGTGACCCTTGAACCGTGCCTGATGTGTGCCGGCGCGATCATGCACGCGCGCATCGCACGTGTGGTGTTCGGCGCGCATGACCCGAAAACCGGCGCATGCGGCAGCGTGGTCGACGCCTTCGCCAACGAGCAGCTCAATCATCACACGAGCGTGTCCGGAGGCGTGCTGGCCCACGAGTGCGGCGAGGCGCTGCGCGCGTTCTTCGCTGACCGCCGACGCGCGAGCCGGGAAGCGCGCCGCAAGGCCCGGGAACAGGCTGAGCAAGCGCAGGAAGCGGCTGGCGGCGCCGGTCCGGACGAACCCGCGGGTTGAACCTCACGGTTGAATCGAATTCGACATGACCATTCATCGCACCATCGAGCTGGTTGCTCCATCCGGTTATCCGCATGATTCGGAAGCGGTGCACCGTGCGCTTGCCCGGTTGCGGGCGCAAGGCCATCACGTCAACGGCGTGCAGGCGACCGAGCGGCGCTATCAGCGCTTTGCCGGCACGGATGGCCAGCGCGCGGCCGAACTGAATCGCCTCGCCGACCCGTCGCGTGACCTGCCGGACATCGTACTCGCCGTGCGTGGCGGCTACGGCGCGGTGCGCATCCTGCACGGTCTCGATTACGACGGACTGCAGCGGCGTTTGACAGATCAGCCCATCGCGTTCGTGGGGCATAGCGATTTCACCGCCATCCAGCTCGCGCTGCTCGCACGCGCCGGGCTCACGACGTTCGGCGGCCCGATGCTCTGCAGCGACTTCGGCGCCGAGAGTCTCAGCAGCTTCACGATGCATCACTTCTGGGACGCGCTCTCGAAACCGAACTACACGCTCAAGGTGAACGCGCCGCAGGCCCAGTCGACGAGTGTTTCGGGCACGCTCTGGGGCGGCAACCTGGCCGTGCTGACTTCGTTGATCGGCACGCCATATCTGCCGCCGGTCGAGGGCGGCATCCTGTTCGTCGAAGACGTGAACGAACAGCCGTTCCGCATCGAACGCATGATTTATCAGCTGCATCTGACCGGCATTCTTGCCCGGCAGCAAGCCCTGGTGCTGGGCGACTTCACCGGCCACAAGCAGTTCGATTACGACAACGGCTACGATCTGCGCGAAATGGTGGAGCAGGTGCGTGCCTTGGTTGGCATTCCGGTGGTGACGGGCCTGCCGTTCGGCCATATTCCGGATATGGTCACGCTGCCGATGGGCGCGCCGGCGCAGCTGACCACCACCGCACACGGGTTCGAGCTGACCGTGAGCGGGTATCCGCATCTGAGTTGATTTCCTGCTGACACAGAAGCGCTTTCGGGCGCTTTTTTCATGGAGTCTTATGCAACTAACGGCCAATTCCGCGTGGCGCCAGACCATGTTCACGCCAACGCTTGTTTCCTAAATTGTTGACAAAAAATGTGGCCGGATTGGGGCAGTGAATCACCATGCAGGTGCTGAATTCCCCGAAATAAAGCGCCTTTCACCGATAAGAGGCATGCAGTAGGCGGCGCGGACGTGGGGATCTTCCCCAGGTTCGCCCACAAAATTGTTGACAATATTTGTGTCCAACCTAGGATACCCAACATAGAGAACCGAGCCATGCGAAAGACCGATATCGACGCCGAAGCAACCGGCATGAAGCCCGAGGCAATCGCCGCGCGAATCCGTGCAGCGATTCTCGAGCACCGGCTGCCGCCCGGCGCGAAGTTGACCGAAGCGCAGTTGTGCGAAGTATTTGGCGTGAAGCGCGGCCCAATCCGCCAGGCGCTCGCGCTGCTCGCGAAGGACCATCTCGTGGATCTGGAGCCCAATCGTGGCGCGTTCGTCGCAAGCCCGTCGCTCCAGGAAGTGCACGAGGTGTTCGAGATGCGGCGGATCATCGAGTTGGCAGTAGTGGGGCGCATTTGCAGCGCGCAGCATGGCAACCGCCGGCTGAAGACTATCGGCGAGACGATCCGGCGCGAGCGCAAGGCCTTTGAAGGGCGCGACTTTCCGACGTGGATCCGGCTTTCGGGCGAGTTTCATACGTCGCTCGCCACGCTCACCGGCAATACGGTGCTGTGCGATTGCCTGGGCGGGCTGGTGGCGCGCTCGACGCTGATTTCAGCGCTCTACGAATCGCCGGGACGCAGTCCGTGCTCGTTCGACGATCACGAAGCCATTCTCGCGGCGCTCGAAGCCGGCGACGAGAAAGAGGCCGTCGACCTGATGGTGCGCCACTTGCAGGGCGTCGAGCTCAGGATGCTCGACCGGCCGGCGGGCGCTTCGGTCGACTTGCAGGAAGTGTTCAGCGCGCGCGAGGCGACCTCGCTTGCACGCTGAAGCGCTGCTAAGGCGGCACTGAAACGGATTGCAGTAAAGCGCGGCGGACCACTCCGAACGGTGGCGCCGCGGCTGAACAGGATGGAGTGGGGCGCATGCAGCGCATGCGTACGGCAAGAACAGGCACAGCGTTACAGGGCGCCAGCAGGCGGCGACCGGCGTAGTGCCCGCGAAGGCCAGACCATTCGGGGATATCGCGGCGGCCGCATCCAGCGGCGGTACGCACGCGTTTCGAGGCGTTCAGGCGTCTTTTTTCCGTCGGCATATCCATCCAAGGAGCGGATCATGGCTCAGTTCAGCGCGTCACCTGGCAGTCCGGCAGTGCCCAACTTCGAATCTGGCGAAAGCAGCGAGTCCGCAGACAATCTGCGCTTGCCGGCCGGCTACAGCGAGCGGCTCTACAACCACGACCTTGCTCCCCTCAAGGAGCAGACCTGGGGCGCGTACAACATCTTCGCGTTCTGGATGTCCGACGTGCATAGCGTCGGCGGCTATGTGTTCGCGGGGAGCCTCTTCGCGCTCGGCCTCACGAGCTGGCAAGTGCTCGTCGCGCTAATCGTCGGCATCTCCATCGTCAATGTGCTCTGCAACCTGATCGCGCGGCCGAGCCAGCGTCACGGGGTGCCGTATCCGGTCGCGTGTCGCGGCACCTTCGGCGTGCTCGGCGCCAACATTCCCGCCGTGATTCGCGGCCTCATCGCCGTGGCGTGGTACGGCATCCAGACCTATCTCGCTTCGAGCGCGCTCGTGATCGTCGTGCTCAAGTTCGTTCCGCAACTCATGCCATACGCCGACGTGCACAGGCACGGCTTGCTCGGGCTTTCCGCGGTCGGCTGGGCCGGCTTCATGACACTCTGGGTGCTGCAGGCGTTCGTGTTCTGGAACGGCATGGAGACCATCAAGAAGTTCATCGACTTCGCGGGGCCCGCTGTTTATGTCGTGATGTTCGCGCTCGCGGGCTACATGGTGTATCGCGCGGGCTGGCACAACATCGGCCTGAATCTCGGCGGCGTGAAGTATCACGGTACCGAAGTGATTCCCGTGATGATTACGGCGATCTCGCTCGTGGTGTCGTATTTCTCGGGGCCGATGCTCAATTTCGGCGACTTCTCGCGCTATGGCAAGTCGCTCAAGAGCGTGCACAAGGGCAACTTCTGGGGGTTGCCGGTCAACTTCCTCGCCTTCTCGCTCGTCACGGTCATCACGACGTCGGCAACGCTGCCTGTGTTCGGAGAACTGATTACCGATCCCGTCGAAACGGTCGGCCGCATCGATCATCCGACCGCGGTGATTCTCGGCGCGCTCACGTTCACGATCGCGACCATCGGCATCAACATCGTCGCGAACTTCGTTTCGCCCGCGTTCGATTTTTCCAACGTCGCGCCGCGGCTCATCAGCTGGCGTGCGGGTGGCATGCTCGCCGCCGTGGCCTCGATCTTCATCACGCCGTGGAATCTCTTCAACAACCCGGCTGTGATTCACTACACGCTCGACATACTCGGCGCCTTCATCGGGCCTTTGTACGGTGTCCTGATCGTCGACTTTTATCTCGTGAAGCGCGGACGTCTTGCCGTGGACGATCTCTACTCGGTGTCGCCGAAGGGGGCGTACTGGTATCGCAACGGCGTGAACTGGCGCGCGGTGTCGGCCTTGCTGCCCGCCGCGGTGATCGCGATTCTCTGCGTGATGGTGCCTTCGCTCGGCGGCGCGGCGAACTTCTCGTGGTTCATCGGCGCCGCACTCAGCGCGTTGTTCTACCGCGCGCTCACGATGGGCGAACGCGCTCGCGCAAACGCATGAGCTGCGCGCAAAACCGGGCATCGACGAAGGAATCGAAATGCGCATCAAACTGATCAATCCGAACACCACGCAGCGTATGACCGCCGCGATGGAGCAGTGCGCGCGCGCCGTGATCGCGCCGGGCACGGAGGTGGTGGCGGTGAGCCCGACGATGGGCCCGCCGTCGATCGAAGGCTATTACGACGAGGCGCTCGCCACCCCTGGCCTGCTCGCCGAAGTGGAGGCGGGCGAGCGCGAAGGCTTCGACGGCTACGTCATCGCGTGCTTTGGCGACCCGGGCCTGTACGCGGCGCGCGAGTTGGCGCGCGGGCCCGTCGTGGGCATCGCGGAAGCTGCGATGCATGCGGCGAGCGTACTTGCACCGGGCTTCTCGGTCGTGACGACGCTCTCGCGCACGCGGGCCATGGCCTGGCACCTTGCGGAGCGTTACGGCATGACGCGTTTTTGCCGCAACGTGCGCGCAATCGACGTGGCCGTGCTCGAACTCGATGAACCGGGATCGGCCGCGCGCCGCGCGATCGTCGACGAGTGCGGCCGCGCGCTCGAAGAAGATGGCGCAGACGCGATCGTGCTCGGTTGCGCGGGCATGACGAGCTTATGCGCGCAGGTGGAAGACGCGCTCGGCGTTCCGGTGGTCGACGGCGTGACGGCCGCCGTGAAGTGGGTGGAGGCGCTCGTTGCGTTGCGCCTCACGACCGCCAAGCGCGGCGACTTCGCGCGGCCGCTCGCCAAGCGTTACGACGGCGAATTCGCGCGTTTCAGCCCGGCCAATCCCGCCCCGGCCACGGAAACGCCGCCGCCCGTGCGGCCGCTGCGTTACGGGTAAACGCGCAGCGCGCGCAAGCGCAGATGGCCGCCCGGATCACGTCATATCGGGCGGCCACATACACCTCGCTTGACCCGTACTATCTGAGCGTGCGTATGGGCGCGTACGGGTGATTTCGCTACACTGGTCCGGTCCTGTAAGCAGGTTGCGCGGACCGTCCGCGAGGCCCTGCAAAGCAGCGCCAGCGGCCGCTTCACGGTGCCTCGCCGTTGTGCGGATATAGCGTTTCATTCTCTCTATTCGATTGATTCGACCAGCATGCCACTCGATCCCCAATATCCCCGCGATCTGATCGGTTATGGCCGGTATCCGGTGCAGGCCAACTGGCCCGGTCAGGCGCGCGTCGCGGTGCAGTTCGTGCTCAACTACGAAGAGGGCGGCGAAAACTGCGTGCTGCACGGCGACCCCGGCTCCGAGCAGTTCCTCTCCGAAATCGTCGGCGCTGCGGCGTATCCCGCGCGCCATATGAGCATGGAGTCGATTTACGAATATGGCTCGCGCGCGGGCGTGTGGCGCATCCTGCGCGAATTCGAAAAGCGCGGCCTGCCGCTCACCGTGTTCGGTGTGGGCATGGCGATCGAGCGTCATCCCGAAGTCGCGCGCGCGTTCGTCGAGCTGGGTCACGAGATCGCATGCCACGGGTATCGCTGGATTCACTACCAGGACGTCTCGCCCGCCAAAGAGGCCGAGCATATGAAGCTCGGCATGGAAGCGATCGAGCGTGTGACGGGCGTGCGCCCGCTCGGCTGGTACACGGGGCGCGACAGCCCGAACACGCATCGCCTCGTAGCCGAGTACGGCGGCTTCCTCTACGACTCCGATTACTACGGCGACGACCTGCCGTTCTGGATGGACGTGGAGGTCACGGGCGGCACGTCGGTGCCGCAACTGATCGTGCCTTACACGCTCGACACCAACGACATGCGTTTCGCGTCGCCCCAGGGCTTCAACACGGCGGACCACTTCTTTACCTATTTGCGCGACGCATTCGACGTGCTCTACGAAGAAGGCGGCGAAGCGCCGAAGATGCTCTCGATCGGCATGCACTGCCGGCTGCTCGGGCGCCCTGGGCGTTTTCGCGCGCTGCAGCGCTTTCTCGACCACATCGAAAAACACGAGCGCGTGTGGGTCACGCGCCGCGTGGACATCGCGCGCCACTGGCGCGAGCATCATCCCTATCAACCGCAGCAGAACGACCACCGCGGGGCCGCCGCATGAAGGCAATGCACTACACCCTCGAACAGCTGAATCAAGCCTCGGTCGACGCCTTCGTGGCGGCGCTTTCGGGCATCTTCGAGCACTCGCCCTGGGTCGCCGCTGCGGCCGCGCAGCAGCGCCCGTTTGCGAGCATCGACGCGCTGCATCGCACCATGTCGCAGGCCGTGGAAACCTCGGGCGAAGCGCAGCAGCTTGCGCTCATCAACGCCCACCCGGAGCTTGCGGGCAAGGCCGCCGTACGCGGCGAGCTGACCGCCGAATCCACGCGCGAGCAAAGCGGGGCGGGTCTGAACCAGTGCACGCAGGAAGAGTTCGACAAGCTGGTCGCGCTCAATGGCGCCTATCGCGACAAGTTCGGATTCCCATTCATTCTCGCGGTGCGCGGCTATGACCGCCACGGCATCATCGCGAACTTCGAGGCGCGCGTGAACAACAGCCGCGCCGATGAAATGCGCGCGAGCCTCGACCAGATTTACCGCATTGCGCGCTTCAGGCTGGACGAGCTGATCGACGCGTAACGTGGCGATGCGCCCCCCGGCTTTTCGCGGAAGGGGCGCCGCGCCGTTTTGATCTACAGAAAAGACACGAAGGAAGACAACGATGGCACTCCCGACTCTCGACCCCAACGCCCCCGATTTCACGCGCCGCTTCGTGAATCTCGCGGACCCGCGCCTGGGCGCGCAGGCGCTCGAGGCGAGCGACGACTTCTTCGCGCCGAAGGATCGCATGCTCAATCCGGAGCCGGCCGTCTTCATTCCGGGCAAGTACGACGAACACGGCAAGTGGATGGACGGCTGGGAAACGCGCCGCAAGCGCACGACCGGCTATGACTGGTGCATCGTGAAGCTCGCGCGGCCCGGCGTCATCAAGGGGCTCGATATCGACACGAGCCACTTCACGGGCAACTACCCGCCGGCGGCGTCGGTGGAGGGCGCGTATGTGGCCGATGGCGCACCCACTGCCACGACGCAATGGACGGAGATCGTCCCCTCGACCTCGTTGAACGGCAATAGCCACCATTACGTGGAAGTGTCGAGCGACAAGCCGTACACGCACCTGCGCGTGAATATCTATCCCGATGGCGGCATCGCGCGTCTGCGCGTGTACGGCCAGCCGCAGGTGGACTGGGCGGGCGCGAGCCGTACCGAACTGTTCGACCTCGCCGCGATGGAAAACGGCGCGTACCTCGTTGGCGCGAACAACCAGCACTTTGGCATGGCCTCCACGCTGCTCATGCCGGGCCGCGGCGTGAATATGGGCGACGGCTGGGAAACGCGCCGCCGCCGGGAGCCGGGCAACGACTGGGCAATCATCGCGCTTGCGCAGCCGGGCATCATCAAGAAGATCGAAGTCGATACGGCGCACTTCAAGGGCAACTACCCCGATCGCTGCTCGTTCCAGGCCGCGCGCGTGGTGGGCGGCACGGACAGCTCGCTCGTGACCCAGGCCATGTTCTGGCCGGTGCTGCTCGGCGAACAGAAGCTGCAGATGGACAAGCAGCACTACTACGAAAGCGAACTCGCGGCGCTTGGCCCGGTTACGCACGTGCGCTTCAATATCATCCCGGACGGCGGCGTTTCGCGTGTACGCCTCTGGGGCACGCTCGCCTGATACGCTGACGAGGCCATCATGAGTGAAACAAGGACGACGCTGACGATCGAGCCGCTTACGCCCGAAGCGTTCGCGCCCTTCGGCGACGTGATCGAACTCGCGGGCGCGAAGCAGATTCCAATCAATCTGGGCACGACCATCCGCTTTCACGATCTCGCGAAAGTGGATGTGACCGACGAAGGCGGCCGCACGCTCGTGAATCTCTTTCGCGGGCAGCCGCGCGAGCTGCCGTTCGAAGTGAAGATGCTCGAACGGCATCCGCTGGGCAGTCAGGCATTCGTGCCGCTCAACGACAAGCCGTATCTCGTGGTGGTCGCGCCAGCGGGCGATCTGGACGTCACCCGGATTCGCGCGTTCGTTTCGCGCGGCTGGCAGGGCGTGAATTATGCGAAGGGCGTCTGGCATCACCCGCTGATTGCGTTGGACGAAGTGAGCGATTTCATCGTCGTCGATCGCGGTGGAGATGGGCTCAATCTCAACGAGCAGGATCTGCTGGAGTCTTTCTGGTTGACGGAAGAAGCGATGAAGGCTGCGATGCGCTGATTCAAGCCATTACGCAGCAGTCCGTATCAGCAGGAAAAAGCCACGGTCGAGACCGTGGCTTTTTTGCGTTTGGCGGATGAAGCAGGGTGGTGGACCCAGGTCGAGCCGGCAGCTCAAGACGCGGTGAAGCATGGCGAGTCATGCCTGCCTGTGCACGCTGCATCTTCGATGCTTTGATCATGCAAGGTGGTGAGGGGCGGTCATACACGTTCCAGACGTTCAGCGGGCGCCCGATTGCGTGATGCACCTGCTGTCGCCAGCGCGAATGGTTGAGCAGCGTTCGCGCTCTCGTTGCATCTTGCACGCCGCGCTCCGGGCATTCGTCGAATGCCTGACGCCGATTCGCGATATCCCGCGCATCGCTCGCGGTTCAACGCGCGCGCCCTCAGCAATGACCGTACCAAAGGAAAAAGGACCCGAAGCGCGTCGCGCCTCGGGTCCTTCTAGTCACATCTCACGTAGCGCGATGCCAACCACTCGCGCTGACAATTACGTCATTGCTTCGCACCGCCCTGGAACCAGGCGGCGATCTTCTGCCGCTCGTCGTCGGTCATGTGCGTGACGTTGCCAAGCGGCATCGCCTTGAGCGTCACGGCCTGCTGATAGAGCCGCTGCGCGTTCTGCGAAATTTCGTCGGGCGTATCGAGCATCACGCCGGCCGGTGCCGCGCCCATCAACGTCGGGTGCGCCGAGTGACAGGCCGCACAGCGCTGCTGCAGGATCGGCTGAATGTCGGAAACCTTCAGCGACGGCGCGTTCGCGGCTTCGGCCTGCGGCACGACCGGGCGCGGCAGCGTCCACACCAGCGCGACGAACATCAGCGCCACGCCGCCGATCGGCAGATACCAGAGCTGTTGGCCACGGTGACGCATCACGAAGAACTGGCGAATCAGCGCGCCGGCCAGCATGATCACCACGAGCACGGCCCAGTTGTAGGCGTGGGCGTAGGTCATGGCGTAGTGGTTCGAGAGCATCGCGAACACCACGGGCAGCGTGAAATAGGTGTTGTGCACCGAGCGCTGCTTGCCGCGCTTGCCGTAGATCGGGTTCGGCACTTCGCCCTTGAGCATCGCGGCGACCATCTTGCGCTGGCCCGGGATGATGACGAAGAACACGTTCGCCGACATGATCGTCGCGAGCATCGCGCCCATGATGAGGTACGCGGCGCGGCCCGAGAAGATGTGGCAGGCGAGGTAGGCGGCGATCACGACGTAGATGCCCACGCACACGCCCAGCAGCTTGTCCTTCGTGCCGAGCACGCGGCACAGCGAGTCGTAGACGATCCAGCCCGCGGCGAGGAAGCCGAGCGCCGAGAAGATCGCGACGACCGGACCCATGTCGAGCACGTTCTTGTCGATCAGATACGTGTTCGGCGCCATCAGGTAGAGCACCGTGAACAGCGACGCACCCGAGAGCCACGTGGTGTACGACGGCCACTTCGACCAGTGAAGGTCGTCGGGCATTTCAGGCGGCGCCACCGTGTACTTCTGCATGTTGTAGAAGCCGCCGCCGTGCACGTGCCAGAGTTCGCCGAACACGCCGCGACGGCGCTGGTTCGGGTCCGTGGGCGGTTTGAGGCTGTTGTCGAGCGCGACGAAATAGAACGACTCGCCAATCCAGGCGATCGCCGCAATGACGTGGAACCAGCGCAGTGCGAGGTTCAGCCAATCGGTAATAAAGCCTTCCATGAAACGTCTCCAGTCCTGATGCATTGCGCGCTCGTCTGAACGCACGCGCTAACTGCGGGGTATGAGCGCGCCGCGTAGCGTTGGGGCCGCAGAGTGACCCATGCGCACTGCCGCGCTGCCATTGTTTTTTGTATGTCCTCGGGCTTGATGAGTCGGGCTAGAAGATCGCCCGAAATGCCCTATGAGTTCGTGTTGCGGTGGCCGCCCAATTGACGCTCAGCTGCCCCGATAGGTGCTGTACGACCACGGCGAAACAAGTAGCGGCACGTGGTAGTGCGAGCCCGCGTCGGCGATGCCGAAGCGCAGCACCACGCGGTCGACGAAGCGCGGCTCGGGCACCTTCGTGCCGAGCGCGGCGAAATAGTCGCCGGCATGGAACACGAGTTCGTATTCGCCCTTGGCGAGTGCCTCGCCTTCGAGCAGCGGCGCGTCGCAGCGGCCGTCTTCATTGGTGGTGACGGTCTTGAGCGCGCGCCGGGCGTCGCCCGAGAGCGCAAAGAGCTCGACCTTGATGCCCGCGCCGGGACGGCCGTTCGCGGTGTCGAGCACGTGGGTAGTCAGCTTGCCCATTCGCAGTTTTCCTTGTGAGTGCCTGGTGCGATTGCGAGGTTTCAGCGGCAGCTCTCGATCCCATGCATGATGCATTGCGGCGGATCGAGGCTCCACGTCAGTGGCTACATACCCGTCGGCGGATCGAAGCGAGCGCCGTGTACGCATTTTAAAAACGATCGCCCCCGGCGCGCGCGAGCGATAGGAAAGATAAAGCGACGCGCATGAGGGTGAGCCCTGGGTGCTGCCGCTCATTGCGCCCCGGATTCAGGCGTCCCTTGCTGGCATCGTAGCGACGCCAAAAATCGACCTTTATATGCGTGGCGTAAATTTGGGTATCGCAGCGGCGCGAATTGCCACGACTATTTTGGTTGCGGATCGTAGAGGCCATGCGCAGCGCGTGCTGCGCGTCCCGAAGACGGCGCTGGACGCCGGGTAACCGGGCCAGCGGCGTCCTCGTCGGGACGCGTCGGCGCCGGGCGCCTGGGCGACCGGCGAGGCCGGCGGGTGAGGCGAGGGCGTCTGGTTCACACGCCGTGCGCGAGTCCGAACGAAAAGCCAGGGCTCGTGGCGGCACGACAACGGAGCGAACAAGGACGATGGAACCCACTCTCGCACAGCGGCAAAACCCGCAAGACCCGCAAAAGCCTGGCAGGACATTGCTGGTGAAAAACGCCGACATGCTGGTGACGATGGACGGCGCGCGCCGCGAGATTCGCGGCGGCGGGCTCTACGTCGAAGGCAACCGCATCGTCGCGGTCGGCCCGACGGCGGAACTGCCCGCCACGGCCGACGAGGTGATCGACGCCAGCGGCCACCTCGTGACGCCGGGGCTCGTCAATACGCACCACCACATGTACCAGAGCCTCACGCGCGCCGTGCCGGCCGCGCAGGACGCCGAACTGTTCGGCTGGCTCACCAGCCTCTACAAGGTATGGGCGAACCTCACGCCCGAGATGATCGAGGTCTCCACGCTCACCGCGATGGCGGAACTGCTGCTCTCGGGCTGCACGACCTCCAGCGATCATCTGTACATCTATCCGAACGGCAGCCGTCTCGACGACAGCATCCGCGCGGCGCAACGCATCGGCATGCGCTTTCACGCGAGCCGCGGCAGCATGAGCGTCGGCCAGAAGGACGGCGGCTTGCCGCCCGATGCCGTGGTCGAGCGCGAAGACGCGATTCTCGCCGACACGCAGCGCCTCATCGAGACGTATCACGACGAGGGCCGGTACGCGATGCTGCGCCTCGTCGTGGCGCCGTGCTCGCCGTTCTCGGTGAGCCGCGACCTGATGCGCGAATCGGCGGTGCTCGCGCGCCATTACGGCGTATCGATGCACACGCATCTCGCCGAGAACGTCAACGACATTGCTTACAGCCGCGAAAAGTTCGGCATGACGCCCGCCGAATACGCCGAGGACCTCGGCTGGGTGGGCCGCGACGTGTGGCATGCGCACTGCGTACAGCTCGACGATCACGGCATCGGTTTGTTCGGCCGGACCGGCACCGGCGTCGCGCATTGTCCGTGCTCGAACATGCGGCTCGCCTCGGGCATCGCGCCCGTGAAGAAGATGCGGCTCGCCGGCGTGCCGGTCGGCCTCGGCGTGGATGGCTCGGCGTCGAACGACGGCGCGCAGATGGTGGCCGAGGCGCGCCAGGCCATGCTGCTCGCGCGCGTAGGCTTCGGCCCCGATGCCATGACCGCGCGCGAAGCGCTCGAAATCGCGACGCTGGGCGGCGCGCAGGTGCTGGGCCGCGACGACATTGGCGCGCTTGCACCCGGCATGGCGGCGGACTTCGTGGCGTTCGACCTGCGCCAGCCGTTATTCGCGGGCGCGCTGCACGATCCCGTTGCTGCGCTCGTCTTCTGCGCACCCTCGCAGGTCGCGCTGAGCGTGATCGGCGGGCGCGTGGTGGTGAAGGAGGGCGTGCTGCAGACGGTGGAGCTCGGGCCGGTCATCGAGCGGCACAACCGGCTCGCGGCGCAACTCGTGCAGATGGCGCGCTGAGGCGAGCGCGCCACGCATAGACGTAATGAAAGGTCAGGCGGCCGCAGCAACGTGCGGCCGTGTTACTCAAGGCTTGTCGATCAGCGTCTTCGTCGCTTCGGCGATGAGGCTGCGTAACCAGCGTACTTCGTCCGAGTAATGACAGCGTTCGTGCCACAACTGGTAGTACTGCATCGGCGGGAAGTCGAGCGGCGCGGGTACGACCGTGAGCGGCAGGAAGCGCGCATAGTGGTCGGCGAACAGGCGCGTGGTCGTGAAGACCAGGTCCGACTTCACGAGCACGTAGGGCGCGAGATTGAAGTACGGCAGCGTGACGACCACGTGGCGCTTGAGGCGCTCGCGCGCGAGGTGCACATCGATGGCGCCGCGCTGGCCCACGGAATAGGGCGTGGGCGCGAGATGCGGCGCGTTCAGGTACTGGTCGAGCGTGAGCCCGCCGCGCTTGGCGAACGGGTGCGTGTTGCTCATCAGGCAGACGATCTGGTCGACGAACAGGTTCGAGAGGTGGAGCTGTTCGGGCGGCTCGGGCCAGTTGCCGATGACGATATCGAGCTTGCCTTCCTCGAGCGCGAGTTCGTAGTCGAACGCGGGCCCGAGCGAGTGAAACTCGAGCGTGGCGTTGGGCGCGGCCAGGCGAAAGCGCTCGACTACGGTCGGCACGAACAGGACGTTCAGATAGTCAGGACAGCCAATCCGATAGCAGCGGATGGACGTGGCCGGATCGAAATTGTGCTGCTGGAAGCGAATGCGCTCGATCTCGCGCAGCGCGTTCTGCACGGGCTCGAGCAAGCGCAGGCCGTACTCGGTCGGCACCATGCCGGACTTGCCGCGCACGAGGAGCGGGTCGCCGGTGATGTCGCGCAGACGCCGAAGCGCCGCGCTGATTGCGGGCTGGGACTGATTGAGCTTGACGGCCGCGCGTGTCACGCTGCGCTCCATCAGAAGCGTGTGCAAGACGCGCAAGAGGTACGTGTCGATCGCCTCGCGTTGCTGACTCATGAATTCTCCGAATTATATGTTCTGGCTGATCGATGAGGCTTGGGGGTATATCGTTTTTAATATGGACAAAAAGTGGCGTCAAGCGAGGCTTACCCCGAGGCTCGCGCCGGGGCTATGCCTGCCAGCCCCGTGCAGCGAGGCAACAGCGAATTTTGGCGGCTCGACCTTCGCAGGGCTAACAGGTATCGTCACCCCCGCACGGCGGCGCGCGGCGGCCAGCGTCAAACGGTTATCGGACAGCAATAACGTACAACGGCGGAACCTCCATGGGTGATTCTTCTTCACGTCAGGCAACGCTTGCGCAAAACGGCAGCGGTGTGCCGCGCCTCGCGCTTGCCGGCATCACGAAGCAGTACCCGGCGGTGCGCGCGAACGACGACGTCACGCTCTCGGTCGCGCCTGGCGAAATCCACGCGTTGCTCGGCGAGAACGGCGCAGGCAAGAGCACGCTCATGAAGATCGTCTACGGCGCGGTGCGGCCGGACGCGGGCGAGATCCGCTGGGAAGGCCAGGCCGTCGAAATCGCGAGTCCGGCTGCGGCGCGCAAGCTCGGCATCGGCATGGTGTTCCAGCATTTTTCGTTGTTCGAAACGCTTACCGTCGGTGAGAACATCGCGCTCTCGCTCGACGAACCGTTCGACCTGAAAACGCTCGGCAAACGCATTCGCGAGGTGTCGGCGCAATACGGCCTCGACGTCGATCCGCAGCGCCATGTGCATAGCCTCACGGTGGGCGAGCGTCAGCGCGTGGAGATCGTGCGCTGCCTGTTGCAGAGTCCGCGTCTGTTGATCATGGACGAACCGACTTCGGTGCTCACGCCGCAAGCGGTGCGCAAGCTGTTCGGCACGCTGCGGCGTCTCGCTTCCGAAGGCTGCAGCATTCTCTATATCAGCCACAAGCTCGACGAAATCCAGGAGCTTTGCGACACGGCCACCGTGCTGCGCGGCGGCAAGGTCACGGGCCGCGTCATTCCGCGTGAAGAAACGCATGCGTCGCTCGCGCGGCTGATGGTCGGGCGCGAACTGCCCGACTACACGCGGCGCGCGCACGCGCCCGGCGACGTGCTGCTCGAAGCGCAGCATCTGTCGATGCCGAGCGACGATCCGTTCGGCACCTCGCTCAACGACGTGTCGTTCAGCGTGCATGCGGGCGAGATACTCGGCATCGCCGGCGTCTCGGGCAACGGCCAGGCGGAACTGCTCGCCGCGCTCTCGGGCGAGGCGCAAGCGGCCCGTCATGGAGTGAGCGCCGATGTCGTCAGGATTTGCGGCAAGCCCGCAGGACGCCTGTCGGCCGGCGCGCGCCGCAAGCTCGGCTTCGCGTTCGTGCCGGAGGAGCGCCTCGGGCGCGGCGCGGTCCCGGCCATGTCGCTTGCCGAAAACGCCTTGCTCACGGCGCACCGCGAAGGCATGGTGCGCTCGGGCTGGCTCAGGACCGGCGCGATGCGCGCGTTCGCCGAGCGCTGCATCGGCGCGTTCGACGTGCGCTGCGGCGGCCCGGACGCGCTCGCGCAAAGCCTCTCGGGCGGCAATCTGCAGAAGTACATCGTGGGGCGCGAGATTCTCCAGGCGCCGAAGGTGCTCGTGGTCGCGCAGCCCACCTGGGGCGTGGACGTGGGCGCGGCGGCATTCATTCGCCAGCAGCTGCTCGATCTTTCGGCGCGCGGCGTGGCGATACTCGTGATCTCGGAAGAACTGGAAGAGCTTTTCGACATCTGCGACCGCATTGCCGTGCTCGCGGGCGGACGCCTTTCGCCCGCGCGTTTGACGGGCGAGACGAACGCCGAGGAAATCGGCCGCTGGATGGCGGGGCTCTTCGGCGAGCGCGCGGATCGCGGCGACGGCGGCGGCCGGCCCGACGGCGAGCCGCCCGCGCAGACCGTGGCGAACGCATGATCGGCGACCCATAACAACACGCGCAAGCACATCGACCACCCGAGACCGACCAGCGACTTCACGACCATGATCTTCCCGTACCGACTCGAAGCCCGCACGACGCCGTCGCGCACGGTGCGCATCGCCGTGCCGCTGATTGCGGCGCTGCTCACGCTCGCCATCGGCTTCCTGATCTTCGGCCTCGTGGGCCGCGATCCCTTGCAGGCGATGCACGCGTTCTTCATCGAACCGCTGTCGAGCGTCAACGGCTGGTCCGAGCTCCTGCTCAAGGCCTCGCCGCTATGTCTGATCGCGCTCGGTCTCGCGGCGGGATATCGCGCCAACGTGTGGAACATCGGCGCGGAAGGGCAGATGGTGCTGGGCGGCATCGCGGCGAGCGGCGTGGCGATCTATTTCGATCAATCCACGGGCTGGTGGATTCTCTTCCTGATGATGTTCGCGGGCGTGCTGGGCGGTATGGCGTGGGCGGCGATTCCCGCGTGGCTCAAGAGCCGCTTCAACACCAACGAGATCCTCACGAGCCTGATGCTCACCTACGTCGCCACGCAGCTGCTGATCTGGCTCGTGAGCGGTCCGTGGCGCGACCCGCAGGGCATGAACTTTCCGCTCTCCGAAATGTTCAGCGGCGACGCGCTCTATCCGACCTTCGGCGGCGACTGGCGCATCCACTGGCTGCGCGGTACGCGCCTGAACGCATCGATCTTCCTGACGCTCGCGGCCATTCCGCTCGTGTGGCTCTTCATGCGCCGCAGTTTCGCGGGCTATCGCATGAGCGTGGGCGGTCTCGCGCCACTCGCTGCGCGCTATGCGGGCTTCTCGGAGAAAAAGACGATCTGGAGCTCGCTGCTGCTCTCCGGAGGCCTCGCGGGTCTCGCGGGCATGGGCGAGATTGCCGGCCCGATTGGCCAGCTGCAAGCGACGTGGTCGCCGGGCTACGGCTTCACGGCGATCATCGTCGTGTTCGTGGGGCGTCTGCATCCGGTCGGTATCGTGCTCGCGAGCCTCTTGATGGCGCTGCTCTACCTGGGCGGCGAAGCCGTGCAGACATCGCTGCAATTGCCGCAGGCGCTTTCCGGCGTGTTCCAGGGGCTGCTGCTGTTCTGCCTGCTCGGCGCGGACCTCTTCGTGAACTATCGCGTGCGCCGCCGTCATCCGGTCGCGGTTGCGAGCTGACCAGCGCGATCCAGAGAACAATCAAACGGGCCACACGACATGGATATCCAGCAAGCCAGCTCGCTCGCCTCGAGCGCCGTCACCGCCGCTATTCCGCTCATGTTCGCGGGCGTGGGCGAACTCGTCACCGAGAAGTCGGGCGTGCTCAACCTCGGCGTGGAAGGCATGATGCTGATGGGCGCCGTCACGGGCTATGCGGTCACGACCATTACCGGCAGCCCATGGCTCGGCCTCGTGGCGGGCATGGCCGCCGGCATCGTGATGTCGTTGCTGTTCGGCTTTCTCGTGCTCACCATGCTCGCCAACCAGGTCGCCACGGGCCTCTCGCTCACGATCTTCGGCGTCGGGCTCTCGGCGTACGTGGGCAAGCCGTACACCTCGGCCGCCACCTCGGCGACCATCGCGGCCTGGCCGATTCCGGGCCTCTCGCAACTGCCCGTGGTCGGGCAGGCGTTCTTCAGCCTCACGCCTGTCGACTACCTCGCGTTCATCATGTTCGCCGTAGTCGGCTGGTTCCTCTATCGCACGCGCGCCGGGCTCGTGCTGCGCTCGGTGGGCGAGTCGCCGCAAGTCGCGCATTCGGTGGGCTTTCCCGTGATCGGCGTGCGCTATGGCGCGACGGCCTTCGGCGGCGCGATGGCGGGCCTCGCGGGCAGCTACTACTCGGTGGTGCAGCTGCATCTGTGGCAGGAGCAGATCACGGCAGGGCGCGGCTGGATCGCGCTCGCGCTCGTCGTGTTCGCGACGTGGCGCCCGGGCCGTCTCCTGATCGGCGCGCTGCTCTTCGGCGCGGTTACGGGCGCGCAGTTCTATGCGCAGGCTGTGGGCGTGCCGGTGCCCACGCAGTTCCTCGCCATGCTGCCGTACGTCGCGACAATCGTCGTGCTCGTACTCATTTCGCGCAACCCGAACACCATCCGCCTGAACGCGCCGGCTTCGCTCGGCAAGCCGTTCTTTGGGGCCGCCTAGGTGGGGCCGCCCAGGTGGGGCCGCCCAGGCAGCGCCATTTATCCGGAATGCTAACCAACACGCCTTGAACGCTCGCAGTTCCCCATTCACGACAGGAGATCCACGATGAAAAAAACCATCCTGACCGCTTTCGCCGTCGCCGCCACGTGCGGCACGGCGGCCCTCGCGCCCGCGGCCCACGCCGCCGACGCGCCGGGCGTCGCGTTCGTCTATCTCGGCAATCCGGGCGATGCCGGCTGGACCTTCGCGCACGATCAGGGCTCGAAGGTCGCCGAGCAGAAGTTCGGCAACAAGATCAAGATCACGCGCGTGGAAAACGTGCCGGAATCGGCCGATTCGGAGCGCGTGTTCCGCGATCTCGCGAACAAGGGTAACAAGATCATCTTCGGCACGAGCTTCGGTTATCAGGACTTCCAGCTCAAGGTGGCGAAGGACTTCCCGGACACCGTGTTCCTGCACGCGACGGGCTACAAGAAGGCGCCGAACTTCGGCACCTATGACGTGCGCATGTATCAGGGCGCGTATCTCGCGGGCGTCGCGGCCGGTTACGCGACGAAGACCAACACGCTCGGTTTCGTCGCCTCGGTGCCGATTCCCGAGGTCGTGCGCAACATCAACGCGTACACGCTCGGCGCGCGCTCGGTGAATCCGAAGGTGCACACCAAGGTCATCTGGATCAACAGCTGGTTCGATCCGGGCAAGGAGAAGCAGGCCGCCGAAACGCTGATCGGCCAGGGCGCCGACGTGCTGCTGCAAAACACCGATTCGAGCGCCACGCTCGCCACCGCCGAAGAGAAGAAGGTCCACGCGTTCGGCTGGGATTCGAACATGAAGAAGTTCGGCCCGCACGCGCACCTGGGCTCGGTCGAGGCGAACTGGGGCGTGTACTACGTCGCGGCGATCCAGCAGGTGCTCGATGGCAAGTGGAAGAACGACCCCGTGTGGTGGGGCATTCCGCAAAAGGCCGTCGATCTCGGCGACGTCAACACGTCCGAGCTTTCGGCCGACGCGCAAAAGGCCGTCGCCGCGAAGCGCGAACAGATCGCGAGCGGCAAGTGGGACGTCTTCACGGGCCCGATCAAGGATCAGACGGGCGCGGTCAAGATTCCGGCCGGCAAGACGCTGACCGACCCGGAACTGCAACGCCTGAACTGGTACGTCGAAGGCGTGGACGGCTCGCTGCCGAAGTAGGCATGAACCGGGCGCTCGCGCCGACTTATACGGCGCGGGGGCGCGTGCATTCTTCGTACGATTCCGACGTGCGTACGCGAAACGGCTGCGTGTAGCGCTGAGAGGCGCGCGCAGCCGTTCGACTTTCTAGCAGTGCAACGCAGCGCCGCGTCAGTCGTCGATGCGTATGCCGACCTTGATCGTGACCTGCCAGTGCGAGACCTGATCGTTTTCGATCAGGCCGCGCGTTTCCACGACCTCGAACCAGTGCAGGAAACGCAGCGTCTTCGATGCCCGCGCGATGGCGCAACGAATGGCGTCGTCGCTGGACACCTTGGATGAGCCGGTAAGTTCGATCTGCTTGTAGACGTGGTCGTTCATGGCAGTGTCTCCTCGTGGGTCGCGCAGCGTCGGCGCGTCAATCGAGTATAGGTAACGGACCGGGGCGCAAGGGCAAAGATGAGAGAAGCCCGGCGCCAGTTATCATGGCGCCTCGCGCGAAAACGAGCATTCGACGTGCCCGTTTTGCAGACGTGAATGCGCAACGGCGAACGACAGGAGACGGAGAAAATGGACGGGCAGGTATTGGGTTTTTGTGGACCGGGGCTGATGGGCGCGCCGATGATCCGTCATTTGCTGCGCGCCGGGCACGCCGTGCGCGTGTGGAACCGCTCGCCGGCGAAGGCGCAGGCGCTGATCGCCGACGGCGCGCAAGTGGCCGCGACGCCTGATGAGCTGGCCCGCGAGGCCGACGTGGCGCTGCTGTGCGTTGCCGATGCGGCGGCGGTCGAGCAGGTGGTATTCGGCGAGCACGGGCTTCTGGCCGGAGCGCCCGGCGCGAGCGTGCGCGTGCGCCGCATCGTCGATCATTCGAGCATTCCTCCCGATGCGACACGCAGGCTCGCAGAGCGCGCGGCGGCGTTCGGCGTGGGTTGGGTCGACGCGCCGGTTTCGGGCGGCGTGGCGGGCGCGCAAAACGGCACGCTGGCGATCATGGCGGGCGGCGCAGCGGCCGACGTCGACGCCGTTACGCCGATCCTCGGCGCCTACGCGGCGCGCGTGACCCATATGGGTCGCGTGGGTGCGGGCCAGACCACCAAACTGTGCAACCAGGCCATCGTCACGGCTACGGTGGCCGCGATTGCCGAAGCGGTGAGCCTCGCGCGGCGCAGCGGCATCGACGCGGCCAAACTGCCCGAGGCGCTCGCGGGCGGCTGGGCCGATTCGACGCTGCTGCGCACCTTCGTGCCGCGCATGACGCAAGACGGGCTCGAATCCATCGGCGCGCTCAAGACGTTCCAGAAAGACGTGGACACGATCGCCGCAGCGGCCGCGCAGACCGGCACGCCCATGCCCGTCTCGGGCACGGTCCAGCAATTGCTGCGTCTGGCGGCAGCCATGGGCCTCGCGCAGGCCGATTTTTCGGGCTTCATCGACGTGCTGCACACGCCGCGCACCGGCGCAGCCTGACCGGATTGGGCACGCGCAGGCCGCGCGGGCGATGCGGCCCCGTTGTAACCGGCGTGCATGGCGGCCTTCACATTGCTCACTTCTTGCCGTGTCATGCTGCGCGGAGCAGGACTGTCCGTGCGGCTGGAACTCGCGCGCGAAGTGGCATAACCTGCTAAAATTACAGGTTTTTCGTCGATCTACTTTCCGGGACGCGCTGTGCTCTCTACCGCCAACATCACCATGCAATTCGGGCCGAAGCCCTTGTTCGAGAACATCTCGGTCAAATTCGGCGAAGGCAACCGCTATGGCCTGATCGGCGCGAACGGTTGCGGCAAATCCACGTTCATGAAGATCCTCGGTGGGGATCTCGAGCAGAGTTCGGGCAACGTCATCCTCGAGCCGAACGTGCGTCTGGGCAAGCTGCGCCAGGACCAGTTCGCGTACGAAGACGTGCGCGTGCTCGACGTCGTCATGATGGGCCACACCGAAATGTGGGCCGCGATGACCGAGCGCGACGCAATCTACGCGAACCCCGAAGCCACCGACGACGACTACATGCATGCCGCCGAACTCGAAGCGAAGTTCGCCGAGTACGACGGCTACACGGCCGAAGCGCGCGCGGGCGAACTGCTGCTCGGCATCGGCATCGGCACCGAATTCCACAACGGCCCGATGAGCGGCGTGGCGCCGGGCTGGAAGCTGCGCGTGCTGCTCGCGCAGGCGCTGTTCTCGAAGCCGGACGTGCTGCTGCTCGACGAGCCGACCAACAACCTCGACATCAACTCGATCCGTTGGCTGGAAGATGTTCTGAACGAGTACAACTCGACCATGATCATCATCTCCCACGATCGACACTTCCTGAACCAGGTCTGCACGCACATGGCGGACATGGACTACGGCACGCTGAAGGTCTGGCCGGGCAACTACGACGACTACATGCTGGCGTCGACGCAGGCGCGCGAGCGTCAGCAGGCCGCGAACCAGAAGGCGAAGGAGCGCGTGGCCGACCTGCAGGACTTCGTGCGCCGCTTCTCGGCGAACAAGTCGAAGGCACGCCAGGCCACCAGCCGCCTGAAGATGATCGACAAGATCAAGATCGAGGACTTCAAGCCCTCGTCGCGTCAGAACCCGTTCATCCGTTTCGAGTTCGAGAAGAAACTGCACAACATCGTCGTGGTCGCGGAAGAGATCACGAAGACGTACGAGCGCCGCATCTTCAACAAGCTCAGCATCAGCGTGCAGCCGGGCGAGCGCATCGCGATCATCGGCGAGAACGGCGCGGGCAAGACCACGCTGCTGCGCTCGCTGCTCGGCAACCTGGCCGTCGATAACGGCTCGGTGAAGTGGGCGGAGAACGCGAACGTGGGCTACATGCCGCAGGACACGTACGAAGAGTTCCCGGCCGACGTCACGCTGATGGACTGGATCGACCAGTACCGCCAGGAAGGCGACGACGAGCAGTCGGTGCGCGGTACGCTGGGGCGTCTGCTCTTCAATGCGGACGACATCAAGAAGTCGGTCAAGGTGCTATCGGGCGGCGAGAAGGGCCGCATGATCTGGGGCAAGCTGATGCTCGGCCGCCACAACGTGCTGCTCATGGACGAGCCGACGAACCACATGGACATGGAGTCGATCGAGTCGCTGCAAATCGCGCTCGAGAAGTTCGAAGGCACGCTCGTTTTCGTATCGCACGATCGCGAATTCGTGAACGGCCTCGCCAACCGCATCATCGAGGTGAAAACCGATGGCACGGTCAAGGACTACAGCGGCAACTACGAAGACTTCCTGGTCAGCCAGGGGCTGCAGTGAGTTTCGGTCGCTGATCGAAGCGTGAGATGAAAACGGGCGGCGCGTGAGCGTCGCCCGTTTTGTTTTTGGCCGCTGCAGCTTCGCTTTACGTTTGCGTCAACCACGCTAGAATGCGGAATCGCCGCGGCGCAACCAGCCGCGAATACGCGTGGACAAGACACACAGAGCTTTGCATGGGATGGCAGTAAGCGCGCTCAAGCGCTAACTGCCATCGACAGACAGGAGACGAGTAGATGAACGACTACACGCAGTTCTACATCAACGGCCAATGGGTCGCCCCGCACGGCAACGGCACGATCGACGTGATCGACTCGGGCACCGAGGCCGTGATGGGCCGCATCCCCGAGGGCGTCGAAGCGGACGCCGAAGCCGCCGTCGCCGCCGCGCGCGCCGCCTTCGGCGGCTGGGCCGCGACGCCCGCCGCGGAGCGCGGGGCGTATCTGCAGAAAATCGCCGACAACCTCAAGGCCCGCACCGACGAACTCGCGCAGCTGATCGCCGGCGAAGTCGGCATGCCGCTTAAGCTCGCGCGCGCCATTCAGGTGGGCGGCCCGGTCTACAACTGGGGCGCTTACGCGCAGCTCGCCAGCGAGTTCCAGTACGAGGAGCGCGTGGGCAACTCGCTCGTCGTGCGCGAACCGGTGGGCGTCGTCGCGGCCATCACGCCGTGGAACTATCCGCTCAACCAGATCACGCTCAAGGTCGCCGCTGCGCTCGCCGCCGGCTGCACCGTCGTGCTCAAGCCCTCCGAGGTCGCGCCGCTCAACGCATTCGTGCTCGCCGAGGCCATCCACGCAGCCGGCCTGCCCGCTGGCGTGTTCAATCTCGTAACGGGCTACGGTCCGGTGGTGGGCGAGCTGCTCGCGCGCCATCCGGACGTCGACATGGTGTCGTTTACCGGCTCGACGCGCGCGGGCAAGCGCGTGTCGGAAGTCGCGTCCGCCACGGTCAAGCGCGTCGCGCTGGAGCTGGGCGGGAAGTCGGCCGCCGTCGTGCTCGACGACGCCGACTTCGCGGCTGCCGTGAAAGGCACGGTGGGCGCGTGCTTCCTCAACTCGGGGCAGACCTGCTCGGCCCACACGCGCATGATCGTGCCGGAGTCGCGCTACGAAGAAGCGCGCGACCTCGCGAAGCAGGCGGCCGAGGCGTTCCGGGTGGGCGATCCGCGCGACGAGAAAGCGAAGCTCGGCCCGCTCGCCTCGAAAGTGCAGCAGGAGCGCGTGCTGCACTACATCGAACGCGGCATGGCCGACGGCGCCGAACTCGTGACGGGCGGCCCCGGCATGCCGGAAGGCGTGACGCAGGGCTACTTCGTGAAACCGACCGTGTTCGGCCGCGTGCCGCGCGATGCGGCCATCGCGCAGGAAGAGATCTTCGGCCCGGTGCTGACGATCCTCACGGCGAAGGACGAAGACGACGCCGTGGCGATCGCCAACGACTCGCTCTACGGCCTCGGCGGCGCGGTCTGGGCCGGCAGCGACGAGCGCGCGATGCGCGTGGCGCGCCGCATCCGTACGGGTCAGATCGACATCAACGGCGGCGCCTGGAACATGGCCGCGCCCTTCGGCGGCTTCAAGCAGTCGGGACACGGCCGCGAAAACGGCGCATACGGCCTCGAGGAGTACCTGGAATACAAGTCGATGCAGTTCAAGGTGCCGAAGGGCTGATGAGGCATCTCGTCGCGCGCTATCGCAAATCTTTTAATGCGACGTGTTGATGTACGTCATAAACGCGGGCTTCTTTACAGAAGTCCGCGTTTTTGTTTGATGCACGTCAATGTCTTATGTGGGGTACGCGCGACCATAGGCGCTTTGTCATCGACAGAGCACAACATGTTTCCTGGACACTCCTTCGCTCCGCTCCAGATTCGCGGTCGTCAACTCCTGCCCGTCGTGCAGGGCGGCATGGGTGTCGGCATTTCGGCACACCGGCTGGCTGGCAGTGTGGCGCGTGAAGGCGCGCTCGGCACGATCGCGAGCATCGACCTGCGCCATCATCACAGCGATCTCATGGACATGTGCCGCGCGGACCCGCGGCACGAAACGCTCGCGCGCGCGAACCTCATCGCGCTCGGCCGCGAGATCGCGGCGGCACGCAAGCTCGCGGGCGGCAACGGCATGATCGCCGTGAACGTCATGAAGGCGGTGAACGCCCATGCCGACTACGTGCGCACCGCCTGTGAGCAAGGCGCCGACGCCATCGTCATGGGCGCCGGCTTGCCGCTCGATCTGCCCGACCTCACGGCGGGCGTGGACATCGCGCTCGTGCCGATCCTGTCCGACGCACGCGGCGTCGCGCTCGTGCTCAAGAAGTGGATGAAGAAGGGCCGCCTGCCCGACGCCATCGTGATCGAGCATCCTGCCTACGCGGGCGGCCACCTCGGCGTGACCGACATCGCCGACATGGGCAACGAGCGCTTCGCCTTCACGCAGATCTTCGAGGAACTCGAAGCCGTCTATGCCACGCTCGGCATTTCGCGGCGCGACGTGCCGCTCGTCGTGGCGGGCGGCGTGAACAGCCACGAGGCCGTGCGCAAATGGCTCGAGGCGGGCGCGAACGGGGTGCAGGTCGGCACGCCGTTCGCGGTGACGGAGGAGGGCGACGCGCACCCCGAGTTCAAGCGCGTGCTCGCCGAGGCGAAGCCTGAAGACATCGTCGAGTTCGTGAGCGTGACGGGCCTGCCCGCACGCGCGGTGAAAACGCCGTGGCTCGAACGTTACCTGCGCAACGAGTCGCGCATTCGCACCAAGATCGGCTCGCTCAAGCTTGCTTGCCCAACCGGTCTCGAATGTCTTTCGGCCTGCGGGCTGCGCGACGGCATCGAGAAGTTCGGCCACTTCTGCATCGACACGCGCCTCGCTGCGGCGTTGCGTGGCGACGTCGCGAACGGCCTGTTCTTCCGCGGCCGTGAAGCGTTGCCGTTCGGCAATGCGATCCGCAGTGTCCGCGACCTGCTGGAGTTGCTGCTGACCGGCGTTGCGCGACCCGCGGTCGCACAACGAGCAGCGTTCGCGCTGGCTTGATACGTATCAAAACGGCGCCAGACCCCGTCTCTGACAATTTGTAGGCCTTCAAGGCTAGACCTACAGACACGGGGATTAACGATGTATAAAGCAATTAGAAAGGCAGCAGCCACTGCCGCGCTCACCATGGGCGCGGCCTTCCTGGCAGTGCCGGCCAGCGCGGCCGGTTCTCCCGATTCGGGCATTTACGCAGGCGACTGGCTGGTGCGCCTGCGCGCGATCGAGATCGCGCCGGACGCGCGCGGCAGCGGTACGCTCGGCGCGCTTGGTGCGGACGTGAACAACGCCATCGTGCCCGAGCTCGACTTCACCTACATGGCGACCAACAACATCGGCGTCGAGCTGATTCTCGGCACGTCGCGCAACCAGGTGACGTCGAATATCGGTGCACTCGGCGGCGTGGGCGTGCTTCCGCCTACGCTGCTGCTGCAGTATCACTTCAACAACGCGGGCAGGGTGCGGCCGTACGTGGGCGCGGGTATCAACTACACGCTGTTCTACAACAACGGTCTGCACGCAGGCGGCCAGTCGGTTTCGATCGACAATCACAGCTGGGGTCCGGCGCTGCAGTTCGGTATCGACTTCCAGGTGACGAAGCGCATCTTCGTGAACGCGGATATCAAGAAGATCTGGATGCACACGGATGCGTCGCTGGCCGGCACGTCGCTCGGCACGTTGCATATCGATCCGCTCGTGGTGGGTCTGGGCGTCGGCATGAAGTTCTGATCGATCGCCTGACCACCGCTTCTTCTAACGCCGGCATGCCCGGCGTTTTTTATCCGCGTTCAGGCGCGGTCCTTCTGGAAGCGCATGGCGGTGCCGTCGCGCTCGATGCGCTCCCACACGGCGCGCTTTTCTTCATCGCTCAGAAAAACCCAGTTGGAGACTTCCCCGGCGGTGCGTCCGCAGCCTTTGCAGACGTCGTCGAAGAGTGTCGAGCACACACCGATGCACGGGCTGTCGGGGAGGTCGTGGAGATTGGATGCCATTGAAGAGCCTTGGGGCGTGGCCGGGCGTCGCGCGCGCCGGCTTCGGTACGAAACGTCGCTATGTTAACCGATACGGCGCGGGGCGGCCGCCCGCACCGCGAGGCGAGCCGTGGCGACGCGCGATGCGCGATGAATCGGCCGGGCCGCTGCAAGGCGATAGCAAGGTGGAGGGCGGTGCCGCGCCCCGCCAGTAGCCGGGCGTCGCGCGCATGCGCCATCGAAGCGGTTTTTTGTGGACACGGCCCGTGAAACGGCTAAAATTGCGCGCGATTTACCGTCCGCGCACGGCTTGCCGGCTTTCCATGGCCCATGTTCCGTTTGCGCGACACGCCCGCGTTTTATTTCTTGCCGGGCGGGTTTGATGGTAGGTTCTGGGAAAGTCAGGGGAGTCGTGCGCAGGTAACACGAAGCACGGCACGAAGCGAGGCAGGCAGCCGGCCGGAGCCGGTCAGGATCGGAGAACGGGATGAAGAAAGGGGTTGTGGCGCAACTGGCCGCGCTCGCACTGTGCGCGGCGCCGTGGATGACGTCGGTGGCGAAGGACACGCAGCTGAACGTGTACAACTGGTCCGATTACATCGCCAAGGACACGATTCCGAACTTCACCAAGCAGACCGGCGTTCAGGTCAAGTACGACAACTACGACAGCGACGACACGCTCCAGGCCAAGCTGCTCGCTGGCAACTCGGGCTACGACATCGTCGTGCCGACCAGCAATTACGCGGGCAAGCAGATCGCCGCCGGCATTTTCGCGCCGCTCGACAAGTCGAAGATCCCCAACCTCAAGTACCTCGATCCGCAGCTGATGGCGCTCGTCGCCGGCGCGGATCCGGGCAACAAGTACGCGGTGCCCTGGGCGTACGGCACGACGGGTCTCGCCTATAACGTCACGAAGGCGCAGCAGATCCTCGGCAAGAACGTGCCGCTCGACAACTGGGACATCCTCTTCAAGCCAGAGAACATCTCGAAGCTGAAGGCCTGCGGCGTGTCCGTGCTCGACGCGCCGGACCAGATGTTCGCGGCCGCGCTGCACTACATCGGCAAGGACCCGCTCTCGACGAACCCGGACGACTATCGCGCCGCGCTCGCGATGATGAAGAAGATCCGCCCGTACATCACGCAGTTCAACTCGTCGGGCTACATCAACGACCTCGTGGGCGGCGACATCTGCTTCGCGTACGGCTGGTCGGGCGACGTCGTGATCGCCAAGCACCGCGCCATCGACGCGAAGAAGCCCTACAAGATCGAGTACTACATCCCGAAGGGCGGCGCGCCGATCTGGTTTGACGTGATGACCATCCCGAAGGATGCGCAGCACAAGGAAGCCGCGCACGAGTGGATCAACTATATCGAGACGCCGCAGGTCCACGCAGCGATCACGAACGCGGTCTACTACCCGAGCGCGAACGCGGAAGCGCGCAAGTACGTGGACAAGGACATCGCCAACGACCCGGCCGTGTACCCGCCGCCCGAAGTCCTGAAGACGCTGTTCCTGCTCAAGCCGCTGCCGCCTGAGATCCAGCGCCTGCAGACGCGTCTGTGGACCGAGTTCAAGTCGGGCCGCTGACGCGGTCACAGCCGCGGTTGAAATTCGATCCCGTTTTACCCCGAGCCCTCGGCACGATGCCGGGGGCTTTGTTCGTCAACCCCGTCCAGCATTCACGCAGAAACAGGCAGGGCAGAGAGAATCATGAGTGACCAGTCGAGCGCGCCGGCATCCGCCGGTTCGCTGCCTTCGGGCTTCACCGCGGCAGATTCGGCCGCGGACAACTTCGTGCAGATCGTCGATGTCGTCAAGAAGTTCGGCGAGACGACAGCCGTCAAGGGCGTCAATCTGTCGGTGAAGAAGGGCGAGCTGTTCGCGCTGCTCGGCAGCTCGGGCTGCGGCAAGTCCACCTTGTTGCGCATGCTCGCGGGTCTCGAGACCGTGACGTCGGGCAAGATCCTGATCGACGGCGAGGATCTCGCGTCGATGCCGCCGTACCGCCGCCCGGTCAACATGATGTTCCAGTCGTACGCACTCTTTCCGCACATGACGGTGGAGTCGAACGTCGGCTTCGGGCTGCGCCAGGAAGGGGTGAAGAAGGGCGAACTGAAGGATCGAGTAGCCAACGCGCTCGAACTCGTGCAGATGACGCGCTTTGCCAAGCGCAAGCCGCACCAGCTTTCGGGCGGCCAGCAGCAGCGCGTGGCGCTCGCGCGCTCGCTCGTGAAGCGCCCGAAGCTGCTCCTGCTCGACGAGCCGATGTCGGCGCTCGACAAGCAGATTCGCCAGCGCACGCAAATCGAACTCGTCAACATTCTCGACAAGGTCGGCGTCACCTGCATCATGGTCACGCACGACCAGGAAGAAGCGATGACGATGGCGGGGCGCCTCGCGGTGATGAGCGAAGGCGAGATTGTCCAGCTCGGCACGCCCAACCAGGTCTACGAGTTCCCGAACAGCCGCTTCTCGGCCGAGTTCATCGGCTCGACCAATCTTTTCGATGGCAACGTGGTCGAGGACGAGCCCGATCACGTGTTCGTCGAGTGCGCCGAGTTGCCGGTGCGTCTCTATGTGAACCACGGCATCACCGGTCCGCTCGGCATGCCCGTGACGATCTCGGTACGCCCGGAGCGCATCTCGCTCACGCGCAAGCCGCCCGAGGGCGTGTTCAACTGGGGCAAGGGCGTGGTCAAGAACATCGCCTACATGGGCGGCTACTCGCTGTACCACGTCAAGCTCGACTCGGGCAAAACGGTGATCGCGAACATGTCGAGCCTCGCGCTCTCCGAGATCGACTCGCCCACCTGGGAAGACGAAGTCTACGTGCGCTGGAGCGCTTCGGCCGGTGTGGTGCTGACGTCATGAGCGCGACGACTTTCCGCCGCATCCTGAACTGGCCGGCGAAACGCTTCAACCTGACGGGGCGCACGGCCGTCGTGGCGGGCCCGTTCATCTGGCTGCTGCTGTTCTTCCTCGTGCCGTTCATCCTGGTGGTGAAGATCAGCTTCGCCGACCAGCAGCTCGGCATTCCGCCGTACACGGAGCTGACGTCGTTCGCGGATGGCATCTGGCATATCTCGCTCGACCTTTCGCACTACGCGTTCCTGTTCCAGGACAGCCTGTACTTCGCGACCTACGTGAATTCGGTGGTCGTGGCGGCGATTTCGACGCTGCTGTGCCTCATCATCGGCTATCCGATGGCGTATTACATCGCGCGCTCGAATCCGGCCTCGCGCAACATCCTCATGATGGCCGTGATGCTGCCGTTCTGGACCTCGTTCCTGATCCGCGTGTACGCGTGGATCGGCATCCTGAAGAACAACGGACTGCTGAACAATTTCCTGATGTCGATCGGCATCATTCATTCGCCCATCGAGCTGTATCACACGAACACGGCGGTCTATATCGGCATGGTGTATTCGTATCTGCCGTTTCTCGTGATGCCGCTCTACGCGCACCTCGTGAAGATGGACCTCACGCTGCTCGAAGCGGCCTACGACCTCGGCGCGAAACCGTGGCGCGCGTTCGTGGAAATCACGCTGCCGCTCTCGAAGAACGGCATCATCGCCGGCTGCCTGCTCGTGTTCATTCCGGCGGTGGGCGAGTACGTGATTCCTGAACTGCTCGGCGGCGCGAACACGCTGATGATCGGACGCGTCATGTGGAACGAGTTCTTCGACAATGCCGACTGGCCGATGGCCTCCGCGGTGACCTGCGCGATGGTGCTGCTGCTGCTCGTGCCGATGGCGCTGTTCCAGCACTACCAGGCGAAGGAACTGGAGGGCCGCGGCAAATGAAACCGAATCGCGTTCTGCAGTTCATCGCGCTCGGCCTCGGCTTCGCGTTCCTCTATATTCCGATCCTGAGCCTGGTCGTCTACTCGTTCAACGAGTCGCAACTCGTGACGGTGTGGACGCGCTTTTCCACGCGCTGGTATCAGGCGCTCATCACCGACGACGAGTTGATCACGGCTGCATGGCTCTCGCTGCGCATCGCGCTGATGACGGCGTTCGCCTCGGTGTTCATCGGCACGTGGGCTGGCTTCGTGCTCGCGCGCATGGGACGCTTTCGCGGCTTCACGCTCTTCTCGGGCATGATCAACGCGCCGCTCGTGATTCCCGAAGTGATCCAGGGCATTTCGCTGCTGCTGCTGTTCGTGGAAATGGGCAAGCTGATTGGCTGGCCTGCGGGGCGCGGTGTGTTCACGATCTGGATCGGCCACGTCATGCTGTGCATTTCGTACGTCGCCATCATTGTGCAGTCGCGCGTTCGCGAGTTGAACCCATCGCTCGAAGAAGCGGCGCTGGACCTTGGCGCAACGCCGTTCAAGGTGTTTTTCCAGATCACGCTGCCGCTCATCTCGCAGGCGCTTGCGGCGGGTTGGCTGCTGTCGTTCACGCTGTCGATCGACGATCTGGTGCTCTCGGCGTTCCTTTCGGGCCCGGGCTCGACCACCTTGCCGCTCGTGGTGTTTTCGCGCGTGCGCCTGGGCCTGAACCCGGAGATGAATGCGCTCGCGACGCTCTTCATCGCGGTCGTGACGGTGGGTGTGATCGCCGGCAACTACTTCATGCAGCGCGCAGAGCGCAAGCGGATGGCGATGGCCGTCTGAGCGCCGCCGCGCTTCGAAACGCATGTTAAAAGCGGCTCGTGGGCAGTGATGTCCGCGAGCCGTTTGCTTTTTGCGGCGCAGTCGCTACAGCCGGTATCCCATGCGAAATCCTCCCCAGTGCCGACCGTTCACGAAAATCGGCGCGGAGGCGTCCTTCATCATCACGAACGTGCCGCCGCCCATGTCGCGACGGTAGGTTTGCAGCAGGAAGGGCTTGGTATGCGAACCGGCGGCGCGACCCGCGCGGTCGTTGAATATTCGATGATTGCGGCAGTTCGCGGCGTTCCACACCGGGTCGGCGCCCTGCGGATGCGAGAACTTGCGATTGTGGGTCGGTATGTAGCCGCGCGGATCGATGGCGACACAGAAGGCGACGCGTTCGTCGAACGCGAGCAGCGGTTCGAGGATCGGGGGCAGCATACGGTCGGTGAAGGCCGTGAAGCGCGTCAAATGCTGCTGCGGGTTCGTGTTCGGCACAGGGGTGTAGACGCTGTCGAACAGATCCGCTTCGCCGACCTCGCCACGCGCGAGCGCGCCTTCGAACAGCTTGCTCACCTGGGCGGCGGCGCGCTGCACCGTCTCGATGAAGCGGGTGTCGTCGGTTTCCACGCCGGTTGCGGCGGAAAGCTCGATGAGCGTTTCGGAGACCTCGAGCAGCTTGCCGAGCTGATCCTTCGCCTGCACGAAGTTGCGCCCCGAATCTTCGACGCCCGCGACCATCTCGCCCACCTGGCTCTCGAGCCCGTCGCACTTCGTCTCGATCTCGCCCGTGAGCTGGGCGATCTGGCCGGCGTGCTCGTCGAGCTGCATGATCGCCTGGCCGGTGCTGTGCACGGCCTCGCCGATCGTGTGCGTGCCCTCGCGCACGCGATGCGCGCGTTCGGTGTTGGCGGTGCCCTCGGCAATGAGCTGCTCGGTCTGCTGCGTGAGTTGCCCGAGCGTCTGCTCGATCTGGCCGGTGGCCTGCGCAGTCTTGGCGGAGAGGTTCTTCACCTCGGCCGCGACCACGGCGAAGCTCTTGCCGGACTCGCCCGCGCGCGCCGCCTCGATGGCCGCGTTGAGCGCGAGAAGCTGGGTTTGCCGCGCGATCAGGGAGATTTCCTCGGAAACCTTCGAGACATGCGCGAGCGCGCTTTTGAGCGCCCGGATCTGCGTCTCGATGACGGTGACGCTCTCCACGAGACCGTGAATGTCGGCAAGCGACTCCTCGATGGTCTGCTGCGACTGCTGCACGGTGGCGGCGGTGCCGGTGCTCAGCGCGCGCATGGCGCGCGCGGCCGTGGCGATCTGATGGTTGCCGGCGAGGGTGTGGGCCGCGGACTCGCGCAGGGCGTGGCAAACGTCGGTCTGACGCTGCACGCGCGCGGCCACTTCGTCGACATGGCCTGCCACGTCGCAGATCTCGATACCGAGCCTGCCGGCATGTGCGGCAATGTCGCCGACCACGCCGGCGGATTTTCCCGCGCGGCGGCGGCCGCGCAGACCCAGCAAACGCAAACGTGCCATCGGGTGTCTCCTTTCCCGGTGCGCCATGAAAGCTGCGGACAAAACTGCCCAAAGCTGCGTGCCCGGTCGTCGGCAGGTCCGATCGCCGGGCTTTCTGAACTTGTTTACGGCGTGTAACACGGCGACTTGAGCGCAGGGGTGGCGCCTGGCGCTATGATCGGGAACTCGGGCGCTTCGAATGCCGGCAATGGGGAGCAAAGGGGCGTCGCGACGGGAGCAAGATGATAGAAGCGATTTTCGGCGGGAGCGCGCCGCTCGCGCTCTGGCAGCAGCTGATCCAGCTCTGGGAGCTGATCGTGATGGTGTTGCGCTTCCTCTGGGAGCTGGTGAAGCTCCTCGGCGGGGGCGGTTGAACGACGAAAGGGCAGACGATGATCGACGATTCCACCCGGCGTTTCACCGACCGGGTCGCAGACTACGTGAAATTCCGGCCGACCTATCCGCGCGAAGTGGCGACCTTCGTGCATGTGGAGTGCGGCATCGCGCCGGGCGCGCCCGTGGCCGACATCGGCGCGGGCACGGGCCTTTCCACGAAACTCTTTCTCGACGCGGGCCATCCGGTCACGGCTGTCGAGCCGAACGCGGCCATGCGCGCCGCGGCGGACGAGCTGCTGGGCGGCTATCAAGGCTATCGCAGCGTGGCGGGCACGGCGGAGGCGACCACGCTCGAAGCCGCGAGCGTGGATCTCGTGAGCGCCGCGCAGGCGTTCCACTGGTTCCACAAGACCGACACGCAGCGCGAATTCGCGCGCATCCTCAAGCCGCGCGGCAAGATCGTGCTGTTCTGGAACAGCCGCCTGCTCGAAGGCTCGGCGTTTCTGGCGGGCTACGAGGCGCTCCTGCAGCGGTTTTGCCCCGACTACGCGCGGGTGGCCGAAACCTATCCCGACTCGGCCGCGATGGCCGACTGGTTCGGCGACGGCTTCGAGCATCGGACCGTGTTCCCGAACGCGCAACTGCTCGACTTCGATGGCCTGCGCGGACGGCTCATGTCGTCGTCGTATGCCCCGCGCGCGGGTGACGAACGCCACGAGCCGATGCTCGCGGCGCTGCGCGAGCTGTTCGAGGCGACACAAAAGGACGGCACCGTGAACTTCGCCTACGAGACGCGCGTGTACGCGGGACATCCGCAGCGCGTCTAGCGCCCGAACGCGTAGTCGGCGGTGCGCACGCGGCGCGTTCTGCGGCGGAACATGAACGTGAAGCCGGGCCACAGCGCCGTGTTCTTGCCCGCCCGCGTCAGGTAGTAGCTGCGGCAGCCCGACTGCCACACGGTGCGCGCGAAACGCGCCTGCACGCGCGCGTTCCAGCTTTGCTGCGCCTCGGCGCGAACCTCCATCGTGCGGGCGCCCGAGCGCTGCAGCGCGCGGATGCAGGCCGCGATATAGGCGATATGCGACTCGATCATGTAGATCATCGAGTTGTGCCCGAGCGCCGTGTTCGGCCCGATCACGAAGAAGAGATTCGGGAAGCCCGCGACGCTCGCGCCGAGGTAGGCCTCGGGGCCGTCGCGCCGCCATGTCTCGCCGAGGTCCTGGCCGCCTGCGCCCGTCACCTGGAAGGGCGCGTCCACATCGTTGACCTGAAAGCCCGTGCCGCAGACGATCGCGTCGTAAGGCCGATGCGTGCCGTCGGCGGTGACGATGCCATCGGCGACGACCTCGCGGATCGCGTCGGTCACCAGCTCGACGTTCGGCTGCGCGAGGGCAGGGTAGTAGTCGCTCGAGAGCAGCACGCGCTTGCAGCCCAGCAGATAGTCGGGCGTGAGGCGCGCGCGCAGCTCGGGATCTTTCACCTTGTGCGCGAGGTAGCTCAGCGCGAACTTCGTTGGCGTCTTGAGCAGGCGCGGCTCGACCGCGAAACCAAGCGCACGCGATTCGTGCTGCCAGTAAATCCCGGCGCGCACTACGCGTTGCACGAACGGCAGGTGCCGGTAAATCCAGCGCCAGCGCTCGCTGATGGCGCGGTCGCGCCGCGGCATGATCCACGGCGGCGTGCGCTGAAACACCGTGAGCTGCGCCGCGCGCGGCTGGATCTGCGGTACGAACTGGATCGCGCTCGCACCGGTGCCGATCACCGCGATGCGCTTGCCTTCGAGCGCGTAGTCGTGGTCCCAGCGCGCCGAGTGGAACAGCTTGCCTTCGAAGCGCTCGATGCCCGCGATATGCGGCAGCGCCGGGCGCGAGAGCGGACCGTTCGCGGCGATCACGATATCGGCTTCGATCGTCGTGAGCACGCCGTCGCGTTCGATCTCCACCTGCCAGACGCCGCGTGCCTCCAGGAAGCGCGCCGCGCGCACGCGCGAACGATATTCGATGAAGCGCTCGACGTCGTACTTGTGCGCACAATGGCGCAGGTAGTCGAGGATTTCGTGCTGCGGCGCGAAGGTGCGCGTCCACGCCGGATTCAGCTCGAACGAAAACGAGTAGAGGTGCGAAGGAATATCGCAGGCGGCGCCTGGATAGGCGTTGTCGCGCCAGGTGCCGCCGAGGCCTTCGGCTGCCTCATAGATCGTGAACGAATCCACGCCCATGCGACGCAGGCGGATCGCCATGCCGATGCCGGAAAAGCCGCTGCCGATGATGGCGATGCGCAGCGCGCCCCCGTTGCCGAGCGCTTCTTTGGCCATGTGTGCGTCCGCCGTCATGTGTGATGTGTCGTGTTGTGCGCCGATGCAAAACGGGCTCCATGAAGGAGCCCGTCGTTGCTTTAGCGGCTTGCGCTCGGGAAGCCTCAGGCGTTCAGGAGTTGTTCCAGTCGTCCGAACTGTCGTTGCTGCCCATATCGACACCGCCACCGCCCGAGCCGTCGTCCCAGTCGTTCGAGCCCTGGCCGAAGTCGAGGCCGCCGCCATTGTTGCCGTCGCGCTGCACCCGGCGGCCTTCGTCGTCGACCAGCACATCGCGCTCGATCACGCGGTCACGGCCGTGGTTCAGTGCTTCGCCGAGCAGCACGCCCGTGAGCAGGCCACCCATGCCGCCCATGCCACCGCCGCCTTGCTGCACGATGACCTGCGGCGGTTGCTGCGGCGGCGCAGGCGGATACTGCGGCTGACGTCCGAAGGCGGCGTCGGCTTCGCGCGCGTAGGTGGAGTTGCTGCCGTAGTCGGGCGCGGCAGGCTGCGCATTCGGATCGGGGCGGCCCTCGGCGCGCGCCTTGAGGCTCGCGAACTGGCGCTCGAGATCCTCAATCTCATACGGCGGCCGCGGATTCGCGCTGTTCGAGAGCGTTTCGACGAGGCTGCGCAACTGCGCTTCGAGTCCCTCGACTTCCTTTTCGAGCGCTTCGTGGCCGGGCGCTGTCGAGAGCTTCACGTCGAGCTTGAGCGAACGCACGCCGTTGAGCAACTCGGTGGCGCGCTTGAGCTGGTCGCGGCGGTCGTCGCCGGCCTTCGCGTCTTCGGTGGACTTCGCGCGGCGCAGCGTCCAGCGCAGCACGAGCGCAATGCCGACCAGCAGGATGGCGATACCAATCCACATGCCCATACCAGGACCTCGCTTCTGTGGCGCGGGCGCGGCCAGTTGCTGCTGCGTGAACGGGTTGCCCGTGCTGTTCGTGTTGACACTGCCGGCGCGCGAGGCGTCGGAGCGAATCTTCGCTTCGACCTGCGCGAAACGTTGCGGCTGGGTGAAGCGGATTTGCGGATCGAGCGACTTCGCCTGTTCGACCTGCGTAAGCGCGTCGCTGTAACGGCCTTCGCGGTCGAGCACCTGAGCGTAGAGGTAGTGCGCGCGAGCGTTGTCCGGATGCGCCTGCAGGACTTCGGTCAGGCCGGAGTCGGCGCGCTGCCAGTCGCCCTGGGACATCGCGGATTCGATCTGCTGCACGCTAGGCACGGCAAACGCAACGCCGCCCGTGAAGGCGAGCGACGCAACGGCGATGCTGGCAGCGGCAAGAAACTTTTTCATGTTGCAGGCCGGGCGGATTGACGCCCGTCTCCATGGCATTCGATACGGGGATGCGGCGCTCTCGGGCGCCTGCCGGCTACATCGGCCGCACGGACCATGCCGCGCCGCATCCAGCACGCAGGCGCTTACTGTGCCGGCGTGTTCATCTGCTTCTTGAGCGCCTCGAGGCGCTCGTCTACCGACGGGCCCTTGTTGAGCGCCGCGAGCTTGTCGTCGAGCGCCTTGCCGCTCGACTGGTCGGACGAATTCAGGCGGGCGTCCGAGCGCGCGTTCGACAGCGCGACCTTCTCTTCCAGCTTCTGGAAGTCGCCATCGAGATTCTTCCCGCCGATGCCGCCCAGCGCCGTGGCCGCGACATCCTTCGCCTGGGCGATCTGCTGCTTCGCCTGCAGGATGTTCGAGCGCGCGTTCAGATCGTTGCGGCGCTGGCGCATGTCGTCGATCTGCTGCTTCAGTTGATCGACCGACGGTTCGAGCTTCGCGAGTTCGCCCGCGAGCGCGTCGCGTTCGGCTTCGGCGGTTTGCTGCGCGCCGAGCGCTTCGCGTGCGAGCGCTTCGTCGCCCGATTGCAGCGCGCGCTTCGCGCCGTCTTCGTACTTCTTCGCCTTGTCGGCGGCCACGTCGCGCTTGCTTTGCTGCGTCGCGACCTGCGCCTGGATCTCGACGAGCGAGTTCTCCGCGCGGCCGATGCTGTCGTCGAGCTCACGCACGATCTGGCGCGCGTCGCGCGACGGATCCTGCACCGAGTCGGCGGCGTCGTTGAGCAGGCCCTTGACGGTGCGGGAGATGGAGTCGAAAAGCGACATGAATTCCTCCAGTGAAATGAGATCGGCCATGGTGGGCCGAGGTGCGTGTACGCGGTTGGCCACACGCGCCAGCCGGCTGGCAGAGGGCGGATCCATCTGCCAGCTTACGCCGCTTTACGCCTGGCGCGCATGCACGGCGCAAATCGGGGCGAGTGCGGCAATTGCAATAGCGTGAAGGGGTTTTCTTGCACGCGTATGTTCGTCAGGACGAGGCCTGGCTGCACGGCGCGAAGCACCGCTGCAGGCCGGGCGCCGCCATCGATCGCGGATATTACACCACGGCCCGTCTTAAAAGGGACTTAAAGGAATCGGGCCCGCGCGGCGCTCGCGGGCGCGCGTGTAAGCGGGCGTTAAGCCGATCGTGACTCGTGCGTAGGGCGAAGCGGATGCGGCCCGTGTCAGGCGTATTTGCCGCCTTCGGGCGCGGCGTCGTCGCTGCGGGCTTCGTCGCGTGGATCGCTTGCGTCGCGCCGCGAGCGCGCGAAGGGCGCCGAGCTCAGCGGCTGCAGCGGTTCGACGTCGAGCGACTGCGCCGCGGCCGTGTCGAGCGCGGCGCTTTCCGCTGCGGCGGCCGCTTCGGCGCTCAGCCGGGCGACAGCCTGGGCGATCTCGCGCGCGGCATGGCTCACGTCCGCCTCTTCGGTGTGCGCGGCGGGCAGGGGGGCGTTTGGCGCTTGAGGCGTTGCCTCGTGGGGGGCGTCGTCGTGAAGGGCCGCGGCCGCTTCGCTGGCCTTTTGCGCGTCGGCGGTCGCATCGCTCGCACCGATGGCTGCCGCGCCCACCGGTGGCCGGATCGCGCCCGCACGGCCCACGCGCAGCGGCCTCGCGGCCTTTTGCAGCACCTGGGCGAGGGCGTCGGGTTGACGCGGCGCGTTCAGCCGGTCGACGATGCTCGCGGCCTTCACCTGATCGCTCGTAGCGCTGAATGCGATCACGGCGCGGCGCATGAGTTCGCTGATGCTGATGCCGAGCTCGTCGGCGGTGGCGGAGATCGCGCGCTTTTGCGCGGGCGTAACGAAGACGACGATGCGTTCGCTGGGCTTGTTCATGATCGACGGGCCGTTGGGTCGGCTTCGTATGACGTCGGTTTGCCTGCCTGCGCAACAGCTTTTTGTAAGAATGGATGCGTGCTCGCCTGGGCGCAGACAGGGGCATGTAGCAGATCTTTCATCATAAGACGAGTGCGCCGATGCGCAATTGGAAGGTGCGCGATCAGGAACAACCCTGCCTGCAAGAATCTGCCGTCAAAAAAGGAGCAATGTCTAATTTGTCGCACGACAGGAGGACGGTTACGAAACTTTTCGCGCATAAAGCCATGTTCGGCGCAAGCCAGCGCCTGGGCTGCCAAAAAATCGGGCGGGAAGCGTTTCCCAAGAAACTCTTACAAAAAAAGCGCGACCCGGCGCCCGCGATTTCTTTAGAATGCGCTGTTACATTTCGCGAATGGCGCCTGATCGGGCGGGTATTCGCATGTGGCGTGCCATAGCGCGCGCCGCGCGGCCGGACGGGGGCGTTGCCGGTCGCGCCGCGTCGCCGGGATTGAGCCGGCGACGTCGTATGCCGCATTGGCGCCATGACGCCGTGGTCGAGATCCATGCGCGCGAGTTGCGCGCAGCCGGCGCGCTCGAGACGCGCCCATCATTCCAGTCATGCCTATCATCAAACGACCGCCTTCACCGCAGTACCCGAACGAAGATCGGGAACCCTCCTTCAACAACGGGCGCCAGCCGCCTCGCCGGCCTGAATCGGGCGGCGGGTCCGGCGGCAACGGGCCGCGCGACGGGAGCCCGAAGCGGCGCTCCATCGGCACTACGCTCGCGCTCTGGTTCGTCGGCCTGGTCGGCACGCTCTGCGTGGTCGGTGCGCTGCTCTTGGGCTACGCGCTCGTCGTGATGGGACCGCAACTGCCGTCGCTCGACGCTCTCACCAACTATCAGCCCAAGGTGCCGCTGCGCATCTATACCGCCGATCACGTGCTGATCGGCGAGTTCGGCGAAGAGCGCCGTCAGCTCGTGCGCTTCCAGGATATTCCTGACATCCAGAAGAAGGCCGTGCTCGCCATCGAGGACTACCGGTTCTACGAGCACGGTGGCGTGGACTTCGTCGGCATCCTGCGCGCGGGCGTGGCGGACCTCATGCACGGCGGCGCCTCGCAGGGCGCGAGCACGATCACGATGCAGGTCGCGCGCAACTTCTTCCTGTCGAGCGAGAAGACCTACACGCGTAAGGTCTACGAGATGCTGCTCGCCTACAAGATCGAGCGCGCACTCACGAAGGACCAGATTCTCGAGCTGTACATGAACCAGATTTATCTGGGTCAGCGCGCCTATGGTTTTTCGGCGGCGGCGCGCGTGTACTTCGGCAAGGACCTGAAGGACATCACGCTCGCCCAGGCGGCGATGCTCGCGGGCCTGCCTAAGGCGCCTTCGGCGTATAACCCGATCGTCAATCCGCACCGCGCGAAGATTCGCCAGGACTACATCCTCAAGCGCATGCTCGACCTCGGCTACATCACCCAGGCGCAGTACGACGAAGCGATGAAGGAGCCGCTGCAGACGAAGACGGCCGGCACCGAATACAACGTGCACGCCGAATACGTCGCGGAAATGGTGCGCCAGATGATGTACGCGCAGTACAAGGACGAGACCTATACGCGCGGTCTCACGGTGACGACGACGATCGATTCGGCCGACCAGGACGCCGCGTACGCGGCCGTGCGCAAGGGCGTGATGGACTATGAGCGCCGTCACGGCTATCGCGGACCGGAAGGCTTCGTGCAACTGCCCGCCGACGGCGACGACCGCGAGCAGGCGATCGAAGACGCACTCACCGATCACCCGGACAACGGCGACCTCGTCTCGGCGGTCGTGACCGACGCGGGCCCGAAGTCGGTGACGGCGCAGCAGCTCGACGGCACCTCGGTGACGGTGACGGGCGAGGGCCTGCGCTTCGTCGCGGCCGCGCTCTCGCCGCGCGCGTCGCAGGCGCTGCGCATTCGCCCCGGCTCGATCGTGCGCCTGATGGAAGACGCGAAGGGCAACTGGCAGATCACGCAGCTGCCGCAGGTCGAAGGCGCGCTCGTCTCGCTCACGCCGCAGGACGGCGCGATCCGTGCGCTGATCGGCGGCTTCGACTTCAACAAGAACAAGTTCAATCACATCACGCAGGCATGGCGTCAGCCGGGTTCGAGCTTCAAGCCGTTCATCTACTCGGCTTCGCTCGAAAAGGGGCTCGGACCGGCGACGATCATCAACGACGCGCCGCTGTACTTCCCCCCCAGCTCGCCGGGCGGCGACGCGTGGGAGCCGAAGGACGACGACCAGCCCGAAGGGCCGATGTCGATGCGCCTCGCGCTGCAGAAGTCGAAGAACCTCGTATCCATCCGCATCCTCTCGTACATCGGCACGAAGTACGCGCAGGACTACGTGACGCAGCGCTTCGGCTTCGACGCGGACAAGACCCCGCCGTACCTGCCGATGGCGCTCGGCGCGGGCCTCGTCACGCCACTGCAGTCGGCGGGCGCGTATAGCGTGTTCGCGAACGGCGGCTATCGCATCAACCCGTACCTGATCGCCGAAGTGGACGACGCGCGCGGCCAGCCGATCCTGCGCGCGCAGCCGCTGGTGGCGGGCCAGAATGCGCCGCAAACGCTGTCGCCGCGCAACGCGTTCGTGATGAACAGCCTGCTGCACTCGGTGGCGACAGCCGGCACGGGCGCCGGCACCAACGTGCTCCATCGCAACGACCTGCAAGGCAAGACCGGTACGACCAACGACGCGAAGGACGGCTGGTTCGCGGGTTATCAGCGCACGCTGGTCGCCGTGGCGTGGATGGGCTATGACCAGCCGAAGAGCCTCGGCAGCCGCGAATTCGGCGCTCAACTCGCGTTGCCGATCTGGGTGGAGTACATGCAGCGTGCGCTGCGCGGCGTGCCGCAGGAAGAGCCGGCGATGCCCGAGGGCCTCACGACGATCAACGACGAACTGTTCTTCTCGGACATGACGCCGGGTAACGGCTTCGTGGCGAGCATCGGTCTGGACTCGGCGAACCCGGCGGGTGCGGCGAGCGATGCGAGCGGCGCGACCGGCAGCATGGGTCCGGGCGGCATGACCCCGCCGAGCGTGACCACGACGGAGAAGAAACAGATCATGGATCTGTTCGAATCGAACAAGCCTTGATGCTGGTTCGATGAGTTCTGCAGGATAAACACGGCGCGTCGGCAACGGCGCGCCGTGTTTTGTTTGGTGAGCAGAATTTCCTTGTGGGCCAAGGAGTTGGTCGAGCTTTCCAGGGCTTTTCCACAGGGCTGTCAACGAAATCTGTGGGTAACTCTCGCGCTGAGTTTTCCACAGTTTTTGTTGAAGCCCCTGTTCATAACCCTGGGATATCGAAGCTAACTGGCTGACGCCAAAGGCTTTGTGCACTGACAAGCCGTATGAGGCATCGCGCCTCAAAACACATCGTCAGAACGCAGTCCGAAGGTTTGGCTGTGCGAATCGCGCGAATACGTGACGGCCTGAACAGGCAGGAATACGAATGACTCCACGGTAGTGAAGCGCGGAGAACAGGACTACGCAGTGTCTCCGTTCTGCGGCGCGCAGAGCGCCGTTTCGATCGCGTCCTCCAGCCGGTCGTTGCCCCAGAACATTGCCTCGCCGACAAAAAACGTCGGTGCGCCGAAGATGCCGAGATCGCGCGCCGCCTGGGTGCGCTCGCGCAGGCGCAGCCGGTTCGCTTCGCTGCCGGCTTCCTCGATGAGCCGCTGTGCCGGCAATCCGAGCGTGTCGAGCAGATGTGCAACCGCTTCGGGTGAATCGACTTCGAGGTCGTCGCCATAGTTGCGCGTCATGACGGCGCGGCACCAGTCGGGCAGCCACGGCTCGTCGGCGGCGAGCACGGCGATGCGCGTCGCGAGCACGGTGCGGCGGGGAAACTCGCTGGGCTGCTGCCACGGCAGCGCGTATTTGTGGCACTGCCGGCGCATGTCCTGCCACACATAGGCGCCCTTTTCCTTCTGCACGACGAAGGGCGGACCTTCCCAGCCGAGTGCGTCGAGAATGGGGCCGAGGAGGAAGGGCCGCCAGTGAACATCCACGCGATTTCGCGCCGCGAGTGCGTCGATGCGCATCACGCTCAGATAGCTGTAGTTGCTGGCGAGGTCGAACCAGAAGTCGAGCGATGGACGGGGCATGCTGTCGTCTCCATGAAGCGGTTGCGCCGGCGTGCGCGGCGCTTGCGATCATGGTACGCCGAGACGCCCGGACAATCGCGCGTGTTACTTGCCTTGCGCGGCGGCCCCAGCGTCCGATGCGGGCGCGGCAGCGGCCGTTTCCGCCCCGCGGCCACTGCCGAGCGTTGCCGGGTTGACGGGCGGATTGCCCATCGCCTGGAAGAGGGCGGCCGTATCGGAGAGCCGCGTGCCGCGATAGCGGATTTCGTCGAGCCGTGCGTTACGCCATTGCTGCTCGCTTTGGCGCACCGCGTACCACGGCACCGCGCCGAGCTTGTAGCGCGCGTTGGTGTCCTCGTAGACGCCCTGGGCCGTGCGCGCCGAGGTACTGGCTGCGTCGAGGGCCTGGGCGTCGTGATCGAGCGCGGCGAGGCGGTCGGCGACGTCCTGGAACGCCGTGAGCACCGTTTGCTTATAGGTGTCGTTGGCCGCCTCGTAGGACTGCAGCGCCGCGCGCCGCTGGGCGACGAGTGCGCCGCCGTGGAAGATCGGCTGCGAAAGCGAAGCGCCGATCGCCCACAGCGCGCCCGCGCCGGAGGTCACCACCGGCCAGCTGAAGCCGCCCTGGCCGAGCGCCGCCGAAAGCGTGATGCTCGGGTACATCTGCGCGGTGGCGGCGCCGACGCCGGCGGCGGCCGCCTTGAGCGTGGCTTCGGCGGCTTCGATGTCGGGACGGGTTCTCAGGAGTTCTGAAGGGATGACCACGGGCACCTGCGCGGGCAAGGTCAGGCTGGCGAGATCGAGGTCGGGCGGCGCCTGGTCAGGCGTACGGCCGATCAGCACGGCGAGCGCATGGCGCTGTGCGACCCATTGCTGACGCAGCCCCGGCAGACTCGCCGCGAGCGACGCCGCGCTCTGCTGCGCGCTGAGCAGATCGGTGTGCGAGGCCGAGCCGAGTGCGTAGCGCTTTTGCACGTCGTCGGCCTGCGCATTGGCGAGCGCGATCAGCTGCTCGGTCGTGTCGATCTGCGCATGCAGCGTTGCCGCGCCGAGCGCGCTTGCCACGATGTTCGCCGCGAGCGCGCGCTGCGCGGCCTCGAACTGGAACGCCTGCACGTTCACGCGCGAGGCGAGCGCTGCGTTGTTCAGGCGGGTCGCGCCGAACACGTCGAAGGTGTAGCGAACGTCGATCAAGCCCGCAAAGATCGCGTATTGCAGCTGGTCGATGCCGAACTGCGGGATCGCGGGTTGCTGCTGGCGTTGCGCGATGCCGATGGCGTCGACGGTCGGCAGCAGCGAGCTGCCGATCTGGCCGCGCAACTGCTCGCGCGCGGCCTGCAGGTTGTGGTCGGCGGCGGCGAGGTTCGGGCTGTTGGCGAGCCCCTCGTTGACGAGCGCATCGAGCGCGTCGGAGCCGTAGAGCGTCCACCATTGCGGCACCGGTTCCGCGCCCGTCACGAACTGCTGCGCGACGCCCTGGGCGGCGACCGTCTGTGCCGGTTGCGCCTGCGCACCGTAGTGCTCGGGCTGCGGCATGGCGGGCGGCTCACCGGTCGGGCCCATCGCGCAGCCTGCCAGCGCGAGCGCGGCGCATGCGGCGAGCAAGCCGGGCGCGTGCGGAAAACGTGTTGCGGGCAAACGCGCCGTTTCATGCGGGCCCGACGCCAATGTCGAAGAATCCGTCTTCATGATGCCTGTTCCGGCGTCTTGCCGGTCTCGTCAGTCTCGCTGCTGCGCACGCGGAACGCGGCCGCGTACGCCGCGGGCAGGAAGAACAGCGTGAGCACGGTCGCAATCGTGATGCCGCCCATCAGCGCCGTGGCCATCGGTCCGAAGAAGTTCGAGCGCAAGAGCGGAATGAGCGCGAGCACGGCGGCCGCTGCCGTCAGCATGATTGGCCGGAAGCGGCGCACCGTGGCGCCCACCACGGCGTCGAAGCGCTTGTGCCCGGCGCGGATGTCCGTTTCGATCTGGTCCACGAGAATCACCGAGTTGCGCATAATGATCCCGAACATGGCGATCACGCCCAGCATGGCCACGAAGCCGAACGGCTGCCCGAACACGAGCAAGGCGATCACCACGCCGATCAGACCGAGCGGCGCGGTCAGCACGACCATCAGCACGCGCGTGATGCTTTGCAGCTGGATCATGAGCAGCGTGAGCACGGCAATGGCGAGCACCGGCAACTGCGCGAAGATGGACGCCTGGCCCTTCGCGCTTTCCTCCACGGAGCCGCCCACCTCGATGTGGTAGCCGGGCGGCAGCGCGCGCTTGATCGATTCCAGTTTGCCGTCGAGCGCATGCGTGACGTCGATGCCTTGCGCGCCCGCCCGCACGTCGGACTGCACGGTGATCGTGGGCTGCCGGTCGCGCGACCAGATCACGCCGTACTCCAGATCGTTGGCGAGATGCCCGAGCGCACCGAGCGGCACCGGGCCGTTCGGTGTGGGCATGGCGAGCGAGAGCAGACGCGCGGGATCGACGCGTTCGGCGGCTGGCGAACGCAGATCGACGCTGATGAGCTTGTCGCGCTCGCGAAACTGCGTGACGGTATAGCCCGAGTACGTCATCTGCAGGAAGTTGGCGATGTCCTGCGACGAGACATTGAGCGCGCGCGCCTTTTGCTGGTCGATCTGGAAGTGCAGCGAGCGTCCCGCCGGTTCGTCCCAGTCGAAACTGACGTTGTCGGTGCGCGGATCGGCGCGCATCGTCGCTGCCACCTTGTTCGCGATGTCGCGCACGCTCGGGATGTCGTCGCCGCTCACGCGAAACTGCACGGGGTAGCCGACCGGCGGCCCATTCTCGAGCCGTGACAGACGCGTGCGGATGGCCGGGAACTTGTCGCGCAGCATCGGTTCGAGCCAGCTTGCGAGCTTCTCGCGATCTTCGACCGACTTCGTCGTGATCACGAACTGCGCAAAATTGGGCTGCTGCAGCTGCTGATCGAGCGGCAGATAAAAACGCGGCGCGCCGGTGCCGACGAAATCGATGAAATGGTCGATCTCGGGGCGGCCCTTGATCGCCGCTTCGAGTCGCTTCGTCTGGCGCAGCGTCGCATCGATCGAGGCGCTTTCGGGCAGGCGCACGTCCACGAGCAGCTCGGGCCGGTCGGAACTCGGGAAGAACTGCTGCGGCACGAGCTTGAAGCAAGCGAGCGCGGCCACGAACAGCACGATGGTCAGCACGAGCACGATCGCATGGCGCTCGATGCACCAGCCGATCCAGCCGCGCAGGCGCCGATAGAAACGCGTGTCGTAGATCTCGTGCTCGTGATCCCCACCGTTGCCGGCGTGCGCCGCATCCGGATCGGGCTTGCGCTCCGGCAGCAGCCGGTAGCCCAGCAGCGGGATCAGCACGACGGCCGCAAACCACGAAGCGATCAGCGCGATGGCGGAGACCTGGAAGATCGAGCGCGTGTACTCGCCGGTGCTCGACCTCGCGAGCACGATGGGCAAGAAACCCGAAACGGTGACGAGCGTGCCGGTCAGCATCGGGAACGCGGTGCTCGTGTAGGCGAAGGCGGCCGCGCGCGTGCGGTTCCAGCCCTGCGCGAGCTTCACCGCCATCATCTCGACGGAAATGATGGCGTCGTCCACCAGCAGGCCGAGCGCGAGCACGAGCGTGCCGAGCGAAACCTTGTGCAGACCGATGCCGAAGAGGTACATCGCGAGCGAGGTGACGGCAAGCACGATCGGAATGGTGATGACCACCACCATGCCCGTGCGCACGCCGAGCGAAACGAGGCTCACGAGCAGCACGATGCCCACGGCCTCGGCCACGGCTTCGACGAAGTCGTCCACCGAGCGCGCGACCGCATCGGGCATGCTCGATACCTCCACGAGCTTCAGCCCCGCGGGCAGTTGCGCGCGCAACTGCTCGACGCGCGCATCGAGCGCCTTGCCGAGGCGGATCACGTCGCCGCCCGGCTGCATCGTGAGGCCGATGCCGAGCACGGCCTGGTTCTGGAAGCGCATCTGCGTGGCGAGCGGCTCGTCGTAGCCGCGCCGGATCGTGGCGATGTCGCCGAGCCGAAACGTGCGGTCGTTCACGCGGATCAGCGTATCGGCGAGCGCCTTGAGGTCCTCGTACTGACCGCTCGGGCGCACGAACACGCGGTCGTCGGCGGTCGTGAGCGTGCCCGCGGCGGCGACGCTGTTCTGTGCGCCGATCACCTGGCCGAGCTGCGTGGGCGAGATGCCGAGGCGTGTGAGCTGCGTGTTCGGAATCTCGATGTAGATGCGCTGCTGCGGATCGCCGAAATAATCGACCTTGCCGACGTCGGGCACGCGCAGCAGCTGCTCGCGCAGCTTGTCAGCGTAGTCGTGCAGTTGCGCGGGCGAAAAGCCGTCGCCCTCCAGCGCGTAGATGTTGGTGTAGACGTCGCCGAACTCGTCGTTGAAGAACGGCCCCTGCACGCCCTGGGGCAGCGTGTACGCAATGTCGCCGACTTTCTTGCGCACCTGGTACCAGGTCTCGCGCACTTCGCTCACGGGCGCGGAGTCCTTCATCGTGAAGAACACGAGCGATTCGCCGGGCCGCGAATAGCTGCGCAGAAAGTCGATATAAGGCGTTTCCTGCAGCTTGCGGCCGATGCGGGTCGTCACCTGGTCCTCGACCTGGCGCGCGCTCGCGCCGGGCCAGAAGGTCTGGATGACCATCACGCGGAACGTGAAGGGCGGGTCTTCCGATTGTGCGAGACGCGTATAGGCGAGCGCGCCGAATATCGTTGCGAGAACAACGAGAAAGGTGACGAGCGCCCGATGCCGCAGCGCCCACGCCGACAGGTTGAAGCGGCCCTCTTCGTGATCGGCGCCGGGACCCGGGTCCGTCGTCTGGCTCATGACGCGAAGTCCTCGGGATGCAGCGGCGCGACCGGCCGTACCCGCTCGCCCGCGTGCACCGTATGGACGCCTTGCAGCACGATGCGCTCGCCGTCCTGCAATCCGCTTGCCACGGTGATCGTGCGCGCGTCGTAGCGCGCGATGCTTACGCGCCGCAACTGCAGCACGTTGTCGGGCGCGTGGACGACCCAGATGGCGGGCGCCTCGCCGTCGTGGAAGAGCGCGGTGGCCGGCACGGTAAACGCGGCCGGCGCGCTGGCCGCGCTCGGGGCCGCGAACGCCACGTTGGCGGTCATGCCGAGACGCACGTCGGCGTCGGGATGTTCGAGCGTGAGCCGCGCGCGCCACGTGCGGCTTTGCGGGTCCGCAGCGGCGGCGAGTTCGCGCAGGCGCGCCGTGTAGTGGCGGCCGGGCAGGGCGCCGAGCGTGACCTGCGCGGTGTCGCCGGTGTGCAGCGCGGCCACGGCGCGCTCGGGCAGGTCGCACACCACGTCGACGTCGCCGCTCCACGCGAGCTGGTAGACCGCCTGGCCGGCCTGCACGTTCTGGCCGGTGTCTGCGTTTTCGGCGGTGATGACACCCGCGTGGTCGGCGACGATCTGCGTATAGCGGAGCTGGTTCTTTGCCAGCGCGAGCTGCTGCTGCGCCTGATCGCGCTGGGCCGCGGCCGAGGCGTAGGCATCCTGCGTCTGTTCGAGTTGAGCGCGGGCGATGAGATTGGCCGCCGACTGGGCCGTGTCGCGCTCGAGCTGCTGCTTCGCGAAGACGAGGCGATGCTGCGCGGCGTCGAGTTGGGCCTGCGCGCTGGCCGCGTTCTTTTCGAAGTCCGCCGGATCGAGCCGCGCGAGCGTCTGGCCGGGCTTGACGCTGTCGCCCAGGCGCACGCTGCGCTCGATGATCTTGCCGTTCACGCGAAACGACAGCGGCGTGGCGTTGCGCGCCTCGATATCGCCGGGATAGGCGGGGCTCACGCCGCCGCCGTCGGGGTGCACGGTCATCGAGACGACCGGGCGCGGCTGCGGCGGGGCTGCCTTTTCCTTGCCGCAGGCGGCCAGCGTGGCGACGCCGAGCACGAGAAGCACATTCGCGGCATGCCGCCATGGCGCACTGAACTTACCGGTACCACTGCGCATCCTGCTCGATGCGCCACGACCGCAACGATTCACCTGGACCTCGATAGGCTGGGTGCGCACGCAGACCGCAATACTGCCGGACCGGTTGCGCCGCCGTTGAGTCGCGGGCGCGGCGCGGCTCACGCACCGGCCCGGACCTGGGATGATGAGCCGGATTCTAATACAACCTTGTATCTGAGTGCGAAACTGAATCCGAGGAATGTTTCAGTGCTAGACTCGCGTCCATCCGCGATACATAACGACGCCCCACGCCATGAAGCGCATTCGACTCACCCGCGAACAAAGCCGCGACCAGACGCGCGAGCGCCTGCTCGACGCCGCGCAGGCCATGTTCATGAAAAAAGGGTTCGTGGGCGCGAGCGTCGAGGACATCGCGCATGCGGCGGGGTACACGCGCGGCGCGTTCTACTCGAACTTTTCGGGCAAGTCGGACCTGCTCGTGGAATTGCTGCGGCGCGATCACGAAGCCATGCAGACCGACCTGCGCGCCATCTTCGAGACCGAGGTCTCGCGCGAGCAGATGGAGGCGCGCGTGCTCTCCTACTACAGCCGCATGCCGCAGGACAACAAGGTCTTCCTGCTGTGGGTGGAAGCCCGGCTGCTGGCCGCGCGCGACGCGCGCTTTCGCACGCGCTACAACGCCTTCATGAAGGAAAAACGCGAGAGTCTTGCCGTGTACATCGAGGAATTTGCGGCGCGCGTGGGCATGCCGGTGCCGCTCGATCCTGAATTGCTCGCACTCGGGCTGATGGGGCTGTGCGACGGGGTGCAGTTTCTCGCCACGGCCGATCCGCAGCATGTCACGCCGCCGGTCGTCGAAACCGTGCTGGGGACTTTTTTCGCACGCGTGGTGTTCGGCCGCGACGCGTGAGCCCGGCGTGCACGCAGCCCACGACGCGCGCGCGTCAGGAGCCGAGGCCAGGGCCGTAGTTGCTGCCGATCAGCCGCGTAACCGACGCGACGTCCTGGTAATCCTGCTCGGGCATGCCGTCGAGGATGCCGAGCACCTCGTTGCTGGCGCCGGCCTCGCGCGCGGCGTCCACGAGTTCGTCCTTGTTGGCGGGCCAGCGCACTTCGCGCAGCACGTCGGCGAATTGCAGGTCGATGGGTTCGTCGGGAATGCGAGAGGCTGACATGCGTGGCGTCCTTTGCGCGGGCGGCCGGCGTTGGCGGTCCGCGTCGTCGTCTCGTTTGTTGTGCGGTTTGTTTTTCAGATTTTGTTCGCGCCTGCTTTACATTGCGGCGCGCAGCGCTAGCGCCGCGCCTCAAGCATACACAATCCGCCTCGCACGCCCTCGCGGCGTGCGCACGCGCTGCACATTTGCCGCTCATGCGCCACTTTTCTTTGCCGCTTGTTCGCAAACGGGAGTACCGGCCAGGCTCAGGTCTGCTCGTGCAGGTCCGGGCTTAGCGTCTTGTCCAGCCGATGCGACCTGGGCAGCGTGAGGTACTCCCAGTGTTGCGGACCGTTGGCGGTCACGGGCACGTTGGGGGCGGGGGGCGCCACGGGGGCGTCGTAGGCGTGGGACTGTCCACTTGCGAGCGGAATGTGCGCGCTGGCCTGGGCGACCGGTGAGTCCTGCGCGGTGCGTACCGGAGCGGCGAAGCATGACGCCGACAACAGCACGGTGGTCATCAGTGTCGAGGTTTTCATCGCTCGACCTCCTTTCTCATGCGGCCCATAGGTCGCAGCAAGCGCCGTACCGCATCCGCCAGCGTGGGTGGCGGCGCAGGCAGCCGCGCCGGCCGGGGCGGCCCGGCGCGCCGCTACGCGATGGCGCAACGAGCCGCCTGGGCGGCTCATGTGCGCGAGGCGCATACGGAAATACCATGATGGCAGGAAATGCGCCGACACGTCTCGAACGTGCGTGCTTTTTTGTCGGCGCCGGCGTTACGCGGGATTAAAGCGAGGGCCTGCGCAGCGCCTCGAAGCGCGTCCAGGGCCACGACGGGCGGTCGCGCATATAGCCGTTGAGCCAGTTCCATTGCGGGTGGCGCTGCATGAACGCCTGGGCATCGAACGGGCGGCCGCACGGATGGCCCCAGCGCGCCCAGAACGACAGATCGCGCGCCATTTCGCTGTCGACCACCTTGCCGTCGTTCGCGCCCCATGGATTGAACGGCCCATGGTCGGCGCCGCCGAAGCGCGCGTCGTCGAGTTCGAGATGGCCGCAGATCGTGCGCGAGCATGGGTTGTCGCTGCGCTCGAGGTAGACATCGTGGTGGTCCGCGATCATCGCCTTGGCGAGTTCGGCGTCGATCGCGCCGCGGTGCTCCTGCGCGAGCTGCATGAAGCGCAGGCGGCGCGCACCGTTGCGGCGCACGTCGGTGTAGTCGTCGGCTTCGCCGGTGCATTCCTGGTTGCGGATCTTGAGGTCCGTGGCCGCGTTGAAGCCGCTGTAGAAGCCGTCTTTCGTGCTCTCGAAGCCCGCGTGCTGCAGGCCCAGTTCGTAGCGCGCGATCTCGCCCGTTTTGGTGTCGCCGAGCAGCCAGCTGTTCACGTAGCCCGCGTTGTTCGCCTGCGCGAACATCTCGCACCACTGCGCAATGCTCGACGCATACTGCGTCGCTCGGCGCGAGCGATAGAACTCGGGGGCGCCGTTCGCGCGGTAGCCGATGAAGTTCGAGATGGTCGTCTCAGTCACCATCAGGCCCGCGCCGTTGATCCAGAAGTCGGTGAGGCTCGAGATGCAGCCGGGCAGGCCCTGCATGAGGATGCGGTGCCCTGAGTCGGGCACGATATCGAACACGACGTTGAAGGCGTCGCCGGCCGCGTAGCGGTCCCACGAGTTGTGCGCCATGACGATGCGGCCGTCGCGCGTCGCGCTGCCCGTCGCGATGAAGGCGCTGCAGTGGTGGCCGCGCCGCCCGCGCCAGGGGCGCACCGCGCCTTGCCCATGGGGCGCCTGCTGCGCTGCGACATGAACCGGCCACCAGCTCTGCAGCAGGTCCATGTAGCCGTTCCAGGCGAGCACTTCGGCGAACTTGAGACCGGCGCCGTCGGCGATGCCCTGGATCTCGTCGGCGAACTCGGTGTCGAGGCGCGGCGCGAACTGCACGATCGCGGCGTTGATGAAGGTGTCGAAGTCCTCGCCCGTGTCCCATTTCGCGAGGTAGCGCGCGGTGCGGATCGCGTTGCGGATTTCGTTGGCGAGCAATTTGCCGTGCTGCTCGCCGCGGTCGTAAGGCTCGCCCTGCAAGTGCACGAATATCCAGCCCGCGCGGTCGCGGCGTACGGCTTCGAGTGAGGGTTCGCTCATCTTCGCTCCGGTCATCCCCGCGTCGATTCTCGCTGCCTCCTGCGCGCGCGTCGGTGCGTAGGCGCACAGCGCGGGCCGCGTAGCGCGTTTCCCTCTAGATTCTAGAAAATCCGCTGCGCTTTGCCACGCGCCCCGTGGGCTGGCGAAGCCTACCGCTCCGCGTTCATGCGCTGATACGCGTCGAGCAGCGACGTCTTGTACACCACGCCCGCGAGTCTGGGCTCGCGCGTGCTTTCGACCACGGGCAGGCGCTCGCCCTGAAACGACATGAAGTGCTGCAGGCCGACGGCGAGCGGCATGTCGGGCGTGAGCACGTCGAAGGTCGGCTTCAGATAGTCGCGGGCGTGCCTGTTCGCGGTATCGCGCTTTTGCAGCAGGTCCGAGGTGATGTCGGCCAGCGCGACCGCGCCGAGAAAGCGCCCCGTCTCGTCGGTCACGTAGAGGTACTTGACCGGATATTCGAGGAACACGCGCGTCATCTCCTGCACCGTGGCGCTCTCCAGCACGACAGTCTGCGCGGGGCGCACCAGCTCGCGCATCTGCGTCATGCGCAGGCGCATGCGCTCGGCCTCCTCGCGGTTGCGATGCAGCGTGATTTCGTACATCGACGCCTTGCCGATCGCGCGCGAGACGAAATACGCGACCACGCACGAGAGCATGAGCGGCAGCACCACCTGGTAGCTCAGCGTCATCTCGAAGATCATCAGGATCGCCATCAGCGGCGCCTGGGTCGCGCCCGCGAGAAACGCGCCCATGCCCACCATCGCGTAGGCGTACGAAGCGGAGGTGCCGTCGGGCCAGAGCGCGTGCATGCCCTGGCCGAACAGGCAGCCGAGCACGGCGCCCATGAAGAGCGTCGGCGTGAACACGCCGCCCACGGCGCCCGAGCCGACCGTCGCGGCCGTCGCGATGAGCTTGAAGACGAGCACCGTGGCGAGCGCGGTCCAGGTCCACGGCGAATGGAGGATGGAGTTGACGACGCTATAGCCGTTGCCCCACACCTCGGGCGTCCACACGGAAAGGATGCCGACCACGAGGCCGCCGAGCGCGAGCCGCACGGGCAGCGGCGCGTTGATGCGGCCAAAGCCTTTTTTCGCGGTGGCCATCATCATGAGGAACTGCGGGGCGAGCGCGCCGCACAGGAGGCCGAGCCCCACGAAGAGCAGCACCTCGACGCCCGTCACCGGCGGGAACACGGGCATCTCGTACGGCGGCTTGTAGCCCGCGAACTCGCGCATGGTGATGTTGGCGACCACGGAGGAAACGACGATCGGCCCGAAGCTTTCCATGACGATGGAGCCGAGCACGATTTCGGTCACGAAGAAGGCGCCGGCGATGGGCGCGTTGTACGCCGAGGTGATACCGGCCGCCGCGCCGCACGCGACGAGCAGGCGCAGCCGCGGCGGATCGAAGTGGACCCAGCGGCCGATCAGCGAGGCGGCGAGGGCGGCGAGCTGCACCATCGGGCCTTCACGGCCGATCGAGCCGCCGCTCGCGATCGTGAAGAGCGACGAGAGGCTGCGCCAGATGCTCGTGCCGACGGGCATGACGCCGTCGCCGATCGCCACCGCCTCGATGTAGTCGGCGTGCATTGCCTTGCCGCTGCTGCCAGGCGCCTTGCGCCGCGCGAGCAGCAGCAGGCATCCCGCGATGAAGCCGCCGGCGGCCGGCATCCAGATGCGCCGGTGCCACGGCAGGTGGCGCGCCATCTCGACGAGGCTGCCTTCGCTGCCCGTGAAGAGCATCTGCACATGCGCGATGCCCTCGCGAAAGATCACGGTCGCAAACGCGCCCGCCACGCCGACGATGACCGACCAGATCAGCATCGTATGGGCGTCGGACAGGCGAAAGAGATCGCGGGCGCGGGTGCGCAGTTTCAGCAGGAATGACAGCACGGCGGGCGGGTCAGGTTACGGGTGAAAGAAAGTCGCGCGTGCGCGGGGCGCGACGTGCGGCGGGAAGCATAACGGCTGCGCGGCGACAATTGCGCGCCGCGTGCACGAAACCGGGCGGCGGCGGACGCCTTCCACGGCCCGCGCGCATTCAGCGCACGGCCCGGTCGAGTTCGGGGTAGTGCCGGAAGATGCCCGTGTCGTTGAACGGCAGCCGCCGCTCCGAGTCGAGATAGGCGGCGATATGCGGGCGCTTCGCCACGGCGTCGCGCAGCGCGACGACATGCGGGTAGTGATCCGCGAAATGCTTCGTCGCCTTTGGAAACGCGTAGCGCAAGCCCTCGACGATCTGAAACATCGACAGATCGACATAGCTGAGCGCGTTGCCCACCATGTGGCGCGGGCCGTCCGGATTCTGCGCGAGCACGCGCTCGAAATAGCTCATGAATTTCGGAATGCGATGCGCGATGAAATCCGCCGAGCGCGCCTTCGCGGCATCCTTCTGGTCCTCGTAGTAGAGCCCGCTCGCGATCGGATGATGGGTGTCGTGCGCTTCGGTCACGAGGTCCGCGATCGTCAGCTGCAGGCCGTTCGCAACGATGCGCAAGCCCTCGTCGCGCGGCGCGAGCTTGAGCTTCGGGCCGAGATAGAAAAGGATATTGGCGGTTTGCGGCACGATCAGGTCGCCGTCCTTGAGGAAGGGCGGGGCGTAAGGCGGATACGGCTCGTCGCTCTCCAGTTCGCCCATCATCGCGCCGATGCCGTGGCCGTCCTTCTTCTCGCCGCGCGCCACATCCACGTAGGGCGCCTGCGCTTCTTCCAGCGCGAGCCGCACGAATTCGCCCCGGCCCTGCAGACCGTCCCAGTAATAGAGCTCGTATGCCATCGGTCGTCCCCTTGCGTTCATGGCCGTGCTCGCCACGGCCTGCGCGGCCGCTGCCCATGCAACCGGCAGCAACGCACAGTATCGCTCGCAACGCCCGCGCCTGGTTCGCGCGTGGCGTGCGCGCGCGAGATGGCGCAAGGGCGCCATGCGCAGAAACGCAAAAAGCCCCGCCGCAGGCGGGGCCGGTGGCCGGGAGCACCGGCGCACAGGGGATCGGGTCGGGGCGCGCGGCCCTCGGGCGCCGGGTCATCCGAACAGGCGCTGCACACCCCAGGTGATCGCGAGACCGCCGCCGACCAGCCAGAGGTAGATGATGAAACCGGCGGTCAGCGCCCGCGGGCCGGCCTGGCGGATTTGCGAGACACGCGTCTCGATGCCGAGCGCGGTCATCGCCATGGTGAGCGCGAAGGTGTCGAGCGTGTTGACCGCGTGGGTGGCCGTTTCGGGCAGCACGTGCAGCGAATTGACGATCACGAGCGCGAGGAAGCCGAGCGCGAACCAGGGCACCGCGAGCTTGCGCGCGCCGCCGTGGCTGGCGTGGCCGTCGGCCATTGCCTTGCTGCGCGCCGCGCGGTTGAGCCACACGCCGAGCACGAGCAGCACCGGCACGAGCAGCATCACGCGCGTCATCTTGACGATGGTGGCGATGTGCGTGGCCTCCGGGCTCACGTTGCTCGCCGCGCCCACCACCTGCGCGACCTCGTGAATCGTGCCGCCGAAGAAGAGCCCGGCGCCGAGCGTATCGAGATGCAGCCAGCCTGCGCGGAACAGCACCGGGTAGAGGAACATCGAAAGCGTGCCGAACAGCACCACGCTGCCCACGGCCATGGCGCTCTTGTGCGGCTTCGATTGCAGCGTGGATTCGAAGGCGAGCACGGCCGCTGCGCCGCAGATCGCGCTGCCGGCCGCCGTGAGAATGGCGGTGTCGCGGTCGAGCTTGAGGAGCTTCATGCCGACCCAGGTGCCGATCACGAGCGTGCTCACGACGATCACGACCGATTCGACGAGCCCCGGCACGCCGACCTGGGCGATTTCCTGCAGGCTCACGCGCAGTCCGAAGAACGCCACGGCAATGCGCAGCAGCTTGCGCGCGGAGAAGTTCACGCCGGCGGCCCAGCTTTCGGGCATGCCGTCGCGCAGCGCATTGCCATAGATTGCGCCCGCGACGATGCCGACGATCAGCGGGCTCATGCCGAGCCCGGCGATGGCGGGCAGCGACGCGACGCTGGTGACGGCGGCGGCGAACAGCGCGACGAACAGGACGCCGTTGAGCTGCCCGCGGGTGGACGGCGATGATGCGTGCGCAAGACTGGGTGTAGACATGACGGCCTCTCTACCGGGCGATCCGGTCGAAAAATGGGGTAGCGAACAGGGCGCTATCGAATGGCCTAATCCTAATTTAGATATATCGATATGAAAAATCGTGATTTGTGAAGTAATATATAGGTCAACACGATGGTTTTCCACGATGACCCCGGAACAACTGATAACTTTCGCTGCCGTCGCCGAGCATCTCAATATCAGTCGAGCTGCGCTGGCACTGCATTTGTCGCAACCGGCCGTCTCGGGCCAGTTGCGACTGCTGCAGGAGGAGATCGGCGAGCCGCTCTATCAGCGGGACGGCCGGGGGGTGCGCCTCACGCCCACGGGCGAGCAGCTCGCGGGCTACGCAGCGCGCCTGCGCGACACCTGGCGCGACGCCCTCAGCTACCGCGACGCGTTGCGCGGCCTCGAGCGCGGCACGCTGCGCATCGGCGCGACCACCACGCCCGCGAGCTACCGCCTGCCGTATCTGGTGGCGCAGTTCCACGGCCGCTATCCGCAGGTCAAGCTCGAAACGTCGAGCGGAAATTCGACGGACGTCGTGGGCATGCTCGGCGCGGTCGATATCGCGCTGATCGAGGGCCCAGTGGGCGAGCAGTTGCCGCCGGATACCGCCGTGCATGCCTGGCACGAGGACGAGATCGTCGCGATCGTGCCGCGCTCGCACGCGCTGGCGTTGCAGCTCGACGCGCAAGGGGAGGCGGCCGCTCCGATGCCGGCCATCACGGTGGAAGCGCTCGCGCAGTGGCCGCTGGTCCTGCGCGAGGATGGCTCGGGCGTGCGCCAGGTGGTCGAGCGCGCGTTCGCTCGCGCCGGCGTGCCCATGCGGGTGGCGCTGGAGATCGCCGGCGTGGAGGGCGTGAAGGAGGCGGTGCGGGCGGGCATGGGCATCGGCTTCGTCTCGGCGATGTCGATGCGTCACGAGAACGGCGCCTTGCGGCAGATCCGCCTTGGGCCCGAACCGCTTGCGCGGCGCTTCTCGATCCTGGTGCCGCACGCGGGCGCGGCTTCGCGCGTTGCGCAGCGCTTCCTGGAACTGTGTCTCGCCGATGTTCCGGGCCTCTGATCCCTCTGACCCAGGGCAATCCAGAATGGCGGCCTGAGCGGCTAACGCGCACTATCCGCCCTAATCAACCGGCGCGCAGGCGCTTTTTTTCGGGCTGGATTTGGAACCGGTTCCAAGAAAAGCGAAGTGCGCGACGGCAGGCAACGGGAAGACGGCAATGGCGGAAGTAGCAATCGTGGCGAGCGCGTTCGGCGCGCAGGCAATCTGGCGTGACGGTCACGCGGCGTGGAGCCGGCCGGCGCGGCGCGCGGGCGCGCAGGCGTTCGAGGTGCGGCGCGAGCTGATGAGCGATGCCGACGCGCAGCCCGAAGCGCTGCGCGCGCTCGGAACGGCGCTTGCGGACGAGGGTTTGTGGCGCGTCTGGTCCACGCCGGACGCGCTCTATGGTGAGGATGGCGCGCTCGACGAGGCGGCGCTTGGCGCCGCGGTCGCCGCGGGACGGGCGCTCGGTGCGCGTTTCGCGAAGCTGCAACTGGGCGGTTTCGCAGGCGACGCCAGCGCGGCGCGCCTCGCGAGCCTGCTCGAAGCACTGGGCGCACGTACTGGCGACACCGCTGACGCGCGCAACGGCCCGCGCGTCGTCGTCGAGAACGGCCAGCTCGAGCAGGGCGGCAAGCTCGACCAGTTCATCGGCCTCTTCAACGCGCTGCGCGACGGCGGCGCACCGGGCGTGATCGGCATGACCTTCGACATCGGCAACTGGCAATGGCCGGGCGAGCCGCCGCTGCTCGCCGCCGCCGCGCTCGCGCCGTACGTCGAATACATCCATTGCAAGGCCGTGGCGGGCGAGGGCGCACGCCGCTTCGCCGCCGCGCCGGACGACGACGACACGCTGTGCCGCGCCGCGCTCGCGCTGCTGCCGACCCACGTGCCGCGCGGCATCGAATTTCCGTTCGATCCGGCGCGCGTGCACGACGCCGCCGCGCACTACGTCGAGTGGCTCGCGGCCGCCTGAGCGCCGCGTGAAGCCGCGAAGCCGGGCTTCAGGCTCCCATACGATTCATCAGGAACGCATCTCATGACCGAAGCACTCGATGTCATCACCTACGGCGAAGCAATGGCGATGTTCGTCGCCACGGAGCCGGGTCCGCTCGCCCAGGTCGCGCATTTCACGAAACGCGCGGCGGGTGCGGAGCTCAATGTCGCGACCGGCCTCGCGCGCCTCGGTTTCAAGGTGGGCTGGATGAGCCGCGTGGGCGCCGATTCGTTCGGCCAGTTCGTGCGCGACGTGCTCGCACATGAAGGCATCGACGCGCGCTGCGTGAGCACCGACACGCGCTTTCCGACCGGCTTCCAGCTCAAGTCGAAGAACGACGACGGCAGCGATCCCGCGGTCGAGTATTTCCGCCGCGGCTCGGCGGCGAGCAAGCTTTCGGCTTGCGACTATCAGGCCGACTATGTGCTCGGCGCGCGCCATCTGCACCTGAGCGGCGTGGCGCCCGCCATCTCTTCCTCGTCGCGCGAACTGGCGTTCAAGCTGGCCCACGAGATGCGCGCCGCGGGCCGCACGATCTCGTTCGACCCAAATCTGCGCCCGACGCTCTGGGGCTCGCAAGCCGAAATGGTGGGCACGCTAAACGAACTCGCGAGCTTCGCCGACTGGGTGCTGCCCGGCGTCGGTGAAGGCCGCGTGCTGACGGGCTCGGACGACCCGGAAGCCATCGCGCAGTTCTATCTTGCGCGCGGCGCGCGCGGTGTGATCGTGAAGCTCGGCGCAGAGGGCGCGTACTACGCCACGGCCGAAGGCGAACAGGGCCGCGTCGCGGCGCAGCGCGTGGAGCGCGTGGTCGATACCGTGGGTGCCGGCGACGGCTTCGCGGTGGGCGTGGTGAGCGCGCTGCTCGAAGGGCGGCCGCTCGCTGCGGCCGTCGCTCGCGGCAACCGCATCGGCGCGCTGGCCGTCCAGGTGATCGGCGACTCGGAAGGGTTGCCCACGCGCGCGCAGCTCGATGCGCTCGAAGCGGCGCAAACGCAGGCAGCCGCATAGCGGAACAGGCGGCGCAACGCCAAGTGCGGCGCGCCAAACGACATGAGACCAGAGGGCGGCACTGTCAGGTACCGAGCCCCATGCAACTGGAGACACCGATGACCTCAACCTCGCTCGCACCGCGCCGCTGGTGGGCAATCATGCCGATCGTGTTCATCACGTACAGCCTCGCCTATCTCGACCGCGCCAACTACGGCTTCGCCTCGGCGGCCGGCATCAACCGCGATCTCGGCATCAGCCCGGGGCTTTCGTCGCTGATCGGCGCGCTGTTCTTCCTCGGCTACTTCTTCTTCCAGCTGCCGGGCGCAGTGTATGCGGAGCGCCGCAGCGTGCGCACGCTCGTGTTCGCGAGCCTCGTGCTGTGGGGCGGCTGCGCCGCGCTCACGGGCGTCGTCACGAACATTCCGTCGCTGATGGCGATCCGTTTCGTGCTCGGCGTGGTCGAGGCGGCCGTGATGCCGGCCATGCTCATTTTCATCAGCAACTGGTTCACGAAGAAGGAGCGCTCGCGCGCCAACACGTTCCTGATCCTCGGCAATCCGGTCACGGTGCTGTGGATGTCGGTCGTCTCGGGCTATCTCGTACATGCCTTCGGCTGGCGCCACATGTTCATCGCCGAGGGCGTGCCGGCTGTCGTGTGGGCCGTGTGCTGGTGGCTGCTCGTGCGCGACAAGCCCGCGCAGGTCGACTGGCTCTCCGACGACGAAAAGCGCGCGCTCGACGCTGCGATGCGCGCCGAGCAGGCCGCCATCAAGCCGGTGCGCAACTATGCCGAGGCGTTCCGCACGCCTGCCGTGATGCTGCTCTCGGCGCAGTACTTCTGCTGGAGCATCGGCGTGTACGGTTTCGTGCTGTGGCTGCCCTCGATCGTGAAGAACGGCTCGGCGCTCGGCATGGTCGAAACGGGCTGGCTTTCCGCCGTGCCGTATCTCGCGGCGACCATCGCGATGCTCGCCGCTTCGTGGGCGTCGGACAAGCTCGACAATCGCCGCGCCTTCGTGTGGCCGTTCCTGCTGGTCGGCGCGCTGGCCTTCGCGCTCTCCTACGCACTCGGCTCGACGCACTTCTGGATCTCCTACGCGCTGCTCGTGGTGGCGGGCGCGGCGATGTACGCGCCGTATGGCCCGTTCTTCGCGATCGTGCCGGAACTGCTGCCGAAGAACGTGGCCGGCGGCGCGATGGCGCTGATCAACAGCATGGGCGCGCTCGGCTCGTTCGTCGGCTCCTATGTGGTCGGGTATCTGAATGGCGCGACGGGCTCGCCTGCGGCATCCTATGCGTTCATGAGCGCGGCGCTGCTCGTTTCGGTGGGCCTCACGCTCGCCGTCAAGCCGCAGCGCGCCGCCGCCCGTGCTTATGCATCGCCGGCTCACGGAAAATAACCTCTCTTTTCTAGCGCACCTATGAAGCCGAAAATCGTTGTCTACAAAGCCTTGCCCGCCGATGTCGCCGACTATCTGCGCGAGCACGCCGACATCATCGACGTCGATGCCGACCAGCCCGGCGCACTCGCCGCCGCGCTAAAGGACGCCGACGGCGCGATCGGCGCGAGCGTGAAGATCACACCGGCGCTGCTGGACGGTTCGCGCGTGAGGGCGCTCTCCACGATCTCCGTGGGCTACGACCAGTTCGACGTGGCCGATCTCACGAAGCGCGGCATCGTGCTCGCCCACACGCCCGATGTGCTGACCGAATCGACGGCCGACACCGTCTTCTCGCTGATCCTCGCAAGCGCGCGCCGCGTCGTCGAGCTGGCCGACTGGGTCAAGGCGGGCCACTGGAAGGGCAGCATCGGCCCGGCGCAATTCGGCGTGGACGTGCAGGGCAAGACGCTCGGCATCGTCGGGCTCGGGCGCATCGGCGGCGCCGTGGCGCGCCGTGCCGCGCTCGGCTTCAACATGAAGGTGCTGTACACGAACCGCAGTCCGAACGAAGCGGCCGAACGCAACTACGGCGCACGCCGTGTCGAACTCGACGAACTGCTCGCCAGCGCGGACTTCGTGTGCCTCCAGGTGCCGCTCACCGACGCCACGCGCCATCTGATCGGCGCGGAGCAGTTGAAGAAGATGAAGAAGGGCGCGATTCTCATCAACGCCTCGCGCGGCGCGACCGTTGACGAAAACGCGCTGATCGCGGCGCTCGAAGCGGGCACGATCCACGGCGCGGGCCTCGACGTGTTCGAGCGCGAGCCGATCGATCCTGCGTCGCCGCTGCTGCGCATGCCGAACGTGGTGGCGCTGCCGCACATCGGCTCGGCCACCCACGAGACGCGTCACGCGATGGCGCGCTGCGCGGCGGAGAACCTCGTCGCGGCGCTCGCCGGCACGCTTAACGTGAACGTCGTCAACCGCGACGTGCTCGCGCGATGAGCATGGCTGCGGGCGACGCGGATCGCGAGCATGACGTCGCTGCGGCGGAAAAGGGCGCCGCGGCCACGGCGCCGCGCCGCGCGACCATCAGCGACGTGGCGCGTGAAGCCGGCACCGGCAAGACCAGCATCTCGCGCTATCTGAACGGCGAGCTGGGCGTGCTTTCGCCCGATCTGCGTGCGCGCATCGAAGCGGCGATCGAGCGGCTCGACTATCGCCCCAACCAGATGGCGCGCGGGCTCAAGCGCGGCCGCAACCGTCTGCTAGGCCTGCTGATCGCCGATCTCGCCAATCCCTATTCGGTGGAGATTCTGCAGGGCGTGGAGGAGGCGTGCCACGCGCTCGGCTACATGCCGCTCATCTGCCACGCGGCGAACGAGATCGACATGGAGCGGCGCTACCTGCAACTACTCACCACGTATCGCGTGGAAGGCGTGATCGTCAACGCACTCGGCGTGCGCGAATCGATGTTGAAACCCGTGGGCAGCGGCGGCATTCCGGCCGTGCTGATCGATCGTACCGTCGACGGCCTCGATGCGGACATGGTCGGCCTCGACAACGCGGCGGCCGTGCGTCTCGGCACCGAGCATCTGCTTGCGCGCGGCTACGACGACATCGTGTTCGTCGTGCAGCCGTTCGAGCAGGTGAGTTCGCGGCGCGAGCGCGAAGCGGCGTTTCGCGAGTCGATGCAGACGACGAAGGGCGCGGCGCGCGGCCTCACGCACGTGCTCGATCTCCACGACGAAGCCGCCGTGCAAACCGCGCTCGCGGCGCTCGACACTCACGTGGCCCACGCGCTCGAGCGCGGTGCGCGGTGCGCGCTGTTCGCGGCCAATGCGCCGGTGGCGCTGCGCCTCGCCTTGCATCTGAAGGCGGCCCTCGGCGCGCAGTGGCAGCAGCGCGTGGCGCTCGCCGCCATCGACGATCCGGAGTGGGCCGAGCTTGCCGGCATTACGACGATCCGCCAGCCGACGCGCGAGATCGGCTATCGCGCGGTGGAGTTTCTGCACGAGCGCATCGAAGGCGCGGCGCCCAAGGCACGCGCGGCGGCGTTCGAGGGCGAACTGGTGGTGAGGGCTTCGACGCAGGGGTGACGACGGCGCGATTGGGTGAGGGCTTCGACGCAGGGGTGACGACGGCGCGATTGCGGGCCCCTCGCGCAGCCTGGGCTGCGCGCAGGCGCCGATATCTGCGATCATTCGGGCTGCGGCGCGCGTGCGTGCGTGCCGAACGTCATAAGGAAGCCCATGTCCGTAGCTCCGATCACGCTCGTCTGCCTTTCGCTCGCGACGCTGTTCGTCGCCGCCTTGCCCGTATCGCTGTATCGCCGGCTGCGTGTGCCGTTCGCGCTCGACTGGCGCGATACGATCACGGGCGTCGCCATCTTCGCGTTGTTCGCGACTGTGATCGAGCGCGCCGTCAACGACTACATGCTGCACGGCAACGCCGCCGTCGCGCAGGTGCTTTCGAACCCCGTGTTCTTCGTGCTGTACGGGGCGCTCGCCGCGGGCGTGTGCGAGGAGGTCGGGCGCTATATCGCCATGCGCGTCATCGCGCGCCGCGGCGCGGGCAAGCCCAACGCGCCCGCTGACGGCGCGGCGTTCGGCTACGGCATTGGCCATGCGGGTGCGGAGGCGTGGTTCGTCGGTGTGCTCGTGCAGCTGCAATGGATCGTGTTCGCGGTGCTCGCGAATCGCGGCGATCTCGACGAGCATCTGTCCAATCTCACGATGGACTCGGTCTTGCGCGTCCATCTGATTCTCGCTAGCCTTTCGCCGCTGTTCGCGGGCGTGTTCGCGCTCGAGCGCACGGCCGCGTTCGTGTTCCAGATCGGCTTGTCGGTGCTGATGTGGCGCGGCGTGCGCGCGGGATGGAAGGGGATTTTGCCGCTCGCGATCCTCGTGCACGCGCTCATCGACGTGCCTGCCGCGATGTACCAGGCGCGTCTCGTGCCGCTCGTGGCCGTGGACAGTTTGTATGTGGTGGCGGCCGTGGTGGTCGCCGTCGTGCTTTTCAGGACGTGCCGCCCGCAGCGGCGCGTCGCACGCGCGGCGTGAGTGCGCGCGTCTTACTTCTTTTTTCTGGCGTCAATGGAAGCCTATCTGTTTGAATGCGCGAGCCCCGAATTCGACGAGCTCGCCCGCGTGATCGCCGACATCTTTCCCGAGCAGACGCGCTTTGCCGAAGAGCCGAATGAAAACGGCGTGCCGCAACTGGTCGTGCACTGGGTGGCGATGCGCTTCGGCTCGAAGGCGCGCCGCATGGTGCTCACGGTGGCAATCGCGCCCGCCGCGCTCGCGCGCTATCGCGCCTTGCCGCCGCGGCTGCGCGGTCGCAGCTTCGCGGTGTTGCGCGCCTATGTGGAGGCGACGATCGAATCGCTCGAGGAACAGCACGCGAAGGGCGAAGACGTGCCGCGCGAGGTGACGATCGCGCTGGACGAAGAGTTTGCGTAAAGCGCTTGCTCGAAGCGACGGGCGCGGCGCGCCCGCTCGGCATTGCGCTGGGACTTAGTCGGCGAGCTTGTAGACCCTGGCGAAACGTGCGGCCTGCACGACGCCATAGTCGCCGGGCGCGTACTGCATGACCCAGTCGCCGGCCACGCCGCTGAGCCGGTCGCCGCCGGCCGAACGCACGAGCGTAAACGGCTCGTCCATGCGCCTTGCGAGCACCACGACCTGGTGGTTGCGATACGCGCCTGCATCGCCGTGGGCAAGGGTGTCGCTCGCCGGCAGGTACTTCGCATCGAACCGGTCGCGCGAGACGACCCAGCGATCGCCGGTCGAACCGGTGATGATCGCGTCGCCGGGCGCGTAGCGGTTCGGGCCTTCGAGGCTCATCAGCTCGCCGGCTACGGCTGCGAACTCGACGCTCACGGTCTCGTCCTTGACGACGCGCTGTGCGGCGGGGTCGACACGCAGGTCGAGTTGGGTCAGTTCAATCATGGCGGCAGCAGCGGACGGCTTCACAAAAAACGGCTTTCGAAGAAGCGACGGCCGGGCAGTTTCGCCCGGCCGTCGCGCGGTCCGCAAGGGTACCCTGGATCGGGCCGTCGCGCACGCATGGGAGCGCGACCCGATTCGCGGGTGCGCCTTCCTCCGTCTTACTGCGCGGCCGGCGTGCTGGCCGCTTCGGTGTCGCTGGCTGCGGCGCCTGCGGACGGCTTCGCCTTGCCCTTGTGCTTCGGATGCCCCGGCTTGCCCGACGGGCCGTGCTCATTGCCGTGGCGGAAGGCCTGATCGGCGAGCTTCTTCTGTTCCGGCGAGAGGCTCGTGTAGAGCGGCTCGAACGCCGAGACGAGCTTCTGCATGTCGTCCGCGTGCGCCTGGGCGATCTGCGCGTACTGCTTCATGTCGTCGAGCGCGTTGCGCGAGCTTTCGCTCTCCGCACGCTGCTTGAAGAGATTCGACATGGTCTCGCCGTTGCTGCGCATGGTGTCGGCGAACGTCTTCCATTGCGGCTCTTGCTCGGGCGTGATCTTGAGCTGCGTGTGCAGCCACGTGATGCGCTCCTCGACGCGCTGCTGATGCTGCGCGGCGCGCACGTCGGCGCTCGACGCGGCCGCGGCGGTTGCCGAGGCGGCCGGCGCGGCGCTTTGCGCGAACGCTCCGCTCATCGAGAGCGAGGCGGCAAGGATGACGAAAGCTTTCTTCATTGTGACTCCTTGAATCATTTCGTAGCGGGTAGCATGGCCAGAATGGCTGCAGCCGTTATTAGTACCACGTTCTCGCTTCATGACGCCCCGGCTGCGACACTTGCTTACAAACGAAACGCGTGGAAATACCCGTCGGGCATGACTTGCGCGACGCGAGCGCCGCCCGGCGTGCTCACCCGCGCGCGATAATGACGCCGTTCAGACTTCCCATCCAGACCGCCCCCCGATGAGACCTCCGCGCCTCGATCAACTCGACGACCTCGACCGCAGCCTCGTCGCGCTGCTGCAGGAAAACGCGCGCGAAAGCGTCGCGAATCTCGCACGGCGCCTGGGCGTCGCGCGCACCACGGTGCTGGCGCGCATCGAGCGGCTCGAACGCACCCAGGTGATCGCCGGCTACGGCGTGCGCCTCGGCCAGGACGTGCTCGACGCGAGCCTGCAGGCGTGGGTCGGGCTCATCATCGCGCCACGCCATGGGCCCGATGTGCAAAAGCGCCTCGGCAAGATGCCCGAAGTGCAGTTGCTGTGCGCGGTGAGCGGCGAGTACGACTACGTGGCGTGGCTGCGCGCCGATTCGCCCGACCGCCTCAACGACCTGCTCGACCAGATCGGCGGCATACCCGGCGTGGAGCGCACGACCACGTCGATCGTGCTCGCGCGCAAGGTCGATCGCGGCTCGGTAACGGGCTGAAACGCGGGCCGAGCCGCGGGCCGAAACGTGGACCGGACGGCGAGGTATTCGCCGTCGAAAATGAATGATTTCGTCATTTCGACGAAACCGGTCGTCATAATGACGAAAAACGCGGTCGAAACGCATCGTTTTGCGTCTATGAACCGTATTTGTCTCTCCCTAGACTGTGTTTGAGCGGGCGCTGCCCATCCCCAAGCATAGAAAACCAAAGGAGATGACCCATGAAAGTTGCGATTGCAGGCGCCGGCCTGATCGGCCACACCATTGCCCACATGCTGCGCGAGAGCGGCGACTACGAAGTCGCGGCGTTCGACCGTGATGCGAAGGCGCTCGAGCCGCTTGCGGCGCAGGGCATCCCCACCGCGCGCGTCGATTCCGGCGACGCGGCCGCGCTGCGCGGCGCGCTGGATGGCTACGACGTGCTCATCAATGCGCTGCCGTATTACCTCGCGGTGAACGTCGCCTCGGCGGCGAAGGGCGCGGGCGTCCATTACTTCGACCTCACCGAGGACGTGCGCGCGACCCACGCGATCCGCGCACTGGCCGACGGCGCCGATCATGTCTTCATGCCGCAATGTGGTCTCGCGCCCGGCTTCATCGGCATTGCGGCGCATGCGCTCGCGAGCCGCTTCACCGAGATCCGCGACGTCAAGATGCGCGTGGGCGCGCTGCCGCAGTTCCCCACCAACGCGCTCAAGTACAACCTCACGTGGAGCGTGGACGGTCTCATCAACGAGTATTGCCAGCCGTGCGAAGCGATCCGCGAAGGCCGCACGCAGTGGGTGCAGCCGCTCGAAGGTCTCGAGCATTTCTCGCTCGACGGCGTGGAGTACGAGGCCTTCAACACCTCGGGCGGCCTGGGCACGCTCTGCGAGACGCTTTCCGGCAAGGTCGAGTCGCTCGACTACAAGTCGGTGCGCTATCCGGGTCATCGCGCGCTCATGCAGTTCCTGCTCGAAGACCTGCGCCTTTCCAGCGACCGCGACACGCTCAAGTCCATCATGCGCCGCTCGGTGCCCGCCACGGAGCAGGACGTCGTGCTCATCTTCATGACGGTGACCGGCATGCGCGACGGCAAGCTCGTGCAGGAAGTGTTCACGCGCAAGATCTTCGCGAAGACGGTGTGCGGCGTGCCCATGAGCGCGATCCAGATCACCACGGCCGGCGCCATGTGCGCGGTGCTCGACCTGTTCCGCGAAAAGCGTCTGCCGCAAGCCGGGTTCGTGCGTCAGGAGCAGGTGTCGCTCCAGCAGTTCCTCGCGAACCGCTTCGGTCAGGTGTACGAAGGCGCGACGCTCGACAGCCGCGCAAAGGTGGCGGCCTGAAATCTCAGGTCGATGCCGTTGCCGACACGATGCGCTCAAGCAAGGCGTCGTAGTCGGCCGCGGCGGGCGCGCTGTTGTCGAAGAGCAGCAGGCCGTCGAGTTGCGCACCCGTCGGCATGAAGCGCCGCTGCCGGTATTCGTCCCAGTGAGCGAGTTTGTAGGCGTCGATCGGATGGGCGCGCGCGACGATGCGCGCGTGCGCCGTTTCCTCGCTCGTATGCACCCACACCACGGTGAGCCCCACCTCCTGATCGACGCCGAGCCACGCGCGGTCGAACAGCTTGCGCTCGCGCACTTCGCGCGATAGCGGGCCGACCACGAGCGCGCTCACGCCAAGCTCGAGGTTTTCGCGGGCGGTGTCGATGAGGCCCCGGTACTCGGGTTCGCGAAAATGCTGCAGGAAGAGTGGGCTGTCGCGATCGTTCGGGTCGTGCGTGAGCGCGCCCATTGCGGCGGCGCTATAGCTGCCGTAGAGCGTGTCCTTGTCGAGCAGGCAGAACGGCTCGCCGGTCTCGCGGGCGAGCGGGGCGAACAGGCGTTTGGCGAGCGACGTCTTGCCGGCGCCGGCGTGGCCGCAGAAGAACACCAGTCTCGTCACGGGCGGCGTGCCTCGCCATGTGGTGTGCCGGCGCCTGCCGAAGGGACGTTATCCGGGCCGGTCTGCTCCGGTCCGTGTCCGTTCAGGAATTTGCCGTTGGCGTCGAGCCACATCACGTTGATGATGCCAAAGCCGAGCGCAACGCCGATGCCGAGGATCCACGCGAAGTACCACATGGCCGTTGCCTCCTCTTGATGCCGGTTGCGAGCGCTGCCGCGCATTCCCCACAGCATATAACAACGATGATCGGTCTGGCGCCCGTACGGATATGATGGGCGCGAACCAGCAGCCAGAGGTCAGAAGAGGGGAATGCGCCCATGCCGTCCTTGCCGTCGCGCAGGTCGATTGCGAGTCTCGCCGCCGCCGTCACGGTGGTCGCCGCGTTCGCACTCGGCGGCTGTGCCGAGGAGCAGCCGCAGCCCATGCCGTTCAAGCCCGTGCCGGCCGAACGCATCCTGAAGCCTGGCTACACCGCACCGGGCGAGGGCCTCGTGGCCGTGGACGTGCGCCGCGAGCGCACCCGCAACGTCATCGTCAAATTCCGGGACGCGCCCGTCTACCTCGACGGCGAGCCCGTGACCGACCTCATGGACGGCGAGCACGTCACGTTCTACCTCACGCCGGGCGTGCACCGCATCGCCGTGACGACCCAGTTCGATCCCGTGATCGAATTGCGCTTTCTCGTGGATCCGCGCTACACCAACCGCGCGAGCGTCACCTTCGACAAGGATCACCACGTCGGCATCCGCCGCGTCGCGCAGTAGGCCAGCCGCCAGTTCGCCACGACCGTTGCGCGGCGGGCACGGGCAGTGCTCCCAAGCGCCAGTCAGGCCCCGTCAGGCGGGCGCGCGCCGCTCGGGCACTCCGTCCAGACGCCGCCGGTCGACGGAACCCCTTAAACTTGGCAACCGGTGCAATTCGAAGCGGCGCGGCCGCGGCCCGCCGCCGGGAAGAAGAGGAACATGCTAATCAACTGCGTCGCGTATCAAGGCGGCAAGAAACTGGCCGACGTCACGGTCGAAGCCATCAGCGACTATCTGGCGAAGCCCGAGTGCTTCGTCTGGGTCGCGCTCAAGGAGCCCGACGCCGGCGAAATGGCGGCGATGAAGGAGGAGTTCGGCCTGCACGAGCTCGCCATCGAAGACGTGATGAACGGCAACCAGCGGCCGAAGATCGAGGAATACGGCGACACGGTCTTCAGCGTGCTCCATACGCTCGAACTCGACGACGACGGCGAAGTCATCATAGGCCAGGTGAACGTATTCGCCGGCCCCAATTTCGTGCTCTCCGTGCGCCACCGCGCGCAGCAGGGTTTCACCGACGTTCGCGCGCGCTGCGAGCGTGAGCCCGAATTGCTGCGCGAAGGCTCCGGGTTCGTGCTCTACGCGCTGATGGACAGCGTGGTCGACCGCTACGCGCCTGTGCTCGAAACGCTCTCCAGCGAGATCGAGGAACTGGAGGACCGCATCTTCGACAAGCACGACCTCGCGGGCTCGCGCGCGATCATCGAGGATCTCTATTCGCTCAAGCGCCGTCTCGTGATCCTCGCGCATCACGTCACGCCGCTCGTGGATGCCGTCGGCAAGCTCGTGGGCGGGCGCATTCCGCAGATCTGCGTGGGCATGCAGGCGTACTACCGCGACGTGTACGACCATCTCGTGCGCGTGTCCAACATGATCGACGCACGCCGCGAAATGATCGTCACGGCCATCCAGGTGAACCTCGGCATGATCTCGCTCGCGGAGAACGAGGTGACCAAGCGGCTCGGTTCGTTTGCCGCGCTGTTTGCCGTGCCGACGATGATCGCGGGTATCTACGGCATGAACTTCGAGCATATTCCGGAGCTGCATTTCAGGTTTGGCTACCAGATCTGCCTCGCGGCCATGCTCGTGCTCGATATCTTCCTGTTTTTCCTGTTTCGTCGTATCAACTGGCTCTGAAGCGGGCTCTGAGGCGGGCTAAGAGACGGGCTAAGAGACGGGGCGGGCGTTGTTGCGCCGCCGCATGGCCGCCAGCGACGCCAGTGACAGAGCGAAGTTGACATCGTTCAGCGCCTGCGCCGAGAATGGGCCGGCAGAAAACGTTTGCGCATAACCAGAAAGCAGGGCCCAGCCGGGCCCGACAAACCGGAGACTTCCAGACATGAACTCCCGCATTCGCCGCCGCATCCTCCTCGCCGCCAGCGCGCTCGCCACGACCGCCGTAACAGGCGCCTTGCCGCTCGCGGCCCGCGCGCAGACGCCTCACAAGCCGAAGGTCGCGCTCGTCATGAAGTCGCTCGCCAACGAGTTCTTCCTCACCATGGAGACCGGCGCGAAGGACTATCAGAAGCACAACGCCGACCAGTTCGATCTCATCACCAACGGCATCAAGAACGAGACCGACACGGCCGCGCAAATCCAGATCGTCGAGCAGATGATCGTCTCGAAGGTCGACGCCATCGTGCTCGCGCCCGCCGACTCCAAGGCGCTCGTGCCCGTCGTGAAGAAGGCGGTGGACGCGGGCATCATCGTCGTGAACATCGACAACAAGCTCGACGCCGACGTGCTCAAGTCCAAGGACCTGAACGTGCCGTTCGTCGGCCCGGACAACCGCAAGGGCGCCCGCCTCGTGGGCGACTACCTGGCCAGGCGCCTGAAGTCGGGCGACCCGGTGGGCATCGTCGAGGGCGTCTCCACCACAACCAACGCGCAGCAGCGTACCGCGGGCTTCAAGGACGCGATGGACGCCGTGGGCGCGAAGATCGTCTCGACGCAGTCGGGCGAATGGGAGATCGACAAGGGCAACGCCGTCGCCTCCGCCATGCTCAATGAGTACCCGGACATCAAGGCGCTCTTGTGCGGCAACGACAACATGGCGATCGGCGCCGTGTCGGCGGTGCGCGCGGCGGGCAAGCAGGGCAAGGTGTACGTGGTGGGCTACGACAACATCGCTGCCATCAAGCCCATGCTGAAGGACGGCCGCGTGCTCGCCACCGCCGACCAGTTCGCGGCGAAACAGGCCGTATTCGGCATCGACACGGCCTTGAAGGCGCTCAAGGAGCACAAGAAGCAATCGGAGCTGTCGGGCATCGTCGAAACGCCCGTGGTGCTCGTCACGAAGTAGAGCGCTGCCGGCAGGCGCCACGCCGTGGCGCGGCGGTATTTGCGTGCGCAACGCAATAAGCGCTCAAGAATCTCGCCGCGCAGCCGTTATTTGTACCGGGATGGCCGCATGGGCGGCCGTCTTCCGCTGGGCGGCGTATCGCTGCCCGGCGCGCCGTTCGAGGCACGCTCTACCGGAGCGTGCGGCGGCGGTGCGGACCCGCAGTATCCGGGCGGCGCGGCTCACCGGTTGAACCCGGCGGCGCGGCTCGCGACTACAGGATCGTGATGGATGCAAATGTCCCCGACGTAGCGTCACCTGCGCCCGCCGTGCTTACGGTGACGGGCGTCGGCAAGACCTACGAGCAGCCGGTGCTCGCCGACGTCAGCCTCGCGCTGCACGCCGGCGAAGTGCTTGCGCTCACGGGGGAAAACGGCGCCGGCAAGAGCACACTCTCGAAGATCGTGAGCGGCCTCACGGCGCCGAGCGCGGGCAGCATGACGCTGATGGGCCAGCCCTACGCCCCGGCGAGCCGCCGCGAAGCCGAGGCGCTCGGCGTGCGCATGGTCATGCAGGAGCTGAACCTGCTGCCCACGCTGAGCGTTGCGGAGAACCTGTTTCTGGACCGCCTGCCGCAGTCGGGGCCGCTGCGGTTCGGCTGGATCGATCGCAGGCGGCTGCGCGACGACGCGCGGGCCGCGATGGCGCAGGTCGGGCTCGAGGCGATCGACCCCGACACGCCGGTCGGGGAGCTGGGTATCGGGCATCAGCAGCTCGTGGAGATCGCGCGCAACCTGATCGGCAGCGCCGCCGGTGCCGGTGGTGCCGATGGCGGCGACATGCGCGTGCTGATCCTCGACGAGCCGACGGCCATGCTCACGGCCCGCGAGGTCGAGCTGCTGTTCGAGCAGATCGCGCGGCTGAAGGCGCGCGGCGTGGCGATCGTCTACATCTCGCACCGGCTCGAAGAACTCGAGCGCATCGCGCAGCGCGTCGCGGTGCTGCGCGACGGCAAGCTCGTGCGGGTCGATGCCATGGCCAACCTCACGCCCGCGCGCATCGTCGCGCTGATGGTGGGACGCGAGCTTGGCGAGCGCATCGATCTGGGGCAGCGGCGCATCGGCGCGCCGCTCCTGAAGGTGGACGGGCTCACGCGCGCGAAGGCCGTGCGCGACGTGTCGTTCGAAGTGCGCGCCGGCGAGATTTTCGGCGTGTCGGGGCTGATCGGCGCGGGCAGGACGGAGCTGATGCGGCTCATCTACGGCGCCGACCGCATGGAGCGCGGCACGGTGGCGCTGGCGCCCACGCCGGGCGCGGCGCCGCAGCCGGTGCAGGTCGGCTCGCCCGCCGACGCGGTTCGGCTTGGCATCGCGCTCATCACCGAGGACCGCAAGGGCGAAGGGCTGCTGCTGCCACAGCCGCTCGCCGCGAACGTGACGCTCGGCAACGTGGGCGCGGTATCGCGCTACGGCGTGGTGGACGCGGCGCGCGAGACCACGCTGGCGCGCACGCAGATCGACGCGCTGCGAATCCGCGCGTCCGGACCCGCGCAGCCGGTGGGCGAGCTGTCGGGCGGCAACCAGCAGAAGGTGGTGATCGGCCGCTGGCTCGCGCGCGACATCACGCAGCCGATGCGTGTCGTGCTGTTCGACGAGCCCACGCGCGGCATCGACGTCGGCGCGAAGTTCGACATCTACGCGCTGATGGGCGCGCTCGCGCGCGAAGGCCGGGCGCTCGTGGTGGTGTCGAGCGACCTGCGCGAGCTGATGCTGATCTGCGACCGCATCGGCGTGATGTCGGCGGGCAAGATGACGGCCATCTACGGTCGCGACGAGTGGAGCCAGGACAAGCTGCTGGCCGCCGCGTTCGCGGGGCTGCGCGCCGAGGATGCGCTGGTCGCGAACGCGTGCGATCTGCCGGAGATGGGCGATGTGCCGCCACCCGTAGACACGCGCAAGCCGCAGGAACGAAACGACGACCGACGAGGGAGCGCCTCATGACGAACGACCCGTTGCGCGGGCAACCGTCGCCGCAGGGCGACGAAAGCGGTGGGCGTACCGGTTCGGCCAAAATCGCGCCGGCGGCTGCGTCGGCGCCGCATGCGATGCAGGCGAGCGGCAAACCCGTGGGGACGCGCTTTGGCTTTTCGAACTACCTGGGCCTCGCACTCGCGCTGATCGCGATGATCGTGTTGTTCTCGCTGCTGAGTTCGCACTTCCTCACGTACGATACGTTCAGCACGATCGCGAACCAGATTCCCGATCTCGTGGTGATGGCCGTGGGCATGACCTTCGTGCTGATCATCGCGGGTATCGATCTTTCGGTGGGCTCGGTACTCGCGCTCGGTGCTTCGGTGGTGAGCGTGGCGTCGCTCAAGTGGGGCTGGGGCGCGCTGCCGGCGGCGCTGCTCGGCCTCGTCGCCGCGGCGGCCACCGGCACGCTCACGGGCGCGGTGACGGTGGGCTGGCGCATCCCGTCGTTCATCGTCTCGCTCGGCGTGCTCGAAGCGGCGCGTGGGCTGGCGTACCAGATGACGAATTCGCGCACGGCGTATATCGGCGACGCGTTCGACTTTCTCTCGAACCCGATCGCATTCGGCATCTCACCGGCGTTCCTGATCGCGGTGGCAGTGATGGTGATCGCGCAGCTCACGCTGACGCGCACGGTGTTCGGACGGTATCTGATTGGTATCGGTACCAACGAGGAAGCGGTGCGCCTGGCGGGCGTCGATCCGCGGCCGTACAAGGTGATCGTGTTCGCGCTGATGGGCGCGTTTTCGGGGCTCGCGGCGCTGTTCCAGATTTCGCGCCTCGAAGCCGCCGATCCGAACGCCGGCGTGGGGCTGGAATTGCAGGTGATCGCGGCCGTGGTGATCGGTGGCACGAGCCTGATGGGCGGGCGCGGCTCGGTCATCAGCACGTTCTTCGGCGTGCTGATCATCTCGGTGCTGGCCGCGGGGCTCGCGCAGATCGGCGCGAACGAGCCCACCAAACGCATCATCACCGGCGCGGTGATCGTCGTGGCGGTCGTGCTCGACACGTACCGCAGCAGGCGAAGTCGTAGAGGCAGCAGGGCATAACAATTTTTCGAGGGCGCGGTCCGCAATGCAGCGCGGGCCGGCGGAAATGACCGGGGAAGCGACGCCAGACCAAACCAACAACGGGCGCGCAGAGAGCCGGCAGCAACAGGGCAGCAAAAAAGCAGGAGCAACATAAATATGGCGACGATCAAGGATGTGGCCGCCGTGGCGGGGGTATCTTTCACGACGGTGTCGCATGTGGTGAACAATTCGCGTCCGGTGTCGGCGGACGTGCGGGCCAAGGTCGAACGTGCGATCCGCGACCTGAACTACGTGCCGTCGGCGGTAGCGCGCTCGCTCAAGGCGCGTGCGACGGCGACCGTGGGTCTGCTCGTGCCGAACGGCACCAACCCGTATTTCGCGGAGCTTGCGCGCGGGGTCGAGGACGCCTGCGCGCGCAAGGGCTACTGCGTGTTCTTCTGCAACTCCGACGACGACCCGGCCAAGCAGCGCAGCTACCTGCGCGTGCTGCAGGAAAAGCGCATCGACGGCCTCATCGTCGCCTCGGCCGGCGACGACGCCGTGCTGGCCTCGACGCTTGCCGATACGCGCGAGCCGATCGTCGTCATCGACCGCAACATCGAGGGGCTCGACGCCGATCTCGTGCAGATCGACCACGAGCGCGGCGCCTGGCTCGCCACGCGGCATCTGCTCGAACTCGGGCACTCGCGCATTGGCTGCATCACCGGGCCGGTCACGACCGCGGTGAGCGCGATGCGCATGCACGGCTTCCTGCGCGCCATGTCCGAGCGGGGCGTGGAGATCGCGCCGGGGGCGATCGTCGAAAGCGACTTTTCCGGGGCGGGCGGTTATCGCGCCGCGGCGCAACTGTTCGACAGCGTGCGGCCGACCGCAATCTTCGCCGGCAACGACATGATGGGCATCGGCGCCTTGCGCGCGGCCGCCGAGCGCGGCTTGCGCGTGCCGGGCGACTGCTCGATCATCGGCTTCGACGATATCGAGCTGGGCAACTTCACCTGGCCCGCGCTCTCGACGGTCGGCCAGCCGGCGCGTGCGCTCGGCGACATGGCGGCGCTCACGCTGATCGAGCGCATCGCGAACGCGCGCGAGGAAGGCGCGAGGGCGCGGCGCCGCGTCATGCCGCCTACGCTGTTCGCGCGCGAATCGACGGGGCCCTGGATCGGTGCCGAGGAATACGCGCCGCTCGCGGCCTGAGGCAGGGTGGCCGTAGCGAAGGCGCAAGCCATCGAGGAGGCATCGTGACGACTGACGCAGCCAGGCCGACCGACGCACGCGCTCGCGTGGCCGTGGTCGGCAGTCTGAACATGGATCTCGTCGCGCGTGCGCCGCGCTTGCCGGCGCCCGGCGAGACGCTCGCGGGACATGCGTTTGCGCAGGTGGCCGGCGGCAAGGGCGGCAACCAGGCGGTGGCCGCGGCGCGCCTGGGCGCCCAGGTGGCGATGGTCGGCCGGGTCGGCGCCGACAGCAACGGCGAGGTATTGCGCGCGGGGCTCGTGGCAGAAGGTATCGACTGCGGCGCGCTCGAAACGTCGCCCGCGGCGCCGACGGGTGTGGCACTGATCATCGTCGACGATGCGAGCCAGAATGCCATCGTCATCGTGGCCGGCAGCAACGGCGAACTCACGCCCGAAACGATCGCGCGCCATGAAGCCGTGCTCGCGCAGGCCGACGTCGTGGTCTGCCAGCTCGAGACGCCCACCGACGCCGTAGCGGCCGCGCTCGCCGCTGCACGGCGCCTGGGCAAGATCACCATCCTCAATCCAGCACCCGCCACGGGGCCGCTGCCCGCGCCCTGGCTCCCGCTGATCGACTATCTCGTACCGAACGAACTGGAGGCCGCCGCGCTCACCGGCTTGCCCGCGAGTACGCCCGAGGAGGCGGCGCGCGCGGCGTCGGCGCTGCGCGAAGCGGGCGCACGCAACGTGCTGGTGACGCTCGGGTCGCAGGGCGTATGTGCGCTGCTCGACGGCGCCGCGGCCGTCCATCTGCCCGCGCCACGCGTCAATGCGGTGGACACGACGGCGGCCGGCGACACCTTCATCGGCGGACTGGCCGCGCGCCTGGCCGCCGGCGCGCCCGCGCTCGAAGCCATCGCCTTCGCATTGCGCGCGGCGTCGGTTTCCGTCACGCGCGCGGGTGCTCAACCTTCGATTCCCACCCTCGTCGAACTCGCGGGCTGAGCGTATCCGCACGTCTTGCCGCCATATAAACCATGGCCGGCCGCGGCGCGGCTTATTCGCGCCGCGCATGAATGTATTTCGCTAATACTTCATACCATATACACATTTCAAGACCATGAAAACCTGTGCCGTAAACGCCTGTTAGAGCGACAACTCGACGTCGGGCGCTGGGCCCGACCACACACAAGCGTTGGGGGAGTCATGGGCAAGGGCATCAGTATCAAGGCGCGCATCGGCATCACAATGGGCTTTCTGGCGGCGTTGATCGTCGCGATCAGTGCGGTCGGGCTGCTGGGCCTCACGCGTTCGAACGACGCGTATCGCGAGACCTTCACCGACCAGATGCCGAGTTCGCACGCGGTCAACCTGGCCGAGATCTACGCGGCGCGCGAGCGTCTCGCGCTCGACCGGGCCGCCTTCGAACTGGGTACGTCCGACGCTGCCGCGACGATCGACCGTGCACATATGTTGCGTGGCGTGTCGGACGACTTCTGGAAAAAGTACATGGCCTTGCCGCATGGCGGCGAGGAGGCGCGACTTGCTCAGGACGTCGCGGCCCGGCGCGATACCCTGCACCAGATCGCGGACCAGTTCATGACGACCGTCCAGTCGGGCGACCAGGCGAAGGTCGTGGCGGGCGCCAAGGCGCTCAAGGAGGCCTACGACGGGCTCTCGAAGGCCGATGCCGTGCTCGACAAATTCCAGATGACGCAAGCGCAGCAGGGCTTCGACGACGCCCAGGCCGCGTTCTCGCAACTGCGCATCGCGTGCATCGCGGCGCTGCTCGTGGGCATCGGCGCGGCCGCCTATTCGTTCTTCTCGCTGCGCCGCGCCATTGCGGAGCCGCTCGGCGAAGCGCTCGGCGCTTTCCATGCGATCGCCGCCGGCGATCTGCGCCGCCCGGTGGTCGTGCGCCGCAACGACGAGATGGGCGAACTGCTGGGCGGCGTCGCGCAGATGCAGCGCAGCCTCACCGAAACGGTGCGCTCGGTGCGCTCGGGCACCGAATCGATCGCCACGGCCACGCGCGAGATCGCCGCGGGCAACCTCGACCTCTCGTCGCGCACCGAAGAACAGGCTTCGGCGCTCCAGCAGACCGCCTCGAGCATGGAACAGCTCACCGGCACCGTGAAGCAGAACGCCGACAACGCGCGCCAGGCCAGCGCGCTCGCCGCCAACGCCTCGGAAATCGCCAACAAGGGCAGCTCGGTCGTCAGTCAGGTGGTCGGCACGATGGGCGACATCAACGACAGCTCCGCGAAGATCGCCGACATCATCACGATCATCGAGGGCATCGCGTTCCAGACCAACATCCTCGCGCTCAATGCGGCCGTCGAAGCGGCGCGCGCGGGCGAGGAAGGGCGCGGCTTCGCCGTGGTGGCGGGCGAGGTGCGCAGCCTCGCGCAGCGCTCATCGGCGGCCGCCAAGGAGATCAAGGGGCTCATCGACACCTCGGTCGAGCGCGTGCAGGCGGGTTCGGCGCTGGTCGACGAGGCGGGCCGCACGATGACCGAGATCATCGCCGCGGTGCAGCGCGTGACCGACATCATGGGCGAGATCGCGGCGGCTTCGCAGGAGCAGTCGGGCGGCATCGACCAGGTCGCGCGCGCGGTCACGCAGATGGATGAGGTGACCCAGCAGAACGCGGCGCTCGTCGAGGAGGCCGCCGCTGCAGCGCAATCGCTCGAAGACCAGGCGGGGCGCCTGCGCGAGGCCGTCGCGGTGTTCAACCTGGATGACGCGGCGGGACGGGCGGCACCGGTGCCGCCCGTGCGGGCAGCTGCCAGGACGGCTGCCGTCCCGCGGGCTGTCACGCGCCCGGCAGCGGCCACCGGGGCTGCTGCGCCCGCGGCCAGGCGCGCGCCGCGCAGCACTCCGGCTCCCGCCTCCGCCCAGCCGGCCGCACGGCCCGCCGCGGCCCCGAGCGTGCCGGTGAGCGCGGTGGCGTCGGGCGCCGGTTCGAGCGGCGACTGGGAAACCTTCTGAGACTCCTCTGACCCGCCGCGCGGACCGTCCGCGCGCGAGTGCCAGCCGCTGCGCCGCAGCGGCTTTTTTTACGCCTTTGACCCCGTTGTGCGGCCCCGCCGTGCGCCATACGAGCGCCGTTACGGTACATTGTCAGCCGTGTCATCTGCGCGGCCCGGTCGGCGCGCTACACTGCGGCGCCCAGCGGTGCCCGCGAGCGGCATGGCGTCGTGCTGGACGGTTCAGCCCGCGCCGATGCCGGAGCGCGGCCCGTACGGGGTGGCGCCGCAAGGGGCAGGACCCGCGCCGCAGGGGCAAGGGAGGGCGCACCGCGCCAGGCAGGACGGATTGCGCCGGCATCGAGCGCCGGCGCCGCATGACAGCACAAACAAGGAACCCGACATGACGCATGACGATCTCACGCAACGCCTCGTGAATGCGCGCCGGCATCATCATCTGATCGAAACGCTGGAACCCGAACGCGTGCCGCCGGACGCGGCCACGGCTTACGCGATCCAGCAGGCGGTGCTCGCCGGGCTCGAAACGACCACGGGCGGCTGGAAGGTGGGCGCGCGCGCCCCGGGCGGCCCCGCCTCGGGTGCGCCGATCCCGGCGCCGCTCGTGCACGCCTCGCCGGCGCGCTTCGAGCGCCGCCAGTTCTTCCGCGTGCTCGTGGAGCTGGAGATCGCCTTTCGTTTTTCGGAACCGATCGTCCCGCGCGCCGAAGCCTATGCGCGCGACGAGGTGCTCGCGCGCGTCGGCCAGATCCTGCCGGCCATCGAGATCGTCGATAGCCGTTTCGCGCAATGGCCCAACGTCGCGCCGCTCGCCCAGCTCGCCGACGCACAGAACAATGGCGCACTCGTGACCGGTCATGCGCTGCCGTACCCGGCGCTTGCCCGCGTGCTCGATTTCGTCGCGCCGGAGCTCGAACTGACGTTCGACGGCGCCTCGCTCGTGCCGGAGGCGCCGGGCAACCCCGCTGGCGATCCGCGCGAACTGCTGGTCTGGTTCGTCAATCATTGCGCCGCAATGGGCATCACGATCGAACCCGAATGGACCATTACGACCGGCACCTATGTCGGTGCGCACCGCATCGATACACCGGGCCTCCTGCACGGCCACATCGACGGGCTAGGGGAAGTCGAAGTCGAGTTCGTCTAGGTCGCCCAGGGGCGCATCACGCATCATGTAACTGTCGCACCTGTCATATTTGCTCTCACGAACGGCCGCCGCGCGCATTGCGCGGCGGCTTTATTTTTTTGTGCGCGCTGTGTGGCTCATGGGTGTAAACCTGGCAACCTGTCACGGGTGTCATCTCCATCGCGCGTCGTTTGATCGGAGCGGGAAAACCACTACTGCCGACAGGGCCTGGCAGCGTTGGTCGGCATCCGCGCAGGAATGCGCGGCAGGTCACCGACGATGGCGAAATCGACGCGTAAAACGGGAAAAAAATCGCATTGACGCGTGCTCACAACATTGGCGTGGCAGTGCGCAATGCGAGCGCGCTCTGCGGGCTCGCGAACAAATCGTAACGAATGGGTGTGCACCGGCGCTGCACTGGTGCGTTGGATGAAGAGGCGCTGCGTATGCCGTAGCGCCGGACAGGCCGGATGACAAGGCGAAAAGCCGGTCGAACACCAGGTAAAAAGCGGCTTGCTGCGAATGCCCGGCCCGACGTAATTGGCCAACACGCAGGCACAGCATTTGGGAAGGAGCGTGACCCCGGTCTGAAATTTGCACCAGTGGGGAAGATCATTGTAAGTCGTTGTCTGGCACCCTCCAAGCGCTCAATAATGCTTAGCTTTAGAGGGCACATCAGGCGCGATTTAACGGTGCGAAAAATTTCAAAAGGGTTTAGGATGAATTTGAGCGATGTCGTTTCCGAATAGCGCGCCGCGCACGACATCGGTCGCAGATCTCGGCGAGGAGGTAGCATGGATATCTACAGCAGCTTCGCGACCCGCTTCGAAAAAACGCGAGAGGAGGAGTTCTCGCTCGAGGAGTATCTCGCGCTCTGCAAGGAAGATCCCAATGCGTACGCCACGGCTGGCGAACGCATGCTGACGGCAATCGGCGAACCCGAACAGATCGACACCCGCAACGATCCGCGTCTGTCGCGCATCTTTGCGAACAAGGTCATCAAGGTGTATCCCGCATTCCGCGAGTTCTATGGCATGGAAGACGTGATCGAGCAGGTCGTCGCGTATTTCCGCCATGCGGCGCAAGGACTCGAAGAGAAGAAGCAGATTCTCTATCTGCTCGGTCCGGTGGGCGGCGGCAAGTCTTCCATCGCCGAGCGTCTGAAGCAGCTCATGGAGCGCGTGCCGTTCTACTCGATCAAGGGCTCGCCCGTGAACGAGTCTCCGCTCGGGCTGTTCGACTACGACGAAGACGGTCCGATACTCGAAGAGCAATACGGCATCCCGCGCCGTTACCTGCGCAGCATCCTGAGCCCGTGGGCGGTGAAGCGCCTGCACGAGTACAACGGCGACATCCGCAAGTTCCGCGTGGTGCGCCGCTTCCCCTCCATCCTGCGCCAGATCGGCATCGCGAAGACCGAGCCTGGCGACGAGAACAATCAGGACATCTCGTCGCTCGTCGGCAAGGTGGACATCCGCAAGCTCGAGCAATACGCCCAGGACGACGCCGACGCATACAGCTACTCGGGCGGCCTGTGTCTCGCGAATCAGGGCCTGCTCGAATTCGTCGAAATGTTCAAGGCGCCGATCAAGGTGCTGCACCCGCTGCTCACGGCCACCCAGGAAGGCAACTTCAAGGGCACCGAAGGATTCGGGGCGATTCCGTTCAACGGCATCATCCTCGCGCACTCGAACGAGTCGGAGTGGAAGGCGTTCCGCAACAACCGCAACAACGAGGCACTGCTCGATCGTATCTTCGTGGTGAAGGTGCCGTACTGCCTGCGCTACTCGGAAGAGATGAAGATCTACGAGAAGCTGTTGCGCAATTCGTCGCTGGCCGAGGCCGTGTGCGCCCCGGGCACGCTGAAGATGATGGCGCAGATGTCGGTGCTCACGCGCCTGCAGGAGCCGGAGAACTCCAGCCTCTTCTCGAAGATGCAGGTGTACGACGGCGAAAACCTCAAGGACACCGATCCAAAAGCGAAGTCGTACCAGGAGTATCGCGACTTCGCGGGCGTGGACGAAGGGATGAACGGGGTCTCGACGCGCTTCGCGTTCAAGATTCTCTCGCGCGTGTTCAACTTCGATTCGACCGAAGTGGCCGCGAATCCGGTGCATCTCATGTATGTGCTCGAACAGCAGATCGAGCGCGAGCAGTTCCCGCCGGAAACCGAGCAGAAGTATCTGTCGTTCGTGAAGGACGTGCTGGCCTCGCGTTACGCGGAGTTCATCGGCAAGGAGATCCAGACCGCTTACCTCGAGTCGTATTCCGAATACGGGCAGAACATCTTCGACCGCTATGTCACCTACGCCGACTTCTGGATTCAGGACCAGGAGTTCCGCGATCACGATACGGGCGAAAGCTTCGATCGCGCGGCGTTGAATGCCGAGCTCGAGAAGATCGAGAAGCCCGCGGGCATCAGCAATCCGAAGGACTTCCGCAACGAGATCGTGAACTTCGTGCTGCGCGCGCGTGCGGCCAACGCCGGCAAAAATCCGGCCTGGATCAGCTACGAGAAGCTGCGCGTGGTGATCGAAAAGAAAATGTTTTCGAACACGGAAGAACTTTTGCCGGTCATCTCGTTCAATGCGAAAGGATCGGCGGAAGAGCAGCGCAAGCACGAAGACTTCGTCAACCGCATGGTGGCGAAGGGCTATACGCCGAAGCAGGTCCGGTTGCTCTGCGACTGGTATCTGCGGGTGCGCAAGTCGTCGTGAACGTAGAGGCTTTATCGTCCGGTCGCGCTGCCGCAGCTTTGCGGCGGCGCAAGCGGACCCCCGGCGGGGCGCAGGCGGCGTGGCCATGAGCGGGTGAACGCGGCACGCACGATGGCAGACGCGGCAATGAACACTGCGCACCTCGCCCATTCGAAACTGGAGCGGGAGACTGGATGTGCTTCATCAAATCATCGACCGCAGGCTAGCCGGAAAGAACAAGAGCATTGCTAACCGCGAGCGCTTTTTGCGCCGCGTGAAGAACTATATTCGTCACGCCGTTTCGGAAGCGGTGCGTGACCGCAGCATCAGGGACATACAGAGCAACCAGAGCATCACCATTCCGCGCAAGGACATCGCGGAGCCGTCGTTCCGGCACGGCCCCGGCGGCAAGCGCGAAATGGTTCACCCAGGCAACGAGGACTACATTCGCGGCGACCGCATTCCGCGCCCACAGGGCGGCGGGGGCGGTGGCGGCAGCCAGGCGAGCAACGAGGGCGAAGGTCAGGACGACTTCGTGTTCGAACTCTCCCGCGAAGAATTCATGCAGTACTTCTTCGACGACCTCGAACTGCCGCGCCTCGTCAAAACCCATCTCATGGCCGTCCCTACGTGGAAGAGCATCCGCGCGGGCTGGGCGGCCGAAGGCACGCCGAACAACATCGACGTCGTGAGATCGCTGCGCAGCGCGCTCGGCCGTCGCATCGCGCTCGGTGCGCCGCTCGTCAACGAACTGCACGAACTCGAGGAGCAGCTCGAAGCGCTCAAGGCCGACCCGGCCGACCGGCGCGAAGAGATCGCGCTGCTCGAAGAGCAGATTCATCACCTGCGCGGGCGCATCTGGCGCATCCCGTTCATCGACCCGTTCGATCTGCGTTACGTGAATCGCGTAAAGCAGCCGCAACCGTCGAGCCAGGCCGTGATGTTCTGCCTGATGGACGTGTCGGGTTCGATGGACGAGCAGCGCAAGGACTTGTCCAAGCGCTTCTTCATCCTGCTGTACCTGTTCCTCAAGCGCAATTACGAAAAGATCGAGGTGGTCTTCATTCGCCACCACACGCGCGCCGAGGAAGTGGACGAGGACACCTTCTTTCATTCCACCGAAAGCGGCGGCACGGTCGTGTCGAGCGCGCTGGAGCTGATGAAAAAAGTGATCGAGGACCGTTATTCGCCAAGCGACTGGAACATCTACGGCGCACAGGCTTCGGACGGCGACAATTGGACTGACGATTCGCCCAAATGCCGCAAGATTCTCGCGGATGACATACTGCCGCAGGTGCGCTATTTTGCGTATATTCAGGTGACGCCGGAGGAGCAGAACCTCTGGCTCGAATACGCGCAGCTCGCACTCACCGAACCGCATCTGGCGATGAAGAAAGTCGACACCGCGGCGGACATCTACCCGGTGTTCCGGGAGCTTTTCGAAAAGCAGGTGGAGCACTCATGACGACACGCCACCTGCACAATGAGGCGCGCGGCTACCAGCCGGAGCGCCGGAAGACGAGCGGCCACGAAAAAGGGCATCATGGCGAACACGGTGACGAGCGCAAGCCCGGCCACCACGAAGACGCCGAAGCGCCCGGACATGCCGCCGGGGCTGCTCGCCACAAGGAGCATGGGCTCGCCCAGCAAAGGGAAGTGCAAATGAACGTAGCCGACAAACGGCCGTTGCCGTGCCCCTCCGACTGGACCTTCGAACTCATCGAGGAGTACGACACACATATCTCGCATGTTGCAGAGCAATACGAACTGGATGTTTATCCGATCCAGCTCGAACTGATCAGCGCCGAGCAAATGATGGACGCCTATGCGTCCGTTGGCATGCCGGTGAACTATCGCCACTGGTCGTTCGGCAAGCACTTTCTCTCCACCGAAAAGAGCTATCGCCGCGGCCAGATGGGCCTCGCCTACGAGATCGTCATCAACTCCAACCCCTGCATCGCGTATCTCATGGAAGAGAACACCATGACGATGCAGGCGCTCGTGATCGCGCATGCCGCGTACGGGCACAACTCGTTCTTCAAGGGCAACTATCTGTTCCGTCTCTGGACGGACGCGCACGCCATCATCGACTACCTCGTGTATGCGAAGAATTACATCGCCGAATGCGAGGAGCGTTATGGTCTCGACCGCGTGGAAGAGTTGCTCGACTCGTGCCACGCGCTCATGAATTACGGCGTGGACCGCTACAAACGCCCGCAAAAGCTCTCGCTCGAACGCGAGGCCGCATTGCGCCGGGAACGCGAGGCTTATCTGCAGTCCCAGGTCAATGAGCTGTGGCGCACGCTGCCCAAACAGCAAATGCCCGTTGCCGAGGAGATCGACGAGCGCTTTCCGCCGGAGCCGCAGGAAAACCTGCTGTATTTCGCCGAAAAGAACTCGCCGCTGCTCGAGCCGTGGGAGCGCGAAGTCATCCGTATCGTGCGCAAGATCGGGCAATACTTCTACCCGCAGCGGCAAACCCAGGTCATGAACGAAGGCTGGGCCACGTTCTGGCATTACACGCTGCTCAACACGCTTTATACGCAGGGCAAGCTCGAAGACGGCTTCATGATGGAGTTCCTGCATTCGCACAGCAACGTGATCTATCAGCCGCCGGTGACGAAGCCGTATTACAGCGGCATCAATCCGTATGCGCTCGGCTTTTCGATGATGAGCGACATTCGCCGCATCTGCGAAAACCCCACGGAGGAGGACCGCAAGTGGTTCCCCGAGCTGGCCGGCAGTCCGTGGCTCAAGGCGTTGCACTACGCCATGCGCAACTTCAAGGATGAGAGCTTCGTGGCGCAATACCTGTCGCCGCATCTGATCCGCGAAATGCGGCTCTTCTCGGTGCTCGACGACGACATGCGCGACGCCCTCGAAGTCTCGGCCATCCACGACGAAAGCGGCTACCAGTACGTGCGCCAGGCGCTCTCGCGTCAGTACGACATGCACCACCGCGAGCCGAATATCCAGGTGTGGTCGGTGAACACGCGCGGCGATCGCAGTCTCACGCTGCGTCACTTCATGAGCGACAATCGTCACCTTTCGGGCGATACCGACGAAGTGCTGCGCCACATGGCGCGCCTCTGGCAATTCGACGTGTTCCTCGAAAGCGTGGACGAGAACGGCACGGTCCGAAAACGCTACGAATGCCGTTATGTGCCGCCGCCGATTCGCGTATAGCCATCGCGCTTCGAAACGCGGTTGAGCGTATCCGTCATGAGGCCAGCCCGCGGGCTGGCCTCTTTCATTGATGCCTGTGCAACGACGCTGCAATCGAACACGTACCGGAACGCCCATGCGCGCTAACATACTGCGCCAGTGAACCTGCAGCTAAAAAAACACCGCCCGCAGAGGCGGATTTCGAAAGGATGGCGTAATGGCGTTTGAACTGTTTCGCGGCGTGCGGCCGCTGTCTCGCGCGTCTGCCTTGCGCGATGCGCTCGCCGGTGTGCAGCTTGCCTCGATGAACGTGCCGCAACTGCTCGGCTACGCGCGCATCGCGGGCATGCCTGCCGTAACCGGTCTGTACACGGGCTTTCTGCCGCTCGTTGCGTTCGCACTCTTTGGCGCGTCGCGTCATCTCGTGGTTGCCGCCGATTCCGCCACGGCCACCATTTTCGCGAGCCGTCTCACGACCATGGCGGCGCCCTCGAGTGCCGAATATGTCGCGCTCGCGGGCATGACCGCCTTGCTCACGGCCGTGATGTTGTTGATCGCGCGCCTGTTTCGTCTCGGCTTTCTCGCGGATTTTCTCTCGCGCACCGTCCTCGCAGGTTTTCTCACGGGCGTGGGCGTGCAGGTGGGCGTGGCGATGCTCGGCGACATGCTTGGCATTGCTGTCAATTCGCGCCGCACGGTCCTGCAGATCAAGCAGATCGTCACCCAACTGGGCGCGATTCACTGGCCGACGCTTGCCATCGCTGTCGTCGTCGTGGCCGCGATCCTGCTCTTCAAGAAGTTGCGGCCGCGCTGGCCGGTGCCGCTCGTCGCCGTGGCGGGGAGCATCGCCGCGAGCGCCATGCTGAACTTCGCGGGCCACGGCATTTCGGTGATCGGCCCGGTGCAGGGCGGCTTGCCGCGCCTGAGCTTTCCCGCGGTGGGCTGGTTCCAGATGATCGATCTGCTGCAGGTGGCGGCGTCGTGCTTCGTCATCATCGTCGCGCAGAGCGCGGCCACGAGCCGCGCGTTCGCCGAGCGCTACGGCGAGCGCACCGACGAGGACACCAATCTCCTCGGCCTCGCGGCAGCCAACGCGGCGGCTTCGATGAGCGGCGCGTTCGTTGTGAACGGCAGCCTCACGCAGACCGCCATGGCCGATCAGGCCGGCGCGCGCAGCCAGTTCGCGCAGCTCGTGTTCGCGGGCGTCGTGCTCGTGGTGCTGCTGTTCTTCAGCCGCCTGCTGCAATACCTGCCGCATTGCGTGCTGGCCGCAATCGTCTTCACGATTGCCGTGGGGCTCGTCAACATTCGCCAGCTGATCGACATTCGCCGCGAAAGTCCCGGTGAATTCCGGCTCGCGGTGACGACGGCGCTCGCCGTCGTCGTGATCGGCGTGGAGAACGGTATCCTCATCGCAATCGGCCTGTCGTTGCTGCGACACGTGCGCCACAGCTACCGGCCGCACACCATGGTGCTCGTGCCGAACGAGGAGGGGCACTGGCTGCCCGAACCCGCGCAAGCGGGCCAGCTCACGGCGCCGGGGCTGATCGTCTATCGGTTCGGTGCGGACCTGTTCTATGCGAACGACCACCTGTTCGTCGACGAACTGCGCATGTTGATCGATCGGGCGCCGTCGCCCGTGCACTGCGTGGTCGTGGATGCGGGGGCGATTACCGATCTCGATTATTCCGCGGGGCGCGCCGTGATCGACCTCTGTGCGGAACTCGCGGAGCGCGGCGTGAAGGTGATTTTCGGGCGCGTGAACCGCTATCTGCTTGCGGACATGGATCGGCACGGCATCACGGCCGTGGTGGGCCGTGCGAATATCTTCCCGACGCTGCACGAAGCGCTCGCGGCGGTGCGTCCCGAGCTGGAGTCGCGCTCGGATGCGTGACGCCCGTGTAGCCATGCTACAAGCCAAAGGGCCATGTAGTGCGAAAAACGTGTGAAGCAGCTACATAAAAACGTCCAGAAAAACCCCGATTGCCTGCTGGAATTCGCCGCTGCTATTGTGCGCCTCAAGCGCTGTGGAAGCGCTTCCACTTCAATCCGATCCGGCTACCCAGAACGCCGGTGACTTCCGCGCAGGAGGCTTCGTGACTCAGGACACCGCATTGCCGCATTCCGCCGCCGCAGTTGCCGACGATCCGTTCACTCCGCCCGCCAGCTCCGCACTGTGGCGCAGCGACTTCCTCCTTGGCGCGGCCACGGCTTCGTATCAGATCGAAGGCGCGATTCACGAGGACGGCCGCCTGCCGTCGATCTGGGACACCTTCAGCGCCACGCCGGGCAAGGTGCTCGCGGGCGACACGGGCGCCGTGGCCTGCGACCACTATCACCGTTGGGAGGCCGATCTCGACCTGCTCGAGAGCCTGAACTTCGAGGCCTATCGCTTTTCGATCGCCTGGCCGCGCGTGATGGACGAGAAGGGCCGGCCCAATGCCCAAGGCATCGCCTTCTACAAGCGCTTGCTGGAGCGCCTGCGGGAGAAGGGCGTACGCACCTTCGCCACGCTCTACCACTGGGATCTGCCGCAGCATCTCGAAGATCGCGGCGGCTGGCTCAATCGCGACACCGCTTATCGCTTCGCCGACTACGCGGACCTCATGAGCCGCGAACTGTCCGGCCTCGTCGACGCATGGATGACGCTCAACGAGCCGTGGTGCTCGGCGTACCTCGGCTACGGCAACGGCCATCACGCGCCGGGCCTCGCAAACGGCCGCTACGCCACCCAGGCCATGCATCATCTGCTGCTCGGGCACGGCCTCGCCACCGGCGTGCTGCGTGCGAACGATCCGGGCTCGACCAAGGGCATCGTCGCCAACGTGGGGCGCGGCACGCCCGATTCCTCGTCGCCGGAAGATGTGCGCGCCGCGCGCCGCTTCGAAGTGCAGCACAACGCGTGGATTCTCGATCCGCTGCTCAAGGGCGCGTATCCCGCGGAACTCTTCGAGCTGTGGCCGGGCACCGAGCCGCTCGTGCTCGAAGGCGACATGAAGACGATCTCGGCGCCGCTCGATTTTCTCGGCATCAACTACTATTTCCGCACCAACGTGAAGAGCGACGGTGCGCACGGCTTCGTCGAAGTGCCGCTGAAGGACGTCGAGCGCACGCAGATGGGGTGGGAGGTTCACCCCGACGGTCTGCGCGACCTGCTGATCGGTTTTGGCCGCACCTACGAGAACCTGCCGCCGATCTATATCACCGAGAACGGCATGGCTTCGGACGACCGCGTGAGCGACGGCGAGGTCAACGACACGCAGCGCATCTCGTTCCTCAAGCGCCATCTCGCCGCGGTGGACGCCGCGATCAAGGCTGGCGTGGATGTACGCGGCTATTTCGTCTGGTCGCTGCTCGACAACTTCGAATGGGCGTTCGGCTATGAGCGGCGCTTTGGCGTCGTGCATGTCGATTACGACACGCAGGTTCGCACGCCCAAGCGCAGCGCGGAACTCATCGCGCATTTCATCGCGCAGCGGCGCGCGCTCGACGGCGCTTGATGGCTCATCGAGGGCGTTTGACAGGGTTACCGAGCAAGGGCAACAACTAGCGTGACAACCACGGCAGGGCATGCGACGCTCGGGCATGCCGTACGACGCGCCGTGGCCGACGAAACTTCCAACCCAAAAGCTTTTGCAGACCAACCCGGAGCAACCGGAGCCCTGCATGGGCCCGACGCCGGTGCCGAACGCACTGACGCCAGGCGACAGCTGAAGCGCCAACTCCGGATCGACAGGAGACGCAATGAAGCACAACGCACCCGTTCTGCGCGGCATCGTCGCCGCTCTCGCGCTGGCCGGCGCGCTCGCGGCGCACGCCGCGGAGCCGCTCAAGGCCAACGTGATTCACTGGTGGACGTCGGGCGGCGAGTCGGCCGCGATCAAGCAGTTCGCGCTTGCCTACGATCAGGCGGGTGGCAAATGGGTGGACAACGCGATCGCCGGTGGGGACCAGGCGCGCGCGACGGCAATCAACCGCATCGTGGGCGGCGATCCGCCCACCGCTGCGCAGTTCAATACGTCCAAGCAGTTTCACGATCTCATCGACCAGGGACTCCTGAACAATGTCGATGCGGTCGCAACGAAAGAGAACTGGAGCGCCATCTTCCCTGAATCGATTCTCACGGCGATCAAGGTCAAAGGGCATTACTATGCCGCGCCCGTGAACATCCACATGCAGGACTGGTTCTTCTATTCGAAGCCCGCGTTCGCCAAGGCCGGGATCACGAGCGAACCGCAGAATTTCGACCAACTCTTCGCCGATCTCGACAAGCTCAAGTCGGCCGGGCTGATTCCGCTCGCGCTGGGTGGCCAGGCATGGCAGGAGAAGATCACCTTCGACGCCATCTTCGCCGACATGGACCGCGATCTCTACATGAAGGTGTACCGCGACCGCGACGCGAACGCCGTGAATTCGCCCGCGTTCCGCAACGTGCTCACGACCTTCAAGCGGCTGCATAATTACGTGGATCCGGGTTCGCCGGGCCGCAACTGGAACGACGCCACGGCGCTCGTGATTTCCGGCAAGGCGGGCATGCAGATCATGGGTGACTGGGCCAAGGGCGAGTTTTCGGCCGCGAACCAGGTGGCGGGCAAGGACTTCGGATGCTTCCCCGGTTTCCCGAAGTCGCCGTACATGATCGCCGGCGACGTGTTCGTGTTCCCGAAGACCGACAACCCCGAGCAGGTCAAGGCGCAGCAGCTGCTCGCCACGGTGATGACGTCGCCCGCCGCGCAGGTCTCGTTCAACCAGAAGAAGGGCTCGATTCCGATTCGCCCCGACGTGGACACCTCGGGCTTCGACATCTGCGCGAAGGAGGGCATGACGATCATGAAGGACAAGTCGCGGCAACTGCCGAATCCGGAAATGCTGATTCCGCCTGATGTCCAGGGCGCGCTCCAGGACGTCATCACGAACTTCTGGAACAAGAACCAGTCGGCCGAGGACGCGCAGAAGGCCTTCGCCACGGCAATCCAGAGCTGAGCGCGACCATGTACGCCGCCAAGCTGCACCCGGCCAAACGCCAAGCGGGGCAAGTGCGCAGCGCGCGCCCCGCGCGGCGGCGGCTCTCGCTCGCCGCCTGGATCGCGCTCGCGCCGATGGCGGCGACGGTCCTGTTCGCGTATCTCGGCACCATGTTGTGGACGGCGCGCGTCTCGCTCAGCCTCTCGCGCTCGCTGCCCACCAACACCTTCGCGGGCGTGACGCAGTACGTGCGGCTCTTCCAGAACGACCGCTGGATCCTGTCGCTGCAGAATCTCGTGATCTACGGCGTGTGCTTCATCGCGGCATGCCTCGTGATCGGGCTGCTGCTCGCGATCTTCATCGACCAGCGCGTCGTGGCGGAAGGCGCGCTGCGCACGGTGTTTCTCTATCCCTATGCGATGTCGTTCGTCGCAACGGGCCTCGTCTGGCAGTGGATCCTCAACCCCGAACTCGGCGTGCAGGCCGTGCTGCGGCACTTGGGCTTCGAGCACGCGCGCTTTGACTGGATCGTCACGCAGCGCTTCGCGATCTACACGCTCGTGATCGCCACGGTGTGGCAGGCCTCGGGCCTCGTGATGGCGCTGATGCTCGCGGGCCTGCGCGGCATCGACGACGAGATATGGAAGGCCGCGCGCCTCGACGGCATTCCGCGCTGGCGCGTGTACGCGAGCATCGTCGTGCCGATGCTCAAGACCTCGCTTTCCACGGCATTCGTGCTGCTCTTCGTGATGGTCGTGAAGCTCTACGACGCCGTGGTCGCGATGACCCAGGGCGGCCCCGGCACCGCGAGCGAGGTACCCGCGAAATTCATCATGGATTACCTGTTCAATCGCGCGAACATCGGGCTCGCTTCGGCCGCGTCGATCGTGCTGCTCGCTACCGTCCTCGCGATTCTTGCGCCATTCTTCTACGCGCGCAGCCGCGCGGCGCTCAAAGGAGACCGGGCATGAGCACGCCTTTGGCCGATTCGCTGCGTCCCGCGCCCGCTTCCGCACGTGCGGCGCAAAAGCGACGCAAGCCGCGCAGCCGCTTCACGCCCGCACGGGTTGGCGTGTATGCGTTTCTGTTCACGGCGGCGCTGTTCTTCCTGCTGCCGCTCTATGTGATGCTGGTGACTTCGGTCAAGCCGATGACCGAGATCCGCCTCGGTCATCTGCTCGCGCTGCCGGTGCATTTCACGCTCGCGCCGTGGCGCGACGCGTGGTCCTCCGCGTGCACGGGACTCGACTGCGGCGGCATTCGCGTGGGCTTCTGGAATTCGGTGCGCATCGTCGTGCCGAGCACGGTTATCTCCATTGCCGTAGGCGCCGTGAATGGCTACGCGCTGTCGTTCTGGCGGCCGCGCGGCGCAGGCGTGCTGTTCGGCATTCTGCTCGCGGGCGCGTTCATTCCCGTGCAGGTGATGGTGTACCCGCTCGTGCGCGTGCTGGCCTTCGTGCATCTGTTCAGCTCGCTGCCGGGCATCGTCGTGATACACACGATCTTCGGCATGCCGGTCATGACACTCCTGTTCCGCAACTACTATGCGTCGTTGCCGCAGGAGCTGTTCAAGGCCGCGCGCATCGACGGCGGCGGGTTCTGGCGCATCTTCGTGCAGCTCATGCTGCCGATGTCGGTGCCGATCATCGTCGTGGCGATCATCATGCAGGTCACCGGCATCTGGAACGACTACGTTCTTGGCCTCGTGTTCGCGGGCACGAAAAACCTGCCGATGACGGTGCAGCTGAACAACATCATCAACACGACGACCGGCGAGCGTATCTACAACGTCAACATGGCCGCGACGATCCTCACGTCGGCCGTGCCGCTCGCGATCTACTTCATTTCGGGGCGCTGGTTCGTGCGCGGCATCGCCTCGGGCGCGGTGAAAGGCTAGGAGCAGGCCATGGGCAATCTCACGAACGTTTCCGTACGCAATCTGCGCATCGACCTCGGCGCGAACACGGTGATCGACGAACTCGATCTCGATGTGCGCGCAGGCGAGTTCGTCGTGCTGCTCGGGCCATCGGGCTGCGGCAAATCCACCTTGCTGCACAGCATCGCGGGCCTCGTCGACGTGACCGACGGCAGCATCGAGATCGGCGGCGAGGACATGACATGGGCCGACCCGAAGGATCGGGGCGTCGCGCTCGTGTTCCAGTCGTACGCGCTCTATCCGACCATGAACGTGGAGCGCAATCTCTCGTTCGCACTGCGGATCAATGGCACACCGAAGGCGGAAATCGACCGCCGCGTGAAGCGCGCCGCCGACATGCTGCAGCTCGGGCCGCTGCTTGCGCGCAAACCCGCGCAGCTCTCGGGCGGCCAGCGCCAGCGCGTGGCGATCGGGCGTGCACTCGTGCGCGAGGCGGACGTGTTCCTGTTCGACGAGCCGCTCTCCAACCTCGACGCCAAGCTGCGCACCGAATTGCGCCGCGAACTGAAGCAGCTGCACCAGCAACTCGGCGCGACGATGATCTACGTGACGCACGACCAGGTCGAGGCGATGACGCTCGCCACGCGCATGGCGGTGATGAAGGGCGGGGCGATCCAGCAGTTCGGCACGCCGGCCGAAGTCTACGCGCGCCCCGAAAACCTGTTCGTCGCGACCTTCCTCGGCGCGCCGCCGATGAACCTGCTGCGTGGCCGGCTCGAAGCCGACGAAGGCCGGCTGCGCTTTCGCGGGCCGAGCCTCGACGTGGATGTGTCGGCTTACGCGTTCAAGGGCACGCCGGATCCGACGCGCCCCTGCGTGCTCGGCGTGCGTCCGGAAGACGTGCGCGCAGGTGGCGCAGTGCGCCCGCACGAAGCGTCGTGGGAAGGCCGCTTGACGCTCGTGGAGCCCATGGGCAATCATCGTGTCCTGTGGATCGAGCATCAGGGAGGGCAGATCGCGTCGATCGATCAGGACAAGACGCCGCTGGCGAGTGGGGCGGCGGTGCCGTTCTCCATCGACGGTGCGCATGTTTCGCTGTTCGACGAAGAAACCGGCGCACGCATTTGATGCATACAACCGATAAAGACAGAGAGACCAGGAACGTGGCGACCCTGAAAGACGTGGCGGCGCTGGCCGGCGTGGGCCTTTCGACAGCTTCGCGGGCGATATCGGGCAACGGTCCGGTGTCGGCGGAGGCTGCCGCGCGTGTGCAGGCCGCGATCGAGCAGCTCAATTTCCGGCCTTCGTCCATCGGCCGCGCGATGGCCACGAAGTCGCTCGGCATCATCGGTATCTTCGTGCCGACGTTTTTCGGCTCGTACTACGGCACCATCCTGAAGGAAACCGATACGCAGCTGCGCGCCGTACGGCGCCATGTGGTGGTGGCCACCGGTTGCGGCGAAGCTTCGCCGCGCGAGCAGGCGATCGAGGCCGTGCGCTTCCTGATCGGCCGCGATTGCGACGGCGTGGTTGTCATCAGCCACGACCTCTACGACGACGACCTGCAGATGCTGCACGCCATGCACCCGCGCATGGCCTTCCTGAACCGCTCATTCGATCAGTTACCCGAAGCATCGTTTTGCGCCGATCACTTTCACGGCGGCGAGATGGCTGCCCGCACGCTCATTGAGCACGGCCATCGCGAGCTTGCGGTGATCGGCGGCCCGTCCACGTCGTCGGACAATGCGGCGCGTCTGCATGGATTTTTCGCCGAGCTGGCGCGTCACGGCATCGAGCGCCGGACCGTGCCGCATATCGTCTCAGACTTTTCGCCCGAAGGCGGCTATGTGGCGGCCGGGACGCTTCTCGAACGCAAACACCGCTTCACCGGGCTGTTCTGCGCGAACGATACGATGGCCATGAGTGCGCTCGCGCGCCTGCAGCAGGCAGGCTTGCGCGTGCCCCACGACGTTTCGGTGATCGGCTACGACGACGATTATTCGGCAGCCTACATGGCGCCCGCGCTGACCTCGGTGCACATTCCCACCGCGGAGCTCACGCGCAATGCGGTGCGCTGGCTCATCAACCAGTGCTACGGCACGCAGTGGCCGATCGAGCGCACGTTCCCCGTGAGCGTGACGATGCGCGATTCGGTGGTACGGGCGAAGTAAAGCGCGCGTCGCGTGCATCGAGCAATGGCGGTGGAGGCGAAGGTGAGGGTGGGGAGCCACACCCGTGAGGCGGCAAGTCGCGTAAAATCGAACGCATTCCCAATCCCCACGTTTTCCATTCATGCCCGCGCAAGACCCGGCTGGTACGGTCAAGAAAGAAGAAGGCGTCGCTGTCATCGACCGCGCGTGTGCCATCCTGTTCGCGTTTCGACCGGGAGACAGCGCGCTCACGCTCGCCGAACTCGCGGCGCGCACGGGGCTCTATAAAAGCACGTTGCTGCGGCTGGCCGGCGCTCTGATTCAGCATCGCCTGCTGCTGCGCCTCGACGACGGCCGCTACCAGCTCGGCCCCGCCACGTTCGCGCTGGGCGCGCTCTATCAGCGTAGCCTCAACATGGGCGACATTCTGCTGCCGCTCATGCGCGAACTGGCCGCTGCGAGCGGGGAGAGCGTTTCGTTCTACGTGCGCGACAACGCGGTGCGCGTGTGCCTGCATCGCGTCGATTCGCATCATGTGGTGCGCCATCATGTGCGCGAGGGCGACGTGCTGCCGCTCGAAAGCGGATCTGGCGGCCGCGCGCTGCTGGCATTCGGCGGCGAGCCGGGCGAGCCGTTCGAGACCATTCGCCACGACTTCTACTGCATCTCGATCGGCGAGCGCGACCGCGAAACCGCCGGCGTTTCCATGCCTGTGTTCGGCGTTCACGACACCTTGCGTGGCGTGCTCACGCTCGCCGGGCCGAGTTCGCGTATCGACGCGGCGTTCGTCGAGCGCCATCTCGACGCGCTGTTCGAATGCGCGATACGCGCTACCGACGCGCTCGGCGGCGACTCGCGCGCGCTGCGCGCCGCCCAGCGTGCGCACGCTGCACGCGCACGCCAGGACGCCTGAAGCCACGGGCGGCTAGCGCAAACACTGCGGACGCGAGACGCCGTTTGCACGCGCTCGCTTTCACGGCGCGTTGATCAGGACTGCTCCAGATGTCGCTCCGGCGCGCCGGTATAGGCAAACGGAATCTGGCGCGGCATGGGCCCTTTGTTACGCTCGCCGCGTCCGCGCTGCTCCCACGCATGCGCGAGGATGCCCACGGCGCGCGAGAGGCAGAACACGCCGCGCGCCAGTTCGGGCGCAAAGCCCAGTTCGGCGTAAATCACGGCGGTTACGCCGTCGATGTTCATCGGCACGGGCCGGTCCTTGCGCTTTTTCAGCAAGGCTTCGATGCCGCGCGCAATTGCGGCATAGCGGCCCTTGATGGTGCCCGACGCCACACGGGCATCGACGAGCGCGAGCAGCCGTCCGGCGCGCGGATCGACCGGATGAAAGCGATGGCCGAAGCCCGGCAGATACTTGCCGTGATGAGCGATGAACTCGTCTACGCCGGCTTCGACCGCCGCTTCGAATGGGGCGCCAGCCACGATGCGCGCGGCGATGTCGGCATAGAGTTCGACCGCCTGCTGGCCGGCGCCGCCGTGCACGTCGTCGAGTGCGTTGAGCGCCGAGGCCATTGCGCCGTTGATCGGCAAGCCGCAGCTCGTGGCCATGCGCGAGATCGCGATCGAAGGCGCGTGTGGCCCGTGATCGACCGAGGCCACGAGCGCCGCTTCGAGCAGCGTGGCCTCTTCGTCGCCGGGCAGTTCGCCGCGCAGCATCAGCCAGATCATCTGCGGGAAACTCACGTTGCCGATCAGCTCCTGGATCGGATAGCCGCGCACCTTGATGGAGCCCGGATGGATGTCGATGATCGAGGTGCTCCAGTAGTCGGCGCAAAGGGCGGCGAGATCGGGCGTGGTCGTGTTCGTGGTCGGCATGGTCAGATCACTCCGTCATGGTGGAGGGCGTCGATTTGGGCGGCTTCGTAGCCGAGTTGTGCGAGCGTTTCGCGCGTGTGGGCGCCGAGGGCCGGGGCGGGCGTGGCGGGCGCGGCGTCGGCATCGGCGAGCCGCAGGCCCGCGCGCGTCACGCGTTGCGCGGCTTCGCCCTGTGCCGGTTCGAACTCGCGGATGAAGCGCCGTTCGGCCAGATGCGGATGCGCGAGGATTTCGGGCACCGAGAGCACGCGGCCCACGGGCACGCCGCGCTCGAGCAGGCGCGTTTCCCAGTTCGCCGCGCTGTCCGCGGCGAGCGCGGCTTCGATCTCGGCCTTGAGCGCTTCGCGGTACTGCTTGCGCGAATGGCGCGCGGCAAAACGCTCGTCGCGCGGCAGGTCGGGGCGGCCGATCACCTCGCACAGGCTTTCGAACTGGCGCGTTTCGTTTGCCGCGATATTGAGCAGGCCCGCGCTGGTGCGGAAGGTGCCCGAGGGTGCGGCCGTGAAATTCTCGTTGCCCATCGGTGCGGGCTCGACCCCGGCGTTCAGGTAGTTCGACACGACCCAGCCCATGGTCGCGAGCGTGGCTTCGAGCATCGAAACGTCGAGACGCCGCCCGCGGCCGCTCGTGCGCGCGTCGACGAGCGCCGCGCAAATGCCGAACGCGGCGGTGAGGCCACCCACCGTATCGGAGACGGGATAGCCTACGCGCAGCGGCGCGCTGTGCGCGTCGCCCGTCACGCTCATCACGCCGGACATGCCCTGAATGATCTGGTCGTACGCCGGGCGGCGCGACAGCTCGCCTTCGTCGCCGAAACCGGAAATCGCACAGTAGACCAGCGCCGGATTCACTTTGGATAACTGATCGTAGCCGAGTTCGAGGCGGTCCATCACGCCGGGGCGGAAGTTTTCGACGAGGACGTCGGCGTGGCGTACCAGATCGAGCAAAATGGCCTTGCCGCGCGGGTCTTTCAGGTTCAGCGTGATCGAGCGCTTGCCCGCATTCACGGCCACGAACGACGCGCCCATATTGCGCGCCGCGGCGTCCTTGTCGGCCCCGAGGCGCCGAGCAAGATCGCCGCCTTCAGGATGCTCGACCTTGGTGACTTCGGCGCCGAAGAGCGCGAGTTGATAGGCGCAGAACGGACCCGCGAGCACATTCGACAGATCCAGGACGCGCACGCCGGCTAACGGGAGCATGGTGACAGCCTCGTATTGAATAAATTAGCGGGAGATGTCGTCGAGCGCGCGATTCTTCGTGCGCGGCCCGAAGATGCCGATGGCCGCCATCACCACGATCATCGCGCCCGTGATCAGCGCGAAAACGCCTGGCACACCGAAGTGGCGCAGGGCGAACGCGATCATGAAGCCAGAGAACATCGCGGAGAGGCGCGACATCGAGTAAACGAAGCCAACGGCGGTGGCGCGCATGCGCGTGGGGAACAGCTCGACCTGGTACGCGTGGTAGCCAACCGAGAGCAGCGTGCCGCCCAGCGTGATGAGCACGCCGAGGAACATGAGCATGCCGGCCGAGGTTTGCATGGCGAACAGCGTGCCGCAGACGGCGATGGCGAGCGCGGAGAGCACGACGAGCGTCTTGCGCTCGATGCGGTCGGCTATCGCCATGCCGAGCAGCGGGCCGAACGGATTCGACGCGGCGATCACGAACGAGTAGAGCAGGCTGTGCGTGACCGTGACGCCCTTGGAAACGAGCAGCGTCGGCACCCACGAGGCGAAGCCGTAGAAGCCAATGGCCTGAAACAGATTGAAGACGAGCAGGGTGATCGTGCGGCGGCGGTAAGGCGGCTGCCAGATCTCGGCGAAGCGCGCCTTGGCGAGCGTTTGCGTGCTGGCCGATTCGACGACAGGCGCGGGCAGCACGCGTCCGTGCTGCGCCTCGATCTTCGCTTCGAGCCTTGCGAGAATGCGCGCGGCTTCCTCGGTGCGGCCGCGCTGCGCGAGCCAGCGCGCGCTCTCGGGCACGCGGCGGCGGATCGCCCAGGCGATGAGCGCGCCGAACGCGCCGAACATGACGACCCAGCGCCAGCCGTCGAAGCCGAGCGGCGCGCGCGGCACGAACCACCATGCGAGCAACGCGACAGCCGGCACGGCCGTGTACTGCACCAGATGCACGAACGCGAATGCGCGGCCGCGCATGTGCTTGGGCACGAGTTCGCTCACGTAGGTGTCGATGGTGACGAGTTCGACGCCCACGCCAATGCCCGCGATGAGGCGCCACAGGTTGATGCCGGGCGCGCTCGTCTGCAGCGCCATGATGCAGGTCGCAACCGAATACCAGAGCAGGGAGGCGGTGAACAGCGTGCGGCGGCCATAGCGGTCGGCAAGCCTGGTCAGGCAGAACGTGCCGATGAAGAGCCCCGCGAACGACGCCGCCACGAAGGCGCCGAGACCCGAGAAGCCGAAGAACGAAGCCGTGGTGGTCGAGTAGAGGCCGCTTTTCACGAGGCCCGGCCCGACATAGGCCGTGAAAAACAGATCGTAGAACTCGAACCAGCCGCCCAGCGAAAGCAGGAGCACGAGCGTCCAGATGGTGCGCGTGGCCGGCAGACGGTCAATGCGCGCGTTGATCTCGGCCGCACTGACGGGCGCGGCGGCGTGGTCCCGGAGCGACGCGTGTGTCGCTCCGATTGGCAAGCTGGACATTGGAATCTCCTGAACGCTTCGTTTGCGTGTCTCTTCGTTCTATCTGATAGAACGTCGTTCTAAAAATATGGCTCGATGATACTGCGAGGCGGTGAGCCAACCGACCAGGGCTTTTACTGAGTGGGACGTGCAGGGTGCGCCTCACAGAGCGCCGCTGGGCATGCCGAGTGCTACAAGGCCGTCGTTTTATTCGGATGCTCAGTCAGGAGTCGTCTTGAAAAAGAAAGTCTTTTCCGGAGGCGTTCCTGCAACGCTCGCCTTGTCGCTCTGCGCCGCTATCGCGCTCTCCGGCTGTGCGCATCCGCAGAGCGAGGGGTACACGCAGGCGCAATCGAATGTGCCATCGCCGCTCACCGATCTCGACAACGGCGAGGGAACCGCCGCCGCGAACGCGCCGCAACCCGCCGTCGATCCGCAGGCGCTCGACGCGCTCAATGCCATGGGCGCTTATCTGCACACGATACGCCGGCTCGAGGTCAACGCGGACACGTCGACCGACGTCGTGCTCGACAACGGCCAGAACGCCGCGCTGCTGCGTCATACGGTGCTCAAGGTCAAGCGGCCCGACCGGCTACGCGCCGAGATCACGGGCAACGGCAACGTGCGTGGACTGGTCTATGACGGCCGCGAGTTCATGACCTTCAACGAAAAGAAGGGCTTTTACACGCGCAATGACGCGCCACCGACGCTCGATGGCCTCGTACGCGAACTCGCGAATAGCTGGCGTATCGAAGCGCCGCTCGCGGAGCTTTTCTATTGGGGCAACGGCAAGGACGACAACGCGGCAATTACGGCGGCGCAGGTGCTCGGCGTCGAGAAGGTCGATACGCGCTGGTGCACGCATTACGCGTTTCAGCAGCGTGGCGCCGACTGGGAGATGTGGATCGAACAGGGACGGCGGCCGCTGCCGTGCCATTTGGTCGTCACCGATACGACCCAGCCTTCGAGGCCGCGCCATGAAGTGACATACCACTGGAATCTGTCGCCATCGTTCGTCGCATCGACATTCGCGTTGCATCCGAAACCCGGTGCGAAGCGAATCGAACTGGAGCCGGCTGCTGTCGTGAGGCCTTCGTTCGAGGAGGTTCAGTGACCGGGCGGCGCTGGGAATCGGTCCCGATGATTGCGGGCTATCGGGACCGGGGTGCCGACGGGCGGGAAGACTTGCCAGGTGGCGCCGCCCGTGGATTTTTCTTATTTAACATAAGATAAATTATCGCAGTTTTTATGATGTTCGCAAACATCCGTATCGACCGCATCACATCTCGACAATCACCTTCAGCGCCTGCGTGCTGGCCGCCTGCGAGAACGTCTCATACGCCTTGGGCATGTCTTCGAACGAAAACCGATGCGTGATCAGCCGGTTCGGATCGATCCGTCCGGCGCGCACGGTCTTGAGCAGCATGGGCGTGCTCACTGTGTCGACAAGACGCGTCGTGATCGCCACGTTGCGATCCCACAGCTTGTCGAGGAAAAGCGAAGCCGGCACGCCGTGCACACCGATGTTCGCAATCACGCCGCCCGGCGCCACGATCTGCTGGCACAGTTCGAACGTCGCAGGCACGCCAACGGCCTCCATCGCGCAATCGACGCCCACGCCATCCGTGAGCTTCATCACCGCATCGACGGCGTCGCCTGCGCGCGGATCGATGCACGCCGTCGCGCCGAATTTCTTCGCGCATTCCAGACGGTTGGGGTCCATATCGATCATGATGATCTGCGCGGGCGAATAAAACTGCGCAGTCAGGAGCGCGGCCAGCCCGATTGGCCCGGAGCCGACGATGGCCACCGTGCTGCCGGGTTCGACCTTGCCGTTGAGCACGCCGCATTCGAAGCCCGTCGGCAGGATGTCCGAGAGCATCACGAGCGCGGCCTCGTCGAGGCCGTCGGGAATCCGGTACAGACTCGTTTGCGCGTGCGGCGTACGCACGTATTCGGCCTGCGTGCCGTCGATGCGATTGCCGAGTATCCAGCCGCCCGTCTTGCAGTGCGAATACATGCCTCGCCGGCAGTACTCGCACTGTCCGCAGCTCGAGATGCACGAGACGAGCACGTGATCTCCGACTTTCAGCGTCGAGACGCCGCTGCCGATCTCGTGGACGACGCCCACGCCTTCGTGGCCGAGAATGCGGCCCGGCTCGCAACTCGGCACGTCGCCCTTGAGAATGTGGAGATCGGTGCCGCAGATCGTCGTCTTCGAGATCTTGACGACGGCGTCGCCGGGTTCCTGCAAGGCGGGCATTGGCCGCGTTTCGAGTGCGAACTTGCCCGGACCGTTGTAAACCAGTGCTTTCATGGTTCCTCCATCGACAACCGGAAATACGCCGGCTCGCCGGGCGCCCTCCTTTCGGTCAGCGGGCGCGCGGCGAGTCCGTCTTCCCCTGCAAGGTTTGCTTATTTCGATACGCGGTGAGCCGCCGAGAACGGATCCGAAATAGCGACGACTTCGCCCTTGCATTCATGATCGTAGTCCAAGGTCCGACGGCTACGAAGTGATGGCGTGGAGGTTCATGCGTTAAGCATGAGATTTCTTGTGCTCGCTCAAATACTAGAACAGATGGCGGATGCCGACCTGCACGCCGAATTCGCTCTGACCGGGTCCCGGCGTCAGGAACGAACCCGTCGTAATGCTGGCGCCCGCCATCTTGAACTGCGCGGTGCCGTAGTTCTTCAATTCGGAAATCGTGCCGTATAGCCGCGTCCCTTTCGAAAGATCGTAGTTGACGATCGCCCCATATTGCAGGGCGTCGTTGCCGAGATGCGTGCTGTCCTTGGTGTAGGCGGCGCCGGCGCCCACGCTGAAGAACGGCGTGAAGCGGTAGTCGGCCGAAAGCGAATACGTGCTGTGCCAGTCGCCTGCTGTATTGCCAACCGGCCCGACTGTCGGGTCGTATTTGCCGGCCGGGTTGCTGAGCGCATTGCCGGTGGTCGCGGAAATGACGTCGTTGGCGCGGAAATAGCCGACGTAGATGCGCCCCCACCCGTAGTCGAGATTGCCGCCCGCCATGAATTCCTGCACACGGTTGGAGGCTGTCGCATTCGCCGCGTTCAAATAGGCAAGCGCGAGATAAACCGGGCCCTGGGTGGTCTGCACGCCGGCCTGATACACGGCATTGCCCGCGAGCGTGCCCGGCTGGCCGCCCACCGAATAATGCAGTTCGACCTGGGTCCCCACGAACTTCGGCGAAATCCACGCAATGTCGTTGTCGACGCGCGCCAGCCAGTTCGCAAAGTTGTTGTAGCCCGAGGCGTAGGTCGCCGCGCTGAAGGCGTCCATATTGCCGCTCCAGGCGAACATCGGCGTGTTCTGGCGGCCGAAGCGCACCTCGCCGAAGCCGCCGCCCACACCGACCCACGCCTGGCGATCGAAGAACCGGTAGCTGTTCTGCAGCTTGCCCGTACCCGGATCGAAGCCGCTCTCCAGCGCGAAGTTCACGCGGTATCCGCCGCCTATGTCCTCCGTGCCGCGCAAGCCCCACCGGCTCGTCATCAAGCCGTTATTGCCGAGCACGGCGAGCGACGTGGTCTTGCCGTCGACTTTCGTGTTCTGGTAGCCGGCGAACACGTCGAGCACGCCATAGAGCGTCACCGACGATTGCGCCATTGCCGGCGTGCTGGCGATGACTGCCGCAGCAATCACCGACAAGCTAAGGAATCCTCTATTTAACGACATCGTCACTTTCCCCTGTTGTTGACTTCTTGATAGATTGGTGCTGACGCTGAAGGCGTCAGCTTGTGCGGTCGGTCGCGAGCATGCGCTTCACCACGAGGGCGAGCGGCACAGTGAAGCAAAAGTGCGACATGAAACCGCCGATGATGACGACCGGGTCGTAGTAATTGGGATGGTTGTCTGACGCGATGCTGATCGCCACATGCATGACGATCCAGGCCAGGATCGCGTAAAAGAGCGCGACGAACGTGGCCTCGTAGCCGCGGCGGCGGAAATACGGCCAGATCGCGGCGAACAGTACGCCCCACGCAATGGCGAAGAAGAAATGGATGGCAGTGCCGAGGAAATACGCCCAGATGCCGAGCGAGTCCTGTACGCCCTTGCCGAACACGAGGCCGGTCGCGTTGCGGGGAATGCCCGCAAGCGGCATGAGATGCTGGGCGCCGACCCAGATGAGCGCCTCGTAAATCCAGATGATCACCGCGCCCGTCAAGCCGCCGGCTATGCCGGCGCGCAAGATTGCGCCGAGCGTCGGCTTGCCGTCGATTGCCGCTCTCGTCCCTTGATACCCACCCTCACCTACGCTTGCATTGCCGCTCATCGCCGTCTCCTCCTGTCGTACTGCACGAAATGTTTTTCGCCAAGATAGAAACGGGGCTTACGGAAAACTACATCGGGTTAACGGCAGGCAAGAGGCGCTCCGCGGACAAGAAAGCGCGCGCAACGCAAGACCGTGACTCGCGGTGAGCCGCGCAGCGCCAAGCGGGACAAGGCTTGGCGCGATTCATCGTTGCACGGCGGGAGGCCGGCAGACCGGCTTGCAGACCCGGTCGCCGATAAGAGAAATCGATACGGCGGAAACGACTTCGCAAAGCCAGGTCTGCAAACGCAATGCAACTGCCGCCACTCACCTCCCCCCTTTTACTCGAAGCAGGAGGCGCAGCAGCACGGGCAGCACCAGCAGCACGAGCGGCATCTGCACGATCAAGCCCGAGATGATCGCGACGGCGAGCGGTTGCTGCATCGCGGAACCCTGGCCGAGCGCGAAGGCGAGCGGCAGCAGCGCGAGAATGGCTGCGATGGTCGTCATCGCGATCGGCCGCAGGCGATTGCGGCCCGCGGCCTGCAACGCCTCATCGAGCGGCACGCCTTCGTCGCGTACGAGCCCCTGGAACTCGGAAACGTAGAAGATCGCGACCTCCGTCACGATGCCGACGATCATCGTCATGCCCATCATCGCGGAGATGTTGAGTTCGATGCCCGTCGCCCACAGCCCGATGAAAACGGCGCCGGTGGCGAGCAGCGGCATCGCCATCACCGCGAGCGCTACACGAAAGCGCTCATAGAGGAACAGCAGCAAGCCGAACACCAGCGCCACGGCCGCGCCGAACACCGCGAGCAGCCCCTTGAAGGCGATCTGCTGTTGCTGGTACAAGCCGCCCAGTTCGTAATAGACGCCCGTTGGCAGGAGCGCGGGATCGGCAAGCGCGCGCTGCACGTCGGCAATGGTCGAGCCGAGGTCGCGCCCGTCGATGCGTGCCGTCACCGCCACCATGCGCTTGAGGTTGTCGCGACTGATCTCGGGTTGCCCGCTTACGTGCACCGGGTCGGCAACGCGTGCGAGCGCGAACACGTGTCCGTCCGGCGCACGCAACGGCAGGCGCGCGAGTTCGGTGTCCGTCATTTGCAGCGCGCCTTGCGCACGCACGCGCACGCCGACCGTCTTCGGGCCGTTCTGGAACTGCGTGGCCACGTTGCCGTCCAGCAGGTCCGAGACCTGCTGCGCGACTGCCTGCGGGTCCATGCCTTCGGCAGCCGCGGCGTCGGGCCGGATGCGCAGATCGATGGCGTCGCCGGCAGGATTGATGCCGTCGTTCACGTCGACGATACCGGCAATCTTGCCGATGCGTGCGGCCACACGTTGGGCGGTCGTATCGAGCACATGAGCGTCGTCCGAGTAGATCTTGATCTGCACGGGCTGCGGCACCGCCGTGAGGTCGCCGATCAGGTCCTCCATCAACTGCGCAAGCTCGACGCTCACACCGGGCACGTTTGTTTCGATCTGCGAACGGATCTCCTCCATCACCGTGTCGATGGGTTCGCGGCTGCCCGACTTCAGGCGCACGAAGAAGTCCCCCTTGTTCGGCTCGTTCAGGTCGCCGCCAAGTCCGGCGCCGGTACGGCGTGAATACGTCGCCACATTCGGGTTCGCGCGAATGATCGCTTCGATTTGTTGCATCAGGCGATCGGTTTCCGTGATCGACGTGCCCGCCTGCGTGTGATAGTCGAGCACGAAACCGCCCTCGTCCATCGACGGCATGAAGCCGCTGCCGACCCGCGTGAACGCGAGCGCCGAAAGCAGCGCCAGCGGAACGACGAGCGCGAGCACCCACAGGGGCCGCGCGCTCACGCGCGAGACGAGCCGCGCGTAGGCACGGTTCAGCCATGCAGCGAAACGCGTTTCGCGATGCTCCTCGGCATCCTTCGCCGTGAGCCAGCGATCGCAGAGAATCGGGATGGCGAGCCACGTGACGAGGAACGAAATAAAGAGCGCGCTCGCCATCGTCACCGAAAGCGCCTTGAAGAACGCGCCGGTTACGCCCGAGAGAAACGCCAGCGGCACGAAGATGATGAGCGTTGCCGCCGAAGAGCCGGCGAGCGGCCGTGTAAATTCGAGCGCCGCGCTCATCACGCGGCCATGAAACGCATGCGCGCCCGCTTCGCGCATCCGCCGCGCGATGTGCTCGATCATCACGATGGCATCGTCGATCACGAGGCCCACCGCCGCCGCCATCCCGCCGAGCGTCATGATGTTGAAGCCCATGCCGAACACGTCGAGCAGCAGAATGGTCGCCGCCATCACGATAGGCACGAGCGCCACGGCGATGAGCGTGATCTTCGTGTTGCGCAGAAATACGAAGAGCGTGAGCGCCGCGAGCACCACGCCAATCATGATGGCATCGCGTACGCTGGTGGCCGAGGCGATCACGAGTTCGCTCTGGTCGTACCAGTTCGAGAGCGTCACGCCGTGCGGCATCTGCGGGCCGAAGCCCTTCAGGCGCGCGCGAATCGCCTGCGCCATCGCCACGCTGTTCGCGCCGGGCTGCTGGTAGACGTTGATCAGCACCGCGTCCTGACCGTCGGCGGTCACGCGGATCCATTGCGGCACGGTCCCCTCGGTGACGGTGGCCACATCGCGCAGGCGGATCTGCGTGGCGCCCGCGGACGACACGACCACGTTTTTCAGTGTCTCGAGCCCGCTGAAAGCCGAATTCGCCACGACGAGAAAGAGCTTGTCGTGGTCCTCGATGCGCCCGGTGGCCATCAGCACGTTGCCCGCGCCGATCGCACGCGAGATATCGGCGACTGAAAGCTTGTACGCCGCGAGCCGCGCGGGATCGACGGCCACTTCGAGCTCGTCGCGCGCCCCACCCGTCACGTCCACGCGCGCCACGCCCTCAACCGAGGAAAGCAGCGGACGCAACTGGAACTGGGCGAGGTCGTAGAGCTGCGAGAGCGACAGGCGCGACGACGTCAGGCTGTACGCGAGCACCGGAAACACCGTGGGGTCCATCCGGCGCACCTGCATGCTGGTGCCGGGCGGCAGCGTCGCGAGAATCTCGGCAATGGCCGACTGCGCCTGCAACGTGGCTTGCGCCATGTCCGTACCCCAGTCGAAATTCAGCGAGATTTCCGCTGAGCCCCGACTCGTGCGGGATTCCACGTCGCGCACGTTCGGCACGCGCCGCAACGCTTCCTCCACCGGCATGGTGACGAGCGTCGCCATCTGTTCGGCCGGACGGTCGCCCGCGTCGAGCGAAATCACGGCGCGCGGAAAGGACACGTTCGGAAAGAGCGAGATCGGCAGGCGCAACGCGGTGAGCGCTCCGGCAAGCGCGGCAAGCGCAATCACGAACAGCAGCGAACGACGGTGGCGCTGCATCCACTGGCTGAACGTCATCGCGCGCCGCCTTGCGCCACGCGCACGGCCATGCCGTCTTCGAGTTCGTAGTTGCCGACGACGACGAGCGGCCGCGAGGCGTCGAGCGCGCCATCCACGCCGTACGTATCGCCATGCTCGACTTTCACCTGCACATCGACGCGGTGCGCCTTGTTGGTCGGCGCGACCTGAAACACATAGCTGCCCTTCGCGTCCCGCAGCACCGCGGCGCGCGGCACGTTCCACCACGTGCCGGTCTGCGTATCGATGTCGGCCCGCACGCGCGTTCCCGGCAGGAACGCGGCGCTCGCGAGCGGCACGTTCGCACTCACGTTCACGAGCTGGCTCTGCGCGTCGATGGCTGCGCCGACGAGCACGATGCGCCCTTGCGCACGCTGCGACCCGAGCGAGGCGGACAGCGGGCGCAGCACGATACGATCGCCGGCGCGCAGCGTGAGCGCGTCGGCGGGTTCGACGCCCAGCGAAATGTTCGCGGCATTGCCCGCGGCGCCATTGGATGCAACGAGCTGGGCGAGCGCTGTGCCCGCCTGGATCCGGTCGCCCGGCGCCGCGGCAAGCTGCGCGATGACGCCGGCCGCTGGCGCCGCGATCGTTTTCGAACCCGGCGCAATACCCGTCGCTTGTTGCGCGGCGAGCGCCTGCTGTGCGTCATCCAGCGCCTTTTGCGCCGCGGCGAGCTGCGATTGCGTGGCGAGACCGTCGTGAAAGAGCGAGCCGGTGCGAGCGAGTTCGCCACGTGCGAGCGTCGCTGCGCTTTGTGCCTGCGTATAGGCGATCACAGCGTTTGGATCGGCTTGCACCACGAAAAGCGCTGCGCCCTGCGCGACGGTCTGGCCGGGCTGCACGAGCACGCGCGTCACGCGTGCGAGATACGGAAGGCTGATGGTCGTGGCGTTGGAGGCCGCAGACGCGACGGCGCCATACGCGACGACAGTTTGGGCAACCGGCTGGCGCATCACCTGCACGACCTGCACGGCGGCGGATGGCGCAGGCGGGCTGCCCGACGCGCCGGCGTCATCTGCGCGCGCTGCATGCGGTGCGAAAAGCGCTGCGCCAGCGGCGAGCGCGGCCGCCGCGCCAAGTGCGCAGACGGCGACACGCGAACGCGTGCCGGAAAGAAAGCGGTGCTCAGTCATGGAGATCAACGTGCAACGATGGTATTGGTGGGCGCGCTTTCAGCAGTGGCGCCTCGGGCGGACGGAGTCTGATCAGGATCGGGGATCGCGCTGCCGAGCAGCGCCTGGAGGCCAACGCGTTGCTCCGCTAGCGCTTCGCGCGCAGTGGCGGCATCGATGCGACGCGCGAGCGCCGCGATTTGCGCATCGACGTACTGGCCGAGCACGATGTTGCGCGCCGCGTAGGCGTCGCGCGCCTGCACGGCGGCACGCTCGAGCCCCGGTAGCGCAGCGTCATCCTGATCGAGTTGATGCGCAGCGATCGCGCTGTCGGCACGCAGGTGGGCGATATCGGCGTAAGCCGCGTTCAGGCGTGTCTGGTATTCGTCTGCGAGACGCTGCCGCGTGGCCTGCTCGATGGCGATATTGCCGCGATTGCGGTTGAAGACCGGCAGCGTGAGGTTGATCGCGAAGCCGCTCGTGTAGATCTCCGAAGTGTCGCGCTGGCGCGTAAAGCCCACCGAAAGACTGGGGAACTGGTTGAGGATTGCGGCGCGGTACTTCTGCTCCTGCGCCTCGTAGCCGGCCTGCAGCGCGATCAGATCGGGACGGCGCTGCGCCAGCTTCGCAACGGCAGCGTCGAGCGTGCCATCGGGCATCGGCGTGACTGCCGTGTCACCAGTGAGCGCAAGCGTCGTGTCGGGCGCGAGGCCGAGCAGCGCATTGAGGTCATGGTGCGTCTGCTCGCGCGCATGCTGCATGTCCGTGTATGGCTTGCGGGCGTCTTCGTAGGCGGTGAGCGACGCGGCGACGCTGTCAGCCGTCACGTTGTGCTCGCTTGCCGCGTGCGCGGTACGTTCGTAACGCGTGCGGGCGAGCGCCGTCTGCTGCTCGAGCAGCGGCAACACCTCATCCTGAAAGCGCGCTCTCACGTATAGCTGCTTCGCCTGCGCCACGACCTGCCACTCCTGCCAGAGCAGACCCAGATCGGTCTTGCGAACCGTGGCGTTGGCGGACTTCGTGTTCGCGCCACGCGTGACAATCGCCATCACGTCCATGCTCAGGCCGTAGCTGAACGCGCGCGACAACCCAGCGGCGCCGGGATAGTCGCTGGAGATGCTCACCTGTGGATCCGGCAGGAGTCCTGCTGAAAACGCCTGCGCTTGCGCAATGCCGAGATCGTCACGCGCAAGTTTCAGGTCGGGATTGTTGGCGACGGCCAGCATCGCGACGTCTTCGATGTCGAAGCCGTTCGACGGATCGAAGCGATGCGCCGCAAGCTCGGGCAGCGGCATTTTCGCAGGATCGATCTGCACCCGTGCGAGCGCATCCTGCGTGGTCAACGAAGGTCCGGTAACCAATGGCTGCGCCTTGTAGCTTGCGCAACCGGCAAGCAGTGCGGTGCCCGATGCGAAGGCGACGAGCGTGGCGCGCGCGCGACTTGGGATGTTGAAGTGAAAGACGCGCGGAACCATCGCGCGAGACTGCGGGCTGGACAATATGGACTCCTCAAGCCAATCCCGCGCAGCATGAATGCGCGAGCATGGGCCTGAACGCAAACACCACGCGTTGGTGGCGTTGCGGCAGGCATGCTGCGCATTCTGCAGGGTTAACGCTTATGCAATCCTTAAGCAGGCGTTTGCATCCGGTCTCTACGGCCGCTTTGCCGTCAGATAGGCGATGCGCTCAGCGCCGAGTTGCGCTCCGCTTTCGAAAATCGCCCGCATTCTGACCTCCAGATACGCGCGCTCATCGCGGGTAAGTTCCTTTTCGAAGACCTCTTCCAGGCTGGGCGCCAACGGGTGGGGCGAGGTACGAAGAAACGTTTCCCAAGGCAGGCTGTCCTCTGTTCGCACTTCGATGTGCAATTCCAGATGAATGTCGGTGAAGCCCGCATCGATCGCGAAGCGCACGAGGTCCCGTTCGCCATAGTTCGTGATGGGCAGCGAGCGCGCCTTCTCCTCCGTGTCGGGGAACTGCGCTGCCCGGCACCGGAGCAGCAAGGGAAAGAAGGGATCATCCGTGTTGAACGCACGGGAATCGACGAGTTGCTTGAGCAGGCAAACCTCGAGCGCTTCGTCACGCAAAATCGGCTCGGCGATGGCGAAGCGGCCACCCGGTTTGAGGATGCGGTAAATCTCTCGCATTGCCGCGGGCTTGTCTGCCACATACGCCAGCACCGCGCGCATCGTGGCGGCATCGACTGCTTCGTTCGCGATGCCTTCCAGATTCTCGGCGCTGCCGTGTATGAATGCGCACTGCCCGCTCACACCCAGGCTTCGGGCCCGCTCTTCCGTGTGCCGCAGCAGCGGCGCCGAAATATCGGTCATGAGCACCCGGAGCGCGGCGCCGGCCCGTTCAATCGCGCGAAACCCGACGAGACCATCACCCGTCCCGATATCGGCCAATGTCATGCCGGGGCGCAGGCGAACGGAATCCAGCACACGGTCCGCGTACCTTGTGATCTCGGCACGGACCTTGTGCTCATGGGCGCGATCATCGCCATGACGCTGCCGGATGATCCACGAGGACCAGTTGTCGTGAGTGACGTCGTTCGCGAGCGGCAACACAATGGAATTCCAGGGGAAACTTGAAAGATTCGCGGGATGGTAGCGTTGAATTCTGATGAACTCCTTATCTAAACGATATTCCCGACGTGGAGCCTTATTTTCGCGGTGCCAAAGGTACGCCTTTTAAGCTGAATAAAAGTTGCTTTCATTCCAGAACATGTTTTCAACGAGATCCAAGGGCGGAAGCGCCACGGCACGGGGCATCAAGGAAACCCGGACCTGATCAGCTTTTAAACCAGTCGTCGGGCGATTATGAATGGCGCTGGCAGAAATCGAACCGCAGCTTATGCGAGCCTTAAGTTGATTTGCTTTCCGAAAATAAATACTTCTTAAGTATCTGGAAGGTGCTCCGATAAATCGGGCGCAGTTCCCGGTTTTTTCTCTCTTTATTGGAGACCTTCTGATGACAATCCAGGCAGTTTCTAGCCAACCCGCCGCTACGACAGCAGCGAATACCGGCGCGCAGAACCAGCAGGCGACTGCCGCTACGCAACCTGCCAGCAAGACGCAGGCGCAGTCCACTACGACGACGACACAGGCTTCGACGCCGTCGGCTTCGTATGCCGTCACGATCAGCAACGCCGCACGCGCTGCATTGGCCGAAGCCACCGAAACGTCGGTGCAGACCTCGCAGGAAGCCAACCGCGGAGACCGACAGGCTCAACGCCTGCTTGCGAAGGAACAGGCCAACAAACTGGGGTAAAGCGCAACGCGTGCGACAAGCGTGGTCCGACGCCGGTTTCGCACGCCCTACCCTTTGGTTCCGCTTGCACGTTGCGCGAAAACCGCGACGTGCAAGCTAACAGCTTTCCGCAAGACGGCCGACGTGCTCCAGGTGCGCCATCAAACCGGACAGATAAGATAACTTTTCTTATCGTAATAGAGTGTTTTTAATAACAAACTCTCCACTCGAAAAACGCGCCGCAGGCGGCCATCACGTCGGCTCGGGTCTGCCCTCACATCCACCGCGCGACTTGCGCGCCGTGTCCCGAACGCCACTGAGACCCATCTTCAGCGACAATATGTGGGAGCGTCCTCGCGCGCTGCTCAAGGAAACGAGCGCGCAGACGCTTTCGGACATCGAACTTTGCGAGTAACGAGGCAGGAGGTTTTATGCAGTCGCGGGATCACTGGAATCGCGTCTACACGACAAAGACGCCGACCCACGTAAGCTGGTTTCAGGAGCATGCGCTCCAGTCGGTGGCGCTCATTCGTCAGGCGGGTCTGTCGAAGGATGCGGCCATCATCGACGTGGGCGGCGGCGCGTCGACGCTGGTCGACGACCTCGTGGCGGACGACTATCGCAACGTCACGGTGCTGGACCTTTCCGACGCCGCGCTCGACGCCGCTCGCATGCGCCTCGCAACGCGAGTGGGCGAACGCGCAAACCGCGTTTCGTGGATCGTGGGCGACATCACGCAAATCGAATTGCCGGTGCAGGCTTACGACGTCTGGCACGACCGCGCCGTGTTTCATTTCCTGACGAGCCACGAAGACCGGGAAGCCTATGTGAACGCCGTGCTGCGTGCCGTAAAACCGGGCGGCATCGTGATCGTGGCGACCTTTGCCGAGGACGGCCCCGACCATTGCAGCGGGCTGCCCGTCATGCGCTATAGCGCCGATGCGTTACACGCCGAATTTGGCGCGCCCTTCACGCTGCTCAAACAGGAACGCGAGGAGCATCACACGCCGGGTGGCGCCACGCAGAAGTTCATCTACTGCATGTGCCGTAAAGAGACTTCGTGAACGGGTTTGTCGGTGATGCGCGCCGTTTCAGGGTGCGAACGCGAGTGCCGCGTCTTCCGGTAGATTTTCGAGCGCGCGGCTGCCATCGCGCAGCGCTTCGCTCTCGCCGTTGAAGGTCGTTTCGCTGTATGCGATGAGCTTGAAGCCGCTACCCGCGCTGCGAGGGATGGTGATACCCCAATGCCACCCTCCTTCCTGTTCGAAGACGTGCAGCTTCAGAGATGCATGCAAAGTGTTTGATCGATTCGTCATGTCACGCCCTCCTTTGCGAAAGCGTCGAGGCAGCCGGCAGACACTGGTCAGTGTAGGCATCATTTTGTTGCGGCGCAATAAATATCGACGTTGAGGTGCGATGCTACGCGATCGGGCGTCGTCATCGGGCAACAAAGGGAAACAGGCGGCAACGAGAAGCAACAAGCGGAAACAAAAGTAAACAGGCGTGCGGCAGCGCAGCGTCGTGCAGCAGTGATGCGCGTCACTTGCTCAGCCCCCAAATGGACGTGGGCGGGCGGGCTGCATTCACGCTATCCTGCGCGCGATGCACGAAAGTTTGCGCTCCCCATTTCCCTTTGCGCCCCGAAGCATGACCGACCGCACCGAAGCCTTCCCCGACAGCACGCCCGAGGCCGCATCCAATAGCGCCCGATCAGCGCTGTGCTATCCCTACCCGGAACCGCCCGCGTCCGGCTTGACCCTCGAGATCGCGGCGGGCGTGCGCTGGCTGCGTATGCCGCTGCCCTGGGCGCTCGATCACATCAACGTATGGCTCATCGACGACGCCGAAGGTTGCGCCGTTGTCGATACGGGCGCCCGCACCGATGCGGCCACGGCTGTGTGGCGCGCGATCTTCCCGCAGGGCGGCGAGGCACGCACGGCGCCCCGCGTGACACGCGTGCTGGTCACGCACATGCACCCCGATCATGTGGGCATGGCCGGCTGGCTCACGCGCGCATTCGACTGCCGGCTCTGGATGACGCGCGCCGAGTACTTCAACTGCCGCGTGGCCGCCGCCGACACCGGCCGCGAAGCGCCCGCCGACGCGCTCGACTTCTATCGCCGCGCGGGCTGGAGCGAGTCCGCCATCGATGTCTATCGCGCGCGCTTCGGCCGCTTCGGCCAGCATATCCACGCGCTGCCGGAAAGCTTCCGGCGCCTGCAGGACGGCGAGGTCGTGCGTATCGGCGCGCACGACTGGCGCGTGATCGTCGGCATGGGGCATTCGCCGGAACATGCGTGCTTTTACTGCCCGGCGCTGAAGCTGTTCATTTCGGGCGACCAGGTGCTGCCACGCATCTCGTCGAACGTTTCGGTCTATCCGATCGAGCCCGACGCGGACCCGATGGCGCAGTGGTACGCCTCGTTCGACAAGCTGCAACGCGAAGTGCCCGACGACGTGCTCGTGCTTCCCTCGCATAACGACTGCTTTTACGGGCTGCACGCGCGCATCGAGCGTTTGCGCCAGGGGCAGGACAAAAGCCTCGCGCGCCTGCGCGCCACGCTCGCCGAACCGCGCCGCGCCGTGGATGTGTTCGGTGCGCTGTTCGCGCGGCGCATCGGCGAAGACGATCTCGGGCAGATGAGTCTCGCAACCGGCGAGAGCCTCGCGTGCCTGAACTACCTGATGTATCGCGGCGAAGTGAAACGCGAGCTGCGCGACGACGGCCTGTACTGGTATTCGCGGACGTAAAAAATGGCAGGGAGGGCGCACCACGCCCCGCCTGCCACAAGCCGCATCGACGGCATGCACCGGAAAACCCGGAATGTCGTCGCCCGCTGCTTACATGTTCGGGTAGTTCGGCCCGCCGCCGCCTTCCGGCGTGACCCACACGATGTTCTGCGTCGGGTCCTTGATATCGCAGGTCTTGCAGTGTACGCAGTTCTGCGCGTTGATCTGCAGACGATGGGCGTCCTGCTCGTCCTTCACGAACTCGTAGACGCCTGCGGGACAGAAGCGCGCCTCGGGGCCTGCATACGTCGCGAGGTTGATGCCGACCGGCACCGTCATGTCCTTGAGCGTGAGGTGCGCCGGCTGGTTCTCTTCGTGGTTCGTGTTCGAGATGAACACCGACGAGAGCCGGTCGAACGTGAGCTTGCCGTCAGGTTTCGGATACTCGATCGGCTTGCACTGCGAAGCGGGCTTGAGCATCTCGTGATCGCGATGCTGGTGATGCAGCGTCCACGGCACCTTGCCGCCCAGCAGCTTCTGCTCGATGCCCACCATCAGCGTGCCCAGGTACAGGCCCTTGCTCATCCACTGCTTGAAGTTGCGCGCCTTGTACAGCTCCGTGTGGAGCCACGACTGCTTGAACGCTTCCGGGTAGGCCGCGAGTTCGTCGCTCTGGCGGCCCGCCTGCACGGCTTCGAACGCCGCATCGGCTGCCAGCATGCCGGTCTTGATCGCCGCGTGGCTGCCCTTGATGCGCGAAGCATTGAGGAAGCCCGCATCGTCGCCCACGAGCGCGCCGCCCGGGAACACGAGCTTGGGCAGCGACATCAGGCCGCCGGCCGTGATCGCGCGCGCGCCATACGACACGCGCTTGCCGCCTTCGAGGTACTTGCGGATTTCCGGATGCGTCTTGTAGCGCTGGAATTCCTCGAACGGCGAGAGATATGGGTTCTGGTACGCGAGCCCCACGACAAAGCCCACCATCACCTGGTTGTTGTCGGTGTGGTACAGGAACGAGCCGCCGTAGGTGTCGCTTTCCAGCGGCCAGCCGGCGGTATGGATCACGAGACCGGGCTGGTGCTTCGAGGGATCGATCTCCCACAGTTCCTTGATGCCGATGCCGTAGACCTGCGGATCCGAATCCTTGCCGAGCTTGAACTTCTCGTTCAGTTGACGGCCCAGATGCCCGCGGCAGCCTTCGCAGAACAGCGTGTACTTCGCGTGCAGCTCCATGCCGAGCTGGAAGTTCTCGGTGGGCTCGCCGTCCTTGCCGACACCCATGTTGCCGGTGGCGACGCCCTTGACCGACCCGTCGTCGTTGTAGAGCACTTCGGCAGCGGGGAAGCCCGGGAAGATTTCGACGCCCAGCGCCTCGGCCTGCTGGCCCAGCCAGCGCGTGACGTTCGCGAGGCTGATGACGTAGTTGCCGTGGTTCTTGAAGTTGTCGGGCAGTGCCCAGTTCGGCACGCCCTTCGCGCCGGTTTCCGTGAGGAACAGGAACTTGTCCTCGGTCACCGGCACGTTCAGCGGTGCGCCTTGCTCTTTCCAGTCCGGGATCAGCTCGTTCAGGGCACGCGGATCCATGACCGCGCCCGAGAGGATATGCGCCCCGATTTCCGAGCCTTTCTCCAGCACGCAGACACCGATTTCAGTGCCTTTTTCCGCGGCCAGCTGCTTCAGGCGGATCGCGGCAGACAGCCCGGCGGGGCCGCCACCGACGATCACCACGTCGTATTCCATCGACTCGCGTGGGCCGTACTGTGCAATCAGATCAATCGACGACATATCCTCTTCCTTCTTTGCTAACTGGGCGTTCCGGGTCGCCCGATCAAAACTGCACTTCGCTCAGCGCGAGCACGCCCGCGTCGCCCTTTGCGGCCAGGATCGACGTCTCGAGGCCGCCTGCCTGCGCGAGAATGTGCTCGGCGTAGAACTGCGCGATCGCGATCTTCGCGCCGTAAAACTCGGCATCGTTCGCGTGTTCGCGTTGCGCGACGAGCAGCGCGCGCGCCATTTGCCAGCCGCACAGCACGATGCCCGCGAGCTTCAGATACGGCACGCTGCCCGCGAACACCGCGTTCGGGTCGCGCTTGACGTTCGCAACCACGTAGTCGACGACATTCGCCAGTGCACGCGCGCCCTTCTCCAGCTGCTCGCGCATCGATGCCGCCGCCGCGCCGCCCGCCTGGCCGAGTTCCTCGGCAGTCCGGGCGATCTCGCCGAGCAGGGCCTTCGCCACCGCGCCGCCGTCGCGCACCGTCTTGCGGCCCACCAGGTCGTTCGCCTGGATCGCCGTGGTGCCTTCGTAGATGGCGAGAATGCGCGCGTCGCGGTAGTACTGGGCCGCGCCCGTTTCCTCGATGAAGCCCATGCCGCCATGCACCTGGACGCCGAGGCTCGTCACGTCGTTGACCATTTCGGTGCTCCAGCCCTTCACGATCGGCACGAGGAATTCGTAGATCGCGAGATTACGCGCGCGCACTTCCGGGGCGGCGTGGTAGTGAGCATGGTCGCTATAGGCGGCGGCGACATAGGCGAGCGCTCGTGCGCCCTCGGTCATCGCACGCATCGAGGCGAGCATGCGGCGCACGTCCGGATGATGGATGATGGTCGCCGACTGCTTGAGCGAGCCGTCCACGGGGCGGCTCTGCACACGCTCCTTCGCGTACGCCACGGCCTTCTGGTACGCGCTCTCGGCCACGCCCACGCCCTGCATGCCCACACCGAAGCGCGCGGCGTTCATCATGATGAACATGTATTCGAGGCCGCGATTCTCCTCGCCCACGAGGTAGCCGATCGCGCCGCCGTGATCGCCGTACTGGAGCACGGCCGTCGGGCTCGCCTTGATGCCGAGCTTGTGTTCGATCGAGACGCAATGCACGTCGTTGCGCGCGCCGAGCGAGCCGTCTTCGTTGACGAGGAACTTCGGCACGACGAACAACGAAATGCCTTTCACGCCTTCGGGCGCGTTGGGCGTGCGCGCCAGCACGAGGTGAACGATGTTCTCCGCCATGTCGTGCTCACCCCACGTGATGAAGATCTTCGTACCGAAGACCTTGTACGTGCCGTCGCCCTGCGGTTCGGCGCGCGAGCGCACCAGTGCGAGGTCGGAGCCGGCCTGCGGCTCGGTCAGGTTCATCGTGCCGGTCCAGTCGCCGGAGATGAGCTTCGGCACGTAGCGCGCCTTCAGCTCGTCGCTGCCCGCGGTGAGCAGCGCCTCGATCGCGCCGTCGGTGAGCAGCGGGCACAGCGCGAACGAGAGGTTCGCCGCGTTGAGCATTTCGATGCAAGGCGTCGCAATCAGCTTGGGCAGCGCCTGGCCGCCGAATTCGGACGGATGCTGCAGACCCTGCCAGCCGCCCTCGACGTACTGGCGGAACGCCCCGGCGAAGCCAGGCGTCGCCGTGACCTCGCCGTCGCGCCAGCTGCTGGGCGCGCGGTCGCCTTCCACGTTCAGCGGCGCGATGACTTCGCCGGAGAGCTTCGCGCACTCGTCGAGCACGGCCTGCGCAGTGTCGAAACCGGCGTCTTCGAAACCCGGCAGGGTTGCGACGGCGTCGATGCCGGCCAGCTCTTTCAGCACGAACAGCATGTCCTTGACGGGGGCGTTGTAGCTCATGATCGGTCCTTCCAGTACTCAGGGGTCAAAATGGATGCGCCGCCGGGCCAGGGTTACCTGGATGGCCACCTTGCGGCAGTACAGGACGGATCGTAGCGTCAATGGGTCGCGAAACCACTGTCCAAACCGGACCACATGGTGACAATTCTGGCCACGCTGTCGGCGGCCGCGCCCACCCGTCGTGGGTGGACATCGCCACTTTGTGCCGGGCTGCGCTCAGCCGGGCTGCGCTCAGCCGGGCGACGCTCAGGCGCCCAGCCGCTCAGCCGCGGCGACGGTAGGTGCCGGGCGTGCTGCCCGTCCAGTGGCGAAAGGCACGGTGAAAGGCGCTGGGGTCGTCGAAACCCAGATCGCCGCCAATGGCCGCGATCGTGTCCTGGGTGTCGGTGAGGCGCTGGATCGCCACGTCGCGGCGCAGTTCGTCCTTGAGTGCCTGGAAGGTGGTCTCCTCGGCGGCGAGGCGCCGGCACAGCGTGCGCACCGAGCAGTGCAGGCTGTCGGCCGCCGCTTCGATGGTCGGCAGATCGGGCAGTTGCGCGGCCAGGTACTGGCGCACGTTGTGGCTCACGAGCTGCTCGCTGAAGGTCTCGAAGATCCAGTCGCCGGGCGAGCGCGCGAGAAACGCGCGCAGGTTGCGCTTGCTCTGCCGGATCGGCATGTCGAGATAGGCCGCGCTGAAGCGCATCAGCGTGGCCTCGCAGCCAAAGCGCACGGGCCCCGAGAAGAAGTAACGATGATCGAGCGCGTGCGGCGGCTGCGCGCAGGCGAAATCGACTTGCAGGAGCGGAATGCGCTGGCCGATCAGCCAGGAGCACACGCCATGCGCGAGCTTGAGCGTCAGCTCCTGGCCGAGCGGCCCGATCGCGCCATACGCCGGATTGGCGCGTAATGCCACCTGGGCCACGAGCCCCTGGCGGCGCGACTCGAGCCGGAAATCGTCGAGCACGATGTGGAAGAACTGGTCGAAGCGATGCAGGGCCGTTTCGAGGTTGCGCGCATCGAGCAGGCTCAGGCAGAGAAACTTGAGCGTGCCGCTGCGCAGCGGCCGGCTGAAGATGCCGGGCATCTCGTCGTCGAGTTCGATGGCGAGCGTCTGGTAGAGCGTGGAGAACTGCTCTTCCGTCACGCGGCCACCCGGCTTGGCGAGCAGTTCCAGCGCGATGCCCGCCTCGTTGAGATAGCGGCGGATCACGGCGGGCTCGGCGCCCGCGCCGGCCAGAAAGCCGTTGACGAGCGAGATGGGAACGGTGGCGCTAGGCGATGGCATGCGTTGACGATGGAAGGCCGGGTTAACGGACAGACATCGGCGTCGGTCCGCGCGCCATTTTAAATCGGCACGGCGAGAATCACGTTGCCCCGCCCCTCGTCCGCGCAAACGCCGCAAACCACGCGAGGCTTTCCGGGTTGGCCATGGTGTCCGGATTGGCCACCTTCTCGAGCGGTTGGCCCAGCAGAAGCCGCTTGATCGGCACCTCCATCTTCTTGCCCGAGAGCGTGCGCGGAACGGCCTGAACCTGATGGATCTCGTCGGGCACATGGCGTGCCGAGAGCGCCTCGCGCACGCGCGCGCGAATGCGCTGCGCGAGCGCGTCGCTCAGATCGACACCGGGGCGCAGCACCACGAAGAGCGGCATCGACGAGTTGCGCCCCAGGTACTCCAGATCGACCACGAGGCTGTCGAGCACCTCGGGCACCGACTCCACCGCGCGATACAGCTCGCTCGTGCCCATGCGGATGCCGTGGCGGTTGATGGTGGCGTCCGAGCGCCCGTAGATAACCGCGCCGCCGCGCGGCGTGATGCGCAGCCAGTCGCCGTGGCGCCAGATGCCAGGAAACATGTCGAAGTAGCTTTCGCGGTAGCGCCGGTGCGCTTCGTCGCGCCAGAAGTAAAGCGGCATCGAGGGCATGGGCGCGGTGCACACGAGTTCGCCGACTTCGTCGATGCGCGCGTGCCCGGCTTCGTCGAATGCCTCAACGCGCGCGCCGAGGCACCGGCACTGCATTTCGCCGAGATAGACCGGCAAGGTCGGCACACCGGCGAGGAAGCAGCCCGCGAAGTCGGTGCCGCCCGAAATCGCGTCGATCCAGACGGGCCCCACCTGCTCGAGTATCCACGCATACGCTTCGGGCGGCAGCGGCGAGCCGGTCGAGCCGACTGCGCGCAGGCGCGAGAGATCGGCGGCCGCACGCGGCTCGACCCCGGCCTTCAGGCACCCCTGGAAATACGCCGCCCCCGCGCCGAAGAACGTCACCCCCGTGTCGCCCACGAAGCGCCACAGCGCCTGCGCGTCGGGATAGGTCGGGTTGCCGTCGTAGAGGCAGAGCGTCGCGCCCGCGAGCAGGCCGCCTACCTGGCAGTTCCACATGATCCAGTTCGTGCTGGCGTACCAGTGGAACCGGTCACCAGGGTTCAGGTCGAGATGCAGCGCGGTGAGCTTCACGTGCTCCACCACGATGCCGCCGTGCGAATGCACGATGGCCTTGGGCATGCCCGTCGTGCCCGACGAATAGACGATCCACAACGGATGATCGAACGGCACGGGTTCGATCTGCAGCGGGACGTTGCCAGCGATGGCGTCGCGCCATGCCGTGGCCTGCGGGTACGCCTTGGCGTCGGCGTCCGGGTCGAGTTGCGGGACGAACACAAGATGCGCCACGCCCGGCAGTTCGCGCAGCAGATGGTGAATCAGCTCGCGCCGGTCGTGCGGCTTGCCGCCGTAGCGATAGCCGTCCACGGCGAACAGCACCTTCGGTTCGATCTGCCGGAAGCGGTCGAGCACCGCGAGCGGCCCCATGTCCGGCGAGCATACCGACCAGATCGCGCCCACGCTCGCCGTGGCGAGAAATGCCACGACGGTTTCGGGCGTGTTCGGCATGAAGGCCGCCACGCGGTCGCCACTCGCAACGCCCATGCGCCGCAGCGTGGCCGCGCAAGCCGCGACCTGGCGGCGCAGCTCCGCCCAGCTCAATTCGCGCGTGCGCCCCGCCATGGGACCGCTCTCGCTGCGCGAAACGATCGCGGGCCGCGCGTCGCTCGCGAGCTGGAAGGCCCGCTCGACGTAGTTCAATTCGACACCCGGAAACCAGCGTGCACCGGGCATTGCCGCATCGGCGAGCGCCACGCCGCGCGCCTCGCGCGACGGAATCTGCGCCCAGTCCCACAGCGCGCACCAGAAAGCGTCGACGTCCTCGACGGACCAGCGCCATAGCGCGTCGTAGTCGTCGAACGCGAGACCGCGCGTCTCGCCGAGCCACGTCACGAACCGGGTGATGCGCGCTGATTCGACCTGCTGCGGTGCCGGCGTCCAGGCCGGAGTGGATACGGGAGCGGTTTCGTTCATCGGGTTGCGTGGGCTCGTGCGTGTTCGTCTGAGCTAATGGTGCCGGAGCCGGTGCGCCTCGAACAATTCAGGGAAACCAGTGGAAGGTTTTCAACCGCATTAGCTGACGACGATGTCCGTTAACGTCGTGCGCAATAACATGTCACGCCGTGATTATTTCCAGTATTTCGAATAAAAGTGGTAATTGAACAGTTACGCGCGATCAATATTTTGCTTTCCGATTTAATCTAAGATAAATCGAAATTCACATGCCGGGTTGTCCTGCACAAATAGATCGAACCGCTAATTTACCTTGCGCTGCGCAACGCCTTTTTTACCGGGAAAGTCCGGCATACGGCCTGTTCCGTACGCAATTGGCATAAGGCCCGTCATAAAACTGCAATCCACTGGCGCCTTTAATTTGGCTAATTCCCGCCGGTTCGCCTCTCCCTATCGGACCAAGGTCTTATTGTCATTTTGCGCGCCCCCTATCAGATTGAGCGCGTAGCGGCACGGGTTCCGCTCTCGCGGCATGCGATCCGCGCGGCAGATTCAGGCACAAGCATGTTGATGGGCTCGCGCGCAGCGCGAGATCTGCAACCCAGCCGGCTCAGGAGATCGCGCATGTCCGAATCGACGTCTTCGTCTCACCCCGCTGCCAAGCCCGATAGCGCCGCCACCCCGGCCTCTGCCAACAAGCTGCGCCTCGGCGCGCTCACCGCCCTCGTCGTGGGCTCGATGGTGGGCGGCGGTATCTTCTCCCTGCCGCAAAACATGGCGGCCAGCGCCGACGCCGGCGCGGTGCTGATCGGCTGGGCGATCACCGCGGTCGGCATGCTCATGCTGGCGTTCGTGTTCCAGTCGCTGGCCATCCGCAAGCCCGAACTCGACGGCGGGGTCTACGCCTTCGCGAAAGCCGGCTTCGGCGACTACATGGGCTTCGGCTCGGCCTGGGGCTACTGGATCAGCGCGTGGCTCGGCAACGTCGGCTACTTCGTTCTCCTGTTCAGTACGCTCGGCTACTTCTTCCCGGTGTTCGGCGAGGGCAACACGCCGATCTCCATCATCTGCGCCTCGGTGCTGCTCTGGGCACTGCACTTTCTCGTGCTGCGGGGCATCAAGGAAGCCGCAATCGTCAACCAGATCACCACGGTCGCGAAGCTGGTGCCGCTGTGCCTCTTTATCATCATCTGCGCGTTTGCGTTCCGCTCCAGCATCTTCACGGCCGATTTCTGGGGACAAATGAATCCCAAGCTCGGCAGCGTGACGAACCAGGTGCGCGGCATGATGCTCGTGACCGTGTGGGTGTTCATCGGCATCGAAGGCGCGAGCATTTTCTCCGCGCGCGCGGAAAAGCGCAGCGATGTCGGCAAGGCCACGGTCATCGGTTTCGTCGGCGTGCTGCTCCTGCTCGTGCTCGTCAACGTGCTGTCGCTCGGCGTGCTCACGCAGCCCAGGCTCGCGGCCCTGCAGAACCCCTCGATGGCGGGCGTGCTCGAAAACGTGGTCGGCCACTGGGGCGCGATTCTGATCAGCGTGGGGCTCGTCGTGTCGCTCGCGGGCGCACTGCTCTCGTGGGTGCTGCTGTGCGCCGAAATCATCTTTTCGGCCGCGCGCGACCACACGATGCCAAACTTCCTGCGCAAGGAAAACGCGAAACACGTGCCGGCCAACGCGCTGTGGCTCACGAACGGCATGGTGCAGATCTTCCTCGTCATCACGCTGTTCTCGAAGGGCACCTATCTCTCGCTCATCTATCTCGCGACCTCGATGATCCTGCTGCCCTACTTCTGGTCGGCAGCCTACGCATTCCTGCTCGCGCTGCGCGGCGAAACGTATGAGGCCGACAGCGGCGAGCGCAACAAGGATCTCGTCATCGCGGGCATCGCCGTGATCTATGCGGTCTGGCTCATTTATGCCGGAGGCCTCAAATACGTGCTGCTGTCCGCGTTGCTCTACGCGCCGGGCATCGTGCTGTTCGCACGCGCAAAACGCGAGGTCGGCCAGCCCGTGTTCACCAACATCGAGAAGTTCGTTTTCGCCGCTGTGCTGATTGGCGCATTGCTGGCGGCTTTCGGCCTGTACAAGGGCTTTCTCACCCTCTGATTCGAGGAGTCTCATGATGAGTACGGACACTGTCGCCTTCGGCGTCAATTCCGAGGCAGGCAAGCTGCGCAAGGTCATGGTATGCGCGCCGGGTCTCGCGCATCAACGCCTCACCCCCAGCAACTGCGACGAGCTGCTTTACGACGACGTGATCTGGGTCAGCCAGGCAAAGCGCGACCACTTCGACTTCGTGACGAAGATGCGCGAGCGCGGCGTGGACGTCCTCGAAATGCACAATCTGCTCACGGAAACGGTGCAACACCCCGAAGCGCTCAAGTACATCCTCGACCGCAAGGTTCGCCCCGAGACCGTGGGCGTGTCGCTGGCCGGCGAGGTGCGCAGCTGGCTCGAAGGGCTCGAGCCGCGCAAGACCGCGGAATTCCTCATTGGCGGTGTGGTTGCCGAAGATATTCCGGATACCGAACAAAGCAAGATCCTCAAGGAATTTCGCCGCTATCTGGGCTATTCGAGCTTCGTGCTCGCGCCGCTGCCCAACAGCACCTTCACGCGCGACACGACCTGCTGGATCTACGGCGGCGTAACGCTGAACCCGATGTACTGGCCCGCGCGCAGGCAGGAAACGCTGCTCACCACGGCCATCTACCGCTATCACCCCGAGTTCGCGGGCAAGGACTTCCAGGTGTGGTACGGCGACCCCGACGAGGACCATGGCGCGGCCACGCTCGAAGGCGGCGACGTGATGCCGATCGGCAACGGCGTCGTGCTGATCGGCATGGGCGAGCGCACGAGCCGCCAGGCGATCGGCCGTCTCGCGCAGAACATCTTCGCCAAGGGCGGTGCCAAGCGCATCGTCGTGGCGGGCCTGCCCAAATCGCGCGCGGCCATGCACCTCGACACGGTGTTCAGCTTCTGCGACCGCGACCTCGTGACGATCTTCCCCGAAGTGGTCAACGAGATCGTGCCGTTCTCGGTTCGCCCCGACGACAAGAGCCCGTCGAAGCTCGACCTGCGCCGCGAGGAAAAGCCCTTCGTGGACGTCGTGGCCGAAGCGATGGGCTTGAAGAGCCTGCGCATCGTCGAGACCGGCGGCAACGCGTTCGCGGCCGAGCGCGAGCAATGGGACGACGGCAACAACGTGGTGTGTGTCGAGCCCGGCGTCGTGATCGGCTACGACCGCAACACCTATACGAATACGCTGCTGCGCAAGGCCGGCGTGGAAGTCATCACGATCACGGCGAGCGAACTGGGCCGCGGGCGCGGCGGCGGCCACTGCATGACTTGCCCGATCGTGCGCGACGCCGTCGAACTCTGAGCGTCGCCCGCTTAACCGCATTCCCACTGCATTCGCAACGGAGAAATGACATGGCTTTCAACCTGCGCAACCGCAGCCTGCTTAGTCTGATGCACCACAGCACCCGCGAGCTGCGTTACCTGCTCGACCTCTCGCGCGACCTCAAGCGCGCCAAGTACACGGGGACCGAGCAACAGCACCTCAAGGGCGTCAACATTGCGCTGATCTTCGAAAAGACCTCCACGCGCACGCGCTGCGCGTTCGAAGTCGCGGCCTATGACCAGGGCGCGAACGTCACCTACATCGACCCGACCTCCTCGCAGATCGGCCACAAGGAAAGCATGAAGGACACGGCGCGCGTGCTGGGCCGCATGTACGACGCGATCGAGTACCGCGGCTTCAAGCAGGATATCGTCGAGGAACTGGCGAAGTTCGCCGGCGTGCCGGTGTTCAATGGCCTCACCGACGAATACCACCCCACGCAGATGCTCGCCGACGTGCTCACCATGCGCGAGCATTCGGACAAGCCGCTCACGCAGATCAGCTACGCGTATCTGGGCGACGCCCGCAACAACATGGGCAATTCGCTGCTGCTGATTGGCGCGAAGCTCGGCATGGACGTGCGCATCGCGGCGCCGAAGTCGCTCTGGCCGCACGACGATCTCGTGGCGGATTGCAAGAAGTTCGCCGAGGAAAGCGGCGCGCGTATGCTGCTCACCGAAGACCCCAAGGAAGCCGTCAAGGGCGTGGATTTCGTGCACACCGACGTGTGGGTCTCGATGGGCGAGCCCATGGAAGCCTGGGGCGAACGTATCAAGGTGTTGCTGCCCTACCAGGTGAACATGGCGCTCATGAAGGCGAGCGGCACGCCGCATACGCGCTTCATGCACTGCCTGCCCGCCTTCCACAACAGCGAGACAGTGATCGGCAAGCAGATCGCCGACAAGTATCCGGAGCTCAAGGGCGGCGTCGAAGTGACGGAGGAAGTGTTCGAGTCGCCGCTGAATCTGGCCTTCGAGCAGGCGGAAAACCGCATGCACACGATCAAGGCGATTCTCGTTTCGACGCTCGCCGACATTTGAGCCCGACGGCTCGACGGCGCGCGTGTGCCGCGCGGCCGGGTTGCAAACCCGGCAACGCGGCGCCTGCGCGCCGCTTCACCGACACGCATCACCTTGGGAGTCAGACATGCGAATCGTGATTGCGCTTGGCGGCAACGCGCTGCTGCGTCGCGGCGAGCCGATGACGGCGGAGAACCAGCGCGAGAACGTGCGCCTCGCGGCCACCCAGATCGCGCAGATCGCACAGGGCAACGAACTGGTGATCGCCCACGGCAACGGGCCGCAGGTCGGCCTGCTCGCGCTGCAGGGCGAGGCCTACAAGGACGTGCCCGGCTACCCGCTCGACGTGCTCGGCGCGCAGACCGAGGGCATGATCGGCTACATGATCGAGCAGGAACTCGGCAATCTCCTGCCGTACGAGGTGCCGTTCGCGACCATCCTCACCCAGGTCGAAGTGGACGCGAACGATCCGGCGTTCCAGCATCCGAGCAAGCCGATCGGCCCGGTCTACACGAAGGAACAGGCGGAGACGCTCGCCGCCGAGCGCGGCTGGACCATCGCCCCGGACGGCGACAAGTTCCGCCGTGTCGTGGCGAGCCCGCGGCCGAAGCACATCTTCGAGATCCGCCCCGTGAAATGGCTGCTCGAGCGCGGCACGATCGTGATTTGCGCGGGCGGCGGCGGCATTCCGACGCTCTACGGCGAAGGCCACAAGCTGGGCGGCGTGGAGGCCGTGATCGACAAGGATCTGTGCTCCGCCCTGCTCGCGCAGGAGCTGGAGGCCGACATGCTCATCATCGCCACCGACGTGAACGCCGCGTACGTCGACTGGAGCAAGCCGTCGCAAAAGGCGATCGCGAGCGCTCATCCCGAGGAGCTGGAGAAGATGGGGTTCGCGGCCGGGTCGATGGGACCGAAGGTCATGGCGGCCGCGGAGTTCGCGCGCAACACCGGCAAGGATGCGGTAATCGGCGCGCTGGCCGATATCGTGGCGATCACCCAGGGCAAGGCGGGTACGCGCGTGAGCACGCAGCGGCCGGGCCTGATCTTCTATTGAGGCCGGCCTGTTCGGCCTGAGAACGGCCGCCTCGAAACGGCGCCTGAAAATGCAGGGCGCGCACCGCAGCTGGCGTAGCCGCGGTACGCGCCCTGTTGTGTCTTTGCGCGGCGCCTATTCCTCGCGTGCCGGCGGCATGACCTGGGCGCTGATGGTGTGCTCGCGCCAGAACAGGTTGTTAATGCGGCCCTGCAGCCTGCGCAGCCCCTCCTCGCTCGCGGCGTGGAAGGTGAGCAGCGCGCCGGGACGGCCCGCGCCCTCGATGCGCTGAATCGCGTCGTACGGCGGAAAACCGTAGCGCTCCAGAAACTCGTTGATTTCGGCGTCCGTGACGTGTTCGTCGATATTACCCAGCAGCAGCTCGGCCATGGTCTAACCCCTCTTGAGCGTTCAATCGTGATGATAGTGTGGTTTGATCCGGCGCGACGACAAGCTGCGCCGGATCGGACGCGATGCCGCTCAGTACTTCTCCTGCACGTAGCGGTAAGGATAGTCCGGGTCGCGGTAGCCTTGTGGCTTCTGGCGCTCGGGCAGCGTGACCTTTTCGCGCGGCAGCGTTTTATACGGAATGGCGTTCAGAATATGGCTGATGACGTTCAGGCGCGCGCGTTTCTTGTCATCGGATCGGACAACGAACCATGGGGATTCCGGCGTATCCGTCATGTCGAACATCTCGTCGCGCGCGCGTGAATAGTCGTACCAGCGGCTATACGACAGGAGGTCCATGGGCGAAAGCTTCCAGATCTTGCGCGGATCGTTGATGCGCCCTTCGAGGCGCCGGGTCTGCTCTTTCGGGCTCACTTCGAGCCAGAACTTGATGAGGATCGTGCCCGAGTCGATGATGGCGCGCTCGATGAGCGGCACGCCGCGCAGGAATTCCGTGGCCTGTTCCGGCGTGCAGAAGCCCATCACGCGCTCGACGCCCGCACGGTTGTACCAGCTGCGGTCGAACACCACGATTTCGCCCGCGGCGGGCAGCAGCGGCAGGTAGCGCTGGAAGTACATTTGCGACTTCTCGCGCTCCGTGGGCGCGGGCAGCGCGAATACGCGAAACACGCGCGGGCTCACGCGTTCGGTGAGCGCCTTGATCGTGCCGCCCTTGCCCGCGCCGTCGCGGCCTTCGAACAAGATGCATACCCTGAGGCGCTTCTGGACGACCCACTCCTGCAAGCGAACGAGTTCACCATGCAGGCGCTCGAGTTCCTTTTGATAGGCCTTTTCGCTGAGTTTTTCTGCCGGCTCGGCTGCGCTCGCGGCCTTGACTTCCTCTTTCTTCGCCATTGAATCGCTCCCCGCTTCAGACGCCTCACACGAGGCATTCATCCACTATGGGGCGCGGACGAGGGGCGCGCAATAAGACTTTAGACTCAGGCACTGACCGTCTTGACCTCCGGCAATCACACTTGCGTACGAGCGCGTCATTCGTGCGCGTAGTTGAACTCGGGCATGGCCTTCAGCTGGTCCTTGTCGGCCGGCAGCACGATCTGTTTGCGGTCGATGCGCAGGTCGTTGAACGGCACGGCCACGAGATGCTTGCCCAGACCGAGGAAGCCGCCCACGGAGAGAATCGCGAAGGCACCCTGGTTAGGCGACTCGAGCACGATGTCGTCGATCGAGCCGATCTTGCTGCCGCTATTGTCGTAGACGTCGGAGCCCACGAGCTTCGAGGCGCGAAAGCCGGTGCCCGACTGCACCGTCGCCATGCGCTGCACGGCGATCGATTGCGGCGCGCCCTGGGCGAGCACGGCAGACGGCACGCCCAGCGCACAGCCGAACGTGCACCCGAACGCGACGACGAGCGCAGAGGCGCGACGGCAAACCAGCTCGCGCAGTTTCAGCGGCAAATTCAGCGGGCGATTCGATGGTGTCGTCATGGTATCCCCCTCTCCCTTGTGCGAATGCACGGCGAATACCGCGTGAATGCAAGCGCTGTGCCCGGCGCGTCGCTCACGCCTGCGCGAGCCAGTGCTCGATCAGCGGCCCACGTTCGCCGTAGAGGGGATCGCTCGCGGGATACGGCAGCGCCTGCATCGCGCGCAACTCCGCCGACGTGAGCGCGTCGCGGCGGATGTCCCACTGCTGCCCGCGCGGATAGCCGCCCGCCACGCGGAAGCCGCCGGCCAGCGATAGCAGGCAATGACCGGTGCCGGCCGGCAGCAGCAGCGCGTCGCCGGCATGCACGCGCAGCACGCGCCCGCCCGGGCCGCCGAGAATCAGCTCGGCCGTGCCGGCGAACACGCCGAGCACCTCGTGCGCCGTGGAGTGGAAATGGTGATAGTCGAAGACGCCGTCGAGCCATTGCACCGGCCAGCCGTTCGCCTCGAAGCGTTCGTTGAACGCGCGTGCCAGGTCCTGTGCACCCGGCGCCAGCGCGCGCCGATAGACGATGACGGGAAGCCGGGCGTTGTTCGGCACCCAGCCGTGCGCGGCCAGGCGGAAAGTTTCGACGCCGCTAGCGCGTTGGGCCGGGCGGCTTTCGCGCAGATGGCGCGGCAAATGAAAAGCGCGATTTTCGTGCATCGTCTTACTCCCTCGCATCGCTGCCGCCCGCCGCGGCCGACGCGCTCGCCGCGCGGTTTGTCGTTGCTTTTGCCGCGCCCTTTACCGGTTGGTTCGCGTGATGCGGTTTGTGTTTCGAGGAATGCGTCGTTCGCGTGGCCTGTGCGCCTTTGCTGGCGGGCACGCCCTGTTCGACGCCCTGGGTGGGCGCCGGATACACGCCATTGGCCTTCGCCCCGCTCGACTCCGTGGCGGGCGCCGTGGTCGGCCGATCCGCGCCGGTGTTGTCCTGCGCGAGCGCGCCGCCCGCCGCTGCTCCTTCCAGGACGAGTGCCAGCGCGAGCGCGCCGGCCATGAAACCCTTCGTCGATGGGGCGTGCCTGCTCATCGGTCCTCCTTCGGTACGTTGCGAGCCCGGATGCCAGGACCTCGCAGCGTCGAAGCGAGTTGACCGCGCAGGTCCCTGCTTGACAAGCAGCAACCCGCGTACCGGCCCGGGCAGCCTCGCGGGGCACGGCGTTTGCGCCCAGCCGGGCAAATCGATTCGCGCGAAAGCGAGGCCGAGGTGCTGCGGCGCCCCATCTGGCGCACGCTTCGCGTATCCCGGAGAGGTCTATGCGTTCGAATTTCCTGCCCGCCGCTCGTGTTCGCCGCGGTCCCGAGGCTCATCTGCCGACCGAGGAGCCCGACAATCCACATCGTCCGCCGCCTCCTCCGGTGCCGGACACCGAGCCGCCGCCCGTGCCGGAAGGCGATCCGCCGCCTGAATCGCCACCGGAGCGCCTGGGCTAGCGCCAGCGCTCTCGCGCCGCCATGGATGCGGCAACGCTTCAGCCGGCCGCCTGCAAGCGGCGCAACAGGCCCGCCTTCACTTCGGGCCATTCGTCCTCGATGATGCTAAAGCGCACGGAGTCGCGCTTGCGGCCGTCCGGCATGATGCGTTCGCGTCGCACCACCCCCTCTTCCTTTGCGCCGAGGCGCAGGATCGCGGCGCGCGACTTCGCGTTGAGTACGTCGGTCGTGAACTGCACGCGCACGCAGCCGAGCGTTTCGAAGGCGTAGCTCAGCATCAGAAACTTCGCCTCCGTGTTCACGATGCTGCGCTGCGCCGAGGCCGCGAGCCACGTGGAGCCGATCTCCAGCTTGCGGTTGTCCCGGTCGACCTTCCAGAAGCGCGTGCTGCCCACCACGCGATCGCTCTCGCGCAGGCGGATCGTGAACGGGATCACGGTGCCGGCGCGCACGCCGTCGAGCGCCCTCGCGATCCAGGCGTCGACGGTCGCGGGCTCGGGCACCACCGTCACCTTGAGGTTCCAGAGTTCGCCGTCCGCCGCCGCGGCGACGAGGCGCGGCGCGTCCTCCGCGCGCAACGGGTGCAGCGCGACCGTGCTGCCGTTCAGCGTGGGCAGGTCGTGCGGCGCGGGGATGGCATCGGCGGCGGTTCGGGATGCGGGGCCGGGCATGTCGGTCATGGCGGGAATCGATGGAATGTGGCAGTGCGTGGAGGCAACGCGCCGGGCCGCTTTGGGGGCAAAACGCTCACGCATTCTAGCGCCGGGCTGGCGCCGGCGGCGGCGCGCCTGCCGTTACAATCGGGCCCGGCGCCCACGCCGTGCAAGCCCGATGGCGCCGCCCGTCCCCAATTTTTCGCATCGCATCATGGCCCGCATCGAGCTCCACTTTCCCGAAGACCAGTTCTACTACTCGACGCACCTCACGGTGCGCGTCACCGACATCAATTCGGCCAATCACCTCGCCAACGATTCGATGATCTCGATGATTTCCGAGGCGCGCGCGCGTTTTCTGTTCGACGCGGGCATCGAGGACATGAAGGACGCGCACACGAGCATCATCGTCACCGACCTCGCCACGACCTATCGCGCCGAAGCCTACGCGCGCGACGCGCTGTGCTTCGAGGTGGGCATCATGGATTTCAACAAGTACGGCGGCGACATCATCTTCCGCATCTCGCGGCCTGCCGATGGCGCGCTCATCGCCATGGCGAAATCGGGCTTCGTGTTCTTCGACTACGAAGCGAAAAAGGTCGTGCCGATGCCGCAGGCCTTCCGCGACAAGTTTCCGCAGGTCAATACGCTCGCCTGAGTCCGGGTGCGCTCAGCGCGGCTGGAACATGATGAGCGCCATGCCGGCCAGCGTGAAGCCGATGCCGGCCCAGTCCCAGGGGCTCGGCCGGATCGCCTCGACGGCCCAGAGCCAGAGAATCGCCACGCAGACATAGACGCCGCCGTAGGCCGCATAGGTGCGTCCGGCGGCCGTGGGGTGCAGCGTGAGCAGCCACGCGAAGAGCGCGAGCGAGGCCGCGGCGGGCACGAGGAGCCACGCGCTCGCGCCTTCGCGCAGCCAGCGGTAAGGCAGATAGCAGCCGATGATCTCGGCGAGCGCGGTCACGACGAAAAGCACAAACGTCTTCATGGGCGGCGGCGGGTGGCTGGGGCGCCCATGGTAACGCAAGCGGCGAGGCCGCCTGCGTGTTGTTCGCAACCTGCCCCTCAGTTGCCCTCAGTTGCCTTGAGGTAGTCTCAGGGCCGCTCGCCGCGGGCCAGCCGCGCTTCGATCTCGTTCACCACGGGCAGCAGATCGGCGACGCTGTCGATCACGTAGTGCGCGCCCGCCGCGCGCAGGCGTTCCGCGGCCGCGGCACGGCGGCGCGCGAATTCTTCGGGCGCGAGCGCGCGGACTTCTTCTTCGGTCAGGCCGAACGCGTTGCCGCTCACCGCGACGCCCACCGCCCACGTCCCGCCGTTGATGCCCTCTTCGATGCCGACTTCGGTATCGTCCACCTTGATCGCGTCGCGCGCGAGCCACACGCCGAGCTGCGGCAGCGTGCGGTAGATCATGTACGGCGACGGCCGGCCCTCGGGCGTGTCGCCCGTGCAAACGATGCTGTCCGGATCGAAACCCTGAGCCTTCGCGCCCGGCACGATCTGGTCGATGATTTCGCGCGTGTAGCCCGTGGTCGAGCCGATCCGTACGCCGTCGGCGCGCAGCGCGGCGGTCACGGCGGCGACGCCCGGAATCACGTCGCTGTACTGCGCGGCCACGGCGACGTTCTTCGGCACGAAGACGTCATACACGGCGTCGATATCGGCTTCGCCCGGCGCGTGGCCGTAGCGCGTTTCCCATGCCGCCGCGACGCGCGGCAGCGCCATCAGCGCCGCGATGTGCGGACGCTTGGCCATGCCCATCGGCCCGCGCGCCTCGTCGATCGTGATCGGCACGCCGAATTGCTCGAAGGTCTCGACGAAGGCGCCCATTGGCGCGCGCGAGCCGTAGTCGACCACGGTGCCGGCCCAGTCGAAAATTACTGCCTTGACGTGTTTCATTGCATGCGTCCTGCTAAAAAATCGATGATGTGGAGTCTTGACGGTATGCGCGCATCAAGCGGCGAGCGCTTCGCGTGCGCCGAGGTCGACCGGCGCAGGCGCGGCACTTGTCACGCCGAGCGTGCGCAGCGCTTCGCCGCACGCGGCCACGACGCGGCGCATGACGGTCTCGTCGAGCGCGCCGATGCAGCCGACGCGGAAGCTCTCCACGCTCGTCAGCTTGCCCGGATAGATGATGAAACCCTGCGACTTCATCAGTTCGTAGTAGCGCGTGAAGTCGAATGCGGGATCGGCCGGCGAAAAGAACGTGACGATGATGGGCGAGCGCCAGGCTTCGGTCAGCAGCGGCTCGAAACCGAGTTCGCGCATGCCCTCGACGAGCACGTCGCGGTTGCGCGCATAGCGCGCGAGCCGCCCTGGCTGGCCCCCTTCGAGCCCGTGCAGGCGCAGCGCCTCGATGAACGCGGCCACCGCGTGCGTGGGCGGCGTGAAGCGCCACTGGCCGGTGCGGTTCATGACGTCCCACTGGTCGTGGATATCGAGCGCGAGCGAGTGGCTCACGCCCTTTGCGTTGTTCAGGACTTCTTTTTTCGCGATCACGAAGCCGAAGCCCGGCACGCCCTCGATGCACTTGTTGGCCGAGGAGACGAACGCGTCGCAGGGCAGCGTGCGCACGTCGAGCGGCACCGCGCCGAACGCGCTCATCGAGTCGACCAGCAGGCGCCGCCCCTGGCGGGCCGTCAAGGCCGCGATCGCTTCGATCGGGTTCAGAATGCCCGAGCTGGTCTCGCAATGGACGACGACGACATGCGTGATGTCCGGGTTCGCGATCAGCAGCTGTTCGACGTCTTCTGCGCGCGGCGGCAGGTAGTCGCCGGTGTCGTGCACGGTGTGCTGGCGGCCCAGGTAGCGCAGCGTCGTGGCGATGCGCTTGCCATACGCGCCGTTGGCGAGCACGAGCACATGGCCGTCGCGCGGCACGAAGCTGCCGAGCATCGCCTCGACGCAATAGCTGCCGCTGCCCTGCAACGGCACGCAGTCGTATTCACCCTGTTCGTCACCCGCGATCTGAAGCAGCGCGGCGCGCAATTGCGCGGTCATGGCACGGAAGTCGGCGTCCCACGAGCCCCAGTCGCGCTGCATCGCGGCCTTGGTCGAGGCCGCGGTAGTCAGCGGTCCGGGGGTCAGGAGATACGGCTCGGCGGGGGTGGTCATGCGGGCTCCAGTGGGCGTCGGGACTGTCAATCCCGACACGTTAACGCAGTGCTCGCCATCGGTAAAATCGATATAATCGATGTCGATATAAGCTGAACTTATCCCCTGTTTTATCCCCTGTCGCCGGAGCGCTTCGACATGCAATACGCGCAGTTGCGGGCTTTTCACGCGGTCGCCGAACACGGCGGGTTCTCACGCGCCGCGCAGGCGCTCTCCCTCACGCAGCCGGCCGTGTCGGACCATGTGCGGCGGCTCGAACAGGATTTCGGGGTCAAACTCTTCGAGCGCGGGCCTCGCGGTGTGGAACTCACCGAACTCGGGCGACGACTCTTCGCGGTGACGCGACAGATGGTAGGGTGTGAGCGCGACGCGCGGCGGCTGCTCGAAGCGGCAGGCGCGCTCGAATCGGGCGAACTCGCGCTCGCCGCCGACGCGCCCGACCTCGCCATCAAGCTGATCGGCGCGTTCAGGCGGCGCTATCCGGGGGTGGTGATCAAGCTGTCGATCGCGAACGCGACCGAATGCATGCGCCGCGTCCTCGCGAGCGAAGCCGACGCCGCCATCACGGCCGCGCGTCAGGTGCACAGCCGGCTGCAGGCCCGCGTGCTGCGCGAGGAACCGCTGGTCGCGGTCGTGCCCGCCGAGAGCCCCGCCGCGAAAAAGCGCCGCATGACTTACGAGGAGCTCGTGCGCGAGCCCATGGTGTTTCGCGAAACGCATTCGGTCACGCAGCAGTTGCTTGAAGCCGAACTCGTGCGTAAAGGACTGCAGGTCCAGCCCGTGCTCTACGTGGATGGCCGTGAGGCCTTGCAAACGGCGATTGCGCAGGGCGTGGGCGTGGGCGTGATCGCGCATGCGGAATTCGGCGAGTCGCGGCGCATTCGCATGCTGCCGCTCGTGGACTGCCAGGTGCGCATGGTCGAATCGCTCACGCGCCTCGCCGACACGTCCTCGTCGAATCTGCTCGACGCGCTCTTCGCCACTCCGCTCGATTGAGCGGCGGGACGGCCGTCAGGACACCACGATGGCGGTGCCGACGGCATGGAGCAGATCGCGCAGCGTTTCGGCCTGCTCCATGCGCGCGCCGTGACGCAGGTGAATGCGCAACGCCCGGCCCGCGATGCCGTCGACCGGGCGCGCGAGCCACAGTTCGACGGCGAGGCCGAGGCCGTCGGGCGCATCGGGCACGACCGGTTCGACGACGCGCGGCTTGAAGGAGGCGGATTCGGACATGGCGAGACCTCGTCGGTGGCGGGATCGACTTCATCGTAGCGACACGACACGCGCGCGCCAAACGAGAAATCCGCGTATGCAAATGAGCGCCGCGCCGCATTGGATCGCGCGGGCAGTGGCATGCATCCTCGCTCGCGCCGCGCGCCGCTTCGTGGGGGCCTGCGGGGGTGGCTCTTTTACCAGCAGCGTGTGGCCGCGAGTGGCAAACTGAACGCATCGTTGCGCGGCCATTTGCCGGCAACGAGATGGGAGGACCTCTTCATGGAACGCCCCTTTACCGATCGCCGCGAGGCGGGCCGTTTGCTCGCCGGCCCGCTCACGGCCTATGCGGGCAGACGCGACGTCATCGTGCTCGCGCTCCCGCGCGGCGGCGTGCCGGTAGCCTACGAAGTCGCGAAGGCGCTGCAGGTGCCGCTCGATGTCCTGCCCGTTTGCAAGCTCGGCCTGCCCTGGCAGCCGGAACTCGCCATGGGCGCGCTGTCGTCGAACGGCGCGCAGTACGTGGACAGCGCGCTCGTGCGCAGCGCCGGCGTGAGCGAGGCCCAGTTGCAGAGCGCCATGGCGCTTGCACGCATCGAGCTTGGCCGGCGCGAGGCGCGCTATCGCGGCGAGCGTGCGCCGCTCGCGGTGGCGGGCCGTGTGGCGGTCATCGTCGACGACGGCATGGCCACGGGCGCGTCGCTCAAGGCAGCGGCGCTCGCGCTCGCCACGCTCGGCCCCGCGCGCATCGTCGCGGCGCTGCCGGTCGCGCCCGCGGGCTCGCAGGACCGGCTCGGCGGGACCGTGGACGAATTCGTCTGTGCGCGCCTGCCCGAGGCGTTCTACAGCGTCGGCCAGTTCTATCTCGACTTCGATCAGGTCAGCGACGACACCGTGCGCGAGCTGCTGGCTCAAGCGGCGGCTGACGACGCGAACGGCGAGGCACCGGTCTAGGCCGCGCCGGTCGTGCCGCCGCTGTCACAACGGCCGCCCTCGCGCCCTATCGCACCGGATTCGATGCCGCTTCGCCCACCACCGTTTGCCAGGGCCGCACGCGCCAATGCTTCACGAGCCCCGAGAGCACATACGGGTCGGCGCGCGCGAACGCCTCGGCCGCGGCCGGACTGTCGCCCTGGAAGAGCAGCAGCGCGTTATCGACGGGATCGGCTATCGCCCCCGCTAGCAGCAACTCGCCGCGCTCGACGGCGGCCCATGCCAGCTGCAGATGCGCGCTGCGGTGCTCGGGACGACGTTCGAGGTAGTCGTCTGCGAGTTCGTACATCAAGAGGTAATGCATGCGCGTTCTCCGTGTCGTTGCGGCCGCGCCGGACGGGGTCGACGGCCGATAGCGAACATTGTGCAGCAGCGCGCGCGTCAACCGAACACATCGCTGCGTCGTTTTAATGGCGGCTTTGCCATAATGGCGGCGCGCGCAAGGCGCACCAACTATGCACGGCGGGCCGCACGTCAACTGAGAACGTCCAAAGTCAAGGGAGTGAACGATGAAGATGCAATCCGTCATTGCTGCAATCGTGCTGGGCGGCGTGCTGGCCGCGCCGGCGTTCGCACAGACCGCCGCACCCGCTTCCGCACCGGCGGCGAACAGCCAGCAGAACAAGATGAAGGCCTGCAACGCCCAGGCCGGCGACAAGAAAGGCGACGACCGCAAGGCATTCATGAAGCAGTGCCTTTCGGCTGCCGGCGCCCCCGCTCCGACCATGACCCAGCAAGAGCGCATGAAGGCGTGCAACACCCAGGCCGGCGACAAGAAGGGCGACGACCGCAAGGCATTCATGAAGACCTGCCTCTCGACGAAGAGCTGAGCGAAGCGGGTCCGGGCAGCCTCCCGCACCCTTTTGCAGCCGCAAGATCCGCGCGCCGCAGCCAACGCTGCGGCGCGTTTTTTTGTGCGCCGGTTTTGTGCGCTGCAGCGGTTCCTCGATCTGCGCGCGCCCGTGTCGTCGGTTGTGCGAATCATCGTCGACGCAGGCGAAATCGTGCCGGTTTGCGCGGATTTGCGTCATCGCCCGCATTCGGCCGCGCCGTTTTTCTCCTATGATGGCTGCAGCGGCGGCCCCTCCCCGCGCAATCACCCATTAGCCATCGGGCTGCCGCGTTGACGTTGATGCCAATGGCATCGAACGGAGGCGCAGATGGCATGGAGACACAAGAACCGCTGGTTTCGCCGCTGGCTCATGGTGATCACCTTCTGGCTCGTGCCGGTGATGATCGTCGTGGTGCGCGAGGTTCAGGACGAGATGGCGTATAACCGCGCGGATCTGCAGCGCGCGCTGACCTCCTGGACCTTCACCGACGCCGAGCGCGACGCCGGCGCCCCGCTGCGCTGCCACGGCACGCCCGAATCCGCGCGTGCGGCCGGCTGCCCCGCCGGGGTGCTCGCGGCGAACGCGCAGCGCCACCAGGAAGCGCGCGACGAATACGCCGTGCGGCGCACGACGCTCGCGGGCTACCTGTGGCACGCGTTCGTCGGTTACTGGGTCGTGCCCGCTGCGGTGCTGCTCGCGCTCGGCGTGCTGATCGGCGGCGTGAAGCGCGCCCTGCGGCGGCCCACGGCCAAGCCCGTGCCGGAGCGCTAGCGCGTTTCGTGCATGGCCCAGCGCGCAGCGTTTGTGCTGCGCAGCCTCAAAGAGCGAGTCGGGACGTTCGGGTATAACGACGGGACGCCGTGACATCGCGGCGCCCGGCAACTAGAACGGAGAACAAGATGAATGCATCTCGCATGCTTTTGAAGGCTTCTGTCGCAATCGCCGTCGGCGTCGCGGCACTCTCGGGCTGCACCACCACCGGCAGCCAGGCACCCAGCGCCGCGACTAACGCGTCGCGCGCCGACTCGATCAACTCCGACGTCGACGCCACCCTGTCGCGCCTCTATCAGACCGTACCGGGCTCGCGCGAGCTGGTCGGCAAGGCCCGCGGCATTCTCGTGTTTCCGCGTGTGATCCAGGCCGGCATCGGCGTCGGCGGCGAACACGGCGACGGCGCACTGCGCGTGGGCGGCAGCACGGTCGGCTTCTACAGCACGTCGTCGGCTTCGGTCGGTGCAACGCTCGGCGTGCAGTCGAAGTCCGTCATCTATCTCTTCATGACCGAAGACGCGCTGGCGAAATTCCGCAATTCGAGCGGCTGGTCGGCAGGCGGCGACGCATCGGTCGCGCTCGTGAAGGTCGGCGCGAACGGCTCGATCGACACCACCACGGCCACCAAGCCCGTGCAGGTCTTCGTGCTCACCAACAGCGGGCTGATCGGCGACCTCTCGCTCGGCGGCACGAAGATCACGAAACTCGACCTCTAGGCGCACCGCGAACGTCCGCGTGCTCAGCTCGCGGACGTATCGATCACCTTGAAGCGCGAGCGCTTGTTCGCGCGAATCACCGCCTCGTACGCCTGCACGTACTCCTGCGCCATGCGGTGCGAGGTGAAACGCTCTTCGAAGCGGCGCCGCACGCCGGCGCGCGGAACGCGCGCGATGCGATTGACCGCCGCCACGGCGCCGATCTCGTCCTCGACGATAAAGCCCGTCACGCCCTCTTCCACCACCTCCGGCACCGCGCCGCGATTGAACGCGATCACGGGCGTGCCGCACGCCATCGCCTCGATCATCACGAGGCCGAACGGCTCCGGCCAGTCGATCGGGAACAGCAGCGCATGGGCGCCGGAGAGGAATTCGGCCTTCTGGCCGTCGTTGATCTCGCCCACGTACTCGACGTGCGGCAGCGCGAGCAACGGCTTGATGTCGCGCTCGAAATACTCGCGGTCGGCTTCGTCGACCTTCGCGGCGATCCGGATGGGCAGCCCGCAGCGCCCGGCTATGCGTATCGCCGTGTCGACGCGTTTTTCCGGCGAAATACGGCCGAGAAACGCCAGATAACGCTGCTCCACGGGCTGCGGGGTGTAGAGCGTCTCGGGCAAGCCGTGGTAGACGGTGCGAAGCCAGCGCGCCTGCGGCATCGGCTGGCGCTGTGCGTTCGAGATCGAGATCACGGGCGCGGTGTTGAACGTATCGAAGACCGGCTGCTGCTCGGGCAGGTCGAGACGGCCGTGCAGCGTCGTCACGAACGGCGTTTCCTGGCGCTTGAACACCGAAAACGAGTAGTAGTCCATATGGAAATGCAACACGTCGAACTGGTCGGCCTGGCGGCGCACCATTTCCATCAGCAGCATGTGCGGTGCGATGCGGTCGCGGATGCCGGGGTCGAGCCGCAGCGCACGTGGCCACACGGGCTCGAGCTTCGCGCTCGTGAGCGAATCGCCGCTCGCGAACAGCGTGACGTCGTGCCCGAGTTCGACCAGCGCTTCGGTGATATACGACACGGCGCGCTCGGTGCCGCCATAGAGCTTCGGCGGGACCGATTCGGTCAGCGGGGCGATCTGCGCAATTCTCATCGTGTGTCTCCAGGAAACGGGGCCACGTTGCCCGTTCTTGCGGTGCCGGTCATTCTAAGCCAGGTCCGGGCGGCATCGGCGACGCAGCAGTTGTCCCATTATTCGGCAAGCCGGGCGCGCGCGCCGCCAGTCTTTCAATTTCTATACGGTGTTACACGCCGAAACAACCCCTGCGTTTGCCCTACCGGTCTACCTCGCGGGCCATTTCCAGGCCGGCACGTCGAGCGCGTCGGGATCGGCGAACCCGGTTGCGCCGAGGCGCCGTTCGAGCACGACCGACTGGCTGCCGGCCTCGCGCTCCAGCGCCGCCACGAGCCGCGCCGCGTGCGAGACGACGATGACCTGCGAGTGCCGAGACGCCCGTGCGATGAGCCGCGCGAGCGACGGCAGCAGGTCCGGATGCAGGCTCGTCTCGGGCTCGTCGAGCACCAGCAGGCCGGGCGGCCGCGGGCTCAGCAGCGCGGCCGCGAGCAGCAGGTAGCGCAAGGTGCCGTCCGAGAGTTCCGCGCCGCGCAGCGGCCGCAATAGCCCCTCCTGGCGCAGCGCCACCTCGAAGCGCCCTTCGTGATTCGCGATTTCGACGCGCGCGCCCGGAAAGGCGTCGCCGATGGCGGTATCGAGCGCCTCGCCGTCGCCGATCTCGCGGATCGTCTGCAGCGCGGCGGCGAGGTTGGCGCCGTCGTCGGCGAGCACCGGCGAATGCGTGCCGATCTGCACCTGGCGCGCGCTCGCGTGCTCGTCGGTGCGGAAGTGGTCGTAGAAACGCCACGAGCGAATCTGCTCGCGCACGGCGATCATTTCGGGCGCGCTGCGCGGGTCGGCGTACTCCGTCATCATGCTGTCGAAGCTCGCCACGGGCTGCGCGAGCGTCGTCCACTCGCCCGCGGCGTCGCGGATGCGGATCATCGGCCCCTGGCGGTCCACGAGCAACGCCGAGGGCCGCAGGATCGGCCCGCTCCAGATGCACTCGCGCTTGATCACCGGGTCGAGCGAAAACTGCGAAGTGGAAGAAGGCAGCGGCAACCCCAGATCGATCGCGTAGCCGAAGGCATCGCCCGCGAAGCCGAGCCGCAGGCTCACCGCATCCTTGCGCACCGTGCCCTGCACCGCGTATTCCCCCGCGGCGACAGCGCGCGAGAAGCGCTCCGGGCCTGCCCATAGCGTGGACTGCAGGCCGCCCTCGCGCGCCAGCGACGGAATCACACCGCCGCGCGCGGTGAGCGCGAGCAGACGCAATGCGCGATAGAGATTCGACTTGCCACTGCCGTTCGGACCGGTCACGACGTTGAGCGCACCGAGCGGCACGATGAGCTCGCGCAGCGAGCGGTAGTTGGCGATGGCGAGCGTAGTCAGCATGGAAGTGCGCGGGGTTGCGCGGCAGTTGCGTGGCGGGTGCCTCGATCAGCCACGCATCATACGCAATCGTGCCGGTGCGCGAACCGCGTGTGCCCCGTATCGGTCAGCGCGGCTGGGGCACCGCCGCGAGGTCGCGCAGGAAGGTGTCTCGCCACACGCCGAGATCGTTGCGTCTGAGCGCCTCCATGTTGGTCTGGTAGCGCGCCTGACGCTCTTCGAGCGGCATCGAGAGCGCGCGTTCCAGCGCTTCCGACATGCCGGTCGCATCGTGAGGATTCACGAGCAATGCGCCCGTGAGTTCGGCCGCCGCGCCCGCGAAGATCGACAGCACGAGCACGCCCGGATCGTTGGGATTCTGCGCGGCCACATACTCCTTGGCGACGAGATTCATGCCGTCGTGCAGCGGCGTCACATAGCCGATCTGCGACTCGCGAAACAGCGACATCAGCTTCCAGCGGTCGTACTGCTGGCTCAGATAGCGGATCGGCGTGTAATCGAGCCCCGAGTAGCGGCCGTTGATGCGCCCGGCTTCGCGCTCCAGCTCCTCGCGTATGACCTTGTAGCTCGCGACATCCGAGCGTGTCGGCGGCGCGATCTGCACGAGCGTGACCTTGCCGCGCCATTCGGGCGACGTTTCCAGCAACTGCTCGAACGCATGGAAACGCTCGACGAGACCCTTCGAATAGTCGAGCCGGTCCACGCTCATGATGAGCTTGCGCCCTTCCAGACTCTGCTTGAGGTCGAGCACGTGCTGGCGGCTTTCGTAGCGCGCGGCCTGCTCGGCGATCTCGTCCGGAAACACGCCGATGCGGTAGACCCCCGTGCGCAGCTTGCGGCCATACGCCTCGACCTCGCCGTGCTCCGGATTCTCTGCGCGCTCGCGGATCTTGCCGCGCGCCTCGCGCGCGATGTAGTCGTGAAACGCCTGCTGGTCGTTCTGCGTCTGGAAGCCCAGCAGGTCGTAACAGCACAGCGACCTGACGAGTTCGTCGTGCGGCGGAATGGTCTGCAGCACCTGCGGCGAAGGAAACGGAATATGCAGGAAGAAGCCGATGCGGTTGCGCACGCCTTCCGAGCGCAGCGCCTCGGCGAACGGAATCAGGTGGTAGTCGTGGACCCAGATGTTGTCGTCCGGGTGGATCAGCTTCATGAGCTTGTGCGCGAGCCATGCGTTCACGCGGCGATAGCCCGCGTATTCGTCGCGCTCGTAGCGCGCGAGGTCGTTGCGGTAGTGGAAGACCGGCCAGAGTGTGGCGTTCGAGAATCCGCGGTAGTACTGATCGTAGTCCTTGCGCGTGAGGCCGACGGTCGCAAAGGTGACGTGGCCTTCTTCGACGAGCGTCGGCCCCGCGTTCGCCACCGTCTCGCTCACCACGTCGCCGCTCCAGCCGAACCACACGCCGCCCGCGTCCTTCAGCGCACCGAATACGCCGACCGCGAGGCCGCCTGCCGAGCCCTTGGTCTCCGTCGGCGTCGCCACGCGGTTCGAGACGACTATCAGTCTGCCCATCTTGCTGTTCCTCCTCCTTTCTCTTTCGACCGCTAGCAGCGGCTATCAACCATTGTCGCGGCGGCTTTCAGTCTCAGGCTCGCGGGCGCCGGTGGCTCCCGCGGTCTCCGCTCCTTTCGCCGCTTCGACCGCTTTGGCGTCCGTCGCCGCGTCCGGGCGCGCCGGGCGGTGCGTCTCCAGCTCCTCGCCGTGCCCCGGCACGCGCGTGCCCGTCACGGGATCCGCCTCAGTATGGGCCGCCGTGCTCGCCGCCGCCTGCGGCGCCGGGCGGCGCACGAAGGACGGCAGTTCCCCGGTGCTGCTTTCGAGCTCCGCCGACACCTCGGCGCGCGCGCGCGGCAGGAACTGCGGATAGTGCTCGTTGACGAAATCGAGCAGCCCTTCGCGCACGCGGCAACGCAAATCGAAGTTCAGGCCGGAGTCGCGCGAACTCACCAGCACGCGCACCTGCATCGCTCGCTCGTTGGCGTCGGTGACCTGTAAAACCTGCACACGGCGGTCCCATTCGGGCGCACCGTCGACGATACGCGCGAGCGCCTCGCGCAGCGGCGCGAGCGGCATGCGGTAGTCGAGCCACAGGAACACCGTGCCGATGATCTGCGAGCTGCTGCGCGTCCAGTTCGCGAACGGATTCTCGATGAACCACTGCAACGGCACGATGAGCCGCCGCTGGTCCCAGATCCGCACCGAAACATAGGTGCCGGTAATTTCCTCGATGCGCCCCCACTCGCCCTGGATCACGACCACGTCGTCGAGCCGGATCGGCTGCGAGAGCGCGATCTGCAAACCGGCAATCAGATTCCCTAGCACGGGGCGTGCCGCGATACCGGCAACGAGACCGGCAACCCCGGCCGAAGCCAGCAGGCTCGCGCCGATCTGCCTCACGTTCGGGAAGGTCATGAGCGCCGCGCCCACGCCCACGATGATGATGAGCACCATCACCGTGCGCGCGAGCACGCGGGCCTGGGTGTGGATGCGGCGGGCCTGGAGGTTGTCGGCGATGTCGAGCGGATGGGCGGCGATGATGGCTTCGCCGATCGCCGCCGCGCAGCGCACCGAGAGCCAGGTGATCGCGGCGATCAGCGCGAACGCGCACAGCTCGCGCAGGCCGCTGATGTGCCGGAGCGTATCGGGCGCCTGCCACCAGACGAATTCGATCGCGAGGATCGCGAGCACGGCGAGCGCCGGCTTGCGGATATAGCGCAGAAACACGCTGACCCGCGGATACGGGCGCGCAATGCGCAGCAGGACGCGGCCGCCGACCCAGTGCAGGCCGAACGCGAAAACGAGCGCGAGCGCGCTCATGAGCAACGTGCCGAGCCAGTCGTGCAGCGGCGCGTCGGTGAAACGGGAGAGATCGTCGAGTGTCGGCATCTGCGGCCAGTTCCTCCTGAGCATCCTGAGCAAAGGGCGACTCTTGGAAACGGCACGGGCGCAGGCCCGCGGACGGCCACGGCGATGTTGACAGCTGGCCTCGCTGCGGCCTCGATGATGATCGGCGCGGCGGTGATCGGTGCCGCGCCGTGTTCCTGGCTACATCTATCTACGCGCTACGGGTTACGACTCGAACCCGCCGGCTTCAACTGCCGTTGCCGGTCTTGCAGGGAAACGCCTTGCCGAGCCCGAGCGAAATCGCGGTACTGGCGTTGTAGCCGGCCACGTTCGGGTTGTCGGCGATGTACTTGCGCACCGCGTCGGTGAGTTGCGCCGAGCGCGCATCGGGCGGCAGGCAGAAGTATTGACCCACGCGCGGCCCGGTAGTGCCGCCGATGGCGTCGATGGTGTTGAAGATGCCGTCCGCGGCACCTTCGATATAGGCAGCGCACGCGCTGCGCGAAGCCACATCGGTCTTCGTGCAGAGCCGGTTGAGGTCGCTTGCCGTGAATGCGAAAGCGGAGAGCGGCAACGCCATCGCGCCCGCACAGATCAGAACCCGCAGCATGGTTCTCCTTGAGTTGTCGTGGGGAGCGGCGCATCGAGCGCCGCCGGGCGGCCGCGTTGGTCCAGTGCGGCCGTCTTTATCCCCATTATTTTGCACTGTTTTGCGGCGCTGCCGGGCTCGCCGTGGAGAGGCCAGCCTGGGTCATGCGCGCCGTGAGGTCCTTGATCGCGTCCGGCGCCTTGTACTGGCGCGCGAAATCGAGCGCCGTCATGCCGATCTGGTTCTTCGCGCCAAGCGTCGCGCCGTGCTCGAGCAGCATCTGGAGCGTCGTGAGATGGTCGCCGCGCGCGGCCATCATGAGCGGCGTCGTGCCGTTCGGCGACAGCGCGTTGACGTCGGCCGAATAGCCGATCAGCAGCTTCGCGACATCGTCGTTGCCGTTCGCGGCGGCGTAGTGCAGCGGCGTCCAGCCCTTCTTGTTGACCTCGGCGCCCTTGGTGATGAGCAGCTTCACGAAGTCCACGTCGCCGTTGAGCGAGGCGAGCATCAGTGCGTTTTCGCCTGCGCGGTCTTCGGCGGCGATGTTCGTCTTCGGGTTGTCGAGCAACAGCGCCCCGACCTTGTCGGACTTCTCGCGCGCGGCCAGCACGAGGAGCGGCATGCCCTGGTCGTCGGTGGCGTTCGGGTCCATGCCTTGAGCGAGCGCCTTTTGCACGCCCTTGTCGTCGTCGAACTTGACGCTCTTGATGAGCGAGTCGATCGGAGCGGCATGCGCCGCGGCGCCGAACAGCGTAGCGGCGACGCCGAGCACGAGCGCGGCGGCGGTACGGCGAACAGGGTTGGCGGCGTGCGAAAGCGGTTTCGAGTTCATGTCAAGCCTTAACGTTATCTGCTATCTCGTTGATATTTAACACCATTGACAGCATGCGGTTCGCGATTCAGGCCTGCGGCTGGATCTTGAAGAGCCGGAAAAAATTCTGCGTGGTGACAGCGCCAAGTTCGGCGTCCGGCAATCCGCGTTGCTGCGCAATGAATCTTCCGACATGGCTCACGTACGCAGGTTCATTGGGTTTGCCACGAAATGGCACGGGCGCGAGGTACGGCGAATCGGTTTCGATCAAAAGGCGCTCGATCGGCACGCGGCGCGACACTTCCTGCACATCGGTCGCACTCTTGAACGTCACGATGCCCGAAAGCGAGATGTAAAAATTCTGCGCGAGCGCGCGCTCGGCAATCGCCCACGGCTCCGTGAAGCAATGCATCACGCCGCCCGGTTCGCCCGCGCGCTCTTCTTCCATGATGCGCAGGGTGTCGTCCGAAGCGGCTCGCGTATGGACGATGAGCGGCTTGCCCGTGGCGTGCGCCGCGCGAATGTGCGTGCGAAAGCGCTCGCGCTGCCATTCCATGTCGGCGATCGTGCGCTCGCCCAGGCGAAAGTAATCGAGCCCCGTTTCACCGATCGCCACCACCTTCGGGTGCCCGGCCAGCTCGACCAGCTCGGCCACCGTCGGCTCGCGCATGTGCTCGTGGTCGGGATGCACACCGACCGACGCGTAGACGTTCTCGTAACGGCTCGCGATGTCGAGCACCGAAGGCAGCGTCTCGAGGTCCACCGACACGCACAGCGCGTGCGTGACGGCGTTCGCGCGCATGTTCTCGAGCACCTGCGGGAGGCGGTCGCCGAGGCCCTCGAAGTTGATGTGGCAATGCGAATCGACAAACATGGATGGTCCTGCGATGGAAGATTCGGGCCTGATCGGGTACGTCAGCGCCCGTCAGGCGAACAGTTCACGATAGCCGAGAAAGAGTTCCTCGAACACGAGGCGCGCATTCAGCGGATGGTTTTCCACGGCGCGCTGGCGCGTGACCGTCTTCAGGTAGCGCGCCAACGCCGCGGCGTCGAGCTTCGCGGCGCAGCGCGCGAGGCCGCCGGCGGCCTGCGGAAAGTAGCGCGGGCGGCCCGCCGTACGTTCGGCGAGCAGATCGTAGACCCAGCGCTGCAGCCAGCCGAGCACGAGCGGCACCGGCAGCTTCTGCAGCGTCTCGCCGCACGCAAAGGCGTCGCAGGCGGGGCCCGCCGCGAGCTGGGCGAGAGTCCAGTCGCGCAGCGTGCGGTTTTCGTCGTGCGCGAGCGCGAGCGCCGCGAGGGGCGCACCGCCGGCTTCGGCGAGCAGCGCCGGCGCGTCGGCCACGCCCTGCTGCGCGAGCCAGGCCGCGGCGGCTGCGGGCGCGGGCGTGCCCATGGGCCACTGGCGGCAACGGCTGATGATGGTCGGCAGCAGGCGGTCGATGCGCGCCGACACCACGAGGAACACCACGCCCGCGGGCGGCTCTTCGAGCGTCTTCAGCAGCGCGTTCGCAGCCGCGACGTTGAGCGCCTCGGCCGGATACAGCACGACCACGCGCAGGCCACCGCGATGCGAGCCCACGCCCGTGAAGTCGAGCAGCGCCCGCACCTGCTCGATGCGAATTTCCTTGCTGGGCGCGCGGCCCTTCTTGCCCTCTTCGCCGTCGGCCTTGTCAGCCTTTTCGGCTTTGCCGTCATCGTCGCCGGCCGGGCCGATTTCGCCCGCCAATGCCTCAGGCACGACGATACGGTAATCCGGATGATTGCCCTGGACGAACCAGTTGCACGCCGCACAGGTGCCGCACGGCTCGCCGTTGGCCAGAGGCGCTTCGCAGAGCAGCCCCTTCGCCAGATGCTGCGCGAACTGGAGCTTGCCGATGCCCGCCTGGCCATGCAGCAGGAGCGCATGCGGCCAGTGGCTGCGCAGTTGCTGCAGGCGTTGCCAGTCGTCGGTTTGCCAAGGATAGATCATCTTCGGAATCAATCGGTTAAGCGATCTTCAGTGGAATTCACATGAAGATCGCGCAGCCCTATAAGAACGCCAGATATCGGCTTGAAATCAAAGCGCTGCGATCACATGCTCGAGTTTTTTGCGAATCGCGTCGATGCCCTGCGACGAATCGACGATCGCGAAACGATACGGCGCCTCTTCCGCGCGGCGCAGGTACTCGGTGCGCGTGCGCTTGAAGAACGCGTCGGATTCGCTTTCGAAGCGATCGGGTTCGCGCGCCGCGCCACGCCGCTCGCTCGCGGTGTCGGGCGGCAGGTCGAACAGCACCGTCAGATCCGGCTGGAAACCGCCCTGCACCCAGCGCTCCAGCGTTTCGAGCTTGTCGCGCGGCAGCCCGCGGCCGCCGCCCTGGTAGGCGAAGGTGGCGTCGCTGAAGCGGTCGGACAGCACCCAGTCGCCGCGCGCGAGCGCGGGTTCGATCACCTTGGCGAGGTGCTCGCGGCGCGCCGCGAACATCAGGAGCGCCTCGGTTTCGAGGTCCATCGGCTGATGCAGCACGAGTTCCCGGATCGACTCGCCAAGCGGCGTGCCGCCGGGTTCGCGCGTCATGACGACCGTACGGCCCGTCGGCGCGAGTTTCTGGGCGAGCTGATCGCAAAACCAGGCGAGATGCGTGGTCTTGCCCGCGCCGTCGATGCCCTCGAACGTGATGAATCGGCCCCGCGCCATTTAATTTCCCCGGATGTATTTGTCGACGGCCTTGTTGTGGTCGACAAGATTGTCAGAAAAGACGCTGCTGCCGTCGCCGCGCGCCACGAAGTACAGCGCAGCCGTCGATGCCGGATTGAGCGCCGCCTGGATCGCCGCGACGCCGGGCAGCGCGATGGGCGTTGGCGGCAACCCGAGGCGCAGATAGGTATTGTAAAGAGTGTCCGACTGCAGATCGCGCTTGCGCAGATGGCCCGCGTAGGTGTCGCCCAGACCGTAGATCACGGCCGGATCGGTCTGCAGCGGCATGCCCACTTTCAGGCGGTTCGAGAACACGGCCGCCACGAGCGAGCGGTCGGCGGCGCGGCCCGTCTCCTTTTCGACGAGCGACGCGAGCGTCAGCGCCTCGTAGGGCGACTTCAGCGGCAAGCCGGGCGCGCGTGCGGTCCATGCTTCGTTCAGACGCGTCTGCATCAGGTGGTACGCGCGTCGATAGACGTCGAGATCGCTCGAGCCTTTGTCGAACAGATAGGTGTCGGGGAAAAACAACCCCTCGCCGCTGCCGTTCGGCGCGGGCGGTGCGCCGATCGCGGCGAGCAGCTCGGCGTCGCTCATGCCGGCCGTGTCGTGGCGCAGCGCGGGGTTCGCGTCGAGTTCGGCGCGCATGTGCTTGAAGGTCCAGCCTTCGATGATGGTGGCGACGGACTCGTTCACGTCTCCGAGCGCCATCTTCTGCAGCACCTCATAGGGCGTGATGCCCGCCTTGAATTCGTAATTGCCCGATTTGAGCTGGCTCTGCAAGCCGAGCACGCGCGTCATGAGCACAAAAAGTTGTGTCTGCACGGGCACGCCGCCGCGCCGCAATTGCAGCGTGACGCTGCGCACGGTGCTGTGCGGCTTGATGGTGACGTCGAGCTGTGGGGCGGCCAGTTCGAGCGGCGTGGTGGCCCAGCGCCATACGCCGCCTGCCGCGGCGGCGCCAATCACGACTAGCGCGGCGCCGGCAACAAGGCATTTCTTCAGAAGGGACATGGAAACACGACTCAGGGGGACCTCATATAATAACTGCTTGCCCTCGCTAAAGTCAGGATTGACTGTTCCCCGAATCCATGAACTCACCGCTCGATCCCGCTTCCACGCTTGCCGTTCCTGAATCCACGGCCGACTTCGACGCCGTTCTGAAAGGCGGCGCCTACGCGATCCTGCCGCAGTTCGGCGTGATCGACGCCAATGGCGACGACGCCGCGACCTTCCTGCACAGCCAGCTCACTAACGACGTCCAGCATCTCGACGTGGCCGGCGCGCGCCTCGCAGGCTACTGCTCGCCCAAGGGCCGTCTGCTCGCCTCGTTCCTGACCTGGAAGACCGGCGACACGATCCGTCTCCTGATCTCGAAGGACGTGCAGGCGCCGGTGCAAAAACGCCTGTCGATGTTCGTGTTGCGCGCCAAGGCCAAGCTCACCGACGACAGCGACAAGCTGCTCGTGGTGGGGCTCGCCGGCGACGTGCGTGGGGCGCTCGCGAGCGTGTTCGACGCGCTGCCCGACGGCGTCCACGTGAAAGTGGACGACCCCGCAGGCACGCTGATCCGTGTGCCCGACGCGGCCGGGGTGCTGCGTTATCTGTGGGTCGGCCCGAAAGAAGCGGTGCAGGAGCGCCTCGCGAAGCTCGACGGTCTGGTCAAGCGCGTGTCGCCGGCGGTCTGGGACTGGCTCGATATTCGCGCGGGCGAGCCGCGCATCACCCAGGCCGTGAGCGAGCAGTTCGTGCCGCAGATGGTCAATTACGACGTGCTGGGCGGCGTGAACTTCCGCAAGGGCTGCTACCCTGGCCAGGAAATCGTCGCGCGCAGCCAGTATCGCGGCACGATCAAGCGCCGCACCGCGCTCGCCAATGTAGCCGCGAGTCTGGATGCCGCGCATGCGGGCGCCGAACTGTTTCATTCCGACGACCCGAGCCAGCCGTGCGGCATGGTCGTGAACGCCGCCGCCGCGCCCGAGGGCGGCGTCGATCTGCTCGCCGAGATCAAGCTCGCCGCGCTCGAAACGGGCAGCGTGCATCTCGGCGCCGCGGACGGCCCCGCGCTGCGCGTGATGCCGCTGCCGTACGCATTGCCGGCCGAAATTTGACGCTGCGCACCGCGTCCATCGCACGTGAGGCGCCTGGCGCCTCGCGTTGCGTGGGCGCGGCCCCCGACCCGACCCTGCAAGGGCCAGCTCCATGTGCCTGATCGTGTTCGACTGGCGTCCACGCGCGAGCGCCGGCACACTTTTCACGCTCGCAGCCAACCGCGACGAGTTCCTGCGCCGCACCGCCGACCCGCTGCACTGGTGGAACGCCTCGGACGACGTCACGTCGCCGGGCAGTACGGCCACGGGTGTGCTGGCGGGCCGCGATCTCGTCGGCGGCGGCACGTGGCTCGGCATGACGCGCAGCGGCCGCTTCGCCGCGCTCACGAACTATCGCGCGCCGAACGACATGCGCCCCGACGCGCCCACGCGCGGCACGCTCGTCTCGCGCTGGCTCACCGGCGCGCAAGGCCTGCCCGATACGGCGCTCGGCTATCTCGACGAGATCGCGCGCTCGGGCGATCTCTACAACGGCTTCAATCTGATCGTCGGCGACTGGACGCGGCGCGAGCTGGCGTGGTACTGCAATCGAGCGGACCGCGCGCCTGCCTTGCTGCCCGAAGGCACGCACGGCATTTCGAATGCCGTGCTCGACACGCCGTGGCCCAAGCTCGTGCGCAAGCGTGCGGAACTCGCGCAGCTCGCGACGGGCGACGCGCAAGTGCCCCTCGCGCGGCTCGTGGACATGATGCGCGACCCGCAGGTTGCGCCCGACCGCGAGTTGCCCGCCACGGGCATTTCGCTCGAACGCGAACGCGCGCTTTCCGCGGCATTCATCGAAACGCCCGACTACGGGACGCGCGGCACCACGGCACTGCGCGTCACGCTGCGCGGCACCCTGCTGGATGTGGAAGCGCTGGAGCGCAGCGACGACGACGGCGCGCATCGCGTCGTCCGCCCGGGCGCCTTCGAGCGCCACGAGACCTACAGCGTCGAAAGAGGCTGAGCGCGTTTCAGTCGCCGGTGCCGAACGCCACGCGCAGCGCGTGGGCGGCCTGCTGCTGCGCGCGCCGCGCCTCGTCGATGAACGCACCCATCTTGATGAACTCGTGGATCATGCCGTCGTAACGCACGAGCGTGACCTCGTTGCCGGCTTCGCGCAGCTTTTGCGCATAGGCCTCGCCTTCGTCCACGAGCGGATCGAATTCGGCCACGCCGAGCCACGCGGGCGCGACGCCGCGAAAATCGGGCTCGCCGTGCGTGCCGTCTAGCGGCGCGAAGCGCCAGTCTTCGCGATCCGAGTCGTTACGCACGTAGTGATCGAAGAACCACTGGATCGTCGGCGCGGTCAGCAAGTGGCCATCGGCAAGACGCTGGTGCGATTCGCTCTGCTGATGCGCGCTCACCGCCGGATAGAACAGCAGCTGCAGCACCGGCGCGATACCCGCGTCGCGCGCGAGCACCGCGCAGACCGTGGCGAGCGTGCCGCCCGCACTGTCGCCGCCCACGGCGAAGCGCGAGGCGTCGAGCGCGTATTCGGCCGCATGGGCTTGGAGCCACGCGTAGGCGTCGAAGGCGTCATGGACCGCGGTCGGGAAACGATGTTCGGGCGCGAGCCGGTAATCGACGGAAAAGACGGCGCAGCGCGCGTCGCGGGCGAACATGCGGCACAGGGCGTCGTGCGTGTCGACGCTGCCGATCGTGAAGCCGCCGCCGTGATAGTAGACCAGCACGGGCAGCGGTTCGGCCCAGTGCGGCTCGACCGGCAGATAAAGGCGCGCGCGGATCGTCGCGCCGTCACGCATCGGCACCTGCAGGTCTTCCACGGCATGCATCGGCGCAGACGGGATTTCGAGCACCGATGCGCTCTTTTCATACTCTGCGCGCGCCTCCTGCGCCGTCTGCTCGTGGTAAGGCGCGCGGCCCGTGCGGGCCACCATGTCGAGCACGAGTGCGATCTTCGCGGTGAGTGGCATGGCACGGACCCCGTGCGCCGCGTTTATTGCGGCGCTTTCTTGACTTCAGGTTTGAGCGAGAGCGGATCGGTCGGGTTGCGCAATGTTTCGATATCCTCATGACGCAGTTTCACCGAGGGGAGAATCTGCGGATGCGTGAGGATATAGAAGCGCCCTTCCCGCACGGCGTCGAACGTCGCCTTCGCGACGTCGTCTGGCGTGAGCTTGCCGGAACGCACCGCGCGCTGCAACTGCAGATCGGCGGCTTGCTGCGAGCGTGTGGGCGGCACTTCATTGCGCAGATCGTCGGGGCGGCTGCGCTCGGCGTTGGCAATGCCGGTCGACACGAAGGCCGGACACAGCAGCGAGCAGCTCACCTTGTCGGTCACGTTCTTCAGGTCGTGATAAAGCGTTTCGGTGAGCGAGACCACGGCATGCTTGGACGCGTTGTACACACCCATCGCGGGCGGCGAAAGCAGCCCCGCCACCGAAGCCGTGTTGACGATATGCGCGCGCTCGCCCTGCGCGAGCATCGCAGGCGTGAAGCTGCGCACGCCGTTGGCCACGCCCATCACGTTCACGCCGAACACCCAGTCCCAGTCCTTCGCGCTGCTTTCCCACACGAAGCCGCCGGTGCCGACGCCCGCGTTGTTGAAGAGCAGATGGACTTTGCCATAGGTGTCGAGCGCGGCCTTCGCGAGTGCGTCGACCTGCGCGGCATCGCGCACGTCGGTGCGCACGCCGATGGCCTGCGCGCCGCCTTCGCGCAACGCATTGACGGTTTCGTCGAGCAGCGTCTGATCGACGTCGGCGAGCACGAGCTTCATGCCGAGCGCTGCGGCCTGCTGCGCGAACGCGCGGCCAAAGCCGCTTGCCGCGCCCGTGATGACGGCCACGCGGCCGTCGAACTCAAACGGTTCGGACATTGCGAATCCTGCGGTAAAGGTTGCGATGAGTACTGCGCACGGAAAAGCGAAGCGCCCTTTCCGGGCGCTTCGCTGACGTTGAGTCAGTTAGATCAGCTTGACGAGCTGCTTGCCGAAGTTCTGGCCTTTGAGCATGCCGAGGAACGCACTCGGCGCGTTCTCGAGCCCGTCGGCCACGGTCTCGCGATACGCGAGCTGCTGCTTCGCGACCAGCGTACCCAGTTCCGTGAGCGCCTGCGGCCACACTTCCATGTGCTCGCTCACGATGAAGCCCTGCACGAGCAGGCGCTGCGTGAGCAGCAGTTGCGGATACTTGAGCGGCATCGGCTCGCCGTCGTAACCGGCGATCATGCCGCACAGCGCGATGCGGCCGAACGCGTTCATGCGCGCGAGCGTAGCGTCGAGCACCGCGCCGCCGACGTTCTCGAAGTAGCCGTCCACGCCGTCCGGCGTCGCGGCCTTGAGGTCCTGATAGAGATTGCCGGCCTTGTAGTCCACGCATGCGTCGAAGCCGAGCGTCTCCACGACATAGCGGCATTTGTCCGCGCCGCCCGCAATACCCACCGCACGGCAACCTGCGCGCTTTGCAAGCTGGCCGACCACGCTGCCCACCGCGCCGCTCGCCGCGCTCACGACGACGGTTTGCCCCGCCTTCGGCGCGATGATGCGATTCAGGCCGTACCACGCGGTGACGCCCGGCATGCCGACCGGCCCGAGATACGCGGAAAGCGGCACATGCATCGTATCGACGACATGCAGGTCGCTGCCGTTCGAGGTGCCGAACTCCTGCCAGCCGAACATGCCCACGACCTTGTCGCCGACCTTGAACTTCGGGTTGCGCGACTCGACCACTTCGCCCACCGTGCCGCCGATCATCACCGAGTCGAGCGCCTGCGGTGCCGCGTACGACTTGCTGTCGTTCATGCGCCCGCGCATGTACGGATCGAGCGAGAGATAGTGGTTGCGCACGCGCAGCTGGCCCTCTTCGAGTGGTGCGAGCGGCGTTTTGACGAGGCGAAAGTTATCGACGCTCGCGGCGCCTTCCGGGCGCGAAGCGAGCAGGATCTGGCGATTGGTCTGGGTCATGGCGTCCGTGTTGCTTCGTTGGGCGCGGCGAGGCGTTGCACGCCTGCCGCGCGAGAGAACAGCAACCGGGTGCGCACGAGCAAAGCCCTCGCACGCGCCCGATTGCGCGTTTAACCGTCGCTCGGGCCCGGCCGCGCGCTGGGGTCGCTGCGCAGACGCTGACGCGTCACGTCGCGGCCCACCGCAAGCCGGCGCATGTACTTGAAGGTGCCGAGCGCCTTGGCGACGAAATGGCCTTCGCTGTCGCGAATCTCGCCTTCGCAATAGGCCATCGTGGTGGAACGGTGCAGCACGCGGCCCGTGGCGCGCAGTTCGCCGCGCCCCGGCTGCATGAAGTTCACTTTCATTTCGACGGTGACGACGCCCACGCCGTCGGCGGCGACGCTGCGCGCGGCCATGGCGAGCGCGATGTCGGCGAGCGTCATCGTGACGCCGCCGTGCGCGACGTCCCACGTATTCAGATGCCGCTCGGCGAGCGGCAGCACGACTTCGCTCGCGCCGTCACGCGCGCTCACGAGTTGCGCGCCGAGATGCTCGACGAAGGGACTCTCGATGATCGTGAGCGACGGTTGCGGTGGTTGTGCGTCTGCGCCTTTTGGCGCGCCGCCACCCTGCGATTGATCTGCGGTACCGGTCATGATGCGCTTCAGACCACGTAATCCACGCACTGGCGCGACTCGACCACGAGCTTCGCGAACTGCTTCACGACGAGATGCTCGGGGTGGTCCTGATAGCCGTCGAGCGCGGCCTGATCGGCGAAGTCGGAGACGAGCACGAGGTCGAATGTGGAAGCGAGGCCCGGCGCGGCCACACCGACTTCGAGGTGCAGCGTGCCCGGCACGAGATCGCGGCAGCCTTCGAGCAGCGCCTTGAACTTCACGACGTTCTCGGCACGCGTCGCGCCTTCGGCCGACTCCTTGAGCTTCCACATCACGATATGACGAATCACGAACTCACCTCTTTCAATCTGCATGGGAACAGGCGCCGCACCGTGCGCGCGCCGACAGCCGTCATGATACCCGCAGCGGCTCGGGCGCGAGGGCGGCCCGGCGCGCGTAGAGCCGCGGGAAAGCGATGAAAACGTGAGTGCGGCAGCAGGCATGTCCACTGCCGCGCCCTGGCGTCAGACGACTTCGAAGAGGCCGGCAGCGCCCTGCCCGCCGCCGATGCACATCGTCACCACGACGAACTTCGCGCCGCGGCGCTTGCCTTCGATGAGCGCGTGGCCCGTGAGGCGCGCGCCCGACACGCCATACGGGTGACCGACGGCGATCGCGCCGCCGTTCACGTTCAGGCGGTCGGCGGGAATGCCGAGCTTGTCGCGGCAATACAGCACCTGCACCGCGAACGCTTCGTTCAGCTCCCACAGGCCGATGTCCTCGACCTTCAGGCCCGTCTGCTTGAGCAGCTTGGGCACGGCGAACACGGGGCCGATGCCCATCTCGTCCGGCTCGCAGCCCGCCACGGCGAAGCCGCGGAAGATGCCGAGCGGCTGCAGGCCTTCGCGCTCCGCGACTTTCGCATTCATCACGACGCAGGCGCTCGCACCGTCCGAGAACTGGCTCGCGTTGCCGGCCGTGATGACGCCGCCCGGCATCGCCGTGCGGATCTTCGCAACGCCTTCGAGCGTGGTGTCGGCGCGAATGCCTTCGTCGGCGGCGATCGTCACTTCCTTCGTGACGAGTTGCCCCGTGGCCTTGTCGGCCACCCCGGCGAGCACCGTCATCGGCACGATTTCGTCGTTGAAGAGACCCGCTGCCTGCGCGGCCGCCGCGCGCAGCTGCGACTGCACGCCGTATTCGTCCTGGCGATCCTTCGAGATCTCATAGCGCTTCGCGACGTTCTCGGCCGTTTGCAGCATGCTCCAGTAGATTTCGGGCTTGTGCTGGTTGAGCCAGCCTTCGGCCACCATGTGGCGGTTCATCTCGTTCTGCACGCACGAGATCGATTCCACCCCGCCCGCGACGAACACGTCGCCTTCGCCCGCGATCACGCGTTGCGCGGCAAGCGCGATCGTCTGGAGTCCGGACGAACAGAAGCGGTTCACCGTCATGCCCGGCACGCTCACGGGCAGGCCCGCGCGCAGCGCGATCTGGCGCGCGATATTCGCGCCCGTTGCGCCTTCGGGGTTCGCGCAGCCCATGATCACGTCTTCCACGCGCGCGGGGTCGATCTTCGCGCGCTCGACGGCGGCTTGCGTCACGTGCCCGCCGAGCGTGGCGCCGTGCGTCATGTTGAAGGCGCCCTTCCAGGATTTGGCGAGGCCCGTGCGGGCGGTCGATACGATTACGGCGTCAGTCATGCGATGTCTCCCACTACGAATATTGAATCCAGAGGATGTCTTTGATTGGACGTTCAGGCGGACAGTGCCAGCACCTCGGCCGATTGCGCGCGCTTCACACCGGCGACGAGCAGCTGCTGCCACGCGGCGGCCAGCGAGCCGTTCAGGTCGATGGCGCGCGAGGCGTCTTCGATCAGCACGGTTTCGAAGCCCGCGGCGCGCGCGTCGAGCGCGGACCACGCCACGCAATAGTCGGTCGCGAGGCCGCAGCAGTACACGCGCTTCACGCCTACGTCGCGCAGATAGCCCGCGAGGCCGGTGGGCGTCTTGCGGTCGGCTTCGAGAAACGCGGAGTAGCTGTCCACGTCGGCGTGATGGCCCTTGCGGATCACCGCGCGCGCATGCGGCACGTCCAGGTCGCGATGCAGCGCCGCGCCGTCGGTGCCCTGCACGCAGTGCACGGGCCACAGCACCTGCTCGCCGTAGGGCAGCGCCGTCGTCTCGAACGGCGCGCGTCCCGCATGATTGGCCGCAAACGAAACGTGCTGCGCCGGGTGCCAGTCCTGCGTGAGCACCACGTGGCTGAAGCCCTGCGCGAGCCGGTTCGCGACCGGCACGACTTCATCGCCACGCGCGACGGCAAGCGCGCCGCCCGGCATGAAGTCGTATTGCAGGTCGATCAGCAGGAGCACGTCGTCTGCGCTTCTCATGATGTTCGTCCGCCTGTTCGTCCGCTTTTGCGTCCGTGAGTGATGCTTAGTTGAACGTACCGCCACTGGCTGCCAGCTCGCCGATCGAAGGCGCGACTTCCCACGCCTCGCCATTGCGCTGCTGCGCATAGCGGCGAATCGCGCGCTCGACGTTGTAGAGGCCGACCGTGTCGGCGTACAGCATCGGGCCGCCGCGCCACAGCGGGAAGCCGTAGCCCGTGAGATAGACCATGTCGATGTCCGACGCCTTCGAAGCGATGCCCTCTTCGAGAATCTTCGCGCCTTCGTTGACGAGCGAGAACACGAGACGCTCGACGATTTCCTCGTCGTTGATCTTGCGACGCTCCACACCCGCTTCCTTCGAGTACGCCACGATCATCTCGTCGACGAGTTTCGACGGCAGCGCGTTGCGCTCGCCCGCCTTGTAGTCGTACCAGCCTGCGCCGGTCTTCTGCCCGAAGCGGCCGGTCTCGCACAGACGGTCGGCGATCTTCGAGTACTTCATGTCCGGGTGTTCCTGATAACGGCGCTTGCGAATGGCCCAGCCGATATCGTTGCCGGCCAGGTCGCTCATGCGGAACGGGCCCATCGCGAAGCCGAACTTCTCGATCGCCCGGTCCACCTGCGCGGGCAGCGCGCCTTCTTCGAGCATGTAGAGCGCCTGACGCACGTACTGCTCGATCATGCGGTTGCCGATGAAGCCGTCGCACACGCCCGAAACCACGGCCGTCTTGCGGATCTTCTTCGCGACCTGCATGACAGTGGCGAGCACGTCCTTGGCCGTTTCCTTGCCGCGTACGACTTCAAGCAGCTTCATCACGTTGGCAGGACTAAAGAAGTGCAGACCCACCACGTCCTGCGGACGTTTCGTGAACGCCGCGATCTTGTCGACGTCGAGCGTCGAGGTGTTCGAGGCGAGGATCGCGCCCGCCTTGGCGACTTCGTCGAGGCGCTTGAACACCTGCTCCTTCACGCCGAGTTCTTCGAACACCGCTTCGATGATGAGATCGGCTTGCTTGAGGTCGTCGTAGGAGAGCGTCGGACTGATGAGCGCCATGCGCGCTTCCAGCTTCTCCTGCGTGAGCTTGCCCTTCTTGACCTGCGCTTCGTAGTTCTTGCGGATCGTGGCGAGGCCGCGGTCGAGCGCTTCCTGCTTCGTTTCCAGCAGCGTGACCGGCACGCCCGCGTTGAGGAAGTTCATCGTGATGCCACCGCCCATCGTGCCCGCGCCGATCACGGCCACCTTCTGGATGTCGCGCGTGGGCGTGCTCGACGGCACATCGGGAATCTTGCTCGCAGCGCGCTCGCCGAAGAACGCGTGGCGCAGCGCGCGGCTTTCCGGCGTCTGCACGAGTTCGAGGAAGCATTCGCGCTCGAACACGAGGCCCTTGTCGAAGCCCTGCTTCACCCCCGCCGCGATGGCGTCGACGCACTTGACCGGCGCGGGATAGTTCTTCGCCATCGCGCCAACGGTGTTGCGCGAGAACTGCAGGAAACCTTCGGCGTTCGCGTGTTCGATCTTGCGGTTGCGCACGAGCGGATGCGGGCCCGGCTTGTCGGCGGCCTTGCGCGCGAAGGCGATCGCCTCTTCGAGCAGATCGCCTTGTGCCATGGCGTCGAAGAGCCCCGATGTCGCGAGCTTTTCGCTCATCACCGGCGCGCCCGTGACGATCATGTTGAGCGCGGCTTCGAGGCCGATCGCGCGCGGCAGACGCTGCGTGCCGCCCGCCCCCGGCAGAATGCCGAGCTTCACTTCGGGCAGCGCGATCTGCGCGCCGGCAGCGGCGATCCGGTAGTGCGCGCCGAGCGCGAGTTCGAGACCGCCGCCCATGGCCACGCTGTGAATCGCGGCCACGACCGGCTTCGCGCTCTTTTCGACTTCCTTGATGACGGTGTGGAGCGTGGGCTCCTGCATCGCCTTGGGCGTGTTGAATTCGGTGATGTCCGCGCCACCCGAGAACGCCTTGCCGGCGCCCGTGATCACGACGGCCGCAACGGCCGGATCGCTCGCGGCGCGCGCGAGACCCTCGACAATGCCTGCGCGGGTCGAATGCCCGAGGCCGTTGACGGGCGGATTATTGAGCGTGATGACGGCGACGCCGTCGCGAGTCGTGTAGTCCACTGCCATTTGCCTGCCTCCATGCTTGCGGGCCGCGATGTGCGTCGTCGGTTTCATTGTCCGACATTCCCGGTCAGCAGGCAGAATACCCAAAAAAGAACGTTCGTTCAATTTTTTGCTGCGCTGCGGACGCCAGGGTTTGTACTGAACGCACGAATCCGGCGGGTCGGCGGGCAAAAGTCGGAAGAAAAAAAACGCAGCCAGATGGCTGCGCCGGAGAACCTTGTGCAGCTGCGCGGGCGGCTCGGGGTGGCTTATCCGCGCTTCGCGGCGTCTTGCACCGGATCGAGCGGACAGCCCTCCACGGCAAGCGCGGTCGGCAGCACGTAGGCGCGGAACTGCTCGCGCAGCTTGAGCTTTTGCAGTTTGCCCGTCGCCGTATGGGGCAATTCGTCGACGAACACGGCGTCGTCGGGCAGCCACCATTTCGCGACCTTGCCTTCGAAGTACGCGAGCAGTTCTTCACGCGTCACCGCGGCGCCGGGTTTCTTCACCGCGACGATGAGCGGCCGCTCGGTCCAGCGCGGGTGCGCGCAGGCAATGCAAGCGGCCTCCGCGATGGCCGGATGCGCCACGGCGATGTTTTCCAGGTCGATCGAGCTGATCCACTCGCCGCCCGACTTGATCACATCCTTGCTGCGGTCGGTGATGTGCAGAAAGCCGTCGGGGTCGATCGTGGCGACGTCGCCCGTGGGGAACCAGCCGTCCACGAGCGGCGAGCCGCTTTCCTGGCGGAAATAACGGTCGATCACCCATGGCCCGCGCACGTGCAGGTCGCCGAACGTCACGCCATCCCACGGCAGTTCCCGCCCGTCTTCGCCCACGATCTTCATGTCCACGCCGAAAATCACGCGCCCCTGCTTCTCGAGGAGTGCCTGCTGCACTTCGCGCGGACGTTCCGACTGCTCCCAGTTGAGCCTCGAGAGCGTGCCGAGCGGCGACATCTCCGTCATGCCCCACGCGTGGATGGTCTGGACGCCGTAGTCGTCCTCGAAGGCGCGCTGGATCGCCGGCGGACAGGCCGAGCCGCCCACCACCGTGCGCTGCAGCGTGGTAAAACGCACGCCCGCGCTGCGCACATACGCCAGCAAGCCGAGCCAGACCGTGGGCACGCCGGCCGAGGCGGTGACGCCTTCCGTTTCCATGAGTTCGTAGAGCGACTTGCCGTCGAGATCCTTGCCGGGCATCACGAGCTTTGCGCCCGTGAGCGGCGCCGCATGCGGAATGCCCCATGCGTTCACATGGAACATCGGCACGACCGGCAAGATCGCATCGCGTGCGGAAAGCCCCATGGCGTCGGGCAGCGACGCGCCATACGCGTGCAGCACCGACGAGCGGTGCGTGTAGAGCGCCCCTTTCGGGTTGCCCGTGGTGCCGGACGTGTAGCAAAGGTTCGAGGCGCTGCGCTCGTCGAGTTCAGGCCACGCGTAGCTGCCGTCCTGCGCGGCGAGCAGCGTTTCGTAGCCGAGCACTTCCGTGCGCATGGCCGGCCGGTGCGACTCGTCGCACAGCGCGATCCAGCCGCGCACGTTCGGGCATTGCGGCGCGAGCGTGTCGACGAGCGCGGCGAACGTGATGTCGAACAGCACGTAGCGGTCGTCGGCGTGATTGACGATCCAGGCGATCTGCTCGGGAAAGAGCCGCGGATTGATGGTGTGGCACACGGCGCCGAAGCCGGTCACGCCGAAATAGGCTTCGAGGTGGCGGTAGCCGTTCCAGGCCAGCGTGCCGACGCGCTCGCCGGGCGCCACGCCCAGCGCCATGAGCGCCTGGGCAAGCTGCTTCGAGCGCGTCTCGCACTCGCGGTACGTGTAACGATGAATATCGCCCTCGACGCGGCGCGAGACGATCTGCGCGCTGCCATGATGGCGCGCCGCATGCGCAATCAACGACGGGAGCGTGAGCGGCACATCCATCATCTGTCCCAGCAGCGGCGCACTCATCGGTGGCGGTCTCCTCGCGTTGGATCGGCGTTCGGTGTCGTTGTCTTTCGCGTTTTGCTTTCGCGTTTTGCCTTCGCATCTCTGGCTGGCGCGCCGGCAAGCTTCGAACGTGTCCCAGCACGCCGGCGGGTGCGGACTTACAATATCGACTATTCAACAGGCCCTCAATATGTCGTTTTCACCAGGCACTCCCGAACCCCAAGGCGGCTCGTCCGCTCCGCTCATGCCCGCCACCGGTCCGCTCGCCGACTTCGAACGCGCATTGATCGCGCCGCGCGACGATGCCTTTGCCACGCTCGGCGCCCGCTTTTATACGCGGCTGCCCGGCGCGCCGCTGCCTGCGCCTTATGTCGTTGGCTTCTCGCAGGCCATGGCCGCGCAACTCGGGCTCGATGCGTCCGCCGTTGCCGATCCCGCGTTCGCCGCGTTTTTCAGCGGGAATTTCACGCGCGAGCGCTCGCCATCGGCCATGTCGTACGCAACGGTCTACTCCGGCCACCAGTTCGGCGTATGGGCGGGCCAGCTCGGCGACGGCCGCGCGCTCACGCTCGGCGAGGTCGAGCACGAGGGCAGGCGCAACGAGATCCAGCTCAAAGGCGCGGGCCGCACGCCCTACTCGCGCATGGGCGACGGCCGCGCGGTGCTGCGCTCGTCGATCCGCGAATTCCTGTGCTCGGAAGCCATGCATCATCTCGGCATTCCAACCACGCGCGCCCTCACGGTGACCGGCTCCGGCCAGCCCGTGCGCCGCGAAGAGATGGAAACGGCGGCGGTCGTCACGCGCGTGTCGCCGAGCTTCGTACGCTTCGGCCACTTCGAGCATTTCTATTCTCACGACGACGTGGACGCGCTGCGCGCGCTCGCCGACCACGTGATCGCGCGCTTCTATCCGCAACTGCGCGAAGCCGACGACCCGTACCTCGCCCTGCTCGACGAAGCGGTGCGCAGCACGGCGGCGCTGATGGTCGAGTGGCAGGCCGTGGGCTTCTGCCACGGCGTGATGAATACCGACAACATGTCGATCCTCGGCCTCACGATCGATTACGGTCCGTTCGGCTTCATGGACGGCTTCGACGCCAACCACATCTGCAATCACTCGGATTCGCAGGGCCGCTACGCGTACCGCATGCAGCCGCAGATCGGGTACTGGAATCTCTTTTGCCTCGCGCAGGCGCTCGTACCGCTGTTCGGCGCGCACTACGACATCGCCGACGACAAGAAGCGCGGCGAGCGCGTGGTGGCCGACGCGCAAGGCGTGCTCGAACGCTTCAAGGGGCACTTCGCGCCCGCGCTCGAAGCGCGCATGCGCGCGAAGCTCGGTCTCGAACACGCGCGCGAAGGCGACGACGCACTCGCGAACAAGCTGTTCGAAATCATGCATGCCAATCGTGCCGATTTCACGCTCACGTATCGCCATCTCGCACGCGTTTCGAAGCACGACGCGAGCGGCGACACGTCGGTGCGCGATCTCTTTCTCGATCGCGCCGCCTTCGACGCGTGGGCAGCCGACTACCGCGCGCGCCTTGCGCACGAAACACGCGACGACGCCGCGCGTGCGGAAGCAATGAACCGCACCAATCCGAAATACGTGCTGCGCAATCACCTCGCGCAAACGGCGATCGAGCGCGCCGCGCAAAAGGACTTCAGCGAAGTCGAGCGGCTTGCCAAGGTGCTGGAGCGGCCATTCGACGAGCAGCCCGAGAACGCGTCGTACGCGGGGCTGCCGCCCGACTGGGCGAGTTCGCTCGAAGTCAGTTGCTCTTCGTGAGCGCGCCCCCATCTACGTGATCTTTGTTTCCCACCCGACAGGAACCCGACATGAGCCAGGACGACCACAACTCCCCCTCCTACCCCGGCTACAAGTCCGACGAGCAATGGCGCGAACAGCTCGACGAAGGCCAGTATCAGGTCACGCGCCATGCCGCCACCGAGCGCGCCTTCACCGGCAAATACTGGGATCATTTCGATCGCGGCGTGTATGACTGCGTGTGTTGCGGCACGCCGCTCTTCGAGTCCGACACGAAATTCGACGCCGGTTGCGGCTGGCCGAGCTACTTCCGTCCGATCAACGGCGAGGTGATCGAAGAGAAAACCGACCGCACGCACGGCATGCTGCGCATCGAGGTGCGCTGCAAGAACTGCGGCGCGCATCTCGGCCACGTGTTCGAAGATGGTCCGGCCCCGACGGGCCTTCGGTATTGCATCAATTCGGCTGCGCTACAATTCGAGCCCAAGTGAACGCTGGCAAGGCAGCGCCGCGCCCCGCGCGGGGCGCCGCTGGGTAAAACCGGGCCTTGACAGCGTCGTGCCCTCTTTTGCCGGGCTCAATTCGTCAACTCTCAGGCCGATAATGAAATTCCTGTTTGATCTGTTCCCGATCATCCTCTTTTTCGTCGCCTTCAAGCTGTGGGGCATCTTTACGGCTACGGCCGTGGCGATTGGAGCTACGCTCGTGCAGATCGCGTGGGTCGCATTCCGTCACCGCAAGGTCGACCCGATGCTGTGGCTTTCGCTGGGCATCGTCGTCGTGTTCGGCGGCGCCACGCTGATGCTGCACGACGAAACCTTCATCAAGTGGAAACCCACCGTGCTCTACTGGGCGTTCTCGGTCGTGCTGCTCGTCTCGCAGGTGGCATTCGGCAAGAACCTCATCGAAGCGATGATGGGCAAGCAGATCACCCTGCCGCCGCGCATCTGGACGCAACTGAACTTCGTCTGGTCGATCTTCTTCGCGCTGCTCGGCATTCTCAATCTCTTCGTGGCGTTCCACTTCTCCACCGACGCGTGGGTCGACTTCAAGCTGTTCGGCGCGACCGGCATCCTCGTGGTGTTCATCGTCGGCCAGAGCCTGTGGCTTTCGCGTTACATGAAGGAAGAAGAATGAGCGACGTCTTTCTCAACGCCAGCCCCGCCGAGCGCATGACGCTGATCGAAACGCGCCTCACCGCGGCGCTCGCCCCCGTTTCCATCGAGGTGCGCGACGACAGCGCGCAGCACGCCGGACACGCCGGCGCCGCTGCCGGCGGTCACTATCATGTCACGATCGTTGCGGGCGCATTCGCGGGGAAAGCCCGCGTGGCAAGGCATCGCATGGTGTATGATGCGCTGGCCGAGGCCATGCAGCGCGGCATCCATGCCCTCGCGATCACGGCGCTCACGCCCGAAGAAGCCGCGGCGCTGCCCCGCTAGCCCACGTTAGATTTCGTTTTTTTGTTCGCCATTTTGGTTCGCCCCGTTAGGACTTTCCGATGACCTTGAAGAAGACCCATCTCTGGGTGTTGCTGGCTGCGTGCGCGGCGGCTCCCGCCTTTGCGCAGAACATCGCCGTCGTGAACGGCACGCCGATTCCCAAAGCGCGCGCCGATGCGCTGGTCCAGCAGCTTGTCCAACAAGGCCAGCAGGATTCGCCGCAACTGCAAATGGCGGTGCGCGAGGAACTCGTGAACCGCGAAATCCTCATGCAGGAAGCCATTCGCGAGGGCATTCCGAACAACCCGGACGTGAAGGCGCAAATCGCCGTGGCCCAGCAGACCGTCGTGCTGCGCGCGCTGATTCAGAACTTCGTGAAGAACAACCAGCCGAGCGACGCCGAAGTCAAGGCGCGCTACGACCAGTTGACCAAGGATGCGGGCGGCAGCGAATACCACCTGCACCACATCCTCGTGGACAACGAGCAGCAGGCCAAGGACCTGATCGCGAAGATCAAGGCCGGCGCCAGCTTCGAAGACCTCGCGAAGCAGTACTCGAAGGACCCGGGTTCGGCCAAGAACGGCGGCGACCTCGACTGGTCCGATCCGAAGGCCTACGTGCCGGAGTTCGCGACGGCGGCCACGCATCTGCAGAAAGGCCAGATGACCGATACGCCGGTGCACACGCAGTTCGGCTGGCACATCATCCGCGTGGACGACATCCGCCCGGTCACGCCGCCGCCGCTCGAACAGGTGCGCCCGCAGATCGTCCAGCAGATCCAGCAGGAAAAGCTGCAGGCGTTCGAAGAGAATCTGCGCAAGCAAGCGAAGATTCAGTAAGGCTGCATGGCGGCGCATTTGCCGCTTTAGGTACTGCAAAAAACCCCGCGACCTGCAAAGGCGCGGGGTTTTTGTTTGCGGCTATGCGTTGAGCTCGTAACTCGTGCTGCGCCCGCCCCCCTCCGCCTTGCGCAGCACGCCGCGCGTCAGCAGGTCGTTGATGTCGCGTAACGCCGTATCGGACGAGCATTTGGCAATCGCCGCCCACTTGCCGCTCGTGAGCTTGCCGTCGAAGCCGTCGAGCAGGCGGTTCAGGAGCTTGACCTGGCGCTCGTTGAACGGCGTCGTGGCCCACTCGCGCCAGAAGCGCGCCTTGGCGAGCACGGCATCCAGCGTGATTTGCGCCTGATCGACCGCGCGATGCAGCGCGTCGAAGAACCAGGCGAGCCACAGCGTGACGTCCAGCGAGCCGCGCTGCGTGCGCTCCAGAATGTCGTAATAGCCCTTGCGCTCCCGCTGAATCTGCGCGGAGAGGCTGTAAAAGCGCTGCGCGCTGCCGTCCGCACGCGCGAGCAGCAGGTCGCCGATGGCTCTCGCCACGCGGCCGTTGCCGTCGTCGAACGGGTGCAGCGTGACGAACCACAGGTGACCGAGGGCCGCCTTGATCAGCGGCGGCTCGTGCGCCGGACCGTTGAGCCAGTCGAGAAAGCGCCGCGTTTGGGCTTCCAGCCGGCTCGCGGGCGGCGCCTCGAAATGCACGCGTTGACGGCCGATCGGCCCCGAGATCACCTGCATGGGCCCGCTCGCATCGTCGCGCCATGCCCCGACGTTGATCCGCGACAGGCCCGCGTAGCCCGTAGGAAACAGCGCGGCGTGCCAGCCGAACAGGCGCTCGCGCGTGACCGGCGCGCGGCTGTTGGTGGTCGCGTCGAGCACCATCTCCACCACGCCTTCCACGTGGCGGTCCACCGGCGCGAGCGCCCCGATGTCCACGCCCATGCGACGCGCGATAGACGAACGCACGGAGGCGACGTCGAGCTGCTCGCCCTCGATCTCGCTGGTCTTGAGCACGTCCTCCGTCAGGGCCGCGAGGCTCGCCTGATCCCGCAGCGCGAGGCCGACATCGGCCAGCCTGCCCACCAGCAGGCCCTGGGCGCGGCTGACCTCGGCCATGGGCTCGGCCAGCGCCGCCAGATCGAAGCGCCACTGAGGCCAGTCGCCGGCTTGCCAGATGTAGGTGTATTCGCCGCTATTCATGCGGCGATTATGAGCCGTATTCGCCGCATGCGCAAATTAATCACCGCACAATATGCGGCGATTAACGCCGATATTCGCCGCAAGGCCGCGCCGGTCGGCGCCCAAAAGGCAAAAACCCCGGTCCGCACTCGCAATCGAGGCAGGACCGGGGTTTTTCCGCCGGGGCGAGTTGCCCTGCCCTGGCGTCAACCGTCCGCGAAGTTCGCGAGGCGCGTTAGCCCACCCACTTGCGCGCGTTCTGGAACGCACGCATCCACGGGCTCGCCTCGCCCCAGGCTTCAGGGTGCCAGCTCATCGTCACCGTGCGCTGCACGCGCTCGGTGTGCGGCATCAGCACGGTGAAGCGGCCATCGGGCGTCGTGACCGAGGTGATGCCTTGCGGCGAGCCGTTCGGATTGAACGGGTAGGCCTCGGTTGCCTGGGCGCGATGGTCGACGTAGCGCATCGCCACCGCGACCTTCGAGATGTCGCCCTGCTGCGAGAAGTCCGCGAAACCTTCGCCGTGCGCGACCGCCACCGGAATGCGCGAGCCTTCCATGCCGTCGAAGAAGAGCGACGGCGAGCCCTGCACTTCCACCAGCGAGAAGCGCGCTTCGAACTGCTCCGACTTGTTGCGCGTGAACTTCGGCCAGGCTTCGGCGCCCGGGATCATCGAGGCGAGGCTCGACATCATCTGGCAGCCGTTGCAGATACCGAGCGCAAACGTGTCCTGACGCGCGAAGAACGCCGCGAACATGTCCGCGAGCTTCGCGTTGAAGCGGATCGTCTTGGCCCAGCCTTCGCCCGCGCCCAGCACGTCGCCGTACGAGAAGCCGCCGCAGGCCACCGCACCCGCGAAGTCGGCGAGCGTGGCGCGGCCTTCGAGCAGGTCGCTCATGTGCACGTCGTGCGCGTCGAAGCCGGCGCGGTCGAACGCGTACGCGGTTTCGAGGTGCGAATTCACGCCCTGTTCGCGCAGGATCGCCACACGCGGACGGGCACCCTTGCCGATGAACGGCGCGGCGATGTCCTCGGCCGGATCGAACGTGAGATGCGGCTGCATGCCCGGATCGGCGGCGTCGAGCAGCGCGTCGTATTCGGAATCGGCGCACGCGGGGTTGTCGCGCAGACGCGCAATGCGCCAGCTCACTTCGCTCCACACGCGTTGCAGCTCCGCACGCGGCGCTTCGTAGATACGCTTCGCGTCACGGTAGATTTCGATCGAGTCGCGATTGTTCAGCGTGCCGATCACGTGCGAGCACACCGAGAGGCCATGCTGACGCAGCACGCCCATCACGACGTCGCGCTGCTGTGCCGGCACCTGGATCACGGCGCCGAGTTCTTCGGAGAAGAGCGCGCGCAGCGTGCGGTCTTCGCGGCGGCCGCTCGTCTGCTTCGCCCAGTCCTTGGCATCGCCGTAATCGGACTCGTGCTCGCTGTCGAGCGCGAGCATGTCGACGTTCAGCGACACGCCCGTGTGACCCGCGAAGGCCATTTCGCAGACGGTCGCCCACAGGCCGCCGTCCGAGCGGTCGTGGTACGCGAGCAGTTGCTCGTTCGCGTTCAGTTGCTGGATGGCCGTGAAGAACTGCTTGAGGTCTTCGGCGCTGTCCACGTCGGGCACCGCATCGCCGACCTGCTGCGTGACCTGCGCGAAGATGCTGCCGCCCATGCGGTTCTTGCCGCGGCCCAGATCGATCGCGATCAGCACCGACTCGCCCGCCTCGTCGACGCGGCGCAGTTGCGGCGTGAGGTGGCGGCGCACGTCGTCGACCGGCGCGAACGCCGAGATGATCAGCGAAACCGGCGCGACCACTTCCTTCGCCACGCCTTCCTCGTTCCACTTCGTGCGCATGGAGAGCGAATCCTTGCCCACCGGAATGCCGATGCCCAGCGCCGGGCACAGCTCCATGCCGATCGCCTTCACGGTGTCGTACAGCGCGGCGTCCTCGCCCGGTGCGCCGCACGCGGCCATCCAGTTCGCGGAGAGCTTGAGCTTGTCGAGCGACAGAATCGGCGCGCTGGCGATGTTGGTGATCGCCTCGCCCACGGCCATGCGGCCCGATGCGGGCGCATCGATCACGGCGAGCGGCGTGCGCTCGGCCATCGTCATCGCTTCGCCCTTGTAGCCCGCGTAGTCGAGCGCGGTGATCGCGCAATCGGCCACCGGCACCTGCCACGGGCCGACCATCTGGTCGCGCACCGTCGTGCCGCCCACCGAGCGGTCGCCGATGGTGATGAGGAACGACTTGCTGCCCACGGTCGGGTGGCGCAGCACGCTCTTCGCGACTTCGTCGAGCGAGACGCCCGTGACTTCGACCGGCGCGAGCGGCACGCTCGCGTGCTCGACGTCGCGGTGCATGCGCGGCGGCTTGCCGAGCAGGATGTCCATCGGCATGTCGACGGGCTGGTGGCCGCCGTTGGCCGCGAGCGCCTGCTCGTCGGTGTCGATGAGCTTCAGGTCGCGCGCGTCGGTCGCGACGCCCACGACGGCGAACGGGCAGCGCTCACGCTCGCAGATCGCCTGGAACTCTGCCAGATCGGCGGGCGCGATCGCGAGAACGTAGCGTTCCTGCGACTCGTTCGACCAGATTTCGCGCGGCGAGAGGCCCGACTCTTCGAGCTGCACCTTGCGCAGTTCGAAGCGCGCGCCCTTGTCGGCGCCGTCGACGAGTTCCGGGAAGGCGTTCGAAAGGCCGCCCGCGCCCACGTCGTGAATGCTCAGGATCGGGTTGCGCTCGCCCAGCTGCCAGCACGAATTGATGACTTCCTGCGCGCGACGTTCGATTTCCGGGTTGCCGCGCTGAACCGAGTCGAAGTCGAGTTCGGCGGTGTTGGTGCCGGTGGCCATCGAGCTGGCCGCGCCGCCGCCCATGCCGATGCGCATGCCCGGGCCGCCGATCTGGATCAGTAGCGTGCCGGCCGGCAGGTCGTGCTTGTGCGTGTGCTGCGCGCTGATGTTGCCGAGGCCGCCCGCGATCATGATCGGCTTGTGATAGCCGCGCACGGTGCCCGCCACGTTCTGCTCGTAGGTGCGGAAATAGCCGCCGAGGTTCGGGCGGCCGAATTCGTTGTTGAACGCGGCGCCGCCGAGCGGGCCGTCGATCATGATCTGCAGCGGCGAAGCGATGCGGTCCGGGCGGCCGTAGGCGCCCTGCGTGTCGGCGGGGTTGCGCAGCGCGAGCGGCACGGCCGCGTCGCGGGCGTCTTCCCATGCTTCGCGCGCGTCGGGCAGGTCGAGGTTCGAAACCGTGAAGCCCGTGAGGCCGGCCTTCGGACGCGCGCCGCGGCCCGTTGCACCTTCGTCGCGGATTTCGCCGCCCGAGCCCGTGGCCGCGCCCGCGAACGGCGAGATCGCCGTGGGGTGGTTGTGCGTCTCCACCTTCATCAGCGTATGCGTGAGTTCGGTGTGGCGACCGTACTGTTCGCCGGGCGTGCCGTCGGCGTGGTTCTTGCGCGGGAACCAGCGCTCCGCGACCGCGCCTTCCATGATCGACGAGTTGTCCGAGTACGCAACGATCGTGCCCTGCGGGCTGATCTTCTCGGTGTTGCGGATCATCGCGAAGAGCGACATATCCTGATCCTGGCCGTCGATCGTCCAGCTCGCGTTGAAGATCTTGTGGCGGCAGTGCTCGCTGTTGGCCTGCGCGAACATCATCAGCTCGACGTCGGTCGGGTTGCGCTCGAGCTTCTTGAAGTTTTCGACGAGGTAGTCGATTTCATCGTCGGCGAGCGCGAGGCCCAGTTCGCCGTTGGCCGTCTCCAGCGCCGCACGGCCGTGGCCGAGCACGTCGACGGTCTGCATCGGACGGGCCGGCAGTTCGTCGAACAGATGCAGCGCCGCGTCGCGCGAAGCTGCCACGCTTTCCGTCATGCGGTCGTGCAGCGCCGCGGCGACAGCGGCGTGCGCCTCTTCCGCGAGCGTCTTCTTGCCGCCGAGCAGGCCCGACTTGAGCACCACGGTGTATTCGACGCCGCGCTCGATGCGGCGCACCTGCTCGAGGCCGCAATGGTGCGCGATGTCCGTGGCCTTGCTCGCCCACGGCGACACCGTGCCGAAGCGCGGCACGACGAGGAACGTGAGCGCGCTGCCGCGCTCCTGCGGGGCCGCGAACGGCGCACCGTAGTGCATCAGCGCTTCGATCTTCGCGCTGTCGTCGGCGGAGAGCTGCGCCGCCGAATTGACGAAGTGCAGATACTGGCCGTACACGCCGACGATGTTGGCGTCGATACGCTGAAGCGTCTCGAGCAGGCGGGTCTGACGGAAGTCGGAAAGGGCCGAAGCGCCGGGGAAACACGAGAAGTGGGCCATGGACTGGGGCGTTGCGTCGAGGTTGCGTCAGAGTTGCGTCGCGGCTTCGCCTCGCGCGAAACACGTCGCAAGGTGGCGATGCGTCGCGCGGGGGATGGCGACGGTCAGGCGAAGGGAGACCGCGATTATAACCCGGAAGGCCTGTCCTGACCGCCCCGGCGGCCACGCGCAACGCGTGTGGCACGCCGGCCTCGCGCATGGCGATGCTCACGCTTTCGCTGCTATGATTGCGCGTTTCGTCTGATCGGCGCACCCGGGCATGGCTTCGGCGCGCCGCACGCCCCACCTTCGGCAGGACGCCCTCACCCGAGCGAGCGCCACCTGCCTGCAGATCGTATCGTCATGGATGTCATCGTCATCGGCGGCGGAATCGCCGGCATCGCTACCGCCTGGCAGCTGCGCGCGGCCGGGCATCGCGTCTGCGTAATCGAACGCCACGCCACCGTTGCGCAAGGCGCAACCTACGGGCATAGCGGCATTGCGCTGCCCACGCCGCTCGACGTCTGGTTCGGCCCCACCTTCCTGCGCAATGGCCGTCAATCGTCCGGCGGCGTGATCAGCAAGACGGGCTGGCGCGGCCACGCGCACGGTTTCGTCAAGCGCCTCGCCACGCTGCACGGCTCCGAGGCGTTCGCCGGGCGCTATGCGCTGCTGCGCCCGCTCATTGACTCGGCGCAAGCGGCGCTCGCCGACATCGACGCGCGCTTCCAGCTCGACTACGAGCAGCGCGACGGCCTGCTCTACCTCGTGCGCGGCAACGACGAATGGTCGCTCACGCAACCGGCCCTCGAGCTGCTGCGCCGCTTCGAGACGCCCCACCACGCGCTGTCGCCCGCGGAATGCGTGGCATTCGACCATGCCATTCCCGCCGATCCGCCGTTTGCAGGCGGCGTGCATTTCGAAACCGGCCGGGTGGCCAACTGCCCGCTCTTCGTGAAGCTGCTCAAGCAGGTGCTCGACGCCCAGGGCGGCGTGCAGTTCGAGATGAGCCGCGAGGTCAATGCGATCCGCCTGGAAGACCGGCGCGCGGCCGTGGAGCTGGCGCCGCCTGCGCACGAAGCGGGCCGCTCGCGCGACGTCGAAGTGATCTCGGGCGATGCCGTCGTGGTCGCCGCCGGCGCGCAAACGCCACGCCTCCTCGCGCCGCTCGGCCTCAAGATGCCGTTCTATCCGCTGCGCATGCACACGCTCAATTCGCCGGTGGCACACGAGGAATGCGTGCCGCAGACCACAATCGTCGACGCCGGCAAGCGCATCGCCATCGCGCGCATGAATCACCGGCTGCGCATATCGGGCGCCGCCGTGCTGCTGCGCGCGCAGGAAGTCGACGACGCGCTGCCCGAGGCGCTCACCGAAGACGCCCTCGCGCTGCTCGGCGAGGCGTCGCGCGACTGGGCGCCGGGCGCCGCGCGCATTTCGGCCGCGCTTGCCTGGGAGGGCATGAAGCTGCTGTCCGCCGACGGCCTGCCCGCGGTCGGCAACGTGAACCATCCGCGCCTGTACGTCAACGCGGGCCACGGGCCGGCAGGCTGGGCACTTTCGCTCGGCTCGGCGCGGCTCATCGCCCAGCAGATCTCGAACGCGGCGCCTGACCTGCCGGCCGATACCATCAAGGCGCTCTCGCCGGGCCGCGATTGAGCGGTGGGCGGGCGGCGTTGCCGCGCCGCCGTGCCGGTCACCGCGCTTCTCGGGCGTGCCGTCCGAGGGCGTGCTCGGGTATCGTTGCGATGTCGCCTCTGAGGACCGCATCGTCATGTCGCACGCTCCCCACTCCTCTGGCGCCGGGCAACCGGTGCTCGTCTACCCGCACGATCGTGCGGTCCCGCTGCTTGCCGTCGAACAGCTGCGCAAGGCCGAAGTCGCCGCGCAGTCGGCCCTGCCTGCCCACACGCTGATGGCGCGCGCGGGCGCCGCTGCCGCGCATTTCCTGAGCGAGCAGCTCGCGCATGCGCCCTCGTCGGCGAGCGACAAGCCGGTCTGGTTCGCCGCCGGGCCCGGCAACAACGGCGGCGACGCCCTCGTCGTCGCTACGGAGTTGCATCGCGCAGGCCTCGCCGTGGAAGTCTGCATGCCCGTCGAGGTCAAGCCCGACGACGCACGCTGGGCGCTCGCCGAGGCGCGTGCGGCGGGCGTGCCCATCGCCGCGTCGGCGCCCGCATCGTTCGACGCCTACGGCTGGCTCGTCGACGGGATGTTCGGCATCGGTCTCGCGCGCGGGCTCGAGGGCATGTTCGCCGAGCTCGCGGAAACGCTCTCGGCACGCGCGCGCAGCCACGGCCACGTGCTCGCGCTCGACGTGCCGAGCGGCCTCGACAGCGACACCGGCAACGTGGTCGGCAGCGGCCCGGCGGTGCACGCGACCCATACCGTGACGTTCATCGCCGCCAAGCCCGGCCTGTACACGGGCGTCGGGCGCGACCACGCAGGCGCCGTCGCGGTCGCGCCTATCGGCATCGACACCGAAGACACGCCGGGCGCCGTGCGCCTGAACGCGCCGGCGCTCTTCGCCGCCGCCCTGCCCGCTCGCGACTTCGCCACCCACAAGGGCACGTTCGGCACGCTCGCCGTCGTGGGCGGCGACACGGGCATGTGCGGCGCGCCGATTCTCGCGGCGCGCGCGGCACTCCTCACCGGCGCGGGCAAGGTTCACGTGGGCTTTCTCGGCAGCGACGCGCCGCCCTACGACGCGCCGCACCCCGAACTCATGCTGCACGCGGCGGCCAGGCTCGCGCTCGACGCGATGGACGCCGTCGCGGCGGGCTGCGGCATGGGCGGCAGCGCGTCGGCGCGCCAGCTCGTGGACACCATCCTGCGCCTTTCCGCCCCGGTGCTCCTCGATGCCGATGCACTCAATCTCGTCGCGCGCGACGAGGCGCTAGCGGCGCACGTCGCGCAGTCGGCGGCCGCGCGCGGCGCGCCTTGTGTGCTCACGCCGCATCCGCTCGAAGCAGCGCGCCTGCTCGGCTGCGACACCGCCGCGGTGCAGCGCGACCGCCTCGCCGCGGCGCGGGCACTAGCCGACCGCTACGCGGCGGTTGCCGTGCTCAAGGGCAGCGGCACCGTGGTCGCCGCGCCAGACGGACGCGTCGCCGTCAATCCCACCGGCAACGCGGGCCTCGCCACGGGCGGCACCGGCGACGTGCTCGGCGGCATGATCGGCGCGCTGCTCGCCCAGCGCGTGCCGCCCTACGAGGCCGCGCTCGCGGGCGTCTACCTGCACGGCCTCGCCGCCGACACGCTGTGCGCACAAGGCGACGGCCCCGCGGGCCTCACGGCGGGCGAACTCGCGCCAGCGGTGCGCAAGCTCATGAACCGGCTCTTTTACGCGCCGTCTTATGCCGCCTGAAGCCGCATCCCGCGCATCCGTTCGCGCGGCACGCGGCTTGCTTCACGACGACGCTCGCGCCGCCTCCCGCGCCCGGCACAGCCGCAGGCATCACAACGCTGCGCAGTGTCGCGCGAGGCCGCTATACTGATCCTCCGCACGCCGCCTTGCACCCAAGGCGGCCCGTGCTTCCCCGCGGCGCGCGAAGCGCGTTCGGCCTGACCGGCGAACCGCACCTGCCGCCCTCCATTCGTGATCCCTCGCTAGACGAACATGACGAATCCGCTCCCCGCCTGGTCCGCGCTACAGACGCATTACGAACAGATCCGCGACGAAAAGCTGCGCGACTGGTTCGCCCCCGCCAACGACCCTGCGCCGACGCGCGCCGAACGCTTCACGTTCGCAGGCGCCGGTCTCGGCGCCGACTTCTCGAAGAACCGCATCACCGACGCCACGCTCAAGCTGCTCGTGCAGCTCGCTCGCGAGGCCGGTGTGGAAGCGCGCCGCGATGCGATGTTCAAGGGCGAAGTCGTCAATCCGACGGAAGGCCGCGCGGCGCTGCACACCGCCTTGCGCGCCACCGAAGCCGACGCCCCGTTCCACGCGCAGATCGCCGCCGAGCGCGCGAAGATGGCGAAGTTCGCCGACGCCGTGCGCAGCGGCGCATGGACCGGGTACACGGGCAAGCGCATCCGCCATGTCGTGAATATCGGCATCGGCGGCTCGGACCTCGGGCCGAAGATGGTCGTGCACGCGCTCGAGCATCTCGAGCTGCCCGAGATCACCTCGCACTTCGTCTCGAACGTCGACGGCGCCGACCTGTGGCGCACGATCGAAAACATCGATCCGGAAGAAACGCTGGCGATCATCGTGTCGAAGACGTTCACGACGCTCGAAACCATGACCAACGCGCTGTCGATGCGCGACTGGTTCGTCAAGCACGGCTGTCCGCAAGGCGAACTCGCGAAGCACTTCGTGGGCGTCTCGGCGAATCCGGCCGAAGTCGTGAAGTTCGGCATCGCCAAAGAGAACGTGTTCGAGATGTGGGACTGGGTGGGCGGCCGCTATTCGTTGTGGTCGGCGGTGGGCCTCTCGATCATGATCGCCATCGGACCGCAGCAGTTCGACGAACTGCTCGCCGGCGCGCACGACATGGACAAGCACTTCCGCGAAGCGCCGCTGGAGAAGAACCTGCCCGTGCTGCTCGGCATGATCGGCATCTGGTATCGCAACTTCTTCGGCTCGCAGAGCTATCTCGTTGCGCCGTACTCCGAAGCGCTGCACTTCCTGCCTTCGTATCTCCAGCAGCTCGAAATGGAGAGCAACGGCAAGTCGGCGCGCCTCGACGGCAAGTTCGTCGATTACGCGACTTCGGCGATCACCTGGGGCGAGCCCGGCACGAATGGCCAGCACGCGTTCTTCCAGATGCTGCACCAGGGCACGACGATCGTGCCGATCGACTTCATCGCCGTGCTCACGCCCGAGCATCCGCTGGCCGACCATCATCCGAAACTGCTCGCGAACTGCTTTGCGCAGAGCGAGGCGATGATGCTTGGCCGCACCGAGGAAGAAGCGAAGAAGATTGCCGGCGCGGACAAGCCCGAACTCGTGCCGCACATCATGTTCCCCGGCAACCGCCCGACCACCACGTTGTTCGTCGACGCGCTCACGGCCCGCTCGCTCGGCGCGCTCATCGCGCTCTACGAGCACAAGGTGCTGGTGCAGGCTTCCGTGTGGGACATCAATCCGTTCGACCAGTGGGGCGTGGAACTCGGCAAGATCCTCGGCAAGGTGGTCGAAGCCGACCTGAACGCCGCAAGCGCCGATGTGAAGCCGCACGATTCGTCCACGGCCGCGCTGATCGCTCGCGCCCGTGCGGCGCTCAAGCGCTAACTCGCGGGGAACCGGCGTGCGCATGCACTGCGCACGCCGTTCACCGGTCAGGCGCTAACGCCCGGCTTCGACATTGTTCGCGTTACGAGAGGATGCCGCGCCATGCGGCGCGTTGGGCACGCGGTGGCCCGCTTCGATCGTGATGATGGCGTCGCAACGCTGCGCGAGATCGACGTCGTGGGTGACGAGCACGAGCGTCGCCCCGTTCGCGCGATTGAGTTCGAACATCAGGTCGATGACGGCGTGGCCCGTGGCGGCGTCGAGGCTGCCGGTGGGCTCGTCGGCGAACAGCACGGCCGGGCGCGTCACGAACGCGCGCGCGAGCGCCACGCGCTGCTGCTCGCCGCCCGAGAGCAGCTTCGGGTAGTGGCCCGTGCGCTCGGCAAGACCCACGCGCTCGAGCAGCGTGCGCGCGCGGGCGAAAGCATCACGCGTCGACATGCCACCCTGCAGTTCGAGCGGCAGCGCGACGTTCTCCAATGCGGTGAGATGCGGCATCAACTGGAACGACTGGAACACGAAGCCCACCGAGCCGTTGCGCAGCGCCGCGCGCTGATCTTCGGCCATCCCGGTAAGCTCATGGCCGAGCAGGCGCACCGAACCCGCGCTCGCGCTGTCGAGGCCGGCCAGCAGGCCGAGCAGCGTCGACTTGCCGGAACCGGAAGCGCCGACGATCGCCACGCTCCCGCCGGCCTGCACGGTGAGGTCGATGCCGTCGAGGATCGTCAGCTCGCCGGTGGCGTCGGTGACCCGCTTGCTCAAACCCCGTACTTCGATGACTGGATCGCTATTCATTCGCACATGATGACGCACAGGTTAGCCGTGAACCAGAAGCGCGCCGCGCGGCGCGCCACCCTTTCCCGCGCCCGGTCCCGCTCCAGCGCGTTTGCCGCTATCGCCGCCTTGACCGCTGCCGTCTTGTTCGGCGCCCTCTGTGGCACGACCGGCACCGCGCTCGCGGCCACGCCCGTCTCCACGGCCAACGCGGCGACGAACCCCGCCGCCAAGGCAAAACCGAACATCGTCGTGCTCGGCGACAGCCTTTCCGCCGAATATGGCCTGCCACGCGATACAGGCTGGGTGGCCCTGCTGCGCCAGCGGCTCACCAGCGAGCGGATCGATTATAACGTTGCGAATGCGAGCATCAGCGGGGACACGACCAGCGGCGGACTCACGCGCCTGCCGCTCGTCATGCAGCGCATCAAGCCCGCGATCGTGATCGTCGAACTGGGCGCCAACGATGCACTGCGCGGCGTACCGCTCACGACGACCGACAGCAATCTGCGCGCCATCGTCACGCAGATCCGCAAGGGCGGCGCGAAACCCGTGCTCATCGGCATGTACGTGCCGCCCAACTACGGGGTCGACTATACGCGTGACTTCCACGCCATCTACGAGCGGCTTGCGAAGGAACTGAACGTCCCGCTCGTGCCGTTTCTGCTAGCTGGCCTCGCCGACAAGCCCGAACTCTTCCAGGCCGACCAGATCCATCCCACCCAGCAGGCACAGCCTTTGCTGCTCGACAACGTGTGGCCAACGCTCAAGCCGCTGCTCGGCAGCGGCGTGCGGCGCTGAGGCGGCAGCTGGGCAAACGTGCGGGCGTCCTCACCGGGCGCCCTTTCTCAGGGCTCCAACCTTGGCGCGTTCAAGCCGCTCGAGCCTCTCAGCCAGCGTGGCGGCGGGCAACCGCGTCGCGCCATTGGCCACCGTTTGCGTCAGACACGCGAGCCCGCGAAGCTTCGCTGTCTGAATCCGACCGACCCTGACTGGAGGGAAGAAGCGTGAAATATTTACCTCTCATTGTCGTTACGGCAGCACTTGCTGCCTGCGCCAATCAGCCAATGCCGAGCGGAGCGCAGTCCGTCGGCACGAGCCAGCAACCGCCTGCAACGGTTGCGCAATGCATCGCACAAAAATGGTCCGACAAGTCGCAGCAGCAAGTCATCTCGCAGTCCGTGCTCGCCAACGGCCAGGCTGTCGACGTCTACGTCCCTGGCCAGCAGCCGCCTAACGGCGCAGCGGCAACGGTACGCCCGGCGTGGAGCGCCAGCGCGAAGACGTGGGTCGGCTTCCGCTCCGGCGGCGGCGCCGGTGGAGACGCCACCAGCGACATCAGCGCCTGCCTCTGATTTCGCGCTCGCCAGAACGCAAAAGCCCCGCAGTGTTTCGCGGGGCTTTTTTTGTGCCGGCTCTCGACGCCGGCAGGCTGATGCGGGTCGGGCTTACTGGGCGCCGTCGCCGTCGCCCGACTGGCTGGCCGAACTGAGCGAGCCGTAGAGCTTCACCTTCGCGCGCTCGCGCAGCGCGTCGAGGTACGACTGCACCTGCGACTGGCCGTCCACCTGGGCCAGCTGCTGCTGCGCGGCGGCCAGGCGCGGGCCTTCTGCGGCCGGACCGTTGGTCACGCTGTTCACGCGGTAGATCGCGTAGCCGTCGTTGCCGAGGTCCACGCCCACGTAAGCGGGCAGCTTCTGCGAATCGGCCTTGAAGACGGCGGACAGCGCGCTGGGCGGCAACCCCTGGGCGTCGTTGCGCGACACCTTGAGCGCCGACGAGAAACCGTCGGTCGACTTCGACTTCTGCAGCTCCGCGAGCTTCGCCTCGCCGTCCTTGTGCGCCATGTCGGCGGCCTGCTGCGCGATCACCTTCTGGCGCACCGCATCCTTGACCGCGGCGAACGCGGGCACGGCGGCCGGCTGGTAGTTCGTCACGTGAGCCGAAATCAGCGTGTTGTTGCCGACGTCGATCGCCTGGGTGTTGTTGTGCTGGTTCACCGAGTCGCTCGCGAATACGGCGGCGAGAAACTTCTGGTTGTTCAGCGGGCTATCCGGCGGCAGCGCGGCATTCGGCTTCGGCGTGACCGTGGCCGTCTGGATCGTCAGCTTGTACTTGTCCGCGGCCGGCTGCAGGCTCTTGGCCTGCTCGTAGACCACCGACGTGAAACCATCGCTCGCGTCGGCGAGCAGCTTCGCGGCTTGCTGCGCCTTCACGTCGTTCGTGATCTGCGCCTTCACGTCGTCGAACGGCTTCGTGACCGCCGGCTTCAGGTCCGTGACCTTGACGATGTGATAGCCGAAGTCCGACTGGATCACGTCGCTGATCTCGTCCTTCTTGAGCTTGAAGACCGCGGCGTCGAACGCCTGGCCGCCCGCGATCATGCCGGGGCCGAAGTAGCCGAGGTCGCCGCCCTTCGAGGCCGAACCCGGGTCCTGCGACTCCTTCTGCGCGATCTGCGCGAACTGATCCGGATGCGCCTTCACTTCGGCGAGGATCGATTCGGCCTTCTGCTTCGCGGCGTTGCGCACGTCGGCGCTCGCGTCCTTCGGCACCGTGATCAGGATGTGGCTCGCGCGCACTTCTTCCTGCGTGCGATAGTGCGCGATGTTGTCGTCGTAGTACTTCTTGAGATCGGCGTCGCTCGGCTGCACGCCGGCGGCAACCGTCGCCGCCGAAAGCACGAGGTACTGGATCTGCGCCGTGGCCGGCGTGGCGAAAGCGTTCTTGTTCGCGTCGTAGTACGCCTGCAGTTGCGCGTCGGTCGGCTGCACCTTCGGCGCATAGTCGCTCGCGTGGAACGCGAGGCCCTGCACTTCGCGCTGCTGCTCCGAAAGGCCCGTGAGCTGCTGCGCGAGCGCCTTCGGCGTGAACGCGCTGCTGATGATCGACGCCGGCAGCTGCTGCATGGAGAGGCTATAGCGCACGCGCTCGTCGTACTGCTCGGGCGTCATGCCCTGCATGGCGAGCAGTTGCTTGTACTGGTCGAGATTGATCGAGCCGTCGGGATTCTTGAGCGACGAGATCACCGGGTCGGCGAGCAGCGCGCGACGCACGGCGTCGTCCGAGGCGGTGAGATGCAGGCGCTGCGTTTCGTCCACGAGCACGCGCTGCTGGATCAGACCGTCGAGGATGTCCTTGCGGTGCTGGGGCGTGTCGAACATGCTCGCGTCGAATTGGGCGCCGAGGACCTGGCGGGCCTGGTCGAGCTGCTGGCGCGCGGCGTTGTCATACTCGGCACGCGTGATCTTGTGCCCGTTGACGCTTGCGACGTTCGCGCTTTCATCGAAGAAGCCGCGGAAACCTTGAATACCGACGAAGCCCAGCCCTGGCAGGACGACCAGGAGCAGCATGAACATCATCAGGCGTTTGTGATTGCGGAAAAAGTCGAGCATGCGTGACCAGACGTTGAGGGCGCCAAAAAATGGAACGCCCGATATTACAACAGCGGCCAACAAAAAAGGCGAACCGGAGTTCGCCTTCTTGTCGAGATATCCTTGGCGGAGCGGACGGGACTCGAACCCGCGACCCCCGGCGTGACAGGCCGGTATTCTAACCAACTGAACTACCGCTCCGTGCGGTGCGCTACGTACCGGAACCGAAGCTGTGGTGGGTGCTGAGAGGCTCGAACTCCCGACCTACGCCTTGTAAGGGCGCCGCTCTACCAACTGAGCTAAGCACCCAGCTTCATGCTTTCCTGCGCTGCTTCCAGTGCTGCGACTTCTGCTGCGCTACCCATCAGGTAGCGAGCCCGCTAGTTTAGCGCATCCTTCAGCGCTTTGCCAGGCCTAAATTTGGGCACCTTCGCCGCCTTGATCTTGATCGCGTCGCCGGTCCGCGGATTGCGGCCCGTGCGCGCCGTGCGCTTGCCGACGGCGAACGTGCCGAAGCCGACGAGCGTAACCGAGCCGCCCTTCTTGAGCGTCCCTTTGACGCCGCCGATCACGGCGTCGAGTGCGCGTCCCGCAGCCGCCTTCGAAATGTCGGCTTGTTGCGCAATATGGTCAATCAGTTCCGTTTTATTCATTCCAGCCCCCGAGAATGTGTTTGGGTAAACGTAAGAAAGAAGGTCAACTTATTGGATAGACGTCCCCGCCATAGCGCGGGGCCCGCCCATTTAACGGGGCCGATAGTGCCGTGTCAAGCGGGGTTGAGCCTGATTCGGCGCGGGATTTGAGGGATTATTCGAAGGAGTATTCGAACAAGTGGGAAATGGCGGAAAAGACCACTGGTTGTCATCACAACGTCAAGAATCGTGACGCAAATAAAAAGCCCGCGGAGCATGCCGCGGGCTTTCTGGGGTCCAACGCGCCGCGCAGGAGCGCGGCCTGTTGAAGGGGTACTGAAGGGGTACCGAAGGCTTAGTGCTTGACGACTTCCGTCGCGGCGGCATCCTTCGATTCGGCCACGGGCGCCTTGGCGTCCTCGGCCTTCACTTCTTCTTCCGGCAGCGGCTGCGGCACACGTTCGAGCGCGAGTTCGAGCACCTTGTCGATCCAGCGGACCGGCACGATTTCGATCGAGTTCTTCACGTTGTCCGGAATCTCGGTGAGATCCTTGACGTTCTCTTCCGGGATCAGCACGAGCTTGATGCCGCCGCGATGCGCCGCGAGCAGCTTCTCCTTCAGCCCGCCGATCGGCAGCACTTCGCCGCGCAGCGTGATCTCGCCCGTCATCGCCACGTCGGCGCGCACCGGAATACCCGTGAGCACCGACACCAGCGCCGTCGTCATCGCACCGCCTGCGGACGGACCGTCCTTCGGCGTTGCGCCTTCCGGCACGTGGATGTGGATGTCCTGCTTCTCGAACGCTTCGTCCTTGATGCCGAGACGACGCGAACGCGAACGCACCACCGAGCGTGCCGCTTCGACCGATTCCTTCATGACGTCGCCGAGCGAACCCGTGCGGATCACGTTGCCCTTGCCGGGCATGACCGCCGCTTCGATCGTCAGCAGATCGCCGCCGACTTCCGTCCACGCGAGGCCCGTGACCTGGCCGATCTGGTTTTCCTTCGCGGCCAGACCGAAGTCGTACTTGCGCACACCGAGGAAGGTGTCGAGGTTGGCGCTGTCCACCGTGACGGCCTTGTCGGCCTTCTTCAGCAGCAGCATCTTCACGACCTTGCGGCAGATCTTCGACACTTCGCGCTCGAGCGAACGCACGCCCGCTTCACGCGTGTAGTAGCGAATGATGTCGCGGATCGCGCCTTCGGTCACCTCGATCTCGCCCGGCTTCAGCCCGTTGTTCTTCTTCTGCTTCGGCAGCAGATAACGCTGGGCGATGCTGACCTTCTCGTCTTCCGTGTAACCCGACAGGCGGATGACTTCCATCCGGTCGAGCAGCGGCGGCGGGATGTTCAGCGAGTTCGACGTGGCGACGAACATCACATCGGAGAGGTCGAAGTCGACTTCGATGTAGTGGTCGGCGAACGTGTGGTTCTGTTCCGGATCGAGTACTTCGAGCAGCGCCGACGACGGATCGCCGCGGAAATCCATGCCCATCTTGTCGACTTCGTCGAGCAGGAAGAGCGGATTGCGCACGCCGACCTTGGTCAGGCTCTGCAGGATCTTGCCCGGCATCGAACCGATGTACGTACGACGGTGGCCGCGGATCTCGGCTTCGTCACGCACGCCGCCCAGCGCCATGCGCACGAACTTGCGGTTCGTTGCGCGCGCAATCGACTGCCCGAGCGAGGTCTTGCCGACGCCCGGAGGCCCGACGAGGCACAGGATCGGCGCCTTGACCTTGTCCACGCGCTGTTGCACCGCGAGATACTCGAGAATGCGTTCCTTCACCTTCTCGAGACCGAAGTGGTCTTCGTCGAGCACGGCTTCGGCGTTCGAGAGGTCGTTGTTGACCTTGCTCTTCTTGCGCCACGGCAGGCCGATCAGCGTGTCGATATAGTTGCGCACCACGGTGGCTTCCGCCGACATCGGCGACATCAGCTTGAGCTTCTTGAGTTCGGCGTCGGCCTTCTTCTTGGCTTCCTTGGGCATGCGCGCAGCCGTGATGCGCTTCTCGAGTTCTTCGAGATCCGCACCCTCTTCGCCTTCGCCCAGTTCCTTCTGGATCGCCTTGACCTGCTCGTTCAGGTAGTACTCGCGCTGGCTCTTTTCCATCTGGCGCTTCACGCGGCCGCGAATGCGCTTCTCCACCTGGAGAATGTCGATTTCGGCTTCGAGTTGCGCGAGCAGGTGCTCCAGACGCTCCACGACCGGGAACATCTCGAGGATGTGCTGCTTCTGGTCGAGCTTGAGCGGCAGATGCGCGGCGATGGTGTCGGCAAGACGACCGGCCTCGTCGATGCCCGACAGCGACGTCAGGATCTCCGGCGGGATCTTCTTGTTGAGCTTCACGTACTGGTCGAACTGCGAGACGATCGCGCGGCGCAGCGCTTCGGTTTCTGCGCTGTCGGCGTGGTCCGGTTCGAGCGGCATCACTTCGCACGAGAACTGCGTTTCCTGCTCTTCGATGGAAAGCGTCTTCGCGCGCTGCAGGCCTTCCACGAGCACCTTCACGGTGCCGTCGGGCAGCTTGAGCATTTGCAGGATGTTGGCGACACACCCTACTTCATACATGTCTTTTTCGGTCGGCTCATCCTTCGCGGCGGTCTTCTGCGCGACGAGCATGATGTGCTTGCCGCCTTCCATAGCCGCTTCGAGGGCCTTGATCGATTTCGGTCGGCCCACGAAAAGGGGAATCACCATATGCGGGAAGACTACGACGTCTCGCAGCGGCAGCAGCGGGAGCGTGGTGCGTTCCGGCGGGAGGAGTTGGGTTCCTGACATTTCATTTCCCCATGAGTGGAATCAATTGTTCGGTAATTGAGGCCTGAGATACCGATTGCAAGCCTCGCGCGTGTGGGAAAAGTTCAGTGACTCCAAAATAGTGCGCCATCGACCACAAGATTAAACGAAAAAGCCGTTCATCCCATTGTATGAACGGCCCTTTTCCGGAACTCTTTAGCCGATCACCACCATCAGTTCGACCCTGCAACCTTCGGAGCGTCTTCGTAGATCAGCAGCGGTTTGCCGTCGCCGTCGATCACGTTGTCGTCGATGATGACCTTGCTCACGCCCTTCATGGCCGGCAGCTCGTACATCACGTCGAGCAATGCCTGTTCCAGGATCGAGCGCAGGCCACGAGCCCCCGTCTTGCGGCGAATCGCCTTGCGGGCGACGGCCTGCAGCGCAGCCGGGCGAATTTCCAGCTCCACGCGCTCCATGTTGAAGAGCTTGTGATACTGCTTGACGAGCGCGTTCTTCGGCTCGACCAGAATCTTCATGAGCGCGGCTTCGTCGAGCTTGCCGAGCGTGGCGACCACGGGCAGACGGCCGATCAGCTCGGGAATCAGGCCGAACTTGATCAGGTCTTCCGGTTCCGTTTCGCGCAGCACTTCGCCGGTATCGCGCTCCTGCTTGCTCTTCACGCTCGCGCCGAAGCCAATGCCGGTCTTTTCCGTACGGTCGGTGATGACCTTTTCCAGACCGTCGAACGCGCCGCCGCAAATGAACAGGATATTGGTCGTGTCGACCTGGATGAAATCCTGGTTCGGATGCTTGCGACCGCCCTGCGGCGGCACCGAAGCCATCGTGCCCTCGACGAGCTTGAGCAGCGCCTGCTGCACGCCCTCGCCTGAGACGTCGCGCGTGATCGACGGGTTGTCCGACTTGCGGCTGATCTTGTCGATTTCGTCGATATAGACGATGCCGCGCTGGGCCTTGTCGACCTCGTAATTGCAGTTCTGCAGCAGCTTCTGAATGATGTTCTCGACGTCTTCGCCCACGTAACCGGCTTCGGTCAGCGTGGTGGCGTCGGCGATCACGAACGGCACGTTCAGAAGGCGCGCGAGCGTCTGCGCGAGCAGCGTCTTGCCCGAGCCCGTGGGCCCGATCAGCAGGATGTTGCTCTTGGAGAGTTCGACGTCGTCCTTCTTGTCGAGGTGCTTCAGACGCTTGTAGTGGTTGTACACCGCCACTGCGAGAATCTTCTTCGCGCGTTCCTGCCCGATCACGTACTGGTCGAGGATGTCGCGGATCTCCTGCGGGCTCGGCAGGTCCGAGCGCGACAGCGCCGCGTCGACGCCCGCACCGGCGGCTTCGTCGCGAATGATCTCGTTGCACAAGTCGATGCATTCATCGCAGATGAATACCGACGGACCAGCGATGAGCTTTTTCACCTCATGCTGGCTCTTGCCGCAGAACGAGCAATACAACAGCTTCTCGCTGTTAGAACCTTTCTTGTCCGCCATGGATAAATGAGCCTCCGGACACTCTGTTACATGATACGCCGTTTCCCCCGGCGAGGCCGGAGGGTGCGTGAACCGCTTGCTGTGACGGCGTTGGGGGCCGCAGGCCGCGAAGCGCGTTTGCCGATTATTTCACAAGGTCTGCGCGGCGTCGGCTATCCCCTTTTGTACGGGGGCCGAGCTGTTCCTTTACGTTGCCTTTGTCACGGCCTGCGCGCCCTTCGCAGGGTCGGACGCGCAAAACCGCTCGCGCAGATCAAGGACGCTTGTGCAGGACCTGGTCGACGAGACCGTAGGCCTGGGCGTCGTCACCCGACATGAAGTTGTCGCGATCCGTGTCGCGCGCAATGCGCTCGACCGGCTGACCCGTATGGTGCGCGAGCAACTGGTTCAGGCGCTCCTTCAGGTACAGGATTTCGCGAGCCTGGATTTCGATGTCCGAAGCCTGGCCGCGCGCGCCGCCGAGCGGCTGGTGAATCATCACGCGCGAGTTCGGCAGCGCAAAACGCTTGCCCCTGGCGCCCGACGCCAGCAGGAACGCGCCCATGCTGGCCGCGAGGCCCATGCAAAGGGTCGAAACGTCCGGCTTGATGAACTGCATCGTGTCGTAAATCGCCATGCCGGCCGACACCGAGCCGCCCGGGCTGTTGATGTACAGGCTGATGTCCTTGTCCGGGTTTTCGCTTTCGAGGAACAGCAGCTGGGCGACCACGAGGTTGGCCGTCTGGTCGTTCACTTCGCCGACCAGGAACACCACGCGCTCCTTGAGCAGGCGCGAGTAAATGTCGTAGGAACGTTCGCCGCGGCCGCTCGTTTCGACGACGATCGGCACGAGGCCGAGCGCCTGCGGGTCGAAGTCCCGCGACGAGTGGGAGGTCAACGTATCCAGCGATTGAGCGCGAATGGTCATGCGGTGCATCCTTGTCTGGAAAAGTTCTTCTATATACCCGTATGGCGACGGACCCCGGTTAAATCAACCACACGGACAGCATGGCTAAAACCTGCGGATACAAAAACGGCGTGCTGGCCGTCGGTCGCTCCGACAGCCGGCACGCCGTAGCGGGCAGTTTTAAGCCTGCGCCGTCGCGCTTGCCAGTTCTTCGAAGCTAACCTGCTTGTCCGTCACCTTGGCCTTGCCGAGCACGAAGTCGACGACGTTCGATTCGACGACATAGGCTTCCATTTCGGCCAGACGCTGCTGGTTGGAATAATACCAGCGCACGACCTCCTTCGGGTCCTCATAGCTTTTCGCGAATTCGTCGACTTCAGCACGGATCTGCTCCGGCTTCGCCTCGAGGCTGTTGGCCTTCACGAGTTCGGCGAGCACGAGGCCGAGCTTGACGCGGCGCTCGGCTTGTTCCTTGAACATTTCGGCCGGGATCGGTGCGTCCTTGGCGTTGGGCACGCCACGCTGCGCGAGGTCGGCGCGCGCCATTTCGACGAGGCGTTCCTGATCCTGCTCGACGAGCGCGTTCGGCACGTCGAGTTCGGAGATCTTCAGGAGTGCGTCCATCACCTGGTTCTTGACGATCGACTGGGTGCGGCGCTTCGCTTCGCGTTCGAGGTTGTCCTTGATTTCGGCGCGCATCTTCACGAGGTCGCCGTCGGCGATGCCGAGCGACCTGGCGAATTCAGCGTCGATTTCCGGCAGGTGCGGCCACTCGATCTGCTGCATCGTGATCGTGAACTTAGCCGTCTTGCCGGCGACGTCCTTGCCGTGATAGTCCTCGGGGAACGCGAGGTCGAATTCGCGCGACTCGCCCTTCTTCAGGCCGATTGCCGCCTTTTCGAATTCCGGCAGCATGCGGCCTTCGCCCAGCACGAACGCGAAGCCTTCCGCGGTGCCGCCCTGGAACGCGACGTCGTCGATCTTGCCGACGAAGTCGACCGTCACGCGGTCGCCTTCCTTCGCTGCGGTGTCGGCGCCGCCGTCACCGTGCTCGCCGGCTTCGCCGCGAGCGTGGAAGTGCACGCGCTGCTTGCGCAGGATGTCGAGCGTGCGGTCGATTTCCGCTTCGGTGATGGTCGTGGTCGTGCGCTCGATTTCGGCCGTCGCAACGTCGCCGAGCTTCACTTCCGGGTAGACCTCGAAGGTCGCGTCGAACGCGTAGTCGCCTTCAGCGGCTTCCGACTTCGGCGCGAAGCTCGGCTGGCCGGCGACGCGCAGGTTCTCGGCGCGGCTGATGTCGAAGAATTCCTTGCCGACCTTGTCGCTCAGGACTTCGGCCTCGACCTGGCCCGAATACTGCTGCGTGACCATCTTGAGGGGCACCTTGCCCGGACGGAAGCCCGGCATGCGCACGTTCTTCGCGAGTTTGCGGATGCGCGAATCGATTTCTTTCTGCACGGCGTCCTTCGGCAGGGAAATCGTCACGCGGCGTTCGAGCTTGCCGAGGTTTTCAACAACGTTAGCCATGGCTTCAATCGTCCTAAAATTGTTCGAGCGAATCAGTAATCTGTGGTCTTTGCGAGCCGCGGTCCGCCTGGATCCGATGTGGTCCAGCAACCCGCTTTGGAGCTGAACGCAGGCGCCTCGTGCGCCGCTCAACAGCGCCGAAACGGGCGGCTTGCGGTGCGGTTCCGTCAAAAGAGCCAAGTATTTTAGCAAACTATTTCCCGGTCCCACTGGAATTGCCGTTTGAGTGTGCTATGTGGCTGTTGTTGACCCGGTTTTGGCCTGCTTTTGAGCCGCTGCGAGCCTGAAATGCGCTCCGATCCGCGCTATCGCAACGCCGTTATCCAGCCCGCGCAGCGAGGCTGTTAAGCTTACGCTCGCGCCGGACGCCCCGCCGGCCGCAGCCGCTCCCAACACAATTCTTCCAGCAGAGACACCATGCCGAATTCGTCGACTGACGCTCCCGTTATCGTCATTGCTCCTGATTCTTTCAAAGGCTCGCTCAGCGCGGACGGGGTCGCCGCCGCGATCGCCGAGGGCATCCGCCGCGTGCGCGCCGACGCCGACATCCGCATCCGCCCCATGGCCGACGGCGGCGAAGGCACGCTCGACGCGATGCTGTCGATGGGCGGCGAGCGCCGCGTGCTGACCGTGGAAGGCGCAGCGGGGCCGAAGCGCGACGCTGCCGTGGGCCTGCTGCACGACTGCAGCGCGATCGTCGAGACCGCCGAGATCGTCGGCATCACGGACCCCGTGGGCATGGGCGTGCCGGTCGACGCGCGCAGCACGCGCGGCATGGGCGAAGCGATCCGCGCGCTGCTCGACGAAGGCGTGCGGCGCTTTTACGTGGCGCTCGGCGGCAGCAGCACCAACGATGCCGGCGCGGGCCTGCTCGCGGGCCTCGGCCTGCAACTCTTCGACGCCGCCGGCAAACCCATCGAGCCCACGCCGCAAGCGCTCGCGCAAGTGGCGCGCGTGGACGTTGCCGGACTCGACGCGCGGCTTGGCGAGGCATCGTTCGTCGGCATGTCGGACGTGGACAATCCGCTCACGGGCGAGCATGGCGCAACCGCCGTGTTCGGCCCGCAAAAAGGCGTGACGCCCGAGCAGGTGGCGCCGCTCGACGCGGCGCTCGGCCGTTTCGCCGACCTGCTCGAAGCGGCGCTGGGCCGTCGCGTGCGCGACGAAGCCGGTTCCGGCGCGGCCGGCGGCCTGGGTTTCGCGCTGCGCATGCTCGGCGCGAGCTTCGAGCCCGGCGCCGAAGTCGTTGCGCGCACCATCGGTCTGGACGAAGCGCTCGATCGCGCGGACTGGCTCATCACCGGCGAAGGCCGCTCCGACGTCCAGACGCTGCACGGCAAGGCGCCGTTCATCGCCTGCCGCCACGCCGCGGCGCTGGGGGTGCCGGCCACGCTGCTCTCGGGCGCCGTGGACGCCGCCGCCCTGCCGCGGCTCGCGGCGCACTTCAGCGGCTGCTTCTCGCCCGCGCCGGGCCCCATCACGCTCGAAACCGCGATCCGCGACGCCGCACGCCTGCTCGCCAACGAAGCCGAGCAGCTCGCCCGCCTCAAATACGCTGCGCGTACATCCAACTAAGATCCGGGCAGACGAGGCCAGGGCCCGCCGCCCCGGCCTCGTTGCCGGAATCCGCGCGGCAGGATCGCGGCCAGACGCATGACCTCTGCGCATCACGCATTCCGCAGTAAGCGATTAATAGATTCGTGCACCGCATCGGATGCGCTGGACAAGGGTTAGGATGCGTTGACCCGCGCGCAAGATGGGGCAACAATCATGGAATCGCGACACGATCGCGCCCTTCCCAAGCGACCAGACCAGGACTCCCATGAAGGCAAGCAAAGCCGGACTCGAACAATTCCTCACCTATCGGCTGCATGTCCTGAACAAACTCTCCGAACGTGGCGCGAGCGAACGCTACCAGGCGAAGCTCGGCATCACACTTCCGGAGGCTCGGCTCATTGCAGCTGTGGGGGCGTTCGGCCCGTTTTCCGTGATGGAGCTTGCGCGTCACGCTAATCTCGACAAGAGCCAGGCAAGCCGTGCAGCCGAGGCGCTGATGCGCCGCGGCCTCATGCAGCGCGACACGAGCGAGGAGGACGGACGCCTCGTGCTCGTTTCGCTCACAACCGACGGACGCGCGCTGTATCGCAAGGTCATGCCCATCGCGCGCAAGTGGAATGTCGACCTCTTCGCGAGCCTCGACGACAAGGAACGCGACGCACTCGCACGTGCGCTCGACAAGGTGATCGAAGCCATGCAGAGCGAACTGTAAGGCAGTCCGAACGAGCAGAGGCAATAAGCCAAACAGATGACGGCCAGCGTCAAGCCGCCATCGCGAGTACTTCGCGTAGACCGCGCCCAAGCCGCGCACAAACAAAAAGGCCACGTACCCGAAGGTACATGGCCTTTTTACTTTGGTGCGTGAGGCCGGACTCGAACCGGCACACCCTTGCGGGCGTCAGGACCTAAACCTGGTGCGTCTACCAATTTCGCCACTCACGCGAATTCTTTGCGCTTGTCTTCTTGCGCTCGGCAGGACCGCTGCGAACCACGCGTGCGATACAACCCTGTGCGACATGCCGACTGATCGAGTCCTCGTGAGACGCCGGGCGCGGTGTTGGCCACCTCGCCCGCAATCCAGCCTGCTTTCTGACTGCGCCCGCCGGCAGCGATGCTTCATTATGGGCCGGCTGCGCGCGTCCAGCTAAGCGTCAGAAAGCGCAAGCGCGAGATTCTAACCGATTGACTGGCGCTTGTCTGCATTCCGAAAACAGTGCGCGACGGGGCACGTCAGCGCATCGACGCGTGCATCGATCCATGCACCGGCGCGCCCTGCCGGGCCGGCCGAAAGCCGCGCCGATGCTAGAATCGCGGCTCTACCGTCGCGGTGCGCTCTGGCCGCCGCGCGAGCCGCTTCGCCCCACATCTCCGAACGCCGTGAACTTCGACGACTACTGCCTGCAAAAGGCGGCGCCCCCTGGTTCGAGCACTTACTATGCGCTGCGTCAGGCCCGCGCTGCGCGCCAGCCGCTCCTGACCGCCCTCTTCGCGCTGCGCCGCGAACTCGAGGAAACCGCGAAAGAAACGAGCGATCCCACCGTCGGCCGCACCAAGCTCGCCTGGTGGCAAAAGGAACTGGCCGCGCTCGCCGCGGGCAAACCCGCGCATCCGGTCACCCAGGCGCTCGCCGCGCATCTCGGCGATGCAAGCGCCGTCTATCCCGAACTGCAAGCGCTGCTCGCCGGCTTCGAGATGGACTTCGAGCAGGCGCGCTATCTCGATCTGCCTAACCTGCGCCGCTACATGCAGGGCGTGGGCGGCACGTTCGCCGCGCTCGTCGCGCAACTCAGTGCACGCACCGACGAGGACCGCGAGAACGCCGCACACTGGGCCACGCCGCTCGGCAACGCGCTGATGCTCGCGCAGTTCGTGCCGGAAATCGGCAACGACGCGCGCCATGGCCGCATCTACGTGCCCATCGACGAACTGCAGCGCTACAACGTCACCGCCGCCGATCTCATCAACCGGCGCTACAGCGCGGAGTTTACGGAGCTCATGCAGTTCCAGACCTCGCGCGCACGCGAATCGGTCCAGGCCGCGCTCGACGCGATTCCCGCTTCGGCGCGGCGCGACCAGCGCACCCTGCGTGCGCTCGCGGCGCTCGAACTCGCGCTGCTCGACGAAGTCGAGCGCGAAGGCTACCAGGTGCTGCACCAGCAGATCGTGCTCACGCCGGTGCGCAAGCTGTGGATCGCCTGGCGCGCCGCGCGGCGCGGTTGAGGGCTCGCGGCCGCGCTACGCGCGCAGCAACGGCAGCAGCTCGAAGCGCTGCTGCAGCACGGCCTGCGCGTCGAGGCCCCACCAGGGGCCTAACACGGTCGCATAGATCTGCCTGAAATCGACGCCCGCCGGCAGGTTGCCGTTGCCGTCGAGCCGTGTGAGTTGCGGCGCCTGACCAAAGAGCCCGCCCGCCACGCGCCCGCCCGCGACGAAGTGCGCCGAAGCCGTGCCGTGATCGGTGCCGCGGCTTTGATTCTCGCGCACGCGCCGCCCGAATTCCGCATACGTCACGATGAGCGTGCGGTCCCAACGCCCGAGTTCGACGAGCGCCGAGCGCATCGCCGCCATGCCCGTCGCGAACTGGCGCAGCAGGTCGGTATGACGCTGCGGCTGGTTCTGGTGCGTATCGAAGCCGTTCAGCGTCAGACGAATCACCGCGACGCCGCGCCCCGCCATCGGCGCGCCTTGCGGCGTGTCGCTCGAGGCGAGTGCCTGCATGGCCGTTTTGATCGAGGCGCCGAACGCGCCGGCCGGAAACGCCGTCTTCAGCGCGTAATTGCCCGGACGCGGCCGCAGCGCATCGGCGGCGTGCACGATGTCGTTCTCCACGTCGAGGATATGCGCGAGCGCGGGATTGCGTTCCTTGAGCGAGACCGGCGTGACGAGGCGCGACGCGCGCGCGAACTGCGCCGGATTCACGAGCGCGATGGCACGCGCGCCGTTCGAGAGCGGCCCCATCTCGGCGCTGCCGAGCACGAGCGCATCGGCGGCGAAGCCGGGCGGCACCGGCTCGCGTGCGAACGCGCGCGTGAGCCAGCCCTCGCGCAGATATTCGTTGGAGCGCGAAGCCGTATCCCAGATCTCGATCGATCGAAAGTGCGAAAGATTGGGCTGCGGGTAGCTCACGCCCTGGACGATCGCCAGCTCGTGCGCGCGCCACATCGGCATGAGCGGCGCAAGCGACGGATGCAGCGCCGTGCGCTCGTCCAGCTGGATCGCCTGGGCGCGCGGCACGGCGATCGATTGCCGGTAGCTGTAGTAGAGCGGATCGGCAAACGGCACGACGGTGTTGAGGCCATCGTTGCCGCCCTTCAACTCGACGAGAATCAGCAGGTTCTCGTAGCCGCTCGCCGTGCCCGGATGCATGGCCGCCGTGCCTTGCGCGCGCGCAGCGCGAGGCAGCCATAGCGTCGTACCCGCCACCGCGGCTGCCGTCGCACCGGCTGCAAGAAAGTCGCGTCGCTTCATGGCTTGCCTCGCTCGTCAGTGCGGCGGCGCACATTGCCGCCAGGGATTCGGCTATTCGTATTCATGCTTCACTTCAACTGATACACCGGATCCATCAGCAGTGCCTGGAGATATGAACCCGCACGGCTACCGGCTGCAATCGCATCGACAGGCGCCAGCGGCAGGACTGCATGCTGCATTTGCAGCTGCGCGGACAGGCCGGGCGTGGCATCGGCAGTGAGACCGTAGCGCGAGAGCCAGCCATCCAGATCGAAGCGCATGCCGCCTTGCAACGCGTCACGCCGCATCGCGTTCGGCGCGTTCTGCATGCTTGCCGCGATCTTCGTCGCTGCGGCCGCAGCATGCGGCCGCCCTGCTTCCGTCGCACGAAACAGCTGCTCGACGAACTGCTTGCGCGCGAGCAGCGTCGAGCTGTTGATCCACGACGCTCCGCCGGGCCACCCCTTCACGTTCGGCGGATAGAACAGGTTCTCGCCCAACGCGGCCGCGCGGCGCGCGAACGGCAGCGTATCGCCATAGGCCACATCGAAGCGCCGCATCGTGCCGACGATGAACTCCACCGGCGAACTCACGAGCACGCCCCGATTGCGTTCATCCCAGAACGCGGGAGTGACGAAGAGCGCGCGAAGCGCAGCGCCGATCTCGTATCCATTTGCGTGAAAACGAGCGGCGACGCTTGCGAGCTGCGCATCGTCGGGCGTCGCGGAGATGAACTCGCGCCAAAGCCTCGCCGACACATACCGGGCAGTTTGCGGCTGCGCGAGCAGGATGTCGAGCACCTGGTCACCGTCGAACGGACCGCTGCGACCCAGCACCGTCTTTTCGCCGTCGTCATGCAAGTCGGCGCGCCAGACGAACGCCTGGGTGTCGGGATCGAGACTCCAACCCGTGTAGGCGCGCGCCGCTTCGGCAACGTCGCGCTGCGAGTACTGCCCTTCGCCCAGCGTGAACAGTTCCATCACTTCGCGCGCGAAATTCTCGTTGGGCCGGCCCTTGCGATTACTCGCGCCGTCGAGGTAAAGCAGCATCGCGGGGTCCTTCGCGAGCGCGTGCAGCATGCTCGCGAAACTGCCCAGCGCATCGCGCCGCAACAGCGCGTTTTGCGCGGCCATCAACTGCGGCTCGCCGACTTTGTCCTGCCCCGAAGTGAAGTGGTTGTGCCAGAAGAGCGTCATGCGCTCGGTCAGCGGCGAAGGCGTGACGAGCATCTCGCGCAGCCACCATGCGCGCAATTCGTCATAGCGCGCACCGCGCTGGCGCTGCGCCTGCTGGCGTTCCTCGGGGGTCCATGCGCTGCGCTGTGCCCGGCTCGGCGGCACTTCGGCGCTCCACGCGGGCAGCGGCGTGAGCGCCTCGCTGCGCGTGCCGCCGACGAGCCGCGCGACAGCCTGCTCTCGCGTGAGCCCTACATAAGGCTCGACTTCGCTCTCGCGCGGCGCGAACCCTGTGCGCACGAGGAGATGGCGGGCGTCGTCGGCGTCGAGCAGCGCATCCGCGCCGTCGTCGGGCGCCGCTGCGCCGGCGGCGGACTGCGCGTTTGGCTTCGACCGTCTGGAGTCGCTCATGATGAATGGGCGCACGACGATTCCGCCGGCGCGATCATTAAATGTACCGGCTTAACGGCTGCGACGAAACGGATGTTGACGATGCAATTGCTACGGTATTTTTCAGCGCATTTCAGCGGCGCGAGTGCACGAATGCGCGCTTCGATGCCGATAAAATCATGAAAGGCGCGAGAAAGGCGTGCGCGAGGTGCGCAGAGAAAATCGCGTAAACGTTATCGCGGCACTTTCGCAGCAGAGCCGCATTTACGCGCGCCGCAGTATCAGCGCTTGTACAGTTCGCGTACGGCGTCTTCGATATGCTGGCGCAGGAGGCGCCGCTCATCGGGCGTCATATGGCCGTCGCGGCGACGCTGATCGAGATCGGGGGGAACTGCGGGACGCTGGTTGATGTCCGATGCGGGGCGCGGGATCGTGTCGCTGCGTACGCGCCGCATCGACGGTTTGCCGCCCGGCGAACGAGCGGAGGACTGAGAGTTCTCGTAGCGGTCTGCGGAGGGCTGGGCCCGGGCCGGCACCGACTCCAGTGCAGCCGCCACGCCACCGGCTAGCGCCAGTGCAAGCATGGTGTGGCGCATTGTCGGCCTGACCCCTCCCATCGTTTTGTTCCCTTCTTGACGCGGCAAACGGCTACCTCGAATACATGTGCGAACCCGGCTCGGCGCGGGCATGGATTTTAAAGTCGAATGAAGTATCTACCGAACTGCCGCTTTACGTAAAGAAGTCTATCTGTCGGTGCTTGCGGTCGTGGCACAGCACGGGTAAATTTTGTAACTGACTGTAACCTGATAATTGGTGCAAACTCGCATCAGTATCCAATCGCGCTAAGATGCCAGGCATGGAAACCAAAAACCCGTCCAAAATTCTCGTTGTCGATGACGATCCCCGACTGCGGGACCTGCTGCGCCGCTACCTCGGCGAGCAAGGCTTCAATGTCTATGTGGCCGAAAACGCCCCCGCCATGAACAAGCTGTGGGTGCGCGAGCGTTTCGACCTGCTGGTGCTCGACCTCATGCTGCCAGGCGAAGACGGCCTGTCGATCTGCCGGCGCCTGCGCGGCAGCAACGACCGCACGCCCATCATCATGCTCACCGCCAAGGGCGAGGACGTGGACCGCATCGTCGGCCTCGAAATGGGTGCCGACGACTATCTGCCCAAACCCTTCAACCCGCGCGAACTCGTCGCCCGCATTCACGCGGTGCTGCGCCGCCAGGCGCCGTCCGAACTGCCGGGCGCGCCCTCGGAAACCACCGAAGTGTTCGAGTTCGGTGAATTCGCGTTGAACCTCGCCACGCGCACGCTCACCAAGGCCGGCCAGGAAATTCCGCTCACCACGGGCGAGTTCTCGGTGCTCAAGGTATTCGCGCGTCATCCGCGCCAGCCGCTCTCGCGCGAAAAGCTCATGGAACTGGCGCGCGGCCGTGAATACGAAGTGTTCGACCGCAGCCTCGACGTGCAGATCTCGCGCCTGCGCAAGCTCATCGAACCCGATCCGGGCAGCCCGCGTTTCATTCAAACGGTCTGGGGCCTCGGTTACGTGTTCATTCCCGACGGCGCCGCCTGATCCTGAATGGTGTCTCGTTGTCTGCACTGCCTCTGTTGAAACGGGAAGGGCCCATGCGGATTGACCGGCGTTTGCTCACGCTCGCGTTCGGCGATCTGTTCTGGCGCACCTTCCTGTTGATCGCCCTTCTCATCGCGGTGAGTCTCGCCGCGTGGTTCCAGAGCTTTCGCGTGATCGAGCGGGAGCCGCGCGCGCAGCGCGTGGCGCTCCAGCTCGTCGCGATCGTCAAGCTCACGCGCACAGCGCTCCTCTACTCCGATCCCGATCTGCGCCGCGCGCTGCTGCAGGATCTCGAGAGCAACGAGGGCGTGCGCGTGTACCCGCGCGAAACCACCGACAAATACAAGCTCCAGCCCGACGAGTCGCTCAATCGTCTGATCGAGCACGACATCCGCGGGCGTCTTGGTGACGACACCGTCATCGCGCAGTCCGTGAACGATATTCCGGGCGTGTGGATCAGCTTCAAGATCGACGAAGACGACTACTGGGTCGCGCTCGACCGCGACCAGCTCGACAACGTCACAGGCTTGCAGTGGGTCGGATGGGGTGTCTCTGCGCTTGCGCTATCACTCTTCGGGGCGGCCTTCATCACGAGTCTCGTGAACCGGCCATTCGCGCGCCTCGCCATGTCGGCGCGCATGCTGGGCTCGGGGCAGCCGCCCGCGCCCTTGCCTGAGCGCGGCATGGGCGTCGCGGCCGAAACGAATCGCTCGTTCAACCAGATGGTGCGCGACCTCGAGCAGCTGGAGGCCGACCGCGCGCTGATGCTCGCGGGCATCTCGCACGATTTGCGCACGCCGCTCGCGCGCCTGCGGCTCGAGACGGAGATGAGTCCGTCCGACCAGGCCACCAAGGACGCGATGATCGACGACATCGAGCAGATGGACATGATCATCGGCCGCTTCCTCGATTACGCACGGCCGACCCAGCGCATGCCCGAGCGCGTCGACCTCTCGATCATCGCCGGCGAGATGGCCGCGCGCATGGCGAGCGAAGACGGCGTGCGTCTCATCACGCGGCTCGCGCCTTCGGCCATGATCGAAGCCGACGACACCGACATGCGCCGCGTCGTGGGCAACCTGATCGAAAACGCGCGCAAGTACGGCGCAAGCGAAACCGACGGCATTCCGCACATCATGCTCGAAACACGGGTCTCGCATTCGCGCGTCGAGCTTTCGGTGGTCGACGAAGGCCCGGGCATTCCCGAGGATCAGCTGCCGCTCGTCACGCGGCCGTTTTACCGCGTCGATACGGCCCGCACGCAGGCCAACGGTACGGGCCTCGGCATGGCCATCGTGCAGCGCCTCGTGGGCCGCTATCGCGGCGCGCTGCGCCTGCGCAACCGGCTACCGGGCCCCGGCCTCGAGGTGACGATCGAGTTCCCGCTCGCCAAGGGCGCCTGAGCCTCCTCCCCTACTGATCGAGACCCGGCGGCGGCGCACCGTCGCACCACGCGCCGCCCGCACCTGCGACAATCGTTTTCGTGGGCACGCCGCCGCCTGTGGCCGAGTCTGGCACCGCGCGCGCGGCGGCAAAGCGGGCCGCCCGGCCCGTCTCTCGTCTGAGGACCTCCGCCATGAAAACCGTCGGCGACAAACTCGAAGCCTTTACCGTCACGGCCGCGAAGCCCGGCTTCAACCATCCCGAAGAAAACGGCGAATCGGCGTTCACCGAGATCACCGAGCAGACCTTCGCCAACAAGTGGAAGGTCATCTACTTCTACCCCAAGGATTTCACGCTCGTGTGCCCCACCGAGATCGTCGCGTTCGCACGGCTCATCAAGGAATTCGATGACCGCGAAACGGTCGTGATGGGCGGCAGCTGCGACAACGAATATGTGAAGCTCGCCTGGCGTCGCGAGGACAAGACGCTCGATCGCCTCAATCACTATTCGTTCGGCGACGTGAAAGGCGAACTCATCGATCAGCTCGGCATACGCGACAAGGAAGCGGGCGTGGCGCTGCGCGCGACGTTCATCGTCGATCCCGACAACACGATCCAGCATGTCACGGTGAACAACCTCAACGTCGGGCGCAGCGCCGAAGAAGTGCTGCGCGTGCTCGACGGGTTGCAGACCGGCGAGCTGTGTCCGGACGGCCGCGAAGTCGGCGGCGGGACGCTCTAGGCCTCGCGCCGGCGGGCATCACGTCTGGCTCGCGGCGGCGCGGGTGGGCAGGCGGTTGCGGATCGCCGTTTCGAGCGGCCGCTTCCACTCGAGCACGCGCTTTTCCAGCACCTGCCACGACAGATGCGCGAGCAGCACGGCCAGCGCGAACTGCAGCACGAGCGCGAGGACCGGCTGCGCCAGCCCGGGCACATGGAACCTCGTATAGAGCCCCGGCGCCACGCCGAGGCGCGCCGGCACGAGGTTGTGAAACAGATAGAAGCCGTAGCTGATCGTGCCGAGATACGCCAGCGGCCGCAGTTCCAGCGCCGCGACCAGCACGCTGTCCTGACGGCGCACGAGCCACAGGAACAGCGCGCCGAGCGAGAGCGCGAGCCCGATGTCGAGGCAACCCGGCAGCATCGTCGCATTCGTCACGCCTTCGGCGCAGTCCGCGCAATCGGCGCGCGCCAGCGCGAAGCCGGCGATCGCCGCACACGCGCCGACGAACCACGCCGCGCTCAACGCCCCGGCGCGCAATGGCACGCGCGCGCCGCCAATCGCCAGTGCGCCGCCGAGTGCCAGCATGGCGAAATTCCACGGCGAGAATGCGTAGATGAGCGGCGCGATCGCCCCTTCCTCATAGAGTGCGAGATGCGCGAACGCGGCCGCCGCGATGACCACCGCGCAGAGTGCGAGATGGCGCGACGCTCGCACAAATAGCATGGCAAACGGCGCGAAGAGATAGAACTGCTGCTCGACCGCCAGGCTCCAGAAGTGCGACACGGTGCCGGGCCAGCCGTCGTGCACCACGCCGATCCAGTAATTGGAGAGGAATACGAAATGCCAGGCGAGCCCGAGATCGACATCGCGCTGATAGAAGCTCGCATGCGCGATGGTGAGCGCCACGAGCAGCAGGTAATACACGGGAAAAATGCGCAGCGTGCGCTTCATGAAAAAGACGTACAGCAGCGCGGCCGTGCGCGCGCCGTGCTGCTCGATGCGGACCCGATTGCGATGCAGCTCACCGATGATCAGATAGCCGCTGATCAGAAAGAACAGCCAGACGCCGATCTTGCCCGCGTCGATCGCGTCGACGTGGGCCTTGTGCGAGAGGAACACGAGCGCCACTGCCAGCGCCCGCAGGCCATCGAGGCCTTTCACGCGTCTTTCAACTCCCGCCATCGTCCTCCCCACTTCCGGTTACCCGGTTCAGTATGGGACGAAAAAAACGGAAATTAATCGGCAAGAAAAGCAACGGCGATGATTGCAGCTGCAATCATCGCCGTCAGGTGCGGAGCAGGCACGCGCCCTGCTCGGGCCGTTTAACCCTTCAAAATGAGGGTTGAGTCACCGCTCACGCGCGCAGCAGCAGTACCGCCGCCTGCGCTTCGATCCCTTCGCTGCGGCCGAGATAGCCGAGCTTTTCATTGGTCTTCGCCTTCACGTTGACGCGCTCGACCGGCAGGTTCAGGTCTTCGGCGATCGTCTGGCGCATCGATTCGATGTGCGGCGCGAGCTTGGGCGCCTGCGCGATCACCGTGGTATCGACGTTCATGAGCGTGAAGCCCGCCTCCTGCACGCGGCGCAGACATTCGCGCAGCAGCACGCGGCTGTTCGCGCCGTAGAACTGCTTGTCGGTGTCGGGGAAATGGCGGCCGATGTCGCCGAGCGCGGCGGCGCCGAACAGCGCGTCGGTGATGGCGTGCAGCAGCACGTCGGCGTCCGAGTGGCCGAGCAGGCCGCGATCGTAGGGGATCGTCACGCCGCCGAGCACGAGCGGGCGGCCGGGCACCAGCGCGTGCACGTCGTAGCCTTGTCCGATTCTGATGTCCATGGTTGGGGTTCCGGGTAGAGGGATTGCGGCGCGCTTACTCTGCGGGCCGGCTGAGGATCGCTTCGGCGAGCGCGAAATCTTCGGGGTACGTCACCTTGAAGTTCCGCAGGCTGCCCTGCACGAGCCGCGGCGCGTGACCGAGCCATTCGATCGCGCTCGCTTCGTCGGTGAGATCGTGGCCGTCCTGCTGCGCGCGCTCGATGGCCGTGCGCAGCATGCCGATGCGGAACATCTGCGGGGTCTGGGCCTGCCAGAGGCCGTCGCGCGATTCGGTGCGCGCGATATGCGCGCCGGGCGCCGCGGGGTCCTTCGGCGCGACGCGCTTGAGCGTGTCGGCCACCGGCAGCGCCATGATGCCGCCCACGGGGTCGTCCTTGAGCGACTCGACGAGCGCGCGGATCAGCGCGGGCGTGATGCCCGGGCGCGCGGCGTCGTGCACGAGCACCCAGTCGTCGTCGGTTGCGCCGAATTCGGCGAGCGCGGCGAGGCCGTTGTAGACCGAAGCCTGGCGCGAGGCGCCGCCGCAGCGGCGCACCGCAAAGCGCAAGCCGCCGAAGCGCCGGGCGTCGAAGTGGTTATCGTCGGGAGAAATCACCACGAGCGTCTGCGAGAATTCGTTGCAGGCGTCAAAAGCGGCAAGCGTATAGTGCAGGAGGTCGCGTCCGGCAACGATTCGATATTGTTTCGGCATGGCCGAGCCCGAACGGCTGCCGGTGCCGGCGCACGGAATCAGGGCAAAGAGGCGTGAAGTCACGGTGTCGCGAGCCGCATGAGTCAAAGTGAAGGACGGATTTTATAATAGGTCCCTTACCCGCACGCCGGACGCCCGCAAAACGGCCATGGAATGCCCGCGCAACCTAAGGAAAAACCGCGCCGAATTCGCTTGAAGACCGCAAACCGGCCCCCATATTCCGGCGTTGCACCGTGCCCGAACTGAACCGGCCACCATACCGACACAAGCGCCGACACAATCGTCGGCCACCCTGTTGCCCATGTCCGATATCGCCGCTTCCTCGCAATCTCCGTCCCCCGTTGCCGTCGTCAAGCCGGGGCAGCGCTACGCGTTCGACGGCACGCACGGCTCGTCCGACGCGCTCCTGATCGCCCGCTACCGCGAAGCCGCGCGCGCCAGCGCCGCCCGTGCGCCGCTTCTGGCCGTGATCTGCGCGAGCGCCGTGGACGCGCAGCGCCTCGCCCAGGAGATTCCGTTCTTCGCGCCCGAGGCGCGTGTACGGCTTCTGCCCGACTGGGAAACGCTGCCGTACGACACGTTCTCGCCGCACCAGGACCTCGTTTCCGAGCGCCTCGCGACGCTGCACGATCTCGGCGAAGGCCGCTGCGACATTCTCATCGTGCCGGCCACCACGGCGCTCTATCGCATGCCGCCCGCCTCGTTTCTCGCGGCCTATACGTTCTCGTTCTCGCAGGGCGAGCGCCTCGACGAAGCGAAGCTCAAGTCGCAGCTCACGCTCGCGGGCTACGAGCACGTGAGCCAGGTGGTGCGCCCGGGCGAATACTGCGTGCGCGGCTCGCTCATCGACCTCTTTCCGATGGGCTCGCCGCTGCCCTACCGCATCGACCTGTTCGACGACCAGGTCGACTCGATCCGCGCGTTCGATCCGGACAGCCAGCGCAGCCTCTATCCCGTGAAGGACGTGCGCCTGCTGCCGGGCCGCGAGTTCCCGTTCGACGAAGCCGCGCGCACGGCGTTTCGCAGCCGCTGGCGCGAGGTGTTCGAGGGCGACCCGAGCCGCGCGACGATCTACAAGGACATGGGCAACGGCGTGCCGTCGGCGGGCATCGAATACTACCTGCCGCTCTTCTTCGAAGAGACGGCGACGCTTTTCCACTATCTGCCGGCAAACGCCCAGCTGGTGTTCTCGGGCGACCTCGACACCTCGATCCGCCGCTTCACGAACGACACGAAGCAGCGCCACAACTTCCTCTCGCACGACCGCGAGCGGCCGATCCTGGAACCGCAGCGCCTGTTCCTGACCGACGAGGACTTCTTCACGTTCGCGAAGCCGTTCGCGCGCCTCGTGCTGCCCGCCACGAGCGCGGGCGGCTGGGCCACGGCGCTGCCGAGCCTCGCGATCGACCGCCACGCCGACGACCCGCTCGCATCGCTGCGCGCGTATCTCGAGACGACGAAGAACCGCGTGCTGTTCGCGGTGGAATCGGCGGGCCGGCGCGAAACCATCGCGCAACTGCTCGCCGACAACCATCTGCGCCCTGCGGGCGCGGACAGCTTCGAGGACTGGCTCACCGGCGACGAGCGTTTCGCGATGGGCGTCGCGCCCCTTTCCACGGGCTTCTCGCTGCCGGGCGAGGAGCTCGCGGTCATCACCGAGACCGAGCTTTACGGCCCGCTCGCGCGCCGCGCGGGGCGCCGCCGCCAGGAGCAGGCGAGCAACGTCGATTCGATGGTGCGCGACCTCTCCGAGCTGAAAGTGGGCGATCCGGTGGTCCATGCGCAGCACGGCATCGGCCGCTATCACGGCCTGGTGACGATGGACCTCGGCGAAGGCGATACCGAGTTCCTGCACCTCGAATACGCAAACGGCAGCAAGCTCTACGTGCCGGTGTCGCAGCTGCACGTGATTTCGCGCTACAGCGGCGCCGATCCCGATAGCGCGCCGCTGCACGCGCTCGGCTCGGGCCAGTGGGAAAAGGCGCGCCGCAAGGCCGCGCAGCAGATCCGCGACACGGCCGCCGAACTCCTGAATCTCTACGCGCGCCGCGCCGCACGCGAGGGCCACGCGTTCGCGCTCGAACCGCGCGACTACGTCAAGTTCGCGGAGAGTTTCGGCTTCGAGGAAACGCCCGACCAGGCCGCCGCCATCGCCGCCGTGATCGGCGACATGACGAGCGGCAAGCCGATGGACCGTCTCGTGTGCGGCGACGTCGGCTTCGGCAAGACGGAAGTGGCATTGCGCGCGGCGTTCATCGCCGTGATGGGCGGCAAGCAGGTGGCGATTCTCTCGCCCACCACGCTGCTCGCCGAGCAGCACACGCAGACCTTCACGGACCGCTTTTCCGAGTGGCCCGTGCGCATCGCCGAGCTGTCGCGCTTCAAGTCCGCCAAGGAAGTGAGCGGCGCGATCCAGCAGATCAACGACGGCAGCGTCGATATCGTGATCGGCACGCACAAGCTGCTTTCGTCCGATGTTCAGTTCAAGCGCCTCGGGCTCGTCATCATCGACGAGGAGCACCGCTTCGGCGTGCGCCAGAAAGAGGCGCTCAAGGCATTGCGCGCGGAAGTCGACGTGCTCACGCTCACCGCCACGCCGATTCCGCGTACCCTCGGCATGGCGCTCGAAGGCCTGCGCGACTTCTCCGTGATCGCGACCGCGCCGCAAAAGCGCCTCGCCATCAAGACCTTCGTGCGCCGCGAGGAAGACAGCGTGATTCGCGAGGCCATGCTGCGCGAGCTCAAGCGCGGCGGCCAGGTGTACTTCCTGCACAACGAAGTCGAGACCATCGAGAACCGCCGCGCGATGCTCGAAGCGCTCGTGCCGGAAGCGCGCATCGCCGTGGCGCACGGCCAGATGCACGAGCGCGAACTCGAAGCCGTGATGCGCGATTTCGTGGCGCAACGTGCGAACGTGCTGCTCTGTACGACGATCATCGAGACCGGCATCGACGTGCCGACCGCGAACACGATCCTCATCCACCGTTCCGACAAGTTCGGTCTCGCGCAGCTGCACCAGTTGCGCGGCCGCGTCGGGCGCTCGCACCACCAGGCGTACGCGTATTTGCTCGTGCACGATCCGCAAGGGCTCACGAAGCAGGCGCAACGCCGGCTCGAAGCCATTCAGCAGATGGAGGAACTTGGTTCGGGCTTCTATCTGGCGATGCACGACCTGGAAATTCGCGGCACGGGCGAGGTGCTCGGCGACAAGCAGTCGGGCGAGATCCAGGAGATCGGCTTCCAGTTGTATACGGACATGCTCAACGATGCGGTGAAGGCGCTGAAAGACGGCCGCGAGCCCGATCTGAATGCGCCGCTCGCGGCGACCACCGAGATCAACCTCCACGCGCCCGCCATCCTGCCCGCCGATTATTGCGGCGACGTGCAGGAACGCCTGTCGCTCTACAAGCGGCTCGCGAACTGCGAGCACGACGATTCGATCGACGGCATTCAGGAAGAGCTGATCGACCGCTTCGGCAAGATGCCGGCGCAGGCGCATGCGCTGATCGAAACGCACCGCCTGCGTCTGGCGGCCAAGCCGCTCGGCATCACGAAGATCGATGCGGGCGAAGCGGTCATTGGCCTGCAGTTCGTGCCGAATCCGCCCGTGGACGCCATGCGCATCATCGAGATGGTGCAGAAGCACAAGCACATCAAGCTCGCGGGACAGGACAAGCTGCGCATCGAAACGCGCAGCCCCGATCTCGCGGTGCGCGTGGCGACCGTCAAGGAGACCTTGCGCGCGCTCGGCGCGCCCAATCGCGCTGGCGCATCGCGCTGACCGCTGCCACAGCGGCGTCGCGGCACGGGGCGATGCTGCGGCGCGGCATCGCCGACTAACGACCGGCAAGCGCAATAGAGCGTTGCGCTTGCCGGCTTCAGGCGCTTTGGCTTGGCGCATTCTTTTTGGGTAAGATGAAGAATACAAGCAAGCTGGAGTCCAACATGTCCCTCGCCGCTGAAACAGCGCAGTCGTCCACGCCTTCCGCCGCCCTTCCCGCCTCGCTCCCCTGGGTCACCCGTCTGGTTTCGATGGATACGGTCAGCCGCCATCCGAATCTCGGCCTGATCGAGACGGTGCGCGACGATCTGCGCGCGCGCGGCATCGAGTCGACGCTCACTTACGGCCGCGACGGCAAATGGGCCAACCTGTTCGCCACGATCCCCGCGCACGACGGCGAGACGAACGGCGGCATCGTGCTCTCGGGCCACACCGACGTGGTGCCCGTGGACGGCCAGAAATGGGACAGCGACCCATTCAAGCCCGAGATTCGCGACGGCCTGCTCTATGGCCGCGGCACCTGTGACATGAAGGGTTTCATCGGCGCGGCGCTCACGCTCCTGCCCGAGATCCAGCAGACGAAACTGGCCAAGCCCCTGCATCTCGCGCTCTCGTTCGACGAGGAAGTGGGCTGCGTCGGCGCGCCGCTCATGATCGAAGAACTCGTGAAGCGCGGCGTCAAGCCTGAAGGCTGCATCGTGGGCGAGCCCACCAGCATGCGCCCCATCGTCGCGCACAAGGGCATCAACGCGTACCAGTGCTGCGTGCGCGGCCAGGCCGCCCATTCGTCGCTCACGCCGCGCGGCCTGAACGCGATCGAGTACGCGGCGCGCCTCATCTGCTACATCCGCGACATGGCCGACGAGTTCCGCGCGAACGGTCCGTTCGACGAGCTGTACGACGTGCCGTTCACGACCGCGCAGACGAGCACGATCGAAGGCGGCAACGCCATCAACACAGTGCCGGCCGAATGTCGCTTCGCGTTCGAGTTCCGCAATCTGCCGACGCTCGACCCGGACACGATCTTCGCGCGCATCGAGCAGTACGCGCGCGAAACGCTCGTGCCGAAGATGCAGCGCGAGCACGCGGTGGGCGCCATCGAGTTCACGAAGATCGCCGCCGCACCGGGCCTCGACGCCACCGAGCAGGCCGCGATCACGCAGCTCGTGCGCGCGCTCACCGCCGATCAGGCGCGCCGCAAGGTGGCCTATGGCACCGAGGCGGGCCTGTTCGCCCGCGCGGGCATTCCGAGCGTGGTGTGCGGCCCCGGCGACATCCAGCAGGCGCACAAGCCGAACGAATACGTCTCGCTCGAACAGCTCGCGGCCTGCGAAGGTTTCCTGCGCAAGCTCGTGCACGGCATGTCCGTCGAAGCCCTGGCACGGTAACCACGCCGGACGCGCACCATCATGTCCACCGCCGCACCGCTGCCCACCAGCCACACGATCGACGGTGAGGCGATCCCCACGCTCGACGAGATCGCCTCGCAGCATTTCGCGCTCGCGCCGTGGGTGCTGCGCACGCCGGTGTTCGACCGCCACGATCTGTCCACGCTCGAAGCGACGCTCGTGAACTTCAAGTTCGAGCTGCTGCAGTCGAGCGGCAGCTTCAAGGTGCGCGGCGCGTTCACGCATCTGCTCGCACTCGACGCCGCGCAGCGCAGCGCCGGCGTTACCTGCGTGTCGGGCGGCAATCACGCCATTGCGGTCGCGTATGCGGCGATGCGCCTCGGCATCAGCGCGAAGGTCGTGCTCTTTCGCACCGCGAGCGCGGCACGCGTCGCGCAGTGCAAGCGCTTTGGCGCGGAAATCGTCGTGGCGGGCAACAGCAGCGAGGCGTTCGAGATCGTGCGCCGTATCGAGACCGACGAGGGACGCTATTTCGTGCATCCCTTCAACGGCTATCGCACGGTGCTCGGCACGGCCACGCTCGGCTACGAATGGGCCACCCAGGCGCCCGATCTCGACGCGGTCGTCGTGCCCATCGGCGGCGGCGGGCTCGCAGCGGGCGTCGCCACCGCGCTGCGGCTGGCGAATCCGCGCGTGCGCGTGTATGGCGTCGAGCCCGAGGGCTCGGACGTGATGGCGCGCAGCTTCGCCGCGAACCACACGGTGCGCCTGACCCACATGCACTCGATCGCCGACTCGCTCATGTCGCCGCATGCCGAGCAATACAGCTACACGCTGTGCCGCCGTCATCTCGAGCGCGTCGTCACGGTCTCCGACGACGCCTTGCGCAGCGCGATGCGCGTGCTCTTCGAGCAGCTCAAGCTGGCCGTGGAGCCCGCTTGCGCCACCGCCACAGCGGGCTTGCTCGGGCCGCTGCGCGACACGCTGCAAGGCAAACGCGTCGGCGTGCTGCTGTGTGGCACCAACACCGACCCGGCGACCTTCCACCAGCAGATCTCGCTCGCGCGCTAACGGCACGCACGCGCGGTGGGCACGCCGCATGCGTTCGCCGGGACTTCGTCGCCGGTCCCCGGCAAAAGGTCAGGGAATGTCAAATTGCTACCGCGATACGGAGGCGTTCGCTATGATTGCGCCAATACGCCGTATTGACCCCAGCCCCGTGCTGCGCCATTCAGGGAGAGCCCGCTCATGAGCATCGTCCAGGAGTTCAAGGAATTCGCCGTCAAAGGCAACGTGATGGATCTCGCCGTCGGTGTGATCATCGGCGGCGCGTTTTCGAGCATTGTCAACTCGATCGTGAAAGACCTCATCATGCCGGTCATCGGCGTGATCACGGGCGGCCTCGACTTCTCGAACATGTTCGTGCGGCTCGGCCACATTCCGGCCAGCTACAAAGGCAACCCCGAGTCGTACAAGGATCTGCAGACCGCGGGCGTGGCCGTGTTCGGCTATGGCTCGTTCATCACCGCGGTGATCAACTTCGTCATTCTCGCGTTCATCATCTTTTTGATGGTGAAGTTCATCAACAAGCTGCGCCAGCCGCAAGCGGCCGCGCCCGCCGAGCCGCCGCCCACGCCCGAAGACGTGCTGCTGCTGCGCGAGATCCGCGATTCGCTGCAGAACAATCCGCGCTGAGCCCGCACGAGCGCCCGGACAAAGGCCCGCGCCGCCGCAAGGCCGCGCGGGCTTTTTTGTGCCCGGATCAAGGCAGCGTCAGGAACGAGGCGCGGCGGAATCGGGCTCGGCCGCCGTGCTGCGCGCGGCGGCGGCCTCTTCGATCAGCCGTTCGAGCTGCTCGAAGTTGACGGGCTTCGTGAGATGCGCGGTAAAACCCGCTTCGACGCTGCGGCGCACGTCGTCGTCGGTGCCGAAGCCGGTGAGCGCGATGGCGGGCGCCGTTGATTGCGCACGAAACGCCCGGATGAAGTCGATGCCCGAGCCATCCGGCAGGCCGATGTCGCTCACCACGAGGTCGAAGGCCATGCTGGCCGTGAGCGCGAGCGCGCCGGCCACGCTGCCCGCCACCGCCACCTCGTGGCCGCCCGTGCGCATCAGCTGCGACATGACCTCGGCCGTGTCCTCGTGATCCTCGATCAGCAGGATGTTCAGCGCGCCCACCCGGTGCGGCCCGCGCAGCTCGGCGGTCGCGGCCGCCCCCTCGCCGCGCGCCGCGGTCGGCAGCACGATGGTGAAGGTCGCGCCACAATGCGCGCCGGGGCTCTTCGCGCCCACGTTGCCGCCATGCGCCTCGGTCAGCGCGCGTGTCACGGCGAGGCCTAGACCGAGCCCGCCGAACTGGCGCGTGAGATTGTGGCTGCCCTGCTCGAAGGCATGAAAGAGCTTGCCGATCTGCTCGGGCGCGATGCCGATGCCCGTATCCTCGACCTCGATCTCCACCTGCATGCGCTCGTCGCGCGTGCGCACGTAGATGTGGCCGCCGTCGGGCGTGAACTTCGCGGCGTTGCGCACGAGGTTCCAGAGCATCTGCTGCAGGCGCGCACGGTCGCCGCGCACGTAGTGCTGCTGCGCGCGCAGATCGACGTGGACGTCCTGCTGCTTGATCTGGATTTCGCTGTGGAAGAGCTCGAGCACGGCCTCGATCACCTCGTGCACGTCGACCGTCTCGAGCGCCAGGCTCAGCTTGCCGTTGGCCACGCGCGTGAGATCGAGCAGATCGTCGATCAGACGCGCCTCGAGTTCGATATTGCGGCGGATCATCAGCACGCGCGCGCGTGCCGCCTCGGGCAGGCCCGGGATCTGCTCCAGCAGACGCGTGCCCGCGAGCACCGGCGTGAGCGGCGTGCGCAGCTCGTGCGAAAGCATGGCGAGGAAGCGGTCTTTCGCACGGTTGGCTTCTTCGGCGGTCTGCCGCGCGGCCTGCTCCGAGGCGAGCAGGCGCTCGCGCTCCTGGGTCGCTTCGCGCTGCGCGTCGATGTCGGTGCAACTGCCGAACCATTTGTTCACGCCGCCGCGCGGGTCGCGCATCGGAACGATTCGGACATCGAACCATCGATAAATGCCATCGTGGCGGCGAATCCGCAACTCGTGGCGGTAATCGGCGGCGCCGCTGCTCACGGCCTTCAGCCACGTGTGGCGAATTTCCTCGCGATCGTCGGCATGCACGGCGTCGAGCCACGCGAGACCGTGCGACTGGCCCGCGTCGAGGCCCGTGTAGTCGAGCCACTGCTTCGAGACGAAGTCGCAATTGCCGTCGGCGCCGCAGGTGAGCACGAGGTGCGGCAAGGCTTCGGAGAGCGTGCGGTAGTGCTCTTCGCGGTCGCGCAGGAGCAGCGCTTCGTCGGAGGCGCGCTGCAGCGCGACCTGCGAGAGCACACGCGCGACGGCTTCGGGCAGATAGTCGAGATAGTCGCCCGATTTCGGCACCACGTCCGAGACGCCCGCGCGCAACGCGGCGATCACACGGGATTCATCGGTGAAACCGGTCACGAGAATGGCCGGCACGCGCACGTCGTCGGCACGCAGGCGGCGGAAGAAGTCGAGGCCCGTTTCCGCACCGTCGAGCTGATAGTCGAGCACGAGCACGTCGGGCGTCTGCACGGCGAGCAGCGCGCGCGCCTCCCCGACACCCGTGCAGGTGTCTACGCGCGCCCCGGCGCGCAGCAGCGATTTGCGGGCGAGGCGCAGGATGCCTTCGTCGTCGTCGACGACGAGCACGCGTGCGCCGTCCAGCATCGTGGTTTCCTCAGTCATGCGCGAAGCATCCCTTCGGGCCCAGGTCCGGTTTGCCGCCGTTCTTCCCGCTGTTCTTCCATTCGATTGCCAATGCGTGATGAGTCCATGCGTGATGCATGCATAGTGCGTTACTGGGTGCCGGCCGGCCGCGGCTGGACGAAGCGATGTCCCGGCGGCAGCTTGACGACCTGGAGAAAGAAGCCGAGCCGGCGAACGGCCTCGATGAACGCGTCATATTCGACCGGTTTCGTGATGTACACGTTGCAGCCGAGTTCATAGCAGCGTTCGATCTCGCGCGGGTCGTCGGTGGTCGTGAGCACGATCACCGGCACCGACGCCGTGGCGGGCTCCGCTTTCAGACGCCGCAGCACCTCGAAGCCGTCCACGCGCGGCATGCGCAGGTCGAGCAGCACGACAAAATTGCCGAGCGCGTCGCGTGACGGCCAGTTCGCGTGCGCAGCCGGGTTATCGCCCGGCGTGCCGAAAAAGTAATCGAGCGCCTCCTGGCCGTCGCGAAAGCGCAGAAAGCCGTTCGAGATCCCCGACCGCCGCAGGTTACGCTCGACCAGCGTCGCATGCCCGTCGTCGTCTTCGATCAGCACGATGCTGACCTGTTCCCCGTTCGTCATCTCGACTCTCCTACGTCCTGCATGAACTTTTTAAGGCTTGTTGAAAGCTTGCCGCGCAGCGCGCCAGATTACCCGCTATGTGGTACGCAACGGCTGGTCGGGCAGCGCGACGAAGAACGTCGAACCCGCGCCCTCGGTCGATTCGACCCAGACGCGCCCGCCATGCCGCTCCGCAATGCGCTTGGCGAGCACGAGGCCGGTGCCCTGCCCGGGCGATTCGCCGCCGTGCAGCCGCTGAAACGCGCGGAACAGCTTGGGCAGATACGCCTGCGCGATACCAACGCCATTGTCGCGCACAAAATAAGTCCGCGTACGTTCGCCAGGCTCTCCGGCCGCTGATTTTCCTCGGTCTTTTCCCGCGCCATTACCGGCTTCGCCGGCGGATTCGCCGCCGGCCTCCAGCGCGCCGATCTCGACCCGGCCCGGCCGCGCAGGATCGAGATGGTGCAGCGCGTTCTCGATGAGGTTGCCGAAGATCTGCTCGAGCGCCGCCGGATCGCCCCACGCGGGCGGCAACTCGCCCACTTCGATGCGCGCCGCCTTCGCGCGTTCCTCGGCGAGGCCGCCGAGCACGCGCTCGACGACCCGCGCGACGTTGACGCGCTGCCAGCGGTATTCGAGCCGCCCGGCGCGCGAGATGCGCAGCAGCGCGTCGATGATGGCCGCCGCGCGCGCCACCGCCTGACGCAGGTATTTCAGCGATTCGTCGACATCGCCGTCGAGCACTACGGCCATCGTGCGATATTCGTGTTCGGGCAGCCCCGCCGCGTCGACCTGCGCGCGCAAGTCGTCGCACGATACTTGCAGCTCCTTCGAAAAACCCTGCAGGTTCACGAGCGGCGAGCGCAAATCGTGCGACACGCTGTAGATGAACATCTCGTTGTCCTGACTCTCCTGGCGCAAATGCTCGTTGGCGCTCGCCAGATCCGCGGCGCGCGCCTGCAGCTGTGCCTTCAGTGCGGCCTGCTCGCGATCGGCCACGCGCAGCCGCGCGCTGGTCTGATGGAGCACCGCATCGAGCGCGGCGATTTCATCGTCGCCCGAGAGCGGCGGCGCGAGCGGCGCCCCATCGCCCAGACGCTCGGCGTTCGCGCCGAGCGCGGCGAGGCGCACGCCCACGTTGCGCGCGAACGCCATGGCCGTGAACGCCCAGATCAGCATCGAGCCCACCACGGCGAAAATCAGCGCGTCCTGCTGGCGCTCGCGCGTCTCGCGCAGCATCGCCGCGCGGGCCTCGTCGAGCCGCGTCTCCTCGGCGATGAACTCGCCCAGCACCTCGCGCACCGTTTCGATCTCGGGCGGCATGCCGTTGCCCGCCACGCGCGCGAACGGCGCGCTACGGCCCGTGCGCAACGCATCGGCAATATCACCCGCTTCCTTGCGCCATGCATAGGCAGCGTCGCGCATGCGCTCGACGCGCGCGAGCTGGCGCGGATTGTCGGCGACCATGCGCGCGAGCAGCGTGATGCGGTCGGAGAACTCGGTCCAGACGGCGTGGCGATCGATGAAGGAAGGGTCCTCGAGCACGATGCCGGTGCGCACGCGCGCGGCTTCGCGCAGCAACGGGTCGACGAGACTGTTGGCTTGCCAAAGGATTTGCTGCGTGTTCTCGGCGCGTTTGGCCGCGAGCGCGGCCTTTCCCTGCGTGTCGAACACGACGCCGAGCAGCGCCAGTTCGATGACGCTCGGAATCGCGATCAGCAAGAGCCCCTTGGCGAAGAGTTTCATGTCGGTCTGGTTCGGTGGCGGTCTGGGCGGCGCGCCGTGCTTTTCGCCATGCTTTTTGCAATGCGTTTTGCAAGCTCTCGCGCCGCGTTCGCCCTCGCCATGCCGGTTGGCTGAGGGCGCCGGAGGCAACCGCGGGCACCAGAACCGCAACATTATCTGCGCGATTTTTCAGGATGACAATGTATGTGACACAACACACTTCACGTCGTGGAAAACCCGCTTTTTTGCGGCAATTCGCCACACCGAGCGCACACACAGGTCTATTATTGAGACGGAGACAAGCGAGAGAGCGCCGGGATATCTACATGAGCGCGACGTGCGATCCGGCATGGCGTTTGCGAACGCGATGAGGGTTTTGAAACAGGGGCAGCAAGCCGCGCCGCTCAGGCCGGATCGCTTCAGGCGGTCCGCGCGCCGTTAAAGCGGACCGTCCCCATCTCTATCCTCATGAACACTGCAAATCCGTGTGCTATAAAGGATCGACGTGCGGCGCACCAGTCCGGGAGTGGTCGCATGGGAACGCTGCGTGTACTGCAATCCACCTTTTTCAGGCGAATTTTTATGTCCTTCCCGAAAAAGCGCAAACGCGTCAAGGCAGACGGCGATGAGTCATTTCTCGCCGTGCTGAGCCATTTCAAACCGTTCGGCCAACTGGATACCAAGATCGCGCGTGCGCGCGCGCAGGACGAGCCCGTGCTCTATGCGCATATCCTGCCGGGGCTCGACGTGCTCCTGTGCAGCGTGCGCGGTGCGCAGCCGCCCTATCCGGGCACGAGCGAGTTGCGCAAGCGCTGCATCGAATCGATCGCTCACGCGCTCGAGCAGCCGATCGAAGGCCTCGAGAATGGCGGTTACTGGTACGAGGCGGACGGCTTCGGCTTCCTCGTGTTCGCGAGCCGCGCGCGCGGCCGGGTCCTGCCCGAGTTCGGCGCGGCGCGTCCGACCATGACCACCCGGCGCGTGACGCGCCGCCAGGACGCCGCCGGCGACACGGCGCCGCGTTCGTTGCGCTAGGTCGCGCTTCCAGCCAAGTTCACTGCACACTGCGCCGGGTCGATTGGCCCGGCGCAGTGGTTTTCGCGTCCGCTTCCCGAATCAGCTTCCCTTGTAGAGCGGCTCCTGCCCTTGGGTCGGCTTGCCCGCCGAGGCCGGCGACGGCGCGTTGCGCGTGGCCGGGCCCGCTTTCGCGCCCTTGTCACCTTTATCGCCCTTGCCGGCCTTGTCAGTCGCCGCAGCCGCGCTCGCCCCCGTGCCTGCGCTGCCGAGGTCGGGCTTCGGCAGCGCGTGCATTTTCTGGCCCGGCGGCGGCGCCACGGGATGCTGATGCATCTGCGCGAACAGCGTGTCGCACGGCAGCGGCTTGTTGTTGCTCGGTGCGATGAGCGGAATCAGCGCAGCGAACGGGTTGATCAGCCCGAGCCCGATCATCGCCCCGCCGCGCAGCGCAAGCGCCGTCGCATCCACGCCCACGTGCGGGTTCTTGAAGGTGCCCTTTACGTAGAGCGGCGAGCGCAGCGTGAAAATGCGGAAGCCCTTGGTGTGCGGGTGGACCTTCATGTTCATCGACTCGTCGCGCAGATCGATCGGGCCGTCGATATTGATCACGGCGTCGTCGGTGTCGAGCGCGAACACGCGTGGATCGAGCACGCCGTTGGTCGCGACGAAGTCGGCCGCCGCGCAATTGATATTCACGTCGCGCGAGCCGAACAGCTTTTCGTAGACCACGTTGGCCACGTTCAGGCCCGCCGCCTCCATGAGCAGCATACTGATCGTGCCCTGCGTGACGAGCAGCTTCACCTCGCCGTTCGAGGTCGCCGCGAGCGCCGCCGGCGAGTTCCCGGTTGCAGTGAGCGAAGCGTCGCCGTTGATCTCGCCGAGCGCCGACTGCATCGTCTTGAAGTTCGGGAAGAGTTGCTTGAGCTTCAGGTGGCGCGCCTCCAGCGTGCCGCGCGCCTTGAGCGGCGCGCCGCTGCCGTCCAGGTTCAGCCGCGTGCCGAGCGTGCCGCCCGCCACGCCGAACTGCAGCGGGTCGAGCACGAGCACGCCGTCCGTCATCATGACGTGCGTGTAGAGGTCCTGCACCGGCAGGCTGCCCTGCTTGATGATGCGCCGGCCCGTGAACTTGACGTCGGCGTCGATCGCGTTCCAGCGGTCGGTGCGGAACTGTTCGACCGGGATCACGCGATCTGCCGGTTGGGTCACGGTGTCGCCGCGCTTTTCCTTGCTGGCCCGGCTGTCGGCGCCGATGATCGGCGCGAGGTCCGAGAACTGCAGCAGGTTCGAGACCAGCTCGCCGCTCAGCAGCGGCCGTGGCGTGCGTTGCTGGTAGACCACCGTGCCGTTCAGATCGCTGCCGCCGACGCGACCCGTGAAGTTCTCATAGCGGAACACGCTCGCGCCGCGCCTGAAATTGCCGGAGAAGCGGCCTTCGGTGGCATACGGCGGCGTTTCGGGCAACGTCACGCCGGTGAGGTTGTAAAGGTGCGCCAGGCTTTGCCCCTGCAGCCACAGGCGCAGGTCGACGGCGGCCAGATGCATCGGGTCGGTGACCGTGCCGACCAGCGCGATGTGCATGTCGCCCACGCGCACGTCGGCCTGGATCGGGAACGGACGCTTCGCGTCCTGCAGGGCGAGCACGCCGCCGAGCTTGCCGTCGCCCGAAAGCGCCGTCTTGCCATAGGTGCCCTTGATCGTCCAGCCGATCGCGTAAAACGGCTGTTTCACGGGCGGCTGCACGGGCGCCGCGCCCGAGCCGACGACGGCTCCGCTGGCGCTGCTCGCTGCGCTCGCGGCGAGCGCCTGCGAGCCGGCTGCAGGCGCGCTTGTTGCGCCCGACGTGCCCGTGGTTGCGCCTGCAACACTCGCGGCCGCCGGCACGCCCGAAGCCGCCGCGCCGCTCGCCTCGCTGGCCGCGCTGGCGGCCGCCGCCTCCGAAGCCTGCTCCTTGTTGACCTGCTGCGTCAGCCGGTTCGCCCCCGCGCGCCCGATGACCTGCGCGGAGCCCTGGCGCGACGCCGCTTCCTGCTCCTCCATCACCTTGCCGATCGGGATGCCTTGTCCGAGCAGGCTCACCACGAGCTTCACGTCGGTTTTCGTCTGCTGGTCGCTCACGGCGATATTGCCGCTCGAGAACGTGATGTCGTGCAGATTGAGCCGCCACGTCGACGGTCCGCTCGAGGCGGGCAGCTTGAAGGTCCAGTTGTTGCGCCCGTCGACGAGGCGCTCGACGTCGATCGACGGATTCACGAGATTGATGGCCGGAATCACGATGTCGTGCGCGAGCAGCGGCAGCACGGCCACCTCGAAGTCGATTTCGTCGAGCGTGGCGAAGTGCGGGGATTTCGTCCAGTCGGGATTGGCGATCTGGATCTGCGTGGCGGAAAAACGCGGCCAGGGCACCCACGCGCGCCAGCCCGTTTCGCCGGGCGGCCTTTGCCAGCCCACCTTGAGATCGCCTTCGATCGCGAACGGCCGCCCGATGGCTTCGGTGACCTTCTCGTTCACGTAGGGTTTGGCGTGGTTCCAGTCGAACGTCAGGATGAAGACGACGAGCACGGCAATCAACACGACGACAACCGCGACGAGCCATGCGATGATCCTGGCGAGCGTGCGGCCAAGGCGGAAAGGCTTGGGCTGCGGTGACGTCATGCGTACTCCACGTTATGCGTTGTTGTATGGCCTGCCATGTTGCAATACCGCAAGAGCAGTCAGCGTGCCCGGTTACATCGGCATGACTGCCTCGCACGACCCGTATGCCGGCCCTGTTTGCAATCTTTCGATGCTCGAGCACAACCCAGTTCCCCCACCCCACGCCGATGGCGCTCCGCTCGTCGAGGCGCACCAGATCGCCCGGCGCGACGCGCAACGCGGTCAGTGGCTGCTGCATCCTACCGATTTCGCCCTGCAAGCGGGCGAGCGCGCCGTGCTGACGGGACCGTCCGGCTCCGGCAAGAGTGTGTTCCTGCGTGCGCTCGCGCTGCTCGATCCGCTCGATGGCGACGACGTGCGCTGGCATGGCGAAGCGGTCACGCGCGGGCGCATTGTCCACTATCGGCGGCATATTGCGTACCTGCGGCAGCGGCCCGCGCTGCTGGACGGCAGCGTCGAGGACAATCTGCGCTACCCCTACACGCTAGCGGTCTACCGCGACGTGCGATTCGACCCGGCGCGCGCCGGCGCGCTCTTTGCCGCCACCGGCCGTTCCAGCGACTTCCTCGCGCGCGACACTGCCGAGCTGTCGGGCGGCGAAGCGCAGATCGTGGCGCTCGTGCGCGTGCTCCAGCTCGATCCCGAAGCGCTGCTCCTCGACGAGCCGACCGCGTCTCTCGACCCCGAATCGGCACGCGCCGTCGAAGCGCTCGTAGCGGGCTGGTTCGATGAGGCGCGCACGGCGCGCGCCACGGTCTGGGTCTCGCACGATCCCGCCCAGGCCCAGCGCGTGGGCGCGCGGCAGCTGACGATGCGCGCGGGGGTGCTCGAAGAACCCGCCACGCGCGCGGCATTCGCGCAGGGAGCCGCACAATGAGCCCGGGCGTGCTGCAGAACCTCGGCATCGGCGACGTCGCCATTGCGGCGCTGCTCGTGTTCGTCAACGGCGCGGTCTCCGTGCTGCTCAAGCTCGACCTCGAACGCAAGCTGGCGTGGGCCGCCGTGCGCACCGTCGTGCAGCTGCTCGCGATCGGCTACGTGCTCGGCTGGGTGTTCGCGTTCAACCGCTGGTACGTCGTGCTGCCGCTCATGGGACTCATGACGCTGATCGCGGGCTTTGCGGGGGCGCAGCGCGGCGCACGCACCTATGGCGGGCAGCGCGCGGACAGCATCGTGTCGATCTGGGTGAGCGCGTGGCTCGTCGCGGCAGTCGGGCTCTTCGTGGTGATCCGCATCCGGCCGTGGTACGAACCGCAATATGCGATTCCGATCCTCGGCATGATCCTCGGCAACACGCTGACGGGGGTGTCGCTCGGCGTGGAGCGCATGATGCAGGAGCTGACCGCGCGGCGCGACCGTGTGGAGAGCGCGCTCGCGCTGGGCGCGACGCGCTGGGAAGCCGCGCAGGCGAGCGCCCGCGAGGCCGTGCGCGCCGGCATGATTCCGACGCTCAACCAGATGGCCGTGGTCGGCGTGGTGAGCCTGCCCGGCATGATGACGGGCCAGGTGCTCGCGGGGCAATCGCCGCTACAGGCCGTGCGCTACCAGATCGTGATCATGTTCCTGATCGCGGCTTCGTCGGCGCTCGGCACGGTGGGCGCGGTGCTGCTCGCGTACCGGCGCCTGTTCTCGCCGCAGCATCGCTTTCTGGTTGCGCGGCTCATCGAGCGCAAGGCACGCGCTTAAGACCTGGGCGCCGTACGCGGCCGGCGTGCGCTTTGCGCCTCGCCGGCCCTCCCGCTCTCAAGGCGCGCCCTAGCGCTGCGCCGAGATCGTGATTTGCGTGCCGTCGCTGAGCTTGAGCGTCTTCGCGGTGCCGTTGGTGGGCATCGTGAGGTGCGCGACCTCGCTATGCGCGACCACGGCGGGGCACGTAATCGACGCGCCGTTGCTCGACACCGACTGCGTGCCGTGCGGCGCCTGGGCGCGGAAGCTCACCTGCACGGTGGCCGTGCCGTTGCTCGCGACGATGGGCGCGAGACGCACCTGGGTCTGCCGGACCATCGCGCCGTTCGCGTCGAGCGGCAGCGAGGCGTAGTCCGGGCAGCCTTGCGGCGTCGCGACCGCACCGCCGGGCGGCGTGGTGCGCCAGGTGAAGTCGTCGGTATCGCCCGAGCGCAGTGTGCGGGTCTCCTGGGCGTCGCCGAACGCCTTCGACGCGACCCGCACGGTATAGCGGATCGGCCCGTCGGTTGCGGCCTTCGAGGTGACCGTGATCGGCGTAGCCGCGAATGCCGGCAACGCGAGCGCGCAGGAAGCGGCGAGGACAAACTGGACGAGCGCCGCGGGACGGCGGCGAGTATGGCGGGAGCTGCGGCAAGGCATGCGTCACCTCCTGGCGGGAACGGCCGCGCCCGCAAGCGAAAAGCGGCGTACGCAACGAACGCGGCGAGCCGCGCAACGCCAGGTACGACACTCCGCTCCCGTGCGGCGGATGGTCTGTTAGCAGTCTAGCGCGCTGCGCGCCGCCTTGCGCCGAGCACATGCATCGAACGGACCAGGTTTTATCCTGCTTGTCATCGCCAGCAATTTGCTTGCCGTGCGACAGCGCGCGGTTGGCGCCGGGCGTCGTCTGCATCGCCGACTCGTCGTGCATACACGGCACGCGCAAACCCTCACCTCGCGCCGCTACTTGCCGGCGGTTTCGAGACCCAGCGTCAGCTCCGCCGTCAACGTCTGGCGCACGCGCCCATAGGCCGCCCAGGGATCGGCTTGCTCGATCTGCGCGAGGCGCGCGTCGATCGTCGCGAGCGTCCATTGCGCGCCGCCCGTCGTCGCCTCCAGTTCGTCCCAGCCGATCGGCACGGACACGCCCATGCCCGGCCGCGCCCGCACGCCATACGCGAGCGCCGTGCTCGCGCCGCGCGCATTGCGCAGATAGTCGACGAAGATCTTCTTCTTGCGGTGTTCGGGGCCCATGGTGGCCGTGATCTGCGTGGGCCAGACCGAGGCCAGATGCTGCGCAACCGCTCGGGCGAACGCCTTCGCGTCGTCCCAGCCCGCCTCCGGCGTGAGCGGCACGACGATATGCAGCCCCTTGCCGCCGCTCGTCTTGCAGAACGATTCGAGCCGCAGTTCCGCAAGCAAGGCGCGCGTGGACTGCGCCGCCTCGATCATGCGGTCCCAGCCCAGCGCCGGATCGGGGTCGAGGTCGAACACGACCCGATCGGGCCGCTCGATGTCGTGGACACAAGCGTTCCAGGTGTGCAGTTCGATGACGTCCATCTGCGCGGCGCTCACCAGCGCTCGCGCCGTATCGATCGTCAGCAGTGGCGGATGGCCCGGGTCGAGCCCTTCGTGTTCGGTGAGTTCGGGCAGCGGCGCGCGAGCGCGGTGACGCTGGAAGAACATCTCGCCGCTCAGGCCGCGCGGTGCGCGCACGAGCGACACGGGGCGATCGCGCAGATGCGGCAGGATCCAGCGCGCGGCGCGCTCGTAGTAGCGCACGAGTTCGAGCTTGTGCGTGCCGCTGTCCGCATCGATGACGCGCCTTGCGCTCGTGATGCGTATGCCGTCGATTTCGCTGTCGGTGGAGTCGTCGCGCCGACGCCGGGCGCTACGAGGCAAGCGGTGCACGGACGCGCCAGGCGTGGCCGGTGCGGCGGCGTCCGATGTCGGGGCCCGCTCGCCGCGCGGCGTTCGGGCAGATGTCGTGGTTGGGGCCTTGCGGGCGTCCTGCATACCGGTTCCCCTGGCGCCTTGGCGCACATGACGCGTCGCGCGACGCGAGTCGCGACACGTTCGGTTGACGGCACGCGGCGGCCGCCCCCGTCGGATCGCCGCATGAGCTTTCATTGTGCCTCGAATGGCCGCTTTCGTCGCTGCAAGGTGTTCGCAAACGCCCGCCAGAAACGGGGAAGTATCCGCCAGGCGCGCAAGCGCGCCGGATGGCACAGGCGACCGCAGCGGTCGGCGGGACGTTACAATGACGGGCTTTGCCGCGCACTGCAGGGAGCATTGCGGGGTCTTGCACGCACACGCGCGATTGCGCCCTTTTTCATCCGATCGATCCGACGACGCCGTGCGTCGGCTTTGCCCGTCCTGCCATGAACCTCGTCATCCAGAGTCCCGCCCCGCTCGACACCGTCCATCACAAGCCGCTCCTCGGCCTCGCCCGCGGCAGCCGCCTTGCGCCGATCGACGCCCACGCGCTGCGCATCGAGAACGCCGAGCCGGCCCAGCGCGCCGATCTCGAGGTCTACTGCGGCACGCATCAGCTCGACTATGCATTCGTTGACGCCGGCCGCGCGCTGGCCGATTTCGGCCTGCTGGCGATGGACATGGACTCGACGCTCATCACGATCGAATGCATCGACGAAATCGCCGACTTCTGCGGTCTGAAGGCCGAGGTCGCGGCGATCACCGAAGCCTCGATGCGCGGCGAGATCAAGGACTTCAACGAGAGCCTCACGCGCCGCGTGGCGCTGCTCGAGGGGCTCGACGCGAGCGCCCTGGAGCGTGTCTACGAGGAACGCCTGCAGCTCTCGCCGGGCGCCGAACGCATGCTCTCGGGCGCGAAGGCCGCTGGGCTGAAGACGCTGCTCGTTTCCGGCGGCTTCACGTTCTTCACCGAGCGCCTGAAAGCGCGGCTCGGGCTCGACTACACGCGCGCGAACACGCTCGAAATCGTCGACGGCAAGCTCACGGGCCGCGTGACGGGCGAGATCGTCAACGCCGACGTGAAGGCGCGTACGCTCGCCGAAACCTGCGCCGAAATCGGCATCGACCCGCGCCGCGCAATCGCCATGGGCGACGGCTCGAACGACCTCAAGATGATGGGCGTGGCCGGTTTGTCGGTCGCGTTCCGCGCCAAGCCGGTAGTGCGCGAGGCGGCGAGCGTCGCGTTCAACTTCGTCGGGCTCGACGGCTTGCTGCGTCTGTTCTGATTCGGCTTTCGCGGCGCTCAGATACGCCAACGGCCGCTCGTGTCCTCGTGGACGCGAGCGGCCGTTGTGGCTTTGTGCAGGTTATTCAGGGGTGCTAGTTTTTTCCGCGAGCCTTGCCAGCGAGCGCTCGATATCGGCGCGCAGATCGGCTTCGTCTTCGAGACCGATGTAGAAACGCACCAGCGTGCCGCGATGCGGCCAGCTCGCAGCCGTGCGCATCGAACCGACGTCGTACGGCATTGCCAGGCTGTGCGCCCCGCCCCAGCTCCAGCCCAGCGCGAAGAGTTCGAGCGACTCGCAGAACGTGTCGATCTGCGCTGCGCTATAGCGCTCGTCGAACACCACGGAAAAGAGACCGCCCGCGCCCGTGAAGTCGCGCTTGTAGAACTCGTGGCCGGGGCAGTCTTCGAACGCCGGGTGCAGCATCGTCGCGATTTCGGGGCGCGTCTTGAGCCAGCTCGCGAGTCCGAGCGCGGTGCGATCGTGGGCCTCGAAGCGCGCCTTCATGCTCGGCAGCCCGCGCAGCACGAGCGAGCAGTCGTCGACCGAGACGCCAATGCCAAGCCGCATGCGCGCGGCCTTGAGCTTGAGATAGAGATCGCGGTCGGCCGTGATGGTCGCGCCCATCAGCACGTCGCTGCCGCCCGACTGATACTTGGTGAGCGCCTGCACCGAGATGTCGATGCCGTGCTCGAACGGCTTGAACGCGAGGCCCGCCGACCACGTATTGTCGATCGCCGTCACGACGTTGCGCGCGCGCGCTGCCGTCGTGATCGCGCGCACGTCGGGCACTTCCATCGTCACCGAGCCGGGCGCTTCCAGCCAGATCAGCTTCGTGTTCGGCTGGATCAGCTCGGCGATGCCCGCGCCGATCATCGGATCGTAATAGCGCGCCGTCAGGCCGAAATCCCGCGCGAGCCAGTCGCCATGGTCGCGGTTCGGCGAATAGACGTTATCGGGGATCAGCACGTCGTCGCCCGTCTTCAGCAGACCGAAGTAGACGTTCGAGATGGCCGAGAGACCCGAGGGTTGCAGCAGCGCATGCTCGCCGCCCTCGATCTCGGCGATGCGCTTTTGCAGCATGGCCGAGGTGGGCGTGGCGTGCAGGCCGTAGCGCCATTGCGCGTCGTTGCGCCAGTCGAGCGCGCGCACCGAAGCGAGGTCGGGAAACACCACGGTCGAAGCCCGCGTGACTGGCGCGGCAAACGACTCGAAGCCGGGCGTGAGGTCGTCTTGCGGGTGAACGATGCGCGTCTGCAATGCGCGGCTGGAGTCGGATTTGGTCATGTCGGAACGAATTCGGATAAAGGCGCGGTGGCGTTGCGGCGCGCGGCTCGCGCAGTGGCGCGTGCGACGCCGCATACCGAAGAGTAACACCCGCAGCGGCGCTTATTGCCCGATGACGAGATTGCTCACGCCGTTCACGGCATGCGCGCCGTTCGGGGTCGACGCGCTCGCACTTGCCGCGCCGGTCGTGACGGCCGGCGCCGAGGCCCCCGCCGCGAGAGGCTTCAGATCGAACGGCACGGGGTGGGAATCGTCCGGGTCCATGCGGTCGCCCGAAAGCGAGCCGTCCTCGGCGAACGTGCCCACCCAGTTGCCGGTGATATGCGTGCCGTCGTTCGAGTCTTCGGCTTCGAGCGTGGCGTCCGCGCGGTCGCCGGCGATCAGGATCACCTCGCCGGTGTCCGTGAACTGGTATTCGCCATGCACGCCGGTCGGATCGTCGTCGCCGGCCTTGGCGCCGAGGCGCATGACAATCTGACGCTGGCCGAGCGTGCCGACGTATTGCGGCAGCTTCGCGAACTCGGGGTTCGGCTTGAGCGTGGATTTGACCGGCGGCGCAGCGCCTGCGTCCTGCGCGCTCGCCGCGAGCGGCAGCGCGAGGACCATGGCCGCGGCGGCCACGGCCACGAGCCAGCCGCGCGCCCGAGTGGCGCGGCCCTGTCGGGCGGCCGCGCGCGGCGGCCGCTGTGCTTGCGTCAATACTTCCATCTGCATCCTTCCTTCACTTGCACAGCGGCCTTGCGCGAGCCGCGCGTCACGAGTCGGCGTCAAATCCGTTCGAAGATGGCCGCAATGCCCTGGCCGCCGCCGATGCACATCGTCACGAGCGCGTAGCGCCCGCCGATACGCTGCAGTTCATAAAGCGCCTTCACGGTGATGAGCGCGCCGGTTGCGCCGATCGGGTGGCCGAGCGAGATGCCCGAGCCGTTCGGATTGACCCTGGCCGGGTCGAGCCCGAGCTCCTGCGACACCGCGCAGGCCTGCGCCGCGAAGGCTTCGTTGGCTTCGATCACGTCGAGGTCGCTGACCTTGAGACCCGCGCGCTCGAGCGCCTTCTGCGTGGCCGGCACGGGGCCGATGCCCATGTACGCCGGATCGACGCCCGCATGCGCGTACGAGACGAGGCGCGCGAGCGGCTTCACGCCGCGCGCGCGGGCAGCGTCCGCGCTCATCAGCAGCACCGCGGCGGCGGCGTCGTTGATGCCCGACGCGTTGCCCGCCGTGACCGTGCCGTTCTCCTTCGCGAACACGGGCTTGAGCTTCGAGAAGTCCTCGAGCGTCGCGCCGTGGCGCACGTGCTCGTCGGCGTCGAACAGCACTTCGCCCTTCTTCGACTTGATCGAGATGGGCAGGATCTGATCCTTGAAGCGGCCTTCGGCGATCGCACGCTCGGCGCGGCGATGGGATTCGAGCGCGAGCGCGTCCTGCGCCTCGCGCGTGATGCCGAACTTCTTCGCGACGTTTTCCGCCGTCACGCCCATGTGGATCGTCTGGAACGGGTCGTGCAGCGCGCCGATCATCATGTCGACGAGCTGCGTGTCGCCCATGCGCTGGCCGAAACGCGCGGCCGGCATCGAGTAAGGCGCACGGCTCATGTTTTCCGCGCCGCCGCCGATCGCGATGTCGGCGTCGCCGAGCAGAATGGTTTGCGCGGCCGAAACGATCGCCTGCAGGCCCGAGCCGCACAGGCGGTTCACGGTCAAGGCCGGCGCGTGCTGGGCAACGCCGCCGTTGATGGCGGCCACGCGCGCAAGATACATGTCCTTCGGTTCGGTGTGCACGACGTTGCCGAACACCACGTGGCCCACCGCGTCGCCTTCCACGTTCGCGCGCGCGAGCACTTCGCGCACCACGCGTGCGCCGAGATCCGTCGGCGAGAAGTCCTTCAGGCTGCCGCCGAAGTCGCCGATTGCCGTGCGCACACCGCTTGCCACCACTACTTCGCGTTCCATGGTCTTGCTCCTCGTCTTCCTGAAGGGATGAATCTTGTTATTGGTGCGCATCGCTTGCGGGCTGACCCGCAAGCAAACGCTCGACATCCTCGCGATACGGGATCGGCGCAACCGCGCCAAAACCCAGCGTCGAAAGCGCGGCGGCTGCGTTCGCATAGCGCGCGGCCGCGAACGGATCGTCGCCGGCTGCGAGCCGCGCGACGAACGCGCCGCCGAAGCAGTCGCCCGCGCCCGTGGCGTCCACCGCCGCGACCACATGGCCCGGCACGACGCGCCGCTCGTCGGGCGTCGCCACATAGGCGCCGTCCTTGCCCAGCTTCAACGCGACCACGCGGGCACCGCGCGCAAGCAGGTAGTCGAGGATCGCGTCGCGGTCGTCGAGGCCCGTGAGCACGGCCACGTCGTCCCAGCTGGGCAGGCAGATATCGGTAAGCCGCAGCACCTCGTTCATCACGGCGCGGGCTCGCGCGAGCGGCCACAGCTTCAGGCGCAGGTTGGTGTCGAAGCTCACGCGCACGCCGTTGGCGCGCGCATGCTCGACGGCGGCGAGCGCCGCGTCGCAGGCGCTGTCGCTGATCGCCACGCTGATGCCGGACAGATGCAGCACGCGCGCAGCCGCGATGATGTCGAGCGGCAGATCGCGCGACGTGTAACGGCTCGCGGCCGAGCCCTTGCGCAGATAGTCGAAGGCATGGCCGGCCGGGCCATGCGAGACGAAGTAGACGCCCGTGGGCGCCGTGGCGTCGACTCGCACCGTCGAGGTGTCGACGCCTTCGCGCGTCCACAGGTCGGTCAGGAGGCGTCCGAAATGATCGTCGCCGACGGCCGAGACGAAACCCGTGCGGGTGCCCTGGCGAGCCGCCGCGATGGCGAAGTTCGAGGTGTCGCCGCCAAAGCCCTGCAAATACTCGGGACGGTCTTTCGACGCCTGGTTGAACTCGACCATGGCCTCGCCATACGCGAGGACTTGCGGGGCGACGCTCGTCATGCCGCTCAGACCTCGCCCCAGAGATCGTGGCCATCCGCGCCGGTGATCTTCACCGACACGAAGTCGCCGACCTTGTAGCGCTTCGACGCCTTGGTCGCCGGCGCGACATACACCACACCGTCGATCTCGGGCGCGTCCGCCGCGGTGCGGCCAATACCGCCGTCGACGTTGATCTCGTCGATCAGCACCTTGAGGGTCTTGCCCACCTTGCGCTGGATACGTTTGGCCGAGACCTCCTCCGCCACTTCCATGAAGCGCGCGCGGCGCTCCTCACGCACTTCGTCGGGCAGCGCGCCGTCGAGTTCGTTCGCCGTTGCGCCTTCGACCGGCGAATAGGCGAAGCAGCCCACGCGGTCGAGTTCGGCCTCGCGGATGAAGTCGAGCAGCGTCTCGAACTGCTCTTCGGTCTCGCCGGGGAAGCCGGCGATGAACGTGCTGCGGATCGTGAGATCGGGGCACACTTCGCGCCAGGCCTTCACACGTTCCATGACCTTCTCTGCGTTCGCGGGACGCTTCATGCGCTTGAGCACTTCGGGGTGCGCGTGCTGGAACGGCACATCGAGATACGGCAGCACGTGGCCCTTGAACGGACCTTCGGCCATCATCGGAATGACTTCATCCACGCTCGGATACGGGTAGACGTAGTGCAGGCGCACCCAGGCGCCATATTGCGCGGCCAGCTCGCCCAGCGCGGCGACGAGGTCGGTCATGCGCGTCTTGATCGGCTTGCCGTTCCAGAAGCCGGTGCGGTACTTCACGTCCACGCCGTAAGCGCTCGTGTCCTGCGAAATGACGAGCAGCTCCTTCACGCCAGATTTAAAGAGGTTTTCCGCTTCGAGCATGACCTCGGCGACCGGGCGCGACACGAGGTCGCCGCGCATCGACGGGATGATGCAGAACGTGCAGCGGTGGTTGCAGCCTTCGGAGATCTTCAGGTACGCGTAGTGGCGCGGCGTGAGCTTGATGCCGGCCGCCGGCACGAGGTCGACGAACGGATCGTGCGGCTTGGGCAGGTGGCTGTGCACGGCCTGCATGACTTCACCCACGGCGTGCGGGCCGGTCACGGCGAGCACCTTCGGATGCACTTCCTCGATCAGGTTCGAGCCGCTCGCGCTCGCCTTCTTGCCGAGACAGCCGGTAACGATCACCTTGCCGTTTTCGGAAAGCGCTTCGCCGATGGCGTCGAGACTCTCCTGTACGGCTTCGTCGATGAAGCCGCAGGTGTTGACGACCACGAGATCCGCACCGTCGTAAGACCCCGAGATTTCATAACCCTCGGCGCGCAGCTGGGTAATGATCTGCTCGGAGTCGACTAGCGCCTTCGGGCAGCCGAGGGATACCATCCCGACGCGCGGAGCAGGATTGCGGGAGGTCGTTGATTCAACAGGGTTTTTCACGTGTACGTCCGGATGTGGGGCGCAGGGCGAAAGTAGCGCCGCGCGGGGGTCAAGCCAATCCGCCATTTTACCCGTTTGGCGTATCGTGCGGCGCAGCATGGTGAGTGCGCGCCTCGTGGCGCCGGGGTCGGATGGAATATGGACAGAATCAAACTTTGTTCAGCTATCGCTCGCCTGCGAACGGCGCATCCGGATAATTTTCGCCGCGTGCGCCCGACGCACGGTCAAACGCAGCCTGAACCGGTTGTGCGGAGAGAGCGAAAACATGAACGAGAAAATGGACCCGTTTCAGGCTGAACGGCTGGACTCGGTGCGCGGGTCGAACGCGCGCCGGGGCGCTTCGAGCGGTGCGTTGCGCGTCACCGGCCGCAAGCCCACCGCCGCCGCGCTCGCACGTGCGAGCGCCGGCCTCTCGCAGAGCGCGTTCGCGGCACTGCTTGGCGTTTCCACGCGCACGCTGCAGGACTGGGAGCAAGGCCGGCGCCAGCCGACCGGCGCCGCGCAAGCCCTTTTGCGGGTGGCCGTGGCGCACCCTGAAGCCTTGCGCGATCTGCAAAGCGCCTGAGAACACGTGAGGACGGCGGCATTGCGCCCGCTGCCTCGCGAAGTGTGGCGCTCGCGCGGCAACGCGCCGCCACGGCGCGCCGGATATGCGAGAGCGCGCCGCGACTTGCCGGCGCGCGCCACCCGCCGTGTGCGCCGCGCCGCTTACTTCTTCTCTTCCTCGCCGCCTTCGGGCGCGCCCTGCGCCGGCGCCGCCGCGCCGCCCGGCGTCGCGGGCTTGAACGGGAAGCTGCTGAACATGTTCTTCGCCTGGTTCTGCATCTGCTCCTGCATCTGCACGAACATGTTCTTCGACTGCTCGATGTAGCTCGTCATCATGCCCTGCATCATCGGCGCCTGCATGTTCATGAACTGCGACCAGACCTCGGGGTTCATCGCGTTGCCTTCGTAGAGGCTCTTCGACTGGTCCGCGAGCTTGTTCTGGATGTCGATGAACGCCTGGATGTTCTTTTCCAGGTAGGTGCCCATCATGCCCTGCATCGCATGACCATAGAAACGGATGATCTGCGACAGCATCGATGACGAGAACATCGGCAGACCGCCGCTTTCCTCTTCGAGAATGATCTGCAGCAGGATGCTGCGCGTCAGATCCTCGTTGGTCTTCGCGTCGATGACCTTGAACTCCTCCTGCTCCAGCACGAGTTGCTTCACGTCCGTCAACGTGATGTACGTGCTCGTCTCCGTGTCGTACAGCCGACGATTCGGATATTTCTTGATGAGACGTTCGGCGGTTTTCTTTGTAGTCGTCATGTGTCGCCCTTGTTAGCGCCAACGCGCGGCGGCCATTGCCGTCGCGCGTTGGTCTAGCCCGGAAACGGCCTGCCCCGGTGAGCAAACAGGCCCGCTGCCGTCCTCGATCCCGGCTTCGCGCGTCCCCTGCAGGCGCGCTGCGCTCGGGATCAGCCCATGTGCAACCCGCCATTCAGCGAGAAGTCAGCACCGGTTGCAAAGCCTGACTCGTCGGACGCGAGCCACGCCACGATCGACGCGATTTCCTCGGGCGCGCCGAGACGGCGCACGGGAATCGTCGCGACGATCTTTTCCAGCACGTCGGGACGGATCGACTTCACCATGTCCGTACCGATATAGCCCGGCGAAACGGTGTTGACCGTCACGCCCTTGGTCGCCACTTCCTGGGCCAGCGCCATCGTGAAGCCGTGAATGCCGGCCTTGGCCGTGGAGTAGTTGGTCTGCCCGAACTGGCCCTTCTGGCCGTTCACTGACGAGATATTGATGATGCGGCCCCAGCCGCGCTCGACCATGCCGTCGATCACCTGCTTCGTGACGTTGAAGAGGCTCGTGAGATTGGTGTCGATCACGGCCGTCCAGTCTTCGCGCGTCATCTTGCGGAAGACCACGTCGCGCGTAATGCCGGCGTTGTTCACGAGCACATCGATTTCACCGACCTCGGCCTTGACTTTGTCGAACGCCTGGCGCGTCGAATCCCAGTCGCCCACGTTGCCTTCCGAGGCCACGAAGTCGAAACCGAGCGCCTTCTGATCTTCCAGCCACTTCACGCGGCGCGGCGAATGCGGGCCGCAGCCGGCGACCACCGTGAAACCTTGCTTGGCGAGGCGCTGGCAAATGCCCGTGCCGATGCCGCCCATCCCGCCCGTTACATACGCAATACGCTCTGACATAAACCACACTCCATTATCGTTTTCCGGCTGCGCCGTTCGACGGCACCGGCCTCGCTCCTTCCCCTGCCTTCGCCTGCGCCGCTCGCGGTTTTTGGTCGCCCCGCTGGTCACAAGCGCCGGGACGGACCGCTAGCGGCCCACCCCGGCAGTCAACATCAAGCGCGCTCGAGCGCGAGCGCCACGCCCATGCCGCCGCCGATGCACAGCGAGGCCAGGCCGCGCTTGGCATCGCGGCGCTGCATTTCGTGCAGCAGCGTCACGAGAATCCGGCAGCCCGACGCGCCGATCGGGTGACCGATCGCAATCGCCCCGCCGTTCACGTTGATCTTCGACGTGTCCCAGCCCATCTGCTTGTTCACGGCCAGCGCCTGCGCCGCGAACGCCTCGTTGATCTCCATGAGATCGAGGTCGTTCACCGACCAGCCCGCGCGCTCCAGCGCCCGCTTCGACGCCGGCACCGGGCCCATGCCCATCACCTTCGGATCGACGCCGCCGCTGGCGTACGCCTTGATGCGTGCGAGCGGCGTGAGGCCCAGTGCCTCGGCCTTCTTCGCCGACATCACCACGACCGCCGCTGCGCCGTCGTTGATGCCCGACGCGTTCGCCGCCGTCACCGTGCCTTCCTTGTTGAACGCCGGCTTCAGGCCCGCGAGCGACTCCGCCGTCACGCCGTGGCGCACGAACTCGTCGGTCGCGAACTGCAGCGGCTCGCCCTTGCGCTGGGGAATCGCCACCGGCACGATTTCCGCGTCGAAGCGGCCGGCCTTCTGCGCGGCTTCCGCCTTGTTCTGCGACAGGGCCGCAAACGCGTCCTGCTCCTCGCGCGTGATGCCGTATTCCTTCGCGACGTTTTCCGCCGTCACGCCCATGTGGTACTGGTTGTACACGTCCCACAGGCCGTCGACGATCATGCTGTCGATGAGCTTCGCATCGCCCATGCGGAAGCCGTCACGCGAGCCCGGCAGCACGTGCGGCGCGGCGCTCATGTTCTCCTGGCCGCCGGCCACGACGATGTCCGAATCGCCCGCGATGATCGCGTTCGCGGCCAGCATCACCGCCTTCAGGCCCGAGCCGCACACCTTGTTGATCGTCATGGCGGGAACGGCTGCGGGCAGGCCCGCCTTGATCGACGCCTGGCGCGCCACGTTCTGGCCCGAACCGGCGGTCAGCACCTGACCCATGATCACGTCGCTCACCTGCTCGGGCTTCACACCCGCGCGCTCGAGCGCGGCCTTGATGACGATCGCGCCCAGGTCGGGCGCCGCCACCTTCGCGAGCGAGCCGCCGAATTTGCCTACTGCCGTACGTGCGGCCGAAACGATCACAATGTCAGTCATTTCCAGATCCTCCGGGCAGCTCGATGGCGCGCCATGCGCCCCGCCCGTCAAGTGGTTAATCCGAACTCCGCAGCAAGCGTTTGAATTGCCTCAATCGCGCTGCTGCACATAACGCCCCGGCGCCGGCTCGATCTCGGGGAATTCCGCCGAGCCGGCTTGCGCACGCGGCTTCACCTTCTTGCCGCCGTACTGCTCGAGCCATTCGGCCCAGGTCGGCCACCAGCTGCCGGGTTTTTCCTCGGCAGCAGCGAACCAGTCGTCGGCCGCTTCCGGCAGATGCTTCGCGTCGGCCTCGATGCTCCAGAAGCTGCGCTTGTTCTTCGATGCCGGGTTGATCACGCCGGCGATATGGCCCGACGCGCCGAGCACGAATTTCAACGGCCCGGACAGCAACGGCACCGACGCATACGCAGTGCGCCAGGGCACGATGTGATCCTCGCGCGAGCCGTAGATGAAGGTCGGCACGTCGATGCGCGACAGATCCACTTCCTCGCCGCACACCGTGAGCGCGCCCGGCTCACGCAGCTTGTTTTCGAGGTACGTATTGCGCAGGTACCACGCGTACATCGGCCCCGGCAGGCTCGTCGAGTCGCTGTTCCAGAACAGCAGGTCGAACGGCGCGGGCGTACGGCCCTTCAGATAATTGTCGACGACGTAGTTCCAGACCAGATCGTTGGGCCGCAGGAACGAGAACGTGTTCGCGAACTCGACGCCGCGCATGAGCCCCGGCGTGCCGCCGTTCTTGCCGCCGATGGTCTGCTCGCGCATCTGCACGTGGGCTTCGTCGACGAACACGTCGAGCACGCCCGTGTCGCCGAAGTCGAGCATCGCGGTGAGCAGCGTCATCGATGCGGCGGGATGTTCGCCGCGCGCCGCCGCGACGGACAGCGCCGTGGCGAGCAGCGTGCCGCCCACGCAAAAACCGAGCGTGTTGATCTGCTCGCGCTCGCTGATGCTGCGCGTCGTCTCGATGGCCGTGAGCACGCCCTCTTCGATGTAGTCGTCCCAGGAGCGGTCCGCGATCGACGCGTCGCCGTTGTGCCACGAGACGAGGAACACCTGCTGCCCCTGCTCCAGCGCATAAGCGACGAGCGAGTTCTCGGGCTGCAGGTCGAGGATGTAGTACTTGTTGATGCACGGCGGCACGATCAGAAGCGGCCGCTCGCGCACGGTGGCCGTGCGCGGCTTGTACTGGATCAGCTGGAACAGCGCGTTCTCGAACACGACCGAACCTTCAGTCGTCGCGAGATTGTGACCCACCACGAAGCGCGATTCGTCGGTTTGCGAGATCTTGCCGCGCGACATGTCGCCGAGCATGTTCATCACGCCCTGACGCAGGCTCTCGCCGTGGGTTTCGAGCAAGGCGCTCTGCGCGTCGGGATTGAGCGCAAGGAAGTTGCTGGGCGAAGCCGCCGCGGTCCACTGCTGCACGGCGAAACGAATGCGCTCGCGCGTTTTCGCGTCGGTATCGATCGCGTCGACGAGTTCGTGCAGGTAGCGCGCGTTGAGCAGATACCAGGCCGCCGTGAACGCGTATGCGGGCGTGGCCTTCCAGGCGTCGGAGCTGAAGCGCCGGTCCTTGAGTTCGGGCGCCTTGGGCGTGGTGTCGGTGGCCTGACGCAGCAGGTCGAGCGCGTCGCGCGAGTATTCCGCCTGCAGATGCTGCAGCCGCGTGGGTTCGATCGACGCCGTGGGCAGCTTGAAGCCTTCGAACGGGTTTGCGCCACCGAACGGATTGGCTGCACCGAAAGGACTGCCGGCAGCGAAAGGATTGCCCGCGGCAAAGGGATTACCCGCGGCGAAGGGATTACCCGCGGCGAAGGGATTGCCGGCTGCAAAGGGATTGGACGCAGCGAAAGGATTGCCTGAGGCAAAGGGATTGCCCGCGCCGAAGGGATTACCCGGCGCACCGTTGCCTGCCGACGGCCACCAGTTGGCCGCGAGTCCCGCGAAGGGCGCTTGCTGCGCCGCGCCGCCCGTTTGCTGCGCAGCATTCAGGGCGCTCTGCCAGGCGTTCGTCCACGCGTCGAGATACTGCTGCATGCCGGCTGCGTCGGGAGCAAACGGCGGATTGCCGCGCGTTGCACCATCAGTTGAAGCGCCCGTGCCCGGGGCAGTCTTGGAACGTTGAGATGCCGTCATGCCTGCTTTTGACCGATGTGTCCCGAAGGACTGGTTGAGAGGCAGGTGGTACGCATACGGGCGCCATTGCGGCGCTCGTCACGACCTGTCCCGTGGGTGAAGGACATTCTTGCTCCCCATAGCAAAGCGTGTCAATGCTTGTGCCCGATTTTGCCGCGCTGCGATATTTTTTTAATTATCGTTTTCCCGATGTAATCAATTGTTTAACTGCCGCGACACATTGCTGTGCGGTCTGGCGCACAAAAATCCGCCGTCGCGGCAAGCGCTTGCAGTGCAATGCGGCAATCGGGGAGCCAATGCGCCGTGAGTGGCGCACAGTGCGTTGCGGGAATAGCTGCAGCGCAACATAAAAGCGTCTGGCTCGCCACGCGCCGCCGCGCTGCATCACGGCGGCGGCACGTCGCGGCGACTTCAGGGATTGAGCCAGATCAGCGCGGCCATGCGGCCGGTGACGCGATCGCGCCGGTACGAGTAGAAGCGCTCGCGCAGCGTCACCGTGCACAGGTCGCCGCCGCTCACGTGGCGCACGCCGAGCGTTTCGAGCCGCAGCCGCGCCAGTGCGGGAAGATCGGCGAGGTATTTGCCGCTCGCCTCGGGGCGCGCCACGAAGGCCGCCGCGGTGGCGGCGCGGTGGGCGTCGCGTCGTGCCGCGTCGACCTGCTCCACATGGGTCATGAACGCGTCGCGCACATCGGCGCCGACCTCGAACGCCGTGGGCCCGATCGCGGGGCCGAGGTACGCATGCAGGTCGGCCGTCGCACAGCCCGCGAGCGCAGCGACGCGCTCGGCCGTGCGCTCGATGACGCCCGCGGCCAGTCCGCGCCAGCCCGCATGCGCGGCGCCGACGGCGCGGCCCTCGCCGTCGCACAACAAGACCGGCATGCAGTCGGCCACCATCACCGTGCAGGCGATGCCGGGCTCGGCGGTCACGCTTGCATCGGCTTCGAGCGGGGCGCCCGCGCGCGCAGCGGCAAGCGCCTGCGCGGCGTCGACCACGACCGGACCGTGGATCTGCTTGAGCCACGCGGCCGGCACGCCCGCATGCGCGAAGAGCCGCTCGCGGTTCGCCTCGACGTGTGCGAGATCGTCGCCGGAGCCGCGGCCGAGATTCAGGCCGCCGGGCAGATCCACGCCCTCACCGCCCTGCGCCGCCTGCCAGCGCCCAAATGGCGGGGCGCTCACGCCGCCGTCGCGCGTCGTCACCAGCGCGCGCACGCGCGGCGCAACCTGCCAGTCGGGATGCAGCAAATCGTCGGATGTCAGTTCCGGGCAGGTCGTCATGCGGGCTTGTCCTCGTCTTGCTCGTCGTCTTCGTCGTCTTCGTAATCTTCCTCGTCGCTGCCGATCACGTAGCCTTCGTCGGTGTAGGCACTGTCGAACATGTCTTCATCGAAGCCGGCGTCGTCCTCGCCTTCCTCGCCGCCGAAGCCGAGTGCCTCGATCAGCGCGTCCAGGTCGTCGGGCACGTCGGCGCGCCATTGCATCGTGCGGCCCGTGACCGGATGAACGAGGCCGAGACGCCATGCGTGGAGCGCCTGGCGCGCGAAGCCATCGGGCAGCGCCGCAACCGAGCGCTTGCCGCGCGCGTGGCCGTACACCGGATCGCCGAGCAGCGGATGGCCGATGTGCGCGCAGTGCACACGAATCTGGTGAGTGCGCCCCGTTTCCAGGTCGCAATGAATGGCGCTCACGGGCTGGTTGTGCCAGAGCGTCTTGTCGATGCGCCGGAAGTGCGTGCGCGCGGGCTTGCCCGACGCGCCCTTCACCACCGCCATGCGCGTGCGCTCGCGCGGGTCGCGGCCGATGGGTGCGTCGATGGTGCCTTCGTCGGCCATGTTGCCCCAGACGAGCGCGAGATAGCGGCGCTTGACCGTGCGCGCCTGCAACTGGCGCACGAGGTCGGTCTGCGCCTGGAGCGTGCGCGCGACGACCATCAGTCCGGACGTGTCCTTGTCGAGCCGATGGACGATCCCCGCGCGCGGCAGACCCGCCGCCGCTTCGCCATAGCGATGCAGGAGGCCGTTGAGGAGCGTGCCGCTCCAGTTGCCCGCGGCCGGATGCACGACGAGCCCGGCGGGCTTGTTGATGACGACGATGGCGTCGTCCTCGTAGACGATGTCGAGCGGCACCGGCTCGGGCGTGAAGGCGAGCTGCTCGGGCAGGAGGTCCGGCACGAGCTCGATGGTCGCGCCGAGCGGCACCGGCTGGCGCACCTTGGCCGGCTTGCCGTCCACGCGCACGCGCTGCTCCTCGATCCAGCCCTGCAAACGGCTGCGTGAAAATTCCGGAAATACTTTGGCGAGCACCTTGTCGAGGCGCTCGCCCGCGAGCTCATCTGGCACCTGAACCGAGCGCGGGGCTTCGTCGCCGCGCGCACGCGGGGCGCCGCCGGCGTCCTCGCCTGCGAGTTCGTCGTCGAGCCCCTCACTGGCGGCTGCGTCATCGGGCGCATCGCCCAGGCTATAATCTCTGATGCTGTTTTGGGCGCCGGGAGCGCCGGCCCCCGGAATAACTGTACGGGTCATTGAGTCTGGGTCACCTGTGGACCTGAAGCTGGACTGGATAAATGCGAGCCTTGAACACGATTACGAAACTGGCCCAACACGCGGTGGCCCGAAACGCAATGCGCGCGACGCGAGCCAACACGCTCGGCAAGATTGGCAACATCATTCGACTTGCTGCTTGCGGCGCGGCGCTCGCCGTGGTCGCGGCCTGCCACGGCCTGCCGGAAAAGACCGACGAGACGGCAGCGTGGAACAACAACAAATTATATACGGAGGCCCAGGACGCGCTCTCCGGCGGCGACTGGGGCAAGTGCGCGAAATATTTCGAAGCACTCCAGGGCCGCGACCCGTTCGGCCACTTCGCCCAGCAGGCGCAGATCAACGTGGCCTACTGCAACTGGAAGGACAACGAGAACGACGCCGCCGACCAGGCGATCAACCGCTTCATCCAGCTGCACCCGGATCACCCGGACGTTGCCTACGCGTACTACCTCAAGGGCATGATCCATTTCAACGACGACCTGGGTCTGTTCGGCCGCTTCTCGGGCCAGGACATGAGCGAGCGCGACCCGAAGTCGCTGCGCGAGTCGTATGACGCGTTCAAGGTCGTGGTCGACAAGTATCCGCAGAGCAAGTACGCTCCGGACGCCGCCCAGCGTATGCGCTACATCGTGAACGCGCTCGCTTCGCACGAAGTGCACGCGGCCGACTACTACTATCGCCGCGGCGCCTATGTGGCGGCCATCAACCGCGCGCAGCTCGCGATTCAGGACTACAAGAGCGCGCCGGCAATCGAAGACGCGCTGCATATCATGATCCTGTCGTACCAGAAGCTCGATCAGCCGCAGCTTGCCGAAGACACGCGCCGCGTGCTCGCCGGCACCTTCCCGGACAGCCCGTACATCACCGGTCACGCGCGCCCCGGCAAGGAAAACAAGTCCTGGTGGCAGATCTGGTGATCGCCGCGCCTCTAGCCTGAGGCACGCCGCAAAGCAAAACGCCACGGTTTCCCGTGGCGTTTTTTTTGGCTTCAGCGGTAGCGCAGGCGTGGCGCCCGCGCTGCCGCGGGCTTGCTCAATCGCGCTCGAACAGCGCGATCGATTCCACGTGTGACGTGTGCGGGAACATGTTGACCACGCCCGCGCCCTTGAGCCGGTAGCCGGCCTCGTTGACGAGCACGCCCGCATCGCGCGCCAGCGTCCCGGGACTGCACGACACGTAGACGATGCGTTTGGGCAGCGGCCCATTGCCGCTCTGCGCGATTTCCGCGAGCGCCTGGGAAACGGCGAACGCGCCCTCGCGCGGCGGGTCGACGAGGAATTTGTCGAACTGGCCGAGCGCGCGGATGTCGTCGGCGGTGACTTCGAACAGATTGCGGCACGCGAACGACGTGTGGCCGTCCACGCCATTGGCGCGCGCATTTTCCAGTGCGCGCGCCGTCAGCGTATCGCTGCCCTCGATCCCCACCACTTCGCGCGCGAGACGCGCGAGCGGCAGCGTGAAGTTGCCGATGCCGCAGAACAGATCGAGCACGCGGTCGCCAGCCTCCGGTGCGAGCAGGCGCAGCGCGCGGCCCACCAGCACGCGGTTGATCTGGTGATTGACCTGGGTGAAGTCCGTCGGCTTGAACGGCATGCGAATGCCGTATTCGGGCAGCGTGTAGTCCAGTTCCTTGTCGAGCGGATAGAACGGGAACACCGTATCCGGGCCCTTCGGCTGCAGCCAGAACTGGACGTTGTGCTCGTCCGCGAACGCGCGCAGCAGGTCTTCGTCGGCGGCCGTGAGCGGCTCGAGAATGCGCAGCACGAGCGCCGTCACGCTCGAACCCACGGCGAGCTCGATCTGCGGCATGCGATCGCGAATCGACAGCGCGGCCACCAGATGGCGCAGCGGCACGAGCATCGCCGAGACGTTCGGCGGCAGTACTTCGCAGCTCGTCATGTCGGCCACGTAGCTGCTCTTCTTCTCGTGGAAGCCGACCAGCACGCCGCCCTTCTTCGGCACGTTGCGCACGGTGAGGCGCGCACGATAGCGGTAGCCCCACGACGGCCCGTGAATCGGCCGGAACATCGTCTCCGAGCGCACCTTCGAGAGGTGCATGAGGTTGTCCTCGAGCACACGCTGCTTGACGGCGATCTGCGCGCGCACGTCGAGATGCTGCATCGAGCAGCCACCGCAGGTGCCGAAGAACGCGCATTGCGGCTTCGTGCGGATCGCGCTCTCGCGCAGCACGTCGACCACCTGCGCCTGTTCGAAGGTGGGCTTCTTGCGGTAGCTGAGGTAAGTCACGCGCTCGCCCGGCAACGCGCCCTCGACGAAGATCACCTTGCCGGGCTCGCCCGTCTCGGTCACGGTGCGGCCAACGCCGCGGGCCTCCATGTCGAGCGACTCGATCTCGAGAATGGGGGCATGAGCGACCGAAGCTTCGATGGCGGCGCGCTTTTCGGCGCGGCGCTCGCGCTTGCTGCGCTTTTTCGGGGGCGTGGACGGCATGGGCTCGGCCTGGGCAGGCTCGGCTTGAGGGTCGGGGGCAGCTTGAGACACCAGCGGATTCCTGACTGACGATGAGTGAATTGTGGGCGAAGGCGAGATTGTAGTCGAAGTCGGCGCCCGCGCTCCGTCGCTGCCGTTTTCGAACCGCTGCGATCGTGCGCGCTGCGCCCCGTATGCGCCGCCGCCTGCGCATTCGTCATACAACGCGCCACGAGAAACCAGGCTAGGGTTGAACGTGCGTGCGGGAATCGCCGCCGCGCCATGCGAGGAGCGTGCCGATGAAACTGGTGAGCTGGAATGTGCAGTGGGGCCGCGACGCTTCTGGCGTCGTCGATCTCGCGCGCACGGTGCGCGAGGCCCAGCGCCTCGCCGACTTCGACGTGCTATGCCTGCAGGAGATCACGCGCGGCTTCCGGGCGCTGCCGGGCGGCCCCGGCGACGATCAGTTCGCCGAACTGCGCTCGCTGTTGCCCGGTTATACGGTCATCGAAGCGATCGGCGCCGACTTGCCTGCGCTGCGTGACGCGCAAGCCTCCAATCCAGGCACGACGCAGTGGGCACGCCGCCAGTTCGGCAACGCGATCGTCACGCGCCTGCCCGTCGCGCAGGTTTTTCGCCACGCCCTGCCGTGGCCCGCCGACTCCACCGCACCCTCGATGCAACGCGTGGCGCTCGAAGCCGTGCTCGACGCGCCGGGCGGCGCGCTGCGCGTGCTGGTCACGCATCTGGAGTTCTATTCGCTGCGCCAGCGGCTCGCGCAAGTGGACGAGTTGCGGCGCCTGCAGCAGGAAGCCGCCGATCACGCGGCGCATCCCGCGCCCGCCGAAAACGATGTCGGCCCGTTCGCCCGCACCGCGCGCCCGCTATCCGCGATCGTCTGCGGCGATTTCAACAGCGCGTGGGGCAGCGAGGCGTACACACGCATGCTCGAACCGCTCGCGGGCAGCCCCGCCTTCATCGACGCGTGGACCGCGCTGCATGCGGGCGCGACGCCGCCGCCGACGGCCGGCGTCTACGACACGCAGCAATGGTCGGACGGCCCGCTCGCGTGCGACTTCGTCTTCGTCACGGAGGATTTGCGCCCACGTTTGCGAAGCTGCGAGATAGACGGCGCGACCCAGGCTTCCGATCATCAGCCGATCGTGCTCGAACTCGGCTGAGAGACGGCGCCGTGCCTAGCTCGCGAACGCCTTGAGATACTCGCCCCAATGCGGTGCGGTTTCCGCGGCGAGCGACTGCTTCACGAACTCGATCTCATCCGCATATTCGCGCTCTGTGAAACCGCCGCGCATCATCTGAAACCGGCAATAGAGCAGATACGTGTTGACCACGTCGGTTTCGCAGTAATTGCGGATCTCCTCGATGCGGCCTTCCTGAAACGCGGTCCACACCTGGCCGCCATCCATGCCGAGCTTGCCCGGAAAACCGCAGAGTTTCGCGAGCGCGTCGAGCGGCGCGTTCGCGCGCGGCTGGTACATCGCGAGAACGTCCATCAGGTCGGTGTGACGCGTGTGGTAGCGGCTAAGGTAGTTGTTCCACTTGAACTCGCGGTCCTCTTCACCCGTTTCCCAGTAGCGCACCGCGCGAATGCCGTGCACCAGCGCCCGATAGTGCAGCACCGGCAAGTCGAAGCCGCCGCCGTTCCACGACACGAGCTGCGGCGAGTACTTCTCGATCGTGCGGTAGAACGAATCGATCAGGCGCGCTTCGCCGTCTTCGGGCGTGCCGAGCGAGCGCACGCGAAAGCCCTGGCCATCGCGAAACACGCACGAGATCGCGGCGACGCGCTGCAGGTGATGCGGCAGGAAATCGCTGCCGGTCTTCTCGCGGCGCGCGGCGAAGGCGTGCTCGGCGACTTCGGTGTCGGTGAGCGTGACGGGCAGATCGTCGAGACGGCGAATGCCGTCGACATCGGGAATCGTCTCGATGTCGAATACGAGTACAGGAACTGTCATTCAGATCGACTGCGAGGGTTTAGAGAACGGCGTCCTTGCGCACGCCGTTCGAAGCGAAAAAGCGTTTGAGGCGCACCAGCGCTTCCTGCTGGATCTGCCGCACGCGCTCGCGGGTGAGGCCCATTTCGTCGGCCAGCTCTTCGAGCGTGGCGGGCTCGATATGGTTCAGCCCGAAGCGCCGTTCGATGACGTGGCGATGCTTATCGGATAACCGGCCGAGCCACGCGCGTGTAAGCGTTTCCAGCTCGCGATGCTGCACTTCGGCGTCGGGCGACTGGCTCTGGTCGTCCGAGAGCAGGTCGAGCAGGCTGCTGGCCGGGTCGAGGTCGAGCGGCGCGTCGAGCGAGGCCGTGTGTTCGTTGAGCGCGAGAATGTCGGTGACTTCCTCGGTGGTCTTGCCGGTGAGATACGCGATGTCGTCGATGCTCGCGTCGCGCCGCTCGGAGGCCGAATCGGCGTTGAGCGAGTTCTTCTCCAGATGTCGCTTCGCGCGCAGCACCTGGTTGAGCTCACGGATCACGTGCACCGGCAAACGCACGGTGCGCGCCTGGTTCATGATCGCGCGCTCGATGCTCTGGCGGATCCACCAGGTCGCATACGTCGAGAAGCGGAAACCGCGCGTGGGATCGAACTTCTCGATTGCATGCATGAGGCCGAGGTTGCCCTCCTCGATCAGGTCGAGCAGCGGCACACCGCGATTGAGGTAACCCTTGGCAATGCTGACGACGAGGCGCAGATTGCGCTCGATCATGACCTGACGCGCTTCGAACTCGCCGGCCTTGGCGAGCCGCGAATAGCGCTGCTCCTCCTCGACCGTAAGGAGCGGCTTCACGCTGATCCGGTTCAGATAATGCTGGATGGTGTCGGCCGTGAGTTCGGCCTGCAGCATGGCGCGGAAATCGTCGGCGTCGGGCGCGGCCTCGGCGGTTTCGGCGCCCTCGCCCGAGCCGCCTTCCTCGGACTGCGAATCGCGCTCTTCACGCTCCTCGCGCTCGTCGTAGTCGCGGCCGCCGTCGAGGTCGGGCGACGCATCGTCGTCGCCCGCCTGCGCGCCGTCCTCCACCGAAACCTGGGCGGCTTGGCTGTCAGACTCGGATTGCTGCAGACGGCGCTTCGATTTCGGCATGGTCGGCTCGCTTTTATTGCGGCGGCAAGTACTTCAGTGGGTCGACGGGCTTACCCTGACGGCGTACTTCGAAATGCAGCATCACCCGGTCCGAGTCGGTATTGCCCATTTCGGCGATCTTCTGACCTTTGGTGACCGCATCCCCTTCTTTTACCATCAAAGTCCGGTTGTGTGCATACGCGGTCAAAAACGTCGCGTCATGCTTGATGATAATGAGATTGCCGTAACCGCGCAGCCCATTTCCGGCATAAACCACGCGTCCATCGCCGGCTGCCTTGACAGGATCGCCCGGCGCACCACCAATATTGATGCCCTTGTTCTTCGTGTCGTCGAAGCCGTTGAGCACCGGACCACGCACCGGCCACGCGAGCGCGATGTTGCCGCCCGGCGCCGCGGCCATGTCGCCGCCGCTCGCACCCGGCTGCGGCGGCACGGCGGCAATCGGCGGCGCTGCGTTCGCACCGGAGCCGTAGATCGGCGGCTGCGCCGGCGTCCCCGCTGCCGGAGCGCCCGGCGCAGCACCCACACCCGGCACCGGCGCGGTCACGACGCCCGGCGTGTACGCCGACGGATTCGCACCCGGCGGCACGACGCGCAACAACTGGTCCACCTCAATCTGGTTCGGATTGGTGAGATTGTTCCACGTCGCGATGTCGCGATAATTCTGGCCGTTTTCGAGCGCAATCCTATAGACAGTGTCGCCCGGCTTCACCCGGTAATATCCCGGAGGCGGCGGCCCGAGCGGCACCGGAGGCTGTGCAGCCGCCGTGCCGAGCGGCGCGGTGCGGTCCACCACGGGTGCCTGATCGAGTCGCGTGGCGCAGGCGGCCAGAAGACAGAGCGCGGCGACCGCGGCGCCGCGCTGGGCTGCGATCAGCGTGGCTTCGGGCAGGTCGACATTCAGGCGGTTTCTTTTGATCGCGCGCAACATACTCATCGGATTCAGATCACTCCAGATTTTAAGGGGACAAAGAAAACGCGATCCAGGCGTGACTCCCGCCACTGCGCCGGCCCGGTACGCTCGACGAGCGTGAGGACCTGCGTCGCTTCGCCGGCGGCACTCTGGGTGCCGGACACCGCGACCGGCGCCACGAGCCGCCCGCCGATGGCGAGTTGCTCGAGCAGCGCCTGCGGCACGTCGAAGCCCGCAGCAGCGATCACGATCGCGTCGAACGGCGCCGCCGACGGCAAACCGAGCCGTCCGTCGCCGTAGTGCAAGCGGATATTCGGGATACGCAGCGGGCGAAGATTCGTCTTCGCCCGCTCGTATAACGGCTTGATGCGTTCAATGGAATACACGTCGCGTGCGATCTGGCTCAACACCGCTGCCTGATAGCCGCAGCCGGTGCCGATTTCGAGCACGCGCTCCAGCACACGGCCCGCGCCCGCGAGCTCGAGCATGCGCGCAACCACGGAAGGCTTCGAGATGGTCTGGTGATGACCGATCGGCAACGCCGCATCTTCGTAGGCCTGGGTCGCGAGACCCGGGTCGATGAACATGTGGCGCGGCACGGCCGCGAGCGCCTGGAGCACGCGCGCGTCGGCAATGCCGTTCGCACGCAGGCGTTCGACCATGCGTTCGCGTACGCGTTCCGAAGTCAGCGCATGCGCGCCGTTGAGCGCAACGGCGGGCGCGCCGGTGACCGCCATCGCGGCACGCGGCACACTCGCGCCGCCCGGCATGGCGGCGCGCGGCGCGGCTGCGTTGCCGGCAGGATGCGCAGGCTTGATCGAACTCGCCGGCTTCGCGCTCACCGGCTTCGCATTGACCGGCTTAGCAGGCGGCGCCTTGAACGGCGTGCTCGCGACGGACTTCGCCACGGCTGAAGTGCCCACCTTCGTGGCCGCATTCGCAGCGGGCTTCGCGAGCGTGCCGACGCCCGCTTTAGACGGACTGCTGTTGCCCGCGCCCACGAGCGACGTGCGTGCATCGCCCGGGCGCGCGTCGCGCCGGCGCGGCTCGCGTACGAGATCCGCAAGCCCGAGCGGAAAACGCTTCGTGCGCTCGCCCGTCATGAAGCGCTGCCGCCCTTGCGCGCCCAGTCGTGCGTCGCGGACAGCATCTGCGTATGGGTGAGATCGAGTTGCAGCGGCGTGATCGACACATGGCCGTTCGCTACCGCGTGGAAGTCCGTGCCCTCGCTCGCGTCGCGAGCGCTGCCCGACGGCCCGATCCAGTAGATCGGCTCGCCGCGCGGGTTGGTCTGGCGGATCACAGGCTGCGAAGGATGGCGCTTGCCGAGGCGTGTGACGCGCCAGTCGCCAAGCTCGTCGTACGGCAGGTTCGGAATATTGACGTTCAGCAGCGGATGACCCGGCAGCGGGTTCGCGAGGTAATGCGCAACGATCTCGGCCGCGACGCGCGCGGCGGAATCGAGATGCACCCAGTCCTTGTCGACGAGCGAAAACGCGATGGCCGGCAGGCCGAACATGATGCCTTCGGTCGCCGCGGCAACCGTGCCCGAGTACAGCGTGTCCTCGCCCATGTTCTGGCCGTTGTTGATGCCGGAGACCACGAGGTCGGGCTGCTGGTCGAGCATGCCCGTGAGCGCGATGTGCACCGAGTCGGTGGGCGTGCCGTTCACGTAATAGAAGCCGGTGCTCGCCGATCGCAACACCGACAGCGGGCGCCACAGCGTAAGCGAGTTCGATGCGGCGCTGCAGTTCTGCTCGGGCGCCATGACCGTGACTTCGCCGAGCGGCTTGAGCGCTTCATAAAGCGCCGCAAGGCCGGGGGCGAGATAACCGTCGTCGTTGCTGAGTAGTATTCGCATCGAGCGATTGTAACCGAGGAAAGAAGGCACGCGAACGACAGGCCGGCCCATGCGGCGGCGCGTGTCTGGCACTGGGCTGCACATCGAAATCACGCGCCTGTCCGGAGCGCATTCGCATCCGTGGCACGGCTCGAAAGGCACATGTCATCGACGCGAAATAAATCGCACGATCGTTCGCATTGCGGCGGATTGCCGTACACTGTCCCGCGGTAGCGAATGCATGACCAACGCAACTGCAGGCAATCGAACCGGAAAAGACAGGAGACACGATGCGCGCAATCCGCTGCAACCAGTACGGACCACCCGACTCGCTCACGCTCGAAGACTCGCCCGACCTCGTGCCGGGCCCGGGTCAGGTCGTGATCGACGTGAAGGCCGCGGCCGTCAACTTTCCCGACGTGCTCATCATCGAGAACAAGTATCAGATGAAGCCGCCGCTGCCCTTCACGCCCGGTGCCGAACTCGCGGGCGTCGTGCGCGCGGCGGGCGAAGGCGTGAAGCTTGCGCCGGGCACGAGCGTGGTCGCGTATGTGGGCACGGGCGCGTTCGCCGAGCAAGCGCTTGCGGACGCATCGGCGTGTGTGGCGCTGCCAGAGGGCGCCGATTTCGCGACGGCCGCCGCCTTCACGCTCGCGTATGGCACGTCGCATCACGCCGTGGTCGATCGCGCCGCGCTGCGCGCAGGCGAAACGATGCTCGTGCTCGGCGCGGCGGGCGGCGTGGGTCTCGCGGCGGTCGAAATCGGCAAGGTGCTCGGCGCGCGCGTGATCGCGGCTGCCTCGAGCGAGGAGAAGCTCGAAGTCTGCCGCCGCTTCGGTGCGGACGCCACCATCAACTACAGGACGGAGGACTTGCGCGAGCGCATCAAGGCGCTCACCGACGGCAAAGGCCCGGACGTGATCTACGACCCGGTGGGCGGCGAGTATGCGGAACCGGCGTTCCGCAGCATCGGCTGGCGCGGGCGCTATCTCGTGGTCGGCTTTGCGAATGGCGAGATCCCGAGGCTGCCGCTCAATCTCGCGCTGCTCAAGGGCGCGAGCCTCGTCGGCGTGTTCTGGGGCGATTTCGCGCGTCGCGAGCCGCAGCACAATGCAGCGGCGTTCACGCAGATGATGGGCTGGATCGGCGAAGGCAAGCTCAAGCCGTACGTCTCGAAGCGCTACAAGCTCGCCGACACTGCGCAGGCGCTCAAGGACATGGCTTCGCGCAAGGTGACGGGCAAGATCGTGATCGAGCCCTGAACGTTTCCTGTCACGCAGGACGACGCAAAAAAAAACGGCTCGCCGGATGTTCACCGGCGAGCCGTTTTGCATGAGGCATGCGGCCTAGACGATCTGTTGCTCGCGCAACCGTGCAATGCGGTCCGCGTCATAGCCCAGCGTCTGCAGGACTTCGTCGGTATGTTCGCCCAGTGCGGGACCGAGCCAGCGCGTGTCGCCAGGCGTGACCGAGAGCTTGGGCGTGACCGCGGGCAGCGCGATGTCCACGCCCTCGCCTTCTTTCTCACCCGGCGCTTGCCAGCGGAACTGCTGGATCATCTGGCGCGCCGCGAACTGCGGATCGGCGAACATGTCGGCCACGCTGTAGATGCGGCCCACGGGCACGTCGGCGGCGTTGAGCACGTCGAGCGCTTCGTCGATGGTGCGCGTGGAGAGCCACGCCGCGATGGCGCCGTCGATCTCCGCCGTGCGCGGCACGCGGCCGTCGTTGTGGGCGAGTTGCGGATCGTTTGCGAGATCCGCGCGGTCGATGGCCGTCATCAGGCGCTTGAAGATCGGGTCGCTGTTGCCGCCGATCACGATGCTGCCGTCCCGGCACGGGTACGTGTTCGACGGCACGATGCCCGGCAGCGACGCGCCGGTGCGCTCGCGCACCATGCCGTACACGCCGTACTCGGGCACCACGCTCTCCATCATGTTGAACACGGCTTCATAGAGCGCGACATCGACGATCTGGCCGCTGCCGCCGTTCATGTTGCGGTGATGGAGCGCCATCATCGCGCCGATCACGCCGTGCAGCGCGGCAATCGAGTCGCCGATCGAAATGCCGATGCGCGGCGGCGGCAGATCGGGATAGCCGGTGATGTGGCGCAGGCCGCCCATCGATTCCGCGATCGCGCCGAAGCCCGGACGGTCGCGATACGGGCCGGTCTGGCCGTAGCCCGAGAGCCGCACCATCACGAGGCCGGGATTCTCCTTCGAGAGCACGTCGTAGCCGAGCCCGAGCTTTTCGAGCAGGCCAGGCCGGAAATTCTCGATGACGATATCGGCTTCCTTCGCGAGCCGCCGCACGATCTCCTTGCCCTCTTCGGCTTTGAGGTTCACCGTGACGGACTTCTTGTTGCGCGCCTGCACGGCCCACCAGAGCGAAGTGCCGCCCGCTTCCGGGTAGAGCTTGCGCCATTTGCGCAGCGGATCGCCACCCTTGGGGTCTTCGATCTTGATGACTTCGGCGCCGAACTCGCCGAGGAAGCGAGCCGCGAACGGACCGGCGATCAGCGTGCCGAGTTCGAGCACTTTGACGCCCGCGAGCGGGCCCGGGCCTTTCGCTGCGGATGCGTTCGACTGGGAATCGGGGGAATCGTGTGAAGGGGCGGCTGCGCTCATGGTGTCTCCTTTCGTTCTGTTCGGCGTGCGGCGCCATGATGCGTACGCCGCGATCGAAGCCTGGCGGGACGCTACATCGAGCGCCGGTCGAGCATGGCCCGCGCGATGGTACCCGCGTCGACATATTCGAGTTCGCCGCCCACCGGCACGCCGCGTGCGAGGCGCGTGACGGCGAGTCCGCGCGCCTTGAGTGTCTGGCCGAGATAATGGGCCGTCGCCTCGCCCTCATTCGTGAAATTGGTGGCGAGCACCACTTCCTTGACGACGCCGTCCGACGCACGTTTCACGAGCCGGTCGAAATGGATCTCTTTCGGACCGATGCCGTCGAGCGGACTCAGATGCCCCATCAGCACGAAATACAAACCGCGATACGTCATGGTCTGTTCGAGCATGATCTGGTCGGCCGGCGTTTCGACGACGCACAAGAGCGTAGGGTCACGCTCCTCGTCGAGGCACGTTTCGCACACCTGAGCTTCGGTGAAGGTATTGCACTTCTCGCAGTGTTTCAGGTTCTCGGTCGCGAACAGGAGCGCGTTGCCGAGCTTTTCGGCGCCGTCGCGGTCGTGCTGCATCAGGTGATAGGCCATGCGTTGCGCCGACTTCGGCCCGACGCCGGGCAACACGCGCAGCGCCTCGACGAGAGCGGCGAGAGCGGAAGGTTGTTTCATGCGGATTCAGCGCGAAATGCGCGACGGGGTTTGAAGCGGAACCGGCTTCTGGGTGCTTCCTGCTGCTTGCTGCTGCTTGCTGCTTTCGACGCCATCACGCCCGCGCAGCCGTGCCAGTCGCGGCACGGCACGCGGGACGCGCGGGCGCCCGCCTGCCTCACGCAGACGCGGCGCGCGCCACGTTCCTTAGAACGGCATCTTGAAGCCCGGCGGCAGCGGCAGGCCGGCGGTCATGCCGCCCATCTTTTCCTGCGACGTGGCTTCGGCCTTGCGCACCGCGTCGTTGAACGCCGCGGCCACGAGGTCTTCGAGCATGTCCTTGTCGTCCGCGAGCAGGCTCGGGTCGATCGACACGCGGCGCACGTCGTTGCGGCAGGTCATCGTGACCTTGACCAGACCGGCGCCAGCCTGACCCTCGACTTCGATCTGGGCAAGCTGCTCCTGCATCTTCTTCATGTTTTCCTGCATCTGCTGGGCTTGCTTCATGAGCCCTGCGAGTTGGCCTTTCAACATAGTCACTGCTCCTTCTGGATCGTAGTCGTTCGAATCGATGCGCTCACAAGCGCGCGACGCTTGCCGCGCCGCGCGGCGCAAATCAGTGGGCGGCCTGTGTACCGCCCGATGCGACATCCGGCGCGACCGGCCGGATCGAGCCCGGCACGATGCTCGCGCCGAAGTCGCGAATCAGTTGCTGCACGAAGGGATCGGCGCCGATCTCACGCTCGGCTTCGCGTTGACGCTGGGCGCGCTCGGCGGCGTCGAGCGCGGCCGCCGTGCGGCGCGCGGGGCCGACTTCCACGCTCACTTCAACGGTTTTGCCAAGACGCTCGGCGAGCGCCGTCTTGAGCTTCGCCACCTGCGAGGCTTCGGCGTACTGCGGCACCGGCACGCTCAACTTGAGCAGCGTGCCTTCGAGCGCCGTCAGCTCGCTGTTGAACGCTAGCTGATACGAGATGCCCTTGAGCGAAAGCGTGGCGGCGAGCGCGGGCCAGTCGCCGGCGAAACCGATCGGATCGAGCGGAATGCCCGGCGGCAGCTTGCTCACGTCGACCACGGCCGGCGACGGCGTCGGCACCGCAGCGGCGGCACGCGGCGCGGACGGCTCGCTGTCGTAGGCGGGCACGAAACCGTCGTCGGGCGGCGCAAAGTACGCGTCGTCGGCGCCGAGCGGCACGTAGTCGTCAGGCGGGATATCGTCCCACGGCGGCGCGCCCGAAGCGTCTTGCTGCGCGTTGGCGTTGCGCGCTGGTTGGCGCGCTTGTGCTTCCTGCGCGGCGGCGGCGCGGCGAGCCGGATCGGGCGTCGGCACCTTCACTTCCATGCGCGGTGCGGCCTTCGGCGCGGGCGCCGGGGCAGCCGCGCCGGCAGCGGCAGCGGGACGGCCCGTGGCAACGCGCATGCCCTTGCTGCGCAGCACGTCGAGCGCAGCGCTTGCACCACCCCGCGCGGACGCGGCGGCGGCCGGTTCCTCAGGAGATTCGAGTTGCGGCGCGGGCGCGGCGGCCGCTCTCTCCGCAGGTTGCGTCTCTTCTGGCGCACCGGGAGCGGCTGCAGCCGGTTCGACCGGGGCCACGGGCGCAGCTTGCGGCGCTGCGCCCTCCTTCGTCGCAGGCTCGCCTTCATCTTCCCAGGGCGGCACGACGGGGGCTTCGGCTGCCGGCCTCGCGAGCGACGCGGGCGCGTTCGCTTGCGGCTCGGCAACGGGCGCCTTCGCCGGCGCGGCTTCAATCGACTGCGCCACCGGCGCTGCCGGCTTCGGCACGACCGGCTGCGCAACGACAGGCGCCGCACTGCGCGCCGACGCCGCTACCGGAGCCGCCACGCGCGCGCCCGTGCCCGCCGCAGCGGGCTTCGACGCCGGCGCACTGCCCACGCTGCCCGCGCTCACCGAAGGCTCGAACGCGAGCATGCGCAGCAGCGTCATCGTAAAGCCAGCGTATTCGTCGGGCGCCAGGCCGAGTTCGCTGCGGCCGAGGGTCGCGATCTGATAGAAAAGCTGGACCTGCTCCGGGCTCAACGCTTCCGCGAAACGGCGGATGTCGTCGGCTTCGGGCCACTCGTCGAGCACCGATGAAGGCGCGAACTGCGCCCAGCCAATGCGATGGAACAGACTCGCGAGATCCTGCAGCGCCGTGGAGAACGACAGGCTGCGCAGCGCCATTTCGTCGGCGATGGCGAGCACGTTCGCGCCGTCGCCGGCCACGAGCGCGTCGATCAGGCGGATCAGATAGCTTTGATCGAGCGCGCCGAGCATGCCGCGCACCGCTTCTTCGGTGACCTGGTTGGCCGAATAGGCGATGGCCTGGTCGGTGAGCGAAAGCGCGTCGCGCATCGAGCCGTCGGCGGCGCGCGCGAGCAGGCGCAGCGCCTGCGCCTCGAACTCGACCTTCTCCTCACCGAGAATGTGCGTGAGATGCTCGACGATGTTGCCCGCCGGCATCTGCTTCAAATTGAACTGCAGGCAGCGCGAGAGCACCGTGACCGGAATCTTCTGCGGGTCCGTCGTCGCGAGGATGAACTTCACGTGCGGCGGCGGCTCTTCCAGCGTCTTCAGCATCGCGTTGAAGGCGTGGTTCGTGAGCATGTGCACTTCGTCGATCATGTAGACCTTGAAGCGCGCATCGACCGGCGCGTAGACCGCACGCTCGAGCAGCGCGGCCATTTCGTCCACGCCGCGATTGCTCGCCGCATCCATCTCGACATAATCGACGAAGCGCCCTTCGTCGATTTCCCGGCACGCGCGGCACACGCCGCAGGGCTTCGACGTCACGCCGGTCTCACAGTTGAGCGCCTTGGCGAAGATACGCGACAGCGTCGTCTTGCCCACGCCGCGCGTGCCCGTGAAGAGGTACGCGTGATGCAGGCGGCCGCCGTCGAGTGCATGCGTGAGCGCGCGCACCACGTGCTCCTGTCCGACGAGCGAAGCGAAATCCTTCGGTCGCCACTTGCGTGCGAGAACTTGATAGGTCATCCGGAAATTGTATCAGCAACGCCCGCGCGTCCAGATGAATCGAAAGGCGGCCAATGGCCGGCTCGCGCCCGCCGCGCAATGGCGCGAGCCAGCGATTGCGGACGACGAAAAGAGCGGCGATACAGGCGTGACAAACACGACGAACGAAGCACCGCGGCGCGCAGTCAATTGCGCGGCGTGAATCTCGTGTCTGGGGGAAAGCGGAGAAAAAAAGAGGAAGGTGACGAGCCTGACCCTCGGCACTGGCGGAAAACGGCTGTGGCTGCTTCGTTCCCGACCTGACCAGGTTGACCGCCCCTCCATGCGAGGAGGCCCGTCACGGCGCATTCTAACATCGGTCGCGCGGCAATGCGACTGCTGCGGTGCGAAAAAACGCGCCGGGCCGCTCCAGGCATCGTTGTGCGCCCCGGGAAAGATACCCTCTTGCAACGGCTCGCACCGCCTCCAGATAGCGTGCAGGAACACAAGGAATCGCACGCAAAGGCCCCGCGAAAAGGCTCGCGCCACGCCCCGAATGTCCCGCCAAATGTGGCCTGGAGGACGGAAACCCTGCTTGCGGCATGAGTACTATCACCGTCGGCAACGCATAGGGATTTAGGCTACACTGGCGTCGGCAATCGGCTGGGCCACGCGGTTTGCGTGCGAATGGCGTGTGATTCGGACGTATGACTCGGGTTCGGTCTGGCCGCCCTGGCGGCCCCGGATGAATTTTCAGTTTTGGTGTATCGTGGCGAGCAATTTACTCAGCCTCGAATCGAAAGAGGTATTCATACAATGAGCGAACAAATCAAGCATATCAGCGACGCATCGTTCGAACAGGACGTCGTGAAATCCGACAAGCCCGTGCTGCTGGACTTCTGGGCCGAGTGGTGTGGCCCGTGCAAGATGATCGCGCCGATTCTCGATGAAGTCGCGAAGGATTACGGCGATCGCCTTCAGGTCGCGAAGATCAACGTCGACGAGCACCAGTCGACGCCGGTGAAGTTCGGCGTGCGCGGCATCCCCACGCTGATCCTCTTCAAGAACGGCGCCGTGGCGGCGCAGAAGGTCGGCGCGCTGTCGAAGTCGCAGCTCACCGCGTTCCTGGACAGCCACCTGTAAGTTCCTTGCCGGCCGTCCCTCCCCGCCCGGGCGCATCGCCCGGCCAGCAAGGGATGCGCCATGCAACGGTGCGTGTTGTCACGCGACAACACGCACCCTAAAAACACGCCGAAACTTGCTGTCGGTCTTCACTGACGGTTTCTGGCGTGTGCTATGCTAGAATTCATAAAGCGTCTACCGGCGCCCTTATAAAAGTTTCAAGCAAGCTTGAAGCAAAGTTTCAACCAAAAGTCCTTGAGCGGTTCCGCTCGCTTCTTTTCCCCCATTCTTTTCGTCGCACTCCTCCCCGACGGGTTCTCCGTATGCATCTTTCCGAGCTCAAGTCTCTGCACGTGTCCGAATTGATCGAGATGGCCAATGGCCTCGAGATCGAAAATGCGAACCGCCTGCGCAAGCAGGAACTCATGTTCGCGATTCTCAAAAAGCGCGCCAAGACGGGCGAAACGATCTTCGGTGACGGCACGCTCGAAGTGCTCCCCGACGGCTTCGGCTTCTTGCGCTCGCCGGAAACCTCGTATCTCGCCAGCACGGACGATATCTATATCAGCCCGTCGCAGATCCGCCGCTTCAACCTGCACACCGGCGACACGATCGAAGGCGAAGTGCGCACGCCGAAGGACGGCGAACGCTATTTCGCGCTCGTGAAGGTGGACAAGGTCAACGGCCAGCCGCCGGAGGCCTCGAAGCACAAGATCATGTTCGAGAACCTCACGCCGCTGCACCCGAACAAGGTGCTGCTGCTCGAGCGCGAAATGCGCGGTGAGGAGAACGTGACGGGCCGCATCATCGACATGATCGCGCCCATCGGCAAGGGTCAGCGCGGCCTGCTGGTCGCCTCGCCCAAGTCCGGCAAGACCGTGATGCTCCAGCACATCGCGCACGCCATCAAGCAGAACCACCCCGACGTGGTCCTGTTCGTGCTGCTGATCGACGAGCGCCCGGAAGAAGTGACCGAAATGCAGCGCTCGGTGGCGGGCGAAGTGATCGCTTCGACCTTCGACGAACCGGCGGCGCGTCACGTGCAGGTCGCCGAAATGGTGATCGAGAAGGCCAAGCGCCTCGTCGAAATGAAGCACGACGTCGTGATTCTGCTCGACTCGATCACGCGTCTCGCGCGCGCCTACAACACCGTTGTGCCCGCATCGGGCAAGGTGCTCACGGGCGGTGTGGACGCCAACGCGCTGCAACGTCCGAAGCGCTTCTTCGGCGCGGCACGTAACATCGAAGAAGGCGGCTCGCTCACCATCATCGGCACGGCGCTGATCGAAACCGGCAGCCGCATGGACGACGTGATCTACGAAGAGTTCAAGGGCACCGGCAACATGGAAGTGCACCTCGAGCGCCGTCTCGCGGAAAAGCGCGTCTACCCGTCGATCAACCTGAACAAGTCGGGCACCCGCCGCGAAGAGCTGCTGATCAAGCCGGACATCCTCCAGAAGATCTGGGTACTGCGCAAGTTCATCCACGACATGGACGAAGTCGAGGCCATGGAATTCCTGCTCGACAAGATTCGCCAGACGAAGAACAACTCCGAGTTCTTCGACATGATGCGCCGCGGCGGCTAAGGCCCTCGCCCGCTCGCATCACCGCAAAACGCCCGCGACTTCGCGGGCGTTTTTCTTTTCCGGCATCGGATCGCTGCACGCCACAACCTGTACGTGAACGTTCACGTTGAACTATAATGCGCGGCATATCCTGGTCGCCCCACGGCGAAAAAAGAGTGCCTCATGCCCAAGGATTCCCCCGCGCTGCTCACGGTGCGCGACGCCGCCGAGCGCCTGAACGTCACGCCGCGCACGCTCAAGTATTACGAGGAACGCGGGCTCGTTAGCCCCGCGCGCAGCGAAGGCCGCTACCGGCTCTACGACGAGCACGACCTCGAGCAGTTCTCGCGCATCCTGCGGCTGCGCGCGCTCGGCTTTTCGCTGCACGGCATCACCGAAATGCTCAAGCGGCCGCTCGAACAGGTCGGCGAGGGCCGCCGGCGCTATTCGCAGGAGTCGCTCCAGCAGATTGCCGACGCGCTCGCGCAGCAGATCGAGACGCTGGACACGCGCATCGCGGCCGTGCGCCGCGAGTTGAAGGAAGCGCAGACGGTGCGCGCGGAGCTTGCCGACGACCTCGACTACCTCCAGCGGCGCCTCGCGGGGGAGCCGTCCGATCAGCTGATCGAGCAGCGCCTCGCCGCCACGCGGCGCCGCAAGGCGGCCGCGGGGACTTCGGGCAGCAAGCCGGTGGAGCCCTCGGGCAAGGCACGCGAGGACGACGAACCGGCATGAGCACGGCCCAGCCCCGCGAGCCGCTCTTCAGCGCGGCGCGCCTGCGCGGCGATTTTTTCCCGTGGGTGCTCGCCCTCGCGACCGGTCTCGACTACTACGACAACGCGATCTTCTCGTTCTTCACGAGCCATATCGCGGGCGGCATCAACGCTTCGCCCGACGAGCTCGTCTGGTCGTCGAGCGCCTACGCCGTGTGCGCCGTTCTGGGCATCCTGCAGCAGCAATGGTGGGTGGAGCGCATGGGTTACCGCCGCTACGTGGGCAGCTGCCTGCTGCTCTATGCCGTCGGCGCGATCGCGGCTGCACTGTGCGAATCGTCGATCGAGCTGGCCTTCGCGCGCGGCTTTCAGGGCTACTTCATTGGCCCGATGATGGGCACCTGCCGCATCCTCATCCAGATCAGCTTTACGCCCCAGCAGCGGCCGGTCGCGACACGCGCGTTCCTCATTCTCATCGTGCTCTCCAGTGCGCTCGCACCGCTCGTGGGCGGCCAACTCGTCGCGCATTTCGACTGGCGCGCCCTGTTCGCGTTTTCCGCGCCCGCCGGCGTCCTCTATGCCGTGCTGGCCCTGCTCGCGCTGCCCGATACGGGCCACCTGCTGCCCGAGGAGCGCGGCGAGGCGCATTTCTGGCCGTACCTCATCTTCGCGTTTGCGCAGGGCGCGCTGCAAATCGCCATGCAGCAGGTGCGCTTCGAACTGTTCAGCGCGTCGCCGGAAATCATTCTGCTCACGCTCGTCGGGATCACGGCGCTCGCCTGGTTCGGCTGGCACCAGTGGCATCATCCCAAGCCGCTCATGCGCCTGCACGCGCTGCGCGAGAAGCCGTTTCAGGTGGGCCTGCTGCTCTACATGGTCTACTACTACCTGAGCACGGCGCTCAGCTACCTCGTTTCGCGGCTGCTCGAAGGCGGCTTCAACTACCCCGTCGAAAACGCCGGCCGCCTCACCGGCATCACGTCGCTGATCTCGGCCGGCGCGCTCTTTTTCTATTTCCGCTACGCGAAGCTCATTACGCACAAGAAGTGGATCATCGTGCCCGGCTTCGTGCTGTCGGCGTTCATCTCGTTCTGGATGACGCGGCTCACGCCGCAGGCGAGCGAAGCCTGGCTCATCCCGCCGCTGCTGCTGCGTGGCCTGCTGCTGCTCTTCATCGTGCTGCCCGTCGCCAATCTCACTTTCCGCATCTTCGCGATCGAAGAATTCACGCACGGTTACCGCTTGAAAAACATCGTCCGGCAGTTGACGATATCGTTCGCCACGGCCACGGTTATCATCGTCGAGCAGCACCGGCTCGCGCAGCACCAGACGCGCCTCGCCGAGTTCGTGAATCCGTTCAACCCGGCGTTCCAGAGCACCTACGCGGCGCTCACGCATTCGTTCGAACTGATGGGACGGTCCGCGAGCGAAGCGCACGGACTTGCGCTCGCGGAAGTGAGCCGCATGGTCGCGCAGCAGGCGAGCTTTCTGAGTTCGCTCGACGGGTTTTACTTCCTGATCGGCGTGGCGGTGTGCGGCGGGATCTTCGCCGCGTGGCAAAAACAGATCGACTGAACGACATCCAGACGCACGGGAACCCACACCCAGCGATGCTTTCGAAACTCTCTCACTGGTTCGACGCGCGCCGCCGCGAAAAGGCGCTGCGCGCCTACGCGATCGACGACGCGCTTTGGCAGGCCACGCTCGCGGGCCTGCCTTTTCTCAAGCATCTCGACGCCGCCGACCTCGTGCGCCTGCGCGAGCTGACGAGCCTTTTCATCGCGCAAAAGGAGTTCTCCACGGCGCACGATCTCGAACTGACCGACCCGATGACCGTGGCGATCGCCGCGCAGGCGTCGCTGCCGGTGCTCAATCTTTCACTCGACCTCTACAAGGGCTGGGTGGGCGTGGTCGTGTATCCGGGCGAATTTGTGATCCGCAAGACCGTGGAGGACGAGGACGGCGTGGTCCACGAGGTGGAGCACGACGCGAGCGGCGAGGCGTGGGAAGGCGGCCCCGTGATCCTCTCGTGGGAAGACGCGCAGATGACCGATGGCAGCGACGCGTACAACGTCGTGATTCACGAGTTCGCACACAAGATCGACATGCTGGGCGGCGAGGCCGACGGCCATCCGCCCCTCTTTCGGCGCTGGCATGCCCCGCTCGACGCGCAGGCGTGGGCCGACGTGTTCGACAACGCCTACGACCAGTTCTGCGACAAGGTGGACGCCGTGCCGGAGCGCCGCTGGGCGCGCTTCGAACGCGATTCGCTGATCGATCCCTATGCCGCCGACCACCCCTCGGAGTTCTTCGCGGTGTGCAGCGAAGCCCTGTTCGTCAAGCCGAAGGCGTTCGACGCTGAATATCCCGAGCTTTACCGGCTGCTCGCGCGCTATTACCGCCAGGATCCGGCGCGCGTGGGCGCACTGGCCGGCCCGCCGGGCTAAAACCTGTCGCGCGGGGGCCTCAAAAATTCGCCAACCGGCTGATTATCTGGCATAATCGCCGTTTTTCGACCCTTGGGTAAGTGGCTCGCGCGAGCAAAGTCGGCAACAGGGTGTTGCAGGCACGCGGGTTGGCTACCGCCAGATTTAAGGAATAATCATGAAAGAAGGCATTCACCCGAATTACCGCGAAGTCCTGTTCATCGACGTTTCGAACGACTTCAAGTTCGTGACCCGCTCGACCATCCAGACGCGCGAAACCGCCGAATTCGAGGGCAAGACCTACCCGCTCGCCAAGATCGAAGTGTCGTCGGAATCGCATCCGTTCTACACGGGCACGCAAAAGATCATGGACACGGCAGGCCGTGTCGAGAAGTTCAACAAGAAGTTCGGCGCACGCGCCTCGGGCAAGGCCGGCAAGTAATCGCCGCGCCGCACCGGCTGCTGGCCGGTCCCGCATTGAACGTGCACAAAAAGGGCAGCATACGCTGCCCTTTTTTGTTGCCTGCGCCACCGTTGCGCCGTCCGCGAAGCCAGACAGGTGCGACTTACCGCCCCTTTTCAGATGTTTCCGTGGATTAACCCGCGGCTAACGCCGTGACGCGCGGTCGCCGGCCCGGCTAGAATGCCGGATTGCTCCGCGGCACACGGCCGGGTGTACTGTCTGCCGCGCATGCCCGCTTGACCTCCGCGTGTGAGCCACGCGCTCGAACACGCCCGGTTTATCCGTCTCCCTTCGTACTGCATGAAGCCAGCCATTCGACTGACCGCCTCCGCCACCAGCGCCCTGCCGCGCTGGCTGTTGCTGACCATCTGTATCGTCTTCGCGGCGTTCGGCCTGTTTGGCCGCGACCCGTGGAAGAACGAGGATGCAGCGGGCTTCGGCGTGATGTGGACGATGGCGGGCGGCACCTCGCACGACTGGCTGCTGCCCAATCTTGTCGGCAAATACGTGACCGAGAACGGTCCGCTCGGCTACTGGCTGGGTGCCGCCTGCATCCGTCTGTTCGCGCCGTGGGTGGACGCCAGCAATGCGTCGCGCATCGCCACGGGCGTGCTGTTCTGTCTCGCGTGCGCGTTCGTCTGGTACAGCGCGTATCTGCTGGGCCGCCGCCCCGAAGTGCAGCCGTTCAAGTACGCGTTCGGCGGCGAGCCCGAGCCGCGCGACTACGGCCGCACCCTCGGCGACGGCGCCCTGCTCGTTCTGCTGGCCTGCTTCGGCCTCGCGGAGCGCGGCCACGAAACCACGCCGCAGCTCATGCAGTTCGTAGGCATCGCCATGCTGCTGTACGGTGTCGTGCGCGCCATCGACAAGCCGGTCCAGGGCGCCCTCTGGTGGGGCCTCGCGCTCGGCATCGTGATGCTTTCCAGCGGCCCGGTGCTCGTAGGCGCGCTCCTCATCGGCACGCTCGCCATGCTCGCCATCGCCCCCGAAACGCGCTCGCGCTGGCTGCTCGTGGCGGGCCTGCCCGTGGCGCTCGCGGTCTCGGCCTCATGGCCGCTGCTGGCGCTGCACCTGTATCCCGACGACGCCGTCTGGTTCCTCAACCAGTGGGCGCACACCAACGTCAACGCTTTCGCAGGCCCCCCTGGCTACGTGCTGCGCTACGCCGCCAAGAACCTGCCGCTCTTCACCTGGCCCGCGTGGCCCCTCGCGATCTGGGCCTTCGTGAGCTGGGCCGGACTGCGCCGCAAGCCGCACATCGCGATTCCGCTGTCGGTGATCGTGCCGCTGCTCATCCTCGTGGTCGTGCAGAGCCACGAATCGAACCGGCTCTTCATGCTCGTGCTGCCCGCGCTGGCGGTGCTCGCGACCTTCGCGCTGCCCACGCTCAAGCGCGGCGCGATCAACGCGATCGACTGGTTCGCGGTGCTGAGCTTCACGATTCTCAGCACCTTCGTGTGGCTCGTGTGGCTCGCGGGCATGACCGGTTTCCCGGCGCCGCTCGCGCGCAACCTCGCGCGCCTCGCGCCCGGCTTCGTGCCGCAGTTCAAGATTCTCTCGTTCGTGTGCGCGGTGGCCGTCACCGTGTGCTGGATGGTGCTCGTGCGCTGGCGCGTGGCGCGCCATCCGAAGGTGCTGTGGCGCAGCGTCGTGCTCTCGAGCGGCGGCACCACGCTGATGTGGGTGCTGCTCATGACGCTGTGGCTGCCGGTCGTCAACTACAGCCGGACCTACAAGGACGTGGCCGAGCAGATCGCCGCGCACCTGCCCGCCGACTATCAGTGCATCTCGCCCGTGCGCCTCGGCGACGCGCAGATCGCCACCTTCGCGTACTTCGGCGGGATGCACTTCGCGTTCAACGAGGACTGCGACGTGATCCTGCGCCAGGACACGCAGGATTACGGCGAGCCGAGCTCGATGCCGGACTACGTGTGGAAGCTCGTCTGGGAAGGCCGCCGCGCCGCCGACCGCGACGAACGCTTCCGCCTGTACGTGCGCATCGACCGTCCGACGCCGCCGCTCAAGAAACATGTCTGGCGCAAGCGTCCGGACTGAGGCCGCGGTGACCACGACGTTCGCGGGCGACATCCGGCGCATCGCCGCGCTCGCGTGGCCGGTTCTGATCGGCCAGCTCGCGATCATCGCGTTCGGCGTAATCGACACCGCGATGGTCGGCCGCTACTCGGCGCTCGATCTCGCCGCGCTCGGCCTGGGTTCGTCGATCTACATCTCGGTCTATATCGCCCTCACGGGCATTCTCAGCGCGCTGCAGCCCGTTGCGGCGCAGCTCTATGGCGCGCGCAAGGACACGGAAATCGGCCTCGAGGTGCGCCAGGCGTTCTGGCTCGCGCTCGTACTGATGGTGATCGGCTTTACGATCCTCTACTTTCCCGGCCCGCTGCTCGACCTCGCGCACGCGCCCGAGGCGCTGCGCGAGCGCACCATCGGCTATCTGCGGCTGCTCTCGTTCGGGCTGCCCGCGGCGCTGGCCTTTCGCATCTACAGCTCGCTCGCCAATGCCGTGGGGCGGCCGCGCCTCGTGATGTTTCTGCAGGTCGGCGCGCTCATGCTCAAGGTGCCGCTCAACACGTGGTTCATCTTCGGCGGCCTCGGCGTGCCCGCGCTCGGCGGCCCGGGCTGCGCGCTCGCGAGCACTTCGATCAACTGGGCGCTCGCCTTGTGCGCGGCCGTCGCCTTCACGCGTGTGGACGTGTTCGCGCCGTTCGAAATCTTCAGGCACTTCTGCTGGCCCGAATGGAAACGCCAGGCCGAACTGCTCAAGCTCGGCATTCCGATGGGGCTTTCGTACCTCATCGAAGTGACGTCGTACACGTTCATGGCGATCTTCATCGCGCGCATGGGCACGACCACGCTCGCCGGCCATCAGATCGCCGGCAACATCGGCGCCGTGCTCTACATGACGCCGCTTTCGATCGGCGTGGCGACCTCGACGCTCGTCGCCCAGGCGCTGGGCGGCAATCGCCCCGCCGAAGCGCGCACGCTCGCGCGGCACGGCGTAGCGACGGCCGTGGCGATTGCCTGCTGCTACGGCGCGATCGTGTTCGTGCTGCGGCCGCTCATCATCGGCGGCTATACGCCGGACCCCGCCGTGGCGATCGCGGCCATGCCGCTCGTCGCCATCGTCACCTGCTATCACGTGTTCGACGCCCTGCAGATCACCACGGCCTTCGCGTTGCGCGCCTACAAGGTCGCGGTCGTGCCGACCATCATCTATGCGCTCGCGCTCTGGGGCGTAGGCCTCGGCGGCGGCTACGCCCTGGGCTTCGACGTGACCGGCACGATGCCCGCCTGGGCGACGGGCGCGCGCGGGTTCTGGCTCGCCAACATGGCGAGCCTCCTGATCGCCGGTGCTGGACTCCTGTTTTATCTCTCGCGGGTGAGTACGCGCTTTGTGCGGGAACGCGCCTAGCCCGTTGGCATCGGAGACGCAAGGCGGTTAGTTGCAAACGCAGATCACCCCGCCTCGGCCTGCCGCGCCGCCTCCACGGTCTGGGCTGCGTGATACGACGAGCGGACCAGCGGCCCGGCCACCACCTCGCTGAATCCCATTGCCAGCCCCGCCGTGCGCAACGCGGCGAATGCGTCGGGATGGACGTAGCGCTTGACCGGCAGATGAAACCGCGACGGCGCGAGATATTGCCCGATCGTCAGCACTTCTACGCGATGCGCGCGCAAGTCGCGCATCGTCGCGAGCAACTCCTCATCGGTTTCGCCCAGACCCACCATCAGCCCCGACTTCGTGACGAGCGCGCCGTTGGCCGCTTTCGCGCGCGCAAGCAGGTCGAGCGAGCCGTAATAGTCCGCGCCTGGCCGCGCCGCGCGATACAGCGCGGGCACGGTCTCGATGTTGTGATTGAACACGTCGGGCCATGCGTACGAAAGCGCCTCGAGCGCACGCCCGATACGGCCGCGGAAATCGGGCGTCAGCACCTCGACGCCGATCCCCGGCACGCGCTCGCGCACCTGCGCAATGCAACGCGCGAAGTGCGTCGCGCCGCCGTCGCGCAAGTCGTCGCGATCGACCGAGGTGATGACGACGTGACGCAAGCCCAGCGCCGCGTGCACAGCCCGCCCATGATCATGAAGGTCGCGGTGCGCTGCGCGAAGCATTCGCCGATGTTCGGGCACATCGCTTCTTCGCACACCGAATGAAGCCGATGCTCGCGCAGTACGGCCGCCACGCCCGCTACGGTCTCGCTCATGAGCGGACGGGCGCGCAGCCAGGGCGGCTTCGGCAAGACCGCGTCGGCGCCGGCAGGCGGCACGATCTTCACCGGAATCCGCGCGAGCTTCTCGCGGCTGCGCAGGCCCTCCTGACCCAGCGCCGTACTCGACGAACGGGGCGTTCCAGACGTGGCGGCCTCCATGCTCAGGCTCCTTCGTCGAAGAAGGCCTTGAGCAGGCGATTGACCTCCTGCGCCGCCTCCATCTGCACCATATGCCCCTTGCCCGCGATCACCGCCACGCGCACCGGCGACGGCAACCCTTGCGCATGGCGCGCCGGTATGATCTGGTCGGCCTCGCCCCAGATCACGAGCGCGCGCGGCGCAAGCGTCGCCACACGCTCGCGGAACACACGCCGCTGCGCGCCGGCTTCGAACGCCTGCCCGGCAATCTTGCCGAGTGCGGCCTGCACGCCTTCGAGCCGCTTGTACTTCACGAGATCCTCGACGAGCTGGCGCGTGACCAGCGCGGGATCGGCGAACAGCTTCGTCACGTGCGGCTTGAGCGCGTTGCGATTGCCCGCCGCGACGAAGCCCTCGATATACGCCCCATCGATCTCGCTGCCGAGGCCCGCACTCGAAATCAGCGCGAGGGACGCCACGCGCCCGGGCGCCTGCTCGGCCACCGCCATGGCCACCGCACCGCCCAGCGAGTGCCCAACGAGATGCGCGCGTTCGATCTTCTGTGCGTCGAGGAAAGCGATCACGCTTTGCGCAAGCTCGTCGAGGCTCCCGCTCTCGAGCGCCTTGCCCGATTCGCCATGACCCGGCAGATCGAGCGCCCAGACGGTGCGCTCCGCCGCGAGATCGGTGTGGTTGAAGAGCCAGTTGTTGAGATCGCCGCCGAAGCCGTGGATCAGCACGACAGGCACGCCCGCGCCTTCGCCCTGCTTCAGGTAGCGCACGGTCCGGCCGCCGATTTGCGACTTCTCCGGCTGCGGTCCCGCGTCGGCGTCGCCGGCCTGCGCAGGCACGAAATCGCGCTGGAACTCGGCCACCGCGGCATCGACATCCGCGTCGGCCGCTTCGGCATCGGCGACGACACCGAGCAGCGCGCCCACGGGCAACGTGTCGCCCTCCTGCGCGATCTGCCGCCGCAACACGCCCTCGAACGCGCACTCGACGCCCGACGCGATCTTGTCGGACTCCACGTCGAGCAATTCATCGCCCTTGGTGACCTTGTCGCCGGGCGACTTGAGCCAGCCGTTCACCTGGCCCTGCTCCATCGACAGGCCCCATTTGGGCATCGTGATCATGTGAATCGGCATGACTTCAGCTCCTTGCTGCGCGCGCGGCTTCGGCGATCTTCTCCGCCGAGGGGATATAGAGGTCTTCGAGCGATGCCGCGAACGGCACCGGCGTATGCGGCGCGGTGACCATGCCGACCGGGGCCTTCAGCTCCTTGAACGCCTTCTGGCCAACGAGTGCGGCAATGTCGGTCGCGATCGAGCAGCGCGGATTGGCTTCGTCCACGACCACGACCCGGCCCGTGCGGCGCGCGCTTTCGAGGATCGTTTCCTCGTCGAGCGGCGAAGTCGTGCGCAAGTCGATTACATCCGCCTCGATGCCGTCTTTCGCGAGCTTTTGCGCCGCGTCGAGCGCGTAGTGCACCATCCGTCCATACGTGACGATCGTGACGTCGTCGCCATCGCGCACGATGTTGGCCTCGCCGAACGGAATCGTATAGGATTCCTCCGGAACGTCGCCTTCCATCGTGTAGAGCAGCTTGTGCTCGCAGAAGATCACGGGGTCGTTGTCGCGAATCGCCTCGATCATGAGGCCCTTGGCGTCATAGGGCGTGGCCGGGCACACGACCTTCAGCCCCGGAATATGCGTGAAGAGCGAGGTAAGCATCTGCGAGTGCTGCGCCGCCGCGCGCAAGCCCGCGCCATACATGGTGCGAATCACGACCGGCGTGACCGCCTTGCCGCCGAACATGTAGCGGAACTTCGCCGCCTGGTTGAAGATCTGGTCGAAGCACACGCCCATGAAATCGATGAACATCAACTCCGCGACCGGCCGCATGCCGCACGCCGCCGCGCCCACTGCGGTGCCGATAAAGCCGCCTTCCGAGAGCGGCGTATCGAGCACGCGCCCGGGGAACTTGCCGTAAAGGCCCTTCGTCACGCCGAGCACGCCGCCCCACGCGTCCTGCTCGCCTGGCGCGCCCGCGCCGCCCGCGTTGTCCTCGCCCATCACGATCACGCTCTCGTCGCGGCCCATCTCCTGGGCAAGCGCTTCGTTGATGGCCTGCGAATAGGTGATTTTCCGTGCCATTTCCGTCTCCTTGATCTGGAATCCTGATGACCTGAGCGCGCAGCGCTTAAGGGTACGACACGTACACGTCCGTGAGCAGCGCCTCGGCCGGCGGCAGCGGCGCGGCCTTGGCCTGCGACACGGCATCGTCGATCAGCTGCTTCACTTCGGCGTCCACCTTGCGCAGATCGTCGCTGCTCGCGAGCTCGGCGCGCACCACGCGCTCCTCGAAGCGCGTGAGACAGTCCTTCTCTTCGCGCAGCTTCTGCACTTCGCCAGGGGCGCGGTAGGTTTGCGCGTCGCCTTCGAAGTGGCCGAAATAGCGCGAGAGCTTCATCTCCACGAGCGTCGGGCCGCCGCCGCTGCGTGCGCGGGCAATGGCTTCGCCCAGCGCCTCGTGCACGGCGAAAAAGTCGAAGCCGTCGACGATCACGCCCGGCATGCCGAAGCCGTTCGCGCGGTCGGCAATGTTGTCGGCCGCGACCGACCATGTGGACGAGGTCGCCTCGGCGTAGCCGTTGTTTTCCGCGACGAAGATCACCGGCAAGCGCCACACGGAGGCGAGATTCATCGACTCGAAGATCACCCCCTGGTTCGACGCGCCGTCACCGAAGAAGCACACGCCCACGCCACCGGTCTTCTTCTGCTTGGCGGCGAGCGCGGCCCCGCACGTGAGCGGACCGCCGGCGCCGACAATGCCGTTGGCGCCCAGCATGCCCTTCGACAGATCGGCGATATGCATCGAGCCGCCTTTGCCCCGGCACGACCCCGTGGCCCGGCCATAGATCTCGGCCATCATCTCGCGCACGTCCACGCCCTTGGCGATGCAGTGGCCGTGGCCGCGGTGCGTGGTGGCGACGTAGTCGCTATCGTTCAGATGGCTCATCGTGCCGACTGCGGAGGCCTCCTCGCCCGCGTACAGGTGCACGAAGCCTGGAATTTCGCCGGTCGCGAACTCGACGTGCAAGCGTTCCTCGAACTCGCGAATCGTGCGCATCGAGCGATACGCGGTGAGCAACTGCTCCTTGTTCAACTGAACTGACATGGTTGTCTCCTGGGTGTACGACGCTTGTACCGCTCTGGATTAGCTTGCTGCGGGGAAATGCCACTGCTCCTAGTGAAAGGTGAAACCGCCGTCGACGTTCACCGACTGGCCCGTGACGTTGTCCATCGTCGCGAAGAACAGGGCGAGCCGCCCCATGTCCTCCGGCGTTTGCGCGCGGCCCTGCGGGATCAGCGTGAGCTGATGGCGCTGCCAGGACTCTTCGACGCTTTCGCCTTCGGTCTTCCATTCGTCGGAGAGCCGGTCCCACATATACGTGCGCACGATCCCGGGACAAATTGCATTCACCGTGATGCCCTCGCGCGCAACCTCCTTGGCGAGCGCATTGGTGAAGCCGACCACGGCGAATTTCGAGGCGCTGTAGTGCGCGAGATTGGGGAACCCTTCCTTGCCCGCAATCGAAGCGACGTTGATGATCCGTCCGCGTTTTTGCGTGCGGAAATGCGGCAATGCAGCCTTGCAGCCGAGGAACACGCCTTTCGCATTGACGCCCATGACGAAGTCCCAGTCCCGCTCCGTCAATTCGGATACCGGACTAATGGAAATCACGCCGGCGCAGTTCACGAGAATATCGAAGCCGCCGAATTCCGAGAGCGCCTGCGAGACCATGCCTTCGAGCTGAACGGCCTGGGTGACGTCGACTTTGGCAAACGCGGCGCGTCTGCCCAGCGCCCGTATTTCATCCGCAGTCGCGGCAAGCGGTTCTTCCAGCAGATCCGCGAGCAGCACGTCCGCGCCGGCCTGCGCGAGCGTGAGCGCTATGCCGCGGCCGATGCCGCGCGCGCCGCCGGTCACGATCGCGACCTGGCCTTTCAACGGTGTGTCCATGCCAATGTCTCCTTGTTTCGGTTATGCGTGGAGGAAGCAAGCCAGATCTATGCGCGCGCGGCGGCCTCGCGCAGCAACTGATGCGACGCCGCGTAGCGCAGCGTGCGCGCAACATCGACGGTCAGCGGGCCGTGCCAGTCGAGCGTCACTTCGTAGCGGTCGCCGCGCGCCGGTTCGATCTCGCGCTCGCCGTCGAACGCGAGCGTGCCGTGGTCGGCTTCGAGCGGCAGCGCCACGCCGACTTCGAGACGCTGGCAGGTGCGCATCGTCAGGCGCTCGACGCGGCCCGGCGCAATCGGCGCGAGCAACGGCACGCCCGCGCCGCTGCCCTCGGGCGCGCCCGCCTGGGCGAACGTCATATGCAGGCCGTGCGCCGCATCGCGCCCGACCGGCGCCCACGCCCCGCCGATCGACGAGAGACCGATGCCGTCGGGCGGCGCAAAGGTCAGAAAAAGTGATTCGATATCCGAACTTTCTGAAATCGCACGCGCACCGATGAACGGCTGACGCGCCACGCAAATGTCGACGAGCGCAACTTCTTCGCGCCCGCGCGACGGCCCTTCCACGCAGCGCGCGACGAGCCGCTTGTTGCGCGAGAGCGCCGACCCGGCCGGCACCGCGCCGGTCGCGACGAGCGCGCCCGCGAGGCCCGCCACGGTAGCCTCGCGCAGTTCGGGAAAGGCGTTGTTGGTGCCGGTGGAGAGCGCGAGCAGCGGCGTCGCGCCGCAATGCGCCGCGACGGCGCGATGGGTGCCGTCGCCGCCCAGCACGGCGATCAACGCGACCTCCTCACGCACCATGTGATCGACGCCGGCGTGCGTATCGGCAACGCTTTCGCTCACCGGCAGGTCGACGAACACGACCTCGGGCCAGGGCTCATGCGCGGCAATGGCCGCGTGCGTCTCGATCGCGCGCAGGAGCAGCGCGGCCACGCCGGTGTTGTCGCGCAACGTGAGCACGCGCGCCACGCCGAGCGCACCCAGGCCCGCGAGCAGGCGCACGACCATGTTCGCCTTCTCGGCCGTGGGAAAGACAGATGCATGCGAAGTGAGACGGCGGATGTCGCGGCCCGATGCGGGGTTCGCGATCACGCCTACGGTCACGGGCGTCGTCACGGGTCTTGTCTCCTGATGGCGTCGCACCGTGCATGGCCGTGCGCCGCTTTTGCCAGCCAACTCTGCAAGCGTCATGCCAATGACGTCGAGGAGGCGAGGTGATAGCGCAGAAGGCCGCGTGACGGGGGTCTGCGGCAAATGCACGGCGTGGCGCCGGCACGATCAGCGTCGCGCGCGGCGTCTCAGCCACCGTCTCGCGCGAGAGACGTGCCGCTCGCACGACCAACCGCCCGTGCGCAGGGAAACGCGCACAGCCCCGCATGGCCTGCCTGAGCGGCGACTGAACGCCCCTCTCCCCCGCATTGAAAAGCGCGACACGAGACGCTGAGACGTTCGTCTCAGCCGTCTCGCATGCTGCGCTGCGGTGTGATCGCGCGCAAAGGATGTGCTACAAAAGACTCCCGCCGAACGCTTTCCGGTCCGACGTAACCCGACGTTACTCCGACGCTCACCGCGAGCCGTCGCCTGGAACCGCACATGCCCTACGCCCTTGCGTCTACCCGGCACGCCGAGCGCGTGCGTGGCGCCGTAGAAGGCCGGCTGCCCGCGCCGTCCGATTCGCCGCGCCTCGTCTCGTCGTGGCAGCGCTCGTTCGAGCGCTATCAGCTGGACCCCGGCTCCGTGATCGGCCCGCGCGTGCTGAGCGCCGCCGAGCTGCGCGAGATCCGCGATCGCGAGGAGTCCTTTCTGCGCGCCTCCGGTCAATGCCTCACGCGATTGCACGACATGGTGCGCGAGGCCGATTACTGCGTGATGCTGACCGACGCGCACGGCGTGACGATCGACTATCGCCTGGACCGCGAGCGCCGCAACGACTTCAAGCACGCGGGTCTCCATATCGGCTCGTGCTGGTCCGAGAGCGAGGAAGGCACCTGCGGCATCGCGAACGTGCTCACCGATCTCGCGCCCATCACGGTGCACAAGACCGACCATTTCCGCGCCGCGTTCACCACGCTCACGTGCAGCGCCGCGCCGATCTTCGCGCCGGGCGGCGAGCTGATCGGCGTACTCGATGCGTCGGCCGTGCAGTCGCCCGACAATCGCGAGAGCCAGCGCATCGTCAACCAGCTCGTGCGCCAGAGCGCCACGCTGATCGAAGACGGCTATTTCCTGCATCGCCTCGCGTCGTGCTGGATCCTCTTCGGTCACCAGAATCGCAACTACGTGGAAGCGCAGCCCGAGCTGCTGATTGCTTTCGACGAGAACGGCAACGTGGTCGCCGCGAACCGGCGCGCGCGCGAATGCATGCCCTGTCTCGACGGCCCGCGTCATATCGACGAGATCTTCGATTCGTCGCACGTGCAGTTGCGCGACATCGGGCGCATCGAAACCATCGCGGCGCTGCGCCTGCGCGCGAACGGCTCGATGCTGTATGCGCGCATTCGCGCGCCGCTCGGGGCGAGCGGTTACGGCGGACACAGTGCCCGCAGCGGCACCGGCGCGGCGCATGGCGCCATGCCGCTGCGGCGCGACGCCGCCGAGACGCACGAATACGATCGCAGCGCGCTCGGCCCCTTCCTGCGCAGCGCCGACGCGCGCGTAGCCGAGAACGCGCGCATCGCGCAGCGCGTGGCAGGCAAGCGCCTGCCGATCCTGCTGCTCGGCGAAACCGGCGCCGGCAAGGAAGTGTTCGCACGCGCCATTCACGACGCCGGCGCGCGACGCAATCGTCCGTTCATCGCGGTGAATTGCGGGGCGCTGCCCGAGTCGCTGATCGAGAGCGAGCTGTTCGGCTATGCACCGGGCGCGTTCACCGGTGCGCGGCGCCACGGCGCGCGCGGCAAGATCGCGCTGGCCGACGGCGGCACGCTCTTTCTCGACGAGATCGGCGACATGCCGCTCGCGCTGCAGACGCGCCTGTTGCGCGTGCTGGCCGAGGGCGAAGTCCTGCCGCTCGGGAGCGAAACGCCGGTGCGCGTCGACATCGACGTGGTCTGCGCAACGCACCGGGACCTCGCGCAGATGGCCAGCGCCGGCGCATTCCGCGACGATCTCTACTATCGCCTGAGCGGCGCGGTGCTCACGCTGCCGCCGCTGCGCGAGCGGCGCGACATCGCGATGCTCATCGACACGGTCTTCGCGGAAGAAGCACAGGCCGCCGGCCGGCCGCTCGCGCTCGACGCCTCGCTCGCGACGCGGCTCGCGAAGTTCGCGTGGCCCGGCAACCTGCGGCAGCTGCGCAATGCGATGCGCTACGCATGCGCCGTCTGCGACACCGTGCTGGTCGAAGCGCGGCACCTGAGCGCCGACCTCGCGGCGAGCCTGCCGCCACTCGCAGCGGCGGCCGCGTCCGGCTGCCCAGCCGGCATTCCGCCAGCGTCGCCGCTCTCCGACGAAGACGAGCGCGCACGCATCGTCGCGGCGCTCACGGCGCACCGCTGGCGTCCGAACGCCGCCGCGCAGGCGCTGGGCATCTCGCGCGCGACGCTCTACCGGCGCATGGCGAAGCTCGCCATCGTCGGGCCCCATCGCGTTTGAGCCGGTTTGCGCTGACCGCTGTGCGTTTCGCGTCGCCAGATTGCACAGAAGTATTAAATATTGTGCGGCGCGATTTACTTGCCACACTCAGGCCGGTATAAATCGAGCGCTCGCGATCCACAGATACGCCATCTGGCCTATTCTTGTACCGCAGCCCCCTCCGCTGGATGCGTCGTCCGTTCCCGGCTCACCGAAAATGCCCTCAATGGAGTGATTGCCATGCTCAAGAAGCTGCTGATGCTGTTCCTCGCAATCGGCCTGTCGCTGTCCACCGTGCTCGCCGCAGCCGTGGAAGTGAACACCGCCGACGAGACCGCGCTCGAATCGGTCAAGGGCATCGGCCCCGTCCATGCCAAGGCAATCATCGACGAACGCACGAAGAACGGCCCGTTCAAGGACGCCGACGACCTCGTGAACCGCGTCAAGGGCATCGGCCCGAAGTCGGTGCAGAACCTCGAGGCGGCAGGGCTCACGATCAACGGCTCCTCCGCGCCGCCGGCGGGCAAGACGGCTAGCGCGAAGAGCGGCAAGAGCGCCGCTGCCACGAGCGCCGCGCCCGCTGCGACCACGGCCAATCCGATGACGGCGCAGACGCCGGCGGCCGCGACCACGGCGCAAGCCGCCTCGGACACGGCCGCGGGCAAGTCGAAGCACAAGAGCAAGAAGGACAAGGCAGCCGCCGCTGCCAGCGCGCCCGAAGCGGGCTCCGCTGCGGCTGCGCCGGCCACCGCATCCGATACGAAGGCGAAAAAGCCCAAAAAGTCGAAGAAGGACAAGGCCGCATCGGCGGCGGCCGCTTCCGGCGCCTGATTGCCGCCATCGTCCGGCGCGCGCAAGGCGTACACCGGACCTCGAAAACGCGGCGCCGCGTGCGCCGTCCGATTTACCGGCCGCGTCCCCCCGTCGCGGCCATCACCCAGAGAGATCGTCATGAGTCTGCTAGATACCCTCGGTTCCCTGCTCGGTTCGCAGTCGCAACAGCAAGGCGGCGGCCAGGCCCAACTCCTCGCCGCGGCGATGGAGTTCGTCAACAACCAGCCCGGCGGGCTGAACGGCCTCATCGAGAAGTTCCAGCAAGGCGGCCTCGGCGACATCGTGCAGTCGTGGGTCGGCAACGGCGAGAACCAGCCTGTTTCGGCGGATCAACTGCACAACGTGCTCGGCTCGGACGTCGTCTCGGGTCTCGCCCAGAAGGTCGGCATGCAGCCCGACCAGGTGAGCGGCCTGCTCGCTCAGGTGCTGCCGCACGTGGTCAACGCGGGCACGCCGAACGGCGAAGTGCCGCAAGGCGGCCAGATCAACGCCGAGAGCGTGCTCGGCACGCTTGGCGGGCTGGCGTCGCTGTTCGGCGGCGGCAACAAGCAGGCGTAAGCGCCCGTTAGCGCTTCTTTGCAGGCATGAAAAAAGGGCAGCGGATCACTCCGCTGCCCTTTTCGTTTCGGCTCGGCGCGCGCCTGCCGGCACGCGTCTCACCCGAGTCCGGAGACTCGCCTTAGTGCACCACGCGCTCGAACACGAACTTGCCGTCGTGCACGCCGACCGGAATCACGTCCTTCGGGCCGAACTTGCCCGCGAGGATCAGCTTGGCGACCGGGTTCTCGATCTCCTGCTGGATCGCGCGCTTGAGCGGCCGTGCGCCGAACAGCGGGTCGTAACCGACCTTGGCGATCTGGCCCAGCGCCTCGTCCGACACCATGAGTTCCATGTCGAGCTTCTCCAGACGCTCGCGCAGACGCTGCAACTGGATCTTCGCAATCGACTCGATATTCGAGCGATCGAGCGCATGGAACACCACGACCTCGTCGATCCGGTTCAGGAACTCGGGGCGGAACTGCTGCTTCACTTCGTTCCACACGGCGTCCTTCACGGCTTCCTGCGGCTCGCCCGCCATCGCCTGAATGAGGTGCGAACCGAGGTTCGACGTCATCACGATCACGGTGTTCTTGAAGTCGACGGTGCGGCCCTGGCCATCGGTCATGCGGCCGTCGTCGAGCACCTGCAGCAGCACGTTGAACACGTCCGGGTGCGCCTTTTCGACTTCGTCGAGCAGGATCACGCTATACGGCTTGCGACGCACGGCCTCGGTCAGATAGCCGCCCTCTTCGTAGCCCACGTATCCCGGCGGCGCGCCGATCAAACGCGCCACGCTGTGCTTCTCCATGAACTCGCTCATGTCGATGCGGATGAGGTGATCTTCCGAATCGAACAGGAAGCCCGCCAGCGCCTTGCACAGCTCGGTCTTGCCCACCCCCGTCGGCCCGAGGAACAGGAACGAGCCGTACGGCCGGTTCGGGTCCGAGAGACCGGCGCGCGAGCGGCGAATCGCGTCGGCCACGGCGGTAATGGCCTCGTCCTGACCGATCACGCGCTCGTGCAGCTTCTCTTCGATCTGCAGCAGCTTTTCGCGCTCGCCCTGCATCATGCGCGAAACAGGAATGCCGGTCGAACGCGACACGACTTCCGCAATTTCCTCGGCGCCCACGAGCGTGCGCAGCAGGCGCAAACGCGTGGGGTTGTTCTGCTCGTTCGCCTCGGCGAGCGTCACCTGCTTGAGCTGCGCTTCGAGTTCCGGCAACTTGCCGTACTGCAGTTCCGCGACCTTTTCGAGCTTGCCTTCGCGCTGGAAGCGATTGATCTCCGCGCGCACGCGGTCGATCTCTTCCTTGATCTGCGCGCCGCCCTGCACCGCGGCCTTCTCGGTGGTCCAGATCTCTTCGAGGTCCTTATATTCGAGGCTCAGCCGGTCGATCTCTTCCTCGATCAGCTGGAGACGCTTTTGCGACGCCTCGTCCTTCTCCTTCTTGACGGCCTCGCGCTCGATCTTCAGCTGGATCAGGCGGCGATCGAGCTTGTCCATGGCTTCGGGCTTCGAATCGATTTCCATCTTGATCTTCGAAGCCGCTTCGTCGATCAGGTCGATGGCCTTGTCCGGCAGGAAACGGTCGGTGATGTAGCGATGCGAGAGCTCCGCCGCCGCGACGATCGCGGGATCGGTGATTTCCACGCCGTGGTGCAGCTCGTACTTCTCCTTCAGGCCGCGCAGGATCGCAATGGTCGCCTCGACCGACGGTTCATCGACGAGCACTTTCTGGAAGCGGCGTTCGAGCGCGGCGTCCTTTTCGATGTACTTGCGATATTCGTCGAGCGTCGTCGCGCCGATGCAGTGCAGCTCGCCGCGCGAGAGCGCCGGCTTGAGCATGTTGCCCGCGTCCAGCGCGCCTTCGGCCTTGCCCGCGCCGACCATCGTGTGAATTTCGTCGATGAAGACAATGGTCTGGCCTTCGTCCTTGGCGATGTCGTTGAGCACGGCCTTCAGGCGTTCCTCGAACTCGCCGCGATATTTCGCGCCCGCGAGCAGCGCGGCCATGTCGAGCGAGAGCACGCGCTTGCCCTTGAGCGTCTCGGGCACTTCGCCGTTGACGATGCGCTGCGCGAGGCCTTCGACGATGGCCGTCTTGCCCACGCCCGGTTCGCCGATCAGCACCGGATTGTTCTTGGTGCGGCGTTGCAGGATCTGGATCGAGCGGCGGATTTCGTCGTCACGGCCGATCACGGGGTCGAGCTTGCCCGAACGCGCGCGCTCGGTCAGATCGACGGTGTACTTCTTGAGCGCTTCGCGCTGGCTCTCGGCGTCCTGGCTGTGCACCTGCGCGCCGCCGCGCACCGCGACGATCGCGGCTTCGAGCGACTTGCGCGTCAGGCCGTGCTGGCGCGCGAGACGACCCGCTTCGCCCCTGTCTTCGGAAACGGCGAGCAGGAACATCTCGCTCGCGATATAGGTGTCGTTGAGCTTCTGCGCTTCCTTGTCGGCCTGATTGAGCAGACCCGTGAGCTCGCGGCCGATCTGCACGTTGCCGTCGGTGCCCTGCACCTGCGGCAAGCGGTTGATGGCGTCGTTCAGTGCGTTCTGCAGCGCCTGGACCTGCACGCCCGCACGCGACATGAGCGAGCGCGCGGAGCCGTCCTGCTGCGCGACGAGCGCAGCCAGCAGGTGAACGGGTTCGATGTACTGGTTATCGTGGCCCACCGCGAGGCTTTGCGCGTCGGCGATGGCTTCCTGGAACTTGGTGGTGAGTTTGTCGATTCTCATTTGATGCGAGACCTCCGGATTTCTAGACTGTCACCAAATTTGAGGGGGGACGCGCCGGTTTCAAGCGCTCTGGCGTCATTTTTTCCGATTTCTGCGATTCAGGCGCGGGCAGCGTCCGTCGCCAGGTGCTGCCGAGGCGTGAGAAAACGGGGAAAGAATGCGAGGCGGCCGCAGCCGCATGAGGCAGCGCGCCACGGCTGAGCGCCGCGGCTCGGGGAGATGAAAAACGAAGAGGTGACGCTGACGCGTCCTTCAATGCTCGCGTGAAGACGCGGAGCGCGCTGCCTGCGCGCGCGGCATGAACTGGATTGGCGCGAGGCCGAGCAGCCCGGTCAGTTCGCCTGCCGGCTGCGCCAGTTCGCCGATGGTATGGCGGTCGAGTTCCGCGAGAAACGCGTCGCGCGCCGCCGCCAGTGCGTGCTTGAGCCGGCACTGCGGCTCGATGACGCAGCTGCGCCGGTCGCCATGCTCGTCCGGAAAGCAGCCGACCAGCGAGAAGTCGCTTTCCGTCTCACGGACGACCGCGCCAACGCTCAACTCGAGCGATGCAGGCGCGAGCCGCAAGCCGCCATTGCGCCCGCGGACGGTGTCGACCCAGCCAAGCTCGCCAAGGCGCTGCACGACTTTCATCAGATGATTCTTCGATACGCCGTAGGCGTCCGAGATCTCCTGGATCGTGGCCAGGCTGTCGCGACGCAGCGCGAGATACAGCATCACGCGCAACGAATAGTCGGTGTAGTCGGTCAGTCTCATGGCGGTCGCAATGACAGAGGTGGTGCGGGTGACAGAAACCCATACAATAACATGCAGGTAGCATGCAGGTTTTGCCTGGACTGGGTATGATTGTCACTTCGATGGACGCTTCGCAGTGCCTGGCAGCTTGCATGCGGCTCACTGTCGCACCGTGCCGGCGCCCCGCCGCCGACTACACTCCAGGCACTCCAGGCACCCCAGGTATCACCCAGGCCCCAAATGACTCGCCCCGACACCCGCCCCGCTGCCACACTGCACGCCCAGCCAACTGAAGAGAACATCCGCGAACTCGTCTACGCGTTCTACGACCGCGTGCGCGACGACGCCATGCTCGGCCCGGTGTTCGACGGCGTGCTCGCCGGGCGCTGGGACGAACATCTGCCGAAAATGTGCCGCTTCTGGTCGAGTCTCGTGCTCGGCACCAAAAGCTACCGCGGCAACGTGCAGCAGGCGCACGATCCGGTGCCCGGCGTCGAACCGCAGCATTTCAGCCGCTGGCTCTATCTTTTCCTCGATACGGTTCAGGCTCGCTACGAGCCCGCGGCGGCGGTGCAGTTCATGGAACCCGCGTTGCGGATTGCGCAAAGCCTGCAACTGAGCCGCTTTGGCTGGGACTACACGATTCCGCCCGAGCAACAGGCCCTTCTCGATCGCGTAGCGCCACGCAGGCGCCCCGCCGGGCACGGCCACGACTTGCCTACGCGCCCGACCGGCGAGCCGTTTCCGGCCCGTTTCGTTGGCCGCCAGATGGATGTCGACGAGAGCACGCCGGCAGAGTGAGCGCATCTGCTTTCAGGGCGGTGCGGAAATAGGCGGTTAGTTGCGTTACACAGGGGCGGCGGTGAACTACATCTGTCCCTTCAACCCGGCGGACGAGCGCCTAGCGGGATTCCCGCGAAGCGTTCCCCGACGCCACTCCCCAGCGCGCCAGCGCCGTGTCGTCGCTCTCGCGGGCATCGACCCAGCGCGCGCCCTGCTCCGTCTCTTCCTTCTTCCAGAACGGCGCCTCGGTCTTGAGGTAGTCCATGACGAACTCGCAGGACGCGAACGCGTCGCCGCGATGCTTCGAGGTGGTCGCGACCAGCACGATCTGGTCGAGCGGCTCGAGCTTGCCCACCCTGTGTACGATCAGCACCTCGATGCCCGCCCAGCGACGCTGCGCTTCGGCGACGATCGCCTCCAGCGCCTTCTCGGTCATGCCCGGATAGTGCTCGAGTTCGAGCGAGGCGATCGTGCTGCCATCGTTCAGATCGCGCACCGTGCCGACGAAGCACGCCACCGCGCCGATCGCCGGATTGCGCGCCCGCAGCTGCGCCACCTCGGCGGTGAGGTCGAAATCTTCCGTTTGTACGCGCACGGGCATCGTGAGTCTCCTGTGACGCTCAGCCGCCCGTCACCGGCGGGAAAAACGCCACTTCGCAGCCCTCGGTGATGCGCGTGCGCGGATCCGTCATCACGTGATTGCAGGCCATGCGCAGCGCGCGGCCTTCCGCCAGCGTCTCGGCCCAGACACCGCCACGCGCACGCAGCCAGCCGCGCACGTCGCCGACCGTCGCGATGCCGTCCGGCAGCGTGACCGTTTCGTCCGCGACGCCAAGCGCCTCGCGCACACTCGCAAAAAATTTCAACTGGATCTTCATCGCTCGAGGCTTTTCAGTACAGCAATTCGGTGAACGGAATAAAGCGCACGGTCTCGCCGGCGCTGATCACATGATTGGGCGGATTGTCGATGAGACCGTCGCCCCAGACCGTGGAGGTGAGAACCGCTGAACTCTGGTTCGGGAACAGGTCGAGACCGCCAGCCGGGTTCACGCGCGCGCGCAGGAATTCGTTGCGGCGGTCGCTCTTCGCCTGGGTGAAATCGGCACGCAGCGAGAGCGCGCGCGGGCTCACCTGGGTCGCGCCCGCAAGCCGCAGCAGGAACGGACGCACGAACAGCAAAAAGGTGACGAAACTCGACACCGGGTTGCCCGGCAGCCCGATGAAAAACGCCTCACCGGTTTCCGCTTCCGCTGCCGCCTGCGCCCGACGCACCGCGCCGAACGCGAGCGGCTTGCCCGGCTTCATGGCGATCTGCCACAGGTTGATGCGGCCTTCGGCCTCGACGGCGGGCCGCACGTGATCCTCCTCGCCGACCGAGACACCGCCCGAGGTGAGGATGAGGTCGTGAGCGGCGGCCGCTTCGCGCAGCGTCGCGCGCGTGACGTCGAGCTGGTCCCGCACGATGCCGTAGTCGGTGACTTCGCAGCCGAGGTTGCGCAAGAGGCCCGTGAGCGTGAAGCGGTTCGAGTTGTAGATCGCGCCGGGCTTGAGCGGCTCGCCAGGCATCGTCAGTTCGTCGCCCGTGAAGAACACCGCGACCTTCACGCGACGCACGACGGTGAGCGTGGCGCACCCGACCGACGCCGCGAGCCCGAGCGCCGCCGGCGTAAGGCGCGTGCCCGCCGGCAGGATCACCGTGTTCTTGCGGATATCGGCGCCCTGCGCCGTGATCCATTCGCCCGCCTTGGGCGTGTGCAGAAAAGTAACGGCGCCTTCCGCGGCCTCGGTCTGCTCCTGCATCACCACGGCGTCCGCGCCCGGCGGCACCGTCGCGCCCGTGAAGATGCGCGCCGCCGTGCCCGCCGCGAGCGGCTGTGGCGCGTGACCCGCGGGAATGCGCTGCGAAACCGGCAGATGGCGGCTGCCTTGCGCGAGATCGGCCACGCGCACCGCGTAGCCGTCCATTGCGCTCGTATGCATCGGCGGCACGTCGAGCGGCGAAACGACGTCTGTGGCGAGCACGCGGTTCAGCGCGTCGAACGTCGAAATCGTTTCGGCGCCGGCGAGCGGCTGCGCCGCGGCAAGCAGCGCGGCGAGGGCGTCGGCGGTGGAGAGCATCGGCGCGCGCGGCGCGGGTGCCGGCGCAGCGGAAGACGGGGACGTAGGCGTGGACATCGAGGTCGTCTCGGACTTGGCGGCGGGGCCGCCAGCAGCGGTTGGTCTGCCGTTATTGTAGCGGCGCGACCGGCACGCTGTGCCTTATGCCGTGGATATCCCTGGCGCGCGATGCCTGCGAGTGCGCACGATCGGCTGAAGTGATGCAAGCGGGCGGGTGCGATCGACCCGCCGACGCGTAAAGCTGATGCGATGTCGACGCGCCGGGACCGCGAACCGATCCGGCCCCGGCTGCGTCGATCAGTCCGCCGTGTGAGCGGCGATATAGTCCTTCACGCGCTGGGCGTCGGCCGGCACGACTTCGAAGCGCTGCGGCAGCGCCTCGAGGCCGTCGAACGCCGCCGGACGCTCCGGCTCGCGGTCCAGCGCTTCGCGGATCGTCTCGCCGAACTTCACCGGCTGCGCGGTTTCGAGCACGATCATCGGCACACCGGGCTGCAGGTGTTCGCGGGCGACCTTCACGCCGTCGGCCGTATGGGTGTCTATCATCGTCCTGTAGCGCGAGTAGATGTCGCGAATCGTGGCGATGCGGTCGTCGTGGCTGCTGCGGCCCGAAACGAAGCCGAACTGCTGCACGCGCACGAAGTCGCCGCTCGCCACGAGATCGAAGCCGCCCCTCTCCTCGACGTCACGGAACAGCTGCGTCACGCGCGCCGGATCGCGGCCCAGCAAGTCGTACACGAAGCGCTCGAAATTCGACGCCTTTGAGATGTCCATGCTCGGGCTCGTCGTGTGATACGTCTCGGCCGAGCCGCGCACGCGATAAATGCCGGTGCGGAAGAACTCGTCGAGCACGTCGTTCTCGTTGGTCGCGACCACGAGCTTTTCGATCGGCAGGCCCATCATGCGCGCGATATGGCCGGCGCACACGTTGCCGAAGTTGCCCGAGGGCACCGTGAACGAGACGCGCTCGTCGTTGGACTTCGTCGCCGCGAAGTAGCCGGCGAAGTAGTACACGACCTGCGCCACGACGCGCGCCCAGTTGATCGAGTTGACCGTGCCGATCTTCTGCTGCGCCTTGAACGCGTGGTCGTTCGAAACCGCCTTGACGATGTCCTGGCAGTCGTCGAACACGCCTTCCACGGCCAGATTGAAGATGTTCGGGTCCTGCAGGCTGAACATCTGCGCCGTCTGGAATGCGCTCATCTTCTTGTGCGGCGAAAGCATGAACACGCGCACGCCCTTCTTGCCGCGCATGGCGTATTCCGCCGCGCTGCCGGTGTCGCCCGAGGTCGCGCCGAGAATGTTCAGCTCCTGGCCGGCCTTCGCGAGCGCGTACTCGAACAGGTTGCCGAGCAGCTGCATCGCCATGTCCTTGAACGCGAGCGTCGGACCGTTCGAGAGTTCGAGCAGCGAGAGCTGCGCGCCGTTTTCCTCGCCGAGCGTGGTGAGCGGCGTGATCTTGCTCGCGTCTTCGCCATGGCGCACGTTGCGGTAGGTCTCGCCCGTGTAGGTGCGGCGCGTGATGTCGCGCAGGTCGTCGGCGGGAATGTCGCCGGCGAACTTCGAGAGGATCTCGAACGCGAGATCCGCGTACGAAAGGCCGCGCCAGCGCGCCAGTTCTTCCTTGCTGATCTGCGGATACTCGGCCGGCAGATACAGGCCGCCGTCGCGCGCGAGGCCGCCCAGCAGGATATCGGAAAACAAATGATGCTCGCCGGCGCCCGCGCCGCGCGTAGATACGTAATTCATAGCCCTTGCCTTAGTTCAGTCCTTCCATGCGCAGCTTCGTGACCTGCGACTTCACCGTCGCGAGCTTCTCGATCTGCGCGATCGCCGCGTTGACGTTCTTCTCGATCGTCTCGTGGGTGATCAGGATGATGTCGGTTTCCGCCTTGCCTTGCGCGTCGACCTGCTCCGCTTCCTTTTGCAGCAGCGCGTCGATCGAGATGCCGCTGTCCGCCAGGATGCGCGTGATGGCCGCCATCACGCCGGTCTGGTCCGCCACGCGCAGGCGCAGGTAGTAGCCGCTCGTGACTTCGTCGATCGGCAGGATCGGCGTGTTCGAGAGGCTGTCCGGCTGGAATGCCAGATGCGGCACGCGGTGCTCGGGGTCGGCCGTGTGCAGACGCGTCACGTCCACGAGATCGGCCACCACGGCGGAGGCCGTCGGCTCCGCGCCCGCGCCCTTGCCGTAGTACAGCGTCGTGCCCACCGCGTCGCCATGCACGACCACGGCGTTCATCGCCCCTTCCACGTTGGCGAGCAGGCGCTTGGCCGGAATCAGCGTGGGATGCGTGCGCAGTTCGATGCCGCGCTCGGTGCGGCGCGCGATGCCGAGCAGCTTGATGCGATAGCCCAGCTCTTCCGCGTACTTGATGTCGATGGCGTCGAGCTTGCTGATGCCTTCCACGTAGGCCTTGTCGAACTGCACGGGCACGCCGAACGCGATCGCGCTCATGATCGTGGCCTTGTGCGCGGCGTCCACGCCTTCGATGTCGAAGGTCGGATCGGCTTCGGCGTAGCCCAGTTCCTGCGCGGCTTTCAATGCGGTCGCGAAGTCGAGCCCGCGCTCGCGCATTTCCGAGAGGATGTAGTTGGTCGTGCCGTTGATGATGCCGGCGATGTACTGGATGCGGTTGGCCGTGAGACCTTCGCGCAGCGCCTTGATGATGGGGATGCCGCCCGCCACCGCCGCCTCGAACGCGACCATCACGCCCTTGGCGCGCGCCGCTTCGAAGATCTCGGTGCCGTGCACCGCCAGCAGCGCCTTGTTCGCCGTGACGACATGCTTGCCGTTGGCAATCGCGCGCAGCACGAGATCCCTGGCGAGCGTCGTGCCGCCGATCATTTCGGCGACGATCGAAATCGAGGGATCGTCGACCACGGCGTTGAAGTCGGTCGTCAGCTCGACGCTGCCCGCTTCGCTGCCGAGGGCCGTTGTGGCCTTGGCCGGGTTGCGCACGGCGATGCGCGCCACCTCGATGCCGCGCCCTGCGCGGCGTTTGATTTCTTCCTGGTTGCGGCGCAGTACCGTGAAGGTGCCGCTGCCCACCGTGCCGAAGCCCAAGAGACCTACTTTGATCGGATCCATGCAGCGTGTGTTCGTCCAAGTGTTTGAAAAGGGGATGCGTGTGACTGGCTCAGGTGCCGTGCCGCTGACGATAACCGTCGAGGAAGCGCGCGATGCGGTTGATCGAATCGGTCAGGTCGTCGACGTTCGGCAGGAACACCACGCGGAAGTGGTCCGGCTGCTTCCAGTTGAAGCCCGTGCCCTGCACGAGCAGCACGCGCTCCTGGAGGAGCAGATCGAGGATGAACTGCTGGTCGTTCTCGATCGGATAGAGCTTCGGGTCGAGGCGCGGGAACATGTAGAGCGCCGCCTCGGGCTTCACGCAGGTCACGCCGGGAATGGCCGTGAGCATGTTGTACGCCAGTTCGCGCTGGCGATACAGGCGCCCACCCGGCTGGATCAGCTCGTTGATGCTCTGATAGCCGCCCAGCGCCGTCTGGATCGCGTACTGGCCCGGCACGTTCGCGCACAGGCGCATCGAGGCGAGAATGCCGAGACCTTCCGTGTAGTCCTTCGAGCGGCGGCGGTTTTCCCCCGTCATGCCCGAGAGGAACATCCAGCCCGCGCGGTAGCCGCACGCGCGATAGCTCTTCGACAGGCTGTTGAGCGTGACGGTGATCACGTCTTCCGAGAGCGAGCCGAGTGCCGTGTGCGTCTTGCCGTCGTAGATGATCTTGTCGTAGACCTCGTCGGCGAACAGGATCAGGCCGTGCTCGCGCGCGATCGCCACGAGCCCGCGCAGCAGGTCGTCAGAATAAAGCGCGCCGGTCGGGTTGTTCGGGTTGATGACGACGATCGCGCGCGTGTTCGGCGTGATCTTCGAGCGGATGTCGTCGAGGTCGGGCATCCACGCGTTCGACTCGTCGCAGATGTAGTGCACGGGCGTGCCGCCCGAGAGGCTCACCGCCGCCGTCCACAGCGGATAGTCGGGCGCGGGCAGCAGCACTTCGTCGCCGTCGTTCAGGAGCGCCTGCATGGCCATGACGATCAGTTCGGACGCGCCGTTGCCGATGTAGATGTCGTCGAGCTCGACGCCCTTGATGCCCTTTTGCTGCGCGTAATGCATGATCGCCTTGCGCGCGGCGAACACACCCTTCGAATCCGAATACCCCGAGGAGCCCGGCAGGTTCAGGATCATGTCCTGAATGACCTCGTCGGGTGCGTCGAAACCGAACGGCGCAAGATTGCCGATGTTCAGCTTGATGATGCGATGGCCTTCTTCTTCGAGGCGCTTCGCGTGCTCGAGCACCGGCCCGCGGATGTCGTAGCAAACGTTCTGCAGCTTGTTGGATTTGAGAATCGGTTTCACGGCGGGCTATCGGTCAGAGAAGCGGTCAGAGAATCAGTCAGGGCGTCAGCGGCGAGTAAGACGCGGTAAAAGGGCTGGAACAGGCTGAAATGCCGTTGACCGGCCGGCGGATGGCGCCTTGGCGGACAGGACAGGCAAGGGAGCCGGAGGGCGCCCCCGGCGGGACAAAAGCCGTGCACGATTGCGAAGGGAGCGCCGGGCGCACGCGCGACGCTTCGCAAAGCGTACGCTGGCCAACCCGACCACCCCAAAGCCGCCCCAGCAGCTTGTGGCTGCCCTCGCCCGATGCGCGGATGGCGCGCGTAGCGGCCTGCCGGCGCGGTCTACCCGGGGGCGCCGCCGCAGCGGCGGCTAAAAAGCTATAATTTAGCGGATTTTGACCAACTTCCGCAATGCGCAATCGGCCAGGAGGCGGGTCGCGAAGCGGGTGACACGGCGGGCTGCAAGGCGGTTCGCGCCGAGGCCGGCGTCGGCACAGGATATGCGCCCTCTCGCTTGCGCACCCGACCTGCCCTTACCCCGGAACCCCGTTTTGAAACTACACCAGGACTCCAGCGCCGCGCTGAACACCGTGACCGGTTACGGCGCCGACTACGTCGAAGTGAACCTCGAACGCCATACGGGCAGCATCATCGTGATGCCCGAAGCGCCGGTCACCCCCTGGCCGGTGCAGTCGTTCGACGCCCTCACGCCCGAACTCTTCGAGCTGCTGCTCCCGCTGAACCCCGAAGTGGTCGTGTTCGGCAGCGGAGAGCGGCTGCGCTTTCCGCATCCGCGCCTGACCGCCGCGCTGGCCGCGAAGCGCATCGGCGTGGAGGCAATGGACTTCAAGGCCGCCTGCCGCACCTACAACATCCTCATGGCCGAAGGCCGCCGCGTGGCGGCCGCGCTTCTGATCGAAAGCTGACGCGCCTTAAGCTTGCCATCAGGTCGCCGCGCGGCGGCGTAGTACACTTGCGCGCCGCGTGCGAAGCGCGCGCTCCGGACCTGGCCCGCACACCGCGCGCGGCCAGCGCGCACGCTTCGCACCCCGACCGCAACGACTGCAACAAGAACAGGCTGAAACCCATGAACGATACGCCATCGAGGCTACCGCTCAAGCGCAGCGCGATCCTGCTCCTGATCCTCGCCCTCGCCGTGATCTGGTTCCTGCCGCTCGGCTGGCGCCACCTGCTGCCGAGCGACGAAGGCCGCTACGCCGAAATGGCGCGCGAAATGCTCGCGAGCGGCGACTGGATCACGCCGCGCTACAACGACTATAAGTACTTCGAAAAGCCGCCGCTGCAAACCTGGATGAACGCGCTCACGTTCGCGTGGTTCGGCATCGGCGAGTGGCAGGCGCGCCTGTACACGGCGCTCACCGGCTTCGCGGGCGTGCTGCTGATCGGCTTCACCGGCGCGCGCGTGTTCAACGCCGCCACGGGCTTCTTCGCCGCGGTCGTGCTCGCCTGCGCGCCGTACTGGAACCTGATGGGCCACTTCAACACGCTCGACATGGGCCTGTCGTTCTGGATGCAGCTCTCGCTGTGCGCGCTGCTGCTCGCGCAGCGTCCGAGCCTGCCCAAAGCGAACGCGCGCCTGTGGATGTGGCTGTGCTGGGCGGCCATGGCGATGGCGGTGCTGTCCAAGGGCCTCGTCGGCCTGATCCTGCCGGGCGCCGTGCTCGTGCTCTATACGGCAATTTCGCGCGACTGGGCGCTCTGGAAGCGCCTCTATCTCGTGAGCGGCCTGATCGTGTTCTTCGCGATCGTGTCGCCGTGGTTCATCCTCGTGCAGCAGCGCAATCCCGAGTTCTTCAACTTCTTCTTCATCGTCCAGCAGTTCCAGCGCTACCTCACGCCCGCGCAGAACCGCCCCGGCCCGTTCTACTACTTCGTGCCGGTCATGCTGGTGGGCTTCCTGCCGTGGCTTTCGGTCAGCGTGCAGAGCGTGCGCCATGCGCTGCGCACGCCGCGTCAGCCCAACGGTTTCTCGCCCGTCACGCTGATGATCGTGTGGACGGTGTTCATTTTCCTGTTCTTCAGCGCCTCACACTCCAAGCTCGTCTCCTACGTCCTGCCGATCGCGCCGCCCGTGGCGCTCATCATCGGCATGTATCTGCCGGTCATGACGCGGGCCCAGTGGAACAAGCACCTCGTGGGCTACGCGCTGTTCGCCGTCGTGCTGATGGCGGGCTCGTTCGTGCTCACGCGGCTCGGCGACGCGCGCAATCCGAACGCGCTCTACCGGGAGTTCCAGGTCTGGGTGTTCGCCGCGGCCGCGGTGGCCTTCGTCGTCACGATGGTCGGCCTGCGCCTGAACCGCGCGAAGCGCACGCCCGAAACCGGCGCGCGCGCACCGGTGCTCGCGCTCGGCACGGCGTGGCTGCTGCTCGCGACCATTGCGGGCACGGGCCACGACGTGTTCGGCACCCTGAGTTCCGGCGCGCCGCTCGCGCCCGCGGTGCGCGCCGCCATCGCGAAGCTGCCGCCCGACACGCCGTTCTACTCGGTGGGCGTACTCGACCACACCCTGCCCTTCTACGTGCGCCATACGATGACGATGGTCGAAGTCACCGACGAGCTGGCCTTCGGCATCTCCGAGGAGCCGCAAAAATGGGTGCCGACCATTGCCGACTGGGAGACGCGCTGGAAGTCCGACCGTTATGCGCTCGCGCTGATTCCGGTGAAACGCTACGAAGAACTGGCTGCGCAAGGCCTGCCGATGCAGGTGATCGCCCGCGACGCGCGCCGCGTGATCGTTGAAAAGCCGCAATCCTGAGCGCTTCCTGGCCCCGATTGACGCATGGGCGATAATTGGGCGGGCCACGCAGGCACGGGCCGGCGCGGCCTGCGCGACCCGGCCAGGCTCCCGCCCCAACCCGACAACCCGTTAGATCACCCTTTCCGATGAATCCGATTTCCCTCATCTGCATCCTCGCCGGCGTCGGCCTCAACGCATGCGCGCAACTGTTGCTGAAAGCGGGTGTCAATGCCGTTGGACACTTCGAATTCAGCCGTGCGAACATCTTGCCCATTGGCCTGAAGCTCGCGACGCAAGTGCCGATTCTCGGCGGCCTCACCTGCTACGTGTTCAGCGTGGTCGTGTGGATCGTCGGGCTCTCGCGCGTGGACGTCTCGATCGCCTACCCGATGCTCTCGCTCGGCTACGTGGTCAACGCGTTCGCGGCGTGGTATCTGTTCGGCGAGGTGCTGAGCGTGCAGCGGCTCGTGGGTATCGGCATCATCCTGATCGGCGTGTTCGTGCTGGCGCGCAGCTAACGCGCCGCGGCGCGCGCTTCTGGCGCGCGTGGCGAGGCCGCTTGCAGCGCAGCATATTGCGCCCATATAAGCATTTCGTAAGATGCGCCGCGGCGGCCGTGCTGCCCGGCCCCACTTTCTGACGAGCAAAGAGCAAAGCACTCATGACCCAGTCATCTCCGCAGTCGCCCCTTCCGTTCCTGCCGTTCGTGCGTCCCGAAATCGACGAGGAAACCATCCAGGGCGTCGTCGACGTGCTGCGCTCGGGCTGGATCACGACCGGCCCGCAGAACCAGGCGTTCGAGGCGGCGCTCTCCGAATACTGCGGCGGCCGTCCCGTGCGCACCTTCAACTCGGGCACGGCGACGCTCGAAATCGGTTTGCGCCTTGCCGGCGTGGGTCCCGGCGACGAAGTCATCACCACGCCCGCCTCGTGGGTCGCGACCAGCAATGTGGTCTATGAAGTCGGCGCGACGCCCGTGTTCGCCGACATCGATCCCGTCACGCGCAACATCGACCTCGACAAGCTCGAAGCCGCCATCACGCCGAAGACCAAAGCCATCATCCCGGTCTTCCTCTCGGGCCTGCCCGTCGACATGGACCGGCTCTACGCGATCGCCCGCCAGCACAAGCTGCGCGTGATCGAGGACGCCGCGCAGGCGTTCGGCTCGAGCTGGAACGGCAAGCGCATCGGTGCGATCGGCGACATCGTCTCGTTCAGTTTCCACGCCAACAAGAACCTCACGTCGATCGAAGGCGGCGCGCTCGTCCTCAACGACGAAGCCGAAGCCGTGCTCGCGCAGAAGTACCGCCTCCAGGGCATTACGCGCACGGGCTTCGACGGCATGGACTGCGACGTGCTCGGCGGCAAGTACAATCTCACGGATGTAGCGGCGCGCGTCGGCCTTGGCCAGCTCAAGCACATCGAGCGCTTCATCCGGCAGCGCCGCGAGCTTGCGCGGGCTTACTTCGCGGGCTTCGAAGGCGGCGCGGCGGTTAAGCTCGGCGTCGGCCTGCCGCTCGCCGATTTCGCCAACAGCAACTGGCACATGTTCCAGATCACGCTGCCGCTCGACCAGCTCGCGATCGACCGCGCCGGTTTCATGGGCGAACTCAAGGAGCGCGGCATCGGCTCGGGCGTGCATTACCCGGCCATCCACCTCTTCACGCTCTACCGCGAGCGTGGTTTCAAGGCGGGCATGTTCCCGCACGCGGAGCGCTTCGGCGCGAGCACGGTCACGCTGCCGCTCTTCACGCTGATGACCGAAGCCGACGTGGCGCGCGTGTGCAGCGCGGTGAACGAGATTTGCGCGAAATTTGCGAAGTAGTTGGCAAGACAGGCAGTAACGGAAGTCGGGGACGGGATAAAGCCGCCCCGACGGGCATGGGACCCGGGCCAGCGCCAAAGCGCCAATTCGGGTCGACACAGGGGAAACGCAGGCGGACGGCGCAGCGCACGCGCCGCCGTTTTGCGCATGCAGCAAACCGAAGCATCCAATAACGGAATCGACGCACACATGAGTCAAACGGAACAAGGCACCTTGACCCCGGACACGCCGGAAGTCTCGGTCATCATTCCGGTCTACAACGAGGAAGCTGGCCTTCCCGCGCTGTTCGCGCGCCTGTATCCGGCGCTCGACAAGCTCGGCACCTCGTACGAAGTGATCTTCATCAACGACGGCAGCCGCGACCGCTCGGCCGCGATGCTCGCGGAGCAGTTCCGCGCGCGGCCCGATACCACGCGCGCGATCCTGCTCAACGGCAACTACGGCCAGCACATGGCGATTCTCGCGGGCTTCGAGCAGGCCCGCGGCGAGATCGTCATCACGCTCGACGCCGACCTGCAGAATCCGCCCGAGGAAATCGCCAAGCTCGTCGAGAAGATGCGCGAGGGCTACGACTACGTCGGCACCATCCGCAAGCAGCGCCAGGACAGCCTCTGGCGGCGCAAGGCCTCGCAGGCGATGAACCGTCTGCGCGAGCGCATCACGCGCATCAAGATGACCGACCAGGGCTGCATGCTGCGCGCGTACAACCGCCGCATCATCGACACGATCAACCGCTGCGGCGAAATCAACACCTTCATTCCGGCGCTCGCCTACACGTTCTCGCAGAACCCGGTCGAGGTCGAGGTGGCGCACGAAGAGCGCTTCGCGGGCGAATCGAAGTACTCGCTCTACAGCCTGATTCGCCTGAATTTCGACCTCGTGACGGGCTTCTCCGTCGTGCCGCTGCAGTGGCTCTCGTTCATCGGCGTGATCCTCTCGCTCGGCTCGGCAGGCCTCTTCCTGCTGCTGCTGATCCGCCGCTTCATCCTCGGCGCGGAAGTGCAAGGCGTGTTCACGCTCTTCGCCATCACGTTCTTCCTGCTCGGCGTGATCATCTTCGCGCTCGGTCTGCTCGGCGAGTACATCGGCCGCATCTACCAGCAGGTGCGCGCGCGTCCGCGTTACCTGATCCAGACGATCCTCGAGGAGCGCAATGGCCGCGCCGTCGTCGATACGCCGCGCCAGGATTTCATGCAGGCCGCCGCCTTTGCGCAGCCGGCTGAACCCACGCGAGCGGCCGGTACGGCTGCACGGCCGGCCACCACGAACCCGGCCAACGAAGGAGCCGGCCAATGAAACCGCGCGCCGTTGTCTTCGCGTATCACAACGTGGGCGTGCGCTGTCTGCAGGTGTTGCTCGCGGGCGGCGTCGACGTGGCGCTCGTCGTCACGCATGAAGACAGCCCGACCGAAAACATCTGGTTCGGCAGCGTGAAGTCGGTGGCCGAGGAGCATGGCATCGAGGTCGTCACGCCCGCCGACCCGAAGAGCGCCGAGCTGCGCGCGGCCGTTTCCGCGGCGCGCCCGGACTTCATCTTCTCGTTCTACTACCGGCACATGCTGCCCGTGGACCTGCTCGCGCTCGCCGGGCGCGGCGCGTACAACGTGCACGGCTCGCTGCTGCCGAAATACCGCGGCCGCGTGCCCACGAACTGGGCCGTGCTCAACGGCGAAACCGAAACGGGCGCCACGCTGCACGAAATGGGCGCGAAGCCCGACGCGGGCGCGATCGTCGCGCAGACCCCGGTGCCGATCCTGCCCGACGACACCGCCGCGCAGGTCTTCGACAAGGTGACGGTCGCCGCCGAGCAGACGCTCTGGCGCGTGCTGCCCGCGCTGATCGCGGGCGAGGCGCCGCATCTGCCGAACGATCTCACGAAGGGCAGCTACTACGGCGGGCGCAAGCCGGAGGACGGCCGCATCGATTTCGGCGAGAGCGCGCAGCACGTGTACAACCTGATCCGCGCCGTCGCGCCGCCCTATCCGGGCGCGTTCACCGAGATCGGCAACGAGCGTTTCGTGATTGCCCGCGCGCGTCTCGTGCGCCCCGGCTCGCAAGACGCCGAAAGGGTCCGCCCCCTCGCCGGATTGCCCGCCGGCATCCACGTAAGCGATAATGCGCTTTTCGCCGTCTGCGGCGACGCACGCGCCATCGCGATCCACGAACTGCGGCACCAGCACGATGGTCAAGAAACCGTCGTCAGCCCTGCCGCGTTCTCCGAACTCATTTCATCTGTCCCCCGTCCATGACCAAAAAAGTTCTGATCCTGGGTGTGAACGGCTTTATCGGCCACCACCTCTCCAAGCGCATCCTCGAAAACACGAACTGGGAAGTGTTCGGCATGGACATGCAGACGGATCGCCTCGGCGACCTCGTCAAGCATGAGCGGATGCACTTCTTCGAAGGCGACATCACGATCAACAAGGAGTGGGTCGAGTACCACGTCAAGAAGTGCGACGTGATCCTGCCGCTGGTCGCCATCGCGACGCCCGCCACCTACGTGCAGCAGCCGCTGCGCGTGTTCGAGCTCGACTTCGAAGCGAACCTGCCGATCGTGCGTTCGGCTGTGAAGTACCGCAAGCACCTCGTCTTCCCGTCGACCTCGGAAGTCTATGGCATGTGCTCGGACGAGCAGTTCGACCCGGACGCGTCGGCGCTGACCTACGGCCCGATCAACAAGCCGCGCTGGATCTACGCGTGCTCGAAGCAGCTGATGGACCGCGTGATCTGGGGCTACGGCATGGAAGGCCTGAACTTCACGCTGTTCCGTCCGTTCAACTGGATCGGCCCGGGCCTCGACTCGATCTACACGCCGAAGGAAGGTTCGTCGCGCGTCGTGACGCAGTTCCTCGGCCACATCGTGCGCGGCGAGAACATCAGCCTCGTGGATGGCGGCGCGCAAAAGCGCGCGTTCACCGACATCGACGACGGCATCGAAGCGCTCATGAAGATCATCGAGAACAAGGACGGCGTCGCCACGGGCAAGATCTACAACATCGGCAACCCGACCAACAACTTCTCGGTGCGCGAGCTCGCGCACAAGATGCTCGCGCTCGCCGCCGAATTCCCGGAATACGCGGAAACGGCGAAGAAGGTGCAGCTCGTCGAAACGTCGTCGGGCGCGTACTACGGCGCGGGCTATCAGGACGTGCAGAATCGCGTGCCGAAGATCGACAACACGAAGCAGGAACTCGGCTGGGCGCCGAAGTCGACCTTCGACGAAGCGCTGCGCAAGATCTTCGAAGCGTACCGCGGCCACGTCGCCGAAGCCCGTGCGCTCGTCGAGCAACACTAAGCGTTAGAGAAAGGTCCTCGCCTCTTGGCTCGCATCGTCCTGAAAATCGACGTCGACACGCTGCGCGGCACGCGCGAAGGCGTGCCGAATCTCGCGCGCATCTTCGACCGCTACAAGGCACGCGCCACGTTCCTGTTCAGCCTCGGCCCCGATCACACGGGCTGGGCGCTGCGCCGCGTATTGCGGCCGGGCTTTCTCAAGAAGGTCTCGCGCACCTCGGTGGTCGAGCACTACGGCGTCAAGCAGCTGATGTACGGCGTGCTGCTGCCGGGCCCCGACATCGGCGTGGAAGCCGCGGCGGAAATGCGCGCGATTCACGAAGCCGGCTTCGAGTGCGGCATCCATACGTGGGATCACGTGTACTGGCAGGACAACGTGCGCAAGCGCGACGCGCAGTGGACTGCGCGCCAGATGCAGAAGAGCCACGACCGCTTCACGCGCATCTTCGGCACGCCGCCCGTCACGCACGGCGCGGCGGGCTGGCAGATGAACGAGGCCGCCTTCGAGCAGATCGACACGTGGGGCATGCGCTACGCCTCCGACGGGCGCGGTCATTCGCCCTACCGTCCGGTGGTGGCGGGCCGCACGCTGAACCACGTGCAGATGCCCACCACGCTGCCCACGCTCGACGAGGTGCTCGGCGTGGATGGCGTTGATACCGATACGGTCGCCGCCTGGATGCTCAAGCGCACCGAAAACAATCCGCACGACCAGGTCTTCACGCTGCACGCCGAACTCGAAGGCCAGAAGCTCGCCCCGGTGTTCGAGCAGCTGCTCGCCGGCTGGCGCGCGCAAGGCCACACGTTTGCCACGATGGGCGACTACCATGCGACGCTGGACCCGGATTCGCTGCCATCGTACCCTGTCACCTGGGGCGAGATCGCCGGCCGCTCCGGCCAGCTGATCGTTCAGCCCGACTGAATCCGCCGCCCGCGCGCCGCTCAGTGCCTGCCAGGACCCACGCCCGCGCAACACCCCCGCCGCGGGCGGCACGCCGTCCCGGCGAACCGGCGCCGCGCGCTGCGGCAACGCCAGCCAATAACAAAGGGAGAGCCACGTGCCTGACGTGACCATCGCAGTCGACCACCCCGTTCCCGACTTCACCGCCCCCGCTACCGGCGGCGACTTCACGCTGTCGAACCTGAAGGGCAGCAAGGTGGTGCTGTACTTCTATCCGAAAGACAACACGCCGGGCTGCACGACCGAAGGCCTGCAGTTCCGCGACCTCTCTCCGAAGTTCAAGAAGGCCGGCGCGCAGATCGTGGGCGTGTCGCGCGACAGCGTGCGCTCGCACGATAACTTCAAGGCCAAGCTCGAACTGCCGTTTACCTTGGTATCGGATGCCGACGAAGCGCTGTGCACGCTCTTCGACGTCATCAAATTGAAGAAAATGTATGGCAAAGAGGTACGAGGGATCGAACGCTCGACCTTCCTGATCGACGCAACCGGCGTGCTGCGCCAGGAGTGGCGCGGCATCAAGGTCCCGGGCCATGTCGAGGAAGTTCTGGAGGCTGTACAAGCGCTTTGAGGAGCGTTATATTGGGCTGCAATGAGTGCCTGTCCAACCCTTTTTACGTCGCGTTGCGGCGGTTTCGCAGCCGGTCATGGAATGACCGGAAGTGCGTATCCGAGGCAACGGGACAACACCGAAGTGAAGCCGCTTGCCTCGTCATCCGGGGCGGCGGCTTTTTTGTTTGTTCGATGCTGTTCTCTCCCGCTTTTCTCCCCGTTCGTGCCGGCTTTGCGACCCGGCGCGCGCAAACGTCAAGGAGCTGATCGAAAACCAGGCGAACCGGCATTTTCTGACCTGAGCGCGCACCTTGCGCAGTAACGGCGGAGGCCTACCCGGCACCCGCACGCACCGCCCGAAAGCGCGCCTTACTGGGTAACCCCGCGACCACTCGACCCGATTTTTTCGAGGGACACCATGCCTTTGCCTACTCCCCCCAGCAAGCTCGGCAACCTGCTGCCGCCCGAAGAATACAAGGCGCGTGCCCGCACGACGCGCAGCACACGCAAGGCCGCGAGCGAGAACGACGCGGCCGACGTTGCAGAATACGGCCCCGGCAGTGTCGCCGAGCCGATGACGCAGGCCGCCAACGCCGCGACCACCTTGCGCACGGTGCCGCTTTCGAGCGCCAGCGCCGAACTGGCCGCGCTCGAACCGGTCGCACCGGCGCCCGCGCGCAGCAAGCGCAACAACAGCAAGCAAGTCGCGGCCGCGCTGCTGCAGCCTCTCGAGGCACGCATCGAAGCTGACGACACGCCCGTGGCGCGCGGCGGCAAACCCGCCTCGGCCAAAGCCTCCGGCGGCGCTGCTGCGCCCGCCGCGCGCGCCGGCGCGAAAAAACGCGTGCATCCCGAAGAGAGCACCGAAGTCCAGAAGCTCTTCGTGCTCGACACGAACGTGCTGATGCACGACCCGACCTGCCTGTTCCGTTTCGAGGAACACGACGTCTATCTGCCGATGATGACGTTGGAAGAACTCGACAACCACAAGAAGGGCATGTCGGAAGTGGCGCGCAACGCGCGCCAGGTGAGCCGCACGCTCGACCAGCTGGTCGCCAATGCGGGCCCGATCTCGGAAGGCATTTCGCTCGGCCGCCTCGGCAGCCGCGAGGCGCTTGGACGCCTGTACTTCCAGACCACGCTCACGCATATCGATCCGGTCGACGGCCTGCCCCAGGGCAAGGCCGATAACCAGATCCTCGGCGTGGTGCGCGCGCTGCAGCGCGACCGGCCGGACCGCCTCGTCGTGCTGGTGTCGAAAGACATCAACATGCGCATCAAGGCCCATGCGCTCGGCCTGCCCGCGGAAGACTACTTCAACGACCAGGTTCTCGAAGACAAGGACCTGCTCTACTCGGGCGTGCGCGCGCTCCAGCAGGACTTCTGGTCGAAGCACGCCAAGGGCATGGAGTCCTGGCAGGACACCAAGACCGGCACGACGTATTACCGCGTGACGGGTCCCGAGTGCCTGTCGATGCTCGTGAACGAGTTCGTCTATCTCGAGCCGCAGAACGGCGAACCGGCGTTCCATGCGATCGTGCGCGAACTCAACGGCAAGACGGCGCTCCTGCAGACGCTGCGCGACTATGGCCACCACAAGAACAACGTGTGGGGCATCACGGCGCGCAACCGCGAGCAGAACTTCGCGCTGAACCTGCTGATGAACCCGGAGATCGACTTCGTCACGCTGCTCGGCCAGGCCGGCACGGGCAAGACGCTCGTCGCACTCGCGGCGGGCCTCGCGCAGGTGCTCGACGAGAAGCGCTACAACGAGATCATCGTCACGCGCGCGACCGTGCCGGTCGGCGAGGACATCGGCTTCCTGCCGGGCACCGAAGAGGAAAAGATGCAGCCGTGGATGGGCGCCTTCGACGACAACCTCGAAGTGCTCCAGAAGACCGATGACGCCGCCGGCGAATGGGGCCGCGCCGCGACCCAGGAACTGATTCGCTCGCGCCTGAAGGTCAAGAGCATGAACTTCATGCGCGGCCGTACGTTCGTGGACAAGTATCTGATCATCGACGAGGCGCAGAACTTGACGCCGAAGCAGATGAAGACGCTCGTCACGCGCGCGGGTCCGGGCACGAAGATCGTGTGTCTCGGCAACATCGCGCAGATCGACACGCCGTATCTGACCGAAGGCAGCTCCGGCCTCACCTACGTGGTGGACCGCTTCAAGGGCTGGGCGCACAGCGGCCACGTGACGCTCGCACGCGGCGAACGCTCGCGGCTTGCCGACTACGCGTCCGATATCCTGTAATCCATTCGCCGGGCGCCGCCTTTCGCGGGCGCCGTGCAGATGGCGAGGACCGTATCCGGGGCACCGGATACGGTCCTTTTTTATTGCCCGGGCGTCCCCCAGGCACAACAGTTGGCGCACGAACTTCAAGTAAGTTGTGAAGAATTGTTGCGGAAGCCGTGACGGGCGGGCTACCATCCGCCCATGACCCGTTTTCCCGATGGCGCACGCGTTGCGTGCGCCACCTCCGTTTCATGCGTCGACTCTGGCTTCCGCTTCTGATCGCAGTCCTGCTTGCCGCGTGCTCCAGCGCGCCGCAAAAGGTATCGCGCAGCGGCTCCTCTTCCAGCGAAAACGCGTGGCGCACCAAGCCGCCGGGCTTTCCCAATTTCGTCGATCACAGCGTGGGCCGCGAGGAAATCTCGATCCAGGCGATGGGCCTCGTCGGCATTCCGTATCGCTGGGGCGGCAATACGCCCGATAGCGGCTTCGATTGCAGCGGTCTCGTCAAATACGTGCTTGCACGCTCGGCCTCGGTGGACTTGCCCCGCACCACGGCCGACATGAGTATGCGCGGCGAAACGATCGAGCCTGACGAGATTGCCGCCGGCGACCTCGTGTTCTTCAATACGACGGGGCGGCCGCATTCGCACGTCGGGATCTACGTCGGCAACCTGCGCTTCGTCAACGCGCCTTCGACGGGCGGCACGGTGCGTCTCGACTACCTGACCAACCCCTACTGGGCCAGGCGCTTCGACGGCATCCGCCGCATGGCGCCGCCCAAACGCACGCCGTTCGAGACGCCGACCTGGGAAGCGTCTGCGCCGCCTGAACGCGTGCCTGGTGCGAACGCCGCGCCACCGGCTGCCGCAATGGCCAGCGTCGCGCCGGCTGCGGCGGCGCAACCCGCGCCGCGAGCCGTGGCCGCAAGCCAGAACCGCATCGTCGCGGCACCGCAGCCGGTCTATGCGGCAACGCCGGCCACCACGCCGACGGCATCCCCGGCCGCCCCCGCCCCGGCTGACGCGTTCGAACCGCCGCCTGCCTCGCTCGGCGCGGCGCAAACGCAGGCACGCGACGCGGGCGCGCTCGCACCCGCGGTTGCGCCCGGCAACAACACGCCTGCGTTCGCTGCTACCCCCGCTGCCAGCCCCGCCGCCAGCGCCCCGCGCGACGCCATCGACGCCGCCGCCGACGCCTTCGAGCCCCCGCCGCCCACGGCAAGCGCAGCGGCGCGCCAGGCCGGCCAGGTGGGCTCGGCACCGATCCAGGCGGCGTCGCCGGCCGCGGGTGGCGCGCAGATCATGCGCGCCTCGACAGCCGGCTCAACCGCGCCCGCCCCGACCCAGTCCAGCGACGACCCCATCGCGCGCTTTGCCAACGGCGGCGACTGAAGCAAGCGGCGCCGCCGCGTCGCCGAGCAGCACGTGGCTCCTGGCCGGACGGCTAAGCATGCTTCCAGCGGTTTGCGGCGCCCCGCGCCTCTGCTATCGTTTTGGGACCGTTTTTCATACTTTCGCGCAGCGAGGCGACGATGGATCTTGGACTCAGCAAGAAGGTGGTACTCGTGACGGGCGGCAGCAAGGGCATTGGCCTTGCCTGCGCGCGCGCCTTTGCGCAGGAAGGCGCCCGCGTGGCGATCGTCTCGCGCGACCCCGCCAATCTCGCGCGCGCCCGCGAGCAGTTGGCGAGCGAAGGCCTGCACGTGCACCTCACGCGCGCGGACCTGCACGAAGCGCATAGCGCCGCCGACGTGGTCGAGGAAGTCTCCACCGCGGTCGGCCCCATCGATATCCTCGTCAACAGCGCGGGCGCGGCACGCCGCTACGACCCGGAAACGCTCGATGCAGACGCGTTCAGGGCCACGATGGAGGCGAAATATTTCCCCTACATCTACCCGCAGCAGGAAGTGCTGCGCCGCATGGTGCAGCGGATCAAGTCGGGCGAGAGCATGGAGCCCGGGGCGATCGTCAATATCATCGGCATGGGCGGCAAGTTCGCGAGCGACATCCATATCGCGGGCGGCGCGGCCAACGCGGCGCTGATGCTCGCGACCGTGGGCCTCGCGCACTATCACGCGCGCTACGGCATCCGCATCAACGCGATCAATCCCGGCGCCACGCTCACGGAGCGGCTGCAGGAGGCCGTTCAGCTGGAGGCGCAACGCGCGGGCGTCGGCGCGCAAGAGGCCTTGGCGAGCGGCGAATCGAAGGTGCCGCTCGGGCGCTATGCAAAGCCGGAGGAAATTGCCGATGTCGCGCTCTTCCTCGCGAGCCGCCGCGCGAGCTACGTCACCGGCGCGCTCATTCCAATGGATGGGGCGAGCACGCCGCTGATCTAAATCTGAAGCGCCCGCCAGCGTGCGGGCGAGGCCTTAAAAGCACTGCGGCGCCCGAAGGCGCCGCAGGTTTTACATGAAGCGGTGACCGAGCCACCACGCGGCCGCGGCCAGCGTGGCCGAGGCCGGTATGGTCAGCACCCAGGCCCAGACGATGTTGCCCGCCACGCCCCAGCGGACCGCGCTGAGCTTTTGCGTCGCGCCAACGCCGACAATTGCGCCGGTGATCGTGTGCGTGGTCGAAACGGGAATGCCCAGCGACGAAGCCGTGAAGAGCGTGAGCGCCCCGCCCGCCTCTGCGCAGAAACCGCCCACCGGTTTGAGCCTGGTGATCTTCTGCCCCATCGTGCGCACGATGCGCCAGCCGCCGAACAACGTGCCGAGCCCCATCGACAGATAGCAGCCGCCGATCACCCAGATGGGCGGCGCGTCCGAGCCGATCGCCGAGTAGCCCGTTGCGATCAGCAGCATCCAGATGATGCCGATGGTCTTCTGCGCGTCGTTGCCGCCGTGGCCGAGGCTATAGAGGCTCGCGGAAAGCAGCTGCAGGCGCCGGAAGCGCCGGTCGACCTTGCTGGGCGGCGTGCGGAAGTACAGCCACGACACCGTGAGCATGAAGAACGAACCCAGCACGAAACCGAGCAGCGGCGAGATGAAGATGAACGCCACGGTCTTCATCAGGCCGTCGAAGTTGAGCGAGGCCCAGCCCGACTTCGCGAGCGCCGCACCCACGAGACCGCCGATCAGCGCGTGCGACGAACTCGACGGAATGCCGTAGTACCAGGTGAGCACGTTCCAGCCGATCGCGCCCATCAGCGCCCCGAACACCACGTAGTGGTCGACGATATCGGGGTCGATGGTGCCCTTGCCTACCGTCTGCGCCACCTTCAGGTGGAACACGAAATAGGCGATCACGTTGAACATGGCGGCGAAGGCCACCGCCTGCTGCGGCTTCAGAACACCCGTGGACACGACCGTGGCGATGGAATTCGCCGCGTCGTGAAAACCGTTCATGAAGTCGAAGACGAGAGCGATGGCGACCAGCGTCGCGACCGCCCAGAGAGCGAGTTGTATCGATTGCATCGCAGGGCGCTCAGGCGTTCTCTAGCACGATGCCTTCGATGATGTTCGCGACATCCTCGCACTTGTCCGTGATCGCTTCGAGCAGTTCGTAGATGGCCTTCAGCTTGATCAGGTTCTTGACGTCGTCTTCCTCGCGGAAGAGCTTCGAAATGGCCGCGCGCAGCAAGCGGTCGGCGTCGGATTCGAGGCGGTCGATGTCTTCGCAGGCCTGCAGGATCTCGCGCGCCTGCTTCATGTCGGCGAGCAGGCCCACCGCCAGCTGCATGCGCTCGGCCGTGGCCGTCACCACGTGCGCGAGCTGGCTCGCCTCGGCGGTCACGGCTTGCACGTCGTAGAGCGAAATGGCGGTGGCGACGTCCTCCATGAGGTCGAGGCAGTCGTCCATCGTCGTGATCAGCTTGTGGATCTCGTCGCGGTCGAGCGGCGTGATGAAGGTCTTGTGCAGCAGGTCGATCGCCTCGTGCGTGAGCTTGTCGGCGGCCTTTTCGGAGGCCTGCACATTCTGCTTGTGGACCTCGGCGTCGGCGAGGTTATCGATCAGGAGTTCGAGTTCGCGGCTCGCGGAAACGATGCATTTCGCATGCGCATTGAAAATCTCGAAGAACTTGCCCTCGGTGGGCATGAATCGACCGAACATTGGTATCCCGGAAATTGGTCTCGGATTGCCGTCACGAAGCGGTGACTTCGCGGTCACTTCGCGGCAATCAGGCGGCAAAATAAGCGACAGAGATGGCTGTCATAAAACGGCAATATTGTATCGTCAGGCGAGAGCTGCCGCATGGATCGGCAGCCGCCAACGCGGCATTTGCGCCACTATGGCGCAAGCCGCGCAACGCTTTGCGTTATTCGCCGTAGAAGGTCTGTGCCCCGGCAAAATTATCGAACTTTGTGTATTGGCCGTGGAACGTGAGGCGAACGGGTCCGATCGGACCGTTACGCTGCTTGCCGATGATGATTTCGGCCGTGCCCTTGTCGGGACTGTCGGGGTTGTAGACTTCGTCGCGATAGATGAACAGGATGACGTCCGCGTCCTGCTCGATTGCGCCCGATTCGCGCAGGTCCGACATCACCGGCCGCTTGTTCGGGCGCTGCTCCAGACCGCGGTTCAGCTGCGAGAGCGCGATCACCGGCACGTCGAGTTCCTTCGCCAGGCTCTTGAGCGAGCGCGAAATTTCCGAGATTTCGGTCGCGCGGTTCTCGCCCGTGCCCGAGCCGCTCATCAGCTGCAGGTAGTCGATGATGATGAGCCCGAGCTTGCCGCACTGGCGCGACAGGCGCCGCGCGCGCGAGCGCAATTCCATCGGGTTCAGGCCGCCCGTTTCGTCGATGAAGATCTGCGCCTCGCTCATTTTCTGCACGGCGTGCGTGAGCTTCGGCCAATCTTCGTCGGTGAGGCGGCCCGTACGCATGCGATGCTGATCCAGACGGCCCACCGACCCGAGCATACGCATGATGAGCTGCGTGCCCGGCATTTCCATCGAGAACACCGCCACCGGCAGACCGTACTCCACGGCCACGTACTCGCCGATGTTCATCGAGAACGCGGTCTTACCCATCGAGGGGCGCCCGGCCACGATGATCAGCTCGCCGCCGTGCATGCCCGACGTCATGCGGTCGAGGTCCATGAAGCCCGTAGGCGTGCCCGTCACGTCGCTCGGGTTGGCCGTGTGATAGAGCGTGTCGATGCGCTCCACGACCTGCGTGAGTAGCGGCCCGATCTCGAGAAAGCCCTGGGTGCCGCGCGCGCCGTCTTCGGCGATCGAGAACACCTTCGACTCCGCCTCGTCGAGCAGCTGGCGCACTTCCTTGCCCTGCGGGTTGAAGGCGTCGGCAGAAATTTCGTCGGCGACGGAAACGAGGCGGCGCAGCACCGCGCGGTCACGCACGATTTCCGCGTAGCGGCGAATGTTCGCGGCGCTCGGCGTGTTCTGCGCGAGCGCGTTCAGGTACGCGAGGCCGCCCACGTCATCCGCTTTGCCCGAGGTGCCGAGCGCCTCGTACACCGTCACCACGTCGGCCGGGCGCGTGGCGGCGATCAGCCGGCCAATGTGCTCGAAGATGATGCGGTGGTCGTAGCGATAGAAGTCGCTTTGCGAGAGGAAGTCGGCAATCCGGTCCCATGCGCCGTTATCCAGCAGCAGGCCGCCGAGCACCGATTGCTCGGCTTCGATCGAATGCGGCGGGACTTTCAGCGAGTCGAGTTGGGGATCTTTCGGAGCGTTCATGGAGGGCAATTATCGGACAAGGGGGTGCCTCGAACAAGCTTGAAAACTTGCAACGAGCGTAGCGTCCAGACAGCGCACAACAAAAAAGGCAGAAGCCCTGCGGCTCCTGCCCTTCCTGAGTCTTGCGTCAAACCGCGCGGCCCGCGAGGGCCGCACGTGGGTACTTAGGCGTGCTCGCCCAGCACCGACACCGTGACGTCGACGACGACGTCGGTGTGCAGCGCAACCTGCACCGGGTGGTCGCCCACCATCTTCAGCGGGCCTTCCGGCAGACGCACTTGCGCCTTTTCCACTGCGAAGCCTTGCTTCGTGAGCGCAACGGCGATGTCCGCGTTCGTGACCGAACCGAACAGGCGGCCGTCCACGCCGGCCTTCTGGCCGATCTGCACGGTCAGGCCGTTCAGCTTTTCGCCTTCGGCTTGAGCTGCTGCCAGCTTTTCAGCGGCGACCTTTTCGAGTTCTGCGCGGCGGACTTCGAATTCAGCGATTGCGTCCTTCGTAGCACGGCGTGCCTTCTTGTTCGGGATCAGGAAGTTACGTGCGTAACCGTCCTTCACCTTGACGATGTCGCCGAGGTTACCCAGGTTGACGACTTTTTCCAGAAGAATGATCTGCATTCTATTGCTCCTTATCGCGTCGTCTTATTAGGCCTTGTGCTGGTCGGTGTACGGCATCAGCGCGAGGAAACGCGCGCGCTTGATAGCCGTGTCCAGCTGACGCTGATAGTGGGCCTTCGTACCCGTCAGACGAGCCGGCGTGATCTTGCCGTTTTCGCCGATGAAGTCCTTCAGCGTATCGAGGTCCTTGTAGTCGATCTGCTCGACGCCTGCAGCCGTGAAGCGGCAGAACTTCTTGCGCTTGAAGAGCGGGTTTTGTTGCTGACGACGCTTGTCGAATTTCTTACCAGTCGGGCGGGGCATGATTAGTCCTTTCCTGTGCCTTGCATTTCGGTGATGTGAAACACCAGGGTTCGCGCATTGCGGTGCTTTTTCGCCAGAAAACCGGTGAAGAGCGCTTCCACGCCCATCTCACAGCTTTCTACGAGACCGCAGGCTTTGCCGGCCGCCACCGCGGGCATCGTGAGTTCGACGAAGCGGGGAATGCCGGCTTCGACGACCTCCGTGCGGTGCTGCAACGTGACGCTTGCGATCGGAACGCCGGCGGGGGTATACCGCACCGGTTCGCGTTCGACGACGCTAGCGGTAAGTTGAAGCCTGTTCACGCGGGGTTGGCTATGACTTTGCTCGAATCCTGATGGCTTACGTACTTAAGCCTGCGCTTCGGTCGGCTGGGCAGCCGCCTTCTTGGCTTCTTCGCGCTGCACTTCCTTCATCATCGGCGACGGGCCGGTTTCGGCCTTCTTCATCTTGACGATGAGGTGACGCAGAACAGCGTCGTTGAACTTGAACGCGTGTTCCAGTTCGTCGAGCGTGGTCTGGTCGCATTCGATGTTCATGCAGACGTAGTGAGCCTTCGCGAGTTTCTCGATCATGTAGGCCAGTTGACGACGGCCCCAGTCTTCGATGCGGTGGATCTGGCCACCGTGCGAGGTGATCGTGCCCTTGTAGCGCTCGATCATGGCGGGCACTTGCTCGCTCTGATCCGGGTGCACGATAAAGACGATTTCGTAATGACGCATGTATCACTCCTTGTGGATTAAAGCCACCCGGGCGTCGGAACCGGTGCGGCAAGTGAGAAGCCGAAGATTCTAGCGCGGATGGGCTACGCACGCAAGACAGATCGTGCGTTCGGGCGATGAATCGGGCGTGTTTTCAATGACTTGCGCGGCGGGACGCGTACTGAAAGCGTCCCACCGCGCCCGTGTGGCGCGCAGGCCTAGCTGCCGGCCGCCTCGCTCGCGCCGCCCGCGAGACGGGCGTCGAGCGCCGCGCGCAGGCCGTCGAGCGCGTCCGCCCCGGCGTCCGACACGGCCCACCAGGTCATGCCCGCCGCCTGCCAGCGCAGGAGTGCGTAGCCTTCGCTCGAACTCTGCGGCGGGGCGCCCGAGACGGCCGGTCCGCTCGCGCCCGGCGGGAACACATAGACATCGATCACGTGCTTGCCATGGTGATAGACGAGCACGGCGACGCGTTCGCGCCCCACATAATCGAGACGTCCGCCCGCGAGCGCAAAGCCCTGTTGCGCGAGATCGAAGACCGGCGGCGCGTAGTCGATGCGGCCGTTGAACCATGGCTTCACGGTATGGCGGTCCGTCGAGATCACGTCGATATCGCGGCCCGAAATCTGGGCCCGCACGTGGCTCGACACGAGATCGTCGACGAAGGCCGTCTCAGCGGCCGGGCGGCGCAGATGCAGCGTGGCGATCACCGCCAGCGCACAAAGGATCAACACCGCGCAGCCGAACCACGCGAGCGTGGCCGCGTGCGGCCCCGCGTTGGCGGACGCAGCGCCCCAGCCACGACCGCCCGCGATGCCACGCGCCCCGCCGCCGCTTCCCGGCCACCAGTTGCGCAGCCAGGCGCGCCAGCCGCCCGAGTCGCGCGCGGGGGTTGGCGAAGGTGTTGCCCTTTCAGGCGCCGCAACCGTTTCGGTCGCCGGCAATGCCGCGACGATGCGCGCAGCCAGCCCAGCCGGTGCGCGATGGTATGGCGCGGAGCGGATCATTCGAGAGATGGCCTGCGCATCGTCGGCGACACGGCGGCACTGCTCGCAGCCCGCGAGGTGCTCGCGTACTCGCCATTCGTCGGCGGCGGAGAGTTCGCGGTCGACGCTCGCGTCGACCAGCGGGCGCGCTTCGTTACAGTTCATCGGGCGCCTCCGTCGTTCGGGCCTTCGGTTTGAGAGCGAGAGCGCAACGGCGCTCCGCCGTCGGCGGCCGGCTCCTCGCGGAACCGACCGCCGCTCCCCCGGCCGGATGGTCTCCTGGCTTGACTGCTTCCCCCGACTCCTGCCCTGTCGTCCGCGCAGCCATGGGCGCGGACAACTGAATCGTCGGCAGTCTCATCGACTGCACTACCCGCCACTGCCCTGTTGCGCTCGCCGCCGTGGTACGCCGCCAGTAGCGTCGCCAACCGTCTGCGGCCACGCGCGAGCCGCGACATCACGGTGCCGAGCGGCAGATCGGCGATCGCCGCGATCTCGCGATAACCCAGCTCCTCCAGCTCGCGCAGCACCAGTACTTCCCGATACTCCACCGGCAGGCGCCTGAGCGCATCCTGCACATAACGGGTGTCTTCGGCGCGGATCGCGAGCGTCTCGGGATCGACGCCGCCCGTTTCCCAGCCTTCGAGCGGCGCGTCGTCGCGCAACTCGTCGAACGGCGCCACTTCTTCCGCGCCCGCGCGCCGCCGCCATTCGTCGTACCAGACGCGCCGTACGATCGCGAGGAGCCAGGGGCGGGCTTCATCGCCGCGAAACGCGTCAAAGAAGCGGAACGCCCGCAGAAACGCCTCCTGAACGATGTCTTCCGCGTCGCCCGGGTTACGCGAGAGCCAGCGCGCGAGGTTGTAGGCCGCATCGAGATGCGGCAGCGCCAGCGCCTGAAAGCGGCGGCTGCGTGCGGCCTCATCCTGCTCGTACGCGGTTTCTCCCACGTCGTCCCCTCGCGTCTTCGTTTGGCTTGCGCGACCGTGGCCGCATAAAGGCACTACCGAAGCTCGGGCCAGTTTATTCCCGCTCCGTGCGCACGAAAACGAAAAATAAATGCGAAGCGCGCGATTACGCGCCGGCCCAATACCCCGGCCGCGCGTAGACCTCCTTGAGGTAGTCGATGAAGTAGCGCACGCGCGCCGGCACGTAGCGCTGCTGCGGATACACCGCGAGGATGTCGTAATCGGGCAGCGCGTATTCGTCGAGCACCGTTTCGAGTTCGCCGCGCGCGAGCTGGGCGTCGATCTCCCAGGTCGAACGCCAGCCGAGGCCGAGGCTCTCGGTCACCCAGCGGTGCAGCAGCTCGCCGTCGTTACAGTCGAGCGTGCCGCCCACGCGCACGGTGACGAGCTTGCCGCCGCGGCTGAAGTACCAGCCGCGGTTCTGGCCGCCCTGCAGGTTGAACGCCAGGCAATTGTGGTTCGGCAGGTCTTCGAGCGCTTTCGGCCGCCCGTGCTTGCGGAAATATTCGGGCGTGCCGCACACGACGCGCCGGTTGGTGGCGAGCTTCACAGCAACGAAGTTCGGGTCCACCGCGCCGCCGATGCGAATCGACAGGTCGTAGCCCTCGCGCACCAGATCGACCACACGGTCGGTGAGATTGAACGACACCTGCAGTTCGGGCTTGTCGGCGAGAAACTCGGGGGCGAGCGGCGCCACGTGCTTGCGCCCGAACGCCGCCGGCGCCGAGACGATCAGATGGCCGCTCACCACCTGGCGCCCGGCGGACAGCTCGTTTTCGGCCTGGTCCCAGTCGGCGAGCAGCCCGCGGCAGCGTTCGAGAAAGGCCGCGCCCTCCTCGCTCACCACGAGCCGCCGCGTGGAACGGTAGATGAGCTTCACGCCGAGGCGCTTTTCCAGCGCGTCGATACGACGCCCGAGGATCACCGGCGAGACGCCTTCCTCGAGCGCCGCCGCCGCGAGGCTGCCCGCGTCCGCGACGCGCACGAAGGTTTCGATCTGCTTGAAGCGGTCCATTGCTTGTCTCCATCCAGCCGGAAGCCGCATCCCGCCGGAATTCCATACTTTTTGTTTCGGAATAAACGACCTGGACTGATCTTATCAAACCTTTCCTGCGCCCCTAAAGTGGGCCTCAACGCATCGCCATTCCTCGCATACGAGACATTCAGGAGACAATCATGGCCAAAATGAGAGCCGTCGACGCCGCTGTTCTGGTGCTCGAAAAAGAAGGCATCGACACCGCTTTCGGCGTGCCGGGCGCAGCCATCAATCCGTTCTATTCGGCGATGAAAAAGGCCGGCGGCATCACGCACGTGCTGGCCCGCCACGTCGAAGGCGCCTCGCACATGGCCGAAGGCTATACGCGCGCCACGCCGGGCAACATCGGCGTGTGTATCGGCACCTCGGGCCCCGCGGGCACCGACATGATCACGGGCCTCTACTCGGCCCAGGCCGATTCGATCCCGATCCTCGCGATCACGGGCCAGGCGCCGCGCGCCCGCCTCTACAAGGAAGACTTCCAGGCCGTCGACATCGAGTCGATCGCCAAGCCCGTCACCAAGTGGGCCGTGACCGTGCGCGAGCCGGCGCTCGTGCCGCGCGTGTTCCAGCAGGCGTTCCATCTGATGCGCTCGGGCCGTCCGGGTCCGGTGCTGGTCGATCTGCCGATCGACGTGCAGCTCGCCGAAATCGAATTCGACATCGACACGTACGAGCCGCTGCCGGTCTACAAGCCGAAAGCGACGCGCAAGCAGATCGAAGCCGCGCTCGAGATGCTCAACGCCAGCGACAAGCCGCTGATCGTCTCGGGCGGCGGCGTGCTCAACGCAGCCGCCGAAGACCTGCTCGTGCAGTTCGCCGAAACCGTGGGCGTGCCCGTGATCCCGACGCTCATGTCGTGGGGCGCGATTGCCGACGACCATCCGCTCATGGCCGGCATGGTCGGCCTGCAGACCTCGCACCGCTACGGCAACGCCACGATGCTCGCCTCCGACTTCGTGCTCGGCATCGGCAACCGCTGGGCGAACCGCCACACGGGCAGCGTCGAGGTGTACACGAAGGGCCGCAAGTTCGTGCACGTCGATATCGAACCCACGCAGATCGGCCGCGTGTTCGGCCCCGATCTCGGCATCGTCTCGGACGCGAAGGCCGCGCTCGAACTGTTCGTCGAAATCGCCAGGGAATGGAAGGCCGCGGGCAAGCTGAAGGACCGCAGCGCGTGGGTGGCCGACTGCCAGCAACGCAAGCGCACGATGCTTCGCAAGACGCACTTCGAGAACACGCCGATCAAGCCGCAACGCGTGTACGAAGAGATGAACAAGGCGTTCGGCCGCGACACCTGCTACGTGAGCACCATCGGCCTGTCGCAGATCGCCGGCGCACAGTTCCTGCACGTGTACAAGGCGCGCAACTGGATCAACTGCGGCCAGGCGGGCCCGCTCGGCTGGACGATTCCCGCGGCACTCGGCGTGCGCGCAGCCGATCCGACGCGTCCCATCGTGGCGCTCTCGGGCGACTACGACTTCCAGTTCATGGTCGAAGAGCTGGCCGTGGGCGCGCAGTTCAAGCTGCCGTACGTGCACGTGGTCGTGAACAACTCGTATCTCGGCCTGATCCGCCAGGCGCAGCGCGCGTTCGACATGGACTTCTGCGTGCAGCTCGCGTTCGAGAATATCAACGCGCCTGAAGTGAACGGCTATGGCGTCGATCACGTGACGGTCGCCGAAGGCCTCGGCTGCAAGGCCCTGCGCGTGTTCAAGCCCGAAGAGATCGCCCCGGCGCTCAAGCAGGCCCAGGCGCTCGCCGCCGAGCACAGCGTGCCGGTCGTCGTCGAAGTGATTCTCGAGCGTGTGACCAACATCTCGATGGGCACCGAGATCGACGCGATCAATGAGTTCGAGGAACTGGCCGAAAAGCCCGAGCACGCGCCGACTGCCATCAGCGCGATGAATGCCCTCGACTGAGCGCTTTCGAGCCCGCATCACGGGCAGCGCGCAAGGCATCGGCGCGCTGCCTGACTTCCTTTACTGACCGACCAGCGAGACCCAGCACCATGCCAAAATTCGCCGCGAACCTCACCATGCTGTTCAACGAAGTGCCCTTCCTCGACCGCTTCGCAGCGGCCGCACAAGCGGGCTTCGACGCCGTGGAGTTCCTGTTCCCGTATCCGTACAAGGCCGCCGAGCTGGCCGAGCGCCTCGAGGTCAACGGGCTCAAGCTCGTCCTCCACAACCTGCCCGCCGGCAACTGGGAAGCGGGCGAGCGCGGCATTGCCTGCCTGCCCGAGCGCCGCGGCGAGTTCCAGGAAGGCGTGGGCCGCGCGATCGACTATGCGAAGGCGCTGAAGGTGCCGCAACTGAACTGCCTCGTCGGCATTCCGACGGCCGGCGTCGATCGCGACACGGCGCTCGCCACCATCGTCGAGAACCTGCGCTACGCCGCGGGTGAGCTCAAACGCGAAGGCATCCGCCTGCTGGTCGAGCCGTGCAACTCATACGACATTCCCGGCTTCGCGCTGAACCGCTCGGCCGAAGCGCTCGACGTGATCGAAAAGACCGGCTCGGACAACCTGTTCCTGCAGTACGACATCTATCACATGCAGCGCATGGAAGGCGAACTCGCCGCGACGATCAAGAAGCACTTCGCGAAGATCGCCCACGTCCAGCTCGCCGACAATCCTGGCCGCAACGAACCCGGCACGGGCGAAATCAACTACCCGTTCCTGTTCGATCTGCTCGACTCGCTCGGCTACGAAGGCCACATCGGCTGCGAGTACAAGCCGCGCACGACGACCGTCGAGGGCCTCGGCTGGCTGCGCAGCGCGAAGCAGCGCACCGCCGAACTCGCCTGAGCCCCTACGCACATTCACGCATTCGCTTTCACGGAGACACAAGATGGCAAAGATTGGCTTTATCGGACTCGGCATCATGGGCGCGCACATGGCGCGCAACCTCATCAAGGGTGGCCACACGCTCGCCGTGAACGGCAAGTATCCGGTACCCGACGACCTGCGCACGCAAACCGAAGTCGTCGCCGATTCGACGGCTGTCGCGAAGGTGTCGGACATCGTCATCGTGATGGTGCCGGACACGCCTGATGTCGCCAACGTCCTGTTCGCCGACGACGGCGTCGCCAAGGGTCTCTCGGCCGGCAAGCTCGTGATCGACATGAGCTCGATCTCTCCGCTCGAAACGCAGCAGTTCGCCAAACAGATCAACGCGCTCGGCTGCGACTATCTCGACGCGCCGGTCTCGGGCGGCGAAGTCGGCGCACGCGAAGCCACGCTGACGATCATGGTGGGCGGACCGCAGAAGTCGTTCGATCTTGCCAAGCCGCTGTTCGATCTGATGGGCAAGAACATTTCGCTCATCGGCGACAACGGCGCGGGCCAGACCTGCAAGGTGGCGAACCAGATCATCGTCGCGCTGAACATCGAAGCCGTGGCCGAAGCGCTGCTGTTCGCGGCACGTTCGGGCGCGGACCCCGAGCGCGTGCGCAAGGCCCTGATGGGCGGCTTCGCTTCGTCGCGCATTCTCGAAGTGCACGGCGAGCGCATGACCAGGCGCACGTTCAATCCGGGCTTCCGCATCGAGCTGCACCAGAAGGACCTGAACCTCGCGATCGACGGCGCGCGCAAGCTGGGCATCGCGCTGCCGCATACGGCGAGCGCGCAGCAGCTCTTCAGCGTGTGCGCCGCGAACGGCGGCAAGGCATGGGACCACTCGGCCATGATCCGCGCGCTCGAAATCATGGCGAACTTCGAGATCGCCGAGCCGCAAACGCAAGTGAAGGCGGCTTGAGTTTTAGCCGTAGCAGGCAGCAGGACGGCGGTTTGCGCGACGCAACGCGCGGACCGCCCGCAGAACCGGATCACGCATACCGGCTCGCGCGCAACGACTGAAGCGCACGAGCCTCCCGTGGGGCGCTTCGCGGCGGCGGCAACCGCCGCGAGGCAAATCGGTGCCGCTCTGGGCTGAGGGCGGCCAGTGGGGTCCGAAAGCGGCGCCCGGTGACGACGGGGAAGCCTTGGTCGGTCAGACGTCGTCATCGGGTGTCCGCGTGTCGGATGCCCGTTTTTCTTTGCCCTCTCTTTTCTCTCCCCGATTTCACACTCTTTGACGCTGCCCCGATGGACGCCTTCGCGGCCGCGTTTCTAGAATTGTGCTTTCATCCGGCTGTCACGCAGACGGGTCAAGGTGGACACGACGCGTGACCACCCAGTCATTTCCAGCACGTGAGGAGTGTGATCGATGGGCATTATCAATTTCATCAAGGAAGCAGGCGAAAAACTGTTCGGCACGGCTGCAGCGCCGGCCGCCGCCGCGGAACCCGCCGCCGCACCAGCAGACCCCGCAGCGAATCTCGCCGAACTGAACCAGAAGGCCGGCGACGCGATCGCGGCCTATATCCGCTCGCAGGGCCTCGACGCCGACAACCTCGGCGTGACCTACGACGGCGTCTCGCACACGGTGACGGTCACCGGCAACGCCGCCGACCAGCCGACGAAGGAGAAGATCCTCGTCGCGGCCGGCAACGTGCAGAACGTCGACAAGGTCGACGACCAGATGACCGTCACGAACCCCGCGCCCGAAGCGCAGCACCACACGGTCGTTGCCGGCGACAACCTCTGGAAGATCGCCGAAAAGTACTACGGCAGCGGCGCGAAGAACGACGCGATCTTCGAGGCGAACACGCCGATGCTCAAGAGCCCGGACAAGATCTATCCGGGTCAGGTGCTCGTGATTCCGCCGCTGCAGTAAGCGCGGCGCCACGCACGCACGGCAAGAAACGCAACGGGCCTGGCGGAGCGATCCGCCAGGCCCGTTTCTCCTTGTGCGCGGCCAGCCTCAGTACGTGTCGAACACGTCCTGCAGTCCCGCCTTGTCGGTCGTGCCCGCTGCCAGCGCGAGCAGCAGCAGCACACGCGCCTTGTACGGGCTGAGCGTGCCCGACGAGACGAAGCCGAGCGTATCGTCCTTGGCCGCGCCGTTGTGCATCACGTGACCCGAGCCGACGCGCGAGGCACGCACGACGGCCACGCCCTTGGCGGCCGCTTCGGCCAGCGACTGCTGCAACGCGCCGTGAATCGAGCCGTTGCCGGTGCCGGCCACGACGAACCCATCCACACCGGCGGCGACGAGCGCTTCGACCGCCGCGCGCGACACGCCCGCGTAGCTCGTCACGATCTCGACCTGCGGCCATTGCGCCGACGCCGCAAACGGCGCATCGACCGTATGCGGGCGCAGCGCGCGGCGCTGGAATTCCACGCGGCCATCCTGCACCCAGCCCAGCGCGCCGATTTCCGGCGACTGGAAGGCATCCACCGCGTAGGTGCTGACCTTCGCGACGTCGCGCGCGCAATGAATGCGGTTATTGAACGCCACCAGCACGCCCTGCCCGGCCGCGGCCTCGCTCGCCGCGAGCGTGACGGCATTGAGCAGGTTGAGCGGGCCGTCGGCGGAAAGCGCCGTGGCGGGCCGCATGGCCGCCGTCAAAATACATGGCTTCGCGCTCTTCACCGTGAGATGCAGCAGGTACGCGGTTTCTTCGAGCGTATCGGTGCCGTGCGTGATCACCACGCCGTCGACGTCGTCGCTGGCGAGCAGTTCGTTCACGCGCTGCGCGAGCGTGGTCCACAGCGCAAGCGACATGTCCTTGCTGTCGATGCTCGCGATCTGCTCGGCATGGATCTGCGCGATGGCGTCGAGGCCCGGCACCGCTGCGAGCAGTTGCGCGACGCCGATCACGCCGGCCTGGTAGCCCGCGGTGTTCGCGGCGTCCGCGGCGGAGCCCGCAATCGTGCCGCCGGTGGCGAGCACGGCGATGCGCGGCAGCGTGCTGGGCGCTGCCGCGGAAGAGGAAGTGGAAGTATTCATGGCGGCGATTTTAAGCGATCCGCCGCCCGCCGAGAAAATCAGCGCGCTTTTCAGGTTGCCTCGCGCAGCTGGCTCGCGATCTGCTGCTCGGTCAGCTGCGGCGCGAACATTTCGATGAGCCGGTACGCGTACTGGCGCAGGAACGCGCCCTTGCGCAGGCCCACGCGGGTCGTGCTCGCGTCGAAGAGATGCTCCGTGTCGAGCGCGACGAGTTCGCTGTCGCGCTTCGGGTCGTAGGCCATCGCCGCGACGATGCCCACGCCCATGCCGAGTTCGACGTAGGTCTTGATCACGTCCGCGTCGATGGCGGTCAGCACCACGTCGGGCACCACGCTCGCCTTCGCGAACGCCTGGTCGATATGCGAGCGGCCCGTGAAGTCCTGGTCGTAGGTGATGACCGGATACTCGGCCACGTCTTCGAGCGTGAGATTTTCGCGGCCCACGAGCGGATGCGTCTTCGGCACGACCACCACGTGATGCCACGAGTAGCACGGGAACGTGACGATATCGGGGAAGCGGTCGAGCGCCTCGGTCGAGATGCCGAGGTCGGCCTCGCCGTTGATGATCATCTGCGCGATCTGCTGCGGATTGCCCTGGCGCAGCGCGAGGTGGACCTTCGGAAACACTTCGCGGAACTGGTGCACGACCTTCGGCAGCGCGTAACGCGCCTGCGTGTGCGTCGTCGCGACCACGAGGTGGCCGCTGTCCTGGTCGGCGAACTGGCGCGCGACGCGGCGCAGGTTCTCGGCGTCGAGCAGCATGCGCTCGATCAGCTGATGCACGGCCTTGCCCGGCTCCGTGAGGCCGGTCAGACGCTTGCCGCGGCGAATGAAAATGTCCACGCCGAGTTCGTCTTCGAGATCCTTGATCTGCTTGGAGACGCCCGATTGCGACGTATACAGCACGTTCGCGACTTCGGTCAGGTTCATGTTCTGCCGCACGGCTTCGCGCACGAAGCGCAACTGCTGAAAATTCATGGTCTTCTCTCCGGGACTGCTGACCGATTATTCGTTTTTGTCGATGTGAGCACTGTAACGCTCATTGCGCCGGAAATACGCGCAGCCCGCGCGGCACCGCCGTCACGCCCTCGCCCACCGAAAGCCCCAGCGCGCGCCACAATTCGCGGTCGAGCTCGGCTTCGAGCGCGCCGCCCGTGCGGCTTTCCAGCTCCACGCGCACCGAGCCGCCCAGCGTCACCACGCGGCGCACGTCGACCACGATGCCGTCGCGATGATCGCTCGCTTCGCGGTGCAGCACGAGGTCGTGCGGCCGCACATAGGCGAGCGCGGGCCCTTCGAAGCCCGCGTGCACGGAGATCGGCTGCGCCGCGCCCTCGGCGACGAAACCGCGTGCATCGACGCTGCCGCGCAGCCGGTTCGCGGCGCCGAGGAATTCGTACACGAAGGACGTCTGCGGATGATCATAGACGTCCTGCGGGCTGCCCACTTGCTCCACGTGGCCATGATTCATCACGACGATGCGATCGGCCACCTCGAGCGCCTCCTCCTGGTCGTGCGTAACGAAGATCGTCGAGATGTGCAGGTCGTCGTGCAGGCGCCGCAGCCACGAGCGCAACTCCTTGCGCACCTTGGCGTCGAGCGCGCCGAACGGTTCGTCGAGCAGCAGCACCTTCGGCTCGACGGCGAGCGCGCGCGCCAGCGCGATGCGCTGACGCTGGCCGCCCGACAGCTCGGACGGATAGCGCTGCGCGAGCCAGTCGAGCTGCACGAGCTTGAGCAGCTCATGCACCTTTTCGCGAATCACGGCCTCCGAGGGCCGCTCGCTGCGCGGCTTCACGCGCAGGCCGAAGGCCACGTTCTCGAACACCGTCATGTGGCGAAACAGTGCGTAATGCTGGAACACGAAGCCCACCTGACGCTCGCGCGCGCCCACCTCGCCCACGTCCAGGCCTTGCAGCACGACCTGGCCCGCGTCGGCGTATTCGAGGCCCGCGATCACGCGCAGGAGCGTGGTCTTGCCACAACCCGAAGGTCCGAGCAGTGCAACCAGTTCGCCCGGCGGAAAGTCGAGCGAGACGTTGTCGAGGGCGGTGAAGTCGCCGAAGCGCTTATGCAGATTGCTGACGGTGATGCCCATGTTTACTGCTCCCCTGCTTGAATCGGTTGGCGCACGGCGCGAGGCGCTGCGTGTTGTGAGACGTGTTGCGCGGCCACGGGTTGCGGGCCGGCGTAGGCGGGAATCTCGTCCGCGCCGCGCAGTTCCGACGAAAGGCGGCGCTCCGCGAGCAGCTTCAGGCCGAGCGTGACGAGCGCGAGCAACGCGAGCAGCGATGCCACGGCAAACGCCGCCGCGAAGTTGTACTCGTTGTAAAGGATCTCGACGTGCAGCGGCATCGTGTCGGTCTGGCCGCGAATATGGCCCGACACCACCGAAACCGCGCCGAACTCGCCCATCGCGCGCGCATTGCAGAGAATCACGCCGTACAGCAGGCCCCAGCGGATATTGGGCAGCGTCACGCGGCGGAACATCTGCCAGCCCGAGGCGCCCAGCACGTGGGCGGCCTCTTCCTCGTCGTTGCCCTGCGCCTGCATCAGCGGAATCAGCTCGCGCGCGACGAACGGGAACGTCACGAAGATCGTGGCGAGCACGATGCCCGGCACCGCGAAGATGATCTGCACGTCGTGGTCTTCGAGCCACGGCCCGAGCCAGCCCTGCGCACCGAACAGCAGCACGTAGATGAGCCCCGAAATCACGGGCGAAACCGAAAACGGCAGGTCGATCAGCGTGGTCAGCAGCGCCTTGCCGCGAAACTCGAACTTCGCGATCGCCCACGAAGCCGCGAGGCCGAACGCCAGATTCAACGGCACCGCGATCGCCGCCGTGATGAGCGTGAGCCTGATCGCGGCGAGCGCGTCGGGATCGACGAGCGACGTGAAGTAAAAGCCAATGCCCTTCGACAGCGCCTGCCAGAACACGGCGACGAGCGGCACCACGAGAAACAGTGCGAGAAACGCGAGCGCGATGCCAGTCAGCAGCCAGCGCACCCACGCTGATTCGGTGACCGGGTCGGGACGGCGCGTGCTGCGTTGTTGCGGCAGCGTGCTCATTGCGCACCTCCCGCGACGGTAGCGCCCACCACGGCATTCGGCGTGCTGCCGCCCGAGACGCCGCGGCTCGTGCGGCGCTGCAAATACCACTGCAGCGAATTGATGAGGAACAGCATGACGAACGACACGCAGAGCATCATTACGGCGAGTGCCGTCGCGCCCGCATAGTCATATTGCTCGAGCTTCGTGATGATGAGCAGCGACGTGATCTCCGACTTCATCGGCACGTTGCCGGCGATGAAGATGACCGAGCCGTACTCGCCCAGCGCACGCGCGAACGCGAGCGCGAAGCCGGTGAGGAGCGCCGGCAGCACCGCGGGCAGCACGACCCGGCGGAACGTGAGCCAGCGCGAGGCGCCGAGGCACGCGGCGGCCTCTTCCTGTTCGCGCTCGAAGTCCTCGAGCACCGGCTGCACCGTGCGCACGACGAACGGCAAGCCGATGAAGGTCAGCGCCACGAGCACGCCGAGCGGCGTGAAGGCGATCTTCAGACCGAGCGGCTGCAGGAACTGGCCGATCCAGCCGTTGCCCGCATACACGGCGGCGAGTGAAATGCCCGCCACGGAAGTGGGCAATGCGAACGGCAGATCGACGAGCGCATCGATCACCCGTTTGAACGGGAACGTATAGCGCACGAGCACCCACGCGAGCAGGAAGCCGAATACCGCATTGATCAGTGCCCCGCCGAGCGCGGCGCTGAACGTGAGCCGGTACGACGCGATCACGCGCGGCGACCACACGGCGCGCACGAACTGGCTCCAGTCGAGTGTCGCCGTCTTGAGAAAGGTGGCGGCAAGCGGAATGAGCACCACGAGGCTCAGGTAAGCCACCGTGATGCCGAGCGTCAAGCCGAAGCCAGGCAGCGCACTGGGCTTGCGCAATCGAAACGTTGTCATGCTCATCGTCCAGACATGGGTTGCGCGATTCGTGCGTTGCCAATTCGCGCCGAAAAGCGCGCCCGTAGGCGCGCTTCGTTGTTATGCGGTCACGTCGTTATGCGGACCGCGTACTGCCTGACAACTTTACTGCGGCTGGTAGATCGAATCGAACACGCCGCCATCTGCGAAATGCGTCTTCTGCGCGTTGGGCCAGCCGCCGAAGGTGTCGTCGACCGTGTAGAGCTTGAGCTTCGGAAACTTCGCCGTGAGCGCCGCCGGGACCTTGTCCGAACGCGGACGGTAGAAGTTCTTCGCGGCGATCTCCTGGCCCTCTTCGCTATAGAGGAACTGCAGGTAGGCCTCGGCCTCCTTGCGCGTGCCCTTCTTGTCGACGACCTTGTCCACCACGGCGACCGGCGGCTCAGCCAGAATGCTCACGGAGGGCACCACGATCTCGAACTTGTCCGGGCCGAATTCCTTGAGCGAGAGGAATGCTTCGTTCTCCCATGCAATCAGCACATCGCCGATGCCGCGCTGCACGAAGCTCGTCGTCGCGCCGCGTGCGCCCGAATCGAGCACGCCCGCGTTCTTGTAGAGCTTCGTGACGAAGTCCTTCGCCTTCTGCTCGCTGCCGCCCGGCTGGTGCAACGCATACGCCCACGCCGCGAGATAGTTCCAGCGCGCGCCACCCGAGGTCTTCGGATTCGGCGTGACGATCGAGACGCCCGGTTTGGTCAGATCGTCCCAGTCCTTGATGTGCTTGGGGTTGCCCTTGCGCACGAGGAACACGATGGTCGACGTGTACGGCGAGGCGTTGTCGGGCAGACGCTTTTGCCAGTCCTTCGCGACGATGCCCTTGTTGGCGAGCGCGTCGATGTCCCATGCCAGCGCGAGCGTCACGACGTCGGCCTGCAGGCCGTCGAGCACCGAGCGCGCCTGTGCGCCCGAGCCGCCATGCGACTGCTTGATGGTGAGCGTTTCGCCCGTCTTCGCCTTCCACTGCTTGATGAAGGCTTCGTTGATGTCCTGGTACAGCTCGCGCGTCGGATCGTAGGAGACGTTGAGCAGCGAGGTATCCGCGTGAGCGGCGATGGGCGTCATGGCCGCCATCGCCGTGACCCCGACGAGCGGCACAACGCCGATGACCAGTTTTGCCGCCAGTGTTTTCAGCCAGCCCGCGCGCCCCGTATGTGTCGTGCCCATCTATCTGTTCTCCGTTCTCGTGTGTGCTCGTTTGCGCTCATTGTTGAGTTGCAGCTAACGATGGAGGCCAGTCTAGCGATCCGCTTACATTATTAAAAATGATGTTTTTTCATTTTTTAATACGCAAAAGTGGTAAGGACAGAGGAAGTCGCTGCTGGAGCGCGGTTTCATCCGCGCAAACACGGGAAAGCGGCCTGATGGCAACGCTCAGTCGATGAACTTCAAGTAACACTTGAAAAGTGGCGAGTACTGTATAAAAATACAGTTACCTGTTCAAACATACAGTGGCGCCATGACCAAACTCACCGCACGACAGCAGCAGGTTTTCGATCTGGTTCGCCGGGCCATCGAACGCACGGGCTTCCCGCCCACGCGTGCCGAGATCGCGGCGGAACTCGGCTTCAGCTCGGCCAACTCCGCGGAGGAGCATCTGCGTGCGCTCGCGCGCAAGGGCGTGATCGAACTGGCTGCGGGCGCCTCGCGCGGCATCCGCCTCGTGCCGGGGCCCGACGACCTGCCGCACCAGTTCACGCTCCCGCACCCGAGCATCATGCAGCTCTCGCTGCCGCTCGTCGGGCGCGTCGCGGCGGGTAGCCCGATCCTCGCGCAGGAGCACATCTCGCAGAACTACATGTGCGACCCGGCGCTCTTCTCGAGCCGCCCCGACTACCTCCTGAAGGTGCGCGGCCTGTCCATGCGCGACGCCGGCATCCTCGACGGCGACCTGCTCGCCGTGCAGAAGAAGGCCGAAGCGAAAGACGGCCAGATCATCGTGGCGCGCCTTGGCGACGACGTCACCGTGAAGCGCCTGAAGCGCCGTCCGAACGGGCTCGAGCTGATCGCCGAGAACCCCGACTACGACAATATTTTTGTCGAGGCCGGCAGCGCGGAATTCGCGCTCGAAGGCATTGCGGTCGGCCTGATCCGCCCCACCGAATTCTAAGCAATCCGTCTGCGCGCAGTTCACGCAGAGTTTGCGCACGCACCGTCTGCGCACTACCTGGAGAGAGTCATGGAACGCCTTGCCCGCCTGCTGCCCTTCCGCCAATTCGGCCGTCTTCGCCATCTCCGTGGAATCGCCTCGTGCGCGGTCCGCGAAGTGCGCGGTTCGGCTGCCGCGCTGAGCGGCTCGCTTTTCGAAGACTCGCCAGAGATGGTGGCGGCCAGCACGGCCGACCTGCCCGTGCTGCCCTCGGCCCAGCCCGCGTTTGCGCGCGTGTCGCTCAACAGCACGCTCAACACCGAACAGCCCATGCGCCGCGCGCCCGTGCGCGTCTATCAGGGCCCGTCGCGGCTCATCCTCGTCGGCACGGTCGACGCGGTTTGCCGCGCGATCGACCGCTGCATCGCCGAGCAGCACAGCGACCTGCCCGCGGCGCTCGCGAAGTAAGCGGCAACACGGCTTAAATGTGAGAAGAGGTTACGGGCGGGATCGTTTCGCCTGGTTTGCGGTCAACATCGTGTTTGAACGATTTGCCCTATGCCGATGACGGAATCTCTCTCTACCCCGCGTAAGACCCAAGGCTGGAAGAAACCCGTTGCGATCACGGTTGCCGTCGCAATGGTGGTTGCCGCGATCGGCTACGCCTATGCGTCGCCCTATATCGCGGTGAAGCACATGAAAGCCGCCGCCGACGCGCGTGACGCCGTCGCGCTCAACGAGTACGTCGATTACCCTGCGCTGCGCCTGAGCCTGAAACAGCAGGTGGGCGAGATGCTGCATCGGCGCGTCGAGGGGCAGCACAGCAGCAATCCGCTGCTGATCCTCGGCGCCGTGATTGGCGCGGCATTGATTAGTCCGCTCGTCGATGCCTACGCCACACCGGAAGGCGTGGCCGCCCTGCTCGATGGCATGCCGCCGACGGGCAAGCCCGGCGACCGGCCGCACGCGCCGCCACCGGCGGAATCCGGCGCGCCATCCACGCAATCGGCGGAACCGGCGCAATCGGCACCCGCCTCTGCCGCGCCACCGGCCCCGGCGGCATCCGGCAATCCCGCGCCCGAGGCCCGGCCAGTGACCACGGCCGGCTATCGCGGCCTCAACGAGTTCGCGCTCACGTGGGACCGCGACAGTACGGGCGAGCACTACGCCGCCATCCTGCAGCGTCACGGGCTCTTCTCGTGGAAGCTCTCGGCCGTCGAGCTCGACGAAGGCAACGTCTCGAACTGAGACAGACCGGCAATGACAGCCGAGCCAGGCCGGTTCTCTACGAACCGGCCCGCTTGATCCGCTATGCGGCGGCTTGCTGCTGCTTTTCCTCAGCCGCCGACGAACACGCCACGAGAATGCTGCACGAGACGCGGTCGAGCAGCGGCGTGTTGCCCGCGCCCATCCACCAGCGCGAGAGCCCCGTGCGGCAGCGGTGGCCCACCACCACGAGGTCGGCATTCAGCTCGTTGGCCAGATTCGCGATTTCGTCGATCGGATGACCGAACGCGAAATGCCCCTGAGCGCGCACGCCGCGCTCGGTTAGCCAGTCCACGCCTTCCTGAAGGATCTCGCGCGCCGTTTCTTCGAAGCGGCCGCAGGCCACGTCGGTCAACAGGCCGGCGCTCTGGGCGATCGTCGAACGCATGTCGACGACCGAGAGCAAATGCGTCTCGGCTTGCAGATCGAGTGCAAGATCGGCGCCGCAACGCAGTGCCTTGCGGCCTTCGCGCGAGCCGTCGTAACAGAGCAGAATTTTTTTATAGCTCGCCATGATCGCTTCTCCCCGCCCGCGTGATTTGCAGGCTGTGCGATTCTCATGATGGTGCGCCGCAATTCCACATGCAAGGGCTGGAAAACGCCAGGTGTGCATCGAAAAACGCCAGATGTGTCGCGACCGGCGCACGCATCTTGCTCAGTGCTGAATGCTTGCCGTGACATGCATTTGCCCCTGCATTGTCAAACCGCTTCGAAGCGAGGCCCGACCCGCCACGCAGCAATGCACTAAAATGGGCCGCCTTGTTTCGTGCGATTTTTCGTTCGGTACTTCGAGCGACTCGCGCGATGCCCGTTCGACTCACGTTCAACCGGTCCATGCCAGCACCCGCCATCGAATTCGAGCAGGTCATCAAACATTACGGAGACAGGGCGGTCGTCAACGGCCTGTCGTTCGACGTCGTTCCCGGCGAGTGCTTCGGACTGCTCGGCCCGAACGGCGCGGGGAAAACCACGACGCTGCGCATGCTGCTCGGCATCGTTTCGCCCGATGCGGGTCGCATCAGCCTGTGCGGCGAGCCGGTGCCGGCGCGCGCACGCCACGCCCGCCAGCGCGTGGGGGTGGTGCCGCAGTTCGACAATCTCGACCCCGACTTCACCGTGCGCGAGAACCTGCTCGTGTTCGGCCGCTACTTCGGCTTGTCCGCGCGCGAAACGCGCGACCTCGTCGCGCCGCTGCTCGAATTCGCGCGCCTCGAAAGCAAGGCCGACGCGCGCGTGGGCGAGCTCTCCGGCGGCATGCGCCGGCGTCTCACGCTCGCGCGCGCGCTCGTGAACGACCCCGACGTGCTCGTAATGGACGAGCCCACCACGGGCCTCGATCCGCAGGCGCGGCATCTGATCTGGGAGCGGCTGCGCTCGCTGCTCGCGCGCGGCAAGACGATTCTCCTCACCACGCATTTCATGGAGGAGGCCGAACGGCTTTGCAATCGCGTCTGCGTGATCGAGGAAGGCCGCAAGATCGCCGAGGGCGCACCCAAGGCGCTGATCGAATCGGAGATCGGCTGCGACGTGATCGAGGTGTACGGACCGGACCCGGTGGCGCTGCGCGACGAACTCGTGGGCGATGCGAAGCGCACGGAGATCAGCGGCGAGACGCTGTTCTGCTATGTGGACGACCCCGCGCCCGTCCATGCGAAGCTGCGCCATCGCTCCGATTTGCGCTACCTGCACCGGCCCGCGAATCTCGAAGACGTGTTCCTGCGGCTCACGGGCCGCGAGATGCAGGATTAACGGCGGCTGGATTAACGGCGGCAAGATCGACGGCGGCGTACGAATCGCCAAGGACACCATGCAGACACGCACCAACAACCCGACGCCCTCGCGCCCCGAGCATGCGAGCGTGCGCGAGCCGCGCGCCGCGCTGCCTTCGAACGCCACGCACTGGATGGCCGTGTGGCGGCGCAACTATCTGGTCTGGCGCAAGCTCGCCCTCGCGTCGATGTTCGGCAATCTCGCCGACCCGATGATCTATCTGTTCGGTCTCGGCTTCGGGCTCGGGCTGATGGTCGGGCACGTCGACGGCGTCTCGTACATCGCGTTTCTCGCGGCGGGCACGGTGTCGTCTTCGGTGATGATGTCGGCGAGCTTCGAGTCGATGTACTCGGGCTTCTCGCGCATGCACGTGCAGCGCACGTGGGAAGCGATCATGCACACGCCGCTCACGCTCGGCGACGTCGTGCTCGGCGAGGTGATGTGGGCCGCGAGCAAGTCGGTGCTCTCGGGCGTGGCGATCATGGTGGTGGCGGGCCTGCTCGGCTACGCGAGCTTTCCTTCCATGCTGCTCGCGCTGCCCGTGATCGCGCTCGCGGGCCTCGCGTTCGCGAGTTGCGCGATGATCGTCACCGCGCTCGCGCCGTCCTACGACTTCTTCATGTTTTATCAGACGCTCGTGCTCACGCCGATGCTGCTGCTCTCCGGCGTGTTCTTTCCAATCGCGCAGCTGCCCGCGGCCGCGCAGCACATCACGCTGATGCTGCCGCTCGCGCACGCCGTTGCGCTGATCCGCCCCGCCATGCTCGACCGGCCTGTCGAGCAGGCCGGCCTGCACCTGCTGGTGCTCGCGATCTACGTGGTGGTGCCGTTCGCGATCGCATCCGTGCTGTTCCGCCGACGCATGATGCGCTGAAACGGCACCGCGAGGCGCTCAGTCCTCGTCGTCGCCCCAGGGAATATCGACGTCTGAAATAAACGCGACCGTCGCGAACGGGCCGCCTTCCTGGCGGCCGACCTTGCCGTCGGCGCGATGCCATTCCACGCGGAACATCGTCGATTGGGTCTGGGCGAGCAAACGCACCGTGCGGATCTCTTCGGGATCCGACTCCTCCACCGGGCCATCGAGCGAAACCAGCAGCGACTGCGGCCAGAGACCGTCGGCCGGGTCGTAGATGCGATCGCCGTCGGGAATCGAGGTATCCGCCTCGACGCCGATGGTGGCCGAAGCCTCGACGATCATCTTGCCGAGCGCGCGCAGCACCGCCGTGGCGCGGGCCGAGTTGGCCTGGCGAATGGCGAGATCGCCGCGCGTGAGCGCCTGCTCGAGTTTCGGATTGGTTTTTTGCTTTGCCATGCTGGTTTTCGGGCCGCGGCCCGCTCCGTGGCGGACGGCGAACCGTCCGCGTATTACAAGAATGCCAACGCCGAACGCATGGCGCCTGCCTCGTCCCGGCGTCCCTAAAAGCCGAGGGTCACGGCCGCGAGCCCGGCGGCGATGCCGAAGAACACCACCGTCGTGCCCACGACAGCGAGCATGCGCGGCCGGAACGAGCCCGCCAGCATCGCGAACGACGGCACGCTCACAGGCGGCAGCGTCATCAGCAGCGCGCCCGCGGGCCCCACGCCCATGCCGAGCGCGAGCATCGCCTGGATGATGGGGACCTCGCCGGCCGTGGGGATCACGAACAGCATGCCGACCACGGCGAACGTGACGACCCAGCCAAGGCTGCTCGTGACTTCCGGGCCGATGTGCGGGAACAGCCACGCGCGCGCCGCGCCAAGCAACAGCACCAGCACGATGTATTCCGGCACCAGCCGCACGGCCATGCGCGCAAAGATATGCGCCCAGCGCACGAAGACGTTGCCGCCCTCGGCCTGCTGCTGGGCGAGTTGCGCCAGCCGATCGTCGGCGGCACGCGATTCCTCGGGCGTCACGAGCCGGTTGCAGACCCAGCCGAGGCCGAACACCATCAGCAGGCCCAGCGTGAGACGCAGCGCACTCCATTGCCAGCCGAGCACGAAGCCCATGAACACGAGCGTGGCGGGATTGAGCACGGAGTTGCCGAGCCAGAACGCGATCGCGCCGCCCGCCGACGCATTGCGCGCACGCAGGCCCACGACCACGGGCGCGGCGCAGCAGGTGCACATCATGCCGGGCACCGCGAGCAGGCCGCCCGCCGCCACGCTGCCGAAGCCGCGCCGGCCGAGCACGCGCGCGACCCATTGCACGGGCAGGAGCGCCTGCACGCCGGAGCCGAGCAGCAGGCCAAGCACCATGGCCTGCCAGATCGCCTTGCCATAGGCGTAGGCGTAATCGAGCGCAGCGGAGAACGAGGGGTCGGGGGCCGTGGCCGCGCCGCCCATCAGGATCGATTTGCCGATGGAGTGGGTTTCCTCGGCCGTGAATGCGCGGTGATAGTACGGGAACCACTTCACGTAGAAGAGGCCGGCCACCGCCAGCAAAATGAAAATGGGCCAGCCGTAAGACGGGGGCGATTGCGCTGGACGTGCGCTCGTCATTGTGAAAATTCTCCGGGATTGAGCGTATGGACGGCCGCCGGGGCGCCGTCACGCGAGGCGTGATGGCGCCCCGGGCGGCGCATGCTGGATCGTAGTGTATGCCTTGCGAATCGCCAACGACTTTGCTGCGTTGGCGACTCGCGCGGCGCCGCGCGGCCCGGCAAGGGACCGCGCGGTTTCCCGCTTTCCCGTTAAGGGGCCGGATTGGGCTGCTGCTCGTGCAACGCGTCGATCTGCGCGAGCAGTTCGGGAGTGAGTTTGACGTCGGCGCTGGCGATATTTTCCTTCAACTGCTCGAGCGAGGTCGCGCCGATCAGGTTGCTGGTGAGGAACGGCCGGCTGTTGACGAACGCGAGTGCGAACTGCGCGGGCGTGTAGCCATGGGCGCGGGCGAGTTCCACGTAGCGCGTCGTCGCGGCCACCGATTCCGGCTTGCTGTAGCGCTTGAAGCGCTCGAACCGCGTGATGCGCGCGCCTTCCGGACGCGCCCCGCCCTCGTACTTGCCCGACAGCCAGCCGAACGCGAGCGGCGAATACGCGAGCAAGCCCACGGCTTCGCGGTGCGCGAATTCGGACAGGCCGCTTTCGAACGTGCGGTTGAGCAAGCTGTACGGATTCTGGATGCTGACAATGCGCGGCAGCCCGAGCTTTTCGGCCGCGCGCAGGAACTGCGCGACGCCCCACGGCGTTTCGTTCGACACGCCGATATGGCGGATCTTGCCCGCCTTCACGAAATCGGCGAGCACGCTGAGCGTTTCCTCGATCGGCACCGTGTACGCATCGTCGAGATACGGATACATACTGCGGCCGAACGTCATCGTGCTGCGGTCGGGCCAGTGCAACTGATACAGGTCGACGTAATCGGTCTGCAGGCGTTTCAGGCTGCCGTCGAGCGCTTCGGTCAGATTCTTGCGGTCGAACTGGTTCTGCGGCCCGCGAATGTGCTGCGGGTTGTGCGGCTGGCGCGCCGGGCCCGCAATCTTGGTGGCGAGCACGATGCGCTCGCGCGCCGCGCGATGCTGCGCGAGCCACGTCCCGATGAAGCGCTCGGTCTGTCCCTGCGTCTCGGGGCGCGGCGGCACGGGGTACATTTCGGCGGCGTCGATCAGCGTGACGCCCTGGTCGAGCGCGTAGTCGATCTGCTCGTGCGCCTCGCGCTCCGTGTTCTGCTCGCCCCACGTCATCGTGCCGAGCCCGATCAGGCTCACCTTGACGTCGGTATCGCCGAGTGTGCGGTATTCCATGGAAACGTTGTCCATCAGTTCGGTTGGGGAGCGCCGAAACTACCACGACGCGGGAAATTTTTCAGGAGTTGCAGAATACGGCCGCATTCCTGCACAAGCGGCCGCATGCGCCGCGGCCGGCCGCGGCGCCGCTCGGCGACAGACGTGCCAGAATCCGCACAGGCGCCTACGAGGAGCAATCGGCATGGAAAATCGACGCAGCTACGAATACATGGGCTTCGACATGACAGCCGGCGTGGACGGCGACCACGAAGCCGGCTTCTTCGTCTCGACGCAGATCATCCAGAGCCTCACGGACGCGGAAAACGGCAACGTGCCCGTCGACGGCATCGCCGCCGGCCGCTTTCCGACCCAGGACAACGCCTTCGACGCGGCCTTCGATCGCATTCGCGAGGCGATCGACAAGCGCGTGCGCGCCGCATCCTGAGTGTCGCCCCGGGGGAACAACCAGAACGGACGCAGAAAAGCAAAAGCCGGACGTCGCAATGACATCCGGCTTTCAGGCCGCCCGACTGACGGGCGGCTCAGCAGCGAATCGGAAACTTCGGCGCGACTTACTGACCGAAGAAAACCGATTGCGGGCCCGTGGCCTTCGCGTGGCTGCCCGACTGCGAAGCCGAGCCGGCGACACCGCCGTAAGCCGTTTGGGCGCCTTGTTCCTGGACGCGTTCGGCGGCCACGGTCTGGACGCTCTGGCCACGCTGCGAAGCGGGCGCGCCGACGTCCGGGCGATAGAACGGTGCCGGGCCGTAGCCGCTGGCGAACGCCGGAGCGGCAACAGAAGCGGTAGCTGCGACCAGCAGCGCTGCGATGAGTTTGGTCTTCATGGTGGACTCCAATATCAGGTTCAGTTGCGGATCGGGAAGGCGCCGCGCCTGGGAGGTCAGTGCCCACGAGCTGCGTCAACGAAACTCAGTGTATACACCTACTATCGGAAAATAATCGCGATAATCCGAATTTACTATTCTCCGTTCCACAACAATCCTGTCAGGCAGTTCTGACGGGGCTGAGCGACGAACAGACCCTAAAAGCGCTTTCAAAATAATTTGCGCGACGCAGCAAATTCCCTGCGGATTACATAACGCCGTAGGGTTTTTCGGCCGAAAATGGCTATCGGGCGCGCTTCCTGCAGAGGTATCCGGCAAAATGGCGCAGTGCGCAAAGGGTACGAAGAACGCGGCCCGTATGCGTTAAAATGCAAGGTTGTTCCACGCCAGCCGTTACTCATCGGTTTCCCATCGCCATGTCCGCCAACCGTCAAGCCAGCCCCCGCCGCGTTTCCGTCGCGCCGATGATGGACTGGACCGATCGCCACTGCCGTTCGCTGCATCGCTTCATCTCCCGGCACACGTGGCTGTATACGGAGATGGTGACGACGGGCGCCCTCATCCACGGCGACGTGCCGCGCCATCTCGCGTTCACGCCGGCCGAGGCGCCGGTCGCGCTTCAGCTGGGCGGCAGCGAACCCGACGACCTCGCGCGCGCCGCGAAGCTCGGCGAACAGTGGGGCTACGACGAGATCAACCTGAACTGCGGCTGCCCGTCCGAGCGCGTGCAGCGCGGCGCGTTCGGCGCGTGCCTGATGAACGAACCGCAACTGGTGGCGGACTGCGTGAAGGCGATGCGCGATGTCGTCTCCGTGCCCGTGACGGTCAAGCACCGCATCGGCGTGGATACGGTCGAGGACTATGCGTTCGTGCGCGACTTCGTCGGCACGATTGCCGAAGCGGGCTGCGACGTTTTCATCGTGCACGCGCGCAACGCGATCCTGAAGGGCTTGAGCCCGAAGGAGAACCGCGAGATTCCGCCGCTCAAGTACGACTACGCGTACCAGCTCAAGCGCGACTTCCCGCAACTCGAAATCATCATCAACGGCGGCATCAAGACGCTCGACGAAGTCGAGCAGCATCTACAGCACGTCGATGGCGTGATGCTCGGCCGCGAGGCATACCACAACCCCTACGTGCTCGCCGGCGTCGATGCGCGCTTCTATGGCGCAACTGATGCTGCGCTCACGCGCGAGGAAGTGGAAGCGAGGCTTATCGAGTACTGCGCGAGCGAAATTGCGCGCGGCACTTACCTGGGCGCGATCGTGCGCCATGCGCTGGGCCTCTATCGCGGCGTGGCCGGCGCGCGCGGCTGGCGCCGCATCCTCTCGGACAGCCGCAAGCTTGCGAAGGCAGATCTCGCGATCTTCGACGAGGCCCGCGAATATCTGCGCGTTCCGGACGAAATTCTTGAATAAAGGACTAGGCAAGCAAGCTTTGGTATGTATATAATCTTGCTTCTTGATTGACGCCGCTTTCGAAGCAGCGCTAATTGAGGAAAACAGTGGTGGCTGTAGCTCAGTTGGTAGAGTCCAGGATTGTGATTCCTGTCGTCGTGGGTTCGAGTCCCATCAGCCACCCCAAAGAATTCAAGCGCTTAGCCCAGTTCGATGAACTGGGCTTTTTGCTTTCTGGAATCCGTGTAAGCGCCGGTATAAGCAATTTTCGTCAGACTGAACCGTTCGCAGACCAAGTCGAAGCGGCGCGAGCCGACGGATTCATCTAGTGAACGCCATGCGGCGCCCTGCCGCCCTGAAAGCCAGGCACTACATGTGGCCGGCCAGCGGCGGTCAACAAAAGGCGGCGCGAGCGGTTGACCGCGAAAGCGATCCCGTATGCGACGGCTGCAATCCTTTGTGTGTGCACGTTCTGCACATATGCATCGGGCACGCGGCAGTCTGCACCCATGTGCCCCGCGGTAACCTGGTCAACGTAATCAATCGCACCGACGGGTGTCGCGGTAGCGTTCGCGCTTGAAACCGCATGGTTCAAGCCGCCTGCCGCCGAATTCTGGTTCGGTACATCGCGCTTCGGTATCGCCATAACAACGAACACGCGCTTCCCCGCAACATTGGCGCGCTGCGTGAAAATGTTGAGGTCCTGGCGAATTGCGCCTCCGCAGTGAGCTGGGCTGGGTCGTCAGCCTGAACCAGGCATGCAACACTTTTGAACCATCGCCTAAGTAATGCCGCTTGCCCGATCTCTCGCAGCAACGAATTGCCGATGAGTAGCGACCTCGAGCGCGATCAGGGCGCGTATCAAATCGTCGTTTGGGTTTTCGAGGATCAGCGGCGGCAGATCACGGGCCAATCCTTCGCGTGCCGCGACCCAAGCCTCGTAGGCAGTTGTGAGCTCGTCAACTTTGTCCAAAGTTTGTCCCCGACGACTGGCAATGATTCTCCGCGCCATTGCACCGATTTCGCTTGCTGCGCCGCTCGCATGGACGCGAGCGGGAGCAAGTTAATCACACATTTGAGTCAGAAATGACCGAGGATTTTCGAGGCAGCGTTCAGTACATTCGTACGCCGCCAGATCCCCGCCACACAACAGCAGAGAGATGGCCAGGTACGACGACGAGATCAATCAAATCAATACGCAGCGCAGTGGTTGCGTAACCTGACACGCAGCATTAGTCGAGGTCAATCATTTGCAAAGCTTGCAGTTTCCCGATTGCTGTTGCCTCTTCGTAGGTACCGCGATGCATCAAACGACCACTAGACAACGGGACACTGCCAGCCCAGACAGTATCGTCCATTGCGATGGCCCACCGCGGACCGAATTCTCCGTTGCCAACATCAAACGGCGTGAAATCGACGATGTATCCCTTGTAGCGAATGACGTGGTTGTTCATTGGCTCTCCTCCCGGTTGCAATCTAACACCGGCGCCGAGGGTGAATTTTTAGAGATTGTTAAGTGAATGTGGACGCGCCACGGAAATCGTTAACGGCGGCTGTGGCAGCAACCTTTAGCGACTTGGGGCAATCCCCCCATCACATAGCGGCAGAGAGATGACTGCGTATTACAACGAGATCGACAAGCGATGCGCGCGGCAGCGTCATCGCAGCAGCCGACGAAGCAACGACCGCGTAACGAATAGAGGAAGCGATGGCATCAATCAACGAAACATCCGCGTCAACGCCGCCCTTCGCGCCGCGGTAAAGGTCTGCACGCTGTCGAGCCCTGATCACATCGAAGCCTGCCGACTCATCACCGCCGGCGAACGAGTCGCTCTTGTGCCTTCCGATGCGACGAGAGCGCCGAGTGAAACAGGTTTTGGCGAAAGTGCGCAGTTCTCCACAGAAACTGTGGGCAAACCTGTGCGAAGGGCGAGCGACGCAGAGCGCGCTACAGGCAGCAATGAGCGCGACGAGCCTAGCCCGTCAAGATTTCATCGACCATCGCGCGCCCCCAAGCGAACCCGGCGCTTTCCGCATCGTCCCGAGTCCTGTGGCTCGTCTCCAGGTCTTGACTCGAAGCGATGTCGCGTTCCGTGCCCCTGCTTACTTTCGCGCGCCATACCCACATTTCATTGGGGCACTCAAGTGTTTCCGAATGAAGGTCATAGCCACGATAGTCGGTAAAGCGCACGTTCCAGCCCATCAGCAGTCTCCTTTCAAATTGAAAGGAAATAGTAGCATGGCCAGCGCCGGCGCTATGCATGTAACAGGTAATCGCCTCCAATAGCCGGGAACCGACGCACTCAAGGCAAGTAGCGAATAGAGCAATCGATGAGCGACTACCTGACCACGAGCGAACTCGCCGACCTCATCGGCCGCAAGCCGAACCAGCGCACCAGCATGATCAACTAGCTGTCGGACAACCGCTGGAAGTTCGTCATCGATCGCAACGGAATCCCTAAGGTCGCACGCGCGTTCCGCGACCTGAAGCTCGGACTCAGTGCGGATACCAAAGCAACGAAATTACCTGGACCGGCTAAAATAGCAACAGCATTTTGGAACGCTCCGCCGCAAACCCGCGCAAGTGCCAGGTCGATGAAGTGGGGCATGTTCCGAAATCAAAATCACAGGGCTTTGATTTTTAACCTGAATTTGGTGTTCGACGACTCGATTGCGATTCCTGTTGTCGTGGGTTCGAGTCCCATCAGCCACCTCAAAGAATTCAGCAGTGAACAAATGAGCCCGCACTGGTTGCGGGCTTTTTTGCGTCTGTGCACGAGAGACACCCGGGAACGCCTTTGAGCTTCGAGGAATACTACAGGCGGCTGCAACTGCCGGAGACTGCGTCGCCGGCAGAAATCAAACGCGCCTACCGTCAACTGCGCGCGAAGTACCACCCCGACCGCAACAAGGGTTGCGAGGCGGCAGTCGAGCCGGTGTTCAAGCTCATTCAGGAAGCCTTCGAGATTCTGAGCGGCCGGCGCGTCGCGCCAACGCGCACCGCAGGTTCGGCCAGCAAGACCCGCAACGGCGAGGCTCCACCGCGCCAGCGCCGCGCGGCGCCGCCCATGCGCGGCGCCAACTGCCTCGTCGAGCTATTCGTGCCGCTCGAAGTCGCGCTCAATGGCGGCGGCGTTCAGGCCCACTACCCCGTCAAAGGTCCGTGTCCCGCATGTGAAAAGGAAGATCGCGGCGCGCTTTGCGAACAATGTCACGGCACCGGCGTCAAGACATGGCGCAAGTCGGAAATGGTCGAGATCCCTCGCGGGGCATGGGACGGCCAGCGTCTCGTGGTGGCCGGTGGCGGCCATCCCGGCGTCAACGGCGGCCCGTCCGGAGACGCGACTTTCTCGGTCTCCATCGTTTGCGGCCCGGGCTTCACGCGCAACGGGCTCGACCTCGCCTGCGAGCTTCCAGTTGACTTCGTGACGGCCATGCTGGGCGGCGGCGTTCAGGCAAAGGTACTCGGCCGCACGTTCGAAGTGAAAATTCCCGCGAACGCGAATGCGCGCACGCCAATCCGTCTGCCGGGTCTTGGACTCGCGGATCGCAACGGCGTGCACGGCAACCTCACGCTGCACCTCGTGCTCACCGTGCCGGCCGCCGCCGCACATTTGACCGGCGCCGAGCGCCAGCAGCTACGCGACATGTTCGCCGACGCAGCGCGCCGGGCAAGCCAGCCGCCCGGCGCGGGTTCGCAAGGCAAACGCTAGCGCGCTTGCGTGCCGCGCGCATCGATCCACGCGCGCGCCGCTTCGAAGCCCGCCTCTGCCGCCGCGTGCTCGGTGGACCAGAGGCGCGTGATATGCACGAGTTGCCAGTCCTCCACGACCGTATCGCCCTGCAGCACGCGATAGTGCGCCTTCACGCCCGTGAGCACCTGCTCGACCGCGACTTCGATGTCGTAGTCCTTGTAGCGCTCCTGGTAGTCGCCCATGTCGATGCCCTTCGGCTCCATGCTCGCCTCTTTCATCGTCCGCTGACGGTTCATGCTAGCACTTCCGCCCGCCGCGACTCGCGAGCGCCGCCGACTCGCGGGCACGCTTCACAGGCGCGCGATCGACACCTCCGTCGACTTCACCAGCGCGACCACTTCCGAGCCCACCTTCAACTCGAGTTCGTCGATCGAGCGCGTGGTGATGACCGAGGTGACGATGCCGAATGCCGTATCGACATCGACTTCCGAAACGACGGGTCCGCGAATGATCTCCTTGATCTTGCCGCGAAACTGGTTGCGTACGTTGATGGCGGTAATGCTCATAGGTTCGGCTCCGTGAGTTCGAGGATAAACAAGAGGATTCCTGATAAAAAATGATTCAAGCCACTGCGCCCAACGGCCGTCCGGCGGCTTGCTGTGGCCCGTGGCCGAGCACGCGCTGCAGCACGCGCTCCTCGAGCGCGGCGAAGCGTGCGTCGACACGCGCCCGCGGGCGCTCGAGCGGCACGCGCTGATCGAGCGCGATGCGCCCCGCCTCGACGAGCAAAATACGGTCGCCCAGTGCGACGGCTTCGTGCACGTCGTGCGTCACCAGAAGCGCGGTGAAGCGATGCTCGCGCCACAGGCGCTCGATCAGCGCATGCATCTCGAGACGCGTCAGCGCGTCGAGTGCGCCGAGCGGTTCGTCGAGCAGCAACAGGCTCGGACGATGCACGAGCGCGCGGGCGAGCGCCACCCGCTGGCGCTGGCCGCCCGAGAGGCGCGCGGGCCACTCGTCGGCGCGCGCGAGCAGGCCCACCTCGTCGAGCACCGCGCGGGCGTCGTCACGCGCGCCGCGCCCAAGTCCTAGCATCACGTTCTGCAAGACGGTCTTCCACGGCAGGAGGCGCGCGTCCTGAAACATGATGCGCGTATCGAGCGGCGCGCCCTCCGCGCCGCGCCGCTCCACCGCGCCCTCGTCCGGCGTTTCGAGGCCGGCGATCAGGCGCAGCAAGGTGGACTTGCCGCAACCGCTGCGTCCGACGATCGACACAAAACTGCCGCGCTCGATCGCGAGGTCGAAACCGGCGAGCACGGCGCGCTCGCCGTAGCGTTTGCCCACGCCGCGAAGGGCAACGGCGGCGTCCATTTCGGGTGTATGCGTGCGCGGTGTCGCGCCCTCGCGCGCCGCCTGCGCCTTGTCGTTGCGTTCGCGCGCCTGTACGCGCTCGAAAGCTTCTCGCTTTACGCCATAGTTCGGCGCCAGTTGACTCGCGCTCATGCTTCGTTCTCCTGTTGATAAGCGGGGTGCCAGCGCAGCGCCACGCGTTCGAGCGACTTCGCGAGCCAGTCGGCGAGCTTGCCGAGCGCCGCATACAGCAGGATGCCGACCACCACCACATCGGTTTGCAGGAATTCGCGCGCGTTCATCGTCATGTAGCCAATGCCCGACTGCGCGGAGATCGTCTCGGCGACGATCAGCGTCACCCACATCAGGCCGAGCGCGAAACGCACGCCGACGAGAATCGAAGGCAACGCCCCCGGCAATATCACCTCGCGATAAAGCGCGAAACCTTTGAGCCCGTAGCTGCGCGCCATCTCGACGAGATTGGCGTCCACCGAGCGGATACCGTGGAACGTATTCACGTAGACGGGAAAGAACACGCCCAGCGCCACGAGAAAGACTTTCGCCTCCTCGCCAATGCCGAACCAGAGAATCACGAGCGGAATCATGGCGAGCGCCGGAATATTGCGGACCATCTGCACGGTTGAATCGAGCGCGGTTTCAGCGGGCTTGAAGAGCCCGGTAGCCAGCCCGAGCACGAGCCCGATGCTGCCGCCGATCGCGAACCCCGAAAGCGCCCGCCACGTGCTCACGCGCACGTCGGCCCACATTTCGCCCGACTCGATCAGCGACCACGCCGCCCGCACCACGGCGATCGGCTCGGGCAGCACGCGCGTCGAGAGCGCGCCACTTCTTGCGGCGATCTCCCAGATCGCCAGCACCGCCAGCGGCACGAGCCAGGGGGCGAGCCGCCGCCGGCCCGCCCGCACGAAGGCCCGCGCGGCGCGCAGCACGCCGCCGCCTGGGCGCGAGCGGTCGCGTGCGGGTGCAGCCGTTACCAGGGATTGCGTCATCGTTGCATCCTCCACGATTGCTGCCGTTCTCCAGCGCCTCAGCTCTGGCTCACTTTCGGCAGATAGTGATTGCCGACCACTTCGCCAAACGGCCCCGAAAGCGGGCCGCCCGCGCGCTTCGCCGCGCGCCCCGGCAGCAGCGGGAAGACGAGTTCCGCAAACCGGTAGGATTCCTCGAGATGGGGATAGCCGGACAAAATGAACGTCTCAATGCCGAGCTGCGCATACTCCTTCATGAGCGCGGCCACCTGTTCAGGATTGCCGACGAGCGCCGTGCCCGCGCCGCCGCGCACGAGGCCCACGCCCGCCCACAAATTCGGATACACCTCGAGATCCTTGCGCGTGCCGCGCTTGCCGCCGTGCAGCGCGGCCATGCGGCGCTGGCCTTCCGAATCCATCTTCGCGAACGCGGCCTGGGCGCGCGCGACCGTCTCGTCGTCGAGGTGGCTGATGAGCTTGTCGGCGGCGGCCCACGCTTCGTCTTCGGTCTCGCGCACGATCACGTGCAGGCGAATGCCGAAGCGAATCGTGCGTCCATGCTCGGCCGCGCGCGCGCGAATGTCGGCGATCTTGCGCGCGACGGCTTCGGGCGGCTCGCCCCACGTCAGATAGGTGTCGATGTGCGCGCCCGCCATGGCGTGCGCGGCCGGCGACGAGCCGCCGAACCACAACGGCGGATGCGGATGCTGCGCGGGCGGATACAGCACCTTGCCGCCCACCGAGCGCAGATGGCGCCCCTCGAAGTCGATCGCCTCGTTCGCGTGCGATGCCGCGAGCAGCTTGCGCCAGATATGCAGGAACTCGTCGGTGATCTCGTAGCGCGTGTCGTGATCGACGAAGAGGCCGTCGCCTTCCAGCTCGGCCGTGTCGCCGCCCGTCACGACGTTGATGAGCAGGCGGCCATTGGAGAGCCGGTCGAACGTGGCGGCCATGCGCGCGGAGAGCGCCGGCGACGAGAGGCCCGGGCGGATCGCCACGAGAAACTTCAGGCGCCGCGTCGCGGCGATGAGGCTCGACGCCACGACCCACGCGTCCTCGCACGAGCGGCCCGTGGGCAGCAGTACGCCTTCGTAGCCGAGCGTATCGGCGGCGACGGCGATCTGCTGGAAATACGCGAGATCGGCCGCGCGCGCCCCCTGGGTCGTGCCCAGATAGCGGCTGTCGCCGTGGGTCGGGATGAACCAGAACACATTCATGCGTTGCTCCTGCCTGGAAATTCGAAACACGAATCGGGTGACTGCCGGCCAGCGAGCGCGCGCGGGCACGCCGCGCAAACGAATGCGCCGCTCGTGGCTCGACTGAAAGGATTCGACAGCAGACGGAATGCGCCGGCGCGTTCCCCGCGCCTCGCGAGAGCGCCCGGCGACGGCGGCGCCGTCTTCATGGGGAACCAGTCTAGGGATCGCTCGCACCCTTTAGAACGATTTTTTTGAGCTTAGGTTTTCCACTTTCGTGCTTTGCCCGACGCTTTAGCATACGGTGCGCCTCGCGCGCACCGCGCGCCGATATAATGGCGCACGCACCCACAAAAACACCGGCACGCCGCGCGCACACCGCTCCATGAGGCGCATTGCGCAGCGAGGCCAAGAAGCTCTCGCAAGATTCCATGCAAAAACTGATTCTGCCGTTCGTATCCGGCTTTCTGGCGTCGCTCTTCTTTCGCGAGGCGACGCTCGCACTCCTGCATGCCGCACAAGTCATCGACGCGGCCGGATTTTCGACGGACCCGTTCCAGCCGCTCGGGCTGCCCGAGTTCCTCGTAAATGCGATCTGGAGCGCCATCTGGGCCGTGCTGATGGCGTGGCTGCTGCGCGTGTCGCCTTCGCGGCCCGCGCCGTGGGTTCAGGCCTTCGTGTTCGGCGGCATCGTGCTCACCGCGGCGATGGTGTTCGTCGTCGATCCGCTGCGCGGCATCTGGCCGACCGGCAACATGCTGCCGCGGCTTGCCACGGGCTTCGCCTCGAATGCGATGTGGGGTTGGGGCGCGCTGGTTTTCATGCGTGCGTTCATGAGCGAAACCGCCGAAAACTGACCCCGCCTGCGGGCCGTGCGCAATGCGCGGCCCGGGTTTTCCCGCCGCGCGTTTCCCTCCCACCTCCCTCACCGTTCCCTCGCGCTCGCCGGCTCAACCGATGAGTTCGCGCAGCGGATGCTCCATCAAGCTCCAGGGACTCTCGAACATCCGCTCGACGTCTTCGCGGCGCACGTCTTCGCTATTCGCGAAGCGCCAGTGCGGATGATTGTCCTTGTCGATGATGCGCGCGCGGATGCCCTCCATCACGTCGCCAATCGCGAAGCTCGAGCGCGTGAGGTCGAGGTCGCGGCGCAGACAATCGGCCATCGTGCCTTCCGCCCGCGACACCACCTCGAGCGACACCGCCATGGAAAGCGGCGAACGCTCGCGCAGCACGTCCACCATCTGCCCGGCCCATTGCGCCTGGTCGCCCGCGCCCGCATGGCGAGCGGCTTCGAGCGATGCCAGCATGGCCGGCACATCGGCGAGCGAGAAATGCTGGTCGATCCAGCCGCGCACCGCGGCCAGCGAGGAGCCTTCGGCGAGGCGCCGCAGGCCGGGCGCAGGCAAGGCCGCCTGGCGGATGCGCGCGACCACTTCCGCGCCGCTCGCAAACGGCTCGCTCTCCAGCGCATCGAGCAGCGCCGGCCACGCGGACTCGTCGAGCGACGCATCGGCGAGGCCCGCATACACGGCGCTGGCCTGATCGAGCGTCTCGCCGGTCACCGCGAGATAGCGGCCGATCGCGCCAGGCGTGCGCGCAAGAAACCAGCCCATGCCGACATCGGGAAAGAGGCCGATGCGCGTCTCCGGCATCGCCATGCGCGTGGTCGGACCCACGAGCCGCAGCCCGCCCGTGCGATGCGCGCCCTGCGAGATGCCCATGCCGCCGCCCATGACCACGCCGTTGAGCATCGCGATATACGGCTTCGGAAAGGTGAAGATGGCGTGGTTGAGGCGATATTCGTCGGCGAAGAAGGTGTCGAGCGCCGCCTGTTCGCCCGCGCGGTACGACTCGTACAGAAAGCGAATATCGCCGCCCGCGCAGAACGCGCGCGGGTGGCGCGTGCGCACGATCACGGCGAGCACGCCCGGGTCGTCGCGCCAGCGATCGAGCGCCGCGTGCATCGTGCGGACCATGGCGGTGGTGAGCGCATTGAGCGCCTGCGGGCGCTCGAGTTCGATAAAACCGATGCGGTTCGCTACGCGCGTAAGCACATGCGAGTCGGCATCGGCTGCAGTCGGGCTTGCGTTGGCTTCGTGTGACATGGCGATTGGCAAGGCAGAACGATGAGCGGCGCCTGCGTCGGGCGACCCGCGATCACAGACTTCCTGAGGCTATCACGACGCCACACCGGGCGCTTGCCCGGCCGGCAACGTGGCCGCGGCGGCGCGCGTGCCGAACCAGGCATCGAGCGTGGCGTCGATCAACGGACCGGGCGCCGCGTGCTCAAAGCCAGCGCGCGCGAGCGTGAGCATCACCACGCCGTGCAGCGTAGCCCAGAGCGACTGCGCGAGCAGCGGGCCATCGATATGGGCCCCGCTCGCCGGCGTCAGTGCGGACAGCGTGGCGGCAAAGAGTTGCGCGCCGCAGGCCGGCGCGGCGTCCGCTTCAGGCGCGCCAGCCACATCGGCCAGCGCATCGCGTTGACGGCGGGCGGCCGGCCCCACGTGCTCCGGGCGCGCCTTGTGCGCCATGAAGATGAGTGCGTACGTCTGCGGATGGTCGCAGCCGTACGCCACGTATGCATGTGCGAGCGCATGAAGCCGCTCGCGCGCGTCGGCGATCAGCGCGAGCGGTTCGAACTGCGCGAGCAGTTGTGCGTAGCCTTCGCGGCCGAGCGCCTCGGCAATCTCGTCGCGGCCGGCGAAATAAAGGTAGAGGGACGCAGGGGAATAACCGATCGCATCGGCGATCTTGCGCATGGAAAGCGCGGCGAGGCCTTCGCGCATGACGATGCGGCGCGCAGCGTCGAGGATGCGCTCGCGCTGGTCGTGCGCGCGCGCTGCTTGCCTTGCGTGGAGTTCGCGGTCCTTGCGTTCGACAATGCTCATGGCGACGCTAGCCGGTTGCGGCAACCAAAAATCCCGTGACGCCCGAGCGGGCGTGCCTGACTACGAGTTCAAGCCTACGAGTCCAGGCGTCCGGGCGGAAAGTGACCGCTCTTGAGCAGCACCGGCGTGCCGTTGCTGAGCTCGAGATGGGCGCGTGCCACAGCCTCGATGCGCGAGCGGCCGGCGTCGAACGCCTGCATCCACGCGTCGCGGTTCGCGGGCAGCGCGCCGAAATGGTCCTCGAGCGCCTCGACGGAAATCGCGCAGGGTACGCGTGTGCCGTCAACGAGCGCGGCAAAGACCACGGTCAGATTGGCGTCGCGATAGAGCGGCGCGTCGGCGGGAAAGCGAATGATCATGTCCAGCCCCAATGGGGAAAATCTGCAGAAAGCATTGCCGCCGGAGGACGACGCGGCACACGGCGGTAACCGGCCATGTTACGCGCGAGGCGCAAGGTCTGGCGCGAACGTGGCCAATGCGGTGGCCGACGCGGTGACCGATGCGGCGGCCACCGTGATCGCCGGTTCAGCCGCCGTCTTTCAATGCGCCTGCATCTTCGAGAACAGATTCAGCACGACCACGCCGGCCACGATGAGACCGAGCCCGAGCACGGCCGGCAGATCGGGCACCTGCCGATAGAGCGCCATCGCCACGAGCGTGATGAGCACAATGCCTACGCCCGACCACACCGCATAGACGATGCCCACCGGCAAACTGCGCAAGGTGAGCGAGAGCCCGTAGAACGCGATGCCATACCCCACCACGACGATCGCCGACGGCACGAGCCGCGTGAAACCATCCGAGGCGCGCAACGCAGAAGTGGCGATGACTTCCGCGACGATCGCGATGACGAGCCAGGTCCAGGCCGAAAACGGAGGAATGCGCATCGTCTCAGACCTTCGCGAGCGCGAGCTGCGCGTAGTCGACGTCGAGTTGCGCGCACAGCGCTTCGACCACCAGTTCGTGATCGGCGCGCTGGGGCAGGCCCGAGACCGTGATCGAGCCGATCACGCCCGCGCCCGCCACCGTAAGCGGAAACGAACCGCCATGCGGCGCGAAATCGCTGATGGGCAGGCCGTGCTTTTCGGCAAGCGTCGAGCCGGTTTGCTGCATGCGCAAGCCGATCGCATAGGAGCTGCGCCGGAAGTGCTCGACCACGCGCGACTTGCGGCGGACCCAGTCGGCGTTGTCGGGCGTGGCGCCGTCCAGCGCGCAAAAGAAGAGCTGCTGCCCGAAGGTGCGCACGTCGATGGCGACGGGCAGCGCGCGAGCGCGCGCGAGTTCATGCAGATGCGCGCCGAGCTGCCAGGCGCGATCGGCGTCGAAACGGGGAAACACCAGCGCGTGCTCCTGAGCGGCTATCGATTGCAGATCGAGGGGAATGTCCATGGAAGAGGCAAATGAAGCGCAGTGCGCTGTAGAAGGCAAAGGCGCAGCGTGAACACTGCGAAGAGCGTGCACGGCGCCAAACGAGCCCCGATTCTATCCTGACGATTCAAGATGCCCTGACGCGCGCGTCCTGCAAACATTTTGCAATCGCCTGGAAAGGCACTCGTCATTTGTTGTTGCAACGCGGCGCGAACTGTCATATAATCTTTTCTTCGACGGACGCGGGGTGGAGCAGTCTGGCAGCTCGTCGGGCTCATAACCCGAAGGTCGTAGGTTCAAATCCTACCCCCGCAACCAGCAGAATTCGAAAGGGTTACAGGTCATCGGCCTGTAACCCTTTTTCCGTTTACGCCTCTTCAAGACGCGGCCTTCCCAGCGTTGGGCACATGAGCGAAGCCGCTGAGCGGTGATAAACTCGCATCACCCATCCCCCTATCGTGCCCATGAAATTCTGCTCGACTTGCGGTCAGGCGGTCAGCCTGCTCATTCCGCCCGGCGACAATCGCGAACGCTACGTCTGCTCACACTGCGGCACCATCCACTATCAGAATCCGCGCAACGTGGTCGGCACGGTTCCGGTCTGGGAAGACAAGGTGCTGTTGTGCCGCCGCGCGATCGAGCCGCGCTACGGCTACTGGACGCTGCCCGCCGGCTTCATGGAGATGGGCGAGACGACCGCCGAAGCCGCTGCGCGCGAAACGCTCGAGGAAGCCGGCGCGCGCGTCGAGGTGCAGAACCTCTTTTCGCTCCTGAACGTGCCGCGCGTGCATCAGGTGCATCTGTTCTATCTCGCGCGCCTGCTCGACATCGATATCGCAGCCGGTGAGGAAAGCCTCGAAGTGCGGCTTTTCGAAGAGCACGAGATTCCCTGGGACGACATCGCGTTCCCAACGGTCGGGCAGACCCTGCGCTGTTTCTTTGCCGATCGCCAGTCGGGCAGCTTCGGGCTGCACACCGGCGACGTCCTGCGCTCGCTGCGCGACGGCTGATCGCCCTTCTGACTGCGCCCGCGACGATGGTCCCCTGGCTTTCGCCCGACGAACCGTTTCCCGCCGTCGAGCGCGCACTCGGCGCGGCGAGCGGCGCTCCGGGCCTGCTCGCCGCCAGCGCGGACCTGCTCCCCTCGCGCCTCATCGATGCCTACCGGCGCGGCATTTTCCCGTGGTACTCGGACGGCCAGCCGGTGCTCTGGTGGAGCCCCGACCCGCGCATGATCCTGCGCCCCGACGAATTCAAGGTCTCGCCCTCGTTCAGGAAAACGCTCAAGCGCGTGCTGCGTGAGGATGCGTGGGAAATTCGCGTCGACAACAATTTCGCCGCCGTGATGCGCGCGTGCGCGAACGCGCCGCGGCGCGGCCAGCGCGGCACCTGGATCACCGGCGACGTGATCGACGCCTACTCCACCCTGCACCGCGTGGGCGATGCGCACAGCGTCGAGGCCTGGTTCGGCGGCGAGCGTGTGGGCGGCCTCTACGGTGTGGCGCTCGGCACGATGTTCTTCGGCGAGTCGATGTTCGCCTCCATGACCGACGCCTCGAAGATCGCGCTCGCGGCGCTCGTCGCGCATCTGCGCCGCCACGGCGTCGAGTTGATCGATTGCCAGCAGAACACCGCGCATCTCGCCTCGCTCGGCGGGCGCGAAATCTCGCGCAAGGCGTTCATCGCCCACGTACGCACGCACGTGAACGCCGCGCCCATTCCCTGGAAATTCGACAAAGCCGTGCTCGCCGATCTGCTCGGCGGCACAGGCGCGCCTGACGAGTTCTTGCCCGCAGCGTGAATCGCCGGTGAGCGGTAAATGAGTGGCACATGAGCGACGCACGATTGCTGCGTGCGCACTTGCTACAGCCCGCTCAATTCGATGGATACATGTTCGGCGTCAATGTTAGACTGAATAGCGAACCCGTCGCCGCCCGGCCTTCCCTGGCACGCCATGTGCGGCGCGCCGTGTGGCCCGGCAAGGCTTGCGCGCGAGGCTGGGGGCGCGACGCGCGCGCCACGCGACGATCCGAACTGCTACGAGAGCTGCCAACGTGACGCATCCAAACGAGCTGCCGCTTTCACCGCTTTCCGCGCTGCAATTCTATGCAACGGCGCCCTATCCCTGCAGTTACCTGGAGGGGCGCATCGCGCGCTCGCAGGTGGCAACGCCCAGTCATCTCATCAATTCCGACGTCTATACCGATCTCGTGAAGGCCGGCTTCCGGCGCTCGGGCGTGTTCACCTATCGCCCCTATTGCGACGGTTGCCGCGCGTGCGTGCCGGTACGCGTGCCGGTCGAGCGCTTCACGCCGAGCCGCACGCAGCGCCGCGCGTGGAAGCGGCACGGCGCGCTCGTCGCGACGGTTGCGCCGCTGCACTACGACGAGGCGCATTACGCGCTCTACATGCGCTATCAGTCCGCGCGCCACGCGGGCGGCGGCATGGATCGCGACAGCCGCGACCAGTACGAGCAGTTCCTGCTGCAAAGCCGGATCAACTCGCGGCTGGTCGAATTCCGCGAGCCGGACCCTGCGCATCCGGACGAGCCCGGCGCGTTGCGCATGGTGAGCATGATCGACATCCTCGGCGACGGGCTCTCGTCGGTCTACACGTTCTTCGACCCGGACACGCTCCATACGAGCTACGGCACCTACAACATCCTCTGGCAGATCGAGCAGGCCCGCAGCCTTCAGCTGCCTTACGTCTATCTCGGCTACTGGATCCGCGAGAGCCCGAAAATGGCCTACAAGGCGCGCTTCCAGCCGCTCGAAGGCCTCTTCGACGGCGCATGGACCGCACTCACGGCCGAAGCCTGAGCCCCGGGCGCATCGCCCAGGGTCCGCGTTACCGCTAAAATAGCGGGTTCCCATTTTCTGGCGCCCGCGCCTTCTCCCTCGTGTTCAGCACCCTTTATCCGTTCGTCCGCGACCAGCTCTTTCGCATGGACGCCGAAGACGCCCATCACCTCTCGCTGCGCATGATCGGCGCCGCCGGCCGCACCGGCATGGCGGGCCTGCTCGCCCCGCGTGTGCCCGATTCGCCGCGCACCGTCATGGGCCTCACCTTCCGCAACCCGGTGGGGCTCGCCGCGGGCCTCGACAAGGAAGGCGCCGCGATCGACGGTTTCGCCGCGCTCGGCTTCGGCTTCATCGAGGTGGGCACCGTGACGCCGCGCCCGCAGCCGGGCAATCCGCGCCCGCGCATTTTCCGGCTGCCGCAGGCGGGCGGCATCATCAACCGCATGGGGTTCAACAACCACGGCGTCGAGCAGTTCGTGAAGAACGTGCAGGCCGCGCGCTATCGCGGCATTCTCGGCCTGAATATCGGCAAGAACGCCGATACGCCGATCGAGCGCGCCGCCGACGACTATCTCTTCTGCCTCGAGCGCGTCTATCCGTTCGCGAGCTACGTGACGATCAATATCTCGTCGCCGAACACGAAGAATCTGCGCCAGCTGCAAGGCGGCGGCGAACTCGACGCCCTGCTCGCCGCACTCAAGGACAAGCAGCAGCGTCTCGCCGACATGCACGGCAAGCTCGTGCCGCTCGCGCTCAAGATCGCGCCCGATCTCGACGACGAGCAGATCAAGGAAATCGCCGACACGCTCCTGCGCCACAAGATCGAAGGCGTGATCGCGACCAACACCACGCTTTCGCGCGCGGCGGTGGAAGGCATGCCAAATGCGAACGAAACGGGCGGCCTCTCGGGACGCCCGGTATTCGATGCCTCGAACAACGTGATCCGCAAGTTGCGCGCCGAGCTGGGCGGCGACGTGCCCATCATCGGTGTGGGCGGCATTTTTTCGGGCGACGACGCGCGCGCCAAGATCGCGGCCGGCGCCTCGCTCGTGCAGGTCTACACGGGCTTCATCTACCGGGGCCCGGCGCTCGTCGCCGAATGTGCGCGGGCGCTGGCCTCGGGCCGCGCGTAAAGCTATAGTGGCACGCTAGTCATGGCGCATCGGAGGCGCTGTGCACCAGCACCAGAATCGCAGCAGCAGAACAAGAGGAAAACATGAAATCCGGTTTGCTGAAAAAACTCCTTGCACTTGCAATCGTTGGCGCATCGTTCGTCGCAGCCAGCGCCCACGCCGACGACCTGCTCGACCAGGTCAAGGCGCGCGGCACGCTGCGCATCGGTCTCGAAGGCACGTTCCCCCCGTTCAACTCGAAGGCGCCCAACGGCGAGCTGGTCGGCTATGACGTCGACATCGCGAAGGCCGTGGCCGCGAAAATGGGCCTCAAGCCCGAATTCGTCACGACCGAATGGAGCGGCATCATCGCGGGCCTGCAGGCAGGCAAGTTCGACGTGATCGTGAATCAGGTCGGCGTGACCGACCAGCGCAAGGCCGTGCTCGACTTCTCGCCGGCGTACACGTACTCGGCCGCGCAGCTCATCCAGCGCAAGGACGATACGCGCGAGTTCAAGACGCTCGAAGACCTCAAGGGCAAGAAGCTCGGCGTCGGCCTCGGCACCAATTACATGGACATGGCCAAGTCGGTGCCGGGCATCGACGTGAAGACCTATCCGGGTGCCCCCGAATATCTGCGCGACCTCGCAGCGAGCCGTCTCGACGCGGCGCTCAACGACCGCCTGATGCTCGCCTACCTGCTCAAGAACTCGCAGCTGCCGCTGCGCACGGGCGCGATGGTCGGCGCCGGCAACCCGTCGGCCATTCCGTTCAAGAAGGGCAATCCGAAGTTCGCCAAGGCGATCGACGACGCGATGACGCAACTCGAAGCCGATGGCACCTTCACGAAGATCTCGGACAAGTGGTTCGGCATCGACGTGACGAAGCCGATCTCGCAATGATCCGGCAATGATCGCGAGCGCCGCACATTCCGGCTGACGCGAAGGGCGGCATCATACGATGCCGCCCTTCGCACATATGCCTCCATTGCAAACCGCGCCACTTCCATTCGTTACCTACGCCCATGCCCATCTATACGCTCATCATCCAGTCGCTGCCGGTGCTCGCACAGGGCGCGGTGCTGACGGTCAAGTTCGCCGTGCTTTCGATGATCTTCGGGCTCATCGGCGGTGCCGTGCTAGCGCTCATGGGCATCAGCTCGAACCGCACGCTCGTCTTCATTGCGCGCGTGTATGTGAGCCTGATGCGCGGCACGCCGCTGCTCGTGCAGATCTTCGTCATTTATTACGGATTGCCGAGCGTCGGCATCTCGCTCGACCCGACGCCCGCAGGCGTGATCGCGCTCTCCGCGAACGTGGCGGCGTATCTCTCGGAGAGCATGCGTGGCGCGATTCTCGGCATTCACAGCGGACAGTGGCTCGCGGCCTATAGCCTCGGCCTCTCGCGCAGCCAGACCCTGCGCTACGTGATCGCGCCGCAGGCGTTGCGCATCGCCGTGCCGAGTCTCTCGAACAGCCTCATCAGCCTCATCAAGGACACGTCGCTCGTTTCGGTCATCACCGTGACGGAGCTGCTGCGCAGCGCGCAGGAAATCATCGCTTCGACGTATCAGCCGCTGCCGCTCTATCTCGCGGCCGCCGCCGTGTACTGGGTGCTCTGCCAGGTGCTCGAATGGGTGCAGCACTGGTACGAAAAGCGCCTCGCGCTGCCTGCGCGCCACTGATTTTCCTCCCTGCCTCAGGCGTTTTCATGCACGGCCCGCCCACGCGGGCCGTGTCACTCGCGGGCCGCTGTTTAGCTTGTCACTCGCAGGGGAAACGCAGTCCGAGCGCCGCTCGCGCGGCGTCGGCCATGGCGAGCATGCGGCGCGAGGTGTCGTGCGTCATCACCGGGCTTTCCAGCGCGCCCGCGCGCAGCAGCTCGCAGAAGTGCGCGGTCTCGTAGTTGAGGCCGCCGCCCTCGAACGGCTCGTCGAGTTCGACGACGCGGCCGTCCACGTAGCGCACCGTCGCGCGCGCCGGATTCCACCAGTTCGCGTGGATCGTCACGTTGCCGAGCGGCCCCGCCAGCAGCGCGTCGCCATAGCCGTGCAGATCGAGCCCGCAGAACAGTTGCGCAATGCCGCGCTCATGCTGGCAATTGAGACTCGCGAAGATATCCACGCCAGTCGAGCCGAGGCGCCCGACGGTCTGCACTTCGCGCGGCGCACCGAGCCAGTCGACCGCAAGAAACATTTCATACACGCCGATGTCGAGCAGCGCCCCGCCCGCGTGTTCGAACGACAGCGAGGGATGGTCGGCAGGCACGCTTGCCACCGAACAACCCGCGCGCACGAGCCCGACCGGCCCGATGGGATCGGCCTCAAGTTGCGCGCGCAACTTTCGATAGAGGGGATAAAACGGCGGCTTCATCGCCTCCATGAAGAGGCGCTGCGCGCGGCGCGCCGCGTCGAGCACGCGTTCGAGCTGCGCGCCGTTCACGGTGGCGGGCTTTTCGCACAGCACGGGCAGGCCGGCTTCGAGCGCGGCAATGGCGTACTGGGCGTGACTGTCCTGCATCGTGGCGATATACACGGCGTCGATGCCGCTCGCGAAGAGCGCATCCAGGCTCTCGCACGCCTTTGCGCCGCAGGTAGCGGCAAGCGCCTGCGCAGTGGCCGCGCGCCGCGACCAGACCGCCTCGACGCGTGCATGCGGCACGTGCGCGACGCCCTGCGCGAAGCGGTGCGCAATGCGGCCCGCGCCGACGATGCCCCAACGTATCGTTTGTGTTTCGCTCATGTGCTGCGTGCTCCGGCTGTGAGGTCGAGGGCCGCCGCACAACGTACCTCACGTACGTCACGCGCGGCGCACCCAAAGACACGCACGATACCGGCACACGCAGCGCGCCGCAATGCGCTCGCCTCGATCCACGCACGGCGCCTGGATCGAGGCGAGCGAAGCGACGCCGCGAACGGCCTTAGCGCTGCTCCAGCGCCTCGGGCGCGAGCGCGCGAGTGAGTTCGTCGGCGGTGTATTCGATCATCGCGAGCGCGGCCGCTTCGGCCTCTTTCGGCGCACGCCGCTCGATCGCTTCGACGATGCGCCCATGGGCCGCCACGACGTTGTTCCAGCCGCCGTCACGCGTGTTGAGAATCGGATTCACGAGCGACAGCGCGCCGCGAATGATCGCCGCCATCTGCTGATAAAACTGATTCCCGCTCGCCGCGAGGATGCGCGTGTGCAGAAGCGCGTCGGCGGTCTGGAAATTCGGATCGTCGGTGCTCGTCTGGCGCAGCGCCTCGAACGCCTCGCGAATGCCGGTAATGTCCGCGGCGCTCGCGCGCGTGGCCGCGAGCGCGCACGCCGCCGGTTCGATCAGGCCGCGAAACTCGATCACGTCGCGCAAGAACGTCTTGTCCGGTTTCGAACGGAAACGCCAGTTCACGACGTCCTCGTCGATCATGCGCCAGTCGCGCATGGGCCGGATGCGCGTGCCTATTTTCGGCCGCACGTCGAGCATGTGACGCGCGAGCAGCATGGAGAGCGCCTCGCGCATCACCGTGCGGCTCACGTCGAACTCCTTCGAGAGGATGTCCTGCGGCGGCAGCACGGCGCCATACCGCTCCTCGACGATGCCTGAAATCAGCCCGTCCATCACCTTGCTGACGAGCGAGCGTTCCTTGTTCCCCAGTTCCATGACCCTACCCCCCCGATGTGGGCGTTATCGCCCATGTTTGCCGGATACTGCGCGGGCCCTCGTGCGTCGTCGAACTTAGGTGTTACGTTGCCATGCGCCTCGCATAATTCGCCAGCCAGGATATCTCCTGACATGATGCTTGCGCGCACGCATCTTGTTCGTATTTACGCGTGTTCCGTCGGCCCTTGCGCTGCTGTTTTTGTAAGGCGTTCGTATGAATCGCCCACTTACTTCAATCGACACGCTTTCAACTGGCTTCAAATCGATCGGCAGTCCCTGGCTGTGCATATGCAGGGATGCCGGCGTGCATGTTTCTTCTGCGCACGCTTTTTCGCGCGCGGCCCAACGTCGTGCTTTTCAACCTTGTACTTGTTCACCGTTGTATCCGGCCGTACTCATCGTCGAAGCGCACGATGTCGTCTTCGCCCAGATAACCGCCTGACTGCACCTCGATGATCTCGAGCGGCGTCTTGCCCGGATTCTCCAGCCGGTGCTTCACGCCCAGCGGAATGTAGGTCGATTCGTTTTCCGACAGCAAAAAAACCTCCTCGCCGCGCGTGACGCGCGCCGTGCCACGCACCACGGTCCAGTGCTCCGCGCGGTGATGATGCATCTGCAGCGACAGCCGCCCGCCCGGCTTCACGACGATGCGCTTGACCTGAAAGCGTTCGCCCTGATCGAGCGAGTCGTAGCAGCCCCATGGCCGCTCCACGCGCCGGTGATGCTGCGCGACCGCGCTGCGCTCCTGCCTGAGCTTGCCCACGATCGCCTTGACGTCCTGCACGCGATCCCTGGCCGCGACGAGGACGGCGTCGGCCGTTTCGACCACCACCACGCCGTGCACGCCTACGCAGGCCACGAGCCGTCCGTCCGAATGCGCGAACGTGTCGGTCACGTCTTCGAACATCACGCGCCCGCGGGCCACGTTGCCGCTCGCGTCCTTGTTCGACACCTGCCACACCGCATCCCACGCGCCCACGTCGGACCAGCCGGCCACCAGCGGCACGACCACGCCCGTGAGCCGCGCGTTGGCGCCGAGCGACTCCATCACCGCGTAGTCGATCGAATCGGACGGGCACGCGGCGAGCGCCGCGGCATCGAGATGCACGGTGCCGTCGGCGTCGATCGCGGCCGCCTCGAACGCCGCCGCGCATTGCGCCGCGATAGCCGGCCGGCAGTGCGCGATCGCAGCCAGCCAGACTGATGCGCGCACCACGAAAATGCCGCTATTCCAGAGGTAATCTCCCGAGGCCACGTAACTCTCCGCGAGTTCGGGACCGGGCTTTTCCACGAAACGTTCGATCACGCGTGCGCCGCTCGCGCCGAGCGCCGCCCCCGCGCCGATGTAGCCGTAGCCGGTCTCCGCGCGCTGCGGCGGCACGCCCAGCGTGACGATCGCGCCGCGCGCCGCGTACCCCACCGCTTCTTCTAGCGCGGCGGCAAACGCCGCGCGATCCGCGATCAGGTGGTCCGCCGGCATGGCGATGAGCACGGGGTCGCTGTCGCATACGGCATCCGCGCCATTGCGGACGAGCGCCGCCTCGTGCCCGGCGCGCGCTGCCAGCGCCGCCACAGTGAGCGCCGGCGCCGTGTTGCGTGCGACCGGTTCGAGCACGACGCGAGCGGACATGCCGCTGCGGCCGAGCCGGTCGACGGTCATGAGCCGCAATTCCTCGCTGCTCACGACGACCGGCGCGGCCTTGCGGATCGCCGCGCCCGCCTCGGCATACACGCCGTCGAGCCGCCGCACCGTGGCTTCGAGCAGCGACTCGCCGTCGAGCAGATCGATCAGCTGTTTCGGGCAATGCTCGCGCGAGAGCGGCCACAGCCGCGTGCCCGAGCCCCCGGCCAGCACCACGGGCTGAACGATGAGCGCGACGTCGGGTTCATTGGCTGCCGCGAGCAAGCCGGCAGGCGTCACGAGCTGATTCATGCGGTGAGCTCCCCGTTGAAATACGCCGGGTCACGTCGACGAGCGCCGCCCCTGCCTGCCGGCCGGCTCGCCCGAAGCGTCACGCGCTTCCCGGATCTCTCAAGCCTCACAACGCCTCGAGGCTTTTTACGGACCTCATTGGAGCAAACCTCGGCATACCAATCTGTACGCATACCCACACTGACCGCATGCGCACCGGCGGGCACGCCGCAAAGCCACCCGCGCGCGATGTTTCAGCGCCGAACGTTTTTTCGCCGGCTTCGTCTGCGTTGCAACAGAAGTGAATCAAAACCGCTTGTTTTTTGGGTCGCTGCCCGAATCGCCCCGGATCCATGTTTCAACGAGGAGCCATTTCTGAATCCCCCGCTCGCCACGGGAAATAAGTCAATCAAATCATTGGCTTGCGATTCTCAATCGGGCAGCGCGCAGCACGGCGGCCCGCAAAGTCGCCGTACAAAACTGAAACAAAAACGCGGCGTTTCGCCGCGCTGCCGCATGGCCGGCTCGCGCTCAGCCGCTTCAATGCGTGCTTTCGCACCAACTGGCACACACCCTGCTAAAGAGAGATCGCCACACGAGCGCAGATGCGGACGAACGATACCGCGCCCGCAAACGCGCGAATGGGACGAGGCAAGTACAAGCTGGAACAAGCACCAACAAGCGGGACTATGGGGCCGGCACGACGAACACAAAAGCCGCACGGGAAACGGCAGACAACAACGAGTTCGGCGAACGGAATCAAAAACAGGAGGCGGCTCGCGCTGCTTCACACGAGGACCAGTCATGTTAACCCTTCAATCCGATCTTCACGGCAACCATTTGCTGGGCGCCCTCCCGTCGCATGAATGGCAGGCTCTCGCCCCGCACCTCGAACTCGTTCATCTGCGCACCGAACAGTTGATCTGCGATTCCGGCCAGCGCATTCATCACGTGTACTTTCCGACTACCGCGATCGTCTCGCTGCTCTCGACAATGGAAGACGGCAGCTCGGTCGAAATCGCGGCGGTCGGCCGCGAAGGCATGACGGGCGTGCCCGTGCTGACGGGCGGCGAAACGATGCCGAACCGCGTGCAGGTGCAATGCGCGGGCTTCGCCTATCGCATGAGCGCGCAAGCCCTCAAGCAGCAATTCGCGCGCTCGGACTTCCTGCGCCGTCTCATGCTGCTCTATATGCACGCGCTGCTCACGCAGGTCGCACAGACCGCTGCGTGCAATCGTCACCACTCGCTGAGCAAGCAGCTGTGCCGCTGGCTGCTGATCGAAGTGGACCGCGTGGCTTCCAACGATCTCAGCGTCACGCAGCAGCTGATCGCCGACATGCTCGGCGTACGCCGCGAAGGCATTACCGAAGCCGCCGGCAAGCTGCACGACGAAGGCCTGATCCATCACAGCCGCGGCCATATCCGCGTGCTCGATCGCGAAGGCCTCGAAGCCCGCGCCTGCGAGTGCTACGGGCTCGTGCGCCGCGAATTCGACCGGCTGCTGCCGCGCCTGCATCAGGCGGAAACGGTCGCTTGAGCGGGTAATCGCGCGCGCGTGCGTTTCGCGCCGCGCGTTCATTCGCGTGTCGTCGCCGAACAAAGCGTGCCCGTAGCGGCACGCTTTTGCGCGCCTGCTCGCTTTGCCTGCGCCATCGCGCGACCCGTCAGGCAAGGTCGAAGGCAACCGGAACATAGAGGATGCCGAATCGATCGTAGCTTGCCGCGCCAGCTGGAGAGAACAGGCGCGCGCCCTCTTCTCTTCAGCCTTGCCGGACTCAATGGGCCGAAGGCACGAGCGCCTGCGCAAGCGGCAAGGCGGGCAAGTGCTCGCGTTCGCGCACGAACGGGTCGGTCGGCTCCTGGAGCTTCGGATCCGGGCTCGTGTCGGCATTGCGCAATTGCACGGGTGCGCCGTCGTTCTTCGCGACCTTGCGATTGTCGCCGCAAGGATGATCGGTCAGCGCGGCAGCCTCGCGGAAGTCGTCTTCCTGACACATGATGTTGAACGCGATGTCCTTGCGGTCCATGCGCCAGGCCACGGCCGCATTCAGGCGCTTGTTGCAGTCCATATCCTTGATGGTGCCCGCGGCCGTCGCGCCCACGCCCACCACCGACACCGCGGCGGAAATACTGCCCCAGCAGGTCTCGGTCACTGAGGCCGTCAGGGCCGGCGCGTAGACCGTAGGCGTCGTGCGTACATCGTAGCCGCCGTGATACGTGACGTCCGACGTACCGCCGCTCGGCAATACGACGGTATTGGAGACGGTGCTCGTCTGGCTCGACGTGGACGTGGTCCCCGACGTCATCGTCGGCGTGGTTTGCGCCCACGCGGCGCCTGCAAACAGCAACACCCCGGCAACGGCAATTTTTTGCTTCAGCTTGCTCATTCTTCTCTCCGTGAACGGAAAGGGGGCTGCGCCCCCTCTCCGACGCGCTAGTGAACGGCTGACCCGTTCGGATTACCAGTGCATGCCACCCGTGAGCGAACCCGAACCGCCCGCTGCGACGATGCCGACGCCGCCGTCCGCATTGGCCGTGCCGCTGCCGTTCGCGGTCGCGTTCGACGTGAAGCCCGAGCCGCCGTAGCTGCCGCTCGAACCGTCGAACGACGTGTTGATCACCGACGAGTTGAAATTCTGCGAGCCCGACTGCGTGGCGCTCGTGAAGCCGAGCGTCGACGAATTCTGGTTCGTGGTCGTCGTGCCGGTCTGGCCGACGTAGCCGCTAGCCGTCTGGCCGTAGGTCTGCGAGTTGCCGTTTTGCGTCGTGTAGCTCGAACCGAACGTGAGGCTCGCGTTCGAGAACGACTGGTTGCCTTGCGACACGGTGGCGTCGATATGGCCCGGCACCGTCAGCGCCGACGTGAAGCTGCCGTTGACCGACGAAGTCGAGTTCGACGTGAGTGCCGTCGCACCAAAGCCGACGCCCGCTGCGCCCACCGCCGACGTGGTGGAGGACGACGGCGCGCCCATGCCGCCGGGACCGCCTGCAAATGCGGCAGCCGAACCGAAAGAGAGCATGGCGGCGAGCGAAATGGCCTGAATCTTCTTCATGATTGTGGTCTTCCTGATAAAACAGGGGAACGTTGGATGAATGCGCGCGCACTCCCCCTGATAGCGCGGGCGCATTTAACACGACTTCAATTGCAATGCCGATAAAATCACTGCATTTAAGACGCGCGAATATCCCCGCGGACCAGCCCGGAATCGGGAAGACCGTTTAACGGAGTGACCAGATTAAAACTCGCGCGCAGAACGCCTTAAGCTTTACGCATTCGCGTAAATCAGGCGGTCATGCAGAATTGAAAATCCGGAGAACAGAAAGGAATGCCCCGTAAAGCCCCGTACGCTTCGCGGACTCCATTGAATAGCAGTCCGATACAAATCGCCCAACACCCGCTGTTGTCATTATTTCCCCGTGTACCGCACGGCGTACGCCAGCCACTCTCACGCACTGCCTGACAGAAACCCTCGAGCCGCTGCGCATTTTTGCGCGCCGCCCTTCCCCAGTCCGGTCGTTTCGAAGTCTCTTTTAGCGAACCGTTTGCATAACAGCGCCGGACGGTGAATTTATATCCCAGACAGTCAGACTATTGCTACGTCATTCGCAGGTTTTGTGTGCGGTTCTCAACGTAGTGAATTGCGAAGATCTTGAATCAGGGAATTTCCTTTCGAAAATAATCGAAAGGCGAATTGAAGTTTAGATGGATGCGCAGACAACCAGATTCCGGAAAATCGCGTTCTTTTAATGATTAATCGCGACGTTCGGTTCGGCAGGCCACGCAGGCCTGCCGGAATAAAGAGCGGCAGCGCACAGGCAATCAGGCGCAAGCCTGTTGCACGCGCCGCTCGCGCGAGGCCGCTCAGGCCTTGCGGTAATCGACGCGCTCGACGCCGTTTTCACCGCCGAGCAGGCAGAAGTCCGCGCCGCGGGCGGCGAACAGGCCCACCGTCACCACGCCCGGCCATGCGTTGACATGCGCCTCGAGCGTGCGCGGGTCGCTGATGCGCAGCCCCTTCACATCGAGGATCTCGTTGCCGTTGTCGGTGATGAAGGGCGAGCCGTCCTTTTGCACGCGCAGCACCGGCACGCCGCCGAGCGCCGTCACGCGGCGGCCGATGGCCGTGCGCGCCATCGGCACGACTTCGATGGGCAGCGGGAACTGGCCGAGCACGTCGACACGCTTGCTCGCATCGGCGATGCAGACGAACACGTCCGACACCGACGCGACGATCTTCTCGCGCGTGAGCGCGCCGCCGCCGCCCTTGATCATGGCGCCGGCGCCGTCGATTTCATCGGCGCCGTCCACGTACACGGGCAGCGATTCGATCTCGTTGAGGTCGAAAATCTTGAAGCCGTGCGCTTCGAGGCGCGCGGTGGTCGCGACCGAGCTCGACACGGCGCCGCGGTAGCGGCCCTTGCTCGCCGCCAGCGCGTCGATGAAGCAGTTCGCGGTGGAGCCCGTGCCTACGCCGATCACGGCGCCTTCCGGCACGTTCGCGTTGACATAGTCGGCGGCGGCCTGGCCGACCAGTTGCTTGAGTTCGTCTTGAGTCATGGGAGTACAGCCCGAGGAGGAGAAAAACGCGGAATCCGCATAGTTTACCGGAGATGCGGGCACGGGCTGCCCGCGTCTCGCAGGATCGCGCGGCAGGTCATCCCGCCGGCGACCGGTCGGCGCTCAGCGCGCGGCCGCGCGTTGGCGCACCGCTTCGAAGAGGCACACGCCCGAAGCCACGGAAACGTTGAGGCTCTCGACCGTGCCCGCCATCGGAATCTGCATGACTTCGTCGCAGGTTTCGCGCGTGAGGCGGCGCATGCCCTCGCCTTCGGCGCCCAGCACGAGCGCCACGGGACCGTCGAGCTTCGTCTCGTAGAGGCTCGCGCTCGCGTCGCCGGCGGTGCCGACCACCCACACGCCCGCGTCCTTGAGTTCGCGCAGCGCACGCGCGAGATTCGTCACGGTGATATAGGGCACGGTGTCCGCCGCCCCGCTCGCCACCTTCGCGGCCGTGGCGTTCAGACCCACGGCGCGGTCGCGCGGGGCGATCACGGCGTGCGCGCCGGCCGCGTCGGCCACGCGCAGGCACGCGCCGAGATTGTGCGGATCGGTCACGCCGTCGAGCACGAGCAAGAGCGGCGAGCCCTGGATGCCGTCGAGCAGCTCCGCGAGGTTCTGCGCGAGCGCCAGATCGTGGACGCGGGCCACCACGCCCTGGTGGCGCTCCGTGTGCGCGAGACCCCAGAGGCGCGTTTCGTCGGCTGCGATCACGCGCGCGCCGGCTTCCTTCGCGGTGTGCAGGAAGTCCTGCATGCGGCGGTCGCGGCGCGTCGGATCGTAGTAGACATCCTCGACCGTGGACGCGTCGTGCCGCAAGCGTGCGATCACCGCATGAAACCCGTAAAGAACCTTGAGACGTGACATGACTGAGACAACCCCTGATGAACGTTTTGCGACGCAGATACAGCGCCGCCGACAACGATAGTCAGCCGGCCGCGTCGTGCGGTCCGGCGTATGCAAGCCGCGCGCGCATGTGGCAAAAGCCGACGCGGCTGGCAAGTGAAAAAACCGGGCGCGCGCACGGCGGCGCGGCCCGGATAATGAAACGGCTGCGGAGCACGTTGGCGCTCCGCATGCAGGTGCTCAGCGCTTCTTGCGCGGCGCCTGCTTCTTGGGCGTCGGCTTCACGGCCGAGCGCTTCTTCGCGGTCTTGGCGGCGCCGCGCGCCGCGCGCGCCTCCTTCACCGCGACGCTCGGCGCCGGCGCAGCCTTCTTCTGGCGCGCCATGTCGCCGCCCTGCAGCGCGCGCACGCGCGGACCACCCTCCATGCCGCTCTTGTCGACCGGCATCGGCCGGTTGCCGCCCGGCTTCACGGGCGTATCGCGCACGAGGCGGAAGTCGATCTTGCGCGCGTCGAGATCCACGCGGCTCACCTGCACGCGCACGCGGTCCGACAGGCGATAGCGAATGCCGGTGCGCTCGCCACGCAGCTCGTTCTTGATCTCGTCGTACTGGAAGTAGTCCGAGCCCAGTTCCGTCACGTGCACGAGGCCTTCGATGAAGAGCGCGTCGAGCTGCACGAAAATGCCGAACGACGTCACACCGCTCACCATCCCGCCGTACTCTTCGCCGAGCTTGTCGCGCATGAAGTAGCACTTGAGCCAGGCTTCGACGTCGCGCGAGGCTTCGTCGGCGCGGCGCTCGTTCGCCGAGCAGTGCAGGCCCAGTTCTTCCCAGATCGCCGTGTTGGCGCCGCGGGCGCGCTTGCCGCGCTTCTCCTCGTCCTCGGCTTGCAGCGCGCGGGCGCGCGGCGAGAGCGCGGTATTGAGCTCGACCCCCTCGGGTGCCTGCGGCTGGTACTTCTTGCCCTGCAGGATCGCGTAGATCGCGCGGTGCGTGAGCAGGTCGGGATAGCGGCGAATCGGGCTCGTGAAGTGCGCGTACGCCTCGTAGGCAAGACCGAAGTGACCGATATTGTCCGGGCTGTACACGGCCTGCTGCATCGAGCGCAGCAGCATGGTCTGCAGCATCTGCGCGTCGGGCCGGTCGCGGATGTGCGCCATCAGCGCGGCGTAGTCGCTCGCGTGCGGCGTGTCGCCGCCGCCGAGCGAAAGGCCCATGCCGCGCAGGAAGGTACGCAGATTTTCGAGCTTTTCGGCAGTCGGCCCCGCGTGCACGCGGTACAGGCCCGGGTGCTTGTGGCGCTTCATGAAGTCCGCCGCGCACACGTTGGCCGCGAGCATGCACTCTTCGATCAGCTTGTGCGCGTCGTTGCGCTGGCGCGGCACGATCTGCTCGATCTTGCCTTGCGCGTTGCAGACGATATACGTCTCGGTCGTGTCGAAATCGATCGCGCCGCGCTTCTGGCGCGCGGCGAACAGCGACTTGTACACGCCATAGAGATTCTGCAGTTGCGGCAGCAGCGCCGCACGGCGTGTCGCCTCGGGGCCCTTGGTGTTGGTGAGCACCGCCGCGACTTCGGTATACGTGAGCCGCGCCGCCGAGTGCATGACGCCCGGATAGAACTGGTACGCCTTGATCTCGCCGCGTGCGGTGATCACCATGTCGCACACCAGCACACAGCGGTCGACGTGCGGATTGAGCGAACAGAGCCCGTTCGACAGCTTCTCCGGCAGCATCGGGATCACGCGGCGCGGGAAGTACACCGAGGTGCTGCGCTCGATCGCGTCCACATCGAGACCGCCGCCCGGCAGCACGTAATGCGAGACGTCGGCGATGGCGACGATCAGGCGGAAGCCCTCGCCACGGCCGACCTGCATCGGCTCGCAATAGACGGCGTCGTCGAAGTCGCGCGCATCTTCGCCGTCGATGGTGACGAGCGGCACGTCGCGCAGGTCCACGCGATAACGAATGTCGGTGGGACGCACGGCGTCGGGCAGCTTCGCGGCTTCGTCGAGCGCGGGCTTGCTGAACTCGTGCGGCACGCCGTACTTGCGCACGGCGATCTCGATCTCCATGCCCGGATCGTCGATGTCGCCGAGCACTTCCATCACGCGGCCGAGCGGCTGCGAGTGGCGGCTGGGGAAATCGGTGAGTTCGACGACCACGACCTGGCCGACCTTGGCCTTCTTGGGATTCTGCGTGACGAGGATATCGTGGCCGATGCGCTTGTCTTCCGGCGCGACGATCAGCGCGCCGTTCTCGTTGAGCAGGCGCCCGATGACACTGCGGTTCGCACGGTCGGTGACTTCGACGATATGCCCTTCCGGCCGCCCGCGCCGGTCATAGCCGACGATGCGCGCGAGCACGCGGTCGTTGTGCATGACCTTCTGCATTTCGCCTTGCGGCAGGAACAGGTCGTCCTGACCGTCGTCGCGCACGAGGAAGCCGTAGCCGTCGCGATGACCCTGCACACGCCCGGCGACGAAATTCGAAGGATGGGCGAGCTGGTAGTGGCCGCGCGAGTCGAGCCGGATCTGCCCGTCGCGCTCCATGGCGGCGAGCCGCCTGAAGAACCCTTCACGCTCCTGGCGCTTGATGGAGAGCGCCTCGGCGATATCGTTCGCGGTGCACGGCGAGTCGCTGGTCCGCAGCACGCCGAGAATCTCTTCGCGGCTGGGAATCGGATACGGATATTTGCTCAAGGGCTTATCGATGGTTGTTCTCGTTGCGTGGACGTCGGATTTTGCGCGGCCTGAATGTGCGATACATGCGGGCGGCGCCCGGTCTTCGAGTGCTGCAATCTGCCGGCCCGTAACGTGGATTGCCTGACCGCTCGCGTTGCGTGCGCCACGCTGCACGCAGCACCTGAATCACGGACTTTTGCCGGCGGAACTTCTGCGAGGCATTCTAACACCCGCATCGCACCCTACGAGCCGTGGGAGCGGCCTCGCGGCCCGACGAGACGGCCACTCCACGCGGTCTGCAACGCTTCGGCAGGCGCGTTTTATCACCTTCCATAAAACGCTTGACAGCCGTTCCGATCCCGCTATAATTTCGGTCTTTGCTGCACAACACGTTGAACAGCAAACGACACCTTGCCCAGGTGGCGGAATTGGTAGACGCACCAGGTTCAGGTCCTGGCGGTGGCAACACTGTGGAGGTTCGAGTCCTCTCTTGGGCACCAGATTCAAAAGGCCGGCTTTATGCCGGCCTTTTTCATTTCCGGCGTAGGCAACGAGTACAACTGCCCTGCTATCGCGCAAAACGCAGCAGCCCCGTTCCCGGGAAGAAGATTTTTTGAAAAGATCTATTGACAGACACGCGAATTCACGTCACAATCTTTTTCTAGCTTGAAGACGTGCCCAGGTGGCGGAATTGGTAGACGCACCAGGTTCAGGTCCTGGCGGTGGCAACACTGTGGAGGTTCGAGTCCTCTCCTGGGCACCACGTCTCATCAAGCAGAACTCGCAGCACCCAGGATTCATCGAAAAAGCCCGCAAATCTGCGGGCTTTTTTGTTTTGCGGCCTGTATCCGTCTGCCTCTCTTCGTTATATTTCATGGTATACATTGCCACACGGCACGGCGCGTGCGTGCAAACCCATGACAAGCCGATTGAGGAAGACCGAATGGAATTCGTTGTCGTCGCAGCGATCGTCGCCGTCAGCTTTGGCGCTGCCGCGACCTGGCTGCTCGCAACCCGGCTGCCCGAGCACTGGCTCGACAAGAGCGCCAGCGAGGGCCGTTACGCGCATCTCGGGCAGGAAAACGAGCGATCCGCCGAGGCGGACCCGCGTCGCGATCAGGCCCGCATCGATACGCGGCGCGTACGGCGCTCACGCGTGCGTGCAAGACTCCAGAACGCGGCGCGGCTGATGCGGGCATTGCGCCCCGCAAGCGCGCGCCGCGATCACGACCGCACCGCCCGCCCATAGCGCTTCAGGGCGCACCCATCAACCGAGCTCACTCATGCGAGCCCAGCGGCGAAGGGACGAACGCCGAATCGGCGATCCTCGCCTCCTCACCCGACTGAAAGATCCAGCGCCGGCGCATCGGCTGCAAGATCACCTTGGCGCTCACGCCCGCCATCATCGCCACGCAGGCGACCATGTCGAACACCATGTTCCAGCCGCCGTGGATCGCCAGCAGCGTCGCGACAGGCACGAGCATCGCCGCGGTCCCCTTCGCGGTATAGAGCGTGCCCGCGTTGCCGGCCGCGTATTTCGCTCCGAACGTATCGGCGCAGGTCGCCGGAAAGTTCGAAAAGATATCGCCGTAGAACAGGAACACGAGCCCCGAGAACAGCATGAACAGATACGGGTCGTGGCCGAACGCGCGCAAGCCCAGCAGCGCGAGCCCCTCGCCGAGAAACGTGATGAACATCGTATTCTCGCGGCCGATGCGATCCGAAATGAGCCCGCACAGCGGCCGCGTAAAGCCGTTGCAGAGATTGTTGATCGAGAGCGTCATGGTGAGCAGCGGCAGCGTCGCCGCGACGAGCGTGACTGGCATCGAGGCGAAGCCGTAGCTCTTCGCGATCGGGCCGATCTCCGCCGTCGCGATGATGCCGCCCGCCGCCACGCAGACGAACATCGCATACATCACCCAGAATACGGGCGCGCGCACCATTTGCTTCGTCGTATAGTCAGTCTTCGTCGCCACGATGCGCTTCATGCCTGCCGCGTGTGCGGGGGGCTTCGGCCGCACCATCACCAGCGCGAGCAACATGATGCAGGCACCCTGCAGGAGTCCAAAGAACACGAACGCGCGCTCGTAGCCCGACTGCTGGATCATGTTCGAGATCGGAATGACCGTGAGCGCCGCGCCCGCGCCGAAGCCCGCCGCCGTCATGCCGGCGGCGAGACCGCGCCGGTCGGGAAACCATTTGAGCGCGGTGCCGACGCACGTGCCGTACACGCACCCCGCGCCGATGCCCGAGATCACCGCCGCCACGTAAAGCACCGGCAGCGTGGGCGCCCACGCGTCGAGCACCCAGCCGAGCGCCACGCAGCACGCTCCGCCCATGACCACCGGGCGCGGGCCGAAGCGGTCGACCAGCCAGCCCTCCACGGGCACGAGCCACGTTTCCGTCACGATGAAAATCGAGAAGGCGAGCTGAATCGCAGCTTGCCCCCAGTGATGCCGTGCGTCCATCGGCACGACGAAGAGCGTCCACGCGTACTGCAGGTTCGCCACGAGCCCCATGCAGAGAATGCCGGCGACGAGCTGCACCCAGCGGTTGTGCCGCCGGGCCGTATAGCCGCCATCGATACGATCGGTATATGCCACGTTGTCTGTCTCCATCCGTTGTGATTGCGCGCGGGCTTTTCTCGCATCGCCTCGACGCCAGTGCGTGCACCATGTCCCGCGTTACAGCCAGCGCGGCAGACTTGAGTCCGCCACGCCTTGCTTCAAACGTCAAGCGGCTTCGAGTTGCCGCAGCAGCGCGTCGACGCTGCCTTTCGCGTCGCCAAACAACATTCGTGTGTTGTCCTTATAGAAGAGCGGATTGTCCACGCCCGCATAGCCCGTGGCCATGCTGCGCTTGGAGACGACCACGGTACGCGCCTTCCACACCTCCAGCACCGGCATGCCGGCGATGGGGCTACCCGCATCCTCCTGCGCGCCCGGGTTGACGATATCGTTCGCGCCGATCACGAGCACGACGTCGGTGCTCGTGAAGTCTTCGTTGATTTCGTCCATTTCGAGCACGATGTCGTAGGGCACCTTCGCTTCCGCGAGCAGCACGTTCATGTGGCCAGGCAAGCGCCCCGCTACGGGGTGAATGCCGAAACGCACGCGAATGCCCAACGCGCGCAGCCGCCGCGTGATCTCGCTGATGGTGCCTTGCGCCTGCGCGACGGCCATGCCATAGCCCGGCACGATCACGACTTCCTGCGCGTCGCGCAACAGCGACCCCACTTCGTCCACGCTGGTCGCCACGACTTCGCCTTGCGGGGCCTCGCTGGCCGTTGAACTCACCGTACCGAAGCCGCCGAGGATCACCGAAACGAAGCTGCGATTCATCGCGCGGCACATGATGTAGCTGAGGATCGCACCGCTCGATCCAACCAGCGCGCCCGTCGTGACGAGCAGGTCGTTATCGAGCATGAAGCCCGTTGCCGCTGCAGCCCAGCCCGAATAGCTATTGAGCATCGAGACCACCACGGGCATGTCCGCGCCGCCGATCGCCATCACGAGGTGCACGCCGAGCGCCGCCGCCAGCACGCACATCACGATCAGCGCGTAGAGTGCGTCGCCGCCATCGGGCGCACTGACGAAGCGATAGCCGAGCGCGATGCATGCGCCCAGCACGACCGCGTTGAGCAGATGCCGCGCGGGCAGCACGAGCGGCTTGCCGCTCACCGTGCCCTGCAGCTTCAGGAACGCGACGATCGAACCGCTGAACGTGACCGTGCCGATGAAAGCGCCGATATAGATCTCGGTGTCGTGAATCGCGCGCTCGACGCCGCTCATCGCGATCTTTGGCGAGAGAAAGTTCGCAAAGGCGATGAGCGTGGCCGCGAGGCCGACGAAGCTGTGCAGCACCGCGACGAGCTGCGGCATCTGCGTCATCTCCACCCGGCGCGCGAGCGTCGCGCCGAGCCCGCCGCCCACCAGCGCGGCGATGAGCGCGATTTGCAGGCCCGCACCGCCCGTGACGAGCAGCGTGGCGAGCACGGCGATCACCATGCCGGTCACGCCATAGAGGTTGCCGCGCCGCGCACTGGCGGGATGACTCAGCCCGCGCAGGCTGAGGATGAAGAGCGTCGCCGCGCCGAGCCACGCCATGTTGCCGATTCCGTTGAGCATGACGTCTCCTCAGGTCCGTTGGAACATCTTCAGCATGCGCTGGGTGACGAGAAAGCCGCCCGCGATGTTGATGGTCGCGACGACGAGCGCAATGCCCGCCAGCACGGTCACGATCGTGCTGGCGTTGCCCGGATGCAGCAACGCGCCGATCACGATGATCCCGCTGATCGCATTCGTCACGCTCATGAGCGGCGTATGCAACGAGGGCGTGACGTTCCAGACCACCTGATAGCCGACGAACACGGCCAGCACGAACACCGTGAAGTGCGCGACGAACGCGGGCGGCGCGACCGCGCCGAGCGCGAGCAACAGCAACGCGGCAACGACGAGCGCCGCGAGCGACCAGACACCGTTGCGGCGCGCGGCCTGCGCGGTGGCTTCTTTCGCGTTGCCAGTCACGACGGCAACGGGCTTCGTCTGCGCAGCCGCTTGCGGCGTCGCCGAGACCTGTACCGGCGGCGGCGGCCAGCACACCTGGCCGCGCTGCATGACGGTGGTGCCGCGCTGCACGACGTCGTCCATATCGAGCTTCAACTCGCCGTCTTTTGCCGGCGTGAGATCGGTCAGCAAATGGCGGATATTGGTCGCGTAGAGCTGGCTCGACTGGTTCGCCATGCGGCTCGGCAGATCCGTATAGCCGATCACGGTCACACCGTTCGCATTCACGACCTCACCCGGGCGAGTGAGTTCGCAGTTGCCGCCCTGCTCGGCCGCCATGTCGACGATCACGCTGCCCGCGCGCATGCACGCCACCGTCTTCGCGTCGATGAGGCGCGGCGCCGGCTTGCCGGGAATCAGCGCCGTCGTGATGATGATGTCGACCTCGCGCGCCTGGGCCTCGAACAGCGCCATCTCCGCTTCGATGAACTTCGCGCTCATCTGTTTGGCGTACCCGCCCGAGCCGCCGCCCTCCTCTTCGATGTCGATGCTCAGGAACTCCGCGCCCATGCTTTCGACCTGCTGGCCGACTTCGGGGCGCGTATCGAACGCGCGCACGATGGCGCCAAGACCGCGCGCGGCACCGATCGCCGCGAGCCCCGCCACGCCCGCGCCGATCACGAGCACCTTGGCCGGCGGCATCTTGCCCGCCGCCGTGATCTGCCCCGTGAAAACGCGCCCAAAATGCTGGGCCGCCTCGACGACCGCGCGATAGCCAGCCATGTTCGCCATCGAACTCAGTGCGTCGAGCTTCTGCGCGCGCGAGATGCGCGGCACGCAGTCCATCGCGAGCACAGTGACCTCGCGCGCCGCGAGTTGTTCGAGCAGCGCAGCGTTTTGCGCGGGCCAGATGAAACCGATCAGCGTCGCGCCGGGCTTCAGGCGCTGCACCTCTTCGCTCGAAGGCGGACGCACCTTGACGACGATATCCGCGCCGCTCAAGAGCGCTTGCGCGTCGTCCACGACACGCGCGCCTGCCGAGCGATATGCGTCGTCCGGGTAGGACGCATTCACACCCGCCGCCGTTTCGACCTCCACGGCATAACCGAGCTTGATTAGTTGTGCCACACTTTCCGGCGTCGCCGCGACGCGTCGTTCGCCTTCGAGTGTCTCGCGGGGGACCGCAATGGTCATCGCCATGATGCGCCTCCGTCGTTCACAACAGAGCGCGATGCGGCGAGACCATACGAAATGGGCGGCGCGCCAATGCATCTGGCGCGCCGAAAGCGTAGCCACGACTTCATGAAACGTCTCCTACTGATGTTGGAATTCTTTGTGTGCCGCGGCTCGATGAGGGCTTTGCCCTATGACACGCCCAGGCTGGGCGAATTGCCGCTCTTGAGAAAAGCAAGCGCCGCCTCACGCGCACCGGCAATGGCGGCGGCCTCGCTTTCGAATACGGTTTCGTCAACTACCCATTGACGGGGGAGAACAGCGGCCGCCGGTTCGTCGGCAGCGGGCTCGACCGCGTGGATCGCGGCGAACGCGGCCCAGCCGCCGTTGTGAATCATTTGCCGGGCCGAGAGTTCGACCTCGAAATGTCCGAGTCTTTCGGTGTGCATCGAAGAGCTCCCGAGGTTTCAGCGGGTTTCAGGATTGCTGGGCCTGTGCTTCGAGTTCGGTGATGCGTTTCTTGAGCGCGCGCTCCTCCTGGAAGCGCACGGTTTCGTCGCGGATCACGGCGACGATGCCGTCGAGTTCGCCCTGCGGCGAGTGCAGCAGCGCCACGGTGAAGGCAATGGAAAGCGCCTTGCCCGCCTTGTCCACGGCCGGTACACGCAGCACGTCGTTGCCATAGCGCGTCTGGCCGGTCGCCATCGTCTTGTGATAGCCCTCCCAATGGCGCCCGCGCAGCCGCTCGGGAATGATCACGTCGAGCGTCTTGCCGAGCGCTTCTTCCTGGGTATAGCCGAACATGCGCGTGGCCGCGGGATTCCAGAAGGTGATGTCGCCGGCTGCGTCCGAGATGACGATGGCGTCCCCGATGGCGTTTGCGAGCTGCTCGAAATCGATGGCGGATTGCATGGCGATGACTATGTGGGGGAATGTCGTTTATCGTCGCCGCACGGCTCGCATTGCACATGCTGCGCGGCGTCCTGCCTGTCTGGTATTGCGGTGCTGCGCGGACGCAGCGTTGGCCGCGCCCGCTTCCTGCGTTCAGCTTGTGGAACTCGATGCGGAACTCAAACCGCGCGCACCTCGTGCAGCGCCGCGATCTGCTGAGCCGTGTAACCAAGGTCGGCCAGCACCTGGTCGGTGTGCTCGCCGAGCAGCGGCGAACCCGTGATCTCCGGCTTCAGCTCCGAGAACTTGATCGGGCTGCCCACCGTGAGGTACGAGCCGCGCTCCTTGTGCGGCACTTCGACGATAGTACCGCTTGCCCGCAGCGAAGGGTCATTAGCAATTTCCTTCATGCTGAGCACCGGCGCGCACGGAATGTCGAACTTGCGCAGGATGTCGACCGCTTCGAACTTGGTCTTGTCGGCGAGCCACGCTTCGATCGTCGCGAAGATGTCGAAGATATGCGGCTGACGCGCCTGCGCCGTAGCGTAGTTCGGGTCGTTGATCCATTCGGGTTTGCCCAGAGCGCGGCAGATCGGCTCCCAGGCGTGGCCCTGCACCGTGAAGTAGATGTACGCGTTCGGGTCGGTCTCCCAGCCCTTGCACTTGAGCACCCAGCCCGGCTGGCCGCCGCCGCCCGCGTTGCCGCCGCGCGGCACGACGTCGCTGAAGGTGCCGTGCGGATATTGCGGGTATTCCTCGAGGAAACCCTGGCGGTCCAGACGCTGCTGGTCGCGCAGCTTCACGCGGCACAGGTTGACCACGCTGTCCTGCATCGATACGGCCACCTTCTGGCCCTTACCGGTCTTGTCGCGGCCGATCAGCGCCGTGAGAATGCCGATGGCGAGGTGCATGCCCGTGTTGCTGTCGCCGAGCGCAGCGGCGCTCACCGTGGGCGGGCCGTCCCAGAAGCCCGTGGTCGAGGCCGCGCCGCCCGCGCACTGCGCGACGTTCTCATAGACCTTGAGGTCGTCGTAGTGGTGGCCTTCGCTGAAGCCCTTCACCGAAGCGACGATCATCTTCGGGTTGAGTTCCTTGATGCGCTCCCACGTGAAGCCCATGCGGTCCAGCGCGCCGGGGCCGAAGTTTTCGACCATCACGTCCGATTCCTGAATCAGCTTCTCCAGCACTTCCTTGCCTTCGGGCTTCTTCGTGTCGAGCGTGAGCGAGCGCTTGTTGCTGTTGAGCATGGTGAAGTACAGCGCGTCGACTTCGGGAATGTCGCGCAGTTGCGAGCGCGTCACGTCGCCGGCGCCCGGGCGCTCCACCTTGATCACGTCCGCACCGAACCACGCGAGCATCTGCGTGCAGGCGGGACCGGCCTGTACGTGCGTGAAGTCGATGATCTTGATACCGTCGAGGGGTTTGCTCATTTCTCGTATCTCCTGGTCTACCTGATCTATGGGGGCTTATTTCTTCATCGCCGCGCTTTGCGGATTCAGATTCGTGAGACGGCCGCTCTCGGTCCCGGCCGATTCGTCGATGACTGCGTTGATCAACGTGGGCTTGCCCGACGCGATCGCCTCGAGCAGCGCGCTCGTGAGTTCTTCGGGCGTCGTCGCCTGATGGCCGATGCCGCCGAAGGCCTCGATCATCTTGTCGTAGCGCGCGTTCTTCACGAACACCGTCGGCGCGACGTCGCAGCCGCCGCTCGGGTTGACGTCCGTGCCGCGATACACGCCGTTGTTGTTGAACACGATGGTGCAAACCGGCAGGTTGTAGCGGCAAATCGTTTCCAGCTCCATGCCCGAAAAGCCGAACGCGCTGTCGCCCTCGATCGCGACGACCTGCGTGCCGCTCGTCACCGCGGCGCCGATCGCGAAGCCCATGCCGATGCCCATGATCCCCCACGTGCCCGAGTCGAAGCGCTTGCGCGGCTGGTACATGTCGATGATGCTGCGCGCGTAGTCGAGCGTGTTTGCGCCTTCGTTGACCACGTTGATGTCGGGACGCGTCTTGAGCACGTCGCGGATGGCGCGCAGCGCGCTGTGGAAGTTCATCGGTGACGGGCTCTTCGCGAGCGTCGCGGCCATCTTTTCCAGGTTCTTGTTCTTGCGTTCGGCCACGGCGTCGAGCCACTCTGCCGGCGGCTTCGGGAAGTCATTGCCGAGGGCTGCAACGAGCGCTTCCACGCATGAACCGATGTCGCCGATCACGGGCGCTTCGATGGCGACGTTGCTGTCGATTTCCGTCGGCGCAATGTCGATCTGGACGAACTGCTTCGGGCCGGCAGCCGCACCCCAGGTCTTGCCCTTGCCATGCGAGAGCAGCCAGTTCAGGCGCGCGCCGATCAGCACCACGGCGTCCGACTCGGCCAGCACGAACGAGCGCGCGGCCGACGCCGACTGCTCGTGCGTGTCGGGCAAGAGACCCTTGGCCATCGACATCGGCAGATACGGAATGCCGCTCTTCTCGACCAGTTCGCGGATTTGCGCGTCGGCCTGGGCGTAGGCCGCGCCCTTGCCGAGCAGGATCAGCGGACGCTTCGCATTCCTGATAACGTCGATGGCGCGTTGCACCGCATCCGGTGCGGGAATCTGGCGCGGCGCCGCGTCGACGACCTTGATGAGCGAGTGCTGGCCTTTCACTGCGTCGATGGTCTGCGCAAGCAGCTTGGCCGGCAGGTCGAGATACACGCCGCCGGGGCGACCCGAGACGGCTGCGCGAATCGCGCGCGCCACGCCGACGCCGATGTCCTCGGCGTGCAGCACGCGATACGCCGCCTTGGCATAAGGCTTCGCCGCGTTGAGCTGGTCCATCTCTTCGTAGTCGCCCTGCTGCAGGTCGACGATCTCGCGCTCGCTCGAGCCGCTGATGAGGATCATCGGGAAGCAGTTCGTGGTCGCGTTGGCCAGTGCCGTGAGGCCGTTCAGGAAACCCGGCGCGGAGACGGTCAGGCAGATGCCCGGCTTCTTCGTCATGTAGCCCGCCACGGCCGCGGCGTTGCCGGCGTTCTGCTCGTGCCGGAAACCGATGAAGCGCATGCCCTCGGCCTGCGCGAGACGGGCGAGATCGGTGATCGGAATACCGACGAGACCGAAGATCGTGTCGATATCGTTGAGTTTCAGCGCGTCGATGACGAGATGAAAGCCATCGGTCGTTTGCTGCGCTTCCGGCACAGGGTTCTGCTGTGCCTCGTTGATGCCTGCTTCTGCCATGACGTCTCCTCTTTGGCGGGGCGTTGTGTGATTCGTGATATACAATATTCCACACACAATATTAGTCAAGACGTTTTTTTACCCATGCCGCGTTTGCTGCACTGCGTCGCGCCGTGCTGCACCGTTGCTGTCTCGTGCGATCGCTCGCGCAGCGGCAAACTTTGACGCAGCACACCATGGGCAAGCACCTTCATTCGGCCCAAACGTCCTGACGAACTTGTTACGGACTCCATACCTTTCTTTCAGCATCGCGGCGCTCATTCAGACGAACTGCGTATCGATGCCGCTGACTCATGCGTCGAGCCGATATGAACCGGCGGCCCGACGCGGCGCGCTCTACGTTTCAGTCCAGAAAATCGCAGTTGGCTTCCACGAACAGCGCGAGTTCGATCGAGTGCTGCCGCACGAGCTGCTCGACGCGCTCGGTGTCGCGCGCCTCGAGCGCCTCGATAATGCGCATGTGCTCGACGATCGAACGCGACGCGCGATCGCTCTGCGCGATCGTCATGCGCCGGATCGCGCGCACATGCATGAAGATGTTCTTGATGGTGTCGACGATGATGGGCGACTTCGATAGCTCCACCAGCGACTGGTGAAACATGATGTTCGCCTCCGAGTACTCCTCTATGTGGTCCGAGGGCGTCGAATCGCCGAAGGTCGCGAACATGCGCCGCAGACCCGCAATGTCGTCGTCCGAGGCACGCTGCGTCGCGAGGCGCGCGGCGATGCTTTCGAGCGCGGCCCACATATAGATCATCTCCACGATCTCCTTGCGCGTCTTGCGCAGGATGTAAACACCGCGGCGCGGCACCGTGCGCAGAAAGCCCTCCTGTTCCAGCAGCGTCATCGCCTCGCGAACCGGTGTTCGGCTCACGCCGAGCTTCTCGGTCAAATCCTTTTCGTCTAGCCGGATCTCGTCTCGCGAGCGGTAGATGTCGGTTTCGGCAATGGCCTGCTTGAGCCTCGCGTAAGCCTGATCGCGCAGCGAAGCGGTTGCGTTGATCGGCTCCAGCGTCAAGGTGACCGGGGGCATCCCGGTGACGAATTCTCTTTCGGCGGACATCGGTCGTTTGTCTCCAACGTTCTGTTTAGCCGGCGCTGCTGGGGAATTTCATATTTCCAATACAATATATCAGCAACACGCTCGCAGCTAAGCGGGGTTTACGCGTACCGGGCCATGTCTCGCTCGATTCGCGGGGCTGATCCGCCATCCATACAGCTTTACTTATATTTTTCGAAAAAAACTTTAACTATCGTTTATTCATTGGCGCTTCTACTCTTGCTTCACGCCACTCGACATGAGGAGACAGCCATGAGCCACCTGGACACCCGCCACGATCGCCAACTGGAGGCGCAGTTGTGCGCATTCAACACGGCATTCGCCGAACTCGGCCTGCGTTTTCGCTGGGATGCGCGCACGCTCTACTCGCTCGCATCGATTGCCGGTGAACAGGCGCGCGTCGCCGCCTATATCGAAACGAATCACCCGCATCTGCTGAAGGCGTACAGCATGGAATTTCTGTGCGAGGCGATCCTTGCTCGCAAGAACGCGCAGGCGCCCGGTGAATGGCCACTGGCCGTGCCCGCTCAACGCGGTTCACAGGAATGGGGCATGGCAGCCGTCATGGAGCAGGATTGGCGCGAAGGCGGTTTGCCCGCGCTTGCCGGCGCCTGATGCGCACGCACGAAAGTGCGAGCCCAATAAGAACGAAAAGAACGAAACCCGTCTGGATTGGCGCGCACTAGCGCGCTATCCAGACGGGCTCGATATTGAAGGACAACGAAGGAGAACTGCGCGCTCAGGCGTTGCCGCGCGCCTCGGCCTCTTCTTCCTGCAGCTTGCGCCACAGAATCTTGCCGCTGCCCGACTTCGGCAGCGCGTCGACGAACTGCACGATGCGCGGCGCCTTGTACGCGGCCATGTTGTCGTGCGCCCAGGCGATGATGTCATCTTCGTTCACGCTGCCGACCTGCTTCGGATCGAGCACCACCACGGCCTTCACGGTCTCGCCGCGGCGCTCGTCCTGGGTACCGATGATGCACACTTCGTTGATCGCCGGGTGCCGGTACATAAGCGCCTCGACCTCGGCCGGCCAGACCTTGTAGCCCGACGCGTTGATCATGCGTTTGAGGCGGTCGGTCATGAAGTAATAGCCTTCTTCGTCGCGCCGCACGAGGTCGCCCGTACGCAGGAAGCGCTTGCCGTCGCGTTCGATGAACGCTTCGCTCGTCGCCTTGGGGTTGCGCCAGTAGCCCTGCATCACCTGCGGCGCATGCATGATCAACTCGCCCGACTCGCCTGGCGGCACCTCCTCCAGTGTGATCGGATCGATCACACGCGAGTCGACGTCGAATACCGGAATGCCGAGACATTGCGGCTTGGGACGCTGCGGCGGATTGATATGCGTGCCCGCCATGGTTTCCGACATGCCATAGCCCTCGACGAAGTCGAGCCCGGTCAGATCCTTGAGCTTCTTCACGACCGCGTCGGGCATCGTCGCGCCGCCGCCGCGCATCCAGGCGAGGCTCGACAGGTCGTACTCGTGAATGCGCGGGTTCGAGATGAAGTCCACCACCATCGTCGAGATTGCCTGCCAGCCGTTGATGCGGTAATGCTCGATGGCGCGCGCCGCGGCGTCGCGATCCCAGCGCGGCAGCAACACCACGGTCGAGCCGTTGTAGATCGGGCTGTTCATGCCGCCCTGCATGCCGGTTACGTGAAAGAGCGGCAGCACCGAAAGTTGTACGGCATCCTGATTGCTTCCGAACCAGTTGCAGCCGCCCACGGCCGTCGCCATCACACTGCGATGCGTGTGCATGCAGCCTTTGGGCTTGCCGGTCGTGCCCGAGGTGTACGGCATCACGCAGAGGTCGTCGGGCCCGGCGGTTAGCGCTCCGGGTACGCATCGCGCCTCGAGCACGTCGATCCAGTGCGCAACACCCGGGCCGCTCACGGAACGCGGCGCGCTCACGAACTCAGGCGGCGGCGAAAACGGCTCGCACTTCAGATAGTCGCTATACGTCGCAACGAGCAGATGCTTGAGGCCCCCGCCTTCCTGGACGAGCGGCGCAACACGCGGGTAGAGATCCTGCGCGACGAAAACCGTCGTCGCGCCACTGTCTTCCACGTAATGCGCGAGTTCCTCGGTGAGGTTCATCGGGTTGACCGGCACGACCACGGCGTTGGCGCGCAGGATGCCGTAGTAAGCGATGACCCATTGCGGGCTGTTCTGCATGTAGAGCAGCACGCGGTCGCCGGCCTTCACGCCGCACTCCTGCTGCAGATAGCCGGCAATGCGCTCGGCCTCGTCCTTGAACTGCGCGAACGTAATGGGCGTGTCGTAGAAAACGATGAACGGCTTGTCGGGATAGCGCGCCGCCGAGACCTCTGCGTTATAGAAGAGGTTCGTTTGCGGAATGCTCAGATGCGGCGAAAGATGCGCGGGCCAATGCGGCGAGGCTGGCTGGGGCGATGCCGGCGAAGGTGCGGAAAGCGTCGGGGCGGACGTGGACATGGCGGGCTCCGTCAGGCAAGACTTGTGAAGAATGCGGACGCCAACCGCTCGCTGAGGGCCGGCGCCACCTACCATGCGCAATCAGACGATGCTCGAGCCGCCATCCACGGCGAGATACTGACCCGTCATATGCCGCGAGGCCTGGCTCGCGAGAAACACCACGGCGCCTTTGAGATCGTCGTCGTCGCCGAGACGGTGCAGCGGCGTGTGGTCGATCACCACCTGCCCCAGCTTGTCGAGCAGCCCGGCCGACATCTTCGAGGGAAAGAACCCCGGGCAGATCGCATTCACGTTGATGTTGTACTTGCCCCATTCGGCAGCCAGCGCACGCGTAAAGTTGATGGCCGCCGCCTTCGAGGTGTTGTACGCGATGGTCTGCATGGGCCCGAGCGACCCCTTCAGGCCCGCAATCGAAGCCACGTTGATGATCTTGCCACGCTGGCGCGGGATCATGCTGCGCTTGCCCACTTCGCGCGCGAGGAAGAACGGCGCGGTCACGTTCAGGTTCATGACCTTGTGCCACGCCTCGTCGGGATAATCCTCCGCGGGGGCGCCCCACGTGGCGCCCGCATTGTTCACGAGAATGTCGATCTGACCGCCGGCCGCCAGCGTCTCGTCCACGAGCGGCTTGACGGCCTCGGCGCGCTGCAGGTCGCTCACGATCGTGGTCGCCTTGATGCCGAGCGCCTGCAGATGGCTCTGCGCCTCACCCAGTTCGTCGGCCTTGCGCGCCGTGATCACCACGTGGCAGCCCATCTCGCCGAGCGCCTGCGCCATCTGCAAACCCAGCCCGCGCGAGCCGCCGGTGATGAGTGCGACCTGACCGCCCAGCTCGAACATTTCCCTGACCCGCATGCTTTCGTCTCCTTGATGTCTTGTGGACCGGCCGACGTTCCCGGATGGCGGAACGCGATGAGATGCCAACGATTCTAGCGAGGCCCGCTAGTCAGAAAAATAGGGAAAAGCACGACCGTTCATTAAACGGTATTTGTGCTGTTGCCACCGGCCGTATGCGGGTTGGGTAGGCTGAAAAAGCAAACATGCGGGGAGTTAATTGCGCGCGCAACCGTTGCAAGCACGCGACAGCCCGCGTTTTCACCCCTTCACCAAGCGTCTATCATCGGCCCCCCGGCCAGCATCCACTGGCCGGCATACGAAAAAATCGGGCCCCGGCACCCCGGCGGTCCGACGGACTGACAACACGCAGCAGAAGAAAAGGATTTCACCGTGAGACACACCCAGATCGCATCCGCCGTCGGCGGCCTCGCCCTCGCACTGGCTTGCCAGCACAGTTTCGCGCAAAGCTCGGTCACGCTCTACGGCATCGTCGACACCAGCATCCGCTACCTGACGAACGCCAACGCGCACAACGACAACGAGCTGCAGATGACGCAAGGCCCGATCACCGGCAGCCGCTGGGGCCTGAAGGGCTCCGAGGATCTGGGCGGCGGCCTCTCGGCCGTGTTCCGCCTCGAGAACGGGTTCAACCTCTGGAACGGCCAACTGGCGAGCTCGAATACGCTGTTCAACCGGATGGCGTACGTGGGGCTGTCGAGCAACAAGTACGGTACGGTCACGATGGGCCGTCAGAACACGCCCATGTTCGACCAACTGGGCAACACCTTCGACCCGCTGACCGTTGGCAATTTCGACCAGGACGGCTGGCTGCCGGGCGCGCTCGGCTACGGTCTGCGTGAGAACAACTCGGTCAAGTACGACGGCAAGTTCGGCGGCCTCGAAGTCGAAGGCATGTACAGCTTCGGCGGCGTGGCGGGCAGCGTCGGCGCGAGCAACATGTACGGCTTCACGGCCACCTACGCAGCCGGTCCGGTCTCGCTGCTCGCGGGCTACCAGCAGAATAGCGACGCACACAACAACAAGTACCGCGTGGCCAACCTCGGCGCAGTCTATGCGCTCGGTCCGGTCCACCTGTACGGCGGCTGGCTGTGGGGCCAGGACAATACCGGCGTGGTCGACCAGTACATGGCAGCCGCGAACTCGCCCGCGGCGATCAACTTCGTGACGCCCGTGACGAAAACCAACCGCATCGACAACGGTCTCTATGCCGGCGCAACGTGGCAGGTCAGCTCGCCGCTGCTGCTGACCGCGGCGTACTACTACGATCACGCAAAGAACGGCCTGAATGGAGACGGCGTGACGCTCAGCACCGGTGTGCGCTACTCGGCAGTACTGCTGGCCGAGTACTCGCTGTCCAAGCGCACCGAAGTGTATGGCACGGTCGACTTCATGCGCGGCACCGGCTCGGCAACGGCCGACTTCCCGGGTCGCAACAACCAGACCGGCGTCGCCGTCGGCTTTCGCAACATCTTCTAATAGCGGGTTGCCTCGCCGGGTCTGATCACCGGCACAACGGCGGCGCGGCGCTTCGAGCGCGGCGCCGCCGTTTTTCTTTGCGACGCGCCGACGGCGCCGTCCACGCGATATCTCCCATTCGTCCGATTCGAGCGGGTAAATGCCCGCTCGTTTGCATTCGTTCATGCGCATCGATTAACTCATTCGTGCATTGAGTTACCTTCATTTAAATTACATTTAAATTACGAATAAAACAAAAAGCTTTCGCCTTTACCCGAATTCCCCAGGGATTACTACGGGTTCCAGTCAAGATGCATGCAAATGTTTAATGCCGGGCGTACACTGCTGGCGCGTGGCCCATTGCGGGGGGGCCGCCCCAAGTCACACAACCAGGCCACACAAGGCAATGCCGACACGTGCATGAGATCGCGCGAGGTGCACAAGCGCCCATCGCGATCGACAGGAGACATGGCATTGCCCCCAGTATCAAAGGAGAACAATCAACATGAGCTGGACGCGTGAACAGAAGAACGTCACGATCGCGGCGTACCTGGGATGGACGCTCGATGCATTCGATTTCTTTCTGATGGTTTTCGTTCTGAAAGACATCGCCACCGAATTCAACACCAAAATCCCGGCAGTGGCATTTGCCATTACGCTGACACTGGCCATGCGCCCGCTCGGCGCGCTGATATTCGGCCGCCTCGCCGACAAATACGGCCGCCGTCCCACGCTGATGATCAACATCGCGTGCTACTCGATCCTCGAACTGCTCACGGGCTTCTCGCCCAACCTCGCGACCTTCATCGTCCTGCGCGGGCTCTTCGGCGTCGCCATGGGCGGCGAATGGGGCGTGGGCTCGGCGCTCACCATGGAAACCATTCCGCCCAAGTCGCGCGGCATCATTTCCGGGCTGCTGCAGGCGGGCTACCCGAGCGGCTATCTGCTCGCCTCGATCGTGTTCGGCGTGCTGTATCAGTACATCGGCTGGCGTGGCATGTTCTTCGTCGGCGTGCTGCCCGCGCTGCTCGTGGTCTATGTGCGTATGCACGTGCCCGAGTCGCCGGCTTTCAAGGAAATGGAAAAGCGCGCGCGTCCGAGCCTGCTCACCACGCTCAAGCACAACTGGAAGCTTTCCCTGTACGCCATCGTGCTGATGACGGCGTTCAACTTCTTCTCGCACGGCACACAGGATCTGTATCCGACCTTCCTGCGCGAACAGCATCACTTCGATCCGCACACGGTTTCGATCATCACCATCGTGCTCAATATCGGCGCGATCGTGGGTGGCCTCTTCTTCGGCCGGATTTCCGAAAGTATCGGCCGCCGCAAGGCAATCTTCATCGCCGCGCTGATCGCGCTGCCGGTGCTGCCGCTGTGGGCATTCTCGCAAGGGCCGGTGCTGCTCGCGCTCGGCGCGTTCCTCATGCAGATTTCGGTGCAGGGCGCCTGGGGCGTGATCCCGGTTCACCTCAACGAAATTTCGCCTGACGAAGTGCGTGCGACCTTCCCGGGCCTCGTCTATCAGCTCGGTAACCTGTTCGCTTCGGTGAACGCCACGCTGCAGGCGTCGCTCGCCGAAACGCACAACCAGGACTACTCGATGGCCATGGCGATCGTCGCCGGCACGGTCGCCATCGTGATCGCGGTGCTGATCCCGTTCAGCCGCGAACGTCGAGGCATCGACATGACGCAGACCGCGAAAGAGGTGTCGGGCGTCTGACGTGCCACACGCGGCCGCCCCGTAACGCCGCACCGCAGCACCACGATGAAAGGCCGTGCCGGGTTCGCCCGCACGGCCTTTTTTGCTGGTTTTGACGATGGTCGAGCCGCCCGCGCCCGCACACCGGGTAACACCTCCTGGCCGCACGGCGCGTGGCGTTGCATGATGAAAGGCACTCGGTTGCCCTACCGTCCGGAGATTCACCATGAGCGAAACGCCCCAGCCCGATCCGGCGAGCCCCGTGGCGGCTTCCGCACCTCAGGCGGTCACACCTCAGCCGGCCCCACCTCAGGCGGCCACTCCCAACACCGACGGCATCTGGTACGCCTCGTACCCTCCCGGCGTGCCGCGCGAAATCGCCGCGAGCCAGTACGCCTCGCTCACCCATTTCTTCGACGACTGCACGGCGCGCTTCGGCGAGCGCGTCGCCTACGTGAGCGCCGGCTCGCCGATGACCTACGCCGCACTCGCCCGCAGGGCCACGGCGTTCGCGTCCTGGCTGCAAGGCGCGGGCGTGCAGCCGGGCGAGCGCGTCGCGATCATGCTGCCCAACACCTTGCAGTATCCGGTTGCCCTCTTCGGCGCGCTCAAGGCCGGCGCCGTGATCGTCAACGTCAACCCGCTCTACACCGTGCGCGAGCTCGAGCATCAGTTGCAGGACAGCGGCGCGCAGACCATCGTCGTGTTCGAGAACTTCGCCGCCACGCTCGAAGCGGCGCTGCCCGGCACGCAGGTGCAACGCATCGTCGTGACTGCGCTCGGCGACTTGCTGGGCGAAGGACTGAACCTCAAGGGCCGCTTCGTCAACATCATGCTGCGCCACGTGAAGAAGATGGTGCCGCCCTACCACCTGCCGCGTGCGGTGCGCCTGCTCGATGCGCTCGCGCAAGGCGCGCGCGCCCCGCACGCGCCGGTGGCGACCCGTGCCGACGATCTCGCGTTCCTCCAGTACACGGGTGGCACCACGGGTGTCGCGAAGGGCGCGATGCTCACGCACGGCAACGTGCTCGCGAACGTGCAGCAGGCAAAGGCGTGGATTGGCAACCAGTTCGACGCCAACGCCGAGACGGTGCTTACGCCCTTGCCGCTCTATCACATCTATTCGCTCACCATCAATGCGCTGATCTTCCTCGCACTCGGCGGACGCAACATCCTGATCGCCAATCCGCGCGACATGAAGCGCGTGATGAAGGTACTGGAGCACGAGACGTTCAGTTGCATCAGCGCGGTCAACACGCTCTATAGCGCACTGCTCGACAACGCGGCGTTCCGCCAGCGCGACTTCTCGGGCCTCAAACTCGCGATGGCGGGCGGCATGGCCATGCAGAAGGCCGTCGCCGACCGGTTCCGGGCCGTCACGGGCAAGCCCGTCGTGGAAGGCTACGGTCTCACCGAATGCTCGCCGATCGTTTCGATGAATCCCGTCGATATCGCGCATGCAGAGGGGGACGAGGCGCATCCGGAAGGCTCGATCGGGCTGCCCGCGCCGTCCACGCAGGTGCGCTTTCGCAGGGACGACGGCACGTGGGCCGGCATCGGCGAAGCCGGCGAGCTCTGTGTCAAGGGTCCGCAAGTGATGAAGGGCTACTGGAATCGCCCGGACGAAACGGCAAAGGTGTTTGCCGATGGCTGGCTCACGACCGGTGACATCGGCGTGATGGATGCGCGCGGCTATATCCGCCTCGTCGATCGCAAGAAGGACATGATTCTGGTGTCGGGATTCAATGTGTATCCGAACGAGATCGAGGACGTGGTGGCGATGCACCCCGGCGTGCGCGAAGTGGCGGCGATCGGCGTGCCCGATCCGGTGCAGGGCGAGCGCGTGAAGGTGTTCATCGTGAAGCGCGATCCCGCGCTCACGGAAGCCGCGCTGATCCAGTTCTGCCGCCAGCAGCTCACGGGATACAAGGTGCCGCGCATCGTGGAGTTCCGTGCGTCCCTGCCGCAATCGACCATCGGCAAGATCCTGCGCCGCCAGCTGCGCGACGAGGAAATCGCGAAAGCGGCGAAGAAGCCGCCGACGTGAGATGTCGATGCGCAATCGCCAAGGTTGCCTAAGCGAAGTCGCGCAGCGTCACCCCGCGCGCGCTGGCGAGCCGCGCGAGCACGAAACGGTCCGAGGGACGCAACGCGCCAGTCAAGGCCGCACCGGGCTCGAGCCGCTGTGCAATGCGTGCGTGCCACAGGGTGCCGATGTCGCTAGCGGCCGTGTCGGCGCAGCCGTCGCCGATGGCCCACGCAACGCATCCCGCGCGCGCCGCGGCGCGTGCGAGCACGCGGCCCTGGGCGAGCGCCGGGTCGTACACCGCAACACTACGCGCAAACGCTGCGCCCGCACGAGGCGCGCGTTCGCCAATCGCAACGCTGAGCGGATGCGCCTGCCATGCCGCGCCTAGCACCACGGCACCGGCATCGCAGAGAAAAGCCCGCCTGTCCATCGAGTCCTCCGTGCGCCGTCCTGTCAATCCTTGCTACCTGCTTTTCTGCCAATCGCTACGCAGTCTTGATTAAATCGATCACGTATAGCCGCGCTCCGCACGCCACGCCTCGGGCCAGATGCCCTGCTTGCCCGGTGAGAGCACGCCCTGTGGATCGAGTGCGTCTTTCACGGTTTGCGCGAGGCGCAACAGCGCGCCGTCGTTGAAGGCATACTGCGCCGCGGCGTAATCCATGTAGAGCAAATGCGAACGGTAGACGCCGTAGCCGGCCGCGCCCGCGTCGCTCATCAGCGCGCGCAGCAGGTCTCCTGCGCGCGCGGCGTCGTCACGGCGCTCACGCGCGAAGATCGCGGCGAATACGTGATGCAGATAGCGCCCCGCCGCCGTGAAACCGCCGTAGTAATCGAAACCGTACTCGGCCGCGCGCGCCTTGACGAGCGCGTACTGACGCAGCGCGTCGCGGCCGTCGGCGGGACACAGCGGCGAGAAGTCCACGTGCGCGCCGTCGCCGCCGCGCCAGTCGAGCATGCGAAACGCGCTCATCGCCGGAATGCCGGCGAGATTGCGGTCAGCGCCGCCCTGCGGTTCGTCGCCTTCGGCATAGCGCCGCGCCGAGAAACGCACACCCGGCACGCCGGCAAACGCACGCTCGACGATGCGCCGCTCCACGTCGATCACCTCGGGCTCGCCATAGAGCGCGTAATGCAGATTCCAGCGGCCCACGTTCAGATCGCGCTGCATCGCGGCGACGGCTGACTCGGGCATCGCGCCCTCGCCTTCGTACCAACGGGCACGCGGCGCGAGGCTCGCGGCGCGGCGGATCGCGCCTTCGATCGCCGCGTGCTGGCGTATCGTGCCGCCGAGCTGCAGCGCGCGCAGCGTATCGACGAGCACGCCGAGATCGTCCTCGCGCGCGAACTGGATCTCGCCGATCACGAACGCCCGCGGCGCCGGCATGAGCCAGAGCCCCATCTTCGTGACGACGCCGTAGTTCGACTGGGTAAAGAGCGCATCGAACGAGGGCCCATAGCCCGGCCGGTAGAGTTGCCACGCCGTGCCGTTGGCGATCGCGCCCATGCCGGTGCGCACCACGTCGCCGTTGGCGAGCACGACCTCCATGCCACACTGCGACGCGGCGTGGTCGCCGTAGGCGGTCGTACCGAAGCCGCGCTCGAGCGTGTTGCCGACCACGCTGCCCCAGCCCGCCGCGGGCGGATCGACCCACAGCCGCAGATGCTGCTCGCGCAGATGCGCGTGCAAATCGAAGTAGCTCACGCCCGGCTCGACGCGCGCCCATGCAAGGCGCTCGTCCACCTCGAGGATGCGGTTCAGGCGCTGCAGGTCGAGCACGACCGAGCCCGCCAGACGCGGCGCGGCGCCGCCGTAGGCGAAGTTGCGCCCCGTGGACACGGTCCACAGCGGCACGCGCGTTTCGTTCGCGACGCGCAGGATCGCGCGGATCTCTTCGACACTCGCGGGGAGGATCGCAGCGGAAGGGGCGAAGGCGTGCGCATCGGCGAGCGGCACGAACGGATCGAAATACGGATCGAGCGCTGCGCCGCCGCGGCAGACGTTCGGCGCGCCCACGATGCCTTCGAACGCAGCGAGCGCACGCGCGAAACGGGCCTCGTCGATGCCGGGAGGCAAGGTGGGCGCGGGATGGCGCGCGGCGTCGCTCATGGGCCCGCTCCGCCGGCGTCGCGCATCACCACTGCCCGGGCTTGCCGCCCAGCGCGCCGCACACGTCGAGCGCGATCTCGCGCAGCTTGGGTTCTGTCTGCGGACCGGAGAGCGCGTAGCCCGTGCGTTCGGTGCTCCAGTAAAACGTGCGGCGGTTGCCATCGCGCAATAGGCGCACGGGGTCCCTATCCCTTGCCGAACTGCCCACGTAGAGCGTGAGGCGCTCGCCCGCATCGTTCTCGTACATGAATTGCGCAGCCGGCCCCGTGTTGCCGGGCAAGAGACGCCCGCCCACGAGCGTGTAGCCGTATTCGGCCAGCGACGGCACCGAGAGCGGCTTGCCGAGCCGCTTGGAGAGCCACGCGACGAGGTGCGCCTCGTCGGCCGCGCCCACTTCCACGGGATGCCGCTGCTCCGGCGAATACACCGCGTAGGCGATGTCGGCGCGGCGCGCGAACGCCTCGGGCGTTTCGCTGCGCACGGCCGCCGGCGCGGAGACGGCCGCCAGTTCTGGAGCCAGGCCCGGCGCGAGCCGCGGCACGAGCGCCGTGGCCGCCACCGCGAGCCCCGCACCCACCGCCACCCACGCCGCCGCGATGCCCGCGCGCCACCACCACGGCGCGCCCGCACGCAGGACGAGCACGGCGGGCGTGCCGCCTGCTGCTTCGGCGGCGCCGGGCGCGGCATCCTCGCCCGACACGCGCGCGCCTTCGCACAACGCCTGCAGCGCGGCCTTCTGAGCGCGCCAGGCCGCGACGCGCGCCGCCGCGCGCGGGTCGTCCGCGAGGCGCGCCTGCAGCGCCTCGCTCTCGCCCGCCGGCAGTTCGCCGTCGACGAAAGCGCCCAGCATCGTGAGGTCCTCTTCAGGCGAAGCTGGCGGCACGCCTTCGCCGTCGCGTCCGTGGCCGAGATCGTTGTCGTTCATCGTAGCGTCCCCACCACCCTGAGCGGCGCGGCGCGTTGCGCCGGATCGCGCCCCGGGTCCTGCACCGGCCCCGTATCGAGCAACGCTCGCAGATGCTCGCGCGCCCGCGACAGGCGCGACATCACCGTGCCGGCCGGCACCCCGAGCACCGCCGCCGCCTCGCTGTAGCTCAACTCCTCCACGCACACGAGCAGCAGCACCTCGCGCTGCGCCGCAGGCAACGCATAGAGCGCGCGCTGCAGATCGCGCAGCACGAGGCCGTCCACCTCGCCGTGCGGCGCCTCGAGCGTGCGCCACGGCGCGGCTTCGTCGTCGACGGCGATCTCGCGCCGGCCGCGCAACTGATCGATGTACAGATGCCGCAGGATCGTGAGCAGCCACGCGCGCAGATTGCTCTGCGGGCGAAACGAAGTCCAGCGCGAGAGCGCACGCTCCGCGGCGTCCTGCACGAGGTCGTCAGCCCAGGCGGCGTCGCCGGTCAAGGCGCGCGCATAGCGGCGCATGGGCCCGAGCTGAGCCACGACCTGCGCTTCGAACTCCGGCGACGGATGACGCAACACGCCGCACGCCGCTCAGTAGCCACCGCCCGACGAGCCGCCCGAACTGCTCGACGACGCCCCGCCTGTATTCATGTCGCTGCAAGCCGTGAGGCCGGCACCCGCGACGCCTGCGAGCGCCGCACAAACGAGACACGCGAGAACTTTGCGAAACCGCTCCATGACCACCTCCATTGAGTTCATCGCCGATATCGCGTTAAACGTTACAAGCGGTGCGCTTATTCCGCGCAAGCGGTGATTTCGCCTTGCGTGTGCCGCCGCACGGAACGAAGCCCTCGGGCACCGCGAGAATCGTCGCAAGCGGATCGAAATCCATCGTGTAAGCGCCGGTCCGGCCTCGAATCGGTCGAGCATGGCCTGCCGCCATGGACTACGCTGTGTGAGTGAGTGCATGCGCGTCGAAAGGTCGCGCGGGTCTGACAACCCGCGGGCGTATCGTCGGCAGGCCTCTTTCCGAAAACCGCTGTCGCTGCCCATCGCAACCTGTCATCCGGACTCGCCGCTTGCCGGCAGCCGACGACGAGGGACGCAGCGATGCATTTTTCGTCAATCTGCGGTCGCGGCCGCGAGCCGGTATAGTTCTGCAGTAAGCTTACTTTCCCGCACGCGCGCTTCGCCGACACAAGGTAGAATCGCGGCGAGCAAACGTTTCCAACTGATTGCGGCATTGCGCCGCCTGGCCAAATCTAGTCCATGCCTTCCGCAGAATCGCACCCGCAAAACGACTTCATGAACGCCGCGCGTAAGGAAAGAAAGCGCGTCGAAATCTATCTGGTCAACGGCATTCGCCTGACCGGATGCATCGAGTCGTTCGATCAGTACCTGGTGATGCTGCGCACGCCCGTCGGCCTGCAAGGCATCTACAAGCGCGCCATTTCGACCATCCAGCTCGACACCGGCACCCGTCCGGGTCCGCGCCCGGGCGGCGCTCGCAGCTCGCACGGCGAGCATACGAGCCGCGGCCCGCACGGCAGTCACGGCGGCCATGGCCCGCGTGAACAACGAGAACCGCGTGAATCGCGCGAGCCGCGCGAGAGCTGGTCGGCGCCGTCCGGCGCGCCATCGGGCGCATCGAGTGCCCCCGGCAATGACCGTGGCTCGCAGGACGGCCCAGTCGTCGTGACGCGCCGCCGCCGCCTCTACGGCGCGGTGAACAACGGCGGTAACGGCGGCGAAGGCTCGGGCAACAGCTAAGCCGCTGATGGCTGGCGCACCTGCTGCACGGTACGCCGACCACGCCGACATTTCAGTACAGTACGGGCGCGCCTTGGCGCGCCCGCTTGTTTGCGCGCGCAGTTTCGTACAACTGCGGTGCAGTCGCGTTCAGTTTCGTCCCGTGTCTTCAGAAGCGCTCTGGCAGCCGTGGCTCACGGTCACGATTCTCGCTTTGCGTTATTCTGGGGCTGACGCATATCGCCACGGAGGCCGCCATGAGCGCATCCAAGCCGAAAGCCCCGCACCCCCCGCAGGAAGACCCGCTCGACGAAGCGCTCGACGAAACCTTCCCCGCGAGCGATCCGATCGCCGTCGACCCCTCGCCGACCGGCTCTCAACCGAAGCCCCATTCCGCAGACGAAACCCACAAGGGCCGCGACACGCATCGCCACGGCAAGCACTGAGCGCGCCCTGAACGATCGCACCATGAAGAAAGGCGGAGCGCCCACGACGCTCCGCCTTTTGCGTGCCGCATCGGCGTGTCTTGCTCAACCGGTGGCACGACCAGGCGCCTGGCGAGCACCCTGGCCACACCGCGTACCGGCGATCAGCGGATCGGCAGACCGCCTTCCACTTGTTGCTGCAGCTCACGCACCTGACGCTGAACCGTACGCAGTTCCGCCTGGGCAGCCGTCTTCTGCGCCTGCAATGCGTTCGCCTGATCGCGGCCCTGCTTCTGCCGGTCCGCGACGAGCGCCTGCTGCTCGCGCGCGATGGCCAGATCCGCCTGGAGCCGGTTCGCATGGTCCTGCGTGAGGGCGATCATGCGGTCCGTGAACGCCTTCTGCGCTTCGAGGCGCGTGCGGCGGATTTCCACTTCGGCGAGCTGCCCCGACTTCACCGCGAAGTCGCGGTAGATCGCTTCAGCGCGCGTCTCGTCGCTCGTCTTGATCACGCGCCAGAACGTCTTGTTCTGGAACAGCGTGACGTAGTACGTCATTTCCTTGCCGTAAAACAGCAAGCTCGCGCCATACGAGCCGTTGTAGGTCGTGCGTAGCTCGGCGAGATCCGAGCCTCGCAGCATCTGCTGCAGTTCGGCGACGTTGCCCGCGGCGTTCTGCTTCGCTTCATCCGGCGTGAGTACGCCCGGCTGGCTCGCTGCCAAAGGCAGCGCAGGGGTCGCGGCCTGCTCGTCCTGCACTGCGGGTGCGGCGGTGGTCTGTGCTACGGGCGCCGCTGCTGCATTCGCTGCTGCTGAATTGTCAGGCGGCGTCTGTGCGCAGCCCGTACCGATTCCCCCGATTAATACCAGCGCCGCCAAGGCGGTGCGACGAACTCTCCACTTGTAGTCCATGTAGTACCTGCTTTGAACAGTTCTAATTTTTACAAATCGGCACAATTATTACTCACTTTCACATGTTTCGGGCCCCTCGTAGAAAATTTGCCGATTACGTATCTTTTCCCACAACACCTGGCAAGAAATTCCTGGAAATTGCGCGGTGTCCTTGCATCGCCCGCCGTTTTGGTCCAGCGCGGCGAGAGGCCGACCAAACTAGAGTGCCTTCTCTCAAACGCGCGCGATGCTTTCCAGTATCCTGCCCTGACCTTGCGGCGTGCCAGGCGCGACGCACGGTCGGCATCGACACGACAAACAACATCAGTGGAGGAAGACATGAACCGAGTCATCGGACGCGCGGCGCGCCAAGTCGCGCTTGCGAGTGTCCTGCTGTGCGGCGCCCTCGCCGCACACGCTCAAACCGACACGCCCGTCGGCGTCTGGCAGACCATCGACGATCACACCGGCCAGCCGAAAGCGCTCGTGCAGATCAGCGCCGACGCCAACGGCGATCTGAGCGGCAAGGTCATCAAGGGACTGGGCGCGAATGACCAGCCCGACCGGCGCTGCACGGCCTGCACCGACTCGCGCAAGGATCAGCCGATCCTCGGCATGACGATCATCGACAGCATGAAGAAGACCGGCGAGGGTTATGACGGCGGCCACATTCTCGACCCTGAGAACGGCAAGCTGTACCGCTGCAAGATGCATACGGAAGACGGCGGCCAGAAACTCGTCGTGCGCGGCTATATGGGCATTTCGCTGCTCGGCCGCTCGCAGACGTGGGTGCGTCAGCAGTAAGTGGATGCGTGAGCGGATCGACCTGAGCACCGGTGCGCAAACCGGCAAGGGGACCTGAGAGACGAAACCGGCCGGAGCGCGCGCAAGCGCCGCTTCGGCCGGACCTCGTATGCGCCAGGATTACGCCGTGTGACGATACACGGAGCCATAGTGGAAAGGCTGCGATTGCGCGGACGCGCTCGCCGCCGGCACGAACGGCGAATTGCGCGGCGTGTTGCGCGCCGCTTCCTGCCTGCGCGCCGCTTTTTCCGCACGGCTCGCGTGCTTGCGCATGCGCGTTTCGATGGTGCCGCACAACCTCACGCCGTCCTCGCCGAACAGCTCGCCCATCACGCGCTTGAGCGCGCCGTTGTAGTGCCAGGTCTTGAAGCGGCGATGGCAGGTTTGATACGAAGGGTAGCGGCGCGGCATGGCCGACCAGTTCGCACCGCTATACATGACCCACAGCACGCCGTTGAGCACCGAGCGCGTGTTGGCAAGCGGCCGGCCGCGCAACTCGGTGCGCGGACGCAGTTCGGGCAGGAGCAGCATCACGCGCTGCCATTCTTCGTCGGTGATATCGCGATGCGGGGTCATGGAAGGTCCTTTGTCAGAGGGTGTGCTGACAAACGATATCCACTCGCCCCCGTCGCCCATATCAGACGAGTCCGAATCTTGAAAATGGTGCCGCCGCGCTATTTTGCGACTGGCTCGGCACCGGCGTGGCGCCAGCTCGACATGGGTGTGTCGCCGCAGATGCGCCCACAGCTCGCAGGTGCGGCGCGGACGCCGTACCCTCAGGTCAGGGCCGTATCGACGATGCGGCGCGGCGTTTCGAGATATTCCTTCGACTGCATTTCGACGATGCGCGACACCGTGCGGGTGAACTCGTTGGCCATCGGGCCTTCCACGTAGAGTTCCTCGGGCGGCACCGCGGCCGACATCAGCAGCTTGACCTTGTGGTCGTAGAACACGTCGATGAGCCAGGTGAAGCGGCGTGCTTCGGACTGCATACGAGGCGTCATCTGCGGCACGTCGGAGAGGATCACGGCGTGGAAGCGGCTCGCCAGCTCCAGATAGTCGTTCTGCGAGCGCGGACCGCCGCACAGCGTCGCGAAATCGAACCACACCACGCCGTCCGCCTTGCGCAGCGCCTTCAGTTCACGCTTTTCGATGCGCAGCAGCGGGCTTTCGTCGGGGACGGCGGCCAGCTCCGCGAACGAGTGGCGCAACGCCTTGTCGGCGGCGGCGCCGAGCGGCGTGTGATAGACCTCGACCTGCGCGAGCGTGCGCTGGCGATAGTCGATGCCCGCATCGACGTTGAGCACATCGAGCTTGCTCTTGATCAACTCGATCGCAGGCAGCATGCGGTCGCGATGCAGGCCATCGGGATAGAGCAGATCGGGATCGTAGTTGGACGTCATCACGAACTGCACGCCGTTCTCGAAGAGACGGTCGAGCAGTCGGTAGAGGATCATCGCGTCGGCGATGTCCGAGACGTGGAATTCGTCGAAGCAGATCAGGCGATAGCGCTTCGCAATGCGGCGCGCGAGTTCGTCGAGCGGATCGGCCTGGCCCTTGAGCTCTTCGAGCTCGCGATGCACCTCGCGCATGAATTCGTGAAAGTGCAGACGTGTCTTGCGCTGCAGCGGCACGACCGCATAGAAGCTGTCCATCAGGAAACTCTTGCCGCGCCCGACCCCGCCCCACATGTACACGCCGCGCGGCAGGTCCGGGTGAATGAGAAACTTCTTGAAGGCGTTCGAACGTCGCGACTTGTAGGCGACCCACTCGTCGTAGCACCGCTGCAGCCGGTCGATCGCGACGCGTTGCGCCGTATCGGGCTTGTATCCCCGCTTCTGCAGTTCGTTTTCGTAGTATTCGGTGACGTTCATTTTCCGGGCCGCAAATGAGGAAAGGCGGGAGAGCAAAAGCCCACCCGCCTCCGTACGTAATGCTGGGTACTGCGGAGCAGCGCGGCCAAAAAAGTCGGCCGCCCTGCCCTTCGCGCTTACATGTTGAGCGCGCGCTTGTCAGTGGCGAGTGCAGCTTCGCGCATGACTTCGGACAGCGACGGGTGCGGATGGCAGATGCGGCCGATGTCTTCGGCGGCAGCCTTGAATTCCATCGCCACCACGGCTTCCGCGATCAGGTCCGAAGCGTTGGCCGAGATGATGTGCACGCCGAGCAGCTCGTCGGTCCTGGCGTCGGCGATCATCTTCACGAAGCCGTCCGCCTTGTTGATGCCCAGTGCGCGGCCGTTCGCCATGAACGGGAACTGGCCCGTCTTGATGTCGCGGCCTTCTGCCTTGAGCTGCTGCTCCGTCTTGCCGACCCATGCGATTTCCGGCTCGGTGTAGATCACCCACGGAATGCAGTTGTAGTCGATGTGCGGCTTCTGGCCGTCGATGATCTCGGCCACCAGCACGCCTTCGTCTTCGGCCTTGTGCGCGAGCATCGGGCCACGCACCACGTCGCCGATCGCGTACACGTTCGGCACCGACGTTGCGCAGTGGTCGTTCACGTCGATGAAGCCGCGCTCGTTGGCCTTCAGGCCGATCGCTTCGAGACCGAGGTTGTCGGTGTTCGGCACGCGGCCAACCGACACGATCAGGCGGTCGGCTTCGAGCTTCTGCGCGTTGCCGTCCTTGTCCGTGTAGTTGATCGTGACGCTCTTGTCGGTCGTCGTCACTTCGCCGACCTTCACGCCCACGTGAATGTCGAGGCCCTGCTTCTTGAAGAGCTTCGCGGCTTCCTTCGCGAGCGCCTGGTCAGTCGCGCCAAGGAATTCCGGCAGCGCTTCGAGGATCGTGACGTCGGCACCGAGACGGCGCCACACCGAGCCCAGCTCCAGACCGATTACGCCTGCGCCGATCACAGCGAGCTTCTTCGGCACGCTGTCGAACGTGAGCGCGCCTTCGTTGTCGGAGATGATCTTGTTGTCGACCGGAATGCCCGGCAGATGGCGCGCCTTCGAGCCCGTCGCGATGATCACGTTCTTCGCCGTGACGACTTCGGTTTCGCCTTCGCCGCTCACTTCGATCTGCACGCCGGCTTCGTTCTTGCCGGTGAACTTGCCGTGGCCCTTGAGCCACGTGATCTTGTTCTTGCGGAACAGGAATTCGATACCCTTCGTCATCTTCTCGACGATGCCTTCCTTGCGGGCGATCATCTTCGCGACGTCGATCTTCACGTCGCCCACGCTGATGCCGTGATCAACGAGGTGATGCTGGGCGTTCTCGAACTCCTCCGACGAGGCGAGCAGCGCCTTCGACGGAATGCAGCCGACGTTCAGGCAGGTGCCGCCGAGCTTCAGCGCGCCGGCCGGGTTCTTCCACTTTTCGATACACGCAACCGATTTGCCGAGCTGCGCGGCGCGGATCGCCGCGATATAGCCGCCGGGGCCGGCGCCGATCACGACGACGTCAAATTCTTTGGACATGACTATCCTTTGGATGGCGAGCCAGCGCGGCCGCGTTTCGCGGCGCGCGTGGCTTCAATACTGCGGAAATGCGAGAGACTTGCTGCGTATATCGCGACGGCGGCGCCCGGTTTCAAGCCGCACCCTGCCGTCGCGCGTCATGCGATTACAGGTCGAGCAGCAGACGAGCCGGATCTTCCAGCGCGTCCTTCATCGCGACCAGCGACAGGACGGCTTCGCGGCCGTCGATGATGCGGTGGTCGTACGACATCGCGAGGTAGTTCATCGGACGGATCACGATCTGGCCGTTCTCCACCACGGCGCGCTCCTTCGTGGCGTGCACGCCGAGGATCGCCGACTGCGGCGGGTTGATGATCGGGGTCGAGAGCATCGAGCCGAACACGCCGCCGTTTGAGATCGAGAACGTACCACCCGTCATTTCCTCGATCGAAAGCTTGCCGTCCTTGGCCTTCTGGCCGAATTCGGCGATCTTCTTCTCGATGTCGGCGAGGCTCATCTGGTCTGCGTTGCGCAGGATGGGCACCACCAGACCGCGCGGCGAGCCGACCGCGATACCGATGTCGAAGTAGCCGTGGTAGACGATGTCGTTGCCGTCGATCGAGGCGTTGACGAGCGGGAACTTCTTGAGGGCGTGCACCGCAGCCTTCACGAAGAACGACATGAAGCCGAGCTTCACGCCGTGTTCCTTCTCGAACTTGTCCTTGTACTTGTTGCGCAGATCCATGACCGGCGCCATGTTCACTTCGTTGAACGTCGTGAGGATGGCGTTGGTTTGCTGCGACTCGAGCAGACGCTCGGCGATACGCGCACGCAGACGCGACATCGGCACGCGCTGTTCCGGACGGTCGTTGAGCCAGCTCGCAGCCGATGCCGGCGCGTTGACTTGCGGCAGCGACGGCTTGGCGGCAGCCGGCTTCGCAGCCGGTGCGGCGGCGGGAGCGGCCTTCGGCGCGCCTGCGCCCAGCACGTCCTGCTTCGTGATGCGGCCGTCGCGGCCCGTGCCGGCGACGTCGCCGCCCGACAGACCCTTCTCGGCCATCAGCTTGTTCGCTGCAGGCGAGGCGATCGTGCTGCTCGCCGTCGTTGCGGCGGCAGCGGCAGCCGGTGCAGCGGCAGGAGCCGCGGCAGCAGCCGGAGCAGCAGCGGCTGCGGGAGCCGCAACGGCGCCAGCCTTGGCTTCCGTGTCGATCTTTGCGATCACCTGTTCGCTGGTGACGGTAGCGCCGTCGCCGATGAGGATCTCGGCCAGCACGCCGGCAGCCGGCGCGGGCACTTCGAGCACGACCTTGTCGGTTTCGATCTCGATGACAACTTCGTCCTGGGCGATAGCTTCGCCCGGCTTCTTCTTCCACTGCAGCATCGTGCCTTCCGACACCGACTCCGAAAACTGCGGGACTTTGACTTCTACGATAGCCATGTGATTTTCCTGAATACGTATCTGGGTACGAACCGGGTCGCGCACTTGAGCGCGGGAAAGCGCGCGTCGTTCAGCACGCCTTCCCGGTTCGATTTGCTCTAGTGCTTACTTCGCGACCTGCGCGCCCTTCAGGCGGCCGAATGCACCTTCGATCAGCGCCTTCTGCTGCTCGTAGTGCTTCGCGTAGTAGCCAACAGCCGGCGATGCGGAAGCAGGACGGCCGCTATACGCGAGCTTCATGCCTTCCTTCATGCCTTCCTTCAGGTGGTGCTCGATGTAGAACCACGGGCCCTGATTCTGCGGCTCGTCCTGCACCCAGACCACTTCGGTCGCGTTGTCGTACTTCTTCAGCTCGGCTTCGAACTGCTTGTGAGCAAACGGATAGAGCTGTTCGATACGGATGATCGCGACGTCGTTCGCCTTCGATTCGCGGCGGTGCGCGACGAGGTCGAAGTACACGCGGCCCGAGCAGGCGACCACGCGCTTGACCTTCTTCGCGTCGATGGCTTCGTCCACTTCGCCGATGACCGGCTGGAACGAGCCCTTCGCGAGTTCGGACAGGTCCGACACGGCTTCCTTGTGACGCAGCAGCGACTTCGGCGTGAAGATGATGAGCGGCTTGCGGAACAGGCGGATCATCTGGCGGCGCAGCACGTGGAAGATCTGGGCCGGCGTGGTCGGCTGAACGACCTGCATGTTGTGCTCGGCGCACAGCTGCAGGAAACGCTCGATACGCGCCGACGAGTGCTCCGGACCCTGACCTTCGTAGCCGTGCGGCAGCAGCATCGTGAGACCCGAAACGCGGCCCCACTTCACTTCGCCCGACGAGATGAACTGGTCGATCACGACCTGCGCACCGTTGACGAAGTCGCCGAACTGGCCTTCCCACGCGACGAGCGTGTTCGGCTCGGCGGTCGAGTAGCCGTATTCGAAGCCCAGCACTGCCTCTTCCGAGAGCACCGAGTCGATCACCGTGAACTGCGCCTGGTTCTCGCCGATGTTCTGCAGCGGCACGTACGTGCCGTCGTCCCAACGCTCGCGGTTCTGGTCGTGCAGAACGGCGTGGCGGTGCGTGAACGTGCCGCGGCCCGAGTCCTGGCCCGTCAGGCGAACGGCGTACCCCGAAGCGACCAGCGACGCGAACGCGAGGTGCTCGCCCATGCCCCAGTCGAGCTTCGCTTCGCCCTTGCCCATCGCGCGGCGGTCGTTGATGACGCGCTCGACCAGCGGGTGAACCTTGAAGTTCTCGGGGACCGTGGTGATGCGCTCAGCCAGACGCTTGAGTTCGGCGAGCGGCACGGCCGTGTCGGCAGCGTCGGTCCACTTGCGGTTCAGGAACGGCACCCAGTCCACCGCGTACTTGCTCTTGTAGTTCGAGAGCACGGGGTCGACCGTGTGGTGACCTTCGTCCATCGCGGCGCGGTAGGCCTTGACGTAGTTGTCTGCGTCTTCGGCCGTGATCACGCCTTGCTGCACGAGCTTCTCTGCGTAAAGCGCACGGGTGCCCGGGTGCTTCGCGATCGTCTTGTACATGAGCGGCTGCGTGACCGCCGGGGTGTCCTGCTCGTTGTGGCCGAGCTTACGGAAGCAGATGATGTCGACCACGACATCCTTGTGGAACTGCGTGCGGAAATCGACCGCGAGCTGGATCGCCAGCACGACCGCTTCCGGATCGTCGCCGTTCACGTGCAGCACCGGCGCTTCGATCATCTTGACCACGTCGGTACAGTAAAGCGTCGAACGCGCGTCGCGCGGGTCCGAGGTCGTGAAACCGATCTGGTTGTTGATGACGATGTGCAGCGTGCCGTGCGTGCCGTAACCGCGCGTTTGCGCGAGGTTCAGCGTTTCCATCACGACGCCCTGGCCTGCGAAGGCCGCGTCGCCGTGGATCTGCACCGGCAGCACCTGCAGGCCGTCTGCATCGCCGCGGCGATCCATACGGGCCTTCGCCGAACCCTCGACCACCGGGTTGACGATTTCGAGGTGCGACGGGTTGAACGCGAGCGACAGGTGGACCGGACCGCCTTCGGTCGCGACGTCCGACGAGAAGCCCTTGTGGTACTTCACGTCGCCTGCCGGCAGGTCGTCGACGTGCTTGCCTTCGAATTCGGCGAAGAGGTCAGCCGGCATCTTGCCGAGCGTATTGACCAGCACGTTCAGACGGCCGCGGTGAGCCATGCCGATGACGATTTCCTGCACGCCCTTCGCGCCCGCGTGACGAACGACTTCGTCCATCGCGGCGATGAAGGACTCGCCGCCTTCGAGCGAGAAGCGCTTCTGGCCGACGTACTTGGTGTGCAGGAAGCGCTCGAGGCCTTCGGAGGCCGTCAGGCGCTGCAGGATGTGCTTCTTTTTTTCAGCCGTGAAGCTGGGCGTCGAGCGGATCGACTCGAGACGCTCCTTCCACCAGCGCTTCTGTTCAGGATCGCTGATGTACATGTACTCGGCGCCGATCGTACCGCAGTACGTATCGCGCAGCGCCTTGACGATCTCGCGCAGCGTCGCGCGCTCGAAGCCGAAGTACAGGTTCGTGGCGCTGAACGTCTGGTCCATGTCGGCTTCGGTGAAGTCGTAGAACGCAGGCTCGAGTTCGGGGATGTTCGGACGTTCGCGACGCTTGAGCGGATCGAGATTGGCCCATTGCGAGCCGAGGAATCGATAAGCGCCAATCAGGGACTGAACGTAGACTTGCTTGCGTGCCGTGGCGAGATCTTCGCCGCCCCCGCGCGGAACAAATGCATTGGCCTTCGCGCGTTGAGCGAAGGATTCGACGATCGGCCCGTGGGCGATGTCGTTGTCTGCCGTGCCACTCGACGACGGCACGTTTTGCAGTGCGTCGAAGTACTCACGCCAGTTGTCCGGAACGGACGCAGGGTTATCAAGATATGCTTCGTATAGCTCTTCGACATACGGAGCATTGCCGCCGAACAAATAGGAGTTCAGCTGGAATTGCTTCATCGTTTCCGACATTTACGCTCACCTTTCTTCGAGTTTCTCGAGAAATAGCGGGTTACTCAACCTTCCGCGCCACGGCCTGACCGTTTAGCGGATTGCGAATCAAGTCTGCTTGGAAGGACCTAAATCATGCATCCGCGGAGTATAGCGCATATGCGCATCTCGCCACAGGATGCAATGCGACCGAACACCACGCGGGAACCCTTTTTACACGGGCCCTTGCGGCATTCGCAACGCACTCTTCCCGCACCGCAATGCAATCCCCGCCAGACGCAAAAAAGCCGCCCGTAAAGCGGCGGCTTTTCTGTGAGTCTTTGTGCATTGCAGTGCAAAAAAAGCGCTAAAAATGCAAATTACTCGGCAGCGCCTTCGCGGCTCGCGCGGCGACGCTCGTGCTCTTTGAGGTGACGCTTGCGCAGACGGATCGACTGCGGCGTGACTTCCACGAGTTCGTCGTCGTCGATGAATTCGACGGCGTACTCGAGCGACATCTGGATCGGCGGCACGAGACGCACGGCTTCGTCGGTGCCCGAGGCGCGCACGTTGGTGAGCTGCTTGCCCTTGATCGGGTTGACGACGAGGTCGTTGTCGCGGCTGTGGATGCCGATGATCATGCCTTCGTACAGCGCGTCGCCCGGCTTCACGAACATGCGGCCGCGGTCCTGCAGCTTCCACAGTGCGTAGGCGACAGCGGCGCCGTCGTCCTGCGAGATCAGCACGCCGTTGCGGCGCTCGCCGAGCGAGCCTTCCTTGATCGGACCGTACGCGTCGAACACGTGGCTCATCAGGCCCGTACCGCGCGTGAGCGTCATGAACTCGCCCTGGAAGCCGATCAGGCCACGCGCCGGAATGCGGTACTCGAGACGCGTGCGGCCGCGGCCGTCCGAAGCCATGTCGAGCATTTCACCCTTGCGGCGGCCCAGTTCTTCCATCACGCCGCCCTGGTGGCCGTCTTCGACGTCCACGGTCAGCATTTCGTACGGCTCCTGCTTCACGCCGTCGACTTCGTGCAGCACCACGCGCGGACGCGACACGGCGAGCTCGTAGCCTTCGCGGCGCATGTTTTCGATCAGGATCGTGAGGTGCAGCTCGCCACGGCCCGACACTTCGAACGTGGTTTCGTCGCCGGTGTCTTTCACGCGCAGCGCGACGTTGTGGTTCAGTTCCTTCGTGAGACGGTCGCGGATCTGGCGGCTCGTCACGAACTTGCCTTCGCGGCCGGCGAGCGGCGACGAGTTCACGAGGAAGTTCATCGTGAGGGTCGGCTCGTCCACCGTGATCATCGGCAGGGCTTCGGGGGTGTCGACCGCGCAGATCGTCGCGCCGATGCCGATGTCTTCGATGCCGTTGATCAGGACGATGTCGCCGGCTTCAGCCGATTCGACCTGCACGCGCTCGAGGCCGCTGAACGACAGCACCTGGTTGATCTTGCGGTTCATCACCTCGCCTTCCGGGCCGAAGCGCAGCGCCACCGGCTGACCCGGCTTGATGCGGCCACGCTTGATACGGCCCACGCCGATACGGCCGACGTAGGTCGAGTAGTCGAGCGAGGTGATCTGCAGCTGCAGCGGGCCTTCTGGATCGGCGTCGCGAACCGGCACGTGCTCGAGCACGGCTTCGAACAGCGGGCGCATGTCGCCTTCGCGCGCGTCCGGCGACAGCGAAGCGTAGCCGTTCAGGCCCGAAGCATAGACCACCGGGAAGTCGAGCTGCTCTTCGGTCGCGCCGAGCTTGTCGAACAGGTCGAAGGTCTGGTTGATCACCCAGTCGATACGGGCGCCCGGACGGTCGATCTTGTTGACGACGACGATCGGCTTCAGGCCGAGCGCGAGGGCCTTCTTCGTGACGAAGCGCGTTTGCGGCATCGGGCCTTCGACGGCGTCGACGAGCAGCAGCACCGAGTCGACCATCGACAGCACGCGTTCCACTTCGCCGCCGAAGTCGGCGTGGCCCGGGGTGTCGACGATGTTGATGTGGGTGCCTTCGTACTCGACCGCGCAGTTCTTCGAGAGAATCGTGATCCCGCGCTCTTTTTCGATGTCGTTCGAGTCCATGACGCGTTCGGCGACCTGCTGGTTGTCGCGGAAGGTGCCGGACTGGCGCAGCAGTTGGTCGACGAGCGTGGTCTTGCCGTGGTCGACGTGGGCAATGATGGCGATGTTGCGAAGAGCGCGGGACATAGGAACCTGGGTACAGTTGAGTGCGCCGCGCATGCCCTGCTGGCAGGCCCTGCGAGGGCGCGCGGCCGCCGCTTCGATCCGTCCCGGACTACTGCCGGCGGGTCAATTCAGCATCGCTGCGATGACGCACTTTTGGGAACCTGAAATTATAGCACGCGCAGATGAATTGATCTCGCGCATATCAGGGAGCACCCTGGATCGGGGCGGCCGGCGTCGCAACCGCGCAACGCGGGTAAAGATTCGACGGTCGCCGCGGCGCGCCGTTCACGCCGCATTCTCCCATGCCCATGGGGCCGGATTAAGCCCCTACTCTGCAAAGGTTTCTCGGCAAAGGCAGAATAAACCTTGCCGCGTCAACTAACCGCCCCTATAATCCCTGCCTGGTCAACCATTGCAGTCGCAGCAGAATCATGACGGATCCGACTCCCACGCCCCCGCCCGAAGTCCGCGACTATGACCTCGGCGAAAGCGTCGGCTACCTGATCTCGCGGGTGAAATCGACGATGTCGAACATGGTCACCCAGCGCGCCGTCGCCGAACTCGGCGTCACGAGCCAGCAGGCCAGCATCCTCTTCATGGTCGCGACGGGCAAATGCACGCTCGCGGCCGAACTCGCGCGCGAGTACGGCATCGACGCGAGCGCCGTCACACGGCTCGTCGACCGGCTGGAGAAGCGCGGCCTCCTGAAGCGCGTGCGCAGTTCCGAAGACCGCCGCGCGGTACGCCTCGCGCTCACGCCCGAGGGCCTTGCCATCGCCGCGCGCATGCCGGCGATTTTCCGCAGCGTCACGGAGCATCTGTCGGCCGGATTCACGCCCGAGGAAGTCGGCTTCCTGAAGAGCATGTTGCGGCGGATTCTTTCGAATAGCTGCGAAGCTAGCCAGAGTTCGAACCCGAATCCGTCCGAGAATTGATGACGGGGCAAGCAAATTTGAAAGCGCCGAACAAGAAAATAGCTGCATCGTCCAGTATCACCACACACTCTCACGCATCGAGACGAGCAATGAAATCCCAAACCGAGTTTGCGCCAGTTCCGGCCGAGCGGGCACTGTCCTGCCGGGCGGCGGTCGCCGCCGCGGTCGCGGCGCTCGCCCTTGCGGGTTGCGCGAACTACATCGGCATCAAGAGCGACAAGACCATCGATCAGCCGCAGCAGTTCGAAAGCTCGCAGAGCATTCCGGCGCAAGGCGGCCAGTGGCCCACGCTCGACTGGGCGAACCAGTTCGGCGATCCGCAGCTGCCCAAGCTGATCGACGAGGCGCTCGAGGGCAGCCCGACCATCGCTCAGGCGCAGGCGCGCCTCGCGAAGGCGTCGTCGTATATCGAAACCTCGCGCTCGGCGCTGTTCCCGAAGGCCAACCTGAGCTACTCGTGGACCCGCGAGCTGTACTCGGCCAACGCCCTCTTCCCGCCCCCGTATGGCGGCACCTGGTATAGCGAGAACAACGTGCTCGCCAGCGCCTCGTGGGATCTGGACCTCTGGGGCAAGAACCGTCAGCGCCTCGCGCAAGCCGTGTCCTCACAGCGTGCCGCGGAAGCCGACATGCAGCAGGCGCGCATCACGCTCGCCTCTTCGGTCGCCCGCACGTACAACCAGCTCGCCCAGCTCTACGAACTGCGCGACATCGCGGTGCACGAGATCGACAACCGCAAGACCATCGGCACGATCACGAACGGCCGCGTGGTGGCGGGCCTCGACACCAACGTCGAGAAGCAGACCGCGAACGGCAACATCGCGACGAGCCAGGCGAACCTCTCGCAGATCGACGGCCAGATCGAATCCGTGCGCTATCAGCTCGGCGCGCTGCTCGGCAAGGGCCCCGACCGCGGCCTGCAGATCGCAAAACCGGTGCTCAACCCGGTCGCCAACGTCGCCCTGCCCGACAATCTGCCCGCCGACCTGCTCGCGCGCCGCCCCGACATCGTCGCCGCGCGCTGGCAGGTGGAAGCCGCGATGCACGACGTGAAGGAAGCCAAGGCCGAGTTCTATCCAGACGTGAATCTCGCGGCCGGCTTCGGCTTCGACGCGTTCGGCTGGGGCAAATTCCTGAACTTCACGAGCCGCCAGATGAACATCGGCCCGGCCGTGCATTTGCCGCTCTTCGATGCGGGCGCGTTGCGCGCGCAACTGAAGGGCCGCTACGCCGACTTCGAGCTCGATGTGGCGAACTACAACCAGACGCTCATCGGCGCGTTCCAGGACGTGGCGACCAACGTGTCGACGATCCACTCGGCCGACCGGCAGCTGGTGGACGCCGATCGTGCGCTCGACGCGTCGACCAAGGCCTGGCAGCTCGCGGTGATCCGCTACAAGGCGGGGCTCTCCGAGCAGCTTCAGGTGCTCACCGCCGACCAGAACCGCCTCGCCGCGGAGCAGACGGTGTCGAACCTGAAGGCGCAGCGCCGCGACCAGCAGATGGCGCTCATCAAGTCGCTTGGCGGTGGCTTCGAAGCGCAAGGCGCGGGGCTCACGCCGCCCGCCGAAGTCGGCAGCGAAGCACGCGGCCAGAGCGACGTAAACGGCGCACCGTGGCGCGGTACGCGCTCGCCGCAGAACGCGGCGGCAGCGGCGAATGCGGCCAACGCCGCGCCCGTGTCGAACTGAGTGTCGAACTGAGCGCCGCGCAGCACACGCACATCAAAAACTGAACGAACAGCACGCAAGCATCCGGAGATCCTTCCATGAGCACCCCCCAGCAGCCGGCGGCCAATCCGCAGCCGAACGCGAACAGCGGCAAGCGCAAGCGCATGATGACGCTGCTTGTCCTCGTGATCGTGATTGCAGCCGTTGCCTACGGCCTGTACTACTTCCTCGTCGCGCGCTTCACCGAAAGCACGGACGACGCCTACGTGAACGGCAACGTCGTGCAGATCACGCCGCAGGTCACCGGCACGGTGATCGCACTGAAGGCGGACGACACGCAAACCGTGAACGTCGGCGACCCGCTCGTGCTGCTCGACCCGGCCGACGCGCGCGTCACGCTCGAGCAAACCGAAGCGCAGCTCGCGCAGACGGTGCGCCAGGTGCGCGGCCTCTTCGCCGACGACAGCCAGTACGAAGCGCAAGTCGCGCAGCGCCAGTCCGACCTCTCGCGTGCGCAGGACGACCTGCGCCGCCGCATGCAGGTCGCACAGACGGGCGCGGTCTCGCAGGAAGAGATCTCGCACGCCCGTGACGCCGTGCGCAGCGCCGAAGCCGCGCTCGAAGCCGCCCAGCAGCAGCTCGCGGCGAACCGCGCGCTGACCGCCAACACGACCATCGCCAATCACCCGAACGTGGAGGCCGCCGCCGCCAAGGTGCGCGACGCCTATCTCGCGAATGCGCGCAACACGCTGCCCGCGCCGGTGACCGGCTACGTCGCCAAGCGCTCGGTGCAGGTGGGCCAGCGCGTCTCGCCGGGCAATCCGCTCATGTCGGTGGTGCCGCTGAACTCGCTGTGGGTCGACGCCAACTTCAAGGAAGTCCAGCTCAAGCACATGCGCATCGGCCAGCCGGTCGAGATGACCGCCGACGTGTATGGCTCGTCCGTCGTCTATCACGGCAAGGTGGTGGGTTTCTCGGCGGGCACGGGCTCGGCCTTCTCGCTGCTGCCCGCGCAGAACGCGACGGGCAACTGGATCAAGGTGGTCCAGCGCCTGCCGGTGCGTATCTCGCTCGATCCGGAAGACCTGCTGAAGCACCCGCTGCGTATCGGCCTGTCGATGCAGGTGGACGTGAACATCCGCAACGACGCGGGCACGCAGCTCGGCAATGCGCAGAACACCGTCTACGAGACCGATGTGTTCGCCAAGTACGGCGCGGAAGCCGATGCGGAAATCGCGCGCATCATCGCCGAAAACGCCGGTCCGAATGCGCACAAGGCAGCCAGTGCAAGTAACAACGCCAGCGGCGCGAGCAACAATGCAGCCGCGAAGGCGCAGATGTCGTCCGCTCACGCGGCGAAGCCGGGCGCAAAAGGCTGATTGAAGAAGCCCTGATACAAGCACTCGCAAACGCCGGCGCGGGCTGATCCTCAGCCCGCGCCGCTTTGTTTCGCGCGGCCTCCAACCGGTCAACAAGAAAGGACGCAATGGCAGCAGCACAACAACCCGTCGCGCATCCGCCGCTACAGGGCGCGCAGCTCGTGATCGGCACCATCGCGGTGTCGCTCGCGGTGTTCATGAACGTGCTCGACACCTCGATCGCGAACGTGTCGATCCCGTCGATCTCGGGCGACCTCGGCGTGTCGTCGGACCAGGGCACGTGGGTCATCACCTCGTTCGCGGTGGCCAACGCGATCTCCGTGCCGCTCACCGGCTGGCTCACACAGCGTTTCGGCCAGGTGCGCCTGTTCATGGCGTCGATCATCCTGTTCGTGATCTCGTCGTGGATGTGCGGCCTCGCGCCCACGCTACCCTTCCTGCTCGCCTCGCGCGTGCTGCAAGGCGCCGTGGCCGGCCCGATGATCCCGCTTTCGCAAACGCTGCTGCTCGCGAGCTATCCGCGCGCGAAGGCGCCCATGGCGCTCTCGATGTGGTCGATGACCACGCTGATCGCGCCAGTGGCCGGCCCGATTCTCGGCGGCTGGATCTCCGACAATATCTCGTGGCCCTGGATCTTCTACGTGAACATTCCGGTGGGCATCGTCGCGGCGCTCGCCACGTGGGCGATCTTCCGCAATCGCGATTCGGAGGTGAGGAAGGCGCCGATCGACGGCGTGGGCCTCGCGCTCCTCATCATCTGGGTGGGCTCGCTCCAGGTGATGCTCGACAAGGGCAAGGACCTCGACTGGTTCTCGTCCACCACGGTCGTCGTGCTCGCGCTCACCGCCGTGATCGCATTCGCGTTCTTCGTGGTGTGGGAGCTGACCGCGGATCACCCGGTGGTCGACCTGTCGCTGTTCGCGCGACGCAATTTCACGGGCGGCACGATCGCGCTTTCGGTGGGCTACGGGCTGTATTTCGGCAATCTCGTGCTGCTGCCGCTGTGGCTGCAAACCACGCTCGGCTACACCGCAACGGACGCGGGCCTCGTGATGGCGCCCGTGGGCTTCTTCGCGGTCATGCTCTCGCCGATCACGGGCAAGATCCTGCCGCGCACCGACCCGCGCTACATCGCCACGACCGCGTTCCTCGTGTTTGCGCTGTGCTTCTGGATGCGCTCCCAATACACGACCGGCGTGGACACCTGGGCGCTCACGCTGCCGACGCTGATTCAGGGCATCGGCATGGCGGGCCTCTTTATTCCGCTTGTGTCGATCACGCTTTCCGGCTTGCCGGGCCATCGCATTCCCGCAGCATCGGGCCTATCCAACTTCGTGCGGATCATGTGCGGCGGCATCGGCACGTCGATCTTCGAAACCGCGTGGGATCACCGCACGACGTTCCACCACGCACGCCTGACCGACGTGGCAACGCCGGGCAACCCGGTGTTCAACCAGTCGATGCAGCAGTTCCAGCACGGCCTCGGCATGGACACTGCGCAGGCGCATGGCCTCTTCGACCGGATGCTCTCGCAGCAGGCCGCGCAGCTCGGCGTGAACGATCTGTTCTGGATTTCCTCGATGATCTTCATCGTGCTGATCGCGCTCATCTGGATCACGCGGCCCGAGCGCGCCGGTGGCGCGGACGCGGGTGCGGCGGCTTCGGCTGCGCATTGAGGTCGATGGGCTAGCCCTCGCGGCTGACGATAGCAAAACGGCACGTCCGGTCGTTCACCGGCGTGCCGTTTTTGTTGGTGCGTTTGTTTGTGCGCTCCGCGCGCGATGCGAGTGCGCTCAGGCTGCGCCGCTGACCACCAGCCGCTCCGGCGCAAGTACGCCGTTCGCGGCCTTGGCGACGCCGAGCAGGCGCCCATCTTCCGCGTAGACGCGCACGCGCTCAGCCGCTTCGCAGACCGCGCGGTCGAGCACCAGCTCGTTGAGCGGCAAGCGCTGGCCATGCGTGAAGCGGCGCGCCGCTTCAGCGTTGAGAGTCACGGCGGGGAACGTGGAGAGCAGCGCATCGACGGGACGCAGCCAGGTGTCGCGCCCGGGCTCGTCGGCGGCGGTGAGCGCGTCGAGCGTCACCGCGTGCTCGAGCGTGAGCGCGCCCACACCCGTGCGCCGCAGCATCACGAGATGCGCGCCGCAGCCGAGCGCCTCGCCGATGTCTTCGGCCAGCGTGCGGACGTACGTGCCCTTGCTGCACGTCACGCGAAACGTCACCTCGGGAACCTCGGGAAGTGCGCAGGCGATCATCTCCAGCGCAAGGATCTTCACCTCGCGCCCTTCGCGCTCGACCGTCTGACCCGCCCGCGCATATTCGTAGAGCGGCTTGCCGTCGCGCTTGAGCGCCGAATACATCGGCGGCACCTGCACGATGTCGCCGAGAAAGCGCGTCATCGCCTCACGCACGGCCGCCTCGTCGCTGGTGACCTCGCGCGTTTCGATCGCCTCGCCTTCGGCGTCGCCGGTGGCCGTGCGAATGCCGAGGCGCATGGTCGCCTCATAGGTCTTGTCGGCTTCGAGCAGATCCTGCGAGAACTTGGTCGCCTCGCCAAAGCACAGCGGCAGCAGACCCGACGCGAGCGGGTCGAGCGTGCCGGTGTGGCCGGCCTTCTTCACGCGGTACAGGCGCTTCGCACGAATCAACGCGTCATTGCTCGAAAGGCCAACGGGCTTGTCGAGCAGCAGCACGCCGTCGAGCAGACGGCGCGGAACTTTGGGTCGGGCCGCGTCAGGCCGCGCCGCGTCAGATCGCTGCCCGCCATGATTCTGTTTCGATGATGCAGTCATTGCCCGCGTCAGTCGTCTTTCGCGCGCGTGGCGTTCGCTTCGTCGATCAGGCGCGACATCTCGACACCCTTCTCGACCGACTGGTCATAGTGGAAATGCAGCGTCGGCACCGTGTGAATGTGCAGGCGCTTGAAGAGCTGGTTGTGCAGATGGCCTGCGGCGTGATTGAGCGCTTCCTGCGTGGTCTTCGGGTCGCCCGTGAGGGTCGTGAAGTAGACCTTGGCGTGCGCGTAGTCGGGCGTGAGCTCCACGCTCTGGATCGTCACGAGCCCGATTCGGGGGTCCTTCACTTCGCGCATCAGCTCAGACAGATCGCGCTGGATCTGATCCGCGATCTGCACGTTGCGATTCGGGGAAGTACGTTTTTTCGGCATGATGGTTCCACCTCTTTATCTGCGAGGCATTCAGGCGGCGTTGCGTCCATGAAGGCGCACACGGCCGCGCAAAAAACAAAACGGGCGGAGCTGGCCAGCGCCCGCCCCGCCCGTTATCGGCAAACCCGCGGCGAACCCGCGGTCAGGCGGGCGACCCCGAAGGTCTGCCCGCGGGCGCCGCTGTATTACAGCGTACGCGCGACTTCGGTGATCTCGAACACTTCGAACTGGTCGCCTTCGACGATGTCGTTGAAGTTCTTGATCGACATACCGCACTCGAAGCCTTGCTTGACTTCCTTGACGTCGTCCTTGAAGCGCTTGAGCGAGTCGAGTTCGCCGGTGTGGATGACCACGTTGTTGCGCAGCACGCGCACCGACGACGAACGCTTGACGATACCGTCCGTGACCATACAGCCTGCCACCGCGCCGACCTTCGGCACCTTGAAGACCGCACGCACTTCGACCATACCAGTCACGACTTCGCGCTTCTCCGGCGCCAGCATGCCCGACATCGCCGCCTTCACCTCATCCACTGCGTCATAGATGATGTTGTAGTAGCGGATGTCCACGCCGTTGGTTTCGGCCAGCTTGCGCGCCAGTGCATCGGCACGCGTGTTGAAGCCGATGATGACCGCCTTCGAAGCCGTTGCCAGGTTGACGTCGCTTTCGCTGATGCCACCCACCGCGGCGTGCACGATCTGCACACGCACTTCGCTCGTCGAGAGCTTGAGGAGCGCGTGAACCAGCGCTTCCTGCGAGCCCTGCACGTCGGCCTTGACGATGAGCGGCAGGTTCTGCACTTCGCCTTCGCCCATTTGCTCGAGCATGTTTTCGAGCTTCGCGGCCTGCTGCTTCGCGAGCTTGACGTCGCGGAACTTGCCTTGACGGAACATGGCGATTTCGCGCGCCTTGCGCTCGTCCGGCAGGACGATGACTTCTTCGCCCGCGCCCGGCACTTCCGACAGACCCTGGATCTCGACCGGAATCGACGGGCCCGCTTCCTTCGTGGGCTTGCCGGTTTCGTCGAGCATGGCGCGCACGCGGCCATAAGCGCTGCCAGCCAGCACCACATCGCCACGGTTCAGCGTACCGGACTGGACAAGGATCGTTGCAACCGGACCCTTACCCTTGTCGAGCTTCGCTTCGATGACGAGACCCTTGGCCGGTGCTTCGACCGGTGCCTTCAGTTCCAGCACTTCGGCTTGCAGCAGCACGTTTTCGAGCAGGTCGTCGATGCCCGCGCCGGTCTTCGCCGACACCGGCACGAACGGCGAGTCGCCGCCGTACTCTTCCGGCACGACGCCTTCGGCCACGAGTTCCTGCTTCACGCGCTCGGGGTTCGCATCGGGCTTGTCGATCTTGTTGATCGCCACGACGAGCGGCACACCCGCAGCCTTGGCGTGCGAGATCGCTTCCTTGGTTTGCGGCATCACGCCGTCGTCGGCTGCGACCACCAGAATGACGATGTCGGTTGCCTTCGCACCGCGGGCACGCATGGCCGTGAAGGCCTCGTGACCCGGCGTGTCGAGGAACGTGATGACGCCACGCGGCGTTTCGACGTGGTAAGCGCCGATGTGCTGCGTAATGCCGCCCGCTTCGCCCGCTGCGACCTTGGCGCGGCGGATGTAGTCGAGCAGCGAGGTCTTGCCGTGGTCGACGTGACCCATGACCGTGACGACCGGCGGACGCGGCAACTGCTCGGCGTCCGTAGCCGTGCCCTGGCCTTCGACCAGCAGCGCTTCCGGATCGTCGAGCTTCGCGGCAACCGCACGGTGGCCGAGTTCCTCGACGATGATCATCGCCGTTTCCTGGTCGAGCATCTGGTTGATGGTGACCATCTGGCCCATCTTCATCATCGCCTTGATGACTTCCGATGCCTTCACGGACATCTTGTGCGCGAGGTCGGCCACCGTGATGGTTTCCGGCACGTGCACTTCACGCACGATCGGCTCGGTCGGCGCCTGGAACGTCGACGCGTCCTGGTGACGGCCACGGCCCTTCGGGCCGCCGCGCCAGCCGCGGTCCACGCCGCCCGACGAGTCGCCGCGCGTCTTGATGCCGCGGCGCTTGGCCGCGTCGTCCTGCCAGCCGCCCTTGCCTGCGCCCGGCTTCTTGTTGCGGTCGCCCGCGCCGGCACCCGGCGCGCTCGTCGAAGGCGCGGCCGTCGTGGCCGGCTTCTTCGCCGCGGCGCCGGCACCGCCTGCCGGACGCGCCGGCGCACCTTCCGGACGAGCCGGCTTGTGCAGCGTGCCCTTGGCTTCGGCGGGCTTGGGCGGCTCGACCGGCTTGGGCGGCTCGGGCGCCTTCACCTGCGCCTTGCGCGGCGTGTTCATCATTTCGCGGATCGCGCGCGCTTCGGCTTCGGCAGCCGCGCGGCGGCGGGCGATCTCGTCCTGTTCCTTCTGCGCCTTATCGGCGGCTTCGCGTGCGGCCGCTTCGGCCTTCTGGGCCGCTTCGCGCTGCGCGGCGCGCTCGGCTGCGGCGCGCTGTTCTTCCTGCTGGTCCTGCGCTTGCTTCACTTCTTTCGCTTCCGCTTCGGCATTGCGCTGCGCAGCCACGGCCTGAGCGGCCAGCTCGCGAGCGGCGGCATCGGCCGCTGCCTTCTTTTTGGCAGCTTCTTCTTCGGCACGGCGGCGCTCGGCCTCGGCGGCCTCTTCGCGCGCACGGCGCTCCGACTCTTCACGCGCGAGCAGTTCCTGGCGCTCCTTGAGCTCCAGAGCCTGACGCTCGAGCAGTTCTGCCTCGCGGCGCGCTTCTTCCTCGCGGCGCTGCAGCTCCGCCTCTTCGGCGGCAGCGGCTGCGTCGGCTGCATGATTCGATGCATCCGCCTCACCGGCGGACTCGTCGCGGCGGACGAACGTGCGCTTCTTGCGCACCTCGACCTGAATGGTGCGTGCCTTACCCGTCGAATCGGACTGCTTGATCTCCGACGTATGCCGTTTCGTCAGCGTGATCTTGCGTTTGTCTGCATCAGTCGAGCCGTGAGACTTGCGCAAGTGATCGAGCAGACGCGCCTTGTCGGTCTCCGACAAAGCATCGCTCTCGCTCGCTTTCGTGACGCCCGCCGCCTGCAGCTGCTCGAGCAGCACGCCGGCAGGCATTTTCAGTTCCGCGGCAAATTGGGCTACGTTGTTACTCGCCATTCATTCCTCTTAATGCAAGGACCGATTCCTTGCGGTTGACATCGGGTCATGCGGCCTTCGGTGCCTCGCGTTCTGCAAGGCTCCGCCGCGTTCAGTTCAGTGGGTCATGGTCGCTTCCTGCTCGTCGCGCCCTGATGCAGTTTCCCGTTGGCGGGTTACTGGAACCAGTGCTCACGTGCCTTCATGATCAACGCCTTGGCGGCGTCCTCTTCCATTCCCGTCATTTCGACCAGCTCGTCCACGGCCAGCTCGGCGAGCTCGTCGCGGGTGTGAACTTCATGCTGCGCCAGTTTCGCGAGCAGGTCCGGGTCGATACCGTCCAGGCTCTTCAGGTCCAGGGCGGCGCTTTCCACCTTCTCCTCGTTCGCGATGGCCTGCGTGAGCAGCGCGTCGCGTGCACGGTTGCGCAGCTCGTGCACCGTGTCCTCGTCGAACGCCTCGATTTCCAGCATTTCGTTGAGCGGCACGTAGGCGATCTCTTCGAGGCTCGTGAAGCCTTCGTCGATCAGGATGTCGGCGACTTCCTCATCCACGTCGAGACGCGCCATGAACAGGTCGCGCAGCACCGTGCGCTCCTGATTCTGCTTTTGCGCGGATTCATCCGGCGTCATGATATTGATTTGCCAGCCGGTCAGTTCGCTGGCGAGACGCACGTTCTGGCCACTACGGCCGATCGCGACTGCGAGTTCGCTCTCGTCGACCACGACGTCCATCGAGTGCTTTTCCTCGTCGACGACGATCGACTGCACGGCAGCCGGCGCGAGCGCGCCGATCACGAACTGGGCGGGATCTTCCGACCATAGCACGATGTCGACGTTTTCGCCACCGAGCTCGTTGCGCACGGCCTGCACGCGCGAACCGCGGATGCCGACGCAGGTGCCGATCGGATCGATGCGCTTGTCGTAAGCCACCACGCCGATCTTGGCGCGCACGCCCGGATCGCGCGCCGCCGCCTTGATCTCGAGGAGGCCCTGTTCGATTTCGGGCACTTCCATTTCGAACAGCTTCATCAGGAACTCGGGCGCCGTGCGCGAGAGTTCGATCTGCGGGCCGCGCGCGGTGCGGTCGACCTTGCCGATCCAGGCGCGCACGCGGTCGCCCACGCGCAGGTTTTCCTTCGGAATCAGCTGGTCGCGGCGCAGCAGCGCTTCCACACGGCCGGATTCGACGATGAAGTTGCCCTTGTCCATGCGCTTGACCGTACCGGTCATGATGCTTTCGCCGCGCTCGAGGAAGTCGTTCAGGATCTGCTCGCGCTCGGCGTCGCGCACCTTCTGCAGGATCACCTGCTTGGCGGCCTGCGCGCCGATACGGCCGAACTCGACCGAAGGTACCGGCTGCTCGACGAAACCGTCGATCTGTGCTTCCGGGTCTTGCTCGCGGGCCTCGAACAGCAGGATTTCCTGGTCCGGCTCCTGCAGGCCCGCCTCGTCCGGCACGACGCGCCAGCGGCGGAACGTTTCGTGTTCGCCGCTTTCGCGATCGATATGCACGCGGATATCCGCATCCTCGTCGAAGAGTTTCTTGGAGGCCGACGCAAGCGCCGCTTCAAGGGCGGCGAACACCACGTCCTTGTCGACATTCTTCTCGCGTGCCAGCGCATCCACCAGCATCAACACTTCGCGACTCATTGTTTGCGGCTCCTAAAGTCAACTTTGGGGACAAGGCGCGCTTTGTCGATGTCCGCGAGCGTGAAATCGAGCATCGCGGGACCCGCCTTCCCTTCGAATTCCAGACCGATGGATTCGCCTTCGGGAGCATGCACGATACCCCGGTACGATTTCCGTCCGTCCAATGGCTTTTTCAACGTGATTACCGCTTCGCAGCCTGCGAAGCGTTCGAAGTCCGCCAGTTTCTTCAGCGGACGGTCGAGACCCGGCGACGAAACCTCGAGTCGCTCGTAGTCGATGTTCTCGACCGTCAGAACGTGCTGCAGCTGACGCGTGACCTTCTCGCAGTCCTCGATCGCGATCCCCGCGGGCTGATCGATGAAGATGGTCAGCATGCCGCGCCCGGTGCGCTCGAGGTCGACCAGCTCGTAACCGAGCCCGGTGACCGTGGTTTCAATCAGTTCCGTCAGTTGCACAATGCCCACTCCAGATGTTCTGCGCAGCGGGCCAGCAACTTCCTTCGCTCTAATTCTTGCTTCGCTAGGGATTCGCGGGCCGCGCGCCAGGTGAGCGCGCGCGCTTCTCACCTACTGCCCCCCGATGACGAACGACCTGGATGGTTAGACGGCCCCCAAATTGACAATGCCGAACGTGAAACGTCGGCATCTGTTGGTATCCAATATGGGGCGAACCAAAAAAAAATGGGCGAAACGCCCATCTTCTCACTTAGCCAGGTGGTCGCACCTGGGGCGCGAATTACTACCCAGATGACAGCCGCACGCCCAGCGACTTTGTGATTCTAGCCTTTTTTGCACATTAACGCAAATCACCGGTCAAGCCCAATGCGCCTTTTGCCGTTATTTATGGGCTCGCAAGGGGATTTTCCGGTGTTTTACGCGCGAACCGCGCGCATTGCCGCCGTTGCATGGCCGCGACGCCCGCCGCATGTCGCAGACGGACGTCGCGCGCTTCGCGCGTCAGTGGCCGCGAGTGCGGTTGCGCGGCGTGCCGCGCTGGCCGCCACGGCTGTTGCCGCCCGCGCGGTTGCCATTGGGGTTGGCATTGCCGCCGCCGTTGCCGGGACCGCTGCGGCGATTGCCGCTGGCATTGCCGCCCGCACGCTTGCCCTGCGCGCCCGGCGCACGGTTGCCGTCGACCTCGCGGCCGCCTGCACGGTTGCCGCCACGGCCGCCGAAACCGGAGCCCGCGCCGAAATTGCCGTGACCGGCACCCGCGCCGCCGCCGAAGCCACCCGCTGCGCCGCGCCGTCCCTGGCCCTGACGCGGCTGACCCATCGCACCGTGCGAGCTCAGCACCGGCTCGCGGTTGATGAAGCCCATCGACGTCTGCATCGGATCGGGCTGGCGACGCTCCTGCTCCTTGCCGCCACGACCGCCCTTCTCTTCGCTCGGCGCCTTCAGGCCGACCGCGGCCATCAGCGCGCGCACCTGGTTGTCTTCGAGCTCTTCCCAGCGGCCGCGCTTGAGCCCCTTGGGCAGCGCGATCGGGCCGTGGCGCGTGCGGATCAGGCGGCTCACCATCAGGCCCGCCGCCTCGAACATGCGGCGCACTTCGCGGTTGCGGCCTTCGGCCAGCGCGACGTGATACCAGTGGTTCGTGCCTTCGCCGCCGCCATCGCGGATACGCAGGAAGCTCGCGGGGCCGTCCTCGAGCTCGACGCCCTTGAGCAGCTTCTGGCGGTTCCCCTCGGTCAGCTCGCCCACCACGCGCACGGCGTATTCGCGCTCCACACTGTAGCGCGGATGCATGAAACGGTTGGCCAGATCGCCCGAGGTGGTCAGCATCAGCAGACCTTCGGTGTTGAAGTCCAGACGGCCGACGGCCAGCCACTTCGCCGTTTTCATCGGCGGCAGGCGGTCGAACACCGAGGGACGGCCTTCCGGATCGGCATGGCTCACGATTTCGCCGGTCGGCTTGTGATAGATCAGCACACGCGGCGGCTTGTTCTGCAGCTTGCGCTTGATCGGCTTGCCATTGATGCGGACCTGGTCGGTCGGCAGAATGCGCTGGCCGATGTGCGCGGGTTCGCCGTTCACCGAGACGCGCCCGGCGATGATCAGCTCTTCCATGTCGCGGCGCGAGCCCATGCCCGCATCCGCCAGCACCTTGTGCAGCTTCGGTGCGTCGTCGTCCGGGCTCAGCACGCGCTTGGGCTGCTGGGCACGGCCGCGGCGCAGCATCGGCGCGCGCACGCCCGAACCGGCGCCGTTGTCGGCGTCGAACGCCGGCGACGTCACGTAGAGGAACAGGTCGTCCTGGGTGGACTCGCCCGCGGCGGCGGCCGGCTGGCCTTCGCCTCGGCCCTGGCCCTTCTGGCGCTTGCCCGCGCCCTGCTGGCGCTCGCCCTGCTGGCGTTCGCCCTGACGCTCACCCTGAGCGGCGGCGCCCGCGTTCTGCCGGCGGCCCGGCTTCTTCGCGCCTGCGTCCTTGCGCGGTGCACGGCCGGCGGGAGCGCGCTCAGGCGCCGCTTCCGGCGCGTCAGCGGGCGCTGCGGCCACGTCGGCGCCTTCCGCGCCTTCGGTCGCTTTTGCCTTCGCGCCCGCGCGGCGGCGCGCGATCAGGCTGCGCGGCCCGCGGCGCAGACCGCGGCGTGGACGCTCTTCGCCCTCGCCGCCCTGTGCTTCGCCTTCGACCTGCGAAGCACGCGTGTCGTCGTCGCGCGCGGAGGACGCGCGGCGCGCGGATTCGGACGCGTCGGTCGAATCGGTGTCGTGGATATCAGTCAAAACAACCTCAAAATGTCAGGTTGCGCGCCCGCTTGCGGGGCGCGTCAAAAATGCTTGTTGCTTCAGATGCCGCGTCGTGCGGCTTCGTCGTCCGTCGTCGAGACGGGGTCGTCCTGCGCCGCGTCGCGGCGGTCTTCGTGTTCTTCTTCGCCCGCCGCATCTGCTGCGTGCGCGGCATCCTGCGCGTGAGCGTCGGGGGCTGACCCGTGCTGCGCGAGGCTGGTTTCTTCATGTACCGCTTCGCCCGAGGCAGCGGCTGCGTATGCAACGTTTGCGCCTGCCGCCTCGTGTGTTTGTTCCGCTTCTTCCGTTGCGTGCGTCCCGTGCGCTGCGCTTTCGGGCTGTGCGGGCGTTTCGAAGCCCGACTCATCGCCCGATGTTTCGACGCCCGACGCTTCGCCCTGCGCTACCGGTGCCAGCGCATCTTCCGCGCCCGCGACATCGGCGGCCGCCTCGGGCTGGCCTTCCGCGACGAACTGCGCCGCGGCGCTGTCGGGAAACTCGATCGCATGCTGGGCAAGCAGTTGCTCGCCGAACTGGCTCGACGGATCGTCGAGCGGCGGCAATTCGTCGAGCGACTTCAGGCCGAGATCGTCGAGAAACTCCCGTGTCGTTGCATAGAGCGCCGGGCGGCCCGGCACGTCACGATGACCAATGACTTCGATCCAGTTACGGTCCTCGAGCTGTTTGACGACCTGCGTGTTGACCGTGACGCCGCGAATTTCCTCGATGTCGCCGCGCGTGACCGGCTGCCGGTACGCGATGATCGCGAGCGTTTCGAGAACCGCGCGCGAGTAGCGCGGCGGCTTTTCGGGGTGCAACCGGTCAAGGTAGGTCCGCATGGCCGGCTTGCTCTGAAAGCGCCAGCCCGACGCGAGCCCCACCAGCTCGACGCCGCGCCCGGACCATTCGTGCCGCAGGTCTTCGAGCAGGTTGCGGACCGTGTCGGCCGAAATGTCGTCGGCAAACAGTTTGCGCAGTTCGCCGATCTTCAACGGCTCCTGCGTGCAGATCAATGCAGTCTCGAGGACGATTTTCGCCTCTTGGGTATTCATGCAGCCAGGTCAGACCCTAAGTAAGGTAAATCAGGTTCAAGGAACCGGATCAGACAGACGAAAGACGATATGGAACTTGGAGACGCGCTCGCCCGATTCTGATCGGTCATATTGATGGGAGCACGCACCGGGGGGCCGAAATTCAGGCAAAGAGCCAGACCCAGCCGGAGGGAGCCGCGAAGTTCCCGCAGGGAATCGCTTGACTGAGCGCCATATTACGCAAAAACGCTGGGTGCGTAAAGACGCCATTCCGCATGAGCGGCCTCATTTTAATCCGGACCCCGCCACCGCTTTATGCCCGCTCGCGCCACGCCGGTGCATGGCGCGCCGCGAGCCGCCTCAATGCGCTCCCACTGTCTCCAGGTAGCGCGCGAGTCGCTCGACGCCTGCGTCGAGCCGCGCCGGATCGCAGGCATAGCACCAGCGCACGAAGCCTTCCCCTTGCGGTCCGAAGGCGCTGCCCGGCGCGAGGCCGAGGCCCGCGTCGCGGACCAGCGCCTTGCACAGCTCGAGGCTGTTCTGCGCGCCGGCCAGCCGGAAAAAGAGGTACATCGCGCCGCGCGGCACTTTCACATCGACGCCGGGCAGCTTTGCCAGCGCCGCGGCGAGGTGGTCGCGCGAGGCCCGCAGATCGGCCACCAGCGCGTGCGTGAACGGCTCGCCGTGCTCGACTGCCGCAATGCCGGCCTGCTGTACGAACGACGGCGCGCACGAGGTGTTGTACTCGACCAGCTTGCTCAGATCGTCGGTCAGGCTGCGCGGCACGACCATCCAGCCAAGCCGCCAGCCGGTCATGAGCCAGGCTTTCGAGAACGAATTGACGCAGATCAGGCGCTCTTCGCGCGACGCAAGATCGAGGAACGAGGGCGCGGTGCGCTCACCCGCGTCGCCGTAGTAGAGGCGCTCGTAGACCTCGTCGGCGACGATCCAGATGCCGAGGCGCCGGCAATGCTCGAGCACCGCGCGCTGCTGGTCGCGCGTCATCACCCAGCCGGTCGGATTGTTCGGCGAGTTGATCATCAGCAGGCGCGTCTCGGGCGTGAGCGCCGCCAGCAGCCGGTCGAGATCGAGCGTCCAGCCGCGCTCGCCGTAGCCGAGCGAGACCGTCTCGACCGTGGCGCCGAGGATCTTCGGGATTTCGACGAGGTTCGGCCACAGCGGGGTCACCGCCACCACCCGGTCGCCCGCGCCGACGACGAGCTGTGCCGCCAGCATCAGCGCGTTGACGCCGGCGCTCGTGACCGCCACGTTGTCCACCGACGTCGCGCCGTGCAGTTCGCTCACGTAGCGCGCGAGCGCTTCGCGCAACGGCGCGATGCCGAGGTTGTGGGTATAGAACGTGTCGCCGCGCCCCAGCGCCTCGGCCGCCGCCTCGCGGATGAACGGCGGCGTCACGCGGTCGGACTCGCCGAACCAGAACGGCAGCACGTCGGCAACGCCGAACCCGGCATTCGCCACTTCGCGGATCTGCGACGAGCGCAACGCACGCACCGCTTCTCGCGGCAGGGAGAGGGGGGACGACGGTTCGAAATCGCTCATCGGGGTTCCGGATGGCACAGCATGTGGGAAAGCATCGAGTGTAGCGCGCGGCCCCGCGCGACGAGGGCGGCGCCTGCAAAGCGTGAGCGCAGCGGCTTCAGTGCTGCGCTTCGGGCTGACCGGCAAGTTGACGGATCAGCGACCAGACCGCTTCGGCGGCCGGCGAAAGCGAGCGGTCGCGCCGCCGCACGAGCTCGACGGTGCGCTCCGCGCGCGGCACGAGCGGCCGCGCAAGCAAGGGCGCGCCCGCCGGCACGGGTAGCGCGAGCCAGGGCAGCACGCTGATGCCCACGCCCGCCTCGACGAGCCCGAAGACCGTGGCCGGATGCCCCAGTTCCTGCACCACGCGTGCGCGTACGCCCTGCTCGCTCATCACGGCGTCGATGAGCGGACGGCTGCCCGATGCGTAATCCAGCATCACCAGACGCTCGCCGTCCAGCTCCTTCCACGAGACTTCCTGGCTCAACGCGAGCGCGTGATCGCCGCGCACGACCACGCAGAACGAATCCGTGGTCAGGCATTGCGTTTCGAGATCCTCGGCGGCAAAGGGTCCGATGATGACGCCGAAGTCCACCTCGCCCGAGCGGATCTTGCGCACGACGTCGCTCTGCACGTCGTCGCGCAGTCCAAGCGTGATGTAGGGAAACTGCCGCCCGCATGCGGCGACGACCTGGGGCATCAAGCGGCACGCGACCGTCGGACTGGCCGCCACGACGACGCGGCCGCGCCGCTGCTCGCCGATCTCGCGAATCTCGCGCAAGGCGTCGTCGAGATCGCCCAGCAGGCGCGGAATGCTCGCGATCAGGTTCGCGCCGACATCGGTGAGCTGCACATCGCGCGTGGTCCGGTCGACGAGCTTCACGCCGATCTCGGCTTCGAGCTCGCGCACGCAGCGGCTCACCGCCGACTGCGTGAGCCCGATTTCGTCCCCGGCCCGGCTAAAGCTCTGCAACCGGGCGACCTCGATGAACACCCGCAACTGCCGCAGCGTCACATTCATCCGCTTGCCTCATGAATTGTCCGTTTTCATGCAATTTTATGCCGGACACCCATCGTTGCGGGTAGAGGAACCTCGCTGCCCATTGTTCGCCGCAATGCAGCAATACGGCGCAAACGCACGTCCGACGGGCTTGCCTGCACAAGATTGGTGATTCTCCCGATTTTCTCGATAAGTGTTTTCGAGTCTTATACGCCCCTGGCAATCTCCCGCGCGGGCTTGGCGCCACGCGGCTTCAAGACGAGAACGTACGTGCTGGCACGGTTTTCGCATTAAGGCACGCACAGGTTCGATGGACGTACCGGAAGCATGCAGTCCGGGACGATCCAGCCGGGCCCGCCTGGTACTCCGGCATCCGGCCGGGAGTACATGAAGAGTGCGCAGCGCGGGGCAGCGCACCGGAGATAGCTTCGCTGAGGTGAAACATGATGCTGTTCGACGATTTGAGAGACAACGAATGGGCGCTGGTCGAGGCGTTGTTCTGTGCTGAACCGGCACGGAGCGAGCGGCGCGGACGGCCTCGCGTCGAAGCGCGTGCTGTGGTCAACGCGGTGCTCTGGGTGCTTTCGACGGGTGAAGGCTGGTCCAAGCTGCCGGGCCGCTACCCCTCGCCGCCGACTTGCCGCCGTCGTTTCGACGAGTGGCAGGCGGACGGCACGCTTGCGGAGATCGTCAAGCGACTGAGCACGAACGGGCGTGAAATTTCGCTGCGCGGCCGTATCGGCGCCACGGCGACCAAGCCGCCCGCGCCGCCCAGCCGTGATCGCCTGCGCGGCGCGTTCTGGACCAATCCGGAATCGTGGCGCGCGCCGGTCAAGATGGCCTGAGCCACGCTTGAACTGCTTTTCCGCCGGGCGCTTCGTGCGCCCGGCGTGTTTTTCTCCCAACCCTTCCGCACTGCGTGGCCGCTGCAGACCGCTTTCCGGTCATTGACTGACAGCGCCGCCCCTCTCCTGACGATGCAGGCTGCATCGACCTCGCTGCGTCCGCAACCAGGCGACCGGCACCGCGCGATACATCTCTTTACCAATATTTACAGCGCGCTTTCGCGCCCGACGTTAGTTTAGGAGCATGTCCACTAACGTCAAGAAACTGGATTGACGGGGAACCACCATGAAATCCATGAACCTGCACATCCGGGGCATCATGGTTTCGCTGTCCGCCCTCGCCCTTTTCGCGCCGACGGCCTCGTTCGTGTCGTTCAGCGCCGCGGCCCAGCCGCCGCATGCCTCCGTACCGAAATGGTCGATCTCGCGCACCGGCGCGCGCGCCATGCCGCCCGTAGCGCCTGGCCCGAACGCTGGCAAACCGCCCGTGCCGCGCGGCGACCTGCGCGGCGACATTGCGGACAATGCCCGCCGCAGCGCGCCGCAGAGGCAGGAACCAACGCAGCGCCGCTAAGCCGGCCAGCGAAACACCATCGAGGGGACTGCCGGAACCGATGAAAGAGCCGCGATGACGGAGGACGGCAAGAGCCTCCGGTACGTCGCGGCTCAGCATATACCCTGCCCCGGGGAACCACCGCGCTTCATGTGCGGTCTACCCTTACGCCATCAAGCACAGCGTGGCAGCAGTAATTCCGGTAAGCCCGTATCTTTCGATGCGGGCTTTTTTTTGGCGGGACGAAGAGAACAGAGTGCTACTGGCTGGCTTCGAGGCCGGATTGGGGCACGCGCTCGGCGACGTAGTCGGCCACGCGATGGGCGCTCCACTGCACCGTGCGCTCGTCGCGAGCGAGCCGGGCGAATTCGGCGCGGCCGCGATCGGTCAGCACCGCGATATCGACCGGCGCATGGAAACCCGGCGCCGGCGCAACCGTGCGTTGCCGGACGATGTCCATCATGCCGAGATCGCGCAAATACTGGAACACTTCAGGACGACGCGCCCACGGGACCTGCCGATACTGCACCCGCCTCAGCGCTTCGAGTACTGCTTCGTTGGAATACGTGGTCATCTCACTTCTTTCTTAAAATGCAGTCCTGCGATCATTGAGCCTCACGCGAGCCGGCAGCGGCGCAATGCGGACCTGAGAACGGCGCAGTCTGTGCCCTGGCGGGCCCACGCGCCCTATCCGTGCGATGTGCAGCGGCAGGGACTGCAGGTTATCCGGGCCCCCGTGAAAGCGGCTTCACCGCTTCCCGCACGGCCAACGCCGCGCCACGCTCGCGGCGCAAAGGTCGGTTGGACGCGCATTTTCCCGAAAACAATACGTTACCTCATCCAAATTGATTCTATTCGTTTTGTTTGTGCTATTTGTTGCGCTCGGCCTGCTGTGGCGCAGCGCGCGCTGGCGTGTCGCGGTCTGCGCGGCCGGGGTCTTCTGGCTGCTCGCGACCGGCTGGCTCACGGGGGTGCTGCTCGATATCGCCCAGCCGGAGTTGTATCGCACTCCCTACGATCAGGCGAAAATCGGCCCGGCGCACTTCGGTGCGCGCACTGCCATCATCATGCTGGGCGGCGGCACCGAATCCCGCGGCGGCCAGCTGGTCCCCGCGCGCGACGTCTACGCACGCATTGCCCTTGCCGCCGACCTGTACGCGCAGTGCGCGCGCGCGGGCGGCACGTGCCGAGTGATCGTGAGCGGCGGCAACCCGGAGCACCATGCGAGCGCCGAGGCCGACAACTACGCGCCCTACCTGCTGCGCGCCGGTGTGCCGGGCGCCGATCTCGTGCTCGAAAACCAGAGCCTCACGACGTATCAGAACGCGCGCAACGTTGCGCCCATCGTCCGGGCCGGGAACGATGAAACGCTCCTGCTCGTGACGTCCTCGTACCAGATGCGCCGCGCGATGCTCGATTTCCGGCGCTTCGACATGCACCCGCTGCCCGCGGTTTCCAGCGTGCGCCACGTCGAGCGCGGCCTGCTCCCGCGCATCGCGAATCTCAAGTCTGCCGAAACGGCGCTCCACGAATCGACTGGGGTTGCGCAGTTTTATGTCTATCGGATGATCGGCTGGTTCTAGTATGACGGTTAGGCGACATCAGATGTAACGAGATGTAACTCCCGTGCGAACGGCTTACGTGATGTCATCTGGCGCGAGTATTTGATCGTTAGAATGGCATGTCCATCCTGCTTGGACAGGTAACGGCTGGGTCCATAAACCGCTCCTTCGGAGGTAGAGATGAAAAAAGTGTCCCTCGCAGTCCTGATTTCACTTTCCGCACTGGCGGGCGCTGCGCATGCGCAGTCGGATAACGGCATCACGATGAGCACCGATCCGGCCAAGGCGGACGACGTCCTGCAACGCGCGCAGGCCCTGCAGCAGCAACAGGAAGCCGCGCCCGCGCCGGCGCCCATGCCGCATCACAAGTCGGGGCATCCGCATCACAAGAAGGCCCCCGCCCAGTAAGAACGGGCGAAGCCTGGCCGCGCGCTGCCCAGCGTACGCGGGCAGCGCCTTCCCTGGAATGCAGCCGATGCCGGTCTAGCCGCCATCGGCTTTTTTTCGCCGCGCCACTCCGCTGCGCTTGCGGTCCCGCGCGCATCGCCGCCGCGCCGACGCGCCGGCGCGGTATGCTAAAGTCGCGCACCTCGAAAACGCCCCGGTCGGCAGACGCGGTCGGCATAGACCCAACCTTTTGTGCGCGCCACGCGCGGAGAAACGCAATGAGCAACATCCAGCTCGACATCGAATGGACCGAAGCGGCCTCACGCAAGATCGAAAAACTGATGCCGCGCGGCGGCAACCAGGACGCGTATCTCGCGCTGCCCCCCATCGAATGCCTGCCGATGGAAGGCGACGTGCTGTTTCTCGGCCCGGCGGGCAAGCAGCAGCCATTCATCGTGGCGGAGCGTCAATACCATCACGAAGGCGACGCGGACTGGACCATCATCCTGATTCTCGACGTGCCCAACACGGCGCACTGAGCGGCAAACCAGGCCGCCAGCAGGCGGCATGCGAGGCGCTCGCACCCGACGCGGGCGCCCTCTCGCGGCATCACCACCTCCCGCCTTGCATGGCATGCCTCGCCGCGCCAGGCACGGCGAGTGCGCGCAGTTTCTACCCATAATCCCAGACTTGACGACAGGCCCTGGCGGTGACCGCCGTCGGGCGAGCGCCTGCTTTGGACGGCAGTTGCGCGGCCCGCGCGGTAAAGGCGCCCACGCACCGCCCGCGCCGCCGTGCGTCCCGAGCCATGCCGAACGATCCGTCGAACGCGAAGGCGACTGCCACCGCCAGCCTGCTCGCCCAACTGCAGCCGCATACCGACAGCTGGGGCGCGCAATGGCATGGTTGCGCGCTCGCCAGCGCATTCCAGCCGGTGCTCTCCATCCCGCATCAGCGCGTGGTCGGCTATGAGGCGCTGTTGCGGGTCACCGACCAGTCGGGCCGGGCGCTCGCGCCCGAGGAGCTGTTCGCCACGGTGCAAGGCGCCGAGGCGCAGCAGCTCGATGAACTGGCCTGCGCCCTGCACCTCGCGAATTTCGTCCAGCAAGGCGTGGGGAGCGGCTGGATCTTCCTGAACACGCTGCCGCGCAGCGCACGCGCCGCCGACCCCGCGCACGCCGCCATCGACGGGCTGTGCCGGCACTTCGGCTTCCCGCACGAACGCGTGGTGATCGAGGTGCTCGAGCAGCGCGGCGGCGACGAGCCCGGCCCTTTCGTCGACGCAACGGCGCCTGCCGGCGGCCGTGACTTCCTCGTCGCACTCGACGACTTCGGCGCGGGCTTCTCCAATTTCGACCGCGTCTGGCGCTACCGGCCCGACATCGTCAAGCTCGACCGCTCGCTCGTCACGCGCGCGGCCAGCGGCGAGAGTCACGTGGCATTCATCTCGGAGCTCGTCTCGATCCTGCATCATGCGGGCACGATGGTGCTGGCAGAAGGCGTCGAGACCGAGCTGCAGCTCATGGTGCTGATGCAGGCCGACATCGATCTCGTGCAGGGCTTCTGGTTCGGCGAGCCGCAAGCTTCGGTACGGCAAGCGGGCGCCGCTGCGCCCGCGCTCGCGCAGTCGATGTGGCGGCGCTTCGCCGCTTATCAGCGCAGCACCGAGATCATCGAGCAGGTCAATTTCGGCGCGCTTTCGCACGCCATGCTGCGCGGCGCGCGCGTGCTCACGGGCGGCGGAACGCTCGAAGCAGCGGCCGAGGCCATTTTCGGCGACAACGGCAGCCACGCGCAGCGCGTATTCACCGCGGATGAACACGGCGAGCAGCACGAGCCTTCGATCGCCATGCCCGGCGTCGGGCCGCCCGCGCGCCTCGCGCCTTTCTATCCCGACACGGACAGCAACTGGTCGCGCCGCGAGTATTTCCGGCGCGCGCTCGCCGCGCCCGGCCGGGTCGCGGTGATGGGTCCGCACTATTCGCTCAACGACGGCGAGCTCTGCTACACCGCCGCCATCGCGCTCGACTACGGCGGCGCGACGCACGTGCTGTGCGCGGACTTCCCGCCCGAGCACGGTCCGCGCGAGCGCCCGTGGCGCGAGCCGGGTTGAGCGGCGTCGCAGGCCGGCTATCCGCCGCGCGGTCCGGGGAACTATTCGGTGACGCGCCGGCGCCCCGCCTTCAGCTCACCGGTGCGCGCCTTGCCGTCGAGCCGGCGCAGCTTCGAGGCGCGCGTAGGGCGCGTCGCCACGCGCGCCTTGCGCGTCACGCTCACGCTGTCGACCAGCTCCTCGAGGCGCGCAAGCGCGGCCACGCGGTTCTGTTCCTGGGTACGGTATTCCTGCGACTTGATCACGACGACGCCCTCGCTCGTAATCCGCCGGTCGGCGAGCGCGAGCAGGCGCATCTTGAGCACCTCGGGCAAGGACGAGGCGCGGATGTCGAAGCGCAGATGAATCGCGCTCGACACCTTGTTCACGTTCTGGCCGCCCGCGCCCTGTGCGCGAACGGCGACGAGTTCGATTTCCTGCAACGGGATGGGCGCGCGTGCGGTCATGGGCAACCAGAAAGAAAGCAGGCCGCATCGGGCCGGACACGCGGCAGTGTCGCACAGCGCGGCGGAATCGGCACAGGCATGACATACGCGTGACACCTCCTCGCGCAAGCGGCGGCCCGATGCGCCGCGGGCATGCGCAATACCGCCCCGCAGTCGGCGCGCTGCGCAGCCAGTTTGCCGCCGCGCGGCGCATGAACCATACTTGCGACATTCCCTTGGGCGAACCCTCAGGAGCACGCACCCCATGAAGCTGCGTCCCGCATTCGTTGCCGAACTGGCGGTCAACCTGCTGCTTCCCTGGGTCGCCTACCGTCTCGCCGAGCCGCACTGGGGCGAGGTCGGCGGCCTCATTGCCTCGGCCGCGCCGCCGCTTGCCTGGAGCATCGTCGAACTGGTGCGCTTTCGGCGGGTGGATGCGCTCTCCGCGGTCATTCTGCTCGGCATCGTGCTCTCGCTGCTCGCCGTGGCGTTCGGCGGCAGCCCGCGCGTGCTGTTGATGCGCGAGAGCCTCGCCTCGGGCGCAATCGGCGCCGCGTTCCTGATCTCGCTCCTCGCGAAGCGCCCGCTCGTGTTCTATCTCACGCGCGCGACGGTCGCGCGCGAGACCCGCGAGGGCGTCGCGCGGCTCGAACAGCTCTGGAAGGAGAATGCGAGCTTCGCGGCGGCCATGCGGCTGCTCACGTTCATCTGGGGCTTCGGGCTTTGTCTCGATTCCGCGCTGCGCACTTATCTGGCCGCCACCTGGCCGATCGAGCGCTTTCTCGTCGTCTCGCCGATCATCGGTTATGGCGTGTTCGGCGGCCTGATGGCCTGGACCTTCTGGTATCGCACGCGCATGCGGCGCATTCACGGCACGCACGGCCTGCTCGGCGACGCGGCCGCGGCAACGAACGCAAGCACGCTCAGCGTGGACTGAAACGGCGGCGCCGCCTTCGGCCCGTCCGGCACGCATCGGCGGTCAGATCGCGCCCGAAATACGTTAGACTCAGCGCCACAGTCCGCGGCGTACCGTCCGCTCTCGAACTTCCCCGGCAGTCGATGCGCTACTCCGTAGAAATCAGGAAATTCCTCTATAGCCAGTACTTTTACGGCGGCCTGCGCATCGCGATCGGCATCTCGCTTCCCGCCGTCCTGTGCCTGTTCGTCTTTCACAAGAGCGAGCTGGGCTTCACCATCTCGACCGGCGCGCTCGGCGCCTGCGTGGTCGACATGCCGGGGCCGCTCAAGTACAAGCGCAACGAAATGCTCGCGTGCAGCGTGATCGGGTTTCTCTCCGCTTACGCCACGGGCCTCGCCACCTTCAGTCCCATCGCGCTCTGGGCCACCGTGGTGCCGCTCACCTTCGTGCTCTCGCTGATCGTGGTCTACGGCAACCGCTGGCCGCAGATCAGCTTCGCCACCCTCTTCATGATGGTGATGACGCTCGAGGAGCATTTCACGCCGCACCTCGCGCTCGTCAATGCGCTGTGGATTCTGCTGGGCGGCCTCTGGTACACGGCGTGGTCGACCTTGATCAGCCAGCTCATGCTCGATCGCATCGAGCAGCAGGCGCTCGCCGAAAGCGTGTTCGCCTGCGCCGACTACCTGCTCGCGCGCGCCCAGTTCTTCGACCTCGACAACGATCTCGACGAGTGCTATCGCAACCTCGTCGCGAAGCAGATCGCCGCTGTGGAGCGCCAGGACGCGGCGCGCGACATCGTGCTGCGCAACCTGCCCAAGCTCAGGGCCGGCAAGGTCGATGCGCGGCGCGCAATGCACTTCAACCTGTTCATCAACACGGTCGATCTGCACGAGCTGTTCGTGGGCGCGCACACCGACTACCCGCTCGTGCGCAACACCTTCGGCGGCTCCGACCTGCTCGTGTTCTACCGCGACCTGATCCGCAAGGCCGCCGCCGATCTCGAAGACATCGGCCTCGCGGTGCTGCAAAACGAGGCACCGCGCGCGAGCGTGAACGTGAAGGCCGAATTGCGCGCCATCGAATACGAACTCGAACTGCTGAAAAAGCGCGACCTGGCCGCGACCGACCCGGAGGCCTATGCGGCGATCTCGGCGTCGTTCCGGCGCATCTGGAGCGCGACACGCCTGATCGACCGCATGCGCCGCAGCCTCGCGAGCGAAGTGCCGACGACCGAAACCGAGCTGCGCATCGACGAGGCGCTCACGCGCTTCGTGACGAACCGCCGCGTGTCCTGGCTGCAGATCTTCTCGAATCTCACGATGGCCTCGCCGAGCTTTCGCCACGCGCTGCGCGTGACGATCGCGGTGGCGGTCGGCTTCTGGCTCGGTCGGCTTCTGCCGCTCACCAACGCCTACTGGATCGTGATGACGAGCATCATCATCCTGAAGCCCGGCTACTCGCTCACGCGCCAGCGCAACGCGCAGCGTATCGTCGGCACACTGATCGGCTGTATCGCCAGTATTGCGTTGATCCTGCTCGTGAAGCAGCCGCTCGTGCTGCTCGTCTCGATGTTCGCGGCGATGGTGATGAGCTACAGCCTCCTGCTCTTCAACTACACGGCGAGCGTGGTGTTCACGTCGGCCTACGTGCTCCTGATGTTTCATCTGCTCGCGCCGGGCAGCATGCGCATCATCGGCGAGCGCGCGATCGACACGGTGGTGGGCTGCATGATCGCCATCGCCGCGAGCCATCTGTTCCCCTACTGGGAATACCGCCTGATGGGCAAGCTCGTGCACGACATGATCGCCGCGACGCGCAGCTATCTCGAGGCGAGCTGGTGGTGGAGCGGGCGCACGAGCGCGCCGCAGCCGGCGTTCGCGGGAGCCGCGGTGAGCGAGGCCGGCGCACGCGTGGCCGCCCATGCGGCGCCCGCGGCGACGCGCGCAACCGATGCGGGTGGCGCGGCGAATCCGCTGCTGCCCGGCAGCGTGAGTGCGATGGCGAGCGCTTCGGCGAACGCGGCGAGCGTCATCGAGGAACCCGTCGCGGCCACCGCCGCGACCCTCGACGACTCGCCTACAGCCGGCGCGCCGGGCTCGCCCGTGTCGGCCGTAGGCGCGAAGGCCGCTGCGCAAACCGCGCAGGCCACCGCGGGCGCGGCCGCAGCGGCACCGTCGCTCGCGCGCGACTTCCGCTACCGGCTCGCGCGCAAGAACGTGCACGTGGCGTTCGCGAATCTCGGCCAGGCGTTCCAGCGCATGATGCTCGAACCGAAGGCCGCGCAGAAGTTCGTGCCCGAGCTCAACGACCTGCTCGTGCGCAGCCACGTGCTCGCCTCGCAGATCACGGCCACCGCCCCGCTCCTGCGCAGCACGGCGCGGCCCGACCAGCCGGAGGTCAAGCTCGACGCGCTCGAGCGCGCGCTGTCGTGCGTGCGCGAGAACCTCGTCGCCGCCGAAGCGGGCACGGCGGCGCCCGCCGATCAGGCCGACATCACGAAGCAGCTCACGCGCGAACTCGATGCGATGGTGGTGGAAGCCGAGCGGGCACTCGGCGCCTCGGCGGAACTGGCGCAGGAACTCAAGCTGCTCGCCCACCAGTGCAAGCAGATGATCACGGCGTCCTGGCTGATTCGCCGGGACGCGAGCATCATCCGGCTACCGGAGGAATAAGCAGGCGAAGGCCCGGCGCGTCACTGCGTCGAGCCGCCGGCTTGCGAGGCGGCCGTGCTCGCGGACGCATGCGCCGCGCCGGCGCCCACGGTCTCGTCGTACTCGCGCTTGCTCTTCAGCGCGTTGAACAGCACGGTGCCGATCACGAACAGCACCACCACGACGATGAGCACGGCAACGCCAACGGTGGGGTTCTTCTTGCGCGGTTCGTTCATCGGTCGTGCCCAGCCTCGAGTTGGATGACAGGAACGGGCATTCTACGCCGCCATGCCTTGCAGACGGCTTGCGCCGCGGGCCGCCGGGTGCCGCTAGGTGCCGCTAGGTGCCGCTAGGTGCCACTGCGCACCGGTAGGGCCGTCGAATATTTGAGCTGCTCCATCGCGAAGCTCGAACTGACGTCGAACAGCGGCACGGCGCGAATGAGCTGCTTGTAGACGCGGTCGAAATCGTCGATATCGGAGACCACGATGCGCAGCAGGTAGTCGGTCTCGCCGCTCATGCGATACGCCTCGACGATCTCGGGAATCTCCTGCACGGCGCGCGTGAAGGTCTGCGCCCATGCCTCGGTGTGCTGGTTTGTGCGCACGGCGACGAACACCGTCGTCCCCACGCCGAGCTTGCGCGGGTCGCACAGCGCGACCTGCGCGCGGATCACGCCCGTTTCCTTCAGGCGCTGCACGCGCTTCCAGCACGGCGTTTGCGAAAGATTGACGCGCTGCGCCAATTCCGCGACCGGCATGGTCGCGTCCTGCTGCAGCAGCTCAACCAGCTTTCTGTCGATGAGATCCATTTCCGCACTCCCCGAAGCGTAGAAATTTATTCTACACGATGGGCAAACGGGAAAAAAATAGGAAAACTCTTTCTCGGCGCGAACGGCTATAAATCTTCTTGTAGATACCGGAAGAAGAACACGCCATGAACGCCCCTGCCGAACTCGCCCTGTTGAGCGCCGTCCACACCGCGGAGCAGCATGCTGCCGCCGTCGCGCGCTTCACCGCCGCACTCGACGCCGCCTTCGATGCCTGCGCGACACCCGCCGACCCGTCGCGCTGCGCCCGCTTCGCGCGCGGCATGCGCGCGGCGCTCACGCGCGCGTTCGCCGACCCGGCGCTCGTCACGCACGCGCAGCGCGAAGGCAGCGCCGAGACGTACCGGCGTCATGTCATCGCGGCCGACCGCCGCGGCCGCTACACGGTCGCGGCGCTGGTCTGGCAGCCGGGCCACGCGAGCCCGATCCATGCGCATCACACGTGGTGCGGTTACGCCGTGCTCGACGGCACGCTGACCGAAACGCTCTACGCGTGGGACGACGCACGCCAGGGCGCCGACGTGGTTCGCTCGCATCCGCGCGCGAGCGGCGCGGTGTCGTTCGGCGGACGCGGGCGCACCAGCATTCACCGGCTGTCGAACGGCAGCGACGCGCAGGCCGTCTCGCTGCATGTCTACGGCGTCGCCGCCGAAGACATCGGCACGCAGGTCAACGGCGTGCTGCCGCTCGTGCGCAAGACGGCGCTCGTGTCTTAACGCGACTGCCCCATATCCATCGAAGGCGCCATCGCGCGCTGCTGCGCCCCCGCGCTGACGGAAGACTGTGCGGCATCGCGCCGGGCCGCTTCGAGAATGCGCTGGCGCGATTGCTCCGGGTTCAGCAGCACGAGACCGAGCGCGCCGCTCGCGAGCAGCAGCGCCCCCACCACGATGAAACCGTGCTCGTAGCCGAGCGCCGGGTTGCCATGATTGGCCTGCACGATGCCGCCCATCAGCGCCGGCGCAATCAAGCCGGCAAGCGTGCCGATCGAACTGTTGATGCCGAGCAGCGCGCCGCGCTGCCTGACCGACACGATATCGCTGATCATCAGCGGTCCGAACGAAAACACGAGCTGGCTGAGCGCACCGCCGATCGCGAGGCAGGCCACCTTGAGCGCGGGACTCAGTCCGCTCGAAGTCGCGAGGAACAGCACGCCGCCGAGCATGGCAAAGCCGCTCACCATCACGCCGCGCGCGAGCCGCGAACTGACGCCCTTGCGGATGAGCCGCTGCGAGACCCACGCGAGCAGCAGCGTGACCGGAATGAACGAGCCGACGATGGTGGAAAAGAGCCAGCCCGTAACGATGGGGGCATAGCCCAGGCCCAGCCGCAGATAAACCGGGAACCAGGTGAACGCGAGCGAAATGACCGCGTACTCCACGAAGTAGATGAAGAGCACGCCGATGAACGTGCGGTTGAGCAGCAGGTGACGATAGGCGATCGTTTCGCCCGCGCCGTCATGCGCCACGCCCGGTGCATGGCTTGCCGCGCCCACCGGTCCGTCGCGGCCGATCACGAGCCATAGCGCCGTCCACACGAGTCCGACGATCCCCAGCGCGAAGAACGCCATGTGCCAGTCGTAGCGCACGATGAGGTACGAAAGAATCGGCCCCGCGAGCATGAGGCCCGCGCTCGCGCCCTGCTGCACGATGGTGTTCGGCACATTGCGGTGCGCATTGTCGAACCACTTGTAGCAGGCGTGCTGCGCGAGCGGAAACGCGGGGCCCTCGCCGGCGCCGAGCAGCACGCGCGAGGCGATCAGGATGGGCAAGGTCACGCTCGCGGTCACGAGCGGAAACTGGACCGCGCTCCACACGACGGCCAGCAGCGCGAGCAGCCATTTGCTCTGCACCCGGTTCGCGACGAAGCCAAAGCCGATGCCCGAGAGCGAGAACAGCAGGAAAAAGCTGCTGCCGACGAGGCCAAACTCGCGCGGGCTGAGATTCAGGTCATGCATCATCGGCACGGCCGCGAGGCCGAACACGGCTTTGTCGGCGAAATTGATCACCATGAACAGGAACAGCATGGCGACGATCAGCCACGCGCGTGTCGATCCGCCTGATGCCTTTGCATCCATTGTCGTCTCCGTATCGTTTTGTATTCGTCCGGCGTCTGTGCCTTGGACAGCGCCCTCGCTTCAATTGGACATTGCCGCTCCGAGCGTCGCGAGCGCCGCGTTCGCATCCGCGACCAGCGTCGCCATTTGCGCCGCGACCGTCGTGGGGGCATCGATGGCAAAGACGCTCTGCCCCGCCGCCTCGTAGATGAGATCCGCGCGGTCGTATTCGTGCATCGCGCTGAAGTCGCCGCCCGTGAGCGCCTGCTGCTGCGGCATGGGCAGCGGCGCGGGCGCGTCGCTGGCCTGCCAAGCGTCGATCCATGCGCTGCGCACGACGCGGCACGGCTTGCCGCTGTGCGCGCGCGTAACGAGCGTGTCGTCACTGTCCGCTTCGATGAGACGTTGCAGCAGCGCCGACGGCGTATGGTTCTCCTGCGCCGCGAGCCAGAGTGTGCCGAGCCACGCCCCTTGCGCGCCCATCGCGAGCGAGGCGGCGACCTGCGCACCCGTGCCGATGCCGCCCGCCGCGAGCACGGGCCGCCCCGCCGCCACGGCCACGATTTGCGGCACGAGCGAGAAGGTGCCGATCGGGCCCGTGTGGCCGCCCGCATCCGCGCCCTGGGCGACGAGCGCATCGACACCGAGCGCGAGTGCCTTCTGCGCGTGGCGCGGCGAGCCGACGAGCGAGATCGTGTACTTGCCCGCGGCTTTCGCGCGCGCGATCAGCTCGGGCCGGATGCCGATCGCCGTCGCCACGGCACGCGCGTTCGACGCGAGCACGGCTTCGATCTGCGCATCGAAGAGCGCCTCGCTGCGTACCTGCGTCGTGAAGAAGCTCGGCCGCGTGGGGGCGGCGAGTCCGAAGCGCTCGCGCAACGCCGCAACGAATTCGACGTGCGCTTCCGGCAAGCCGGCGCGCACGCTGCCGATATCGGCATGCTGGGGCACGCCGGCGGGCAGCATCAGGTCGATGCCATACGGCTTGCCCGCGAGCCTTTGCTCGAGCCGGGTGATGATCGGCGCAATGTCTTCGGGCATCTCGCGCGCGAGACCGAGCACGCCAAACCCGCCGGCCTCGGCGAGCGCGACGATCACATCGGGCGAATGCGAAAAGCCGAACACCGGGTAGCGCGCGCCGAGTTCGCGGCAGATGGCGGTGGGACCGAGTCGGATCATGAGGCGCCTCCAATGGGCGGATGTTGCGCTGCCTGCCTACTCGGCGCTCTGATGCAGCTGGTGATGGCGCGTGTCGTGCAATGGCGCACGCAGCGTCAGCTTCGCGATGTTGAGCTCGTGAATCTGCGACGTGCCCTCGTAGAGCCGGAACAAGCGCACGTCGCGATAAAGGCGCTCGACGGCGTTATCGGCAACGTAACCGCCGCCGCCAAAGACCTGCACGGCGCGATCCGCCACGCGTCCGCACATTTCCGAGGCGAACAGCTTGCACATGGAAGCCGCCATCGTCACGTCCTCGCCGCGGTCCCGCGCGCTGGCTGTCTGCAGCACGAGGGCGCGCGCCGCGTGAATGTCGGTGTTGCTTTGCGCGATGAGCTGCTGCACGAGCTGGAATTCGGCGATCGGCTTGCCGAACTGTTCGCGCGCCTTCGCATGGGCCAGCATCTCGTCGAGCAGGCGGATCGCCGGCCCCACGCACAGCCCCGCCAGATTGATGCGCTGCTTGTTGAGCGCCTTCATCGCGCTCCTGAAACCGCGCCCGGGCTCGCCGCCGAGCACTGCTGACGCGCTTACGCGGCAATCCTGCAAATGCACTTCGCCCACGGGCGAACCGCGCTGCCCCATCATGCGATAGCCGGCGGAGGTCGTCAGGCCCGGCGTGCCGCGTTCGATCAGGAATGCTGAGATTCCCCCCGCGCCTGGGTCGTCCGGATTCGTGCGCGCGAACACGGTGAACAGGTCGGCGATCGGTGCGTTCGTGATGTAGCGCTTGCTGCCGTTGAGCACGTAGTCGTTGCCTTCGCGGCGCGCCGTGGTGGTGAGCGCCGTGGCGTCCGAGCCCGCATCGGGCTCGGTCAGCGCGAAACAGCCCGTGATTGCGCCGCTCGCGAGACGCGGCAGATAGCACCGCTTCTGCGCCTCGGTGCCGTCGGCGATCAGCGCTTCGGAGCCGATGCCGGTATTGCCGCCGAAGCGTGCGCGAAAGGTCGGCGCGGCCTGGGAAACCACCATGTTCACGCACGCGAGTTCTTCGGTCGTGAGGCCCGCGCCGCCGTACGCCTCGGGAATGCTATGGCCGAAGAGACCCAGTTCGCACATGCGCGCGACGAGCGTTTCGGGCAGCACGTCGGTGCGGTCGATTTCCGCCTCGAGCGGAATGCACTCGTCCTGCACGAAGCGATAGAGCTGCGTGAGCAGGCGGTTCAGGCGTGCGGCGTCGCGAATCATGGCGTCTCCTTTTGATGGTTGCGTGCGTTCGGTATCAGCGCGGCGGCGGCGCCGCGCTCGCATCCGTCACGCCACAGGCGCGCTCGATGCGCAGCGCCGCTTCGAGCAGCAGCGGCGCGACCGTGCGCTCGATCCAGTCGTCGGCGAGACGGCGGCTCACGATCGTGCAGTTGAGCGCGATACGTTCGTCGTCGGGCGGCTGGCGCACCGGCACGGCAATGGCGTGAATGTCGCGGATCCAGTCGCCGCGGCTCAGCGTGTAGCCGCGCGCGGGGAAAGCGGCCTGGTCGGCGTCCCACAGCGGCCAGTCGGCGGCGTAGCGTTCGGGGTCGTCGAGGCGCAGGCGGTTGAGCACGGCCTGACGCTCCTGCGCGCCCTCGCTGATCAGCAGCGCGCGCCCGATCGACGTGGACAGCAGCGGCCGCGTGCTGCCGATGTCGGGTTGCGCGTTGTTGTCGCGGCCCGGGCGGCAGCTGTCGACGTAGACCACGTTGAGCCGGTCGCGCATGCCGAGGTTCACGGAGCAGCGCGTCTCGCGCGCGAGCTTTTCCATATAAGGCCGCGCGATCTGCCGGATCTGCATGGCGGCGAGCATCGGATAGCCCAGTGTCAGCACACCGGCGCCGAGCCGGTAGCGCTGGTACTTCTCGCTGCGGTTCAGATAGCCGAGCAGCGTCAGCGTGTAGGTAAGCCGCGAGATGGTGGCCTTGGGCAGCCCCGTGCGGTCGGCCAGCTCGCGGTTGCCCAGCATCGGCTCGGCCGGCGTGAACGCGCGCAGCACCTGCAGGCCGCGCGCGAGGTTGATCGCGAACTGGCGGTCGGTCGATTCGGCGTCGGGCGGCGCGGGCAAGAGCGGTTCGCCGGCGCGCGGCACAGGCGTACCGTCCTCGCCGTGCACGGCAGCGGCAGCCGGCCCGCTCGCGCGGCGCCGCACGCGGCCGGTGGGCGCGGTGCGGTTTTCGGTGACGGATGACGTGGGCGTTTGCATCTGCGTAGTCGGGCGACGAGGCGGGTTGGGCGATCTGGATCTGGACGAACTCATGGTCGATAAACGCCTTCCTGGGGTCAAGAAAATCAGCATAGTGTTTCGCTCTGCGGTACGCCAGTTGAACCCAAGCGCGACTCTCGCCTACTGTTGCGGGCAGACAATTCCCATTTGGCACGAGGAGACACGATGCTCACGGACAGCGCTCTCGCCACCGCCACCGGCGCGCCACAAGACACGCCACAAGGCCAGCAAGGCGGGCCACTTGCCGGCGTGCGCATACTCGACCTCTCGACGGTCGTGGCCGGTCCGTTCGGCGCCACGCTGTGCGCCGATCTCGGCGCCGACGTCACGAAGATCGAGTTGCCCGACGGCAGCGACGCACTGCGCAAGCTGCAGCCCGTCAAGGACGATATTTCGCTCTACTGGAAAGTGACGAACCGCGGCAAGCGCGGCATCACGCTCGATGTGCGCAAGGCCGAGGGGCGCGCGCTGCTGCTGCGGCTCGCGGCGCAGGCGGACGTGCTCGTCGAGAACTTCCGCGCGGGCAAGCTGGAGGAATGGGGGCTCGACTTCGAGACGCTGCATGCGGCCAATCCGCGCCTCGTCGTGCTGCGTCTGACCGGCTTCGGCCAGACCGGCCCGTACCGGCAGCGCGGCGGCTTCGCGCGTATCTTCGAGGCCATGAGCGGCCTCACGCAACTCACCGGCGAAACGAACGGTGCGCCGCTGCACATGAACTTCCCGATGGGCGATACGGTCGCGGGCCTGTTCGCCGCGTTCTCGATCGCCGCGGAGATGGTGCGCATGCGCTCGGACCCGGCCGCACGCGGCGTGGAGATCGATCTCTCCGCCACCGAGGCGCTCTTTCGCATGCTGGAGCCGCTCGCGGTCGAGCGCGAACAGCTCGGGCTCGTGCGCGGCCACCACGGCAACCGCGCGACCTATACCGCGCCCTCGAACATGTATCGCAGCGCCGACGGCGTGATGTTCTCGCTCGTGGCGTCGTCGCAACCCATCTTCCGGCGGCTGTGCGCGGCGCTCGAGCTGCACGACGTGCCTGACGACGCGCGCTTCGTCGACAACGTGAGCCGCGTGACGCATGCGGCCGAACTCGACGCGCGCCTGGAGAGGGCTTTCGCCGCACTGCCCTTCGCACGGCTTGGCGCGCGACTGACCGAGGCCGGCGTGCCGCACACGAAGATCTACACCATCGACGATATCGCCGCAGACCCGCATTTCATCGCGCGCGAGACGATCATTCGTCTGCCCGATGCGGATCTGGGCTCGGTGCCGGCGCCCTGCGTGGTGCCACGCGTGAAGGGGCGGCCCGCCGGCGTGCCGCGCAGCGGACCGGCGCTCGGCGAGCACAACGAAGCGGTGTACGGCGCGTTGGGGCTGAGCGCCGAAGCGCTCGCGCAACTGCGGCGCGACAAGGTGATTTGAGTCGGCCTGAGCGGCGCAACCGTTCAGCCGCGGCTGCCCGCCGTGGGAATCTGCGGCGGCGCGCCCTCGGGGCCCGCCGTCGGCGGCGGCGCAGGCCGCGGCTCGTGCGAGGCATCGCGCGCGACGCCGCCCCCCACGTGCACGCCAGACGGATGCGGATGACCATGCGGCTCCTCGACATCGCCACCGCGCGAGGACATGTGCACCTGCATCTGCGGCACCGGCATCTCGATGCCGGCTTCGTCCATGTGGCGCTTCAGGCGCGCATTGAACGCACGCGCCACGCTCCACTGCTGCAGCGGCCGCGTCTTGATCTGCCCTTTCACGACCATCCAGTTCGGGTCGAACCGGTCGAGTCCCCACACTTCCACGGGCCCGAGTATCTCGCGGCGATAGCGGAAGTCGGCCACGAGTTCCGCGCCGGTCTCGCGAATCATGCGCGTGACCGTATCGAGATCGACCGAGAACGGCACGCGCACCTCGAACACGGCGAACGCGAAATCGCGCGAGAGGTTCTTCACGATCTTGATCTGCGAGAACGGAATCGCGTGAATCGCACCCTGCCCGTCGCGCAGCCGCACGGTGCGAATCGACAGATGCTCGACTGTGCCCGCATGGCCGTTGTCGATGTCGATCCAGTCGCCCACCGAAATCGTCTCCTCGATGATGATGAACAGACCGGTGATGAGGTCGGCCACCAGCGACTGCGCGCCAAAGCCGATGGCAAGACCGATCACGCCAGCGCCGGCGAGCAGCGGCGTGACGTTGATGCCGAGATTCGCCGCGGTGACGATGCCGGTGATGGTGAGGATCGTCACGAGCACCGCATTGCGCACGAGCGGCAGCATGGTGCGCGCGCGCGTGCTGGGCGCGCGGCCCTTGGTGCGCGGACCGCTCGGATTGAGGGCTTCGAGAATCGCAGTATCGACCGTGATCCAGACGAGCCAGGCGAGAAACACCGTCGACACGATCGCGAAAATGGCGTGCGCGATACCGCGCGCGGCCACGCTCGCCTCGATGATCGCGGCGAGCGAAATGTCCCAGAGGCGCGCGCACGATTCGAAATACGCGAACCAGATGAACACCACGAGCAGCGTGCCGGCAAAGCGCAACAGGCGCCGCAGATACGGCGAGCGCCGCCGCACGCGCGCGGGGTTCGGCCGCGTGATGCGCAGCACGACCGCCGAGAGGAAGAACGCGAGCACGAGCAGAAGCGCGGAGACCACCGAGATCTGCAGCACGTCGTCGCGGCTGCCGATGCCGCCGAACGTCGCAACGATCGAAGCGCCGGCGAGCAGCAGCATCGGCAGTTGCCAGAGCGAGGCGAGCACGTCGAGGACTTCGGTGAGCGCCTTGTGGCCGTGGCGCAGCGAATAGCTGCGGTTGCGGATCAGATGCGCGACCGGCCGCCGGAAGCCAAAGGCGAACATCACCGTCAACACCGCAGCCGCCATGTTCGCGGCGGTGCTGACCAGGGCGGCCAGGTTCGCGCCCAACTGGCGCGCGACTTCGAAATTGGTCGCGGCGTCGCCGAGCGCGGCCAGCACGCCGATCGCGAAGAGCAGCCGGCGCGAGCGCGCGATCAGGAGGCGCACGGCCGCGCGCCGGTGCCCCGAGCCGAACAGCGAAAACATGATCAGGCAGATCGACGAGAACACCGCGCCCGCGACGATCGCGTACGCGATCACGAGCGCGAGCGTGCGCCCGAGCGCGTCCGGCAGCGAACGCTCGACCACGAGCGCGCCGAGGAACGCCACGATCCATGGCGCCGCACGATGCACGACGAAAATCAACAGATCGATGGTGCGCGGATCGGGCCGCAGGCCGGTCTCGACATCGAAACGCCTGAGCAGCCGCCGCTCGATCCAGCGCAGCACCGCGGCGCACGCGCCCCAGCCGGCCAGCATGGCGAACAGATCGAACACGATGCGGCCGAGGCTTTCGCCCTCCCCGCCCGAGGCGATGTCGTAAAGCTCGACGCCGGCTGCCCTGAAGCGCCCCGCCCAGTAGTGAAACGGACTGCGGCCGCGGCGCGCGTCCGCCTCGACCGAGGCGAGCCCCGATGCGATCGCGCCCAGCAGCCCCGGCGAGTTCGCCGCCGCGCCCGAAGCGGGCGCGGGCGCCACGTTTTGCGAAGCGCTGCGCAGCTTCTTGAGCTGATTCAGGAGCGCGGTGCGCTGGCGCTCGTTGTCGAGCGTGGTAATGACGCTGTCGAGCGAGCGCGTGAACTCAGCCTGGCTCGCCGGTGACGGCGCCGAGGCGGCCTCGGCCGCAGAAGCCCCCGAGGCCGCCGCCGGCGCCCCGGTGATGATGCTCTTGAGCACCGGCAGCACCGGCGCCGGCGCGGCCTGGGCGGCGGCCCGCATGGGCATGGCGAGGCACGCCGCGAGGCATGCGAGGAGCATGAGCGCGTGCAGGAACGCGCGTACACACCGGCGCGCCGGCGCGGCGCGCGAAAGAAGTGCACGATCCGCCGGTCCGAAGCGCATGCGCGGCGGCCCGGCGCCCGCGCCATCGCGTCCGATGCTGGAATTCATGGCGGAGGGGCAAAAAACAGGACGTTCCAGTTTAGCCGCACTCCGCCTCCCCGCGCCTCGCGCGTGCGTAACAGTTTGTCAGCGCGCGGGGCGCGCCGCTGCGCGCCTCAGTAGGCCACCGTTGTGATCTGACGAATAAAGCGGCCCTGCTCCAGTTCGTCGACGAAGGCGATCGCGTAGTCCTCGGCCGAAATGCGGCTCTCGCCCTTCGCATCGGCGATCAGCGTATTGGCGCCCGTGCGGAACGTGCCCGTGCGCTCGCCGGGTGCGATGATCGCGGCCGGCGCGAAGAAGGTCCAGTCGATGTCGGTGACCGTGCGGTAGTAGTCGAACGCCTCGCGATGGGCGAGCGCGATCGCCTTGTAGGCGTCGGGGAAGCCTGCGGTATCGACGAGCTGCTTGCCGGGCGCGACCTCCAGCGAACCGGCGCCGCCCACCACCACGAGACGCTTGAGCCCCGCGGCGCGCACGCCTTCCACGAGCGCGCGGCTCGCGACCAGCAGGTCGTCGAGCTGATCCTTGGGCGGCGCGTAGGCGCTCGCCACCACATCGTGGCCGCGCACCGCGGCGGCGACGCTCGCCGCGTCGAGCACATCGGCCTTCGCCGCGTGGACGTTCGGTGCGGCGGCCACGCGCTCGGGCTGGCGCACCAGCGCGCTCACCTCGTGGCCGCGGCGCGCAGCTTCGGCGGCGATGCGCGAACCGACCATGCCCGTTGCACCAAAGAGGGCGATTTTCAGCGTCTTGCTCATGAACTGACTCCTGTTTTCCGTATTTATGTAACTAACGAAGTTACATTTCAGGGGTGAAAAAACGGGGCAATGCCCCGCCGATGATTCTGGTTGCGCGCAGCCCGCTCAGACTCGCCGCGCCCGCGCGCGTTCGAGCTTGCGCTCGCTGCGCGCCATGTCGTCGACGACGTCCGCGAGCGTGCGGGCGGCGAGCGACGCCTCCATGGCGCGCTGTGCGTCGTCGATCACGCCGCGCAGCGTCTGCTGGATATGACGCCCGACGAGGCAGGCCGGATTCGGCTCCTCGCGGTGCATGGCGAACAACTGCGCGTCGTCGACCGCGTGGTAGACGTCGAGCAGCGTGATTGCCTGCGGCTCGCGCGCCAGCAGCGCGCCACCGCCCGCGCCCAGTTGCGACGTCGTGAGGCCCGCGCCGGCAAGCATCGACAGGAGCCGGCGAATCAGCGCGGGATTCGTGTTCACGCTGCCCGCGATGATCTCCGACGACAGCGGCACGCCCTCCTGCTGCGCCAGCAGCGCGAGCACGTGAACGGCAAAAGCGAAACGGCTACTCGTATTCACGGCGAACCTGCCACTGCAGAGCGGCGCGCGAATGGTGCGAACCCCGTGCGCCAAAAAGTGTAACCATCATAATTACATTAATTCGGAGCGTCAAGCCGTGAGCCGCGGGCCGCACGGCTGCGGCCTTACTTCGCGGCATCCGATGCCGGCGCCGACGCGGCGGCGTTGCTCGCCCAGCGTTGCAACGAGTGCCCCGCACTCGTCAAACCGGTGCCGGTGGCCGCGGCGGCCTGCCCGAGCAAGGCTTGCGCCGTGCTTGCCGCCCCGCGCAGCTGGCCCTGCGCCGCCGAAGCCAGCTCGGCCGTGGACGCGCTCGCCTGCTGACCTTGCGAGGCCGCCGAATCGAGCTTCTGCTGCGCTGCACCGAGTTGCTGGTTCACGAAGCTCGCGGCCTTGTCGAGCGTTTGCGCCGCCTGCTGCGCGGCCTGGCTGGCGGCGTCCTGGGTGGCCTGCTTCACCGCGTCGGCGGACTGCTTGCCCAGATCGGGTGCGGAAGCGTCGTGCTTGTTACAGCCGGCGGCGAGCGCCGCACACACGAGCAGGGAGGCAAGCGTGAGCCTTTGCGTCGAAACCTTCGAATACATGGTCATCCTGAAAAATTCGCCGCATGAAGCGGCTTGCATAGATGAAAACGCGGCAATGATACGCCGTCGCGCAACACCGTTTCTGACGAAATCAGCGAAAAGCCCGCGCGCTCGAAGACCGGCCGCGACACCGCGCTCGCATCGGCGCTCAACACCGTCGAGGGCGCCTCGCGCGCGAGCGCTTCGAGCCGCGCCAGCATCGCCGTCGCGAGGCCGCGGCGCGACCACGCCGGCGCGACGTAAAGCATCTCGACGTGATCGAGCGGAAAGAGCTGCCCGAACGCCGCCGCCGCGCCGTCACAGTGCGCCACGAGCGTGACGCCGCGTGCCAGGCGCGCGTCGAAGTCGGCGAGATCGTCGGCGGCCGCGGCCCACGCGCTGCGCTGCGCCGCGTCGTAGCGCGACGCCGCGAGCGTGGTCACGGACGCGCGAAACAAGGCGGCCAGCGCGCTCGCATCGCGGCCCGGCACGTAGCGCCGCCAGTCGATGGTTTGCAGTGCGTCGCCCGCGACGCCGCGCTTTGCGAAATCGTCAAACATGATGGAGTAGACTGCCCACGCGCACGATCTGTTCCACCGTCCACCTCTGGAGACAAACGATGGCCGTCAAGAAGATCCTGTTCCTCACCGGCGATTTTGCCGAAGACTATGAAACGATGGTGCCGTTCCAGGCGCTGCAGGCCGTCGGCCACCGCGTCGACGCCGTGTGCCCCGGCAAGAAGGCCGGCGAGCGCGTGAAGACCGCCATCCACGACTTCGAGGGCGACCAGACCTACACCGAAAAGCCGGGGCACCAGTTCGCGCTCAACGCGACCTTCGACGAAATCGACGCCGCCAGCTACGACGCGCTCGCCATTGCGGGGGGCCGCGCGCCCGAATACCTGCGTCTCGACCCGAAGGTCATCGAGATGGTGCGTCACTTCGCCCACGCGAACAAGCCCATCGCGGCGATCTGCCATGCAGCGCAGCTGCTCGCCGCGGCCGAGGTGATCCGCGGCAAGCGCATTTCGGCCTATCCGGCCTGCGCGCCCGAGGTGCGGCTCGCGGGCGGCGAATACGCCGACATCGCCATCGACAGCGCCGTGACGGACGCGCCCTTCGTCACCGCGCCGGCGTGGCCCGCCCATCCCGAGTGGCTGCGCCAGTTCCTCGCGCTCCTCGGCACGCGCATCGAGCCGTGAGCGAGCGCTGATCCTGTCTCACGTCGCCCCCGTTTCGCACGGGGCGCGGCGCGCGCCGGCCGCCAATTCGGACTGGTCCGATATCACCGCAACGCCCCGCTGGCCAGAATAGCCGCCACTTGTTCTGGAGTACGGAGTGCGTGTCGTGGAGCTAACGGACTGGCTGGTGATACTCGCGGTCGCCCTGGCGGCGATCCTCTTCTTTTGCAGGCGCGGCGGCCGCAAAGGCGGCTTGAGCGACCGCGCGCGCCACGTGCACGGCACGCGTCTGCTCCTGCTGGGCGCGTTCGCGCTGTGGGCCGCGCTGCTCATGCTCGTGCGCAGCTTCGCCTTGCCGCTGGGCGAGCCGTTCGGCATCGCCATCGGTCATCACACCATGCTGGCCATCGCGCTCGCGCTCGCTGGCGTGGGCGCCATCTGGACGTTTCGCGCGAGCCGCCTGCTCAAGCCGCGGCGCATCTTCAGCCCGTGCTGAGCGCTGGTCTGGGGGGCTAAGCGCCCGCCGGTGGTCGCAACGCCGTTGCGGGTCCCGTCCGCAATTCGCTTCGCACGCTGCCCTTCGGGTTCGCACCACCCGCGCCGCCCGCACCACCCGCGCCGCCCGCGCCGCCCGCGCCATCGCCCGCAGCATATCCTGCCAGGCCACCGGGCGAAGCTTCCGAACGCTCCGCGCGTTCGAGCGCGCTGATGATCTGTTCCGCGTCGCCGGGCAACGGCGGCGCGACCGCAAGCGCATCGGGCAGCGACAGATAGAACGTCGTCCCCTCGCCTTCCGTCGACTCCACCCAGACGCGCCCACCGTGCCGCTCGACCACGCGGCGCACGAGCGCGAGCCCGATGCCCTCGCCCGGCGCCACGTTGCCGTGCATGCGCTGGAACGCCTGAAAGAGCCGCGGCAGGCCCACCTCGGGGATGCCGAGCCCGTTGTCGCGCACATAGAAAATCTGCAGCGACTCCACGCCCGGCGGGGCATGAGCCGTGCCGATCTCGACGCGCCCGTCGCGCGCCGGATCGAGATAGTTGAGCGCGTTGCCGATCAGGTTTGCAAACACCTGCTCGAGCGCCGTCGGGTCGCCCCATACGTCGGGCAGCGTTTGCACGCTCACCTGCGCGCCGCGTGCGCGGATCGAGGCGTGCATCGCGTCGACCACGCGCTGCACCAGCTCCTGCACGCTCACGCGCTGTCGCCGGTACTCCACGCGCCCCACGCGCGCGAGCCGCAGCAGCGCGTCGATGATGTGCGATGCGCGCAGCACGGCCGTTTGCAGGTAGCGCAGCGCCTCGCCGATGTCCTCGTTGATGGTCCGCTCGATGCGCGCGCGCGCCTGCGGCGAGAGCGAAGAATGCGCGATGCGCTCGCGCAGGTCGTTGCACGCATGATTGAGCTCGCGCGAAAAGCCCTGCAGGTTCACGAGCGGCGCACGCAGATCGTGCGACACGCCGTGGATGAACATCTCGTTTTCCTGCGTCTGCTGGCGCAGGTTTTCGTTGATGCGCGCGAGCTGGTCCGCGCGCCGCGCGAGGTCCGCCTGAAAACCGAGGCGCAGCCGCTCGGCTTCGATCAGCCGGTGGCTGATCTGGTGCAGCGTGAGGTCGAGTTCGGCGATTTCGTCGCTGCCCGCCGTGAGCGGCGTGAGCGGCTCGTTCGCGGCCAGCCGGTTAGCGTTGTCGGACAGCGCATCGAGCCGCCCGCGCACGCCGCGCGTAAACACCCAGACGGCAAGCGCGACCAGCACGATCGAGCCGAGCACGGCCGTCATCACGAGCGTCTGCTGCTGGGCGCGCGCCGCTTCGGCGGCGGACACCCGCAACACGTCGAGGCGGCGCTCCTCGGTCTGTAGCGAGACGATCTGCGTGCGCACGCGGTCCAGCACGTCGGCGGCCATCAGCGCGCGAAAGCGCTCGGCGAGGTCGGCGCGCCGGCCCGAGCGCAACAGGTCCTGCACGCGGTCCGACCATTGGCGATAGTTCTGCACGGCATAACGGATCTGCACGGCGCGCTCGACCTGCGAGGGATTATCGGAGACGAGATCGACGAGCCGGTCGATGCGGCGGTCCACGTCCATCCACATCAAAACGGGTGTGGCGTAGCTCGTGTCGTTGGCCGCCACCGCACCGCGCAGCTTGACCGACTCGACCAGCACCGGTTCGAGCACGCGCGAAGCCTGCGCCAGCACGGCCTGGCTGTGCTGGCCCCAACGCTCCGCGGCGGCGGCGTCGGTCTCGGCCTTCACGACGGCCGACAGCAGGCTCAGTTCGAATACGGCGGGAATCGCGATCAGCAGAAGCCCTTTGGTCGTGAGGCGCATTGCGTGGCGGGTACCGGGCGACCGGACGTGCGTGAGGTGGCAATCTGGCCATTATGTCGGCGTTTGCGCCCTATGTGCGCCCGAAGTTTATCCTTCACGAAAACGCGAGATGATTTCGATTAGCCGACAATCCGTTGATCCGGAAAGGAAAATCGAATCAATCGCCCTATTCTGGCGCGCGATTTCCCCACCTTTGCGCGCAGGCCCCGAGTTTGTGCCGAAACATGGTGCATGCGCCCCAGATCCCGGCACCCGCTCTGACGACACGGTATCGACATTTTTCCGCATCGGTGCACGGCCGCACCGGCTTGACGCCTGTTGCGCCCGCAAATTCACCAGTTTGGCGCCGAAGCTGGCCCGCATCTTGCTCACTATGCGCCCATTTTGGGCAAACTGGGTACGCCAGATGGACAATCTAAAAACCGGCACCGACACGCTATTTCTGCTGCTGGGTGCCGCCATGGTGCTCGCCATGCACGCGGGGTTCGCGTTTCTCGAACTCGGCACCGTGCGCAAGAAGAACCAGGTCAATGCGCTCGTGAAGATCCTCGTCGATTTTTCGATTTCGACGATCGCCTACTTCTTCATCGGCTATACGCTCGCCTACGGCGTGCAGTTCTTCTCGCATGCCGACGTGCTCGCCGAGCACAACGGCTACGCGCTCGTGCGCTTCTTCTTCCTGCTCACCTTCGCGGCGGCCATTCCGGCCATCGTGTCGGGCGGCATCGCCGAGCGCTCGAAGTTCAATCCGCAGCTGTTCGCGACCTTCGTAATCGTCGGCTTCATCTACCCGTTCTTCGAGGGGATGGTGTGGAACAACCGCCTCGGTTTCGAAGATGCCATGACGCACGTGTTCGGCGTGCCGTTCCATGACTTCGCGGGTTCGGTGGTCGTCCACGCGTTCGGCGGCTGGATCGCGCTGCCGGCCGTGCTGCTGCTCGGGCCGCGCCACGGCCGCTATACGCGCGACGGCCGCATCGCCGCGCATCCGCCTTCGAACATCCCGTTCCTCGCGCTCGGCGCGTGGGTGCTCGCGGTGGGCTGGTTCGGCTTCAACGTGATGAGCGCGCAGACCATCGACAAGATCAGCGGTCTCGTCGCCGTCAACTCGCTCATGGCGATGGTGGGCGGCACGCTCGCCGCGTGGTTCGCGGGCCGCAACGATCCGGGCTTCACCTACAACGGGCCGCTCGCGGGGCTCGTGGCCGTGTGTGCGGGCTCGGACATCATGCATCCGCTCGGCGCGCTCGTGACGGGGGCGGTGGCCGGCGCGCTGTTCGTCTATATGTTCACCTGCGTGCAGAACCGCTGGCGCATCGACGATGTGCTCGGGGTGTGGCCGCTGCACGGCCTGTGCGGCGCGTGGGGCGGCATCGCCGCAGGCATTTTCGGCCAGCGCTGGCTCGGCGGGCTGGGCGGCGTCTCGCTCGGCGCGCAGATCGTCGGCACGCTTGCAGGCATCGTGATCGCCTTCCTCGGCGGCCTCGTGGTGTACGGACTGCTGCGCAAATTCGTCGGCCTGCGCATCGATCGCGAACAGGAATTCAACGGCACCGACCTGTCGATCCACAAGATCACGGCCACGCCGGAACGCGAAACGGTCTCCTGAGCGGCGCACAAGAAGCTCATGCGGGCGGCGCCCTGCCGCCCGCACGCCGTACGCATCACTAACTAGCCATCAAAGCTGGCCCATGCCGCCGGCGACGATCACTTCGGTGCCGATCATGAAGGCCGATTCCGCCGCGCTCAGATGCAGCACGGTCGAAGCGATCTCCTCCACCGTCGCAAAGCGCTTGAGCGGCACCAGCCCACGAATCGATTCCTCGGCCGCCGCGAGCGTGGCGGCGTCCATGCCGAACTTGTTGTAGAGCGGCGTCTTCACGGGACCGGGGCTCACCACGTTCACGCGAATGCCGCGCGGCAGCAGTTCGGCCGAAAGCGTCTTGGCGAACGAGATCAGCGCGGCCTTGCTCGCCGCATACACCGACGAAGTGGGCATGCCGATATGGGCGTTGATCGAGCCGTTGAGCACGATGGCCGCACCGTCGTTGAGCACTGGCAGGAGCGACTGAATCTGGAAGTAAGCGCCCTTCACGTTGGTGTCGAAGGTGACATCCCAGAGCGCTTCGTCCACTTGCTCGAACGGCGCGAGCTTCGCCACGCCCGCGTTGATGAACACCGCGTCGAGGCGCAGGCCGGCGTCGCGCACGGCGGCGGCCAGTTCGCGCGCGCCGGCGAGCGAGGCCGCGTCGTTGCGCCATGCGTGTGCGTTCGCGCCGAGCGCGCGCCGCGCGGCTTCGAGGCCGGCTTCGTCGCGGCCCGTGACGATGACGTGGGCGCCTTCGGCGGCGTAGGCTTGCGCGGCAGCGAGGCCGATGCCGCTGGTTCCGCCGGTGACGAGGACAGTTTTGTTTGCAAAGCGGTTCATGACGTTCTCCTTGAAGGGGATAGTCTCGATCTGAGACTGTGATGCCATATTGCCGGGCAGCGCGCTTTCTGCCGTACGACGGTTTTGGCGCAAACGTTCGAAGCCGTCGAACGTTTGCGCGGGCAACCGGCTTCAGCCCGTGACCTCGATCCCGTCCACGAGGCGCCTGGCAAGACGCGGTTCGCGCAGCCTGTCGATCCACCATTGCAGTGCGCGCCCCACGTGTTCGCCGCGCCACGCCACGTAAAGCATGTTCGGCTCGCGCGGGTTCGCCGTGACCTTCTCCACCAGTTCGCCGCGCTCGATGAGCTTCGCGGCGCGCCGCCGCGGCACCCAGCCGACGCCGAGGCCCTCGCGCTGCGCGAGGATCTTCGCGCGCATCGACGGCACCGCCAGCACCTCCTGCCCCCCGAACAGCCCGTAGCCGCGCCCCGGCGTGAGCCGCGCCGAATCTCCGACCGCCACGCCGCGCTCGGCCAGCATACGCTCGCGCGTGAGCGGCGCCTGCTCGCGTGCGAGCCGATGGCGCGGCGCCACGGCGAACGCCCACTCCACCACGCCGAGTTCGAACCAGTGCAGGCCGTCGATGGCGGGCGGCTCGTTGGTCGCGCCGACGATGAGATCGGCGCGGCCGTCGCGCAGCGCCTCCCAGGTGCCGGCGAGCACCTCGTGCGTGAAACGCAGCTTGACGCCCGACTGCAGCGCGTCGAAGTCGCGGATCACCGGCATCAGCAGTTCGAATTCGAGGATCTCGTCGGTGACGATCCACAAGCGGTCTTCCCAGCCGTTCGCGACCTGCCGCACGCGCTGCGTCATGCGCGCCACGTCCTGCATCAGGCGGCTCGCCTCCTCGGCGAGCAGATGGCCGGCCGGAGTGAGCTGCAGCCGGTAGCGCCGGCGGTCGAACAGCAGCGCGTCGAAGCGCGCCTCGAGTTGGCGCGCCGCGTGCGAAATCGTGGAAGGCGCCTTGTTCAGGCGTGCCGCCGCGCGCGACAGGCTGCCGGTTTCGCGGATGGCGTCGAGCAACGCCAGTTCCTCTTCGGAGAGCATGTGCGACTCCATCGAACGGGTGATCACGCGATGGTATGGCAGAAATGCGGCGCGGGTCGGATCACATGACGCCGCGGCCGTGCGCGCAGACTGTCAAAGTCGCCTTGACGGTCTGTCCAACAAAATTGTCGTTGCCTCGCGTAATGACCGGCCCGAGAATCGAACGCACGTTCACAAACCGTGAAGCGTGCCCGCGCGCCCACCAGAAGGGAGACCATTGCGCAAGAGAACCGCATCACGCCACCGCGAAGCCATCTTTCCAGTGAGGTATGAGGCCATGTCCGTGCAGTCCCCGTCACCCGACTCCCCGTTCGTCGACTTGACCGCCATGATTCGCCACCGCACGGTGGAACACGGCGCGCGTGCGGCCATTGTCTGCGAAGACGAGACGGTCACGTTCGCCGCGCTCGATGCGCTGATCGACCGCTGCGCTGCCGCGCTGCAGCGTGACGGGCTGGCTCCCGAAGACGTCGTTGCCATCTGTGCGTCGAGTTCAATCTCCTATGCCGCCGTCTTCTTCGGCGCGCTCCGGGCAGGACTCGCGGTCGCCCCGCTGTCGCCCTCCACGCACCCGGACAGCCTCGTCGCCATGCTGGAAAACTCGCGGGCGCGGATCCTCTTCGCCGACGACACGGTTCGCCAGTCGCTCGCGGGCGTCACGCTGCCGCCTGCGCTGCGCGTCATCGACATCGGTGCAGCCGGGCAATACGATGCCTGGCTCGCGCCAGTGGGCGCCGCGCCCCGGCAGGTGGAGATCCGGCCGGAGTGGGCCTTCAACATCATTTACTCGTCCGGCACGACGGGCGCGCCCAAAGGGATCGTCCAGTCGCACGCGATGCGCTACGCCTATACGCTGCGTAGCCTCGAGCGCGGATACGGGCCGGAGTGCGTTACCTTGATTGCGACGCCCCTCTATTCGAACACCACGCTGGTGAGCTTCTTCCCGACCCTGGCGCTCGGCGGAACGGTTGTCCTCATGCCGAAGTTCGATGCGAAGCAGTATCTCGAGCTTGCCGAGCGCAAGCACGTCACGCACACCATGCTGGTGCCGGTGCAATACCAGCGCATCCTCGGCCATCCGGACTTCGATCGCTACGACCTGTCCCGTTTCCACTCGAAGTTCTGCACGAGTGCGCCGTTCGCGGCGGCCCTCAAGGCGGACGCCCTGCGCAGATGGCCCGGCAAGCTCACCGAGTTCTATGGCATGACCGAAGGCGGCGCGTCATGCGAGCTTTGCGCGGACGAGTTTCCCGACAAGTTGCACACCGTTGGCCGCCCGCTGAGCGGCCATGAAATGCGCCTGATCGATGCGGACGGACGCGAGGTCGCCACCGGGGAAGCGGGTGAAATCGTCGGGCGTTCGCCAGCCATGATGACCGGCTACTACCGGCAACCGGACAAGACGGCGCAAGCCGAGTGGTACGACAGCGATGGCCGGCGCTTCATCCGGACCGGAGATGTCGGCCGCTTCGACGAAGACGGCTTCCTCGTGCTGATGGACCGCAAGAAGGACATGATCATCTCGGGCGGCTTCAACATCTACCCGAGCGATCTGGAACAGGTGCTCGCCCGGCATCCCGAAGTCCTTGAATCCGCAGTGGTCGGCGTGCCGTCGGCGCGCTGGGGCGAAACGCCGGTGGCGTTCGTCACGCTCCGGCGCGCTTCGGCATTGACCGCCGACACGCTCGCCGACTGGGCCAACGGGCAATTGGGGAAGATGCAACGACTTGCCGACGTGGTGATCGTCGACGCGCTGCCGCGCAGCCCGATCGGCAAGGTGCTCAAGCGCGAGTTGCGCGAGGGTTTTCGCGGCGAAGTTGCATGACCGGCCGCCAGGCGCGGGAGTGCCCGTTTGCCCGTTTGCCTGTTTGCAGCCGGGCGGAAAAAAAAGCGCCACGTTTGCACGTGGCGCCTTGAAAAGTTCTAGCCATTCCGAGGGCCGTGCTAGAACCTGAGAGACGGTATTCGGATGCGCCGTGCCATCGGAAAAAGATACGCAATTATGCGAATTGCATAACACGAGGCACATTAAAACCCCGCAATGTTGCGGGGTCGAGGCGGATTGCCGAAATCGGGTTCCATTTTTTACCTACATGCTGACTAAGTCAAGCAAAATCTCGCCAAAATGCGCCAATCGTCGAGCTTCTGGCATCCATTACAATCGTCTGATAATTTGCACCCTAATTTAGGGAGCGACGCGTTGATCGAACGCAAACGACCGTACCACGCGGCACGCCGCGCTGACTTTGTAACGCCTCGCGCGAAATCTCAAAACTGAAATCCTGTTTCGGAAAATTGTCCCGCCAATGACTTCCGCACCCGATTCGCGCCATCTTGATGAACCTCCGCGAGATAAAGACGGCGGCGCCGACGAAGTGACCGCGCTCGCGCGCGGCCTTGCCGTCCTGCGCTGCGTCGCGGCCGCCGACGCGCCGCTCAGCAACCGCGAACTGACCGAGCTGACCGGCATTCCCAAGCCCACGCTTTCGCGCCTCACGGGCACGCTCGTGAGCACGGGCTTTCTCGCCCGGCTGCCCGACAGCGAACGCTTCGTGCTCACCTCGTCGGTGCTCGAGCTGTCCAACGGCTTCCTGCGCAACTCCGACATTCGCAGCCGGGCGCGGCCGTTTCTCACGCGGCTGGCCGAGCGCACCGCGCTCTCGGTGCACCTGACCGTGCGCGACCGTCTGGACATGGTCGTGATCGACGCGATCCGCCCGCGCACCGCCGTGCTCGTCACGCGCCTCGAGGTCGGCTCGCGCATCGACATGGGCCGCACCGCCGTCGGGCGCGCCTACCTCGCCGCGCTCGATCCGCACGCGCGCGCCGAACTCACCGCCGCGCTGCAGACTTCGACCGGCAACGACTGGGGCGTCTTCGGCAGCCGGCTCGACGCGGCGCTCGCCGAGACAGCCGCCCACGGCTACGGGCTCGCGATCGGCGAGTGGTACGAGGGGCTCAACGCCATCGCCACGGCGTTCGCGGGTCCCAACGGCGAGATCTACGCCATCAACTGCGGCGGCGCCGCGCAGCAGTGCCCGCGCGAGTGGCTCGTCAGCCACGTCGTGCCGCTGCTGCGCGAATGCGTCGCGCGCGTCGTCGACGAAATCGGCGGCGCCCTGCGCCTGCCCCACGCGACCTGACAACCCGAGCGCCTGCGCCTTACAAAAAACACACGAAGGGTGTAACGCTCGTAACGTCTCGAAAGAAACGGCACTGGACTGTAACGAAGCGGACAACGTAGCATCATGCTTTTTGGCGGCACGGGCCAGCTGCGCCGCCGCCCTTCGCCCGTAACGCCAGCCAGTCGCCAGCGACGCCTTCCATGCCCGTGAGCGCATGGCGCGGCATGCGGGCCGCAGCGCGGCGCGTCCTGACATCTTGCTTGCGCACGGCCTGCGTAGCATCGGCGCGCGCCCGCTGCGCCGGCGCCGTGCGCTGCTGCGCGCGCCTCTGCGAGCGCCTCGCGGCCGGCCCCCTGTAGTGCGCTCAGCCAAGAGCCTTCGAGAACCCCGCTTCGAGAACCTGTTACCGACCTGACCGATGGATCAACAAGAAAAGCGCCCGGATTCCCCCCGTAAAGACACGACGCCGCAGTCCCCCGCTCCGGTCGCCGCGAGGCGCGGCAAGGGCAAGTTCATCGCGCTGGGCGTGGTCATCGTGATCGCCGGCATCGTGCTCGCGCGCTGGCAGCCGTGGAACAAGGCGCTCTCGGGCGGCAACGCCGCACCGGCGGCCGGCGCGCACGCGCGTCGCGGCGGTCCGGGCGCCATGGCCAACATGCCGCAGCCCGTGAGCGTGGCCACGGCGAAGGCCGGCGACATGCCCATCGTCATCACCGCGCTCGGCACGGTCACGCCGCTCGCCGACATCACGGTGCGCACGCAACTATCCGGCACGCTTCAGGACGTGTACTTCCAGGAAGGCCAGATGGTGAAAAAGGGCGACGTGCTCGCGCAGATCGACCCGCGCCCGTACCAGATCTCGCTCGCCAACGCCGAAGGCCAGCTCGCCCGCGACCAGGCGCTGCTCGCCACGGCGCGCCTCGACCTCAAGCGCTACCAGACGCTGCTCTCGCAAGACTCGATCGCGAGCCAGCAGGTCGACACCCAGGCCTCGCTCGTCAAGCAATACGAGGGCACCGTCAAGTCCGATCAGGCCAGCGTCGATACCTACAAGCTCGACCTCACCTACGCGCGCATCACGGCGCCCGTCTCGGGCCGCGTGGGCCTGCGCCAGGTCGATCCGGGCAACTACGTGACGCCCAGCGACACCAACGGCATCGTCGTGCTCACGCAGCTGGAGCCGATCAGCGTGATCTTCACGACTTCGGAGGACAACCTGCCCCCCATCATGAAGCAGCTGCGCGCGGGCACCAAAATGTCGGTCACGGCCTACGACCGCAGCAACACGACGATGCTCGAAGCCGGCTCGCTGCAGACCATCGACAACCAGATCGACACCACCACGGGCACCGTCAAGCTGCGCGCGAGCTTCACGAACCACGAACAAGGGCTCTTTCCGAATCAGTTCGTGAATGCGCGCCTGCTCGTCGATACGATCCACGACGCCGTGATCGTGCCCACATCGGCCGTGCTCAACGGCTCGCAGGGACAGTACGTCTATGTCGCGAAGCCCGACAACACGGTCACGGTGCGGCTCGTGAAGGTCGGCCCCGTCGATGCCGAGCGCACCAGCATCGCCTCGGGCCTCACCGTGGGCGAGCGCGTGGTGACCGACGGCTCCGACCGTCTGCGCGAAGGCGCGAAGATCACGATTCCCGCCGAGCATCCGCAACACGCGAAGGGGGCGTCGGGCGCCGCGGGCGCGCAAGGCGCCTCGTGGGCCGGCGCGGCCTCGGGCGCGCGTCATGGCCATCGCCACGCCTCGCAGACGCAAGCCCAGTAAGCCAGCATGAATCCATCCCGCGCCTTTATCCTGCGGCCGGTCGGCACGGCGTTGCTCATGGCGGCGATCATGCTGGTCGGCCTCGTCGCGCTGCGCTTCCTGCCGCTTTCCGCGCTGCCCGAAGTCGATTACCCGACCATCCAGGTGCAGACCTTCTACCCGGGCGCGAGCCCGGACGTGATGACGTCCTCGGTCACGGCGCCGCTCGAACGCCAGTTCGGGCAGATGCCGTCGCTCAACCAGATGTCGTCGCAGAGTTCGGCGGGCTCCTCGGTCATCACGCTCCAGTTCAGCCTCGACCTGCCGCTCGACGTGGCCGAGCAGGAAGTGCAGGCCGCCATCAACGCGGCCGGCAACCTGCTGCCCTCGGACCTGCCCGCGCCGCCGATCTACGCCAAGGTCAATCCCGCCGACGCGCCGATCCTCACGCTCGCGATCACCTCGAAAACGCTGCCGCTCACGCAGATCCAGGATCTCGCCGACACCCGCCTCGCGCAGAAAATCTCGCAGGTGGCGGGCGTGGGCCTCGTGAGCCTCTCGGGCGGCCAGCGCCCGGCCGTGCGCATCCAGGCGAATCCGCGCGCGCTCGCGGCCTACGGCCTGAACCTCGACGACCTGCGCACGAGCATTTCGAACCTGAACGTCAACACGCCCAAGGGCAACTTCGACGGCCCCACGCGCGCCTACACGATCAACGCGAACGACCAGCTGACCGACGCGGACGCTTACAAAGACGCCGTGATCGCGTACCGCAACGGCCGCCCCGTCATGCTCACCGACGTCGCGAACATCGTGCAGGGCGCGGAAAACACCAAGCTCGGCGCATGGGCCGACGGCACGCCCGCGATCATCCTGAACGTGCAGCGCCAGCCGGGCGCGAACGTGATCCAGGTGGTGGACAGCATCAAGGCGCTGTTGCCGCAGCTGCAGGAAGCACTGCCCTCTTCGCTCGACGTGCAGATCGTCACCGACCGCACCACCACGATCCGCGCCTCGGTGCGCGACGTGCAGTTCGAGCTGCTGATGTCGGTGGTGCTCGTGGTGCTGGTGATGTACCTGTTCCTCGCGAACATCTACGCCACGATCATTCCGAGCCTTTCGGTGCCGCTCTCGCTGATCGGCACGCTCGCGGTCATGTACCTGTGCGGCTTCTCGCTCGACAACCTGTCGTTGATGGCGCTCACCATCGCCACCGGTTTCGTGGTGGACGACGCCATCGTCATGATCGAGAACATCGCGCGCTACGTGGAGGCGGGCGACACCCCGCTCGAAGCGGCGCTAAAGGGTTCGAAGCAGATCGGCTTCACCATCATCTCGCTGACGGTGTCGCTGATCGCCGTGCTGATTCCGCTGCTCTTCATGGGCGACGTGGTGGGCCGCCTGTTCCACGAGTTCGCCATCACGCTCGCGGTGACGATCGTGATCTCGGCCGTGGTCTCGCTCACGCTCGTGCCGATGATGTGCGCGAAGATGCTGCGCCACACGCCGCCGCCCGAAAGCCACCGCTTCGAGGCGCGCGTGCATGCGTTCTTCGACTATGTGATCGGCCGCTACGGCGTGGCGCTCGAATGGGTGCTCGCCCGCCAGCGCCTCACGATGATCGTGTTCCTCATCACGCTCGTGCTCACCGGCATTCTCTACGTGATCGTGCCCAAGGGCTTCTTCCCCGTGCAGGACACGGGCGTGATCCAGGCCATCACGCAGATGCCGCAATCGGTCTCGTATGCGTCGATGGCCGAGCGCCAGCAGGCGCTCGCCGCGGAGATTCTCAAGAACGAGAACGTGGAGAGCCTCACCTCGTTCATCGGCGTGGACGGCACCAACATCACGCTCAACAGCGGCCGCATGCTCATCAACCTGAAGCCGCGCGACGACCGCAGCGAAACGGCGAGCGAGATCATCCGCGACCTGCAAAAGAGCGTGGCCCACGTGCCGGGCGCGACGCTCTACATGCAGCCGGTGCAGGACCTCACGATCGACTCGACGGTGAGCCCGACGCAATACCAGTTCATGCTCACCACGCCGAACATCCAGGACTTCACGACCTGGGTGCCGAAGCTCGTGCAACACCTGAAGCAACTGCCCGAACTCGCGGACGTGGCGACCGACCTGCAGGACCAGGGCAGCTCCGTGTTCATCGAGATCGACCGCGCGAGCGCGGCGCGCTACGGCATCACGCCCGCGACGGTGGACAACGCGCTGTACGACGCCTACGGCCAGCGCATCATCTCGACGATCTTCACGCAATCGAACCAGTACCGCGTGATCCTCGAAGCCGATCCGGTTCTGCAGCACTACACCGACGCGCTAAATTCGATCTACCTGCCCTCTTCGACCTCGACCACGGGCCAGGTGCCGCTGTCGGCCATCGCGAAGTTCCACGAGCGGCCCGCGCCGCTGCTCGTCACGCATCTCTCGCAGTTCCCGGCCACGACGGTCTCGTTCAACCTCGCGCAGGGCTCCTCGCTCGGCGCGGCCGTGAAGGCGATCCAGCAGGCGGAAAAGGACATCGGCCTGCCGGGCTCGTTCCAGACGCGCTTCCAGGGCGCCGCGCTCGCGTTCCAGGCGTCGCTGTCCAACGAGCTGTTCCTGATCCTCGCGGCCATCGTCACGATGTATATCGTGCTCGGCGTGCTGTACGAGAGCTTCGTGCATCCGATCACGATCCTCTCGACGCTGCCGTCGGCCGGGATCGGCGCGCTGCTCGCGCTGATCCTGACCGGGCACGACCTCGACATCATCGGCATCATCGGCATCGTGCTGTTGATCGGCATCGTGAAGAAGAACGCCATCATGATGATCGACTTCGCGCTCGAGGCCGAGCGCCACGAAGGCAAGCCGCCGCGCGAGGCGATCTACCAGGCGTGTCTGCTGCGCTTCCGGCCGATCATGATGACGACGATGGCGGCGCTGCTCGGCGCCGTGCCGCTTATCCTCGGCTACGGCGCGGGCAGCGAGCTGCGCCGGCCGCTCGGCATCGCGATTGCGGGCGGCCTGATCGTGAGCCAGGCGCTCACGCTCTTCACGACGCCGGTGATCTACCTCGCGTTCGACCGGATCGCACAGCGTCTGCGCCGGCGCTTCGGCGGTGGTTCGCACGGCGCGGCGTCGTCTTCGTCGGAGAGCTGACGCGATGAATCTCTCGCGCCCGTTCATCTCGCGCCCCGTCGCGACCACGCTGCTCGCCGTCGGCATTGCGCTGGCCGGCCTCTTCGCGTTCACGAAGCTGCCGGTCGCGCCCTTGCCGCAGGTGGACTTTCCGACCATCTCCGTGCAGGCCACCTTGCCGGGCGCGAGCCCCGAAACGGTGGCGACCAGCGTGGCGAGCCCGCTGGAGCGGCACCTCGGCTCGATCGCCGACGTCTCGGAGATGACCTCGCAAAGCTCGGTGGGCAGCACGCGCATCACGCTGCAATTCGGCCTGAACCGCGACATCGACGGCGCGGCGCGCGACGTGCAGGCGGCGATCAACGCCGCGCGCGCGGACCTGCCCACGAGCCTGCGGCAGAACCCGACCTACCACAAGGTCAACCCCGCCGACGCGCCGATCCTGATTCTCGCGCTCACCTCGCCCACCTTGAGCGCGGGCCAGCTCTACGACTCGGCGGCCACGGTGCTGCAGCAGTCGCTCTCGCAGGTGGACGGCGTGGGCGAAGTCGACGTGAGCGGCTCGGCCAATCCGGCCGTGCGCGTGGAGCTGGAGCCGCATGCGCTCTTTCACTACGGCATCGGCCTCGAAGACGTGCGCGCGGCGCTCGCCTCGGCCAACGCGAACAGCCCCAAGGGCGATATCGAATTCGGTCCGCAGCGCTTCCAGCTCTACACCAACGACCAGGCGAGCAAGGCGAGCCAGTACAAGGACCTCGTGATCGCCTACCGCAACGGCGCGGGCGTGAAGCTCTCGGACGTGGGCGAAGTGGTCGATTCGGTGGAAGACCTGCGCAACATCGGCCTCGCCAACGGCAAGCGCTCCGTGCTCGTGATCCTCTACCGCCAGCCGGGCGCGAACATCATCGAGACCGTGGACCGCGTCGTCGCCATGCTGCCACAGCTCAAGGCGTCGCTGCCCGCCGACGTCGAGGTGATCCCGACGTCCGACCGCTCGGTCACGATCCGCTCCTCGCTCAAGGACACCGAGCACACGCTCATGATCGCCGTGGCGCTCGTCGTGATGGTGGTGTTCCTGTTCCTGCGCAACTGGCGCGCGACGCTCATTCCGAGCGTGGCCGTGCCCATCTCGATCATCGGCACCTTCGCGGCGATGTACCTGATGGGCTTCTCGCTCGACAATCTCTCGTTGATGGCGCTCACCATCGCGACCGGCTTCGTCGTGGACGACGCGATCGTCGTGCTGGAGAACATCTCGCGACATATCGAAAACGGCGTGCCGCGCATGAAGGCGGCGCTGCTCGGCGCGCGCGAGGTGGGCTTCACGGTGCTCTCGATCAGCGTCTCGCTCGTCGCCGTGTTCCTGCCGATTCTGCTGATGGGCGGCATCGTCGGGCGCCTGTTCCGCGAGTTCGCGCTCACGCTCTCGCTCGCCATTGCGGTGTCGCTGGCCGTCTCGCTCACGCTCACGCCGATGATGTGCTCGCGCCTGCTCGAAGAGGCGCACGAGAAGAAGGAAGAAGGCCGCTTCGCGCAGTGGCTCGAGCGCGGCTTCCAGCGCCTGCAGGGCGGCTACGAGCGCACGCTCGGCTGGGCGCTCGCGCATCCGTTCATCATCCTGCTCACGCTCATCGCGACGATCGCGCTGAACGTCGCGCTCTACGTGGTCGTGCCCAAGGGCTTCTTTCCGCAGCAGGACACGGGGCGCCTGGTCGGCGGCATCCAGGCCGACCAGTCCACCTCGTTTCAGGCGATGAAGGTGAAGTTCGCCGAGATGATGCGTATCGTGCAGGCGAACCCGGCCGTGGAATCGGTCGCGGGATTCTCGGGCGGGCGCGCGACCAACTCGGGCTTCATGTTCGTCTCGCTCAAGCCCAAGAGCGAGCGCAAGCTTTCCGCCGACCAGGTGATCGCGCAACTGCGCGGGCCGCTCTCGAACGTGGCGGGCGCGCGCACCTTCCTGCAGGCGGTGCAGGACATTCGCGTGGGCGGCCGGCAGTCGAACGCGCAGTACCAGTTCACGCTGCTCGCAGACAACACCGCCGATCTCTACAAGTGGGGGCCGAAGCTCACCGAGGCGCTGCAGGCGCGGCCCGAACTCGCCGACGTGAACTCGGACCAGCAGCAAGGCGGCCTCGAGTCGATGATCAACATCGACCGGCAGAGCGCCGCGCGGCTGAACATCACGCCCTCGCAGATCGACAACACGCTTTACGACGCGTTCGGCCAGCGCCAGGTCTCGACGATCTACAACCCGCTCAACCAGTACCACGTGGTGATGGAAGTCGCGCCAAAGTACTGGCAGAGCCCGACCATGCTCAACGAGATCTGGGTCAGCACCTCGGGCGGCACGGCGAGCGGCGCGCAGAGCACCAACGCGACGGCCGGCACGGTGACGGCCACCACCGCCTCGACGGGCGGCACGGCCGCCACCACGGCGACGAGCGCCGCGGCCATCGCCGCCGATTCGGCGCGCAACCTCGCGACCAACTCGCTCGCCGCGAGCGGCAAGTCGAGCGCGTCGTCGGGCGCGGCGGTGTCCACGTCGAAGGAAACCATGGTGCCGCTCTCGTCGATCGCCTCGTTCGGCCCCGGCACGACGCCGCTTTCGGTGAATCACCAGAGCCAGTTCGTGGCCTCGACGATCTCGTTCAACCTGCCGCCCGGCAAATCGCTCTCCGACGCGACCCAGGCGATCTACGACACGATGGGCGAGATCGGCATGCCCGCGACGATTCACGGCAGCTTCCAGGGCACGGCGCAGGCGTTCCAGCAGTCGCTCGACAACCAGCCGCTGCTGATTCTCGCGGCGCTCGCGGCCGTGTATATCGTGTTGGGCATTCTCTACGAGAGCTACATCCACCCGCTCACGATTCTCTCCACCCTGCCGTCGGCGGGCGTGGGCGCCCTGCTCGCGCTGCTGCTCTTCAAGACGGAGTTCAGCATCATCGCGCTGATCGGCGTGATTCTGCTGATCGGCATCGTGAAGAAGAACGCCATCATGATGGTGGACTTCGCGATCCAGGCGTCGCGTGAGGGGCTGAGTTCGCGCGATGCGATTTACCAGGCCTGCCTGCTGCGCTTCCGGCCGATCATGATGACGACCTGCGCGGCGCTGCTCGGCGCGCTGCCGCTCGCGTTCGGGCGCGGCGAAGGTGCGGAGTTGCGCGCGCCGCTCGGCATTTCGATCGTGGGCGGTCTGATCGTGAGCCAGATGCTCACGCTCTATACGACGCCGGTGGTCTATCTGTACATGGACCGGCTGCGCGTGTGGTGGGATGCGAAGCGCGGGCGCGCGGCGCCCGCAGCGCAGGCGGAGTGAGCGTTCCTGCTGTAGACAACGGCTGAAGCGTGGCTTCAGCCGTTTTTTTATGCGCGTGCCCGTCGAGGCTCGCGCTGGCGCAAATGCGCCGGCAGGCACCGCACGATCAGATGCAGCAACAGCGGCACGATGATGCCGTCGTCCACGACACCGGCGACCGGCAGCGCGAGATTGAACGGGTCGAGCGCATAGAGCGCGAGCAGCGCCGTGGCGGGCACGAGCCACACGGGGCGCCCCGGCTGACGCAGCGCGTGCCACAGCACGCGCGCATCGCCCTTCACCACATGCCATAGCAACGCGATACGTTTCATCTGCTTCCTCCTTGCGGCTGGCGCGCTCGCCGCCTCAATGCTGCTCGTGGCCCGGTGCGTCCGAGCGCGACGTCCTGATCACGAGTCCATCCGGCGCGAAATGGGCGTTGAACATGCCGTCCCCCGCCACGCCGCCTTCGGCCCAGTGCCAGCTCCACACTTCCTCGTGGCTCAACGCGTATTTTGCTACCGTGGCCGGCTTGCCGAGCAGGCGCCGCACTTCGTCCTGCGGCATGCCCGGCACGACCTGCGCGATATTCTGCGCCGTGAGCGCCTGGGTCATCGCCACGAGCTTGCCGTTCGCGTCGAAGTCGAGCATCCACGTGGTGAGGCCGTTGGGCCCGCGCGGGTATTCGAGGCGCTGCGCGCCGTCGTCGTCCTCCCACACCATTTCGGGCTTGCCCGCCTGCCGGCGTACGTCCTCGACCGTCGACACGCCAATGCGCAGGCCGCCGAACGCCATCGAATCGGGCTTGATCGCGTTGACGGCGTCGGCGACCTTTTGCTGGTCGCACGCCGCGAGCAGCGTGGCGCAGACGGCGATCAGGGCCGCCGCGATCCAGGGTTTTCGTGACATATCCAGTGTGCGTTGCCGGGAAGTAGTTGGGACAGCGCTGCGCCCGGAACGTTCGGCGGCGGTTGCGACGCTCAGAGTTTTTGCGCGATCGCCAGCGTAAAAATGCGCGCCCAGCGCTTCGCTTCGCGCTCGCTTTGCATCGGCAATTGCCAGAGCGGGCGCTTCGGGTCGGCCACACGCAACACCACGTGCCAGCCGTTGGCATCGCGCGCCGGCTGCGCGCCTTGCAGGTCGGCGAAGATATACGCGCCATGCGCGCCGCCCTGGGTCAGCTCGCAAAAGCGCTTGCCGGCCGCGAGACGGGCCTCGCCCCAGGCGCCGGCCACGCGGTGCGTCCAGTCGCCTTCGCCGCACACGTTGGGCGCCACGTCGCGCATCCGGCGCCACACCCAGGCGATGAGCGCGACGAACAACGCCGCGGCCAGCACGGCGGCGCCCACGGCAACGCCCGTGCCGAACTGCGCCGCGATGGCGTTGAAGGACCAGTAAGCGCCGTAGACGAGCGCGGCGAAAGCTAAAAGAACAACGACGATCGGCATGCGAGGAATCCGTGCGGCGGGAGAGAGAAGTCAGGGCGAAACGCGGAGGGGCGACTGGAACAGATCGCGACGAGGCCCGCGCGCGTGGCGGGCCTCGTGGCTTGCTACGGTTTGCGATGACTCGCGATCACTACTGCTGCGGATGCTGCGCGGCCCATTCCTTCAGGGCGCGCAACGTGTTCGTCACGTGCTGGTCCGGCGACAGGCTCGTGTATTCGTAGATGATCTTGCCGTCCGGCGCGATCACATATGAGACGCGATTGGCCATCGACTCGTGCATCGGCATCGACGCGTCGTACGACTTGATGATCTTCGAGTCTTCGTCTGCGGCCACTGGGAACTTGCTGCGGCACTCGCTCACCGAGAACTTCGTGAGCGTGTCGATGTTGTCGTGCGAAACGCCGATCACGGTCGCGCCGTACTGCTTGTACTGATCGACCGCTTCAGCGAATTCGTGCGCCTCGATCGTGCAACCCTTCGTGAACGCGGCCGGGTAGAAGTACACCACCACCGGCCCCTTCTTCAGCTCCGAAGCGAGCGAATAGGTATAGGTCTTGCCACCCAGCGATGCCTGGGTCGTGAAGTCGGGTGCGGCATCGCCCGGCTTCAGTGTCGCCTGTGCAGACAGCGTAAAGAGCGCAAGCCCGGCGCAGACGAGCGCCGCGGCTCCCGCCGCAAAGAACCTCGGTTTCATGTCAAATGCCCTCGAGTTGAATCGCCACGCCGGCGCGCGTTTTGCCCGCGGGTCTTGCCCATCATGCAAATGAGACGCATGACGCCGCGGCGATACCAATATTGGATCACACAATTGCGGCACCCGCAGCGCGCCCCCCGGCGCCAACCTTACGATCTTATTTCAACCCTCGGCATACGCCGTGAACCACGCGCCGGCCCACAGGTTCAACTCGCCGAGCAGCGGCGGCGTGAGCGCGTTGAACATGCCGCCCGCCTCGCGCGCGAGACGCTGCGCGCCGTCGTGATCGCCACGCTCGGCCGCGGTCGCGATGCGCAGCAGCGTGCCGAGCTCGCCGCGATGACCGTCGACGGCCTCGACGATCTCGCGCGCAAGGCCGAGACGATCGAGCGTGTTCTCAGGCGTCGAACCCACCAGCACGTGCACGAGGGAAAAGATGCCGGTCATGAAGGCGGCATCGGCGAAATCGGGGTCCTGCGGGCTCAGGCTGCGTGCGGCAAGCTCCATGAAGTGCGAGCGCGTGCCCGCGAGCTGCACGAGCGGGTCCGAGCCCCAGGGCAGGTCGCGTCCGCTCGCGTAAAGCAGCAGTTGCGCCCAGCGCGCGATCTGGCGCGTGCCCGCCGCGAGCACCGCTTCGCGCAGCGACGAAATCGGCCGCCCCGGCGAGTACGCGCTCGAATTGACGAGACGCAGCAGTTGCACCACTACGCCCGGGTGGCTGCGCAGTTCGCGTTCGAGTTCGGCCGTGCCGACGTCGTTGGCGACCAGCGCGAGCAGGCGCACGAGCGCAAGGCGCGAAGCGCGCACGCGCGGCGCGCGCAGCACCTGCGGGCGCGCGAAGAAGTAGCCCTGAAACAGCTCGAAGCCGAGCGACGAGGCCAGTTCGAAGTCCTCGCCCGTCTCGACCTTCTCGGCGATCAGCGTCTTGCCGTGCGCGGCGAGGCTCGCGACGAGGCCGGGCAGCGCCGCGCGCTCGGTCTGCAGCAGGTCGACCTTGATGATGTCCGCGTACGGCAAGGCGCGCAGCAGGTTCTCCGTGATCTCGCACACGTCGTCGAAGGCAATGCGGTAGCCGGCGCGGCGCAGTTGCGCGAGACGCTCCAGCACCGCGGCGTCGAAGCGCACGTGTTCGAGCACCTCCAGCACGAAGCGGCCCGGCGGCAGCAGATGCACGATGTCGTCGAACAGCAGCTCGCGGCTGATGTTGACATAGCCGTAGTGACGGCCGAGCACCGCGGGCACGCCGAGCTGGCCGATCGTGCGCGTCATCACCTGGGCCGTGGCGAGCGCGTCGTCGTCGACGTCCGCGCGGTTCTGCGCGCCGCCTCGGAACAGCAACTCATAGGCGTTGAGCGCGCCATTGCGATCGAGAATAGGCTGCCGCCCGAGATAGACGAACGGCTGCGGACCGGTTGATGCCCCGGGAGCAAGGCCGGGTTGTGAAGCTGACGGCATAGAAGGCGCGGAACCAGGGGTGCCCCTGCCCGCATCGTCTCGCGCAGCCTCGCTTGCCGGCGCGGCAAACGCTGACGATGAATCGGACATGGCGGATGACTCGTACGGATGGAATGGCCGGTAATGGCCGCCGACGCGCCGGGCCGCCCCTGCGGCCCGCAAGACGGGCGCTTCACGCGCGCCGACCCATCGCGCATGGCGAACGGCGTCTCGACCGGCGCCACTTTAACCGAATCTGGACGCCACCGCACCGATCTCCCGTCACGTTTGTGCGTTAGGTGTTTTTTCGGTCGCCGCGGCTAAAGATTTCTCGTCCGGGGTCGATAACTTGCTCTGATGGGCGGCTTCAGCCGGATATGGAAACCGGCCGGGACGCCACAGACAAACAAAGGGTTGCCAGCGACAGACATGGAAGCGAACAGGATCTCCGCGCCCCGCCAGGGCTGGTTGCGCACGGTCGTCGACCGGTTTTACGCGCTTGCCGGCCTCAAGGGCATTGCCGGCGACCCGCCCATGCCTGGCGACGCGAACGCCTCTCATGCCGCGCAGGCACAGGGCGCAGCGCAAGCGGCCGAAGCCGCCGTCGACCAGGGCGCCGCGCCGCTCGTGCCCCCGTCGCCCGCCGCAGCCGGACCCGACTACGCCGACGCCGTTTCACTCTCGTTCGAGAACACGGCCGCGGCGGTGGACTTCCTCGTCCACGTGGACGCGAGGCTGCACTTTCTTTACGTCTCCGACGCGAGCCTGCGCTTCGCGGGGTATCACCGCGAGTTCCTGCTCGGCGCGACGCTCGCCGACATCGTCACGCCCGAGCATCACGAGCGCCTCGAGGCGCTGATCGCGCGCGCCACGCACAGCGGCGCCGTGGAAAAAGACACGATCGACCTCGTCAAGGCCCTCACCTACCCGCTTCCCGTGGAGCTGCGCGTGCAGCGCGCCCAGTACGGCGAGACGGCCGGCTTCGCCGTGGCGGGCTTCGACGTCTCCGGCTGGCAAGGCACCGAGGCCGCGCTCACCCACGCGCTCCATCACGACCCGCTCACCGGCCTGCCCAACCAGACCGCGCTTGCGCCCGCGCTGCAGCGCGCCCAGGCCGACGCGGACCATTTCGGCGTGCCGGTGGCGCTGCTGCTGCTCGACCTCGACGACTATCAGCGCGTGAACCGCGCGCTCGGCTACGACGCCGGCGACGAGCTGCTGCGCGAGACCGCGCGGCGCCTCACCCACCTCGCCCTGCAGGGCGAAATGATCGCGCGCATCGGCAGCGACGAGTTCGCCATCCTGATCACGCCGCAACGCCACGCCGCGCCCGACGAAGTGCGCGCCGCCGCCGAAGCGCTTGGCCGCCGCCTGCTCACCTCCATCCTGCAGCCGTACTCGTTTCGCAACCAGCCCGTGCACCTTTCGGCGAGCATCGGCATTGCGTTCCATCCGGACCAGCGCCCGGATGCCTCCGGCCTGGGCGACGCCGATGCCAGCGCCGACACCACGCCGCTCATCCGCCGCGCGGACCAGGCGCTCCAGCAGGCCAAGGCGATCGGCGGCAACACGCTGACGTTGCACGTGCCCGTCGACGATCCCACCGACGCCATGCGCCTGAAGCTGGAGTCGGACCTCTACGACGGTGTGCGCAACGGCGAATTCTCGCTACACTTCCAGCCCATCACGAGCAGCGCGTCGCGCGGCGTGGTCGGCGTGGAGGCATTGATCCGCTGGCAACATCCATTGCACGGTCTCGTGCCGCCTTCAACATTTATTCCGCTTGCGGAATCCGTCGGCCTGATTAATTATCTCGGCAATTGGGTTTTGAAGGCTGCCTGTATGCAACTGACCCAATGGGACGAGCAAGGCATCGAGCTGCAGTACGTGGCGGTCAATGTCTCGCCCCAGCAGTTCCGCAATCCGCGGTTCAGGGAAAGTGTCGAGGAGGCGATCGAGCTCACCGGAGTCGATCCGTGCCGGCTGGTGTTCGAGATCACCGAAAGCCTGCTCATGCACGATCCGCAGCATGCGAAAACGCTGCTCGAAGAGCTCACGTCGCTTGGCATTCGCTTCGCGGTGGACGACTTCGGCACCGGGTATTCGAGTCTCGCGTACCTGCAGCGCTTCCCGCTCTCGAAGCTGAAGATCGATCGAAGCTTCGTCGAGAACCTCATCACTTCGCGCAACGATCAGGCGATCGTCAACGCGGTGGTGGGGCTCGCGCGTACGCTCGATCTCGAGCTCGTGGCCGAGGGCGTGGAGACGGAGGCGCAGCGCGAGCTGCTGACGAACATGGGTTGCGAGCACATCCAGGGATGGCTCGTCTGCAAGGCGCTGCCTTCAGAAGAATTGCAGCAGCGCTTCGTTTCGGGTGCGTTGCACGTGCACGAGGTGCAATGATGCGGGCATCGCAAACAGCAGGGCTTTCGCGAAATTGACATGGTTCAGATGGTAAAGGCCGTCCTGCTAGACCGCTTGTGGGCCCGCATGAATGAACGCGGGGACTTCCCCTTGCTGTCGCAATCGCTGCGCACCACGGTCGCGGCGATGACCAACGACGACTACGATTTCAGCGCGCTCGTGAAGGTCGTGCTCTCGGATTTCGCGCTCACGCAGAAGGTGCTGCGTCTCGCCAATTCGGCCATGTACATGGCGTTCGGCGGCAACATCACGACCGTCACGCGCGCGCTGATGGTCCTCGGCATGGACGCGGTCGGCCATCTCGTCGTCGGCCTGAAGATCGTCGATCACTTTCACCACAGCGCGCCGCGCCGCATCGACGCCAAGCTCGAACTGAACCGCACCATGCTCTCGGGCTGCGTCGCACGCAAGCTCACCGAGCACGGCGACCTGCGCGCGGGCGAAGAGGCCGTGGTCTGCACGCTGATGCGCCAGGTGGGCAAGCTGCTCGTGGTGTTCTATCTCGAACCCGAGTGGGACCAGATCCGCCGCGAGATCGATGAAGGCTCGAGCGACGACGAAGCCTGCCTCGAAGTGCTCGGCGTGACCTTCGAAGAACTCGGCCTCGAAGCCGCCACGCGCTGGCGCCTGCCCGACACGATCCGTGCGGGCATGCGCCAGTACGACCCGGCCGACAAGGAACCGCGCGACGTGCAGTGGCTGCGCGCCATCACCAACTATTCGACCGAAGTCGCGCGCGTGCTGACCACCCAGGGCCTCTCCGAAGAGATGCGCGAGACGCATATCGCCGAGCTTGCGCAGCACTACGGCCGCGCGCTCTCGACCGATGCCGATGTGCTCGTGCAGATGAGCCTCGCGCTCGCGCGCGAGGAAGCCGAAGACGGCGTGATGCGCGAGATCGTCGAATTGCGCGCCAACGCCGACGCCATCGCCCGCGAAGCGCTCGATCCCGAGGCGCGCATTGCGGCCGGCGTCGAGGACCTGCGCGCATTGCCGGCCGACAGCGCGCTGAGCACCGCCCTCACGCTCGCAACCGAAACCGTGCTCGCGGGCCTCGGTTTCGCACGCAGCGTGGTGTTCGTGCGACGCGGCGCGAACATGTTCGAGGCGCAGCACGGCTTCGGCCCGCACATGGGCGACGTGCTGCCCAAGCTCGCGTTCTCCGCCGCGTTCCAGCCCGACGTGTTTCACCTTGCCATCGCGAACAAGGTCGGCATCTTCATCGAGAATGCACGCGACGCGAAGATTCTCGCGCGCCTGCCCGGCTGGTATCGCTCGAGCTTCGACGACGCGCGCGCGTTCGTCCTGCTGCCCGTGGGCGCGCCTGGCGTCGAGCCCGTTGCGCTGATGTACGGCGACTGGCTCGTGAACCAGGAGCCGCGCCGCATTTCACAGAAAGAGATGAGCGCGCTGAACGACCTCGCGCAGCAACTCGCGCGCTTCTTCACGCACGTTCCGCAGACCGCCTGAGTCCTGCCTGTCCCGACTGAATCTTCACTGAGCGCGGCGCCGCATCGCTTCGCGGCACCGCCCCGCCCGCTCAATCTTCGATCCGCTCCAGCCCTTCGTCTTCCGCGTCGCGGCCGGACGTGCCCGCCCATTCCGCGGCCGTGAGCGTGATCGCCGCGACCGTCGCGGCGTCGAGCGGCTCGAGTTCCGCGCACAGCGCATCCACGCGGGCCCAGTCCGCACGCTCGAGCGCCTCGGAAAGTTCGAGCAGCCGCCCGAGCGCGCCCTCGCGCTTTACGATCGCCGTGCGGATCGGCTTGGCCAGCGTGAGCACTTCGAGCGTGCTTTCGAGGGGACCGCCGAACACCGCCTCGACGAACGAGAACACCCCCACGAGGAACGCCGCGTCTTCCTCTTCGAGGTGTGCCTTGGCAAGCTGCGTCACCGCGATTTCCATGAAGCGCGCGCGCGTGGCCACGAGTTGCAGCAGCGGGTCGTCTTCGGCGGCGATCTTGCGGCCGTCGGCGTAGAGCAGCAACTGCGTCCAGCGCGCGATCGCGTTGGTGCCGGTCGCATTGATCGCCTCGCGCAGCGTCGTCACCTTGCGGCCGATGTTCATGCTGCCCGAGTTGGCGAGCCGCATCAGATGCATCACGAGCACGGGGTTGAGCTTCAGTTCCGCTTCGAGCTGCGCAACGGTGGGTTCGGCCGCAAGCAGATGCAGGAGGTTCAGCAGCGCCTGGCGCGGCGCGCTGGAGCGGCGCGCGCCGCCGTGCGGTTTCGCGAAGAAGTAGCCCTGGAAGCGGTCGAAGCCGAGTGCGTGCGCGCGCTGATAGTCTTCCTGGGTCTCGACGCCCATCGCCACGAGAAGCTTGCCCGCCGCCTTCATCACGCTCGCGAACTTCGGCAGCACCGCGGGCGCGATCTCGCGGATATCGATCTTGATGGCGTCCACATATGGCAGCAGTTTCGCGAGCGACTCATCCGCCTTCGACACGTGGTCGAGCGCGAAGCGGTAGCGGCGGCGGTGCAGCTCGACGAGCCGCGCGATCAGGTCCGCTTCCGCGCCGATGTCCACGGGCAACTCGAGCATGACGCGCTCGGGGCTCACGCGCAGCAGACCGTCGTGGAAAAGCGCATCGCGCGTCATGTCGAGCCAGGCGGGATGGCCCGCGAGCGAGGCGCGCAAGCCGGGCGCGGCGAAGCTTTTGAGGAGCGCGGTGCTCGTGGCGGAAGGCTTGGGCGTCATGCCCGAGGCCTGGTCTTTGGCGGCCGCTTCGGCCTCTTGTTCGATTTCGGCGCTTTCGCGCCGGTCCACGAGGCGCGGCGACGTCTCGAACGCGCAGAGGAGGCCCTCCCGGTCGAGCATCGGCTGGCGCGCGAAATACACGTCGATGGGCGGGCCGGCTTGTTCCGGCGACTGCGTGCTGCCCGCGACTCCTGACATCTGCGGCCGGTCTGCGGCGTTCAAGCTCATGGGGTCCCCCGCGCGGCGCCGCGCGCATGGCGGCGCCCTGGTCTTGTTTCTTGGCATGCCGCAACCGTTTGCGCTTCGCACACATTGCGCGCCGGACGCGGCACTTTCTTGTGTCGATTTTATCCTGGCAAGTAAGGCGCGGAAATGAAGTTCTGCGCGATCCGCGGGATTTTTTTGTGGTTTTTGCAGTGCCGCACGCGTCACCGGCGCTGCGTTGCCGTTCGACACAAGAACGATTTGATAGGCAATCCGAAGCAAAGGCGCAAAAAAACCGGCCGGCTGGATTTCGTCCAGCCGGCCGGTCTATCGATCTATCGATGCGGGTCGATTACTTCAGCACGACCTTCACGTCGAAATACTTCGCCGCGATGCGGTCGAGCGTGCCGTCCGCCTTCAGGTCCTTGAGCGCGCCGTTCAAGGCGGTCTTGAGCGCCGCATCGTTCTTGCGCACACCGTAGCCCACGCCCTCGCCGAGCAGCTTCGCGTCCACGACCTGCGGGCCCGCGAACGCGAAGGCCGCGCCCTGCGGCTTGTTCAGGAATCCCTTGGAGGCGGCTTCGGCGTCGAGAAACGAGGCGTCGAGGCGGCCCGACACGAGGTCCGCGTAGATCTGGTCCTGCGTCGGGTACGGCACGACGTCGACGCCCGCCGGCGCCCACTTCGCTTTCGCGTAGGTTTCCTGGATCGTGCCCTGGAGCACGCCCACGTGCTTGCCCTTGAGCGACTCGGGCGTGGGCTGCAGCGTGCTGCCCTTCTTCGCGATCATCTGGTTCGGAATCGCGTAGATGGGGTCGGTGAAGTCGATGGCCTGGCGGCGCTGGTCCGTGATCGACATGTCGGAATTGATCGCGGCGAACTTGCGCGCCTGCAGCGCCGGGATCAGGCCGTCGAACGAGTTTTCCACCCACACGCACTTTGCCTTGAGCTTCGCGCAGACGGCATTGCCCACGTCGATATCGAAGCCCTGCAGTTCGCCCGCGGGCGACTTCGATTCGAACGGCGCGTACGACGCCTCCACGCCAAAGCGGATTTCCTTGATATCGGCGGCGTGTGCGGCCCCTGCCGCGCCTGCCGTCATGGCGGCCGCGCAGAATGCGAGCGTTGCCAGCTTGTTCCAGTTCGTCTTCATCAATGTCTCATTCCAGTCAGATTGGGTGCGCCGGCGGAGCCCGTTCAGGCCGCTTCATGGTTCGATTCGCGGCTAAAAAACGGCTTCCCGGCGCCGGCACAGGATCGCTGCGCCAACAACACGGCTCAATCGCGCGCACCGTGTGTGGTGCGCCGCAACAACCGCGAGGGCGCGATTGTACCGCGACGGCGCCGGCGCCCCGCCCCGCGGGCGGCAAGCGGCGCATGGCGGGCCCGCGCGCGGCGGCGAGCTCACGCGCTGCGTTCGAACATGCAAGTGGGTGTCGTGGCTGCGCAAGCGCGGGAGCGCGCGTGCGCGTGCGGCTAGCGCTCAGGCGAGCGCGGCGAGCGTCTCGCGGGTCGTATCGACGACGAGCAGGCCCGCGCGCAAGCCCGGCTTCACGCCCGGATTCGGAAACACGATGCGCTCCTCGTCGTGCTGTACGACGTAGCGGTAGGCGCCGTCTTCCGCCAGCACCTCGCCGCGCGGGAACGGGGTGAAGTTGGGCACGTCGGCGGCCACGTTGAGCTTGAGCGCCGCGCTCTGCTTCGTGATCTGGCCGATCACCGTGAAGATGCGCGGCATCTGCGCGCCCTTCGGCAACGACAACTCTCCCGCCACGAGACGGCGCACGGCGGCATCGGCACCGGCGAAGCGCGCCAGGTCATTCTGGCCGAACGGACGCACCTTGCCCAGTTCGAGCGTGCAGGCGAGCGCCCCGCACGTTTCGGCCGTAAACGACGACAAGGTCGCGCCCTTCTCGGTGTGGATCAGCACGGCCGCGATGCGCGCGTCGGCGAGCCATTCGAGCATCGCGCGCGCGGGCGGCGCGCCCGTGTGCGGCAGCAGCGCGAACTGCTCGAACGCCGAAGCGCGGATCGCCGTATGCATGTCGAGGTGCCAGCGCGCGAAAGGTGCAGCGGCGGGACTCGCGGCCTGCGCGAAGAAGCGCTGCGCCGCCGCTTCGAGCGCCACGGCGCGCGGCGCCTCGCGGCTCGCCGGCACACGCGCATGGCGGCCGCCGAACAGGCGGTTGAGATCGTCGTCGAGATAGCGCTCGCCGGCGCGCATCGCGCCGGCATTGCCGAGCACCGCGAGCACGCGGCAGGCGAGCGGCGCGCGGCCCGCCGCGATGTCGGCCACGAGCTGCGAGAGCAGTTCGATCGGCGCCGTTTCGTCGCCGTGCACGCCTGCCGACAGCAACACGCTGCGCGTCGTCTCGTCGATGCGTGCCGGTTCCAGCTCCAGCACGCCCTCGTCGAGCCACTGCCAGCGCACGCCGCCCGCGCATTCGCCACGCGCCGCTGCGGGCGTGGCCGGACGCGCGCCCGCGAGCGTGTACGCGAGAAAGTCCGCGAGCGGGGTATCAGCGCTGGAAGTCATAGAGCGATCCAAGGCCGAGAATCTGCGTGAGTTCGTCGAGCGCCGTGCGCGACTCGACAAGCAGCGCCGGATCGGTCAGGTCCTGCGGCGCGAGCCGGTCGCGATAGTGCCGCTCGATCCAGCCGTCGAGGCGCGTGAAGAGCGCGTCGTTCATCCACACGCCGGGGGCCGTCGCCGCGCGCTCTTCCGCGCTGAGCACCACGCGCAGACGCAGGCACGCCGGGCCGCCGCCGTTCTTCATGCTCTCGCGCAGGTCGAACACGAGCACTTCGTCCACCGGCCCGCTGCTCGCGACCAGTTCGTCGAGGTAGATCGCCACGTGCGGATTCTCGCGGCACTCCTGCGGCACGACGAGAATCTGCGTGCCGTCCGCGCGGCTCAGCAACTGGCTGTTGAAGAGATAGGACGACACCGCGTCGGCCACGCTCACGCGCGCTTCGGGCACTTCGATCACGTGGAACGGCGCGTCGTACGCCGCGAGCTTCGTGCGCAACTCGTCGTAGACCGCCTTCTGGTCGACGAACGCGCGCTCGTGGCAAAACAGCGTGCTGCGGTTGCCCACGGCGATCACGTCGTTATGGAACACGCCGGCGTCGATCACATCCGGATTCTGCTGCGCGAACACGGTGCCCGCATCGGTCAGGCCGTGGCGCTGCGCGATGGCGCGGCTCGCCTCGAACGTCTGCCGCGCCGGGAAGCGCTTGGGCTCCGGTCCACGACGGTATTCGCTGCGCCCGTACACGAAGAACTCCACGCCGCGCTCGCCGTACTGCGCGCTGAAGCGCGTATGGTTGGCCGCGCCTTCGTCGCCGAGCGCGGGCGTGCCGGGCAGCGCCTCGTGCACGACGAAGTGCGACGGGTCCGCGAACACCGTGGAAAGCGTGCGGCGCGTGGCCTCGTGCTCGATCGCACGATGCAGCTTGCTGCACAGGTTCGCAGGCGTGAAGTGCACACGCCGGTTCGGCGTATCCGCCGAAGGGCTCACCGTGGCCGCATTCGCGGTCCACATGGCCGACGCCGAGCTTGCCGCCGCGAGCAGTTCGGGCGCGTCCTTCGCGGCGCGCGCAATCGCTTCGGCATCCTTACCGCCGAAGCCCAGCTCGCGCAGCAGCCGCATGGACGGCCGCTCCTGCGGCGGCAGCACGCCTTGCGCGAAGCCGAGGTCGGCGAGCCGCTTCATCTTGCGCAAGCCCTGCTGCGCCGCGGCGCGCGGGTTCGCGACGGACTTCTCGTTGCTCTGCGAGGCGACGTTGCCGAACGACAGCCCGGCGTAGTTGTGCGTGGGGCCGACGAGTCCGTCGAAGTTGGCTTCAAGGGTTTGCATCGTCGTTCCTTAGAAGTGAAGACCCGGCGAAACGCTCGCGGGCATCTGCAGTTGCGCGCTTTCCACCGAGGCCATCGGATAGGCGCAGTAGTCGGCGGCGTAGTAGGCGCTCGGCCGGTGGTTGCCCGAGCGGCCGGCGCCGCCGAACGGCGCGCCGCTCGACGCACCGTTGGTCGGCCGGTTCCAGTTCACCACGCCCGCGCGGATCTCGCGCGTGAAGCGCTGCCACAGCGCTTCGTCGTCGGCGAGCAGGCCCGCCGAGAGGCCGTACGCCGTATTGTTGGCCTGCGCGATAGCGTCGTCGAAACCCGCGTAGCGGATCACCTGGGCGAGCGGCCCGAAGTGCTCCTCGTCGGGCAGGTCGGCCACGCCCGTCACGTCGAGAACCGCCGGCGTCACGAAGCCGAGCGCCGGGTCGCGCTGCGTCATCGGCAGCAAGGCGCGTGCGCCGCGCTCGAGCAGTTGCGCCTGCGCACCCATCAGCTTGCCCGCCGCGCGCGCCGAAATCACGGCGCCCATGAAGGGCTGCGGTTCGGCGTCGTACTCACCCACCGTGATGCGCGAACTCACTTCGACGAAGCGCGCGAGGAAGCGCTCGCCGAATGCGTCCGCGGGCACGAGAATGCGGCGCGCGCACGTGCAGCGCTGCCCCGCCGAAAGAAACGCCGACTGGATCGTGTGATGCACGGCGGCATCGATATCCTCGACCGGCGCGACGACGAGCGGATTGTTGCCGCCCATCTCCAGCGCGAGCACGATCTCGGGCCGGCCGCCGAACTGGCGATGCAGCAGCGTGCCCGTGTCCGAGCTGCCCGTGAAGAAGAGCCCGTCGATCTGCTTGTGATTCGCAAGCGCAATGCCTGTGTCGCGCTCGCCCTGCACGAGGTTGAGCACGCCCGCGGGCAAGCCGGCCTCGCGCCAGAGTTCGACCGTGACGCGCGCCACTTCCGGAGCGAGTTCCGACGGCTTGAACACGACCGCGTTGCCCGCGATCAGCGCCGGCACGATATGGCCGTTGGGCAAGTGGCCCGGGAAGTTGTACGGCCCGAACACGGCGACGACGCCATGCGGGCGATGGCGCAGCACCGCCACGCCGTCGGCCATCGGCGCGCGTTTCTCGCCGGTGCGCTCGCCGTAAGCGGTGATCGAAATCGCGACCTTCGCGGCCATCGACGCCGCTTCGGTGCGCGCTTCCCAGAGCGGCTTGCCGGTCTCGCGGCCAATCGCCTGGGCAAGCGTCTCCTTCTTTTCGGTGACGAGCGCGGCGAAGCGCTGCACGATCTCGCAGCGCGCTTCGAGCGGCGTTTGCGCCCACGCGGCGAACGCGCGGCGCGCGGCGTTCACGGCGCGATCGACCTCTTCGGCGCTCGCGGCGTTGCCGCTCCACACGGTCTCGCCCGTGCCGGGGTTGCGCGAAGCGAACGCGGGGCCCGAGGCCACGCACCATTGTCCATCGATGTAAAGCTCGTTCATGGTCATCCTTTTTGTTGCTTCTGGGCCGGCCCGAGCACGCGCACCGGATCGCCCGCGGCGACGTTCAACGCCGCCGCTTCCGTGGCGCCCAGCGTGAACACGCCGTCGTGCACGACGCCCGGCGCGAAACCCACACGAAAATCGCCGAGCGACGTATTGGATACGAGTGAACGCACCCCCTCTTCGGCGTGCGCCTCGCCGATCTCGACCGGCACGACCACACTGTCACGCACCGTGCGCAGGTCGCTGATATGGCATTCGAGCACCGGGCCCGCGTCGAAGATATCGACGTGATTCTCGTAGCGCAGCCCCTCGGCTTCGAGCATGCGGCGCGCGGGAATCGTGTCGGCATGCGTGAGGCCCACGCATGCCTGCGCTTCCTCGGGCAGCAGTTCGACGTACACCGGGTAACGCGGCATCAGCTCCGCGAGGAACGACTTGCGTCCGTGCGAGCTGAGGTAGTCGGCAGCGTTGAAATCGATTTGATAGAAGTGCGAACCGACCGCGCGCCAGAACGGCGACGTGCCTTGCGCGTCGAAATGGCCGCGCAATTCCGCGCACAGGCGCTCGGGGAAGCGCTCGCGAAACTGCGCGATGAACATGAAGCGCGAACGCGACAGCAGGCTGCCCACCCCGCCCGTGCGATAGCGCGGCGAAAGAAACAGCGAGCACACCTCGGCGTAGCCCGTGAGATCGTGCGAGATATTGAGCGCGCGCATGCGCGTCCAGATGCCGAGTTCCTGGCTCGCATGCACCACGGTGCTCACGCGGTAGTTGTAGAACGGTTGCTCCAGGCCCACGGCCGTTTCGATGCCGCAAACGCCGGCCACGTCGCCCGTGGCCGTGTCTTCCATCACGAAGAAGTAGCCGGCTTCGCGCGGCGCGGCCTCGCCCGCGAGCGTACGCCGCGCGCGCTCGATGCGCGCCTTGAGCGCCTCGCGGTCGGGCTTGAAGGTGGTGAGGCCGGGGCCCGTTTCCTGGGCGAGCGCGACGAGCGCGTCCACGTCGCCCGTTTGCACGACGCGTACCACGATCATTGTGCGTCTCCCATATAAGCGTCCTCTGTTTGCGGGGTGGCGCGATACAGCGGCGCACAGCGCACCGGCTCGCCGTCCTGCACGCCGAGCGCGGCGCGCGCGCTCGCGTCGAGCGGCGCGATGATGCCCGCGCCCTTCTCGCTTTCGGGCAGCGTCGCGAGCACGCAGCGGAACTCGCCCGCGTGCTGGCTCGCGACCAGATACGCCGCGCCCTCTCGATTCGTTGCGAGCGCAACTTCACGCACCGTGCGCGTCTCGCTTCCAGCGACGGAAGCCGTGCGATCGACCTGCGCGGTGAGCACCGGACCCGCATCGAAAATATCGACGTAGCGGTCGGGCTCGAAGCCCTCTTCCAGATGAATTTCGTAAGCGAGCAAGGCGCTCGGATCGGGCTCGCCGAGCACGCGCTGCGCGGGCTCCGGCAGCAGCGGCACGTAGAGCGGATAAGCCGGCATCACCTCGGCGATGAAGGTACGGCTGCGTCCGCCCGACGCCAGTTCGATGTCCTTGAAGTCGCGCCCGAAGAATTTGCGCCCGACGGCCTCCCAGAACGGCGACACGCCCTTGTCGTCGGTCACGCCGAGCAGCAGCGTGAACACTTCAGGCGTGAAGCGCCGGCGGTTCATCGCGACGTACATCATGCGTGCGCGCGACATGAGATGCGCGGCCGCGTCGCCGCGCAGCGACGGCTCGATGTAGAAGCCCGCGAGGCGGCTCTTGCCCGTGAGTTCGTGCGACATCGTGAGCGCGTGTATCTTGCGGTTCACGTGCAGCTCGCGCGACGCATGAATGAGCGCGTCGTTGCGAAACGCGTAGAACGGCTCGGCATAGCCGGCCGCCGCCACGATGCTCGAGGTGCCGACGAGCCGCCCCGTGGCGGAGTCTTCGAGCACGAACAAATAGAACTCCTCACCGGGGAAGTCCACGTCCGCGCGGAACGAATCTTCGGAAAGCGCGATGCGCGCTTCCAGCGCCGCGCGGTCGTGCGGCAGCGAATGCAGCACCGGCTGCGCGGTGCGCGCCATGTGGGCGATCGCGTCGAGATCGGAAAGCCTGGCGGGGCGAACGAATAGCATCGTCGGTCCTGTGTGTGCGCTGGGTTGCGGCTGGGTTGCGATTTAGCGTGCGCCGATCACATCTGCGCAGGCCTGCTCGAAGCGCGCAAAGCCTTCGTCGAGGTCTGCTTCGGGAATGATGAGCGAGGGCGCGAAGCGCAGCACGTCCGGCCCGGCAATCAGCATCATCACGCCGCGGTTCGCGGCCGCCCCGTTGAAGTCCTTGGCGCGGCCCGCAAAGCGCGCATTCAGCTCCGCGCCGATCAAGAGCCCCTTGCCGCGCACTTCCTTGAACATGTCGAAACGCTCGTTGAGCTTCGCGAGCTTGCCGCGAATCGCTTCGCCGCGCGCACGCACGCCCGCCAGCAGCGCCGGATCGCTCACGAGCTCGACCACCTTGCCCGCCAGCGCGGCGCCCAGCGGATTGCCGCCATAGGTCGTGCCATGCACGCCCACCTTGAAGTGCGCGGCAATCGCTTCGGTCGTCAGCATCGCACCGATCGGGAAGCCGTTGCCGAGCGCCTTGGCCGTCGTGAGGATGTCGGGCGTGACGCCCGTATCTTCGTAGGCGTAAAAGTGGCCCGTGCGGCCCACGCCCGTTTGCACTTCGTCGAAAATCAGCAGCGCGCCGTGCGCGTCGCACGCTTCGCGCAGCGCGCGCAGGAACGCGGGATCGGCGGGAATCACACCGCCCTCGCCCTGCACCGGCTCGACGATCACGGCGCAGGTCTGCGCGCCGATGGCGCGCTTTGCCGCTTCGATGTCGTTGTACGGCAGATGCGTGATGCCGCCCGGCACGGGGCCGAAGCCTTCCGAATACTTGGGCTGGCCGCCCACGCTCACGGTGAAGAAGGTGCGTCCGTGGAACGACTGCGTGAACGAGACGATCTCGAACTTGTCGGCGCCGTGCCGATCGAACGCCACGCGGCGCGCGAGCTTGAGCGCCGCCTCATTGGCCTCCGCACCCGAGTTCGCGAAGAACGCGCGATCGGCGAACGTGAGCGCTTCGAGCTGGCGCGCGAGGCGCAGCACCGGCTCGTTGGTGTAGCCGTTGCCGATGTGCCAGAGCTTGCTGCCCTGCTCCTGCAGCACGCGCAGCAGCTCCGGATGCGCATGGCCCAACGACGTCACGGCGATGCCGCAGGCGAAGTCGATGTAATCGCGGCCCTCGGTGTCCCACACGCGCGAGCCGACACCGCGATCCGGCACGAACGGCGCGGGCGAGAAACACGGCACCATCACTTCGTCGAAGGTCTTGCGGCTCACAGTCTGGTCGTTCATGGCGATTCCTCTATTTCTCGGTGCGTGTCGAATTCGGGGTCGGTGTGCGTTGGGGCCGTGCCCTTTCGCTCAGGTGGCGTTGCATGGGACGGGACTAAGCGCTCAAGCGCCAAGTCCCGTCGACACTTGAGCAGTGTAGGCAAGCTCGCGGCAAACGTCTTGCGCAGGCGCGACGCGTTTTTTCGTACGGAACCTGCAAGCTCCGGGCGTTTGCTGCACCGCGGCTATGCTCACTGCACTTCCGGCGGCTCGACGAGCGCGCCCGCGCGCGGTTCGGCGGCGGCCCCGCCGTGCTGGCGCTCGATCCAGTTGCGGCGGTCCTCGCGCGGCGTCACGCCGAAGCGCTCGCGGTATGCATTCGAAAAATGCGCCGCCGACGAAAAGCCGCACGCGAGACTGATCTGCACCACCGACTTGCTGGTGCGCTGCAATTGCGAGCGCGCCTTGGCAAGGCGCAGGCCCAGGTAATACTTCGACGGCATCGCGCCGAGGTACTGGCGAAAGAGCCGCTCGAGCTGCCGCCGCGACACGCCCACGAGATTCGCGATCTCGTCGGTCGTGAGCGGGTCTTCGATATTCGCCTCCATCAGCTTGAGCGCATCGTTCAGGCGCGGGTGCCGCTCGCCGGGCGCGGTCACGAATGGAATGCGCTGGCGCTCGTCGCCGCTGCGCAGCGTGCTGGCGCCCAGCGCGTCGGCAATGCGCTCGGCGAGTTCCGGGCCATGGTCGCGGCCGATCATCGCGAGCATGAAGTCGAGCGTGGCCTGGCCGCCCGAGCAGGTCGCGCGATCGCGGTCGATTTCATAGATGTGCTGCGTGACGATGGTGCGCTCGAACTGCTCGGCGAACTGCTGGAAAGTTTCCCAGTTCGCGGCCACTCGGTAGCCCTGCAACTGCCCCGCCATCGCGAGCCACCAGATGCCGTGGTGAATGCCCGTGACGAGCGGCGTGCGCTGCCCCACACGCGCGAGACTCGCGAGAAAGAGCCGGTAGTCGGCGAACTGCTGGTAGCGCTCGGTCACGACGATCAGCCAGTCGGCCGCAACGGCGTCGCCGAAGGCGCAGTCGGCGGGCCACTGCGCGCCGCCCGCGAGCGGCACGGGGCGGCCGTTCCACGAGCACATCTGCCAGCGGTACAGCGCGCGGCCGTCGATCTCGTTGGCGAGATTGAGCGCGTCGACGATCGGGCCCACGCCCGACATCGAAACGGGCGGCAGCGCGACGATCGCCACCTGGGTCGTGCGGCTGGCGCGCGCGAGCGGCGCCTGGCCGCCGGGCGCGGCGGCAGGCAAGGCAGCGGGAGGAAGAACGGTGGAACGGACCATCGGCGAGACGAGGCGCGAGACTGAACGCGCCGCTTACTTGAGACTGCCGGAGAGGAACTGGCGCAGACGTTCGCTCTTCGGCGCGCCGAGCACATCGGCGGGCGAGCCCTCTTCCTCCGTGCGCCCCTGGTGCAGGAACATCACATGATTCGAGACGTTGCGCGCAAAGCCCATTTCGTGCGTGACGACGATCATCGTGCGGCCCTCGTCGGCCAGCTTTTGCATGACCTTGAGCACTTCGCCCACGAGTTCGGGGTCGAGCGCCGAAGTCGGCTCGTCGAACAGCATCACGTCGGGATGCATGGCGAGCGCACGCGCAATCGCCACGCGCTGCTGCTGGCCGCCCGAAAGATGCGAGGGATATTGCTTCTCCACGCGGGGTGCCAGGCCCACTTTCTCCAGATACTGCCGCGCGCGGTCCTCGGCTTCCTTGCGCGGCACGCCGAGCACGTGGATAGGCGCTTCCATCACGTTCTCGAGCACGTTCATGTGCGACCAGAGATTGAAGTGCTGGAACACCATCGCGAGCTTGGTGCGGATGCGCTGCAACTGCTTGTGATCGGCCACATCCAGGTCGCCGTTGCGGCCCGCCTTGGTGCGCACGGCCTCGCCGTCCACGACGATCTCGCCCGCGTTCGGCTTCTCGAGGAAATTGATGCAGCGCAGGAACGTGCTCTTGCCCGAACCGCTCGCGCCGATGATGCTGATCACGTCGCCCTTCTTCGCGTCGAGCGAGACGCCCTTGAGCACCTCGTTGTCGCCGTAGCGCTTGTGGATGTCGCGCGCGACGAGCTTGCTATCTGAGGATTGCGTCTGAGCCAAGATGGTCTCCAGTTTCCGGTGAATCAGCGGGTGCGCACGGCGAGATGGCCGAGCCAGCGTTTTTCGGCGCGGCGGAACGCGGCCACCAGCACGAACGATACCGCACAGTAGATCAGCGCCGCGAGGCCGAACGACTCGAACGAGCGGTAGGTGGCCGAGTTGGCGTCGCGCGCGACCTTGAGGATGTCGGGCACCGTCGCGGTGAAGGCCACCGTGGTCGCGTGCAGCATCAGGATCACTTCGTTACTGTACAGCGGCAGTGCGCGGCGCAGCGCCGAAGGCAGGATCACGCGCCAGTACATCGTGAACGGGCTCATGCCGTAGGCGCGCGCCGCTTCCACTTCGCCGTGCGAGGTCGCGCGGATCGCGCCCGCGAAAATCTCCGTCGTGTACGCACAGGTGTTGAGCGCGAACGCGAGCACCGCGCAGTTCAGGCCGCTGCGGAAGAACGCGTCGAGCAGCGGCTCCGAACGGATGAACGCGAGACTGTACACGCCCGTGTAGATGAGCAGCAACTGCACGTAGAGCGGCGTGCCGCGAAACACGTAGGTGTAGAAACGCACCGGCAGCGAGAGCCAGCGGCGGCTCGAGACGCGCGCCACGGCGAGCGGCACCGCGCACACGAAGCCGAAGGCGACGGAGATCACGAGCAGCCACAGCGTCATCGCGAGGCCCGAGACATGCTCGCCGTCCCAGTAGAGGAACGCGCGGCCGAATTGCTGAATGATTTCGTTCATGACGGCCTTTTCCTCACAGTTGCGCGTGACGCACGCCCACCGAATAGCGGCGTTCGAGCCAGACGAGCGCGAAGTTCGAGAGCGTGGTGATCGCGAGATAGATGAGCGCCGCGATCACAAGGAAGAAGAACAGGTTGAAGGTGCTGCGGCCCGCGTCCTGGGCGGCCTTCACGACATCGGCGAGACCGATGATCGAGACGAGCGCCGTCGCCTTGACGAGCACCTGCCAGTTGTTGCCGATGCCGGGCAGCGCGAAACGCATCATCTGCGGAAAGAGGATGCGGGCGAACACGCGCGCGCCGCTCATGCCGTAGGCGTGGCCCGCTTCGAGCTGGCCGCGCGGCACCGCGAGAAACGCGCCGCGGAAGGTTTCGGTGAAGTACGCGCCATAAATGAAGCCGAGCGTGACGACGCCGGCCACGAACGGATCGATATCGATCTGCGCCATGCCGAGCGCGTCGGTGGCCTCGTTCACGCCGATCTGGATGCTGTAGAAGAGCAGCAGCATCAGCACGAGGTCGGGCACCGAGCGGATCAGCGTCGTGTAGGCGGTCGCCACGGCCGCGAGCGGCCGGTTGAACGAGAGCTTGGCCGCCGCGCCCGCCAGGCCGAGCAGGACAGCCACGCCGAGCGAGAGGAGCGAAAGTTCGATGGTCTGGATCGTGCCGGCGAGCAGCACCGGGCCAAAGCCGTAAAGGATCACGCGCGTCTCCGGAACAAAGTTGTTTTGTCGTTTCGGGCGGCCTCGCGCGGCACGTGGGCGCCGCTGAAACCGATGAACTGGCGCGGATCGTCTCAGTGCAAAATGGATTGCTCAAACTAGCGCGGCGCGGATATTGCAGTGCAGCATTACCGTGTGGCGCATCGACGCGTGCGGACCGGGCCCGCACAGCCGCGGGTGCGATGCTTTTGAAAGGCGAAAAAAAAATGCCCCGGCACGCGAGGCGCGCGGGGCATTTACGCAAGTTTGGGGTCGCTTTTTCGATAGGCGCGCGGCGTGCGCGCCGCGACCCGGCGGAGCTTACGCGGCGCGCGTTTGCGTGCCGCGTGCGCTGCCCGCACGGGCGTTCGCGCCGAGCAGCTTTTCGGCGAGCGCGCCGAACAGCAGGCCGATCGTGGTCCAGAGAATGAGCTGCATGCCGATCGACACCGTGCGGAACTTCCACAGCAGCACGGCCGGGAACGCGGCGGGCACCTCGTTGATCGTCGGCAGCGCGAGCTGGACCGCGCCGATCACGACGACGAACAGCACGAGCGCCACGATCGAAGCGTTCCAGACGCCCAGACGCGGCACGAACGCGGCGCGCACCTTGAGCGAGAACACCGACACGGCGATCGAGATCGCGATCATCAGGAAGAAGAGCCCGGTGCGATAGCCGATCGTCTCCGGGTCGCCGACCGAGGGCGGATTCGCCGGATACTTGATGTTCGGCACCATGTAGATCGCGACGAACGCCGCGAGCGCGAGGCAGGCCGAGAGCGCGCGCGGCGAAAGACGCCCCACGCGGCCATTCGCATACGCGAAGACGAGCGCAAAGAGCCCGCCGATCGACGCGCCATAGACCATCACGCCCGTGAAGAGACCGAAGCTCGCCTGAGTCTCGCGGCTGACGATTTCGGGCTCGGGCGCTTCGCCCTTCGCGGCGTCCGCTTTCTCCTCGAAGGAGATCGCCTGATCGACCTGGGGCTCGCCCGCGATCTTCGCGAAGCCGAACGTGAGGAGTCCCGCGGCGATGCCTGCGAGCATGCCGCGTACCAGCAACTTGCCAACCATGTTCAGCTCCCGGTCAGTGGCAGGGGAAGCCGAGCAGATGGCGGCCGTCGTGAACGAACTCGTGGACGTACATGCCCGGGAAGATCGCGGTGGCGCCCTGCTCGGCGCCCACGAAGTACAGGGCCAGCAGCAGCATGAGGCCGCCGAAGATCGCCCAGGGCAGGATCTCCCGCAGCGGAATGGGCGCCGGCGCGGCCGGTGCGTGCTGCAAGGGGAAAGTGGTTTCGGACATGCTGACTTCTCCTGGGGTTACGCGCCCCGCTAGTCGTTGAAAGAGTGGTTCACGACGCGCAGGTCTGACTTCCGTTGCTTCGATGTTTTCGACGGCAACCAGTTACAGTGGCGCGACCGCGCCGGACTTGCACCGGCTTCCGCGTGTCGTGGAGCCTGTATTCTACGCGCTGCGGCGGCTGGCCGCGGCTCGAATGTCAGCCACAGAGTGGCGAAGCAAAAGGAGAAGCATGTCGACGACAGTCTGGCTGGTGTGCCATGCGGCGAATGCCGTGTTGCGCTCGGGCACATTCCCGAAAGTGCCTGAAGTGCCTGTACCGGGCGATGACGCCGAGGAAGCGCTCGACGCGCGCGCAGTCGAGGCGCTTGCCGCATGGCGCGAGCGCTGGCATGCGCGGCTGCCCGGCGGCAATCGCAATGGCGAGGCGCCGCGCGCACTCACGAGTCCCGCGGCGATCGCCCGCGCGAGCGCACGCGCGGCGGGCTTCGCGGGGGCGACAACTGGTGACGCGCTCACGGAAACCGCCTTCGGCGCGTGGCAAGGCCGGCGCCTGACGGATCTCGCGCGTGAAGCGCCCGAAGCCCTTGCGGCCTGGACGCGCGATCCGGGCTTCAGGCCCCCGGGCGGCGGCGAATCGTTCGACGATGTCCGCGCGCGCGTCGGTTCCTGGCTAGATACGGTGCCCGAGTCGGGCCACAACCTGATCGCCTTCACGCACGCGAGCGTGATCCGGGCGGCGATCCTTCACGCGCTGGGCGCGCCGTCATCGAGCTTTCGCTCGATCGAAATCGCGCCGCTCTCCGTGACGGCGCTACGCCGCACGCAGCACGGCTGGGTATGGGTCGCGGCGATGGACTGATGACAGGGACGGCATTCCTTGATCTACGTACATGCGCCGCGAAACTACGCGTATCAACGCGTTGACACATGCATATGTGAAGCCTAGCATCGAGAATGTATCAACCACGTAGATACATCGCGATCCGGTATGGACATCAAGCTCAATACGTCATTGGCCAGACGGCTAATTCAGTGCGAGGACGAAATGGCGATACAAACCCTGAAGCGCTGGGGAAACAGCCTTGCGGTGCGCATTCCGGCCAGCCTTGCCAGCAAGCTGGCGTTGGCGGAGGGGCAGGAAGTCGAGGTGGAAGTCGAAGATGGCTCGCTCACGGTTCGCCCGCACACGGCGATCCGACGCTTCTCGCGCGAGCGCTATTTGCAGCAGTTGCGCGAGAGGAAGCTCGAGCCGCACCCGCTCGTCGACTTCGGCCAGCCGCAAGGGACCGAAATCGGCGGACCCGATGACCCCACGCGTTTCGACCCATGGTAAGGAACGCATGAAGAACGGAACACCAGACGCAGGCGACATCCTCTGGCTCAACATCGGGCCGGGTGCAGGCAGCGAGCAGGACGGCTATCGCCCTGCCCTCGTCCTCACCGACGCCGAGTTCAACGAACTCACGGGCCGCTTCGTCGGGCTGCCCATCACCAGCATCATTCACGGGTGGGAGTCGGAAATCCCCATCAGCGGCCTTGCCAGACCCTGCGTCGCGATGGCCGACCAGATCACCACGCTTTCGCTGGCTGGCAGAGTCTGGCGGCACAAAGGAGAAATGGCGACAGCCGAAGAACTGGAGGCGGCGAAATTCGCCGTCGCCGGCATTCTGGATCTGTAGCTAAGAGCGCGCACTAGACATGCCCTAGTCCAGCCCAAGCTGCGCCTTGATGGCAGGCATCATGTACTGCACGGCTGCGCGCCCTTCCTCGATGGCGGGCGCGGCGCGATGAAAGTCGAAGATCCCCATGCCGCCCAGGCGCGGCTGGATCAGCACGTCGGCGGGCTCGCCTGCAAGGCGGCTGCGCGTAATGCGCACCTGCATGATGTCGATGCTCTGCGCCACCGAGCTCAACACGGAAGGCACGCGCGTGCTGGGCGGCGGCGCCACGCGTACGTCCGGGCCGCCAGCCGCGCCGGGGCCTGCAGGCTGCAGCCAGCGCGGAAAGCGCTTGCCGTTGCGGCGCAGGAGCGGTTCGGGCGCCGCTTCGCTGTTTTCAGCACCATTGGCGCCACCGCTGGCCGCCCCGGCAGCCGATGCCGCCGTCGCCGCGTCGCTCGTCTCCACGGGCAGTTCGCGCGGCATCGTGTCGATCGCGCCGCCCAGGTCGCGGCCGTTGAGAATGTCGTGATTGAGGTCGATGGCGATCACGGTGTCCGCGCGCATCGCGCGCGCGGCGGACACCGGCACCGGGTTGCTCAGTCCGCCGTCCACGAGCCACACGCCGTCATGCCAGATCGGCGTGAAGATGCCGGGAATCGCGATCGACGCGCGCACGGCATCCACCACGCCGCCTTCGCGCAGCCAGACTTCGCGCCCCGTGTCGAGTTCGGTGGCGACCGCCGTGAACGGCAGCTTCAGGTCATCGATCGAGCGGCCGTTGAACTGGTGCGCAAACAGGTCGATCACCTTGCGCCCGCCGAGCAGGCCGCCCGAAAAACGCAAGTCGAGCAGGCGCACCACGGTCTGCCAGGTGAGCTTGCCCACCCAGTCCTCGAGCCAGTCGAGATCGCCGTTCGCGTACACGGCGCCGACCAGCGCGCCAATCGACGTGCCGCACACCACGTCGGGCTTGATGCCCGCTTCCTCGAGCGCGCGAATCGCGCCGATATGCGCCCAGCCGCGCGCCGCTCCACCGCCGAGCACGAGTCCCACACGCTTGGGCCGTCGCCGGTTCATCATGCGCGCCTCCTTGCGTGGCCCTGGGTCGACTGGCTCGACCGAGTCAGCGACCGCGGATCACGTCCGAGCGCGAGGTCGTCGTGACCCGCCCGTCCGGTCCGAAATGCACATTGAAATACGCTTCGGGCGTCACGCCCCCTTCCAGCCACTTCCAGCTCCACACCGTCTCCTTCTTCAAGCGGTAGCCGGCCACTTGCCCAGGCTTACCGAGCAATTGCCGGACCTCGTCCTCACTCATGCCGACGCGAATCTTCGCGAAGTTTTCCGCCGTGAGCGCCTGAGTGATGGCCACGAGCCGCCCGTTCGGACCGATGTCGACCATCCAGGTCTTCAGGCCCTGCGGGCCGCGCGGATATTCGAGGCGGCGCGAGCCGTCGTCGAACACGCGCTCGGTCTCGGGCTTGCCCATTTGCCCGCGCACCTGCTCGAGCGTGGAAACGCCGGGCGTGAGGCCCTTGAGCAGCAGCGCGTCGGGCTTCACGGAATCGAAGAACGCCTTGAATCCCTGCCGGATGGTGTCGAGCATGGCATCGAACTGGCGATCGTCGCAGCCGGAAAGCGTGAACGCCGCCGTGGCGGCGCACGCGAGCGCGAGCGAACGCGTGAGTGAAAACGTGGGCTTCATGTCCTTGCTAACGCATCAACATGGGCTTGCGTCTACGCGCGCCGATCCGGCGCGCCACGACATGCCCACAATGTACCGTCAATGGACCTGATCGTGCTGCGAGTCCCGCTTCGGACGGAGCGCGCGTGCGGACACGCTCGCCGCGGCGGGCAGCGCATCGGCAGACTGTGTGGCGGACTGCGCGGCGGCCTGCGCGCCGTGGCGCATGGCGCGACGCGTGCGAACGATTTCCGCGGCCTGCCACGAGAGCAGCGCGAGCACGCCGAACACCACTTCGCGCATGCGCTTGACGAGCGCGAGCGAGAACGCCACGTCCTGGCTCACGCCAAAAAGCTGCGCGAGCAGCACCACGGCGACTTCCTGCACGCCGAGGCCCGCGGGCACCATGAAGGCGGCATGGCGCACAGCCTGGGTGATGGCCTCGATGGCGAGCGCGTCGCCCACCGTCACCGGATGGCCGAGCAGCGCGAGCGCCCACCACGTCTCGAACGCGCCGAGCATGTAGCCGGCGAGCTGCCAGAAGAAAGCGCGAAACATGAGGCCCGTGCGCGACATCAGCGCGTCGAGATCGGCGTCCAGCTGCTTGCCGTCGATGCCGAGCATGAGCGGATTGTCGGCGCCGAGCAGCTTCGCGGCCCAGCGTTCGATCGCATGGAAAACGCCGCCGCGCCGCACCAGAAACACCGCGAGCACCGGCAGCGGCGCCGAGAGCACGAGCGCCAGTGCGAGCGTGACGATCGTGCGCAGCGAACCGCCATCGCCGGTCGCCGCGACGATCAGCACGACGCCGAGCGCCGAGAACGCGTATTGCACGGCGATCGTCACGAACACCTCGACGATCACCGAAGCCGTGACCTCGCTCGCATTGCGCACCTTCCAGCGTGCGAGGCGAATGCCAACGAGTTCGCCGCCCACGCCGACCACGGGCAGCAGCCGGTTCACGGCCTCGCGCACGGTCGCGGTCCACCAGAGGAAGCTCAGCGGTGCGCGCTTGTCGAGCAGGAGGCGCCACGCATGAGCGTCGAGCAGGAGCGGCAGCGCGTGGAACGGCACGAGCCAGAGCAGCATGGGGCCTGCCGTGCCGATCACGCGCAGCACGTCGTGCGCGCCATGGACCACGAGACCGATCAGGATGGTGATCCCGACCGGCAGGCCCAACCATTGCAGCCACTTCATGACACCTGCACCTCGGGGCCGCGCGACGCGGCGGGATCGGAGCCCGAAGCCGCGCCGAAGAAGACGTCGGTAAAGCCGCCGCGGCGCACGCCCGCCTGCGCGAGCGCTGCGGCCACGCGCGGCGAGATCAGCGCGCCGAATTCGTCGGCGTGGCGATACGTCTGCATCGACGGCGTGATGGGTCCTTCGTGCGCTTCATCGGCGAGCGCCGGATGGCAGTAGATCTCGCCCACGCCCTGCGCGGGCAGATGCGCGAGCGCGTCGAGCACGGCGGCCTCGTCCATTGCGCCGGTCTTCGCGATGCCGACCACGTAGTCGTTGTGCGCAACCCCCGCACGCGCGAGCCGCGCGCGCACGAGCGCGAGCCAGGGCTTGAGCGCGAACGGCGCGCCTGCCTCGAGCGGCAGACGCATCGCGCGCAGACCGTAGTCGCGGCCGATCTCGAGGATCAGCGCGAGCACCGTAGGATGCAGATGAAAATGCTTGTGCGTGTTCACGTGATCGAGCGCGAGCCCGGTCGCCGCGAACGCTTCGAACTGCGCGCGGATCTCCTTCGCGAGCTGCCTGCGCACGTGCGGCAGGAAGAAGAAACGCACGCCGTCGCGGACCATGTTGTCGCCGAAACGCCCTTGCGCATCGACGAGCGCGGGAATCTGCGCGCGCGGCAGCATGGCCGCGCCGTCCGCCAGCACCAGATGCAGCCCCACGCGCAAACCCGGCGTGCGGCGCGCCCGCGCCACGGCGTCCGCCGCGGCGGGCGCGGCCACCATCAGGCTCGCGCAGTCGAGCACGCCCTCGCGATGCGCACGCTCCACCGCCGCATTGACCCGCTCGTGCAGGCCAAAGTCGTCGGCGGTGAAGATGAGCGCGCGCGCATCGGGGGACGAGCGGTCCATCATGCCTCGTGTGCGCGCAGGAAGCGGAAGAACTCCACGCCTTCGCGCAGACGCCGCTTCATCATGTCCCAGCTCGTGAGCATCTCGCGCACGATCTCCCAGATCTTCGACGGCCGGAAATAGAACTGGCGATAGAACTGTTCCAGGTGGTGATAGATCTCGTCGCGCGACAGGTGCGCATAGCCGATCGCGGCCAGTTGCACGCCCTCTTTCGAAACGAGGTTGATGGTCTTGTTCTCTTCCATCCAGCCGTTTTCCACGGCCTGCTTGTAGAGCGTCGTGCCCGGATAGGGCGCAGCCAGCGACACCTGAATCGTATGCGGATTGATTTCCTTCGCGTACTCGATCGTCTTCCTGATCGTGTCCTGCGTCTCGCCCGGCAGCCCCAGAATGAAGGTGCCGTGCACCTTGATGCCGAGCGTCTTGCAGTCGGCGCTGAAGCGGCGCGCGAAGTCCGTACGCACGCCCTTCTTGATGTTCACGAGAATCTGGTCGTCGCCCGATTCGAAGCCCACGAGCAAGAGGCGCAGGCCGTTTTCCTTCATGACCTTGAGCGTCTTGTACGGCACGTTCGCCTTCGCGTTGCACGACCACGTCATGCCGAGCTTGCCGAGACCCATGGCGATCGCTTCGGCGCGCGGCAAGTCGTCGGTGAAGGTGTCGTCGTCGAACATGAGCTCCTTGACTTCCGGCATGTTCTCGCGGATCCACTTCGCTTCCTCGAGCACGTTCTCGACCGAACGCGTGCGGTAGACGTGGCCGCTCACGGTCTGCGGCCACAGGCAGAACGTGCAGCGCGACTTGCAGCCCCGGCCCGTGTAGATCGACACGTACGGATAGTTCAGGTAGCCGATGAAGTAATTCTCGATCTTCAGGTCACGCTTGTAGATCGGCGCGACGAACGGCAGCGAGTCCATGTCTTCCAGCACCGGGCGGCCCGGGTTGTGCTCGATCGAGCCGTCCTTCGCGCGCCACGAAATGCCCTTGACCTCGGCGAGCGGCATGCCTTCGGCGACTTCCTTGCAGGTGAAGTCGAATTCCTCGCGGCAGACGAAATCGATCGCCTCGCTTGCCGTGAGCGAATTATGCGGATCGACCTGCACCTTCGCGCCCACCAGACCGATGACGATCGACGGCTTGCGCTTCTTGAGGTCTTCGCAGAAGAGCGCGTCGGTCGGGAACGACGGCGTGCTCGTGTGGATGATGACGAGGTCGTACGCGGCTGCAATCTTCAGCGTCTCTTCGACACCCAGGCCGTCGGCCGGCGCGTCGAGCACGCGGCTGTCGGGCACGAGGGCCGCGGGCTGCGCAAGCCAGGTGGGATACCAGAACGAGCGGATCTCGCGCTTTGCCTGGTAGCGCGAGCCCGCGCCACCGTCGAAGCCGTCATACGACGGGGCCTGCAGAAACAGCGTTTTCATGCGATGAGTGCTCCGGGTACCCGTACTCTGTCGGGTGATGATTGAGGTGACAATTCGGTAAAGAAGCGCGGTAAAAAAGCGACGCGCTCAGCGAGCGTCCGATCCTTCGACGGCAGGCCGCCGCGTGCTCGCGGGCCTCGCCATGGCGGAATGCGCTTCGGCCTCGGGGTTGGCGACGCTCACGCGCACGCCGCGCCAGATCACGTGCGAGCCGAACGCGGCCGAAAGCCACTGCAGGGCCAGCAGCACGTCGCGCAGCGGCACGAGCGGCAAATCGCGCCAGAACCCGCGCCAGCTTCCGCTCGCTCGCGCGTGCAGTATCAAACGCGCAATGATACCCGCCATCGTGGCCGTGGCGAGCCCGGCCAGCGCCGCGCGCGTCGTCGCGCACGCGCCGATGCCCGCGCCCGCCGCGAGCAGGCCGTAGAACAGCGCGCCCAGCACGAGCCACGGCGTGGGAAACGTAATGAACAGGGAAGCGAAGCCCGCCGGATTCACCGAGCGGATGGTGCGCAGCCAGCGCGTCTCGCGCAGCCAGAGCGAGCCGAAGGTCGGCTCGATCACGTCGGTGGCGACCACCACGGGCGCCAGCACCGTGGCGAGGCCGTGATCGCGCGCATAGCGGGCGAGCAGATAGTCGTCGGCAAGGCAGTCCTTGAGTGCGGCGAAACCGCCGATGCGCTCGAGCGTCGCACGGGAAAGCGCGAGCGTCGCGCCAAAACCGAACGCGCGCGAGCCCGTCGAATGCGCCACGCGCACCGAAGGCGCGAACCACTCGTTGATGAAGAGCGCGCCCACGCGGGGCCAGAAACCGCCGATGCTGCGGGCGCTGTAGAGGCAGGTCACGACGCCCACGTCCGGGTCGGCGAGCGGCGCGGTGACGATCTCGAGATAGTCGGGCTCGACGGCGATATCGCTGTCGGCCACGACGATCGCGTCGTAGCGCGCGCGTGCAGCCAGATTGATGAGGTTGCTCACCTTGAGATTGCTGCCGTGCACGCGCGGATCGATCACGAGCTCGATGTCGTGGCCGGGATACGCCGCCTGCAACCGGCGCACCACGGCAATGGCCGGATCCGCCGGCGAGGACACGCCGAACAGCAACTGAAAGCGCGGATGCCGCTGCTCGCAGAAGGTCGCGAGATTCTCGTAGAGGCGCGGCTCGGCGCCGCACAAGGGCTTGAGCACGCTCACGGGCTGCGGGTGCGCACGGCGCGCGCGGCGCGCGGCTTCGCGCACGAGCGCCGCCGAACCGAGGCGCGGCATCGTCAGCGCGGCGACGAGGCCGTAGAAAGCGGCCACGCCGCACAGCACGACCACGACCCAGACGAGCACGGGCCAGGGCGCCGGGATGGCGAAAACCTGCGACACCGTCATGACGCGCCGCCTTGGCCGGTCACGTGGGCCGAGCCGCGCTCGCCGCGGGCTGCGCGCAAGGCGAGAAGCTCCTGCGGTGCCCCGACCGGAATTCGCGTTTCACCACGTACCATTTCCCTGCCCTGAAAATCCAGAAATAAGCCGCGCATCGTAGCCGCATTACGTATTTGAAGCTGAAAACCGGCCAATGAATGCCGGTTTGCATGATGCGAGGTAATTGAACAAACAACGAATGGAGATAAACCATCGTATGAAACCGTTGGACATGGTCGATCCCCGATTCGACGCCGAAAATTGTATCAGCAAGCTCCGTCAGTTGCTTTCGACGGACGCGGGAAAATGCGTTGCCAAAGTTGTAAAAGCGTAACTATTTCAGCGATAAAACAGCCGCCTTCCAGAGCTTTTCCGCCCCGAAAAAATTCGGTAAGCATCTAGAAATGATTCTTTAATAAATTTGAATTAAAAGTACGTTCTTCGCATTTAAACGGGAGTAGTTCTCGTTAATATTCAAATCGACTGGGTGCAAAAGCAATCAGCCGTTTCTGAACCCACGCGGGCGGCATGGGTTCCCGAAGGCCGCCAGCACGAACGAAAGTGCTTTGGCACAATGGCCGCACCTTGCGACTGCCTTGCGGCCCCGCGTCGGGCAACCGGCGCACAGCACGCGTGTCGCGCTCTCCATACCAGGCCCCACGCTAGCCCATGACCCTCTTCTCCGTACTCGACCTCTCGCCCATCCCGGCAGGCTCCCATGCCGGCGCCGCGCTGCACAACACGCTCGATCTCGCCCGCCACGCCGAGCGCCTCGGCTACCACCGCTTCTGGCTGGCCGAGCATCACAACATGACGGGTATCGCCAGCGCGGCGACTTCGGTGGTGATCGGCTACGTGGCGGGCGGCACGCAGACCATCCGCGTGGGTTCGGGCGGGATCATGCTGCCGAACCACGCGCCGCTCGTGATCGCCGAGCAGTTCGGCACGCTCGAAGCGCTCTACCCCGGCCGCATCGACCTCGGCCTCGGGCGCGCGCCCGGCACCGACCAGACCACGGCGCGCGCGCTGCGCCGCGACCTGCAGGGCAGCGCCGACAGCTTCCCCGACGATGTGGCCGAGCTGCAGCGCTATTTCGCCGCGCCCGTGGAAGGCCAGCGCGTGCGCGCGGTGCCCGGCGCGGGCTTGAACGTGCCGCTCTATATCCTCGGCTCGAGCCTCTATGGCGCCCAGCTTGCGGCGGCCATGGGTCTGCCGTTCGCGTTCGCCTCGCACTTCGCGCCCGACCATCTGCTCACGGCGCTGCGTCTGTACCGCTCGCAGTTCCGTCCATCGGCGGTGCTCGCCAAGCCCCATGCGATGGTCGGCGTGAACGTGTTCGGCGCGCCCACCAACGAAGAAGCGCGCTTTCTCTTCACCTCGCTGCAGCAGCAGTTCGTGAATCTGCGGCGCGGCACGCCGGGGCAGTTGCCGCCGCCGGTCGAGCAGATCGCGGCCAACGAGTTCGAACTCGCCGGCGTGTCGCACTCGCTCGCCTGCTCCGTGGTCGGCGACCAGGAGACCGTGCGCGCGGGCCTCGCCTCGGTGATCGAGCAGACCGGCGCGGACGAGCTCATCGTCACCGCGCAGATCCACGACCACGCGGCGCGCCTGCGTTCGTTCGAGATGGCGGCGCAAGCGCGCGAGGAATTGAAGGAAGCCGCCGCGGGACGCTAATCGCGCCCGCCCTCGACCGCGCCTTTAGTGCGAGGTGTTCAACGCGTCGAGACCCTTGAGCAGCGCGGCATGAAACGCCCGCGGATCCTGCATCTGCGGCGCGTGCCCGAGATCGGCGAACTCCACGAGCGTCGCGTGGGGAATGGCGCGCTGCGCGGCTTTGGCCAGCACCGGATAGTGCCCGAGCTGCGCGCGCACCTCGGGCGGCGCGAGATCCTTGCCGATGGCGGTCGTGTCCTTGTCGCCGATGAGCAAGAGCGTCGGCATCTGCAACTGGCCGAACTCGTAGATCACCGGCTGTGTGTAGATCATGTCGTAGAGCAGTGCCGAATCCCACGCCACCTGCGTCTTGCCCGGCCCGCGATACATGCCCGCCAGCATCTGCACCCACGGCTCGTAGGCCGGGCGCCACTGGCCCGCGTAATAGGTGGCCTGCTCGTAGCGGCGAATGCCGTCGGCGCTCGTCTTGAGCTCGCGCGCGTACCAGTCGTCGACCGAAATCGACGGCACGCCCTTCGCCTTCCAGTCTTCCAGCCCGATCGGGTTCACGAGCACGAGCTGCTCCGTTTCGCGCGGATACATGAGCGCGTAGCGCACCGCCAGCATGCCGCCCGTCGAATGGCCGACGATCGTCGCGTCATGCACGCCGAGCGCCGCGAGCAGCGCATGCGTGTTGCGCGCGAGCTGCTGGAAGCTGAACTGGTACGCGGCGGGCTTGCTCGACTTGCAAAAGCCGATCTGGTCCGGCGCGATCACGCGGTAGCCCGCGGCGTGCAACTCGCGGACGGTGGCGTCCCACGTCGCCGAGCAAAAGTTCTTGCCATGCAGCAGGACCACGGTGCGTCCGTTCGGTTTCGCGGGCTGCACGTCCATGTACGCCATATGCAGCGTTTGGCCCTGCGAAACGAATGCAAAGTCATGCACGGGATGCGGATACTCGAAGCCCTGCAGTTCGGGACCATACGCGGGGCCGTCGGGCGTCTCGATCGCGGCTTGCGCTGACGACGCCGCCGAAGCCGCAGCCCCGCTCGCCTCGGAGTCGGCAGCGAGGGCGACGTGACAGAGCGCGGCCGCACCCAGCGCGGCAACGAAGGGAGCAAGGCGGGCAAGCGAGTGGTTCAGGATGGCTCTCATCGACGGGAGATCGGGCGAAAGGTCGGACAGAAAAACAGGACGGCGAAATGGCGCCGGTACAGCCAGCGATTCTAGCGGTCCCGCCCCACTCATGCCGGCTTTCTCGCCCGGCGAACCTTAGCGGCATGCCGTTTGCTGCTCATCAACGCCTCGCACGAACGCGGCGCGCATGTCCGACCCTGGGCACAGGCAATTCGCGCTACGCTGCATTCGGTGCTAGAACAGTCAATACAGGACGCACGAGACGTCCGCGACGCGAGAGACGCACGCGTGTTGCACCGCGAAACGCGCCGCATCAGGGACACGCGAAGCACGCGAGAGAAGGACCGCACCGGCCCGGGCACGACGAGGCGGGCCGCGGCGGCCGTACCGGGGGGCACAACAAGGAGACGACCATGGAAACTCCGGCAAGCCTCAACGATCTGCAACGCACCACCCTCGCCATCGTGCTCGCTGGCGGCCGCGGCACGCGCTTAGGGCCGCTCACCAACAAGCGCGTGAAGCCGGCCGTGTACTTCGGCGGCAAGTACCGCATCATCGATTTCGCCCTCTCGAACTGCCTGAATTCGGGCATCCGCCGCATTGCGGTCGTCACCCAGTACAAGGCGCACTCGCTCTTGCGCCATCTGCAGCGCGGCTGGGGCTTCCTGCGCGGCGAATTCAACGAGTTCCTCGACCTGTGGCCCGCGCAGCAGCGTGTGGAAGGCGCGCACTGGTACCGGGGCACCGCCGACGCCGTCTACCAGAACCTCGACATCATCCGTTCGATCAGCCCGAAGTACGTGGTGGTGCTGGCCGGCGACCATATCTACAAGATGGACTACACGCGCATGATCGCCGATCATGCCGCGAGCGGCGCCGACTGCACGGTGGGCTGCATCGAGGTGCCGCGCCTGGAAGCGCGCGCGTTCGGCGTGATGGCCGTGGACGAGTCGCGCCGCGTGACCGGCTTCGTCGAAAAGCCCGACGACCCGCCCGCCATGCCCGGCCGCCCCGACATCGCGCTCGCGAGCATGGGCATCTATGTGTTCGACACCAACTACCTCGTCCATCTGCTCGAAGAGAACATTTCGCGCTCGGCCACCGACCACGACTTCGGCAAGGACATCATTCCGCGCGTGGTGAGCGACGGCCACGCCATCGCGCATCCGTTCAGCATGTCCTGCGTGTCGTCGGACCCGGCCGCCGAACCGTACTGGCGCGACGTGGGCACGGTCGACGCCTACTGGTCCGCCAACCTCGACCTCGCCTCGACCATTCCCACACTCGATCTCTACGACCGCAACTGGCCGATCTGGACCTACCAGGAACAGTTGCCGCCCGCCAAGTTCGTGCGCGACCTCAACGGCCTGCAGGGCTCGGGCACCAACCTGATCGTGTGCGGCGGCAGCGTGATCTCGGGTTCGCAGATTTCGCGCTCGGTGCTCTCGTCGAATGTCGTCGTGCAGTCGTTCTGCAACATTGCCGAGGCAGTCTTGTTGCCACAGGTGACGGTGGGCACGAGTTGCCGGCTGCGCAAGGTCGTCGTCGACCGCGGCTGCACGATTCCCAACGGCACCGTGATCGGCGAAGACGCCACGCGCGACGCCGAGCGCTTTTATCGCACCGAGAGCGGCGTCGTGCTCGTCACGGGCGAGGCACTGGCGAAGCTGCCTGGCTAGCCGTGCGCCTCGCGAGGCCGATCCAGCGGATCGGCTTCGCTCACGGGCGCGCCAATCCGCAAGCAACCCGAGCACCGAGAGGACTGACTCCCGATGACCATTCGCGTCCTGCACGTAGCCAGCGAGCTGTATCCGCTCCTGAAGACCGGCGGCCTCGCCGACGTCACCGCCGCCCTGCCCGCCGCGCTGATCGAACAGGGCGCCGACGCCCGTCTGCTGCTGCCGGGCTTCGCGCCCGTGGCGGCGGGGCTCGAGGACCTGCGCCCCGTCGCGCGCCTCGGGCGCACGTTCGGCGCGCCCGAGGCGACGCTGGAACTCGGGCGTCTGCCCGGCAGCGAGCTGGCCGTCTACATGATCCGCGCCGATGCGTTCTACGCGCGCCCCGGCAACCCCTACCTCGACGCCGAACACGTGCCCTACGGCGACAACGCCCAGCGTTTCGCGCTGCTCGGCTGGACCGCCGCGCAGCTCGCGCTGCACCTCGATCCCGACTGGGCGCCCGCCATCGTGCAGGCGCACGACTGGCACGCGGGGCTCGCGCCGGCCTATCTGCGCGCGGCGGCGCGCGAGCGCGGCACGAGCATGGCGCCCGGCGGCGCGCGCTCGATCTTCACGATTCACAACCTCGCATACCAGGGCATCTTTCCCGCACAGCAGTTCGACTCGCTCGGCCTGCCGCGCGACTTCTTCGACATGCACGGGGTGGAATTCTACGGCCAGCTTTCGTTTCTGAAAGCCGGCCTCTATTTCGCCGACAAGATCACGACGGTGAGCCCGACCTACGCACGCGAGATTCAGACCGTCGCCCAGGGCGGCGGCCTCGAGGCGCTGCTGCGCGGACGCACGCACGACCTCGTCGGCATCCTCAATGGCGTGGACTACGCCGTCTGGAATCCGTCGAGCGACGCGGCTATCGCCACGCGCTATTCGGCCACGCGCCAGAGCGGCAAGATGCGCTGCAAGGCGGCGCTGCAGGCGCGCCTGAAGCTCGCGCAGAAGCACGACGCCCCGGTGTTCGGCGTGGTGAGCCGGCTCACCGAGCAAAAGGGCCTCGACCTGCTGCTCGCGGCGCTGCCCGAGATCGTCGCGCGCGGCGGGCAGCTCGTCGTGCTCGGCACCGGCGACCCCAGCCTCGAACAGGGCTACACGCGCGCCGCGCACCAGCATCCCGAATCGGTGGCCGTGGAACTGGGCTTCGACGAGACGCTCGCCCACGAGATCGTCGCGGGCGCCGACGTGATGATGGTCCCCTCGCGCTTCGAGCCGTGCGGCCTCACACAGCTCTATGCGCTTGCTTATGGCGCCCTGCCGCTCGTGCACCGCGTGGGCGGACTCGCCGATACGGTGGTCGACGCCTCGCTGGAAAATCTCGCCGATAGTCTCGCCACCGGCTTCGTGTTCGAGCGCTTCGAGCCCGACGCGCTCACGGCCGCGATCCGCCGCGCCTTCGCGCTCTATGGGCGCAGCCGCGACTGGCGCGAGACGCGCACGCGTGCAATGCAGCAGGACTTCGGCTGGGCGGCGTCGGCGCAACGCTACATGGCGCTCTATCGCGAGCTGGCCGGTCAACACGTCGTGGCCTAGCGCCTGCCCAGGCGCCGTGCTGGCGCTCGCGGCAGGCGCACACGCAACACCGCGCCCACGCATCCATCGACTGGGCGCAGCGAATTCGGTTATCGTTGCTGCACCTGCGCAAAGGCGCGCTGCTCGAAGCGCCGCAAGCGATAACGAAATCTGGACCGGCCATGAAAAACGTTTTGAGCATCCAGTCGCACGTCGTGTTCGGTCACGCGGGCAACAGCGCCGCGGTGTTTCCCATGCGCCGCCTGGGCGTCAATGTCTGGCCGCTCAACACGGTGCAGTTCTCGAATCACACGCAATACGGCCACTGGACCGGCGCCGCCATCGGCTCGGACGAGGTCGTGGATCTCGTCGAAGGCATCGGCGCGATCGGCGTGCTGCCGCGCTGCGATGCGGTGCTGTCGGGCTACCTCGGCACCCCCGAGCAGGCCCAGGCCGTGATCGACGTGGTGCGCGCCGTGAAGGCCGCCAACCCGCAGGCGCGCTACTTTTGCGACCCGGTGATGGGCACGCTCAACGCCGAGAACGGCTGCCGCGTCGAGCCCGGCATCCAGGAGTTCCTCGTGCGCAACATGCCCGAGGTCGCCGACGCGATGATCCCCAATCACATCGAGCTGCAACGGCTCGTGGGCCGCGAGATCGAGACCGCGGAAGAAGGCGTGCTCGCGTGCCGCGAACTGTTGCGCCGCGGCCCGAAGCTGGTCCTCGTGAAGCATCTGCTCGACCGCAACAGCCCTGCCGACCGCTTCAACATGCTCGTCGTGACCGAGCATGAAGCGTGGCTCGGCCAGCGCCCGCTCTACCCGTTCGCGCGCCAGCCCGTGGGCGTGGGCGACGTGACGAGCGCGGTGTTCGTCGCGCGCCTGATGCTCGGCGACTCGCTGCGCCGCGCGTTCGAACACACGCTCGCGGCCGTGAACGCCGTGGTGAAGGCGACTTACGACGCAGGCCGCTACGAACTGGAAATCGTCGCGGCGCAAGACCAGATCGCGCGCCCGCGCGAATGGTTCGACGCCTGGGCGGTGGAAGCTGCCTAAACTGAAGAGGTGCGCGCGCGGCCTATAATGCCGTCCGCATGACTTGCGGCGGCCAGACACAGCGCACCGCCGCGGCGCCCACCGTCTTTAGAGAATGACCGATGTCCGATTCAATCCGTAGCGAACAGGAAGAGTATTTCGAGCAGCTTTGCCTCGCCGTCGACGCCGGCGAGACCCACGAGCAGGAAGCCATCGAATACTTCGAGGAACAAAGCCACGAGAGCGATTTCGATCCCGCCGTGTGGCTCGACATCGCGCTTTACCATGCGCCCGACGTCGCACGCGGCATCATCGACTTCGTCGACGAGAGCGACCGCCAACGCAGCGACATCGCCCAGACCATTGCCGACACGCTCGACATCTCGTACGGCGACGACGAATGCGAACGCTTCGAAGCGACGATTCGCCTTGCGCTCGCCAACGGCGTTCCCGTCGATCTCGACGTGGTGCTCGACGGCTGCAACCGCGCGCTCGACGACCTCGAAGGATGGGCGAGCGCCGACACCATGGCGCCGCTCGTGCACCTGCGCGACGCGCTCTTCGAACTGCAAAGGGGCGAGTAGCCCACCCGCGCGACACGGCGTGAGCGATTGACCCGGCGGCCTGCTATATTGCTCGCCATCCGCCGCCTCACGAAGGCGCGCGCCCAGCCGGCGCACATGGGGACCCGGCTGAGCCACCCCACCCACGCGCGCAGCCGTCGCACAGCCCGTCCCGGCAAGCCGCAGTCGCAAACCGCAAGACGCAAGACCTGAAAACGAGACGCCCAGCCTCCGCGCCACGCCGGCGCGCGGCGCGGCGTACCCGGACAAAACGCACACAAGAACACCGCGCCGCTGTCGCGCAAGGAGTCACCATGAGTCTCGCTGCCGCGCCTGGAACCACTAGCGCCTGCGCATTCGCCCAGCCGTACCGTGCGTGCCGCAAGCTTGCGGCCGGGCTCCTGATCGGCGCGCTGGCTACCGTCGGGACGCTCGGCGCGAGCCGCAGCGCCCTGGCCGCCGGCCCGCTCGACGTGCGCATCGGCTTCGTCTCGCCGCTCTCGGGCGACTACGCCAATTACGGCCGCGATCTGCAAAACGGCGTGCAGCTCGCCCTCGACGATGCGAACGCGCAAAACCTCAAGATCGGCGAGCAGACGGCGCACTTCGAACTGGTCCCCATCGACGACCGCAGCGACCCGCGCCTCGGCGTGCAGGCCGCCGCGACGCTGGCGAATCAGGGGGTCAACGCCGTGGTCGGCCACTTCAATTCGGGCTCGGCCATTCCCGCCTCGCGCATCTACGAGAGCGCCGGCATTCCGATGATCAGCCCCGCGGCCACCAATCCCGTCATCACGTCGCAAGGCTTCGCCAACACCTTCATGGTGATTGCAAACGACGCGCAGAACGCAGGCATCGCCGGCGCGTGGGCCGTGGACGTGATGAAGGCCAAACGCGTGGCCATCATCGACGACCGCACCGCCTTCGGTCAGGGCGAAGCCGACGTGTTCGAGCACGCGGTGCGCGAGCATGGCGGCAACGTGGTGGCGCGCGAGTTCGCGGAAAGCATCGCGAGCGACTTCGGCCCGCAGCTCGCGAAAATCAAGGCCGCCGATGCCGATCTGCTCTACTTCGGCGGCCTCGCGCACCAGGGCGCGGCGCTCGCGAAGCAGATGAAGGCGCGCAGCATGAACGCGCAGTTCGTGGGCGGCGGCGGCGTGGCGAACGCCGACTTCACCCAGGCCGCGGGCGCAGCCGCCGAAGGCGCGATGGCCTGGGAGTACGGCCGCCCGCTCGCGCAGCTGCCGGAGGGCCCGCGTTTCGAGCAGGCTTTCAAAGCCCGCTTCGGCGCCAACGTGCTCGCCTACGCGCCGTTCGGCTACGACGCGGCGTGGGCCGCGATCCACGCGATGGTCAATGCGAAATCGGCGCAGCCCGAGGTTTACCGCAGCGCGCTCAAGGCGCTCGCCTTCGACGGCGTGACGGGCCGCATCGCCTTCGAGCCGGACGGCTCGCTCAAGAACGGCGCCTCCACGCTCTGGCAGGTGAAGAAAGGCGTGTGGGTGCCGGTGACGACGCGCGGCGGCTGAGCCCCGCTCACGGTTGCTGCGGCGCGCTCGCCGCCCGCACGACGATCTGCGCGTGCGTGTCGCGCTCGATGCGCACGAGCGCGTCGCGCATCTGCGCGAATTCGTCGGCCGCGCACATCTGGTGACCAAAACGCGCCGCCAGCCGCCGCTCGATCTGCAGCGTGCGCGAGCGCGCGTCGAACACGTAGTGCGACGTGTAGTCGAGAAACGCGTCGCTCACCTGCGTGTCTTGCGGCACATCGGTCACGCGCGCAAACGCGGGCAGCGCGATCTGCGCGCTCTCCGTAAATTCCCCGCCGATGCACGCCCAGGGCTGTGTGCGGCGCGGCTGCGCGAGCCAGCTGTCGATCTGCGTGGCAATGCCGCCCGTGAAGCTGCTCGTGGTGGGGATTGCCGTCGTGCCGTCGCGCCAGACCAGATGATCGAGCGTGCCTTCCATCGTCACCGAAAACGGTCCGTCGGTTGCCTCGGTCGGGCCCGTGCTCACGTGCGCGGTGCCGGCGAGTCCGGTGAGCCGCAGGCGCTGCGCCGCGAGTTGCTGCGCCTGCGCGTGTGTCGCGCGGCGAAACGAGTTGCGCTCGGGCTCCGCGCCCGCGCCTTCGTCTTGCACGTAGTAGCTGTAGGCAGCGTCGCCGGTCGCGCCCACCTCGAGCGACAGGCGCGCCGTGCGCTCGCGCCGCTCGGTTGCGGGCGTACGCGAAAGCACGCCGTCGTCGACGAGCAGCACGGGCCGGTCCATCACGCCCGGCGGCAGGTAGCCGAACGCGTAGCCGCCCGAGGAGGTGTCCGCATACACGCCGAGGTCGGGCAGCCACGCGATCGCATGGTTGATCGCATGCGCGCCATAGCCCGGCACGTCGGGCAGCGTATAGACGGGGCCGAGATTGAGCAGCACGGGCTCGGCGCGTATGCCCACCGCCGCGAGCAGCGCGCTGAAGAGCGCCACGTGGTCCTTGCAGTCGCCGTAGCGGTTGCGCAGGATGTCGGTCGCGCGATGCGGCACGGCCGCGGTCTCGCCAAGAAACAGTGCGACGTAGCGGATATTGAAGCGCATCCAGTCGTAAATGCGGCGCGCCTTGTCGCGCGGGTCGCTCACGCCCGCCGTGAGCGCCTGCGCGAGCGCTGCGATGGCCGGATCGGTCGAGGTGGGATCGGCGGCGGCATCGCGATAGCGCGCGGCGAACGCGGCGAAGTCGGGCACCGCCGACACCATCAGCCGGTCGCCCCAGTTCACGTACGCCACCGCCCCCGCTTCGAGCGGCGCATAGGGGCCGTGCCGGTAGTCGAACGCGTAGCGGGTACGGCCGTTCGCCGTCTCGGGGGCGAGCGCCGTGTAGCCGCGCGCGTCGGCGTGGAGCGGCACGTCGGCGGGCAAATCGAAGATGAGGCGCTGGAACTCCACCGGTTCGCCGGTCGGCTCGACGAAGTACGAGAACGTGCCCGCGTCGAGCGCCTTCGCGCGGCGTTTGGCGAAATGCAGATGCACGCGCGACCCGACCTGGACGCCCGGAAAGATCACCGTGCGCAGCACGCCGTCCTCGAACGTGGGCGCGCCCGCCGAGCGCGGCTCCTGCACGTCGCGGATGCCGCTCGCGCCGACCGCGTGCGCGCTGCCGTCCGGATCGATGGTCTCGGCCGAGAGCTGGGTAATCGTTTCGATATCCTTATTGAACCAGACATAGCGCTGGGCGATCTCGTCCACGCCGGCGGTGGTGTTGGCGCGCAGCACGGTGTCGTCGTCCTCGACGACCGAGCCGTCCCGCTGCACGACGAAGAGATGGACGTCGCGCTCGAGCGTGTACGGCGGAACGTCGGTTTGCGCAGCGCGATCGGCCGGCTCGACGCGCGCCGCGCTGTCGGGGCTTCGGTCGCTCGCCTGGGCGCGGGCAGGGCCGCTCGCGATCGTCAGAATCAACGCGAGGCTCAACGCAAGGCACGACGCGACGCACCGGGCGCCGCGCCTGATCCCCTCGCCTCGCGTCATGGGCGTCTCAGGCGCGCGCCGCCGCTTGCGCGGCGTTCGGCCATGACGTCCGCGCGAGATGGCGCTCGCGCTGCGCGGCACGCCATGCACGGGGACTCGCGCCGAACTCCGTGCGAAACGCCGCGTTGAAGTTCGACAGATCGTTGAAGCCGCTCGCAAACGCAACGTCGACGATCTTCGTTTCGTCGTCGTCGGCAAGACGCAGTGCGGCGGCGCGCAATCGCGCGCGCAGCAGATATTGATGCGGGGTCACGCCGGCCACCGCCGCGAAGGTGCGCAGAAAATAGAACTCACTCACGCCCGCCGCGCTCGCGAGGCTGGCGAGCGTATGCGCATCGTCGGGCGTTTCGTCGATCAGGCGCAGCGTCGCCACCACGCGTGCCGCCGCGGCGGCGCCCGGCGTGGCAGGGGTGGCCGCGTCCTTGCCGCTCGCGACCACCCGCAAGGTCGTGAGCGCCAGTTTCAGCGCAATTTCAGCCCAGGCGGCGGCGCCCAGTCCGGGCGCGTGGCCCCGCTCCTGCGCGAGCGCGTCGGCGCAAGCGTGCGCCACGAGCGGCGCGAGCGCGCGCACCGGCGGCACCCGCGCGGCTCGCCAGCGGCGCGCGCCAGGCGCGAAGCCCGCGGCCGCGGCCTGCTCGTCGAGCCAGGCGGGGTCGTAATGGAACGAGAGGCAGCGGTCGCCCGCCGCGTGACGGTGGCCGCATTCGAAGCAGGCGCCGGTTTCCCCGAGCATGAGCGCGCCGGGCGTCATCAGCGCGCGCGCGTTGCCGCTGCGGTAGCCGAACACGCCGGCCGCCACGACGGCGAGGCACGCGCTCGTGTGGCGCTCCTCGTAGGGCCGGTCGCCAGGACCGAGCGTGCAGACGACGTCGTCGACCGACCAGCCGGCGCCCGCCGCGAGCGGGCGCGCCGTGGGCGCACGGCCGCTATCGGCGCGGCCTTCGCGCTCGCGCTGGGCGAGCGCGCGTTGCAATGAAACGGCGAGACCTTGCACGGCAACCTCGCGTGAAGTTGGCAACGTTCGTTGGCTACGTTCGTGGGCTACGTCTGCCGTTGTAACACATCGCCGCGCGCGCCGCCGGACCCGCCCCGGCCGCTATCCCCGCCGTTCTTCGATGGCGCGCAGCAGCGACAGGGCGATGCCCTCGGCGGCAAGGCGCACCTCATCGAGCGCCGGAAACGACGGTGCAATCCGCAGATGGCTGTCGTGCGGATCGACGCCATACGGGAACGCCGCGCCCGCGGGCGTGAGGACGAGTCCCGCCGCCGCCGCGAGTTCGACCGTGCGGCGCGCGCAACCCTCGGGCGCATAAAGGCTGATGAAATAGCCGCCGCGCGGCACGTTCCAGATCACGCCGGGCAGGCCGGCGAGGCGCGCGCGGAACACCGCGTCGACCGCATCGAACTTCGGCTTGAGCAGCGCGCGATGGCGCGCCATCAACGCGGTGAGCGTCGCGCGGTCGCGCAGAAAGCGCACGTGGCGCAACTGGTTGAGCTTGTCCGGCCCGATCGTGCGCACGGCCGAGTGCTTCTGCCACCAGGCGACGTTGCGCGGCGCGGCGGCGAGCCACGCGAACGCGCCGCCGCCGAACGTCACCTTCGAGAACGACGCGAACATCAAGGCGCGCTCTGCGTGGCCCGCCGCCGCGCAGGCCTCGAATACGTCGAGCGTCGTGTGCGCTTCGTCGCTGAGGTGGTGGAAGCGGTAGGCGTCGTCCCAGAAGAGTCGGAAGTCGGGCGCGGCGGGCATCGCGGCCAGACGCCGGATCACCTCGTCGGACCAGATCGCGCCCGTCGGGTTGCTGTAGAGCGGCACGCACCACATGCCCCTGATCGATGGATCGTCGCGCATGAGCGCTTCCACGCGGTCCATGTCGGGGCCGTCTTCGCGCATCGGCACGGCGATCATGCGCACGCCCAGTGCCTCGCAGATCGCGAAGTGGCGGTCGTAGCCCGGCGCCGGGCAGAGGAACGCGATCTCGCCCTGCGCCCGCCACGGCGCGCCCACCTCCGCGCCCTCGCCCACCGGCACGCCGTGCAGCAGCGCGAAGGTCAGCGCGTCATGCATCAGTTCGAGGCTCGAATTGCCCGCCGCGATCACCTGGGCGGCCGGCACGCCGAGCAGCCCGGCGCCCAACTCGCGCGCCTCGGGCAGGCCGCTCGCCAGACCGTAGTTGCGGCAGTCGAAGCCGTCGCGCGCGAGATAGCCGGCCTGCCCGGCTTCGTCGATGAGCGCCTGCGAGAGGTCGAGCTGTTCGGGCGAAGGCTTGCCGCGCGACATGTCGAGCCGCATCTGCAGTTGCTGGAATCGTTCGTAGGTCAAATCGACGGGCGGCGACATCAACATGGGCTTCTCCGGAGGCGAAGAACAACGCGAAGGGTCGGTACGGCCCCAGTATCGGCGCGTCCCCGCGTTCAGACAAACGCGTTATATTGAAGCCTTCGATCAATTTTTCTTATACCAATGAAGACCCTCGACCTCGACGTGCTCGCCATGGTGGTGGCCGTCGCCGACGCCGGCAGCTTCGTGCGCGGCGCCGCGCTCGTGCATCGCTCGCAGGCCGCGCTCAGCATGCAGATCCGCGCGCTCGAGGAGTCCATCGGCAAGCCGCTGTTCATCCGCGCGCCGCGCAGCGTCACGCCCACGCCCGACGGCCAGACGCTGATCGCCTACGCGCGGCGCATGCTCGCGTTGCGCGACGAAGCGTGGGCCTCGCTCGCGCACCCGGAGGTGACGGGGCGCGTGTCGATCGGCGTGCCCGACGACTACGCGTCCTCGCTCATGCCGCCGGTGCTGCGCAAGTTCTCGGCGAACTGGCCAAAGGTGGAGATCCAGGTGATCGGGCTGCCGAGCAGCGCACTCCTGCCGCTCCTGAAGGACAACAAGATCGACCTCGCCTGCATCACGCGCACGCGCGGGTTGGCGGGCGAGTTCATCCGCTTCGAGCCGATGGTGTGGGCCGCGCCCCCCGCGGCGGTGAGCGCGGCGAGCGGGCGCGAGATCTGGCGCGAGCGTCCGTTGCCGGTCGCCCTCTTCGGCGGCGGCAGCGTCGCGCATACGAATGCGATCCAGGCGCTGGAGCGCGCGAAGATCGCCTATCGCACATCGTATGAAAGCCCGAGTCTGATGGGCCTGTGCAGCATGGTGGCCGCGGGGCTCGCCATCGCGCCGCTCGCGCGCTGCGCGGTGCGCGAGACGTTCGTCACGCTCGGCCGCCAGCACGGCCTGCCGGCACTCCCCGAGCTCGAAGTGGTGCTCGCGCGCAGCGCGCGCTCGAACCGACCGCCGTGCGACTTTCTCGCCGACCAGATCCTCGCGGAACTGCGCGTCCAGGAGCGATGATCTTCCGACGATGATTCGGGCAACGAATCAGTCAGTCGTCACCCAGCCGCGACAGCAGCGCGTAGAGGCGCGAGACGTGCCGCAGCAGCATTTCGCGATGCTTCTCGATCTGCTCGAGGCGGCCTTCGAGATCGGCGCGCACGCGTTCGTCGGGGTCGGCGTAGTTGATCACGTCTTCGATACGCGAGCGCAGCACCGCCGGCTCGACCGGCGGCACGCTCAGGTAGCGCTCGAGCTTGCGCACGTCCTGCGCGGCGAGATCGCGGATCTTGCGCGTGCCCGCGAGACGCCGGTGCGCCTCGGGCGTCGCCGGCGCTTCCTCGCGCTTCGCGCCCTGGCCGAAGATCGGCTCCACGCGCAGCACGGGCGCCTTGCGCACCGGATGCGCGGTGCCGCGAAAGCGCGCGCGCGGCGTCTCGCTCGCGATCGCTTCGCGCGTCTCGTCGGGCACGTCGGCGCTATCGTGCTTCACGTCCATCCAGCCTTCGGGCAGGCCCGTGACGGCTTCCACGCCGCGCACGAACTCCGCGCTGAAGTCGCGCTGGCCCGACACGATCAGCTTCATGTAGCTCGCGGAAAACGTCATCATGCGCGCGAGCCGGGTGGCGGACCCGACCTCGCGCGTGAGCAGCGCCAGATTGGCCCGCCACATCGGCATGAGCGTGGCGTTGGCATCGTCCATTGCGGAGCTCCTCCTTCGTTCGCGTCATCTGCCAATGATACGGGCTGCGGCGCACCATGCGCGCTTTCGCTGGCCGTCTGACCCCATCCGCGCAACGTTGTTGGCACTTAGTTGGCGACCTTGGTCAGCCATCCGTAAAGCGAGCAAGACGCATGCCGATGACGGCCAGAGAGGCACAGAAAATGACTGAGGAAATCGCGGCGAGCGGCGCGAAGGGACCGGGGCGGCCCGACCTGGATGGCCTTAGAAATGCCCGGTGAAGCGGTAACGGCTGCCCGGATGCCAGAGATTGGCGACCGACGCGACGAGCCCGCGCGAGCGGGTGCGCCGATGCAGCACGAGGCACGGCTCGGCCTCGCCCATGGCGAGGTGGACGCGCGTCTGCGCCTCGGGGGCGAGCGCCTCGATGCGGTACTCGACGCCCTGCAGCGGCGCGACATGCACGAGGTACTGGTTCGGCGTGATGTGCGTGAAGTCCTGCGCCGCGTAATCGGGCGCGACGGCGGGATTGACCCAGCGCTCTTCGAGCTGCACGGGCTCGTCGTTCTCGAAGTGGAGCACGCGCGAGTTGAACACCTGATCGTTCGCGGCGAGCCCCATTTCGACGGCGAGCGCCTCGTCGGCGCGATGCACGCCGATCTCGAGCACCTCGGCGCGGTAGCGGTGCCCGCGCGCGAGGATTTCGTCGGAGATGCTGCGAATGGCGACGAGCGTCGATTCGTACTTGGGCCGCGCGACGAAGGTGCCCGCGCCCTGCACGCGCGTGAGCACCTGTTCCGCGGTGAGTTCGCGCAACGCCCGGTTCACGGTCATGCGCGCGACCTTGAACTCGCGCGCCAGTTCGTTCTCCGAAGGCACCTGGTCGCCCTCGCTCCACTCACCGGCGTGAATGCGCGCGAGGATGAAGTCCTTGATGCCCTGGTATGCGGGAGCGTTCATCGCGTTGGCCCGTGCTTTGGCTTGGCGCCTGTTTGCGCGTGGTTGCGTGTTATTGCGCCTCGGATTCGAACGCGAACGGGCTGTGCGAAGCGATCGCACCGTTCTGCACGAGACGCGTGATCGCTTCGATATCCGGCGCGAAGTAGCGATCGAGGTCGTAATGCGGCACCTCGGCGCGCACCGACTGCATCACGTGCGCGAGCGCCGGGCTCGTGTGGTGCGGCGCGCGCAGGTCCACACCCTGGGCGGCGGCGAGCAGTTCGATCGCGAGGATGTTGGCCGTGTTGTCGGCGATATCGGCGAGCTTGCGCGCGGCGAACGTCGCCATCGACACGTGGTCTTCCTGGTTTGCCGAAGTCGGCAGCGAATCGACCGAGGCCGGATGCGCGAGCGTCTTGTTTTCCGACGCCAGGGCAGCCGCCGTAACGTGCGCGATCATGAAGCCCGAGTTCACGCCGCCGTCCTTCACGAGGAAAGGCGGCAGGCCCGAAAGCGTCGCGTCGATGAGCAGCGCGATGCGGCGCTCGGCCAGTGCGCCGATTTCGGCCGCGGCCAGCGCGAGATTGTCGGCGGCGAAGGCCACCGGTTCCGCGTGGAAGTTGCCGCCCGAGAGCACTTCATTCGTTTCCGGGAAGATCAGCGGATTGTCCGACACCGCGTTCGCCTCGATGAGCAGCACCTGCGCCGCGTGGCGCATCTGGTCCAGACACGCGCCCATCACCTGCGGCTGGCAGCGCAGCGAATACGGGTCCTGGACCTTGCCGCAGTCGCGGTGCGAGAGGTTGATCGCCGAGCCTTCGAGCAGCGTGCGATAGGCCGCGGCCGCCTCGATCTGGCCGCGATGGCCGCGCAGTTCGTGAATGCGCGCGTCGAACGGTTTCACCGAACCGGCCGCGGCGTCCACGCTGAGCGCGCCCGAGACGAGCGCCGTGCGGTAGAGGTCCTCGATCGCGAACATGTTGTAGAGCGCAAGCGCGGCGGAAGCCTGCGTGCCGTTGAGCAGCGCGAGACCTTCCTTCGCCTGCAGCGCGAGCGGCTTGAGGCCCGCAGCCGCGAGACCCGCTTCGGCGCTGGCGCGCTCTCCGCGGATGAACACCTCGCCGATGCCGAGCAGCACCGCCGACATATGCGCGAGCGGCGCGAGGTCGCCCGAGGCGCCCACCGAGCCCTTCACGGGAATGAGCGGCAGCACGTCGGCGTTGAACAGCGCGATGAGCGCGACCATCACTTCGCGGCGGATGCCCGAATAGCCGCGGCCGAGGCTCGACAGCTTCAGCGCCATGAGCAGACGTACGACCGGACGCGACATCGGCTCGCCCACGCCCACGGCGTGCGAGAGCACCAGATTGCGCTGCAGCAGTTCGAGCTGGTCGCTCGGGATATGCGTGCTCGCCAGACGCCCGAAGCCCGTATTGATGCCGTAGGCGGGCTCGCCCTTCGCCGTGATCTCGGCAACGGCGCGTGCGCCTGCGTCGATGGCGGCGAAGCTGGCCGGATCGAGCTCGAGCCGCACTGCCTCGCGCGCGATCTGGCGCAGTTGGGGCAGGGTCAGATGGCCGGGCGTGAGGCGAAGGGTCGGGAGCATGGTCGAATCCTGTCTATACAAGTCGCGAAAGTGGCCGAAGTCTAGCCTGGCGCGCCTGTCTATACAACTCCCCTTTGCGGCCCGTGTAGCCTGGGACTATCCACGAGAGCGCCGCCACTGCCCGTCACGCGTCGAGTTGCAGCCTGCCCCCAATAAACGCGAGAAAACACTGCACGCGCGCCGCGAGCGCCGCGCTGCGGTAGTAGACGGCGTGGATCGGCTGGCGCGATTCGATCAGCGCGTCGTCGAGCACGGTGACGAGGCGGCCCGCGTCGCGGTCGGCCGTGGTGAGGAAGTCGGACAGGCACGCAACGCCGCTGCCGGCGAGCGCGAGCTGGCGTATCGTCTCGCCGCTCGACGCCGAAAGCGCGGGCGCGATCGTGTAGCCGGGCTCGATCTCCTGGGTCTTCGTGGTCGCGCGCGTTTGGTCGCCGCCCGCCACGCGCAGCGGCCAGCCGTTCAGATGCGCGGGCGCCGTAAAGCCGATCAGCCGATGGTCGCGCAACGCGGCCACGCTGCGCGGCGTGCCGTGCGCCGCGAGATAGCCCGGGCTCGCGACAATGCGCAAACGGCTCGTGCCGAGCGAGCGCGCGTGCAGCGTCGAGTCCTGCAGCGTGCCGATGCGAATGGCGATATCGACGCGCTGCTCCAGCAAATCGACGATGCGCTCGTTGTTCGTGAGTTCGAGTTCGATCTCGGGATACGCGTCGGCGAATGCCGCGACGTGCGGCACGATGCAATGAAGCATGAACGGCGTGGCCGCATCCACGCGCAGCCGCCCGGAGGGACGCTCGCGGTGGCGCGTGACGGCCTCCTCGGCGTCGGCCAGCGCCGCGAGAATCGTGCGGGCGCGATCGAGGAACAGCTCGCCCTCTTCGGTGAGTTGCAGGCGCCGCGTGGTACGCAGGATCAGCGCGACGCCCAGCTGCTTTTCGAGCCGCGTCAGCGCGCGGCTCACGCCCGAGACGGTCTGCTCGAGCTTTTCGGCCGCGGCGGTGATCGACCCCGCATCGATCACGGTGACGAATACGAGCAGTTCGTCGGTCGACGTCTTCATCGTGGCTATTTTTGATCCGCAGTCAATATTCATTTGAGACTAACACGGTTTTTGCAAAACCCGGATGCCCCGATACTGGCTCCCATCGCAATCAAGACAGGATCAGGAGCCACTCATGAAAGTCTTCGTGACAGGCGCAGGCGGATTTATCGGCGGCACGATCGCGGCGCATCTCGTGCGCGCGGGCCACACGGTGCGCGGCCTCGTGCGCCGGCCCGAGCAGTTCGCCGACCTCGAAGCGCTCGGCATCACGCCCGTACAGGGCGATCTCGACGACCGCGCGACGCTGATGGCGGAAGCACGCGCCGCAGACGCCGTGATCAACGCGGCGAGCAGCGACCACCGCGGCGCGGTCGAGGCGCTGATCGACGCGCTCGAAGGCTCCGGCAAGACGCTCCTGCACACGAGCGGCTCGAGCATCGTGGGCGACGCGTCGGGCGGCGAGGCGACCGAGCGCATCTACCGCGAAGACGCCCTGCCCGAGCCGACCGCCGACAAGGCGCCGCGCGTGGCCATCGACAATCTCGTGCTCGCGGCCGCCGCGCGCGGCGTGAAGAGCGCCGTGCTCTGCAATACGCTGATCTATGGCGTGGGCGCGGTGCCGGGCGCCGCGAGCGTGCAGCTGCCGCGGCTCATCCGCCAGGCGCAGAAGAGCGGCGTGATGCGCCACGTGGGGCGCGGCCTGAACATCTGGTCGAACGTGCATGTCGACGACGTCGCCGAACTCTATCGCCTCGCGCTCGACAACACGCCCGCGGGCACGTTCTACTTCGTGGAAAGCGGCGAGGCGAACTTCCGCGACATGACCACGGCGCTCGCCGAAGTGATGGGTCTGGGCGCGCCGCAGGACTGGCCGCTCGCAGCCGCGATCGAAGAATGGGGCTACGAAATGGCGTCGTACGGCCTCGGCTCGAACAGCCGCGTGCACGGCGAGCGCGCCCGCACGCTGCTCGGCTGGCAGCCGCGGCGCACTTCGGTCACGGACTGGATCCGCACAGCAATGCCGAAAGTGCCGATCGCGCAAAAATAAGTGTTGTAGCGCACGTAATTGTTGCGTATCCGTAAGGTCGATCCGCTAGAATCCGGGCGGTTTGCACTACCCGCCGGCGCACGCCATGCGCCGGCTCCGGATACGCCGATGCTCCTCGCGCTGAACTTCGACTGGCTGACCAATCTGCTCGCCATCCTGTTCGTCGTCGCGTGCCTTTACGACGCGCGCTACGACGAATATGGCACGCTGACGCTCGCCGCCGGCGCGATGGGACTCATCGTGATGGCGATCGAAGTGCTGCTGCGCCCCGCGTTCGACATGTCGCTCTAGCGCGCTTTTCACGATTCTTTCGCGACCGGCGCCGCTTTCTTTCGTTGCGCTAACAACTGACCGCCCAACGCATCTACTGCTTCTCGTGCGCACAGCACGACGACGGCGCGGGCGCGTCTTCGTAGCGATCGTGGTGGCGCATCCACTCGCGCATGTCCTTCTCTTCGTTGCGTCCCTTTGCGGTCAACTCCAGCATCGCATAGGTGCCGATCAGCATCTCCCCGCCGCGCGCGTAGGTCGAATACGTGTGGTACACGTTGCCCGCTTCGTCGCGATAAAACGCGCTGACGCCGGGCAGTTCGTCGCTCATGTAGTCCTGCTCGGTGTAGTTGTAGATCGCCTTGCCGCGCGCCTTGTCGGCCTCGCCGAACGACACGTGATAGTCGAAGTTGAAGTCGCTCGCATGCGACGATACCCACGGAAAACGCCAGCCCATGCGTTGTTTGAACGCCTCGATCTTCGCGAGCGGCGCGCGCGAAACGGCCACGTAAGTCACGTCGTGATGCTCCAGATGCGGCAGCATGCCGTCCACGTGGTCGGACAGGAACGAGCAGCCCGGGCACCCCTCTTCCCAATCCGGCCCGAGCATGAAGTGATAAACGACCAGCTGGCTGCGCGGCCCGAATAGCTGCGCGAGCGTGCGCGGGCCTTGCGGCGTCTCGAACGTATAGGTCTTGTCGACCTTCACCCACGGCAGCGCCTGGCGCTTCGCCACCAGTGCGTCCCGTGCATGCGTGAAGGCGCGCTCTTCGGCGAGCAGCGCCTGGCGGGCCTCCAGCCATTCGGTCTGCGAAACGATCTTGTGCGATTCCATCTTTCGATTCCTCCTTGCGCTTGAATGAGCGCCATTCAGTCGAACAGCGCCACCAGTTGATCGATCGAACTCGTCCAGCCCTCGTTGTGCGCGTCGCGCGCCGCGTCGTCGAAGAAGCGTTCGTGCTTGAGCGTGAGGTCGGTGGCGGGACCGTCGGCGCGCAGCGTCACCGTGACGAGCGACTCGCGCTCCGGCGTGCTGCGCCACGCCCACGTGAAGACGAGCTTTGCGTCGGGCACGACTTCGAGATAGGTGCCGCTCACGTCGTGGTCCTCGCCGTTCGCGCCGCGCATGATCACGCGAAAGCGCCCGCCCACGCGCACGTCGGCTTCGGCGTGAATGCAGGTGGTGTCGAGCGGCTGCATCCAGCGCATCAGTTGCGACGGCTGCGTCCACGCGGCGTAGACCTTCGCGGCCGTGGCGTTGAGGCGTCGCCGGATGGTGAGGCTGGGAGCTGGATGGGCAGCGCCGGGTCCGGCTGCGGGTTGGGTAGACATGCATCTTCCTCCACGAAAGCGGCGAGTCGATCGAGCGATTCACTCCAGAAGCGTTGATAGTGCGCGAGCCACTGCATCGCGTCCTCCATCGGCCCCGCGGCGAGCCGGCACGCGACGGTGCGGCCGGTTTTCGCGCGCGTGACGAGGCCCGCCTGGGCGAGAACGTCCAGATGCTTCATGACCGCGGGCAGCGACATCGCGAACGGCTGCGCGAGCGCGCTCACCGAGAGCTCGTCGTGCTGCGCGAGGCGTGCGAGCAGCGCGCGCCGCGTGGGATCGGCGAGCGCCGCGAAGGTGCGGTCGAGGGTAGCGTCTTCATACTTAACCATGTGGTTTAGCATAGGCGACGAGCCGGCGATGTCAAGGAACGGGTTAGTCATTCGCGAACGGCGGTTCGCATGGCAGCATCGCCGCCACTAGAATGGCGATTTCTGCGCGCCGCGCCCTGCTATTTCCGCCACGTCACGCCATGCCGTCCAAAATCCGCAACTCGCTGCTCTGGATCTTCGACGCCTTCGAGCGCGAGGCCGGCTATATCCGCAAGCCGATGTTCGGCTGCGACGCCGCGTATCTCGACGGCCTGCTGTGCCTCGTCGCCGCCGACCGCGATCCGCCGTTCAACGGCGTGCTGGTCTGCACGTCGCGGGAGAACCATGCGTCGCTCATCGATGCGATGCCGGCGTTGCGAGTGCACCCCGTGCTCGGCAAATGGCTCTATGTGCCGCAAGCCGATGCGGCGTTCGAAGACACGGCCGCGCAGTTGAGTGCGCTCGTGCTCGCGCGCGACCCGCGCATCGGCGTGGAGCCCAGGCCACGCAAGCCGCGCAAAGCGGGCAAGACGCGCAACAGCGTGCTGCCGGAGTAACGCGCTACCCAGCAGCGCGCAAAAGCCACACGGCCCGCGCCGCCGTGAAGCGACGCGGGCCGTGCAGCCGCCCGGGCGGGCCGCCGTGGCCGCCGGACGAATGACCGGGTCATCCGATGGTCAGATGGCCCAGCCGCCCAGGTAGAACGCGGCCAGCACGCCGGCGATCACCACCGTGCCCACGTTCAGCTTGCGGATCTCGCCGCTCACCACGCGGCCGATCACGAGCGTGCAGAAGCCCAGCATGATGCCCGTGACGATGTTCGCCGTGAGCACGATGAACACGGCGCACACGAGGCCCGACATCGAATCGACCATATCGGCCATGTCGAGGCGGCTCACGCTCGAGAGCATCATGAGGCCGACGTACATCAGCGCGGGCGCCGTCGCATACGAGGGCACGAGGCCCGCGAGCGGCGCGAAGAACATCACCGCGAGGAACAGCACGCCCACCGTGGCGGCGGCGAGGCCCGTCTTCGCGCCCGCTGCCACGCCTACCGTCGATTCGATATAGGCCGCCGCCGGTGCGCCGCCCAGGAAGCCCGAGAAGATCGAACTGACCGAGTCGGCCGTGAGCGCGCGCCCGCCGTTGACGATGCGCCCGTTCGCGTCGAGCTGGCCCGCCTGCCCCGCCACGGCGCGGATCGTGCCGGTGGCGTCGAACACGGCCGTCATCACGAGTGCCAGCACGCTCGGCAGCACGGCGAGCGAGAGCGCGCCCTTGATGTCCATCGCGCCGATCAGCGAGGCATGGCCCGGCGCCGACAGCGAAGGCCACGCGAACACGCCATGAAAGCTCACGGCCGGATCGATGGCGAGACCGAGCGCCGAGATCGCGACGATCACGATCAGGATCGAGCCCGGCACGCGGCGGCGCACGAGGCCGAAGATCGCGGCGAGGCCGACCACCGAAAGGATCACGGGCAGCGAGGTGATATGGCCGAGCGAAACCGGCAGGCCCGCGCCCGGATTCTTGACCACGAGGCCCACGTCATTGGCGGCGATCAGCAGCAGGAACAGGCCGATGCCGATGCCCGTGCCATGCGCGATGCCGTGCGGCAGGTTGCGCAGGATCCACGAGCGCACGCCCGTCACCGAAATGCCCGTGAACACGAGGCCCATCAGGAACACCGCGCCGAGCGCCACTTCGGGCTTCAGGCCCTTGCCGAGCACGAGGCCGAAGGCGGTGAACGCCGTCAGCGAGATGGCGCAGCCGATGGCGATCGGCAGGCGCGCCCACAGGCCCATGAGCAGCGAGCCGAACGCCGTGGTCAGGCACACGGCCACGAACACGGCGCTGGTGTCGAAGCCCGCCTTGCCGAGCATGCCCGGCACGACGAACACGGAATAGACCATCGCGAGGAAGGTCGTGACGCCCGCAATCGCCTCCTGACGCAGCGAGCTGCCGCGCGCGGCGACGTCGAAATAACGGTCGATGAATCCCGAGGCCGGGCCCAATGCATCTGTGGACTCGACTTCGGCGGCGGTCGCACCGGCAAGCGGCTGCGCGTGGGGTTCGATCATGGTGAGTGCCTCCTTTATCAGCATGCTGAAACGGTTCACGGCTCACCAGCCCGATCCGTCATCAGGTTTGTCTCGAATGATTTAGTCGTGTCGACGCGTTGCCGGCGCCTTCGTCAACTTCCCGGCGCTCATCGTTTTGACATCTCTTTATGGATGGAGCGAAGGTTAGGCGAACACGATTTGCGCTCCCATCGCACGATTCGCATTGAGTTCATGCCGCGATGCTTATATGCCCGTGTACAGGGCGCGACGTGAGGCCCGGCCCCGCGTTTACACCTGGGCGTGAAGCGGGCCGTTAGCGCGCGGACCGGAGCCGGTTTCGTATGACGAAGCGCGATCGTCCCGGCGCGGCGCTTGCGGCGAGTTGCCCAGCCGGTCACCCGCGCCGTTCGCCGACGCCATTCGCTCACGCCGTCATTAAGCGGATCGGGCCGGTGCGCGGGTTACACTCACGCATCCCGACCCGGTTTCCCCCTGCCGCGCGCGCGCCGCGCCGGCCGCTCCAAGGAGTTTCAGTAGATGAGACGCGGCTTCTTGCGTTCCACACGTCCCGTTTTTCACTTCCCGTATGCCCTGACGCTGCTGATGCTGCTCACGCTTTCGGGCTGCAGCCTGTTCCGGCCGGCCCCGCCGCCCGAACCGGAAGCGCCCGTGGCCACGGAGCCCGAGCCGGCCGCGAGCGAGCCCGAGGCAGCGTCCGCGCCGGAAGCCGCGAGCGAGCCGGAAACGGAGGCCACGATCAAGCCCTCGCCGAAGAAGCCGCGCCCCGCGCCGGTGCACCGCCGCCGACCGGCGCCACTGCCGCCAGCGCCCGCCAGCGCCCCGCCGGCGCCGCCCCCGGCGCCCATCGTGCAGGTGCGCACGCTCGAGCGCGGCACCTTCCGCACGCTGCTCGACAGCGAAGTGCAAAAGACCGACGGCAAGGTCGTGGGCCGCGCCGTCGACATGGTCACGGGCCCCGGCGGCAAGCCCGTCGACGTCGTGGTGAACCTGCAAGGCTTCATGGGCATTGGCGACCGCAAGGCCAATTTCCCGTGGAGCGGCGTGCGCGTGAACACCCAGGCGAAAACGCCCGCCATCACGCTCGCCCTGCCGGCCAGCCAGCTGCAGATCCCCGACCGGCCCAAGGCCGGTGCGCCGCAGCCCGGCAACCCCGAAGCGAGCGCGACGCGCCTGCCCATGCTCGACGCGGACGTGGAACGCGCCAACGGCGGCAAGGTGGGCCGCGTGGTCGACGTGCTGCTCGACGGCAGCGCCGCCCCGCAGGCCGTGGTGCTCGACGTGAGCGGCACGCTCGAGAAACGTCATACGATCGCGGCCGACTGGTCGGCGCTGCGCTTCGTCACGAAGAACAACACGCTCGAAGCGCAGCTCGAAATGAGCGATCAGCAGGTGGATGCCTCGCCGCCCTACGCGCCCGACCAGCCGGTGCATGCGGTGACGCCGGCCGCCCCGCCGCCGGCCCCGGCGCCGGCCGCTTCGGCTGCCTCGGCTGCGCAAGCAGCGCCCGCTGCCTCGCCCGTCGCCTCGGCGGCCAATGCCCACGGTGCCAAATGACGGACGGCACCATGCAACAACCCAATCCAAGCCAGCGCAGCGTGCGCGCTCTCGACTGGCTGAACTTCTTCGTGGCGAACGTGCAGACGGGCTTCGGGCCGTTCATTGCCTCGTATCTGGCGTCGCACAAATGGACCCAGGGCGAGATTGGCCTGGCGCTATCGGTGGGCACGATCAGCGCAATGGTGAGCCAGGTGCCGGGCGGCGCGGCGGTGGACGCCCTGCGCAACAAGAAGGCCGCCGCCGCGTGGGCGATTATCGCGATCATCATCTCGGCCGTCCTGCTCGCCGCGAGCCCGACCGTCGTGGCCGTGATGGCCGCCGAGATCTTCCACGGCTTTGCCAGCTGCATGCTCGTGCCGGCCATGGCAGCGCTCGCGCTCGCGCTGGTGGGCCGCCAGAACCTGGGCGACCGGCTCGGCCGCAACGCGCGCTGGGCCTCGATCGGCAGTGCGGTGGCCGCCGGCCTGATGGGCTTGTGCGGCGAGTACTGGTCGCCGCGCTCCGTGTTCTGGCTGACGGCCGCGCTCGCGTTGCCCGCGCTCGTCGCGCTCGTGATGATCGAGTACGACCAGAACGCCGCGTACGCCAAACCCGCGGCCAGGCCCGGCAAGGCCGGCGCGGCAGTCGCCGGCGAACCGCGCGAAACGATCTTCGACCTGCTGCGCGACCGGCGCATGCTGACCTTCGCGGCCTGCGTGGTGCTGTTCCACCTCTCGAACGCCGCGATGCTCAACCTCGCCGCCGGCGAAGTGACGGCCGGCATGGGCGACAACGTCCAGCTCGTGATCGCGGCGTGCATCATCGTGCCGCAAGCCATCGTCGCGTTGATGTCGCCCTGGGTCGGCCGCACCGCGCAGGCCTGGGGGCGCCGCCCCGTGCTGATTCTCGGCTTTTGCGCGCTGCCGCTGCGGGCGCTGCTGTTCGCCGCCGTCGGCAACCCGTATTTCCTCGTGCCGGTGCAAATGCTCGACGGCCTGTCGGCCGCCGTGTTCGGCGTGATGCTCCCGCTGATCGCCGCCGACGTGGCGGGCGGCAAAGGTCGCTATAACCTGTGTATCGGGCTCTTCGGACTGTCGGCGGGGATCGGGGCGACGCTTTCGACGGCGCTGGCCGGCTTTATCGCCGATCACCTGGGCAATACGGTGAGCTTCCTCGCGCTCGCGAGCGCAGGCGCCGCGGCGGTGCTGATGGTCTGGCTGGCAATGCCCGAGACGCGCGACGCGCTCGAAGAGGAAAACGCCCGCGATGCGACCGTGTGAGCGGTGCGCCGCCGGGGCGGGGGCCGGTTGCGCCCGCCCCGGCGCACGGTGGCGCCCCGCCTTTCGACCGGCAAACGAACAACGGCGCCCCTTGGGGCGCCGTTTTGTTCTTGTGCAGCTATGACATCGGCATGACGAGGTGTGGCTCAGCCGCGTGGCTGGTGAGCGGGTGGCATACCCGCGCGGGCGACCGGTGCGCCCGGGGACGCCGCTCAGGCGGCCAGCGCCTCGTCCAGACGCGCCGCGACCACGGCGTTGGGCAGGTTGTCGAGCTTGCTCGCAAGGATCATTGCGTCGGCGTTGGCCGGGCGATGACGGCGATTCGGGCTCGGCCGGAACACCGCGTCGCCGCGGCGGATCTTCTCGCCGGTCAGCGCACAGACCGCGCTGCGGCGCGCCGTGCAGACCCGCCACAACTGGTCGGAGTAGCGGCCATAGGTGGCGTCGCTCCAGCAAACGGTGATGCTGTCCGGATCATGCCGCCGGATCAAGGTGATGCCCTGCGCATCCCACGAACGGACGGTGGCGCGCCGCCGGTTGGCCGCCTCCGATGCGCCGCGTGTGATGGGTACCGGTTTGCAGCTTCTGCCGCCTTCGAATTCGCTGTCCAGGCTCAACGGCTCGGAAGCCGCGGACAGAAGGTCAATGGTTTGTTGCCAAACGCTGCCGGTATCTAATTTCGTCATAATGCACCTCGTGCACGTGGAAACGATTCAAATATGCCGGTCGAATAAGCACTCTGCCACGTCCGGATTATAGCGTGTCCAACTCGCAATCCACAGGAAAAACGCAATTTTCACACGATAATGCCAAACGCAAAAAACGAGATGGCAGAGCTTTCAGTTCCGACTGTAAGCCTCCAATGTTGGTTTCTTTACATCCGTGAACTTTTTTGCCGATTTGACGATACTTAACAATCTCACTGCGGAAAAAATAACCGGTTTCAGGCTGGATGTCACTAGTCGCACGACTTTTCCACATAACTGAATTGTTACAGCGCCCGCTTCGCCGCGCGCAGGCATATAGCCTGAAATGCCCGTCCATGGCCGCTCTCACAGGCTGTACCGGGATCGCGCGGACTCCACTCTTACACACGGGACGTGACCGATCAATGAAACGCAATGCACCTATTCGACATAGGTGCATCAGACATATCACATACTAAACGTCAGTCTATTGGACGCGAAATTCTCGCACGAAGCTTGCGTTCTCCACACCCATGGAATATCGAAGCATTCCACTATTCGAAAAGCAATTAATGGATTTCGAATATTGCTTTAGCCGCATTGCCGCGCGCCAATGCCGACATTGTGCAACTCACAGGAGACGAATTGCAACAAAACGGTGATGTTACGAGCACTTTCGTCCGCACCGAAAGTCAGCACACTAATCCACCATTGAATCCGCGGATAAAGACAAACGAATGAAGATATCGCGCGGCGCGCGTCTTACGCGCCGCGGCCCTGATCGAGAAATTCGCCGGCGCGCACCTTGAGCATGGCGCCGAAGTCGTCGAGCCAGCCAATGGAAAGCCGCCAGCTCTGCCAGTACAGTTCGACGTCGAGCGCGCGGCCGGGCGTGAGTTCGACGAGTTCGCCGCGCGCGAGATGCGGCGCGATCATGCGCTCGGGGCACATGCCCCAGCCCAGACCGTTCAGGCAGCAGCGCAGAAACCCGGCCACGTGGGGAATCCAGTGCAGCGGCGCGTCGATCTGCGCGCGCGTGATACGGCGAATGAAGCGCTTTTGCAGTTGATCCTTGGGGTTGAACTCGACGCACGGCGCGTGGCGCAGCGTGTCGCGCGTCACCCCTTGCGCGAAATGCCGCTCGAAGAACGCCGGCGAGCACACCGCGAGGTAGCGCATGCGTCCGAGGCGCGTCGAGCGGCAGCCCTGCACGGGCTCGGCCTGCGTCGTGACGGCGCCCTGCACGCTGCCGTCGCGCATGCGTTGCGCGGTGTGATCCTGGTCGTCGATCACGAGGTCGAGCAGAACGCCGCGTTCGACGCAGAAGCCCGCCACGGCGTCGATGAACCAGGTGCCCACGCTGTCGTCGTTGACGGCCACGCGCAGTGTCGGCCGCGCCGCCCCCAGCGCGCTCGTGAAGGTCGGCATTGCCCCGCCCAGCTCCGCCTCGAGCAACTGCACGCGCTCCGTGTGACGGCACAGCAGCGCGCCGGAAGCCGTCGCGACGCAAGGCTGGCCGCGCTTCACGAGCACGGTGCCCACGCGCTCCTCCAGCAGCTTCACGCGCTGCGAAACCGCCGACGGCGTGACATTGAGCGCGCCCGCGGCGCGATCGAACGAACCGTGCCGCACGACGGCGGCGAGCGCATCGAGCAAGGCATAGTCGAGCATTAGCGTTCCTTAATCTGGTTAATGAAAATGAGCTTTGCTTATGTGGCTCATCGCGGCAGACTAGCGCCATTCCCTGTCGATGTCCAATGACCGCAGGCGCCGCGCCCCGCGCCGCCCGCGGCCCCTACTTTCTCCGCAACCGTCATGAACTGGCTCGCTTTCACTCACGGCGCGGCGCTCTGCGCCTCGCTCATCGTCACGATCGGCGCACAAAATGCGTTCGTGCTGCGTCAGGGCATCCTGCGCTCGCACGTCGGCAAGATCGTCCTGCTCTGCGCACTGTCCGACTTCGTGCTGATCGGCGCGGGGGTCGGCGGCGCCTCCGCGCTCGTCGAGCGCTATCCGACCTTCGTGCACATCGTGCTGTACGTGGGCCTCGCCTGGCTCGTGTGGTTCGGCATCGGCGCACTGCGTCGTGCGGTGCGTCCGTCGCACGCGGTGCTGGAGAGCCAGGCCGCGGCGGATGCGCCCGAGCAACGCGCCTGGCCGATCATCCTCATGACGCTCGCGTTCACCTGGCTCAATCCGCACGTGTATCTCGACACCTTCCTGCTGATCGGCACGGCCGGCGCGCGCGAACCGCAGGGCAGCCGCCTCGCCTTCGCGATCGGCGCGATGTTCGTGAGCGCCGTGTGGTTCGTCGCGCTCGGCTACGGTGCGCGCGTGCTCGCGCCGCTGTTCCGGCGTGCGGGTGCGTGGCGCGTGCTCGACGGCGCCATCGGCGGCATGGTCCTGTTGATCGCCTTCGCGCAATTGCGCTGAAGTCCGCGAACGCGCCGAGCGCGCGTTACGCGTTCGCCGCGTTTTCCATACGACCCGCTACTGTGCCGCGCCCCGCGCCTTCTGCTGCTGCAGCAGGCCCTCGACGAGTTCCGGCGACATGTAGTGCGGCCCGTCGAAGAGATACACGCGATATCCGTGATACGCCTCGAGCTGCGGCGCCAGCTCGGCGGCCGTGGCCGCGCGAAAGCCGCCGCCCTGTTTGGGCCGGAACGCCTCCGCGATGATGCGCACGCGCTTGTGGCCCAGATGCGCGGACAGCGCATCCGCATATTCGCGCGCCGCCGCCGGGCCGCGCGCATAGACGCCGCAGCCGTCCTGCAGCAACACGCCGACATCGCGCGGCAGCCAGGAGTCGAGCCATTTCGCGAGCGCCTCGCCGCCGATGTTGCTGGTGTCGTACACGCTGATCCACAGCGGATGCGGCAGCTTCTTCAGTAGCGGCGCCATGCGTGGCGCGTCGGTCCAGGTGGGATCGACTTCGACCGGGAAATACCAGCCCGTGATGTGCACCGGCGGGCGCACGGCCGCGAGCTTCAGTGAACGATCGACGAGCGTCTCGAGGTTCTCGCGCGCTTTCTTTTCGTCCGAATAGCCCGCGAGGCCGACGATCACGCCGCGCGCCCACGGTTCGCTGGCAATGCGCACCCAGTCGGGCACGCGCGGCGCGGGAATGCCCGCGCCCGCCATGAACGCGACGTCATCCACGGCGATCCATTGCACCAATAGCTCGTTGACGCCCAACCGGTCCCAGTCGCCGCGCAAGTCGAGATGGTCGTTGTCAGGCTGCCAGACGATGCCTTGCGCGAGCGCATCCGCGTGTGCGGGCACCTGCAGCGTGCATCCGGCGGCAGCGAGCGCGCACAGCGCCGCGCATGCGAGGCGCGCGTAGCGCGGCCGCGCACGCAAGCGCGTTCGGCCGCCCGCCTCTGCCTCGTCCGCGATGCCTCGAGCCTTTCTGCGCACCATCATCAGGTTTCCTCAATAAGAGAGCACGGCACCGAAGAACACGCCGCCCGCCCGGTCGTCGCCCGTGATGCGCCAGCGGTACTGCACCGTCACGTCGACGTAGGAGCGCGGCGCGTCGTAAAAGCTGTCGCGGAACCAGTAGCGCGTCGAGACGCCCACGCCCATGCCGACCGGCGCGCTGCGGTTGATGCTCGAATCGTAGTCCACGCCGGCCACCGCGTACGGAAAGACCGTGAGCTTCGGGCTGATGGTGTCGAGCCGCCACGTGCGGCCCGCCTCGATATAGCCCGTACCGTAGTTCCAGCCGTTGCTCACGTAATGGCCGACTTCGCCATAGTCCTGCACCGTCCACCACGAAGGCACGTCGAGGCGCCGCTCGGTGCCGATGCCGCCCGAGTAGGCGAGGCGCAGCAGCCAGTCGGAAGGCGCGCGCGAGCCGATGGGGATGAGCCGCTCGAACGCCACCACCGCGTTGATCGATTCGAACGGCTTGGCGCGCGCGCCGATCGCTCCGAGCGCCGTGGAGATGCCGCTCGGCGCGTCGCCCTTTGCGCCGACGTCCTGATAGACGCGCGCGTAGACCTCGAAGTTGCGGTCGCCGAGCGTGCCGAACGGCCGCCAGTATCCTTCGACACCCATCTGCCAGTTGTTGTACGAGCCGGGCACCTCGCCGGTCGACACGCCGGGCTGCAGCCCAGCGCCGCGATAGTTGACCGAGGCGATCGCGCCCCAGTCGCGTGTGACGTCGGCGTGCGCGTTGCGCAGGTCTTGCAGCTGCACCAGCGTGGCAGGCGCGACGCCCGGTGGTGGCGAGGTGCCGTAGTCGATCGCGCGCCTGAAATAGCTTGCGGCCAGCGCGTCGAACGTCGCGCGGTAAGCGCTGTAGCCGGCATCGCCGGTGGCTTGCGGCGGGAGTTGGCCGGCAGCGTCCGCCTGCGCGAAGTACGTGGAAGCACGGCGGTCGTCTCCCGCGCGCTGCGCGACGTAGGCAGCGGAAAGCGGCGGCAGCGCGTCGAGCAGGCCCGCGTCGGCCATCGCGCGCGCTTCGCGCTTCGCGCCTTCGGTGTCGCCCGCCGCGGTGAGCGCGTCGATCAGTTCGAGCCGATGCTGCGGATTGCGCGGGTCCGCGGCGACTGCGCGGCGCTGCGCGTCGAGCGCGGCCGCCTGATCGCCGCGCTGCGCCGCGACGATTGCCGCGCGCCGGTACGCAAAGCCGGGATCGGCCGCATAGACGTCGCAGGCGCTGCCGTACTGGTCCACCGTGCAGTCGAGCACCGGGCGCGCCGCCGTGGCCACCCGCTCACCGGGCGTAGCCGGCGAGGTCGGCGCGGCGGACTGCGCGAGCGCCGCGCGCGCGTAGTAGCGGCGCATGGCGATCAGGGCATCGGTATCGTCGCCGACGGGCGGCAGCGTGGCCAGCAGGTCGAGCGCGCGCTGCGGCTGCCCTTCGGCCGTCCACACATCGGCAATGATCGCGTGCGCCACGCGCTCGTCGCGCAGCGAGGCGCCTTCGCTCAGCAGCGCCTGCGCGAAATCCTCATCGGCCTGCGCCGACCTGCCCTGCGCTGCGCGTGCATAGCCGCGCAACACGTACGGCATCAGCGTCGGCGTGGCACCCGATGCAATCGCCTCGCCCGCCGCCGCCTCGAGGCCCGCCATGTCGTTCTGTTCGAGCAGCATCTCGCACAGCAGCAGCCGGTTGCCCAGTTGCAGCGGCGCGTAGCCGATCGCCTCATGCATGAGCGCGACAGCCTGCGCGGTGTCGCCGCGCGTGCGCGCCGCCTGGGCCGCCTGCACCGCCGCGGGCGCGAGCCGCGCGCCGATCTGCGTGCGGCGCTCGCGCAGCGCCTCGCTGTCGCCGAAACGCCGCTGCGCGTCCTGCGCAGCCTGCCAGGCTTCGCGGTCGTGGCCGCCCGCCGCGGCGGCGTCGATGGCGAGCAGCCGCAGACGCAAGATGTCGGGCCGCAACGCGATGACGGCATTCGCCTCGCGCCAGGCGGCGTCGTATTGCTTCGCGCCGTATGATTTGTAGGCGTCCTGAGCAAGCTGCCATGCCCGACCGGTCAGGTAGTCGGGCGGACCGGAACCCGGCGGCGGCGCGGCGCGCGCCGTGCGGCCGCCAGCGGTTGGCGCGCCCGGCCGCGCCAGCGCCGCCACCTGCGCATCGACCTCGCGCCGCCGGGCCGTGAGCGCCGCATCGGGACCGATCTGCGCGATCGCGTCGGAGAGCGTGCGGCTCGCCTCGCGCCATTGCCCGCGCGCCGCCTGGGAGTTCGCGAGCAACAAGCGTAGCGTGGCGAGATCGGGCCGTTGCCGGATCGCCTCGCGCGCATAGCGCTCCGCCGCCGCGTAGTCGTGGCGCGCATAAGCGTCGTAGCCTTGCTGGGCGACGCGATAGGCCGCACCGCTCAACGGCAACGGCAACGGCTGCGTACCCTGCGGCAACGCCTCGGCCTGAGCGCGCCCCGCGCCCGCGAGCGCCGCCCACAACGCGGCGAGCAGGAGCGCACGCGGCATCGCCGCACGACGCGGCACACCCCCACCCCAGCCGGATGAAGATCGCGTCGCCGGAAAACGCTTCGGAGTCCGTCTCATGACGCGGCTGCACCTTCGGCGCGCAGGCGTTCCTGCTCCGCGATCGCCGCAGCCAGCGCATCGCGTGTGATCACGCCCTGCTCCACCATGAAATCGCCGATCCGTCCGTGCTCGGCGGGCCGATAGCGTTGCAACGCGCCTTCGAACGCGGCGCGCTTGACCGCGCCGCGTTCGATCAACAGGTCGCCGAGCAGCGGCACGCCCGGCGTGGCGGCGCCGTGCGCTTCGGCGTCCGCCTTCGCGTCATGCGCCTCGCGCACCTGCGCCGGCGGCACGCCGCGCAACAGGCGCAAGCCGTCCGCCACCTCGCCCTCGCGCACGATGCGCTGCACGATCGGCAACGCGCATTGGGCCTGCAATTCAGCGAGCGCCGCCTGCGCGAGCGGGCTCGCGCACAGCAGCACTTCATGCCCCTTGCCGTCGTCGCCTTGCGGCAGCACGCGGTAACGCACCGCATATTCGATCGGCAGGTCGCTCGCGTAACGCGTGAGCCGTTCGCGATCGAGCCGGCCGCGCGGCAGGTCCGCCTGGAACGCGATGGCCTCCGCGAGCGTTTCCTCGTCGAGCCAGCCCTGCGCCATCAACACGCGCCCGAGCGGCGCTTCCTGCGCGTGCTCCTGGGCCAGCGCCTGCTCCAGCTCCTTCGGGCCGATCGCCTGCCACGAAAGCAGCAGTTCGCCGAGGCGTTGCCGGCGGTCCGTGAAGCCGTCCGACGACGGGAAGTCGTGCATGGTCTTGTCCCACACGAGCCGCTTGCCGGTGACCAGATACGCGAGATACATCTTCCACGCGCGCGAGACCGCCATGAAGTTCACGAAGTTGCCGATCACCATGCGCGGCACCGACAGCACGCCATGCTCCCAGCCGTAGAGCCGCGACACGAAGTAGACGCGCTGGATCACGCGCAGCAGCAGCGCGACACCGTTGGCCCACAGCACGATGGTAAGAAAGCGCGAGCCCGCGAACGGCGAGGCGACCAGTTCCGGCCGAATGCCGAGAAACTCGGCGTACGCGAAGAGCAGGAACTGCGCGAGCAGCACGTAGGCAATGATGCCGACGAACGCCGTGACGATGCCCTTGCGGTCGCGCGCGAGCAGATACCGGTTGGCGATCGTGCCGACCCAGCCCGTCTGCTCCCAGCCTTGCAGGCCGATGCCGAGCGTCCAGCGCGCGCGCTGACGGTAAGCGGTCCGAAACGTATCGGGAAAGAACTCGCGCACGCATAGCGGCATGGTCAGCGTGACGTCGCGCTCGGGCCCGAAGCCGAACCACGACTTGCGCCGCGTGGCGAACTCCACGGGAAAGCGCGCAAAAATCGAATGCATGCCCATGCGGCCAAGGCGCTCGCCCACGTCGTAGTCTTCGGTCAGCGTCTCCGTGTTGAAGGGCTGGTTCTGCGTTTCCTCCGCGAGCCCGGCCAGCGCGCGGCGCGAAAAACACGTGCCCACGCCGGCCGACGGCACCGTGCCGGCCAGGCTCTCGCGCACCACGAGATCCTTCGCATGCCATTCGGCGAACTCGTCCATATAGGTGCCCGCGACGAGTTCGTACCATTCGCGCTCGAGCGACGCCACCGGCAACTGGATCATGTCCTTGCGCGGCAACAGGTAGTTGAAGAAGCGCAACTCGAGCGGATGCAGCACGTCCTCGCTGTCGTGCAGGATCACGCCCGCGAATTCGATGCCGGTTTCCTTCTCCATGCGAAAGATCGCCTGCACGATCCAGTTCAGGCAATCGGCCTTGCAGGTGGGACCGTCGTGCGGCACCTCCACGCGGTGGAGCTGCTTGTAGCGCCGCCGCATGCGCTCGACTTCGGCAATCGTCGCCGCGTCGTTCTGGTAGGTGCCGGCGAACACGACATAGTTCTTGTAGTCGAGCACGCGCACGAGGTCGGTGACCATCGAGGCGATCACATCCTCCTCGCGCCACGCGGGCACCATGATCGCCAGCGGCTGCTGCTCGCGCGTGTAGAGCTGCTCGGCGCGCAACGGTTCGTAGCGGCGCTCGATCGTGTAGTGGCGGATGATGCGGCGGACCCAGTACCACGCATCGATAAAGAGATCGTCGATGCTCGACAGCAGGATCACCACCGCCACCACCGCGGCGAGATACTCCATGCCCTCGTAGTAACGGCCGGCATAATAGTTGAGCCACCAGTCGATGGCGTTCGCGCTCACGATCCGCTCTGCTTGTTGTCCGGGTTTTCGGCGCTCTCCTGCGCCGCGCGCGCCGCGGCGGCCGCCGCCGTCCTCGCCCGCGCCCGCTTGCGCGCGAAGCCCGCTGCGAGCAGCAGCAGCACCATCACCGCGATGGCAATGCTCGGCACGCCCCAGCCCGCCCAGTGACGCGTGAGCCACGCGCGCTGATCGTCCGTCGGCGGCACGCCGCCGGGATACTGCGTGTCGAAGGTCTTGAGCACGCCGCTCGCATCGACGATCGCCACGTCGCCCTGCTGCAACTGCATGCCGGGCGGCAGAACCGGGGCCTCGCCCACGCTGCGGTAGACGATGCCAGGCGTCGTGCCCGAGCGCACCACCTGGATCAGGCCGAGATTCGCGAGACCCGACATGTCGACGAGCATCGAGCCGCCGCGCCCCTTGAGCGTGAGGCGGCCGTTTGCAAAGCTCGCGTGGCCCGCCTCGCTGTCGAGCGCGACATCGGCGGCGAGGAACGCGTCTTTCGGCTGCGCGCTCTGGCCGTTCGGCACCACCTGGAGCGTCGCGCGCGTGGGCGCCACGCCCGCCGCGTTGGCGAGCCGCGCCATGCGCGGCAGCGTCGTTACCGGGTCGGCCAGATAGGCGTCGGGCACGAGCACATTTGCTGTGCGCGAAAAACGCGCCACCATGCCCGTGAAGTTTTCGCCGAGCGGTCCCTTGCCGATGACCAGATGGCTGCCCGGCAGCACGGCCGCGGGATAGCCCTGCTCGCGCGGGCGGCAGCCGCCCGCCGGCTGGCGCTGGAACAGCACGCGCAGCGCATTGGTGGTGCCGAGCGCATACACGGGGATGTCCGCGCTTACGCGTTGCGCGTGGCCGTCGGTGTCGAGCAGGTGCGAGCCGATCAGCACGCCGTTGAAGAAGATCGACGCCGTCTGGCCATTGCGGTCCGCCGCGGGCGCGGCGGCCAGATCGAGCACCACGCGGCGCGGAATCCGTCCATCGCCGGAGACGGCCGCGAGATCAAAATTGGCCTCCCATGCCGCGCTCGTCAGCACCTCTAACGTTCGCGGCGTGCCGCCGATCAGCGAAAGCGCGATCCGGTCGCTCGACCCCCCTGCGCTCAGGTTCGGCGACGCGGCCAGTTCGTGCACGACGAGCCGGCGCGACACGTCGATGCCGCTCCACGTGCGCGAAAGCGCGCTCACGCCGGTGTCGTCGCCGACCACCACGGTAGGCAGGCCCCCCAGATGCGCGAGGCGCAATTCGCCCTTCTCGAACGGCGCGGCAAGTGCGCCGCCGGAATGCGTGCGCCACGCGTCGAAGGCGCTCGCGGCGTCGGCGGAAACCGCCAGCACTTCGCCGCGCAATGCATCGAGCGCCGCGCCCGCTTGCGCGCGCAGCGCGTCGTCGGCGACCACGACGTTGGGCGCGAAGGCGCCCGCCGGCGCGAGCGCGATGAGTGCACCGAGTTCCGCCGGATTGGCGATCTTGTGCGAACCGCCCGCTGCCAGCGCAGCAAAAGCGGGCACCGCCTGCAACGCGGCCGGCACCTGCACGGTGCCGGGATTCACGGTGTCGCCCACCGCGGGCATGCGCGTCGTGACGGGCGTCGCGCCGCCGCGCATCAACAGGGCTTCGAGCCGCCACGCCACGTCGTAAGCCGCGCCATCGAGCTTGCCGCCGCTCACGAGCACCACGGGTTTCGCAGGCAGCGCGCTCCACGCGGTGCGCACGTCGTTGACGGCCGACGTGTCGAACTGATACGTGAGGCGCGTGGTGGGCGCGACCTGCCAGACGTTGCCGATCGCCGTCTGGTCCGTGCAGACGTTTTCGTTGAGCACCGACGACCATTGCAGCCCCACACGCACGAAGCCCGAAGGGCGCGGCCCGCCATCGACGCCGATGCTGAGCGAGCCGTCGCCCTGCGCGTCGGTGACGTTGCGCGCCTGCACGGGCGAGCCGTCGAGCGAGAGCAGGAAGGTCGTGCGCCCGCCGTTGCCGCGCAGATAGTTCGCGTCGAGCTGCAGCGTCGCGTTGCTGATCGGCAAGCCCGCGGGCACCGGCAGATAGAGTTCCTGAGTCGCATCGGGGGCGCGCAGCACGACCGGATCGCGCACGCCGAGATCGGCCAGCGACACGGTTCGCGATTCCACGCGCCCGGCTCCGAGCTGTGCGAACGCACCGGCCAGTTCGCCAGGCGCCGCATATGCACAGTGCCCCAGCACCGCGAGCAACGCTGCGGCCACATAGACGCAAACCGGCGCGCCCACGCCCTTGCGCCCCGCTGCGCGCCCCTGCCCGATCGGATCGAATCTCACGTGTCATGCCTCATGGTGTCGGCGCGGCGGCGCATCCGCCGAGTGGCGGTCCTTGCCATCCCGCCTTTGGAATGCACTGATTGCCTGGCACTGCGATGCAACTGATGCGTCGCCATCGAACCGCCGTCAAGGCGCCGCGTCGGCCTCGTCCGCCTCGCCGGGCTCCGGCCTCATGGCGACCACCGGATGCCGGTAGCCTGGCAACTCGCGACTCGGGAACGGCTCGAACGGCTGCCCGGTGAGCGCCGCGACGATGCGCTCCGAAGCGTGCCCGTCGCCGTACGGATTGACGCGCCGCGCGTAGGCGCGCCGCTCGTCCTCGTTCTCGACGAGTTCGAGCACCGCGCGCACGATCGCGGTCCGGTCGGTGCCGATCAGCTTCACGGTGCCCGCGGCGAGCGCTTCGGGGCGCTCGGTCACGTCGCGCATCACGAGCACCGGCTTGCCGAGCGCGGGCGCCTCCTCCTGCACGCCGCCCGAATCGGTCAGCACGATCGCCGCGCGCTGCATGAGGCGCACGAACTCGGGGTAGTCGAGCGGATCGGTGAGGTGAACGTTGGGTGCATTGCCGAGCGTGGCGAGCACGGGGCCGCGCACGTTGGGATTCAGATGCACGGGATAGACGATCTGCATCTTGCCGGAATGCGCGAGCGTGGCGAGCGCCGCGCAGATATGCTCGAAGCCCGCGCCGAAACTCTCGCGCCGATGCCCGGTGACGAGCAGCAACGGGCGGCCGGTGTCGGCGGGTTCGAGAAACGGAAACTGCGCGTCGAGGCGCTCGCGCAACGCCGCGTCGTTGTCGAGCCGCTCGCACATGAGGTGCAGCGCATCGATCACGGTATTGCCCGTCACGACCACGCGCCCGGCCAACGCCTCCGCTTCGAGGTTCGCCTGCGAGCTAGCGGTCGGCGCGAAGAGCAGATCGCTCACGACGTCCACCACGCGCCGGTTCATTTCCTCGGGCCACGGCTCGAACAGATTGCCGGTGCGCAGCCCGGCCTCCACGTGCCCGACCGGGATGCGCCGATGAAAGGCGGCAATGGCGCCCGCCATGCTCGTCAGGGTGTCGCCGTGCACGAGCACGCGCTCGGGCTGCTCGGCGGCGAGCACGTCGTCGAGCCCGGCGAACAGGCGCCCGGCGAGACCATTGAGCGTCTGGTTCGCGGTCATCGCACCGAGGTTGTGCGCGGGCACGATGCCGAACAGGTCGAGGACCTGCTGCAGCATGGTCTGATGTTGTCCCGTCACGCAGACGACGGACTGCACGCCGGGTTGCGCTTCGAGACGTTTGACGAGCGGCGCCATCTTGATGGCTTCGGGCCGCGTACCGAATATCGACAGGATGCGCACAGGCAGGTTTCCGGTTAGCTGGAGTGTCCAGGCGCCGCGGCGTTGCCCGCATGCGACGCCCCCTTGACCGACTGTCTTCATGCCGTTGCCGCCGGCCCCCGTTGCGCCGCCTGAATTCAGACGGCGCAACGGCAGGCCGGTCAGCAGTACTCTACCTGCTTAATTAGACTGTTGCGCGCATGCGTGCCGCAGCGCAATGCTCAGGCACGAGCGTTCGCGCCGCGATTGTTTCGATTGTTCAACGATTCGATATGGACCGGGGCATTATTGCGTCGAACGAGATGCATTGAATATCGAAGCCGCGCCCGACGTTCACGCGCATGAACGATAGCTAACGATTCGACGGCACGTCGTGCTCGTCGCGCGTTGTGCCGGTTCGAAGTAAGCTCTGGCGACGACTGCAATCTCTTATGCATCCCGGCGACCGCGAAAACATCGCGTGCGTTAGCCACCAGCAAAAGAACAGCGAGATGGACGACCTGATCCTCGACGCCTTCGATGCGTCGCAACTCATTCCCGGCTTCAGCGCGCCCGCGTTGCCCGTCGAGCGTCCGGACCGCGAGACGCTCGACGCCGCCGAGCGCAACACGCGCCACTGGACGAGCCGTGTCACCGGTGCGCTCACGCCCGGCTCCGACGTCCATCGCGACGAGATGTGCCGCATGTTCCGCGAGACCTTCAATCCTTACCGGCCCTCGGTACTCGACTGGCCGCAGCTCGAACCCGCGGCGCTCAAGCGCATTACCGACCTGCCCATCTGGGACATTGCCGTGCAAACGGAAGGCCGCGCGCGCCTGCGCATGGCCGCCTATGCCGCCTCGCTCGACGACGCCGTGATGCGCGATGCGCTCGCACTCAACGCGTGGGAGGAGAACCGCCACAAGGAAGTGCTCTCGCGCATGGTGGCGGCGTACGGCATCAAGCTCGCGAGCGAGCCGCCCTACGTGTATCCCAAGGACGCCGAATGGGCCTACCTCGTGACGGGGTACAGCGAATGCGTCGACAGCTTCTTCGCGTTCGGCCTCTTCGAAGTGGCGCATCGCTCGGGCCTCTTTCCGCCCGAACTGATCGACACGTTCGAGCCCGTCATGCAGGAAGAATGCCGCCATATCCTGCTGTTCGCGAACTGGGTGGCCTGGCATCGCGCCCGGCTCAACTGGTGGCAGCGCATTCGCTTCGAGCTGAAGGTGGCCGGCGTCTGGGCGTTTCTGGCGTGGGAACGCGTCGGCCTCGCGCGCGCCATGGATGCCGAGGGCAACGAACACCGGCACGACAACAACTTCACGATGAACGGCGCGCAGCAGGTGACGGACGTCGACATCAGCGTGCCGGAACTCATGCACCTGTGTCTCGCCGAAAACGATCGGCGCTTTGCGGGCTACGACAAGCGTCTGCTGCGGCCCGAAACCATGCCGCGGCTCGTGCGCTTCGCACTGCGCTTCGTGCGCGACAAGAAGAACTGACACTCCCCTCTCGCTTCCATGCGCGCCGCTTCGTTCGAACGGACGATTGCGGCGCGCGCTGCTTTCATGCGACGCTTCGCGCCCATGCAGGTTGCGCGGCGCCGCTTTAGCGCGCTCGAAGCACGCCTTCCACAAAGCTGAATTCCGCGCAGCTCACGCGTCTGTCACAGTGACGAAGGTCTTCGTCAGCGACGAAAGCATTGCCCCTATCGAGGAGAAAGAGCTTGAAAATTCTGGTGCCCGTCAAGCGCGTGGTCGATTACAACGTGAAGGTTCGAGTGAAGTCGGACGGCACGGGGGTGGATATCGCCAACGTGAAGTTCTCGATGAACCCGTTCGATGAAATTGCCGTGGAAGAAGCGGTGCGTCTGAAGGAAGCCGGCGTGGCGACCGAGGTAATCGCCGTTTCGTGCGGTGTTGCGCAGGCCCAGGAAACGCTGCGCACGGCCCTCGCTATCGGTGCGGATCGCGCCGTGCTGGTCGAGTCGAACGACGATCTGCAGCCGCTGGCCGTGGCGAAGCTTTTGAAAGCGCTGGTCGACAAGGAACAGCCGCAACTGGTCATTCTCGGCAAGCAGGCCATCGACGACGATTCGAACCAGACCGGGCAGATGCTCGCTGCGCTGGCGAACCTGCCGCAAGCGACGTTCGCTTCGAAGGTGGTCGTAGCAGACGGCACGGCCACGGTTTCGCGCGAAGTGGATGGTGGCGCGGAAACGCTGTCGCTCGAGCTGCCCGCCGTCGTCACGACGGATCTGCGCCTGAACGAGCCGCGCTACGTCACGCTGCCGAACATCATGAAGGCGAAGAAGAAGCCTTTGGAGACGATCCAGCCATCGGATCTGGGTGTCGACGTCGCGCCCCGGCTTAAAACGCTGAAAGTTGCCGAGCCGCCGAAGCGTTCGGCAGGCGTGAAGGTGCCGGACGTTGCCGCGCTGATCGAGAAGCTGAAAACCGAAGCCAAGGTGCTGTAAGGGGAGCGAAACAAGATGACGAATCTGGTGAATCTGGTAATAGCCGAACACGACAATCAGTCGATCAAGGCCGCGACGCTGAACACGGTCGCCGCAGCGCGGAAGATTGGTGGAGACGTGCATGTGCTGATCGCAGGCCACGATGCGCAAGCCGCTGCCGACACAGCCGCGAAAATCGTAGGCGTTACGAAGGTGCTGTTGGCCGACGCGCCGCAACTCGAGCAGGGCCTCGCGGAGAACGTCGAAGCGACGGTCCTCAATATCGCAAAGGACTACTCACACATCCTGGCTCCGGCAACCGCTGCGGGCAAGAACGTCACCCCGCGTATCGCGGCGAAGCTCGACGTCGCCCAGATCAGCGACATCACCGCGGTGCACAGTGCCGACACGTTCGAGCGTCCGGTCTACGCGGGCAACGCGATCGCGACGGTGCAATCGGCCGATCCGGTCAAGGTCATTACCGTGCGTACGACGGCGTTTGATGCGGTTGCGGCCGAAGGCGGCAACGCAGCGGTCGAGAAGATCGAAGCCGCAGCAGACAGCGGACTCTCACAGTTCGTGAGCCGCGAAGTCACGAAGCTCGACCGTCCGGAACTCACGAGCGCGAAGATCATCGTTTCGGGTGGCCGGGGTCTCGGCAGCGGCGAGAACTACACGAAGGTGCTGGAGCCGCTCGCGGACAAGCTCAACGCAGCCCTGGGCGCCTCGCGCGCAGCCGTCGACGCCGGCTACGTCCCGAACGACTACCAGGTCGGTCAGACCGGCAAGATCGTCGCGCCGCAGCTGTACGTGGCAGTGGGCATCTCGGGTGCGATCCAGCATCTGGCCGGCATGAAGGACTCGAAGGTCATCGTCGCGATCAACAAGGACGAGGAAGCGCCAATCTTCAGCGTGGCCGATTACGGCCTCGTGGGCGACCTGTTCACGGTCGTGCCGGAACTCGCTGGCGCTATTAGCTAATACGGTTCCCTGGCGAGCCGCAAACAAGAAAGGCGCCTTTGTGAACACAAAGGCGCCTTCTTTATCGACTGCATCGCGGCAACTTCAACGACAGCGGCCAGCGTTCAAACACCCAGAATCCGCCGCGCCTTGAGGATCACCGGCATGTCGACCATCTTGCCGTCGAGCGCCACCGCCGCCCCGCCACTCGCCTGCACCGCATCGAGCACGCGCTGCGCCCATGCGCGCTCCGTCTCGCTCCATGCGTACGCGCGATGCACGGGCTCGATCTGCTTCGGGTGAATGCACAGCTTGCCGCCGTAGCCGAAGCGCCGCCCACGGCGCGCTTCACGCTCGAGCCCATCGGCATCGTCGAAGACGGTCGAAACGCCGTCCACGGGCGCCGCAATGCCCGCAAGCCGCGAGGCCAGCACGATCTGCGAACGGAATGCGTCGAGTTCCTCGCCGTCGCCGTCGATGCCCATATCCACCTGAAAGTCGAGCGTGCCGAACGCCACGCGCAGCACGCCTTGCGCGCCACACAGCGCATTCAGGCCCGCAATGCCGCGCGCCGTTTCCACGATCGGCAACACCTGCAGCGTGCCGTGCGCGCCTGAACGCACCGCGGCGACCTGCTCCGCGCTTTCCGCCTTCGGCAACATGATGCCCGCCACGCCCGCATGTCCGGCGAGCGCGGCGGCGTCATCGGCGAACCAGGCCGTGTCGGTGCCGTTCACGCGCACCCACACGGGGCGCGCGGCGTCCAGCGCCGCAAGCACGGCGTCGCGCGCCGCGCCCTTTTCCGCCGGCGCAACCGCATCTTCCAGATCGAGGATCACGGCATCCGCCCCTGCGCCGCGCGCCTTCTCGAAGCGCTCGGGCCGGTTGCCCGGCACGAAGAGATACGAGCGGGAAAGCGCGGCGCTCATACGCTCGCCCCGTCGCCGAACAGCGTGCTCACGCGCGGCGCTTCGGCGATGCCCCACGCCGCGTCGAGCAGGCGCTGCGCATCGCTTTCGCTCGCTGCGCCCGAGAATGCCGCGAGCCGCACGAACTTCGCGCCGATCTCCTCGCGCGAGAGCGTATTGCCCGGGTCGCCCTTCGGTTCGTCCACGCGGCCTTGCAACGTGCGGCCGTCGCGCGTCGTCACGCTGACCTTGCCGATCCAGCGCGCGGGGTATGCGCGGTCGACTTCCGCGTCGAGCGCCATCGTCACGCGTTCGCGAAACGCGGCGATATCGGCCGCCGAGTAGTCGCGCTCGAACTCGTTCACGCCCGCGTAGCCGCGCCAGGCGACCAGGCCGAGCACGGTCCCCATGTTGAATTTCGCCTGATGAACGGTGCTCGGCACGACCACGCTGCCAAGCACATCGATGGCGCCTTGATGCACATGCGCCGTCACGCTCGCGATATCGTCGGGATTCAGACGGTGCGCTTCGATCACGGACAGCAGCGCGTCGGCGGCCGGGTGCGTGTGACGGCACGCGGCGTGATACTTGAACGACGTTTCGACCGTGGCCCACCGCTCGCCCAGGCGATCGACCAGCTTTGCGGGATCGGCGTCGCTCGACATGCCCGCCGCCATGCCCTGTGCGCCTTCGAGAATGCGTTGCGCGCCGCGAAAACCGTCCGCCGCGAGCTGGGCGGCCATCAGGCCGTTCGCCGCCGCCATGGCCGTGTGCAGTTGCTTCGAATCGGCCGCGTCGCGCAGGAACTCCCACAAGCCGCTCGCCTGCGTGCCCGCCGATCCGAACGCGTCGAGCATCTGCTCGGGCGTGAGCTTGAGCAGACGGCCCGCGGCGGCCGCAGCCGCGATCGTGCCGACCGTGCCCGTGGTGTGAAATATCTTGTAGTGCGAACGCCCCATGAATTCGCCGACGCGGATGCCCACTTCGTAGCCCGCCACCGAGGCCGCGATGAACTCCTGCCCCGAGACGCCCAGCGCCTGCGCGAGCGCGAGCGTCACCGGAAACACGACGGTGGCCGGATGCAGCACCGAGCCGTTGTGCACGTCGTCCTGCTCGACGAAATGCGAAGCGGCGCCGTTGGTCATGGCGGCGAAATACGCCGTGGTGCGTGTGCGGTCGATGATGACATCGCACGGCCCCTGCGTTTCGGGCGCGCCGCGCGCGGCGCGTGCGAAACGCGCGATCGTCTCGACCGGACGCGCGCCCTTGCCGCCCAGCGCCGAGCCGAGCCAGTCCACGTAGAGATTGACAGTGCGCTCGACCACGTGAGTCGGGATCGAATCGAAGCGCAGTTGCGAGGCGAACGCCGCGAGTGCGCGGCTGGGATGATCTGTCATGGCAGCGAAGTTCAGTGAAGTCGGTTTGCGAGGCGCGAGGCGCGTTCAGATGGCGCCGGCTTCGCGCAGCGCACCGATGCGCGCCGCGTCATAGCCAAGCTCACGCAGGATTGATTCGGTATGCTGACCGAGCGCCGGCACCGCATCCATACGCGCATCGAATGCGGATGGCGCGCCCGGCGGCAACAAGGCTGGCACGGTCCCCGCCGAGGTCTGCACATCGCGCCAGCGCTCGCGCGCCTGCAGTTGCGGATGCGCCCACACGTCGGCCATGGTGTTCATCTGGGCGTTGGCAATGCCGGCGCGCTCGAGCCGCTCGATGACCTGCGCCGCGGTCAGCTTCGAAAATGCCTCGACGATCAGCTCGCGCAGTTCCGCACGGCGCGCGGAACGCTGGGAGTTCGCGGCAAAGCGCTCATCGGTGGCGAGTTCCGGTTGCAACACCACGTGCTCGCAAAAGAGCTTCCATTCGCGATCGTTCTGCAGGCCGAGCATCACCGACTTGCCGTCGCCCGCGGGAAACGGCCCGTACGGGTAGATCGTCGCGTGCGACGCGCCCGCGAGCGGCGGCGGCGTTTGTCCGTCGATCGCGTAGTAGAGCGGATAACCCATCCACTCCACCATGCTCTCCAGCATGGAAACGTCGATGCGGCAGCCGCGCCCGGTGCGACCGCGCATCAGCAACGCGCTGAGGATGTTCGAGTAGGCATACATGCCTGCGGCGATGTCGGCGATCGAGCAGCCCGCCTTCGCGGGCTCGCCGGGCGACCCCGTGATGGACAGAAAGCCCGATTCGCTCTGGATCAGCAGGTCGTAGGCCTTGCGCTCGCGGTAAGGACCGTCGTCGCCATAGCCGGAGATGTCGCACACGATCAGCTTCGGGTAGCGCTCGCTCAGCGCCTCGTAGTTCAGCCCAAGCCGCGCCGCAGCGCCCGGCGCGAGATTCTGCACGAGCACGTCGGCGTCCGCGAGCAGCGCGTCGAGGATTGGCGCGGCCTCCTTGTGCTTGACGTCGAGCGAGAGGCTTTCCTTCGAGCGGTTCGTCCACACGAAGTGCGAGGCGAGTCCATGCACGCGCTCGTCATAGCCTCGCGCGAAGTCGCCGACGCCCGGCCGCTCGATCTTGATCACGCGCGCGCCGAGATCGGCAAGCTGGCGCGTGCAGAAGGGCGCGGCGATCGCGTGTTCGAGCGTGACGACCTTGATGCCGTCGAGTGGTCTCATGGCGCGCGCCTCCGGTCAGAACGAACGCGGCAGGCCCAGCACATGCTCCGCCACGTACGAGAGGATCAGGTTGGTCGAGATCGGCGCGACCTGGTAGAGGCGCGTCTCGCGGAACTTGCGCTCCACATCGTACTCGCAGGCGAAGCCAAAACCGCCGTGGAATTGCAGGCAGGCATTCGCGGCTTCCCACGACGCGTCGGCGGCCAGCAGCTTCGCCATGTTGGCCTGCGCGCCGCAGGCCTCGTGCGCGTCGAAGCGGCGTGCGGCCTCGAAGCGCATCAGGCTCGCGGCCTCGACGTTGACGAACGCGCGCGCGATGGGGAACTGCACGCCCTGGTTCTGGCCGATCGGCCGCCCGAACACGATGCGCTCCTTGGCGTAAGCGCTCACCTTGTCGATGAACCAGTAGCCGTCGCCGATACATTCGGCCGCGATCAGCGTGCGCTCGGCGTTCAGGCCGTCGAGGATGTACTTGAAACCCATCCCCTCCTCGCCGATCAGGTTTTCGGCCGGAATTTCGAGGTTATCGAAGAAGAGTTCGTTGGTCTCGTGATTGACCATGTTGAGAATCGGCTGCACCGTGAGGCCGTTGCCGATCGCCTCGCGCAAGTCCACCACGAAAATCGACATGCCTTCGGACTTCTTCTTCACATCGGCAAGCGGCGTGGTGCGCGCAAGCAGGATCATGAGGTCCGAATGCTGCACGCGCGAGATCCACACCTTTTGCCCGTTGATCACATAGCGGTCGCCCTTGCGCACCGCCGTGGTCTTGATCTTGGTGGTATCGGTGCCCGTGGTGGGTTCGGTCACGCCCATCGATTGCAGCCGCAGTTCGCCGCTCGCGATCTTCGGCAGGTATTTGCGCTTTTGCTCGGCCGAGCCGTGGCGCAGCAGCGTGCCCATGTTGTACATCTGGCCATGGCAAACGCCCGAGTTGCCGCCGGAGCGGTTGATCTCTTCCATGATGACCGAAGCCTCGGTCAGGCCCAGACCCGATCCGCCGTACTCCTGAGGAATCAGTGCAGCGAGCCAGCCGGCTTTCGTGAGCGCATCGACGAATGCCTCGGGATAGCCGCGCGCCTCGTCGATCTTGCGGAAGTATTCACCGGAGAACTGCTGACACAGATCGCGCACGGCTTCGCGGATGTCCTGAAACGAATCTTGTTGCGTGGTTTGCATGATCGATATGAGTTCGCTATGTAGTTCGTGTTGCCGTTCAGGCCAGCGTGGCGGTGGCCTGCATCGTCAGATAGCCGTCGTGGTCTTTCGCCCAGAGCTCCACCGAGCGCGCGTCGTCCGCGAGCTTGCCGCACAGCGTGAACGGGTTGCCCGCGAACGTGGGCCGCACCGCGCGAAACGCGAACGTCGCGATGGTGGCGTCGGGCCGCTCGCGGTGCACGAGGTCGAGCAGCAGCGTGGCGATGAGCGGGCCGTGCACGACGAGGCCCGGATAGCCCTCTTCCTGCGTGACGTACGGGAAATCGTAGTGAATGCGATGGCCGTTGAAGGTCAGCGCGGAATAGCGGAACAGCATGAGCGCGCTGGCCGTGAGCGTTCGCGACCATGTCTCGCCTTGAGGCGCCGCGACCGGCTTTGGCGCGCTTGCGCCGGGCTGCGGCGCGTCGCGATAGACGATGTCGTGCTCTTCCTCGATGCACAGCGCACCGCCGCTCTCGTAGCGATGCTGCACGGTCACGAACACGAGGCGGCCGCTGCGGCCGGGCTTGTCCTCGATGTTGGCGATGGTGGAAGTGCGCGCGGCCTCGCTGCCCGCGCGCAGGGGCGCGTGGAAGGTGAGGCGTCCGCCCGCCCACATGCGGCGCGGCAGTTCGACCGGCGGCAGGAAGCCGCCGCGTTTCGGGTGGCCATCGGGACCCGCTTCCGCTAGCGGCGAGACAGGCAGGAAATAGAGCCAGTGCCACAGCGGCGGCACGGCGCTATCGGGGGGGGCGCGATCGAGCGTGGCCGCGAGCGCGCGCAGCGGAAACGCGGTGATGTCGTCGGTGAGCGTTTCGGTCTTGTCGAGCCACGTACTGAGCGTTGGCGTTTGCGATTCCGGCATGGCGTTTCTCCGTAGCGAGATCAGGGCCTGGTGGCCATACTATGAACGGCTCACGTCGTTTCGCGAAGTTGCCTTTGCCGAATCAGCCCTTTCGCTTTCGTTAATCCCCCGACCATTGCCGCCCGACACTTGCACGAGGCTTTCAACCAGGACCGCGCGCCAGCCTCACGCTTCCCCGCGCAAGTGCGCGGAGGCCTCGTCTTCCACGCGCTGCCACAACTCGAACGACATGGGGCGCTCGCCTTCTTCGAGCAGATGACCCACGAGGCCGATCGCGCGCGCCATCACGCCGAAGCCGCGCACGATGCGCCACGGGAAGCCGAATTCGCAGCAGATCGCGCCGATGGCACCCGTGGCATTGATCGGCAGCGCTTTGCCCGAGACACGCTCGGCTTCCGCGCCAATCAGTTGCATGAGCTTCACATAGCGCCCCGACATGCCGTTTTGCGCAGCCAGTTCGAAAAGGCGCGGCGTGCGCGGATCGATGGGCTTGTGCAGCGGATGGCCGAGCCCCGGAATCGGCGTTCCGCGCGCGCGCCATGCGGCGACGGTATCGACCGCGAGTTTCTCGAGGTCGTCGCAGTGGCCGTCATAAGGCAGCGTTTCAGACAGCATGCGGCACGCGCCTTCCATGCTGCCGACGAACACCGAGCCAAGCCCGCATAGCCCTGCTGCGACGGCCGCCTGCAGCGACTCGGGCGCGCCCGCATAGGTCATGCGCGCGGCGATGGCGCTCGGCGTCATGCCGTGCTCGACGAGCGTGATGACGATCGCGTTGAACATCGCGGACTGCTGCGGCGTAGCCGCCTTGCCCGTGAGTTGCAGAAACGCGAAGTCGCCGAGATTCATGTGGCCGAGCACTTCGTCGGGCAGGCTCTTGCCGCGCACGACGATACGATCGGGCGTGCTGTACGCGATATCGGAGCGCACGAGCGGTTTCGGTTGACGGGCCATAGTCCTGATTCCTTCGTTATACATAATAGCGTTCAGCGCAATTGTGCGCGGCCGTGGTTGAGCACCAGCACGTCGCGTTCCAGCACGCGCGCGCGGAAGCTCACCTCGTTGTCGTCGCGCCACATCTCGGTGCGGATCGTCTCGCCCGGATACACCGGCGCGGTAAAGCGCGCGTGAAAGGCCGCGAGGCGTTGCGGGTCGCTCGCGCACAGCGTCTTGAGCACGGCATGCGCGGCCACGCCCCACGTGGCGAGCCCGTGCAGGATAGGCCGCTCGAAACCCGCCGCACGCGCGACCTGCGGGTCGGCATGCAACGCGTTGTCGTCACCGCACAGACGATAAATCAGCGCCGTTTCCGGGCGCGTAGGCAGATCGCAATGATGATCGGGCGCGCGCTCGGGCATCGGCGGCGGCGGCGCGGGCGCTTCATCGCTCAAGCCGTCGTTCGCGCTGAAGCCGCCGTCGCCACGGCAGAACGTGAGTTGCGTGACAGTGGCATACCGCTCGCCGCTTGCCTTGTCCGTAATGCTACGCTGGATTTCGAGCAGCGCGCCCTTGCCTGCGCCTTTGTCGACCACGCGTGTAATGCGCGAACGGCCGATCACGGTCGCGGCCGGCGGCAGCGGCTTGTGCATCACGAGGCTCTGCTCGCCGTGCAATAGCCGTACCCAGTCGATGCCCGAGCGCGGGTCGCGCGCCCAGAAGCCGGGAAAACCGAGCACGACGGCAAGCGTCGGCGGCACGCGCAATTCTTTTTCGTAGACGAATGCCAGGTCGTCCGGATCAACGGGATCGGCGCCGTATCCCACGGCGAGGCTATAAAGCATGGCGTCGCGCGCGGTATAGGTCTGCTCGACGTCCTTGAACGGCCAGTTGCGCAGGGTGTGATAGTCGATCGTCATGGCGGTGCGTTCGGTGAAAGTTCAGGCCTCGGCGGCGGGCCACTTGAAGAGCGGATCGGCCTTGTCGCGAAAGCGCTTCACGGCTTCGCGATGGAATTCGGTCGTGAACGCAATGCCCTGCGCCGCCGACTCGATTTCGAGCATTGCGCGCAGGTCGCTGCCAAGCGACTGGTTCAACGCGCGCTTGGCCAGACCGAACGCAATGGGCGACGCCGTCGCAAGACTGGCCGCGACCTGCGTAGCGCGCATATGAAGCTGTTCGTGCTCGACGACTTCGAGCACCGCACCAATCTCCTTCGCTTCTGCGGCACGTATTTCGCGCGCCGTAAAGACGAGATCCTTCGCGCGCGCGAGTCCCACCACGCGCGGCAGCGTATAGAACGCTCCGCAATCGGGCACGAGACCGACTTTCATGAAAGGCATGCAAAAGCGCGCCCGCGTGCTGGCAATCACGAAATCGGCGGCGAGTGCGAAGCTGAAGCCCGCGCCGTAGCACACGCCATCCACGGCCGCGATCACCGGGCGGTCGAGGTCGATCAGCATGCTCACCCAGCCGTGCAGGTCGTCGATCCGGTCGCGTCCCGCTTCGGCGCTCGTCACGTTCATACCGCGCACGTCGCCGCCCGAGCAGAAGTCATTGCCCGCGCCGCGCAAAACGACCGCGCGCACGCTGCGGTCGGCACGGATGCGCTGCACGGTGTCGAGCAATTCCACCCGCATCTCGCCGTTGAGCGCGTTCTTCGCCTCCGGACGATTGAACGTGAGCGTCACGACGCCCGCGTCCTGTTCAACCAGCAGGGTTTTTTCGCTCATGCGCTCACCCCGGCGCTTGCGAGTTCGGCGAGCGCCTTGTCGAGCGCCGTGATGAGATGCACCGGCTCGACGCCTGCGAACTCGACGTCGGGACGCGCGAGAAATGCCTCGATGTGCGCCGCGCACGCCTCGCGTGTGGCGGCGAGTCCGGTGAAGCCGTCTTCGAGCCAGGCGACCGAGGCCAGCGGACGCGGGTGCCAGTCGCCATTGACGATCGCCTTGACCACCGTGCCGTCACGCACGAGCAGGCTCAGCCAGATCAGACCGGCCGGCGCCTTTTCACGTCCGCGCACGATACGGTCGCCCGTCAGGGTAACCGGGCTGTAACGCGTGGCCTCGCTCTTTTCATGAAACCAGCTTTCCTCGTGCAGTTCGCGCTCGTATTGCTGGGCGAAAACGCGTTCGTCGCTGCCCAATGCGCCAGATTCGAGCGCCATTTCACCGAACGTGCGGCGAACGCAGGCCGTGACCCAGGCGGTCAACTCATCGGCGCTCACCGCGCGGCCGAGTTCCTGCTCCAGAAACGTGTAGCGCGAGCCGAGATCCTTGTGCTTCTTGTCCTTGACCTTTTCGGGCGCCATCGGCATGGCGCGCGCCGCGATCGCCGTGTTGATCGCCTTCACGTTCAGCAGAATGCGGAACGTCAGCACCCCACCTTCGATCTTGAGCGACGTGGCCACCAGCTTGCGTCCGTCGATCTCGACGTCGTTCAGCGGCCGGTAAGCGGCCTGCAGGCCGAACACATCGCGCAGCGCTTCGGCGACGTGGCCCAGGATCGTGGGAAACGCCTGCGCCGCCGTTTGGGGCACGCCGGGCAGTCCGATCGGTAGATAGAACGCGAGAAACGCCGAACCGCGGCCCGCGTAGATCGCACCGCCGCCGCTCACGCGTCGCCGCGCGAGCACGTTGTTGTCGCGGCAGAACGGCAGATCGAGCACCTGGTTCGGATCTTCGTTCACGCCTACCGTGATGCTGTCTTCGTTGAAGACGTTCAGATAGACCGTCGGCGGCGCGAGATTCTCGGCCACGGCGCGCTCGACGGCCGGCGACACCGAAATCGAAAAATCCGCGTAGCTGTGGCCGCCTACGACGAGGCGCCACGGGGTTGGGGTAGGCGTTGCGCTTGCATTCATGTCGTCTCTCTCCGTTGATCTTCTACCAGGGCCGCGCCTTCGATCTTCGCAACCGTCTCGATGGCGTCCGCGTGTATCAGCGTCTGGCGCTTGAAGCACTCCGCGATGGCCTCGATCGCGCCGCCCTGCACCGCCCCCTCCACCTGCAGCGTGAGATGGTCGCCGCCATGAGCCTTTGTGCCGACCACGAGCCGATACGCGCCCGTCGCGCCCTCCACGCCCAGCAGCACCGTCTTCAGCTCGGAGGGGTACACCTTCACGCCCTTGATCTTCACCATCGAATCGGCGCGGCCGAACACCACGCGCGGCAGCGACACCGTGCGCCCATGCACGGGCGCGGTGCGCTCGAGCACGGTGAGGTCGCCGGTGCGATAGCGCACGAGCGGTTGCAGTTCCTTCTTCAGATGGGTGAGCACGAGTTCGCCACGTTCGCCCTCGGCAACCGGCATGCCGGTGTCCGGGTCGATGACTTCGGCATGCAGCAGTTCGTCGAACACATGTACACCCGTGCCGCCGGGAAACGTACGCGCCACGGGCAGGCATTCGGAAAGCGAGTAACTGTCGATCAGCAACGTACCCGGCATCGCTTCGCGCACGCGGGCGTACAGCGCGGCATTGCCCGTGAACGCTTCGCCGCCCGCGAAGAACACGCGCGGCACGGGGCAGCCCGCTTCGATGAGCTTGAGCGCATGCGATGGATTGCCGGCCAGCACCGTCACGCCGCATTGCTGCGCAACGCGCGCCGCGCGCTCGGTCTCGCCGGGACCATGCGGAATGCACGCGACGCCGCGCGCTTCCATCTGGGTCTGATAGAAAAGCCCCGCAACGAAGAGGTGATAGCCGAACGTCACCATGCACACGTCGCCGGGACCGATGCCGCACGCGTCGAGATGCTGGCCACACGCGGCTTCGATCGCGCGCAGATCGGCCGCGCTCTGCAGGATCGGCACGAGCGACGCGCCCATCGGCGTGAGGTGCACGCGCACCGGCGGCACGGCCGGCGCGAACGCGCCGTAGCCCGGGCGATTCATCTCGGCCACCAGTTCGGCGCGCGTCATGAGCGGCACGCGCTCGGCGTACTCCGCCGCGCTCGCGACGCTACGCGGCAGACGTCCTTCATAGAACGGATGCGTTTGCAGCCGCGCAAGCTGCGCGTTGAGTGCATCGAGCATCGTCTCCTCCTTCTTATGTTCAGTAGGGATGCGAAGCGTTCGTCCTCAAGCCGCCCGCTCGAAGATGGCCGCGATGCCCTGCCCGCCACCCACGCACATCGTTTCGAGGCCATAGCGGCCCTTGCGGCGCTGCAGTTCGTAAAGCAAGGTCGTGAGCATGCGCACACCGGTCGCGCCGATCGGGTGACCGAGCGAAATGCCCGAGCCGTTCACGTTCAGCCGCGCTTCGTCATGCCAGCCCCAGCCCTTGAGCACCGCGAGCACCTGGCACGCGAAGGCCTCGTTCAGTTCGACGAGATCGAGTTGATCGAAGGTGAGCCCGGTCTTTTGCAGCAGCTTTTGCACGGCCGGCACCGGGCCGATGCCCATCGTCGCGGGCTCGCATCCCGAAGCCGCCCAACCCGTCAGGTAGCCAAGCGGCGTGAGACCCAGTTTGTCGAGCTGATCTTCGGCGACGATCAGGCACGCAGCCGCGGCGTCGTTCTGCTGGCTCGCGTTGCCCGCCGTCACCGTGCCGCCTTTCATGAGCGGCTTGAGCTTCGCGAGCGACGCCTCGCTCGCGTCGGCGCGCACGCCTTCGTCACGTGCGAACAGCACCGGGTCGCCCTTGCGCTGCGGCACCGAAACCGCCACCACCTCTTCGGCGAAGCGGCCCGACTCCCATGCCGCCGCCGCGCGCTGGTGGCTGCGCACGGCATAGGCGTCGGCTTCCTCGCGCGTGATGCCGTATTCCTTCGCGAGGTTCTCCGCCGTCTCGATCATCCCGGAGATGTAGCCGAAGCGCGCTTCGGGCTGCGAGCGTTCGCGGCCGCGCTCGAGACGATCGTGCATCTTCACCGAGCCCGCGCGGGCACCCCAACGCATGTCGGTCGTGTAGTACTCGATGTTGCTCATGCTTTCCACGCCGCCGGCCACCACCACGTCCGCCGCGCCGCTCTGCACCATCATCGCGGCGGTCACGACCGCCTGCAGGCCGCCGCCGCAACGGCGATCGAGCTGCATGCCGGGCACCTGCACGGGCAGCCCTGCTTCGAGCGCGGCCCAGCGGCCGATGCAAGGCGTTTCGCTGTTCGCGTACGACTGCGCGAAGACCACGTCTTCGATGCGCGCCGGGTCCACGCCGCTGCGCGCGATGGTTTCGCGCAACACCGCGGCCGCGAGCGTCTCGACGGAAACAGGGCGCAGGCTGCCGCCGAACGTGCCGACCGGCGTGCGTACCGGTGCGACTATCGCTGCTCTTCTCATTTCGGATTCCTTTGCATGGTGTCTGGTTGTTGTTCGCCGCGTCATGCGCCTGCGTACCGTCAAACCGCTATCGCATCCCGCCGCGCATGGTGTTGCGCGGCCAGCTGTTCGCGCCACTCCGGCGGCGCGATGGCGAGCATGCGTTCAGTGCGCTGCGCAAGCGTAAGCCCTCGCAGATCGGCCACGCCGTGCTCGGTGACGATCACCGCCGCGTCGCTGCGCGGCGTGCTGACCGGTCCCGAAAGTCGCGCGACGATGCGGCTGCCATGCCGCGTGCTGGCTGCGAGCGCGACGATCGCGACGCCCCCGTGCGAGCGCGCTGCGCCGCGCATGAAGTCGAGCGCCCCGCCCACCGCGCCCACATAGCGGCCACCTGCGGCCTCCGCATTGACCTGGCCCGTCAGATCGACTTCGAGCGCCGAGTTGATCGCCACGAACCGGTCGAGGCTGCCGAGCACGTCGATGTCGTGCGTATACGCCGTGGCGCGAAACTGAATCTGCGCGTTGCGATGCGCATGCGCGTAGACCTTGCGCGTGCCCATCATCGTGCCGGCCACGCTCACGCCTCGGTCGCGCGCCTTGCGGGCATTCGTCACCACACCGGCTTCGATCAGATCGACCACGGCGTCGCCGATAGTGCCGCTATGCACGCCAAGGTCGCGCCGGTCGCGCAACTGCGCGACGATGGCCTCGGGCAGCGCGCCCAGCCCGAACTGGATCGTCGAGCCGTCTTCGATCAGGGAAGCGGCGTGCTGCGCGATGCGCCGCTCGATGTCGCCGGCCTGCGTGGCTGGCGCTTCCAGCGGCGTGCGCTCGGTATGGATCAACACGTCGAAATCGTCGGCACGCAACATGCGCTCGCCGTAGGTCCACGGCGCCGCCGCATTCACCTCGGCAATGACTACGCGCGCGCTGTCGATCAGCGGCACGAGATACTCATGGGCGATCGAGAGGCTGTAGCGGCCCGCCTCATTGGCGGGGGCCACTTGCAGCAGCAACACGTCGATGCGGTTCGGACCGCTCGTCAACGCGCTGCGAAACTGCGAGTAGTGACACGGCAGGATGTCGAGCACGCCTTCGCGTTCGAGCCGCCGGTTCGTTCCCGACGCGCCATAAGCCATGAAGTCCACGCAGTCGGCATACGCGGGCTCGAGCGTGTCGGACCACGACGCACCTACGAACACGCGAAAGCGCCCGCCGATCGCCTTGCGCTGCGCCATCAGCAGCGTGGTGAGCGTGCACGGCTCGGCTCCGCACTGGCCCCACGCGAGCGTGTCGCCGGGGCGTACGTACTGTGCGAAATCGAGCTGCGCGGCGTCGACGATGCGCGCCGCGCGCGGGCCGCGCGTCATCAGACGGGGTCCCAGCTGAAGACATCGGCGGAAACATCGAGCGTGTGGAACGACTTGCGCAGCGCCGGCATGGCGTGCTCGGCGATCGTCTCCGGCGTCCAGCCCTCGCCGCGATGCACCGAGCGCACAGGGCGCGGCTGGCTCATCAGGAAGATTTCGTTGTTGCGTACCGCGAAAATCTGGCCCGTCACGTCGGCGGCCTGTTCGCTGGCGAGGTAGACGGCGAGCGGTGCGATCTTCGCGGGCGTCATCTGCTTGATCTTGGCGACACGGGCTTCCTGTTCCGGCGAATCGATCTTGATCGAGTTGATCATGCGGCTCCACGCGAACGGCGCGATGCAGTTCGAACGGACACCGAACTTTTCCAGATCGAGCGCGATGGATTTCGACAGGCCCGCAATGCCGAGCTTCGCCGCACTGTAGTTGGCCTGCGCAAGATTGCCGATCAGCCCGGACGTCGACGTCATATGCACGAATGCCCCGCTGCGCTGTTCCTTGAAGTGATCGGCGGCGGCGCGCGAAACGTAGTAAGAGCCGTAGAGGTGAACCTTCAGCACGGCGTCCCACTCTTCCTCGCTCATCTTGTGGAAGAAGCGGTCGCGCAGGATGCCCGCGTTGTTCACCACGCAATCGATACGGCCGAACACATCCAGCGCGTTCTGCACGATGCGGGCGGCGCCGGCGGCGTCGGCCACGCTGTCGGTGTTCGCAGTGGCCTGGCCGTCCAACGCCTTGATCTCGTTCACCACGGCCTGCGCGGGGCCGTCGTTATGGCCCTCGCCGGTGAGCGAGGCGCCCACGTCGTTCACCACGACTTTCGCGCCGTGGCGCGCCATCATGAGCGCGATATCGCGGCCAATGCCACCGCCCGATCCCGTCACCACCACGACCTTACCATCCAGCATTCGTTGCGTCGTCATCGTTTTCGCTCCTCCAGCCCGCATGGCGCCGGGCATTCATTCAATTTGAATCGTTATGCGGCAAGCTGTGCCGTTCGTGTTGCAGCTTGACGCATCGGCCAGGGCTGCACAATTTGGATATGCCGAACGCCTGTTTCGGCCAGGATTAACCCGTACTATCGCTAATGGCGTGCATTGCGCTGCGGCGCAATAATGGCTGGAGTCTGCTCGTCCCGCATGTTTTTTGCATCCCTCGAACGAACGAGCTGACGGACATTGGAGTCACGGCAAGCCAACCCATGCATTTCGATCTCGTCGACCTGAAGCTCTTCACCCACGTAGCCGAAGCGAGCAGTCTCACGCGCGGCGCGGAACGCGCGCACCTGTCACTGCCCGCGGCGAGCACACGTATCAAGAATCTCGAAGAACAGGTGGGCGTGAAGCTCTTGAGCCGCACGAGTCAGGGGGTCACGCTGACGGGCCCCGGCGAGACGCTGCTCGCGCACGCGCGCCGCGTGCTCAAGCAGCTCGAGCAACTCACGGGAGACCTGCAGGAATACTCGCAGGGGGTGAAGGGCCATGTGCGCGTGTTTGCGAACACGACGGCGATGAGCGAGTTCCTGCCCGCCGTGCTCCGCACCTACCTCATCAATCATCCCGACGTGTACGTGGACATTCACGAGCGTCTTTCGCCCGATATCGTGCGCGCGGTGCAGGACGGCACGATCGATATTGGCATCGTGGCCGGCAATGTGCGCACCGAGGGACTGCAGGTGCTGCCCTACCGGCGCGACCGGCTCGTGCTCGTCACCGCACTGAGCCACCCGCTTTCACAAGCGAGCGAGATGGCGTTTGCCGATACGCTCGACTACGACTTCATCGGGCCTCCCGACGAAAGCGCGATCTTCTCGTTTCTCAAGCGCGCCTCGTCGGATTTGCAGCGCACGATACGCTGGCGCATCCAGATCGGCAATTTCGAATCCGCGTGCCGCATGATCGAGGCGAACATCGGCATCGGCGTGCTGCCCGAGGGCACGGCGCGCCGCCACGCGCAAACCATGTCGCTCAAGATCGTGCCGCTCACCGATGAGTGGGCCGTGCGCAAACTGCAGATCTGTATGGCCGACCGCGATGCGCTGCCGCTGTTCGCGCGCAAGCTCGTCGATCTGCTGGTGGCCGACGGCATCGGCCGCCTCGAATAAGCCCATGACGCGGCGCGCGTGCTGCGCGCCGCTCCCCTTACTTAGCGCCCGCCGGCCGCGCGGATCATGTTGCGCGCAATGACGATCTGCTGGATCTGGCTCGTGCCCTCGTAGATGCGGAAGATGCGCACATCGCGGTAGAAACGCTCGATGCCATAGTCCGACATATAGCCCGCACCGCCGAAAATCTGCACCGCGCGGTCGGCCACCCGTCCGCACATTTCGGATGCGAAGAGCTTCGCGCACGCCGCCTCCGTGCTCACGTTCTGGCCGGCGTCGCGGCGGCGCGCCGCGTCGAGCACCATGCAGCGCGCCGCGTAGAGTTCGGTCTGGCTATCGGCGAGCATGGCCTGCACGAGCTGGAACTCGGCAATCTTCTCGCCGAACTGCTCGCGCTCCATCGCGTAGCGCAGCGCGTCGTCGAGCATGCGCTGCGCCACGCCCACGCAGATCGCCGCGATATGGATGCGCCCCTTGTCGAGCACCTTCATCGCGGTCTTGAAGCCCACGCCTTCCTTGCCGCCGATGATGTTCGCCGCGGGCACCTTCACGTCCTCGAAGATGACATCGCAGGTATGCGCGCCGCGCTGTCCCATCTTCTTGTCGCGCTTGCCGAAGCTGATGCCGGGCGTTTTCGCGTCGACGATGAACGAGGTGATGCCGCCCGCGCGCGGCTCGTCGGGATTGGTGCGCGCCATCAGCGTGAACATGCCGGCCTGCGGCGCATTCGTGATGAAGCGCTTGGTGCCGTTCACCACATAGTGGTCGCCGCGCCGCTCGGCGCGCGTCTTGATCGAGGCGGCGTCCGAGCCCGCGCCCGGCTCCGTGAGCGCAAAGCTCGCGATGATCTCGCCGCTCGCAAGCTTCGGCAGCCACGTGGCCTTTTGCTCGTCGGTGCCGTCGATCACGATGCCCTGCGAGCCGATGCCCACCGTCGTGCCGAAGATCGAGCGAAACGCGGGCGAGGTCTTGCCGAGTTCGAACATCACGAGCACCTCTTCTTCCATCGTGAGATCGAGCCCGCCGTACTGCTCCGGAATGGTCAGACCGAACAGACCCATCGCCTTCATGTCGTCGACGATATCGGCCGGAATTTCATCGGTTTCGGCCACGCGCTCTTCGTTCGGCACGAGACGCTCGCGCACGAAGCGCGCGACGTTGTCGAGCAGAACGTTCATCGTTTCCTGGTCGCGAATCATGGTGTATGCCCTGCAATCGTTGATCGGGCGGCATAACGCCGCCCGTGATGATGAGAAAAATCAGGAATGCTCAGTGAGCGCGTACGGCGCGTTTGGCCATTTCGCGCAGCGGCTGCTTTTGCAGCTTGCCGCTGGCCGTGGTCGGAATCATGTCGATGGCCACGATCTCCGAGGGGCGCTTGTAGGCCGAGAGCCGCTCGCTCAGGTAGTGGGCGAGATCGGCCGTGTCGATCGTTGCGCCCTCCTTCGCTTCCACGAAGGCCACGACTTCCTCGTTGCCTTCCGCGTCGCGCCGCCCCACCACGGCGCTTTGGCGCACCGCCGCGTAGGTGTTGATGACCGACTCGACCTCGATGGGATACACGTTGAAGCCCGAGCGGATGATGAGATCCTTCGAGCGGCCCACGATGAAGAGCGCACCGTCCGCGTCCAGCCGGCCGAGGTCGCCGGTCTTGAGCCAACCTTCTGCGTCTAGCACTTCGGCGGTCAGGCCCGGCTCGCGATAGTAGCCGTGCATGACGCCGGGACCGCGCACCCACAACTCGCCCGCTTCGCCGCGCGGCACATCGTGGCCATCGGGCCCGACCACGCGCAACTCGGCGCCCTCGACGATCTCGCCCGAGGACACGTCCCTGCGCGGCCGGTCCATGCGCGTGATGAAGAGCGAGCCCGCGTACTCGGTCATGCCGTAGCCGTGATGCAGCGGCATGCCGAAGAGAGTTTCGACCTGCTGCTTGAGCGTGGGATCGAGCGGACCGCCGCCCGTATAGAGGTAGCGCAGACGCGGCGCATGCACCGTGCCGCCGTGCTCGCGCACATAGGCGACGATGCGCGTGAAGAGCGTCGGCACGCCCTGAAGGATGGAGATTTCGGAGGCGCCGAGCGCTTTCACGACCTCTTCCGCCGAAAAGCGCGCCGCGAGATGCAGGCTCGCACCGGCCTCGAACGTGGCGAGCAGCAGCGTGGCGAGGCCGAAGATATGCGACATCGGCATGACCGCGTATGCGCAGTCTGCCTGTGTCATGTCGCGCGATGTCGCCGAGACATGCGCGAAGTGCAGCAGCCCGCGATGCGTGGCCATCACGCCCTTGGGCTGGCCCGTGGTGCCCGACGTGTAGATGAGCACCGCGACCTCGTGCGCGAGCGCCTCGGCCTCGCGCGCGGCGTTGACATCGGGCGCGGCCATCATCAGCGGACCGAGTCCGGCGGGCGCGATTTCGCGCGCGCGATAGCGCACGCCGTGGCGCAGCGCGTCGGGCGAAGCACCGTGCGTAAACAGCATGAGACGCGGCCCGCAATGCGCGCGGATCGTCTCGATCTCGCGCTCGGAGAGCCGCGCATTGACCACGGCCGGCCACGCGCCGATCTCCGAAAGCGCGAACAGCAGCGTCACCACGGCCGAGCAGTTTTCGGCCACGATCAGCACGCGGTCGCCCACGTCCACGCCCTGCTCGCGCAAAAACCGCTGCGCTTGCCCAACGTCGCTCCAGAGCTGCCCGAAGCTCGTCACCTTTGCTTCTTCGCGTATCGCCGCGGCCTCGGGCGACGCCTCCGCCCAATGCCGCGCGATATCGCTGATCTTGCGCGCCGCTCGCCTCACCACTGTCACCTCCCGTCGTTGCTCTTTGACTGCGTACGGCGCACCGTGGCACGCCGCATCGCGACAGGTATCAGTGTGGTTCAGGCGCGGCCTGCCAACAATTCGTTTTCGAGAAAGCCGGCATTCGTCTGCCGAGAAGTCGTAATTCACCCCGATGGCCGGAGCTTCGAGGCGATTATCTGCTCGACCGGCTGCGTGCCTGGCGGGCGCTCAGCCCTCGTGCGTGACGCGTACGAGGCACCGGCGCGGCCCTGCGCAGGCGCTGGCGCCAGTCACTCCATCTGCGCCGCCGCACGCTCGCCTCCCATCGTGCCCCTGGAAGCGCCATTCGCCCGATGAATCGCCACGATGCCCGCGAGCGACACACAGGCCGGCACGGCAGCCGCGAGAAAGAGCGCCGAGGACGACCATTGCAGGTGCAGGAGCGCGCCGCCCAGCACCGGGCCAACGACCGAGCCGATACGCCCCACGCCGAGGCTCCAGCCGATGCCGGTCGAGCGCAGCGAGGTCGGATAGTAGGTCGCGGCGAGCGCGTTGAGCGCGGGTTGGCCGCCGATGATCGTAAAGCCCGTGACGAAGATCGCCACGAACATCGCGGCCACGGAGACCATCACGGCCGGATTGCCGATGGCGGCCGTCGAGACGATCGCGATCAGGAACGTCGTGGCGAGCACGCGCGTAAAGCCCGCGAAGTCGATGATGCGCCCGAGCAGAAGCGTGCCGATCACCCCGCCGCCCCACAGCGCGGTGCCGGCGAACACGGCGGTCTGGGTCGAATAGCCGGCGTCGCGGATCACGGTCGGCAGCCAGTTCGAGAGGAAATACATGGCGAGCAGGTTCGCGAAGTTCACGACCCACAGCAGCATGGTTACCCGCGCGCGCCCTTCCTTGAATAGCTCGACGAACGGCACGCCGCGCGAGCGCGTTTCCGCGCTCGTGAACTGCACGCCGGCCGGCCACGCGAGCGCGGGCGCCACGCGGGACAGATTGCGGCGTACGCGCGCCTGAGTCTGCTCACCACGGCCGCGAAACAGCAGGAACTGAATCGACTCGGGCAACGCGAGCCACATCAGCACGCCGAGCACGAGCGGAATCGCGCCGCCCACGAAGAACACGGCGCGCCAGCCGAACGCGGGAATCAGCGCCGCCGTGATCAGGCCGCCCACCACGCCGCCCAGCGTAAAGCCGCACGAGACGATCATCATGAGCGTGACGCGCATGCGGCGCGGGCTGTACTCGCCCGCGAGCGCCATCGCATTCGGCATGATGCAGCCCAGGCCCAGACCCGCAACGAAGCGCCAGGCCACCAGCTCCGCGATCGAATGCGCGAAGCCCGTCGCGACCATACACGCGGAAAAGAACAGGGTCGCGCCGATCAGCACCGGGCGGCGGCCGATCTTGTCGGCGAGCGTGCTGAACGTGAGCGAGCCCACCAGCATGCCGAACAAGCCCGCGCCGAACACCGGCGAGAGCGTTTCCTTCGCAATGCCCCACTCGCGGATCACGACCGGCGCCACGTAGCCCATCGCCTGCACATCGAAGCCGTCCATCACGAGGCACAACGCGCACAGCGTGACCACGAGTAGCTGATACGGCCCGAACCGGCTTTCGTCGATGATGCCGGTAACCTCCACCGCCTTGTTCATGCAATGTCTCCAATATTGTTTGGTCGTCCTCGATCGCTCTGCGGCGACTAAAGTTCGAGGATCAATCGCCCGCTTTTCGCGCGTGAGCAGCAGGTCATCATGCGGGTTTGCGTGTCGCGCTCGGCGCGCGTGAGCACCACGTCGCGGTGGTCGATCTCGCCCGCCAGCACGCGCACCTCGCACGAGCCGCACAAGCCCTCTTCGCAATCGCTTTGCACGTCGATGTTCGCGCGGCGCAGCGCGTCGAGCACGGTCTGGTCTGCGTCCACGTTGACCACGAGCCCCGAGTCTTTCAACTCGACTTCGAACGCGTGCTCCTGCGAGGGGTCGAGCTTGCCGCCGGTCGCCGCGAAATGCTCCACGCGCAGCGCATCCTCGGGCCACGCCTCGCTGCAGGCTTCGAGTGTTTCGAGCATACGTGCGGGGCCGCACGCGTAGACGCGCGTATGTTCGTCCACGGGCAGCGCGCCAAAGTCGTTGCGCGTGCCTTCGTCCGAAACGTGCAGATGCAGGCGCTCGCCGTGCAGCCGCGCGAGTTCGTCGACGAGCGCCATCGTCTTGCGCGAGCGCCCGCTATAGTGCAATTCGTAGTCGATGCCCAGCTCGCGCGCACGGCGCGCCATGGCGCTCACCGGCGTGATGCCGATGCCGCCCGCGATGAAGATCGCGCGCCGCCCCGCTTCGTCGAGCCGGAAGTGATTACGCGGGCCGCGAATCTTCAGGCGCATGCCCGCGCGCAGCGTATCGTGCATCCAGGCCGAACCGCCGCGGCTTTGCGTTTCGCGCAGCACGGCGATCTCGAACGCGCCCGTGTCGGCGGGGTCCGAGCACAGCGAGTACTGGCGCGAGATGCCGGTGTCGCCGCACTCCACGTCGATATGCGCGCCCGGCGCCCAGCGCGGCAGCGCGCCGCCGTCCGGCGCGACGAGTCGCAAACGGACGATGCCTTCGGCCACGGCGTCCACACGCTCGACCACCACGGGCCGCGAAAGCGCGTGTGCCGACGGCTCGCCGATGCGTACCGCCGCGTGCGCGCCGAGCAGCGCCGGATTCGCGCGCTCGGGGTTCCGTGCGGGGTCCCATTCCACCAACAGATGCTCGGGACCCCGGAACGACGTGTTGGGCACGTACGTGAACGTCTGCTCGGCCAGGCGCATGTGCGGCAAACGACGCGTAAACTCTTCGAGGAAGATCTGCATCTCCATGCGCGCGAGGTTCTTGCCCATGCACTGGTGCGAGCCATAGCCGAATGTGACATGATCGCTCGCGTTGTCGCGCCGAATGTCGAACAGGTCGGCATCGGCAAAATGACGCTCGTCGTGATTCGCCGAGGAAGTCACGATAAGCAGCTTCGAGCCCGCCGGAATGTCGATGCCGCCAATCTGCACGTCCTTCGTCGCGAGGCGCCGCCAGGCCGCCACCGACCCGTTGTGGCGCAGACACTCCTCCACCGCGTTCGGAATCAGGCTCGGGTCCTCGCAGATCTCGCGCCACGCGTGCGGGTGCTGCAGCAGCAGCTTCATCGCGTTCGCCGTGGCGTTGGCCGTGGTCTCGTGCGCGGCCACGATGCCGGCCATCATCATCGAATGCAGATAGGAATCCGTGACGACTTCGGGATGCGTCTTCTGCTTGCGAATGCCGTATTGCATCCAGCCCGGGCCATCCGGATTCTGGCGCATCTTGTCCAGCACCTTGCCCGCGAACTGCCAGAAGTTGCCCACCGCGTGGGCGACTTCGACCTGCTCGTCGGGGCGCGGCCGGCCCCACGTATTGACCGTGTGCGCGATCGAGTACTTGCGCAGCAGGTCCATATCCTCCTCGGGTACGCCCAGGAAATGCAGCGCCACGGTGAGCGGCACTTCCCAGAGCATCTGGTCCACGAGGTCGGCGCGGCCTGCGTCGATGAAACGGTCCACGTACTCGCGCGTGAGGCGCCGCACCATCGGTTCGTGGTGCTTGAGATGTTCGGGCGTGAACGGCTCCATCAGCGCGCGGCGGCGCGGCATGTGGGCAGGTTCGTCCTCGTTCACGAGCGTGCGGTTCATCGCGTAGCCGTACGACTCCAGCACCGCGTTCGCCTCGGGACCGGTGGGCGTGATCTTTTCGAGTGCGATGGACGGTGAGAAAGTGAGGTTGTCGCGAAAGATCGCCTTGATGTCGTCGTAACGCGTGACCACCCAGTAGCCGAGCTGCGGGCTGTAGAACACGGGCTCCTGCTCGCGCGCCCAGCGCACGTAGTCGGGCGGGTCCTGCTGGTAGCCGTCGCTGAAGGGGTCGAATTCTGCGGCATTGGCGCTGACCGGGCAGCGCGGCGCGGCGTTTGCGTCGTTACTCGCTGCGTGGGGGAACGGGCAGCGGCCCGTCGATGGGGAAGGTGTCTCGCTCATATGCCTCTCCTGCATCTTGCATGCATTACGTTTTGCGTAACTCTAGTACGCATTGCGTAATTACGAGATAGGGGTTAACGTGCAAGCACAGCAGGCACTATGCTGCCGCTCCGCGCCCTAAAATCCGCGTGAACCCAACCGATACGCCAGCCTCTCCGCCCAGCATGGAAAGCAGGAAACCCCCCCCCCGTCGCCCTGCGGCAAAAATCTCCGAAGCCACCACGTCCCCCAAAGTCGCGAAAGAGACGAAGGCCGTAGCCGCGCCGCGCGAGCGCCGCCAGCGCGTGCAATCCGCGCAAACGGGCATGGCTGTGCTCAAGGGTCTCGCGCGCCTGGGCGGCCGCGCGAGCCTCTCGGGTCTCGCCGCCTGCGTGGGCGAGAGTCCCGCGAAGGTGCATCGCTATCTCGTGAGCCTGATCGAGGAAGGCCTCGTCGCGCAGGACACCGCCACCCAGCAATATCGGCTCGGCGTCGAGGCGATGATGATCGGCGTGGCCGCCATGCGCCAGGCCGATCCGGTGCGCATTGCGGAGCCCGCGCTCGTGCGCCTGCGCGAGACGCTCGAAGTGACGTCATTCGTCGCGGTGATGGGCAACAAGGGACCGACGATCATCCGTTTCGAGGAGCCGGGGCTGCCCGTGACCGTCAATGTGCGGGTGGGTTCGGTGATGTCGCTGCTATGGTCGTCCACGGGCCGCGTGTTTCTCGGCCTGCTCGACGACACGCGCGTGCTCGCGCAAGCTGAAGAAGAACTCGCGCACGCCGACGCTTCGTTGCGCGCGCAACTGAGTGCGAGCGATCCGATCGGCACGCTGCGGCGCGACGTGCAGCAAGCGCGCTGCGCGAGCGTGCGCGACACGAATCTCAAAGGCATCAGCGCCGTTTCTGCGCCGCTCTTCGATCACACCGGCAAGCTCTGCGGCGTGCTCACGGCGCTGGGCGCCACGGGCGGTTTCGACGCCACGCCCGAGGGCCGGAACGGACGCGCCGTACGCCGCGAAGCGGACGCCGTGAGCGCCCTCCTCGGCTACGTGGCGAGCAGCGCTTAACGCTTCGTCAGCGCATAAAAAAACCCGGTTCAAAAACTGACCGGGTTTTTCCTTTTTCTGAACGACGTTAGCGAGCCACCGTCTTTGCGTCCGCGTCGGTGAGGGTATCCAGGAACGCCATCACGTCGCGGATATCCGCGTCTGACCAGACCGGCTTGGCGCCCAGGTGATTCGTCAGCGGCTCCGTCTTGGTATCCACATTGCTGCGCAGATTCTTCGGCAGGTCGTCAAACTTCACGACGTGGCCGTGCGCGTCTTTCGAATACCACTTCTCCGGGTTCGTGTCGCGCTCGACATAGAAGCGTAACGAATCTTCGAGCGTGTGGTACATGCCATTGTGAAAGAAGACGCGTCGCGTGGCGACGTTGCGAAGCGTGGGCGTGCGGAACATCCCGCAGAACCACTTCTGCTGCTTGGCCTCGTCTTGACGCAGCGGCCCACATAAGCCCATGTCGAAGAAGTTCGGATCGCGGTTGGCCGGAATTTCCATGTTGCGTGGCACACCCAGCGTCTGAAAGTTGTAATCCGTCAATGTCGGATGCGCGCCGTGAGCGCCTTTGTTGATCAGGTGACAGCTTGCACAGTTGCCCTTGTCCGGGTCGCTGAACAGCACCAATCCGTGCGCTTCCTGTGGCGTGAAATGATCCTTGCCGTCGAGCACCCGGTCGAACTTGCTGGAGTACGGCGCGAACGACGGATCGTTGAACTGGAATGCCTGCAATACCTTTCCAAGGTCCGCCAGCGCCTGCGCCGGTCGCGAGAAAATGTCCTGACCGAATGCTTCGCGGAACTGCTGTGCGTAGGCGCTCTTGCTCAGCTTCTGCGCCACGTCATCCGCGCTGCTGTTTGCCATTTCATCCGGATTGAGCAGGGGAAATGCAGCCTGATCCGCGGGGGAGTTGTAGCGTCCATCCCAGGTGTATCCGCCGCTGGGCTGATTGTCTCCGTCCTCGAGACGCTCTTTCAGGCTATTTGCCTGCGTGAACGTCCAGTAAGGCACAGCACGCAGATAGCGCAGCGACGGCGCCGCGCGCAGTCCGGCGTGATCGAGGTTGGGACCGCCCAACTGGACAGCCAGACCGTTCGGCGGCCCATAGGCATTCGCAGGGCTGTGACAGGAGGCGCATGACTGCTTGCCGGAAGCCGACAGCGACGGATCGAAGAACGCTGCCTTGCCGATGGCTGCCAGATCAGGCGCACGTGCTTCGACCGTGGCGGCTTGAGCGCCCGGTGCATGTTGGTCGCATGCGGAAAGCAGGCAAATGCAAAGGGCCGTTGCGAGAACAGCCCTTAAAGGAAATTGGCGCATGACGGATCAAGAAAAGAGCCCGGTTCGAACCGAGAACCGGGCTACGACAACAAAGTACTTGTGCAACCGCCAGGGATTAGCGGTTATCGATGTTGGCCGACGTGAAGATCGGCTGGAGCGATGCATCATCGGCGTAGCCGAGATACGAGCCCATGCCGAAGTTGTCTTCGAGCGAACGCAGCAGCGCGTAGTGGTTGTAGCCCGTGCTATCCACATGGCCGCCCTTGATGAACGGCGACAGCAGAAGCGTACCAATCTGATCGCCACCGACTCCCATGTAGTTCAACGCAAGCGACACGTACTGGATAGATGCAGGCAGCGTCGCAGCGTTAATGCCGAGCGAGCTTGCTTTAGCCACCGGCAGCGTCGACATCGTGACCTGTTCCGGACGCGTCACGTTCGGACCCGTTTGCTGGTTGCAGCCAGGACATTGATTGCCCATTTCCGGAATCAGCAGGGAGAGCGTCGCGCCATCAGCACTGACTTGCGTCGTCGGCGTGAGGCCGGTCACAACGCCTTCATCGGTGGTGATGATGATCAGGCCGTCCTGCTTGTACGCGGGCGAAGCCTGGATGAGCGGAATCGTCTTCTTCAGGAACGCGTCAATCGAAGTCAAACCGCCAGGCTGGCCGTTTGCGCAACCCTTGCCCGCCGCACCCGTACCGTCACCATCATGGCCGTCGTTACACAGGTTCGGCGTGATGAAGGAGAAGTTCGGCGTAGTGTCGATCGACTGAAGATCCGTTGCCAGATCGTCCTGCAGATTGACGACGTGCGCGTCGCAGTTCGCCAGATCATCGATGGTCGAATGGAAATACGGGAACGGATTGTGACGCGTTGCGTACTCGTCGCTCACCACGTCGCCCGAAGCAGACGGCGCCTGTGCGGACTGCGTGCCGTCCACAGCCTTCGTCGGGTCGGTGCCCGCAAGCTGCGCGGTTCGGCGCGGGAACGAGCAGGTCCTCGTACCGTCACGGTTCAGGTCGTTGCCCATGTCCTCGTTGTAGCTGCGCCACGTGAGCCTGGCTTGTTCCATCTGGTTGCCAAGATGCTGCACGCGAGCCGGGAACACGCAGCCGCCACTCTGGTGGCCGTTGACGTCCGTACCTGCCTTGAGAACTTTGGGGTTCGCCGAGTCGTTGCCGGCATCCACGACATCAGACCACACCTGGAAGCAGTCCGTTTCGGTGTCGTGCGTCGACGGCTGACCCGACACCATCGAGATGTAGTTGTCCAGCGAAACGTGGCCAGTGCCGTAGTAGTTCGAAAGGTACGTGCCCTGCGGAACCAGCGATTTCAGGTACGGGTCCTGGCTCGAATCCGAGGCCGTCGTGCCGTACGTCGATTCCGCGCTCTTGTTTTCGAGCACGATAACCCACACGTGCTTGATCGCCTTGCTCGAAGCGACGGTTGCAATGTACTGGTCGCTCGCTGCCTTCACCGCGGCGTTGCCGTTGGTGTTGAAGTCGCCCAGCAGGGCGTCCGGCGTCGTGCCGATCTTGTTCGCCAGTTGCGTTTGAGCATCCGACTGCGACAGGCCGCTGTCGATCAGTTGCGAAAGCTGCGTGGTGATCGCGCTGACTGAACTGACGCCGCGCGGCGAACGGAACGTCGCCGTGCTGTTGAACGCCGTGCCCATGTTCTTGCCCGATGCGTCGTTCTCCGTGGCGCCGTTCAGGTCGGCAACGATGTACTTCCACGACCCATTGCTCGTATCGGAGATCGAGAACTTGCCCTGGGCATCCGAGCGCGCGACCGGCTCGCCCTGGTCGCACTTGCCATTGTTGTTCACATCGAGGCAGATAGCCGCATTCTGGATATAGCTGCCGAGCACCTGACCGGTGACCTTCGGTCCACCGTCCGAACCGTTGCTTCCGCAACCAGATAACCCCGCCAATACGCCGACGCTCGCCAGCATCGCGAGCGCACCCCTGCGCGACTGTATTTTCTTCACAACTGTCCCTCGTTATAAGTCGGACACACCCGACGGATTTTGACTCGCGGAAAGTCTATGTAAGTTGTGTTACACGCCTGTTAAGGAGCTGTTAGATAAATATAAAAAGACTGCGTTTTACGAGCGCACGCTCGAAAAACGTTCAAAGGAACCATGCTTGCGCACACAACCAACCTGCGCGCCAGGCGACTCACGGCCATCGCGATTCCCGGCCCGCCGCGGTGCAACCGGCTATCATGTGAATTCACACCGTAGATGGAACGAATCAATCACATGGCTTCCCCCCAGGAAAACGTCAGCATGGCGGTGTTCTGCGACTTCGAGAACGTCGCGCTCGGCGTGCGCGACGCGAAGATCGACCGCTTCGATATCCAGCCCGTGCTGGAGCGGCTCTTGCTCAAGGGCAGCATCGTCGTGAAGAAGGCCTATTGCGATTGGGAGCGCTACAAGGGCTTCAAGGCCGCGATGCACGAGGCCAGCTTCGAGCTGATCGAAATTCCCCACGTGCGCCAGTCGGGCAAGAATTCGGCCGATATCCGCCTCGTCGTGGACGCGCTCGATCTCTGCTATACGAAGTCGCACGTCGACACGTTCGTGATCGTGAGCGGCGACTCCGACTTTTCGCCGCTCGTCTCGAAGCTGCGCGAAAACGCCAAGAAGGTGATCGGCGTGGGTGTGAAGCACTCCACCTCCGACCTGCTCGTCGCCAATTGCGACGAGTTCATCTTCTATGACGACCTGGTGCGCGAGCTCGTGCGCGACCAGCACGCGCACGGCAAGGGCAAGAACAAGGACGGCGGCGCGAAACGCCAGGGCGGCGACGAACGGCAGCCGAAGCAGGACGGCGACGAGCGCAAGTCGAAGGCCGTGGCCTTCGCGATCGAAACGCTCGACGCGCTCGTGCTCGAGCGTGGCGAAAGCGGCAAGATCTGGGCTTCGGTGCTCAAGAGCGCCATCAAGCGCCGCCGGCCTGACTTCAACGAAACGCGCTACGGCTTTCGCGCATTCGGCAACCTGCTCGAAGAGGCGCAGTCGCGCGGCCTGCTCGAAGTGGGCCGCGACGACAAGTCGGGGACCTGGGTGTCGCGGCTGAACCCGCCCCCGCTCCCGGCTGCCGCCGCGAGCGTCTCAGCGCCGGAAAGCCCGGCGGCGCGTGCCGAGGAGCCGCGCGGCCGGCGCAAGGGCCGTCGCAACGGGCGCGGAAGCGGCGCCGCGGACGTGCGCGAAGCCGCCGTCGAGCAACCGGTCGAGACGCAAGGCGAAATTCCGTTCGAGCCGGTCGAGGCGCTCGCGCAGGCAGCGCATCGGCACGAAGCCGTGCCGCCCTTCTCCGCCGAGCCGTTCGACGCGAACGAGAGCACCCACGCGCCGCAAGAGGCCTACGAGGCGCATGCGGCAGCCGAGCCGGCTGCCGATGTCGAGCCCGCCGCGCCCGCCCCCGCGCGAGCGCGCAAGACGGCGGCCCGCAAGAGCCCTGCGCGCAAGAAGACAGCGAAGAAAGCGGCCGAAACGCCGGCCAGCACCGGCGAGGAACCGGCGGCCGCCGCAGCGGCGCCGGCCGAACCCGCTGCCAGGAAAGCGCCGTCGCGTGCGCGTCGCGCGCGCAGCAAGGCCGCTGCGGAAGAAAGCTGAAGATCGCGCCACGCGCGCCGCTCGAACTGGGCGGCGCGCGGCGCATCGATCAATCGCCGAACGGATTCGCAGGGCGCTTGGCCTTCGCAGGCGGCGCTTCCTCGCTCTCGGGCGTGGTATTGCCGAAAGGATCGGGCTTGCCCGACGGCCCCGCCTCTCCAAACGGGTTCGCGGCCTGCGCGGGTTCCGATCCGCCAAACGGATTCTGTGCGGCGGCGCGCTTCGCTCCGCCGAACGGATCGCGCGGGTCGGCCGCCTCGCCGGCATCGTCCTCCACGGCTTCATCCTTTGCCTGCGCGAGGTTGTATTCGGCCTGCACCTGCTCCAGCACGCGCGTCACGCTCGCTTCGAAGCCAGCCGCGTTATGAAGGTGCTGCATCGTCCAGTTGCAGCCGCTGCGGTCGGGCTCCTGCAGCTGCGGGCGCGGCACGCCGATCTTCACGCCGTCGTCGACCACCTCCTGGAGCTTGTGGATGCGGCGGTGCACTTCCTCCTGCAGCCGCGAAGCATTGAGCATCTTGCGCAACATTGCGAACCTCCTTTCCTGTACGCGTCACGTCGGGCGAGTCTAGCGCAATGGCTCGCTCGCGTCGCTACGTGGCCGGCGCATTCATGTGCGCGAGCGCGTCGCGCATCGAATCGCTCGGCACCACGAGCTGCCCCGTGAACGGCGTATCGAGGTCGGCGATCACATAGACCGCCGATGAAATCGACACCGCGCCAAGCAGGATCAGCACGATCGCCAGCGCATTATGCGGCGCGACGAGCCCGAAGCTCAGGAAGATCAGGATCAGCCAGAGCGCGAGCATCGTGAAGAACGGCCGCGAAATCGTGCCATGCGCCTCTTCGATCAGACGCCAGCGCGTATCGGTCACGCGGTCGAACATCTGCGAGAGCGGGCTCACGAGCGCCTGGTGGTAGGCGTCGCGTGGCGCGAGCGTTTCGATCTCGTGCCCCACCGAGTCGAGCAGCGCGCCGAGCGGCCGGCTTTCGAGTTCGTCGTTGCCGACGCCAGGATCGTGCGGATAGTAGTTGCCCGGCGGCGGCTTCTCCTGCTCCCAGGTCGAGGCAATGGCACTTGCCGTATAGGCGCGCAGCAAGGTGCGCGCTGCGGCCGCATCGGGGCCGTATTCGCGCAGGCGTTGGTCGAGCTGGATCAGGTCGGCGGCGTAGGCGCGCATGTCGTTGGTCGCCGTATCGAAGCTCGATTTCGCGGACGCGGTGAGGAGGCTCAGTACGAGCGCCGCAAAGGTCACCAGCATGCCGATCACGAGTTGCACGAGCTGCACGGTTTCATGCTTGCGATGCTCCTCGGGCAATAGCGGCCGCAACAGCACGCCGAGCCCCGTGCCGCCGAGCAGCAGCGCGAACACGAGCAACGCCGACTGGATTTCGGTCATGGCGACGGCCTGCGCTCCTCGGCGGCGGCGTTGAGCACCTGCGCGGCGGTGTCGGTGTGCGCCTTTGCCGGCTCTGCGTAGGCCTCAGCGCCGCCAACGTTCAATGCGTCGATGCGCGTATGAATCTCCTTCGCGTGGGTCTCGCCCGGCACGAGATCTGGATGCGCCCGCGGCACTGCGAGCTTCCACGCGGCGTCCAGCTCGCGCCGGATCGAATCGTAGATCTCCTTCGAAATCGAGCGGTCCTCGTACATGGCCTGCACGCGTTCGCGCCCTTCCCGCAGCGCATAGAGCAGCAGCATGCGCCGCTCGAGCACATCCGAAGCCTGGCCGAAGCAACGGCGCACGTCCGCCAGTCCATGCTCGGCCGTCGCGATGCGCGCCTTGAGTATCGTCTTGAGCAACGCCGCGAGACGCTCGCCCAGCAGCGGCGTCAAGCTGCGGTCGTTGAAGACGATCAGCTGATGCAGCACCACGCGGCGACACATCAGGAGTTCGAAGCGATCGGCGAGCGCGTCGCCATACGGCTGCCGCACGCGCAGCCAGCGATACAGCAGGCGCGCGACGCGCATTTCGATCGTATCCGCCAGTATTTTTGCGGCCGCGCGCTGATAGCCGAGGCGCCCGCCCACGCGCGCCTCTTCGATCATGGCGTCGGTGTTGCGCATCATGGCGTCGAGATTGCGGATCGTAATGATGCCGCTGCCATACTGCGGAATGAGGTCGCGCTCCTTCGCCGCGAGGGTCACGAGGCCGATGACGAGACGCTCGCGGTCCGAGAGCGCCGCTTCGAAATCGAATGCCGTCGCGCTCATGTCGACGCTGCACCGGAACGTATGGCAGGCCTGGTCGGCGATCGCATCGGGAATGTGAAAGGTTCGCGCCGCCATATGCACGCGCTCGGATACGCCGATCGACGACAGCTGCACCGCCTTTTGCTGCAGCGCCTGCTCCTGCGGCGACAGCAGATCGAGGCGCAGCCGCCGGATCAGCAGCTTGAGCGACGTGCCGTTCACGATCAGGCTCACGAGCACGAAACCCGTCGCGAGGATCGCGACGAAGCGGCGCGTGGAATCGGGCAGCGCCGTGTCCTGCGCGAGGCCGAGCGCGAGCACGAGCGTCACCGCACCGCGCAGCCCGCCCCAGGCGATCACGAGCTTGTAGGCGGCGCTCACGGGTTCGGTGAGCCGCAGGCGGCTCAGTAGCGGCAGCATGCCGAACACCACGACGACGCGTGCCGCGAACGCCGCCACCACCACGACGGCGAGCGCGACGAGATCGAGCCACTGCGCGTTGCGCAGCGTGGCCGGAATCTGCATGGCCGCGAGCAGAAAGATCGCCGCGCCCGCCATGGCCGCGATCTGTTCCCAGATCAGTTGCAGATGCTTCCAGTTGACAGGCGACAGGCGCGTGCTCCCCAGCCCGCTGATGACGAGCCCGGCCGCGACCACGGCCACCACGCCCGAGACGTGCAACATCTGGTCGGCGAGGAGATAGAGCGGATACGGCAGCGCGAAACTGAGCGAGATCTCAGCTTTGCCCTCGCCGCCCAGCGCAGGCAGGAGCCACGCGAACGCGCGCCCGGCCAGCGCCCCGACCAGCAGCCCGCCGCCGAGCGCGATGCCGAGCGCGCGCAGCGCGGACGTTGCCGAGACATGGGCGGCGTCTCCGGTGATCGCGGCGATCAGCACACTGGCAATGGCGATGGCGGCCGCGTCGTTGAGCAGGCTCTCGCCTTCCACGAGGCGCACGAGCCGCTCGGGGGCGCCCACTTCGCGGAACACGGCGAGCACGGCGGAAGGGTCGGTCGTCGCGATCATGGCGCCGAGCAGGAGGCCGTCGGCGAGCGGACCGAGGCCCGTGAGCCGGACCGCGCCGCCCACCATGCCGGTCGCCACGAACACGGCCACCACGGCAAGCAGCAGAATGGGCGCCGCGTCGCCGAGCATCTCGCGCACGTTCACGCTGAGCGCGGCCTGGAATAGCAGCGGCGGCAGGAAGATCCACAGGTAAGCCTCGGGCGGCAGTCGAGGCGCAAGCGCGGGCATCACGAAGTTCGCGGCGAGCGTGGGCCAGGCCTCGCCGCTCACGAGATAGATGCCGCCCAGCGTGAAACCCCACGCGGCGAGCAGGACCGATTCGGAAATCGACCAGCGCAGGCTCACCGCCTGCACGAGCGCGATACTCGCCAGAAGGAAGCCGCTCAGGAGAAGGACGTGGATGACCATGGCGTGCAACCGTCACGGCGCCGGCAGCCACACCACGGTCAACGACCTCACCCCTTGTGCCCCCTGGATCAGCACGCCTTCGATATCGGCCGTCGCGGACGGCCCTGTGACGAGCGCCGCATAGCGCGCGCTGCGAAAATCGTCGCGCCGGTACGCGTCCTGCAGCCCCGCCACCAGTTGTGCGGGATCGAGCAGCACCACGAGATGCTGCACGATATAGCCGAGCGCGTTCACCACGTACTCGCGCTCGCTCAGCCAGAGCGATCCCGTTTCCGCCACGCCGAAGCGCGCGCGCACCACGCCCACGTCGACGTCTTCGAGCGAGGCCGGTTTCGTGGCGGCGCTGATCTCGCGCGTGCCCGGCACCTCCGGCGTGGCCGATGCGATGCGCGCCTCGCTGCCAAAGCGGCGCAAGATCATGGCGCGCACCTCGGCCGCGCTTTGCACCTGCGTCTCGCCGCCGCCCATCAGTTTGAGAGCGACGCCGAAGCGCTCGCGTAGATCGCCGGCGGGCGCTTCGAACAGCGGCACCTCGGGCAACGGTTCGTGCGCGGGTTGCGCGGCGCGCACGCGCGCGAGAAACGCCTCACGATCCGCCATCGCCGCCTCCCTTGCGGTTTTTCCGGTACCAGGCATGAAACGTGGTGTGCGGCACGTGTGGCAGATCGCGCTGCTTGCCCCAGATATTGAGCGGGTTGTAGAGCATGAAGTTCGGCAAGCGCCGCAACGCGCCCTCGAGCGATTTCACCGTGCCGCGATAAAGCGTCGGACTGCCGAGCAAGCGGCCAGCCATCTTCAGCACTTCCTGCTTCACGAACGGCACTTCGTGCTGTGCCGCGATGACCTGCCGCCACTGGTAGATCTGCTCGTGAATATTGATCTTCACGGGGCACACGTTCGTGCAACTGCCGTTGAGCGTCGAGGCGAACGGCAACGCACTGAAGCGTTTGAGGTCGAAGGTCGGATTGATGATCGCGCCGATCGGCCCGGCATAGGTGCTGCCGTACGAGAGGCCGCCGCTGCGCCGGTACACGGGACAGGTATTCATGCACGCGCCGCAGCGAATGCACTTGAGCGAATACCAGAACTCGGGCATGGCGAGCCGCTCGGACCGGCCGTTGTCGACGAGCACGAAATGCATTTCCGCACCGGGCCGCGGCGCGCGGAAATGCGAGGTGTATTGCGTGATCGGCGAGCCGAGCGCGCTGCGCGAGAGCATGCGCACGAATACGCCGAGATCGGATAGACGCGGGATCAGCTTCTCGATGCCCATCGAGACGATGTGCAGCGGCGGCACGTTGGCGGAAAGGTCCGCGTTGCCCTCGTTGGTGCACACCACCACCGTGCCCGTTTCGGCCACCGCGAAATTGCAGCCGGTCATGCCCGCCGTCTTCTCGCGCACGAACCACGGCCGCGTATTCATACGCTGGCTTTCCGCGAGATAGTGAATGTCGTTGTTGTGCGGGTCCGTACCGATGGTGCGGCCGAACACTTCGGCCACGTCGTCGCGCAGCTTGTGCACGGCGGGTACGACGATATGGCTGGGCGGCTGCTTGTCGAGCTGCTGGATGCGCTCGCCAAGGTCGGTCTCCATCACCGAAATGCCGCGCGATTCCAGGTACGGACGCATCTCGCACTCGTCGGTGAGCATCGACTTGCTCTTCACGAGCGCGGTCATGCCCCGCTCGCTCAGGATGCGATAAACGATTTCGTTGTGTTCCTCGGCCGTATCCGCGAAATGGACCTGCACGCCATTGGCTTGCGCCGTGCGCGTGAAATGGTCGAGGTAGTCGGCGAGATGCGAGAGCGTATGCGCCTTGATTTGCGAGGCGAGCGTGCGCAGCATTTCCCATTCGGGGATGGCATGCGCCTGGGCGTCGCGCTTCGAGCGCAAGTCCCACAGACGCTTGTCGTGGAAGGCGACATGCTCGGGCCGCGAGAGAAACGTGCCGGCGAGCTTCGCGTGTTCGACTCGCTTCATTCGCGCGCTCCGTTCAGCACCTGGGCAATATGAATGAAGCGGATGTCCGCGTTCATGCGCTCGGCGCAGCCCTGCTGGTGCATGAGGCAGGACATGTCGGCCGACACGATGTATTGCGCGCCCGCGCTCACGTGATCGATCACCTTGTCCTGACCCATGCGCACCGACACCGCCTCTTCGGTCACGGCGAACGTGCCGCCGAAGCCGCAGCATTCGTCGGGGCGCGCCGGCTTCACGAACTCGATGCCCTTCACATGTTCGAGCAGCGCGAGCGGCTTCGAGAAGGTCGGACCCGCGATTTCCGAAACCGAGGCTTCCTTCAAGTGGCGTAGTGCGCTGCAGCTATTGTGCAAACCCACGCGCCAGGGAAATTCGGCCCAGGGGAATTCGCGCACGCCCAGCACGTCATGCAGGAACTCGACGAGTTCGTAGGTGCTCTCGCGCACCTTGCGCACGGTCTCGGTCTGCTCGATCGCGGTGAAGTGGTCGCGCACGTGATTCACGCAGCTCGCCGAAGGCCCGACGATATAGTCGTAGCCCGCGAAGGCGCGCGCAAACACGCGCTCCGCGCCGGCTGCCTCGGCCTGCGCGCCGCTGTTGGCCATGGGCTGGCCGCAGCAGGTTTGTTCGAGCGGATAGTCGACCTCGCAGCCTAAACGCTCCAGCAGTTCCAGTGTGGCGATTGCCACCTCGGGGTAGAACGCGTCGATGAAGCAAGGGACGAACAAGGCAACTTTCATGCGCGGGCTCACACGAAAAGCGGACCCGAACATTCTACTGCCGAACGGCGCGGGCGTCGCGCCAAGCGTGTACGCGCCGCGGGTTGCCGCGGCGCATCATGCGCGATGGCTTTTCGCTCAAAAGTTGTGGCGAATGCCCGCGATCACGGCAAGCTGCTTGTCGGTGTTCGAATTCACGAGGTTCGGAATCTGCGCCAGGTTCTGCGTCGCGCCGCTCGCGGCATCGATCCCGAGACCCGCCCCCGACGACTTCTGGCCGATCGCCACCGCATAGACTGCGGTGCGCTTGGAGAGGCTGTAGACCGCGCCCAGGTTGATCTGGTGAAGCCGCGTGGACGAGCCACCGTCCGGATGCGCGTCGTTGAAGATATACGCGAAGCCGAACTGCAGCGCGGGTGAGTATTGCCACGACGTGTTGAGTTCGGCAATATCGAACGAGATGTCCGCGCCCTGCGGCCGCGCCGCGTCCGCGAAATACAGACTCTGCGAGAGGAGCGTATGCGTATAGCTGAGCGCCACGCTGACCTTGTCGAACGCGTACGAGCCACCCGCGCCGAAAATGCTCACGCGCTGCGCGTTCTGCAGTTCGCAGTACGATGCATTCGGGTTGCTGCAACTGAAGTCGCCGATATAGCCGGTCTCGCCGCCCAGCGCCGCCTGCAGCGGATTGCGCAACTGGAGGTAGCCTGCAGAAAGCGAAAGCGGCCCGTTGGCGTAATTCGCCGCCACCGACCAGCCGCGGTTCTGCGAGAAGTTGCCGGCCACGCCGCCAAAACTGAACAGGCCGCCCAGCGTGAAGCCGCCGAAACTCGGGCTCACGTATTTGATCGAGTTATTGAAATTGAACGCTTCGTTGAGGTTATCCACGTCGCCAAAGTGCGAGCCATAGAGCGTCGCCCAGTTGTTGCTCGACACATAGGCGCCCAGATCGTCGGAAAACGGATCGTACTGGCGGCCCAGCGTGAGCGTGCCGTAGTGGCTGTTCGCCACGCCCACCCAGGCGTTGCGGTTGAAGAGCGTGCCACCCTGCAATAGCGCGCCGTTCTGCGAAAAGAAGCTGTTTTCGAGCGTGAAGTTCACGCTCGTGCCGCCGCCGATGTCCTCGCTGCCCGTGAGACCCCAGCGCGACGGCACGAGATTGCCGCCGCCCAGTTGCCAGTTGGCGTGGCCGCTCGTGCTGCCGTCGGCGTGCGTGGTCTGCTGGTTGGTCGAATAGACGAGGCCCGCGTCCACCGTGCCGTAAAGCGTGACTGAAGATTGCGCGAGTGCGCCAGTCGCGAGGGCGCACGAAGCCAGCGCCAGCGCCGAGCGCTTGACGAGATTTGCCATGTCGTTGTCTTGTCCAAGAGAGGTGGGCCGCTGCGCTGCATGCACGTGCGCGCCCGGAGCGCGGCGCCAGAGGGCGCGCCGCGCTAGTCAGGAACTGCGGGAATCGAGGGCTTGGCGCGAGGCGCGTCCCGGGCGTCTAGTTATTGGCCGAAGCGCGCGTAGATGTCCGGCCGCGAACGCTTGAGCACGAAGGCGATCATCACGCCGATCAGCGCCACCGCGAGCACGACCCACGGGAACGCGCGCACGACGGGACTATCGGAGCCGGCGAGCGCGTCGAGATTGCCGATCAGCACGATGCCGATGGAGAGCAGACCGCAACCGCCCAGCACCGGCGCGAGGAAGGCGTGCCACAGGCGCGTGTCCTTCTTGGTGGTGCGGAAAAACGCCGCCACCGAAAAACTCGTGACCGCCTGCAGCATGACGATGCCGATGGTGCCGAGCGCCGAGCCCCAGCTGAACACGATATTGAACGGATCGCTGCCCGCGAGAACGAAAAGGCCGACCGGCAGCGCGACCGAAAGCGTCTGCAGATAGCTCGCGAGATACGGCGACCCATACTTCGGATGCAGGCGATCGAGCACCGCGGGAAGAATCCCCTCGCCCGAGAGCGCATGGATGTAGCGCACGATCGTGTTGTGGAACGACAGCAGGCTCGCGAAGATGCTGGAAAGCAGCAGGAAGCTCATCGTCGTGGTCATCGCGCCGCCCAGGTACTTCGTCGACTGGATGAACCAGAAGTCGCCTGGCTGTTTCGTCGCGACGTCCGCAACGTTACTGATGCCGTAGGCGCAGACGATGGCCCACGTGACGAACGCAAAGAACACGAGAATCAGCGTAACGGAAACATAAGTGGCACGCGGCACCGTGACCTTCGGATCGCGGCACTCCTTGCCGTAGATCGCCGTGGCCTCGAAGCCGATGAACGACGCGAGCGCGAACATCACCGCGATGCCGAGGTGGCCGCTGAAGACGTGACGCGGCGAAAACGGCGCGAGCGTGAGGCCGTCCGGTCCGCCATGATGAATCACGATCGCGAGGCTCAGCAGCAGCAGGATGCCGAGTTCGAGACACATGAGCACGCCGAGCAGGCGGCTGTTCAGGTCGATGCCGCGAATGCCGGTGAACTGCACGACGACGAGGCACGCGAATGAATACGCGTACCACGGCAACGAACTATGCAGCAATGGCCCGAGCACCACCGTGCAGAAGAAGCCGAACAGGCCGTACAGCGCAATCTGGATGCTCGTGTACGAGAGCAGCGCGACGAGCGCGCCGGCCATGCCGACGGGGCGGCCGAAACCCGCCGTGATGTACGCGTAGAACGCGCCGGCGCGCACGATGTGGCGGCTCATCGAAGCGAAGCCCACGCTGAACACGAGCAGCACCACGCCCGCGATCACGAATGCGCCGGGAATGCCCGCGCCATTGCCAAGGCTGATGGCCGGGGGCACCGCGCCCAGCATGCCGGTGAGCGGCGCCGCTGCGGAAATGACGAGAAAGACGATCTGCCAAAGCCCGAGCAGGCTGCGCTGTGAGTCCACTGCCGCGTTGTCTCCAACGAGGTGAGCGGGAGAAGAATACGGTTCGTTCATCGTTGCCTCTGCTGGTGTCTGTTCTGGGTTCGCCATACGACACGATGAAGAACCGCGTGCCTCCGGCGCTCGACGAATCGAATTTCCCGATTCGGATTGAGCGCATGGTAGGCAGCTAATAAACTCGCCGACCTGGCGCAACGCGCCAATTACTCGATAAAGTGCGCCAGGGCTGGAGCGGGTTTTCACTTAACCGCGCTGAAGCGGTCGATATTACCTTCGGCATCCTGATTAATGCCGCGAGCTGGGAATTCGTACTTTATTCAGCCCACAAACTTACTGAAAGCCATCAGTCAGCTTTCACGATTTGCGCGCTAGCGGGTTCGTTTCGCGCCTGCACGGCCCCAGTTGCGCGTCGCACGCCATAGCACCGTGGCGTCGGCATAACCCACCGCGCGGGCGACGGCCGCGTTGGTCATGCCCTCCTGCTCGCGCAGCACCGCCACGCTGCGCTCGCGCTCTTCACGAATGATCTGGCGCACGGAGGTGCCGGCGTCGGCCAGATGCCGCTGCAAGGAGCGGTCCGAAAGCCCGAGGTCCTTCGCGATATCGCCGACCACGAGCTTCTCGCGCGCGAGGCGGCGCGTCACGAGATCGCGCACCTGGTCGACGAGCGTATGCGGGATCGTGTCGCGCGAAATGAGGTCGGTGGCATGGCGCTCCATCATGCGCGCCATCTGCACGTCGGCGCTCTTGAGCGGCGTGTCGAGATCGTGCGGGTGCAGGACCACGCCGTTGGCCGGCTGCTGGAACCGCACGGGCACGCGAAAGAGGCGCAAATAAGGCTTGAGGTCCTCGGGCGCTGCGTGCTCGAAATGAATCTCGCACGGCGTCCACGCGGCGCCCCGCACCTGGCGAATCATGTGGCACATGGCGGATACGCTGTACTCGGCGTCCTGCCGGCGCGGCCAGATCTGCGTATGCGCGATGCGATAGCTCCACATCGGCCAGGCGTTGTCGCTCACGAGATCGACGGCCGTCGCGCTTTGCCACGAGCCGAGCGTATCGGTGAACTTACGGATTGCGGCGCCGAGCGTGGGCGACGACATGAACACGAGGCCAGCCGGCCCCAGTTCCGTGAGCTGCAATTCGGCGCCTAAACGCAGGCCGAGAAAGGGCTCGTCGAGCACTTGCGCCGCGCGTTCGAACGCGCCCACATAGCGCCCCAGCGCCACGATTTCATAGGGATTGGAAAGCTGCCGGCGACTCAGTCCGAACTCGGCCAGCAATGCATCGCAGTCCGCACCAGCGGCGTCGAGGGCACGCACGATGGGACCCATCACGGCACCGCGAATCATCGGAAACCCGCTATTGACAGGCACTCTTTTCATGTCTCGCTCCATTAGGGCCTGTATGCGTCGACGGTATTAACCATCGATCTTCTCTGGCGCACTCTATCGCCCCTTTGGCGCGCTTTGCAAGCGCGAAAAAAATACGGCGTTTCTACGATTCACCCATCGACATCGCACGAGACGAATGCGGATTCTTCATACCGTCCCATGCCCTGTTGCGCCCAACGTCTTCCTTACGAAATGCTTATGAACACGAATCTGAACGCGCATCCGCTCGACCCGTTGAGCCTCGCCGAAATGCAGCTTGCCTGTGACATCGTGAAAGCCGCCGAGCAGCTCGATGAATATGGGCGTTTTCCTGTCACCGAATTGCGCGAGCCGCCCAAGGCGGAAGTGCTCGCATACAAGCACGGCGATTACTACTCGCGCCGCGCCTTCGTCATCGCGATCGATCGCACCCGCAGCCAGACGCTCGAATTCGTCGTGGACCTGCGCGAGAAGAAAGTGGAATCGCGCAAGGCGCTCGCCTTGCAGAACGCGCCCTATGGCCAGCCGCCCGTGATGATCGAAGACTTCATGAATGCGGAGCGCATCGTCAAGGAAGACACGGCATGGCGCGAGGCCGTGAAAAAGCGCGGCCTCACCGAAGACGAACTCGAGCGCGTGCAGGTCGATCCGTTCTCCGCCGGCGCGTTCGACCGCCCGAACGAGAATGGCCGCCGCCTCGTGCGCTGTGTGAGCTACTACCGCGAGTCCCTGACCGACAACGGTTACGCGCACCCCATCGAAGGTGTCGTCGCCGTGGTAGACCTGCTCGCCCACAAGGTGATCGAGCTGATCGACGACGGCCGCATCATCCCCATTCCGCGCGCGAAACACAACTACGACACGCCGAGCCTCGGCGAGCCGCGCACCACCGTCAAGCCGCTCTCGATCAACCAGCCCGAAGGCCCGAGCTTCACGATAGACGGCTGGCAGGTTAGTTGGCAGAACTGGAAATTCCGCGTGGGCTTCACGCCGCGCGAAGGGCTCGTGCTGCATCAGATCACGTGGGACGACGGCAAGAGCGCGCCGCGCCCGATCGTCTACCGCGCGAGCGTGACCGAGATGTGCGTACCCTACTCGGACCCCACCACGAACCACTACTGGAAAAGTGCGTTCGATGCGGGCGAATACGGACTCGGCAAGCTCGCGAACCAGCTCGAGCTGGGCTGCGACTGCCTCGGCACGATCCGCTATTTCGACATCCCCTCCGCCGACGACTTCGGCAACGGCTTCGCCATGAAGAACGCCGTGTGTCTGCACGAAGAAGATTACGGCACGCTCTGGAAGCACTACGAGTTCCGTAACGGCGTGTTCGAGATGCGCCGCTCGCGCCGCCTCGTGATCTCGTTCTTCGCGACCGTGGGCAACTACGACTACGGCTTCTACTGGTACTTCTATCAGGACGGCACGATCCAGCTCGAATGCAAGCTCACGGGCATCATCCAGACCTCGGCGGTGGCTGATGGCGACACGTACCCGTGGGGCGGGATGGTCACCGAAAACCTCGGCGGCCCGACGCATCAGCACTTCTTCAACGCGCGCCTGCACATGATGGTGGACGGCGAGAAGAACGCCGTCACCGAGCACGAATTCGTGCCGCGTGCGATGGGTGCGGAGAATCCGTACGGCAACGTGTTCGATACGACCAGGCGCGTGCTCAAGACGGAGCAGGAAGCGGCGCGTAACGCCAACGGTCAGACGGGGCGCTTCTGGAAAGTGGTGAACCCGAACGTGAAGAACCGCGTCGGCGCGAATCCGGGCTACAAGCTCATCATCAACGACTCGCCGCTCATGCTCGCCGATCCCAACTCGAAGGTGCGCCAGCGCGGCGGCTTCGCCACGCGCCACGTATGGGTCACGCCGTACGACACGACGCAGCGCTACGCGAGCGGCGACTACCCGAACCAGCACGCGGGCGGCGACGGCCTGCCGCGCTATATCGAGGCGAACCGCAACGTGGAGAACGAGGACATCGTGCTGTGGCACAGCTTCGGCCACACGCACGTGTGCAAACCCGAGGATTTCCCCGTGATGCCGGTGGAGTATGCGGGCTTCATGCTCAAGCCCAACAACTTCTTCTATGGCAATCCCGCGATGGACCTGCCGGGCGGGCGCGATCCGCACAGCGTGCAGGACGGCGCAGACGCGCCCGAAGCAAAATCGTGCTGCCACAGCAAGCAGTGAGCACGCGATGATGCCGCGTAAGCGCCGCCTCGCTGTGATGCACGCCGCGCGCCTGCTGTGTGTCTGGGCGTCGATCACCGGTGGCGCGAGCGCGCTTGTGGGAGGCGTCATGATCGCGGCAATGCAGGCCGGCGCGCCGTTCACCGCATTCGCCGCGAGCGCGCTTGCCTTGCTTGCGATGGCGCTGATCCCGGGCACGCTCGCGCGCGGCTTCGCCACGCGTGCCACCGTGCCGATCGCGAGCGCACTCGTACTCACGATGGCGGCAATGGGCGCCGGTGCTCACGCAGGAGCAACGTCCGCGCCGACGCCGCTCATCCTGGGCGGCATCGTCCTGCTCGCCGCTGGGTGCATGCACTTGCGGCGCACGCGTGATAGCGCGGCAAGATCGGTGCATACGCATACCATCGCGCCGGCATCGCGCAACGGCATGCTGCTGATCGCACCCGCGCTGCTTGCGGGCCTGTCGAGCGGCGTGCTCGCGCGCTTCCAGTTTTTCGCGCTCTGCGGCGGCGCCGCGATGTCCGTGACGCAGGTCGTGACGTCACTCGCAATGGTGGGTCTCGCAGGCTGGCTCGCCGATCGCGTCGATTACCGGCGCGCGCTGCTCGCGCTCTTCGTGTTGCGCGGCGCGCTGCTCGCCGCGCTCACGTTCGATTGCCTCGCACCGTGGGCCGCGCTCGCTGCCCCTGCATTCGCTGTGCTCGACTATCTGACGCTCCCCACGCTCATGCGCGGTGGGCGAGCGTCGCGCGCGTCGGGCGCCGGCTGTCCCGGCCTCGCCCATCACGCGGGCATGCTGGCAGGCGCGGCGTTCGCCACCACGTCATGGGGCTTTGGACAAGGCTTTTACGCGCTGTTCCTCATTGGCGGCACGCTCAATCTTGCATGCGCATACGCATTCGCGACGCCACGCCGATTCCGTACGCGCGCGCCCTACCCTGCTTCAGCCGCACTCGCTGCGGGCAACGCAATCGAATTACGCTGAGACACTCACCGAATAAACGTACGCATTACTACCGAAATCAGGAGACGGAATGGACCGCCATGACTTCACGCACACGATCCGCACGCAGATGTTCGTCGACGGACGTTTTAGCGAAAGCGGCAACGGCCGCACGTTTGCCGTATTCAACCCCGCCACGGGCGCGGAGATCGCGCAGGTGCCCGACGCCAGCGACGCCGACATCGACGCCGCCGTCACCGCCGCGCGCCGCGCATTCGAAGCCGACACGTGGCGGCGCATGCCGCCCGCCGCGCGCGAGCGCCTGCTGCTCAAGCTGGCCGACCTCGTCGAGCAGCACGGCGACGAACTCGCCGCGCTCGAAACGCTCAACCAGGGCAAACTGCTCGGCTTCTCGAAGATGCTCGAAGTGGCCGGCAGCGTGCAATGGCTGCGCTATATGGCCGGCTGGGCGACCAAGATCGAGGGCAGCACCGTGGAGCTCTCGCTCGCGTTCCCGCCCGGCGTGCGCTACAACGCCTCCACGCGGCGCGTGCCCGCGGGCGTAGTCGCCGCGATCGTGCCGTGGAATTTTCCGCTGCTGATGGCGGTCTGGAAAATCGCGCCCGCGCTCGCCTGCGGCTGCACCGTGGTGCTCAAGCCCGCCGAGGAAACGCCACTCACCGCCATCCGCCTCGCCGAACTCGCGCACGAAGCCGGCTTTCCGCCGGGCGTGTTCAATGTCGTCACGGGCCAGGGCGAAACGGCGGGCGCCGCACTCGTGCGCCATGCACAGGTCGACAAGGTCACCTTCACGGGCTCGACCGAAGTGGGCCGCATCATCGGCAAGCAATGCGCAAGCGACCTCAAGCGCGTCTCGCTCGAACTGGGCGGCAAGAGTCCCGTGATCGTGCTCGACGACTGCGATCCGCAGCGCGCGATCGAAGGCGCTGCCGGCGCAATCTTCTTCAATCACGGCCAGGTCTGTACGGCAGGCTCGCGCCTGTATCTGCCGCGCGCGCGTTTTGATGAGATCGTCGACGGCATTGCACAGGTTGCGCGCGCAACCGTGCTCGGCTCGGGTTTCGACACGGCCACGCAGATGGGCCCGCTCGTTTCGGCACGCCATCGCGCCAAGGTCGCCGGCATGATCGCGCAGGGACGCGCCGAAGGCGGCGAGATCGTGGCAGGCGGCGGGGACGGCAATCGCCCCGGCTTCTTTATCGAGCCCACAGTGATTGCGAACGCGGCCAACAAGCCGCTTACCGTCGTGCGCGAAGAAGTGTTCGGGCCGGTGCTCGTCGCCATGCCGTATGACGACGTCGAAGAAGCCGTCGCGGCGGCGAATGCTTCGGAGTACGGTCTGGGCGCGAGCGTCTGGACCAACCAGCTCGACCGCGCGCTGCGCGTGGTGGATGGCGTGCAGGCCGGCACGGTATGGGTGAACACGCACAACATGGTCGATCCGGCGCTGCCCTTCGGCGGGTTCAAGGCCTCGGGCATCGGCCGCGAGCACGGCCGCGCGATCATCGACGCGTACACGGAGACGAAATCCGTCTGCATCGCCTACTGAGCGCCGCCCTGCAGCATTGTTAATCGAAATGGAATGATGAAACCCGGCGGCGCGCAATGATCGCCGCTGCGGTTTCGTCCATGATCGAGCCCGTTCTCACCACTCGCGAGAAGGACTCCGATCATGAATGCATCCACGAATTCGCGCGGCGTCGCCATCATCACGGGCGCCTCGCGCGGCATCGGCGCCGCCATTGCCGAACGTCTCGCGCGCGACGGTTACGCCGTCGTCATCAACTACGCTTCGCGCAGCGCGGAAGCCGAGGCGCTCGTCGCGAAGATCGCGGCGGGCGGCGGGCGCGCCGTCGCCGTGCAAGCGAACATCGCGAAGGCCGACGAGGTGTGCCGCCTCTTCGCAACCACCGCCGAAGCGCTGGGCCAGCCCACGCTGCTCGTGAACAACGCGGGCATCATGAAGACGGTCACGGTTGCCGACTCGACCGACGCGATCTACGACGAAACCTTCGACATCAACGTGCGCGGCACGCTCAACACGCTGCGCGAAGCGGCGACGAAGCTCGCGGACGGCGGCCGCATAATCAACTTCTCGACCTCCGTGCTCGCGATGAATCTGCCCGGTTACGCGCTCTATACGGCGAGTAAGGCGGCCGTGGAGACGATCACGCGCGTGTTCGCACGCGAACTGCGCGGCCGCTCGATCTGCGTGAACGCGGTTGCGCCGGGGCCGGTGGCGACAGAGTTGTTCCTCAGCGGCAAAACCGAAGAGCAGGTCCAGCATTTCGCGAACATGCCGCCGCTGCAGCGTCTCGGGCAACCCGACGACATTGCGAGTGTCGTGTCGTTCCTCGCGGGCCCGGACGGAGGCTGGGTCAACGGCCAGGTGCTGCGCGCGAACGGCGGGATCGTCTGACGCGCCGCCCGGCGTGGGTTCGCGTCTGAACCCGGGCAGGACGTGGTCTGAGGACAAGCCGCCGTGGCGTGAAACCGCCGGTCCCGGCCGGTGCTACACTCCGTGCTCGAAAACGGTAGACAGACAGGGCCGTCGGCGCATGGCGCACCGGCTCATATTGCGCCCTCAACCACTCCAGACCATGTATTTGTCCATCTTCGCCGTCGGCCTTGGCGGCGCGCTCGGTTCGCTGCTGCGCTGGGTTCTCGGGATACGCCTGAATGCCCTCTACCCTGAACTGCCGCTCGGCACGCTAGCGTCGAACATCATCGCGGGCTATGTGATCGGCGTCGCGGTCGCCTACTTCGGGCGCATGCCCCAGCTCTCCGCCGAATGGCGCCTCTTCGTCATTACCGGGCTCATGGGCGGCCTCTCCACGTTTTCGACCTTCTCCGCTGAAGTCGTTTCGCATCTGCAGCACGGGCGTTTCGGCTGGGCCGCGGGCGAGATCGCGATTCACGTGTGCGCCTCGGTCGTCATGACGATCCTTGGCATCGCAACGGTCTCGGCACTGATTCGCTGATCGGCAACGAAAACGACCGCGTTCGCCATTCGCGCAACGCGGCCGCATCGGTGAGGCGACGGGAAGATCAGGCAGGACGCCGATAGCCGCCCAGCAAACCGTTCTTCGAAAACACCCACTGCCACAGCTGGATGTCGCGCGCACGGAACGCCCCGGCGCACGAAAGCAGGTAGTAACGCCACATGCGGTAGAACCGCTCGCCCATCTGCGCCTTGAAACGCGGCCACGCGGCCTCGAAATTTGCGTGCCACGCCATCAGCGTGCGGTCATAGTCGGCGCCGAAGTTATGCAGGTCTTCGGCCACGAAGAGGCCGCCAGAAGCGTCGGCGATCTGGCCGATGGTCGGCAGCTCGCCGTTCGGGAAGATGTATTTGTCGATCCACGGATCGGGCGTGGTGTCGCGGCGGTTCTTGCCAATGGTGTGCAGTACGAACAGACCGTCGTCGACAAGACACCGCTGCGCGACTTCCATATAGGTGCGATAGTTCTTCGGGCCTACGTGCTCGAACATGCCCACGCTCGCAATGCGGTCGAACTTCTCGTCGAGCAACCGGTAGTCCTGCAGGCGGAATTCGACGGGCAGATCCTTGCAGCGCTCGGCGCCGAGCGCGGCCTGCTCCTTCGAGATCGTCACGCCCACGCACGACACGCCATAGTGTTCGGCCGCGAACTTCATGAGGCTGCCCCACCCGCAGCCGATGTCGAGCAGGCGCATGCCGGGCTTCAGGCCCAGCTTGCGGCAGATGAGATCGAGCTTGGCGTCCTGCGCCTCGTCGAGCGTCTTCGCGCCGCCCGACCAGTAGCCGCAGGTATAGGCCATGTTCTTGTCGAGCATCGCCTCGTAGAACTCGTTGCCGATATCGTAGTGCTGCTGGCCCACCTTCCATGCCCGGCGCACGGTCTGGCGGTTCATGAGGCGCGCCTTGAGCGCGTAGAAGACGAGACGGGAGGGATCGATCTGGTCATCTAGATGCGCGCGCAACACATGCGCGAAGAATTCGTCGAGCTGCTCGCAGTCCCACTGGCCGTCCATGTAGGCCTCGCCGAGGCCCAGGTTGCCTAGCGCCAATACGCGCTCGGGCAACTGCGGATCGTGGATGCGCATGTCCCACGGCCGGGTGCCGTTGAACTTCACGTCAGCGCGCGCCAATAGCTGGGCTATGAACCGCCAGGCCCCCGAAACGGTGGCCTCACGAACGGGTTGAGCTGCTTCGAGATCAGTCGTTGCCATACGTGCTCCATGCGGTCGGAGCGGGTCCTTGGTACCTTGCTCCGATGCCATTCAAGAGGTTGCAATCAAGACATTCGTCGTCGCGCGCGCTGCGAGAAACTCTATGATGCACCTACTTCAAAAATTGTGCAGGAACACGCACAGGCCATACGGGGCGGGCCATAATCGCAAACTCGACGAAACCCATCGCCCCTGCGCGAGCAAACGGCGCGCCCGAACTGGAGAGACTGACCATGGCCTACGACGACAAGAACATCTTCGCGCGCATCCTGCGCGGCGAAGCACCCTGCATCAAGGTGTACGAGGACGACGCGACGCTCGCGATCATGGACGTCATGCCGCAATCCGAAGGCCATCTGCTCGTGCTGCCGAAGGAAGGCGCCGAGTTCATCTATGAGCTTTCGCTGGAAGCCGGCGCCGCCGCGATGGCGACGGTGCAGAAGATGGCGGTCGCGGTGCGCAAGGTGCTTGCACCCGAAGGCCTGTTGATCGCGCAGTTCAACGGCGCCGCCGCCGGGCAGACCGTACCGCACGTGCACTTTCACCTGATTCCGCGCCGCGCGGGTGAAGAGCTGCGTCCGCATGCGCGCGAAATGGCCGACATGGCGCAGCTCGAAGCGCTGGCCGCGCGCATTCGCGCCGCACTGTAAGCAATGTGTATTGCTAACGTTAGTTATTCATAGGATTTAAATGCCGTCGAATTGCACGAATTCGTCGAGCGGGACGCGCGCCGAGCGCCACTGGTTGATGGGCGCGTCCGCGTCTTCGTGACCGATCGCCATGCCGCAGAACACCATGCGTTCGCGCGGCAAGGCGAGAAACTCGCCAACGCTCTGCGCGTAGCGCGCCCAGCATTCCTGCGCGCAGCTATGCAGGCCGGCTTCGCGCAGGAGCAGCATCACCGTCTGCAGGAACATGCCGAGGTCGGCCCATTGCGGCGGCCCCATCTGACGATCCACGCTGCAAAAGAGCGCGAGCGGCGCATCGAAAAACGCGTAGTTGCGCGCGAATTGCCGTAGCCGGCCGGGCCGGTCCTCGCGCGCCACATCGATGCTGCGGTAAAGATCCTCGCCCACCTGATAACGACGTTCGCGATACGGCGAACCCAGCTCGCGTGGATACACGTCGTACTCCATCGGCTCGCCCGCCGGCGCCTGCGCAATGCGATCGGCCATGATCGACTTGAGCTTCGCGAGCGATTCGCCGCCCACGACATGGACATGCCACGGCTGCAGATTGCCGCCCGAGGGCGCGCGCGCAGCGGTATCGAGCACGCGGCGCATGATGGCGGGGTCCACCGGATCGGGCAAAAACTGGCGCACGGACTTGCGGCTGGTGACGGCTTCGCTGACCTTCAAGCAGATTCTCCTCGGGGGATCGACGAAGCATTATCGGCGATCCCCCGTGCGGCTGCCGACGCCACATAGGTCCGCGTTGGCGTCAGAACTTGTGTCGGATCCCCACTACGACGAGCGCCTGATTGTCGGCGCCCGAACTCACGCCGAAGTCGCCGATCGATGCCTGCGCAACGACACTCGAACCCTTCGCGTCGAGCGTGTGGCCGCTCGCCTTCTGGTAGCCGGCGAGCGCGGTCCTTGCGAGGCGGCTGCAAGGCCGGTGCGACAACGTTACGGAATGCCCGGCAAGCGGGGAACGAACGATTTCTGCGTTGCTTGAGCGGCGCCGGAGACTTTGCCAAGCGCAGATCGTGCCAGGCGCCGCGCGGGCGCTTTCCCCCGGCGCGCGGAGTCTGCTATAATTCGCGTCCCGCCGGAGAGATGGATGAGCGGTTTAAGTCGCACGCCTGGAAAGCGTGTATAGGTTAATAGCCTATCGGGGGTTCGAATCCCCCTCTCTCCGCCAGAACGAAACGCCGAAACCCCGTAAGCTCAATGGCTTACGGGGTTTTTGTTTTTCAAGCCCGTCAAATAGCCCGCCCGAGAGGGAACAACGTGCGCGAGGCACGTCCAGACGCCCTCAATTACACCCACTCACCGTGCAATACTTGTTGTACACGAGCCCCTTCCCATCCATCCCCGAGATCGTTCTTGTGCCGTTGCCGTAGTTCGTGATCGTCTCGGTCCACGTCGACCCATCGGCGGCCTGCCCCGTGATGAACGTCGTGTCGCCAATGGATGCGCCGGTCTGCTCCCAGGCCTCTCCCGGCAGCTTTTGCTGATACCCGTTGACCGTAGACGTGTTGCCGAAGCGCTGCACCGTGTACGAATTGCCCGATTCGTCGACGCAGTTCTGGAAGGCGTCGTTGCCCCAGCATTTGGCAAAAGCGGCGGGCGCCGCAAAGGCGCCGACAATGATCAGGCTGAGTGCAATGCGCTTCAATGACTTCCCCGAGAAAACGCCTATTTTTCTGGCTCGATTCACCGCGAGTCCCAGCCGGCGGCGCGCGAAATTGTACCGTAGCCGCGAAGGCGATCTACTGGATGCGCCGGACATGCGTGCGTCGCACGCTCCCGCTGGTTATCGGACAAAAAGCGGATGACTTGATGGGCGCAATGAGAACAGCAGCGCCGCCGGTCGTTGAACACTCAACGTTGGAAGGAAGTCCGAATCGACCAGATCAGGCAAGAGAAAAGGACGTCGGGCCGCAGCCCGACGCCGAATTCCCGCGTACTGCTTCGAGGACCGGCGCGGGAACGAGAGGACTTCAGTATCGCCTCGCCCGCCCGTTTTTTAAGTGCTCGACCGCACACCGGCAATCAGGTCCCCACCCTCACGGGTGGCGGATATAGTCCACCAGCGCGAGCGTATACGCGTCCGGCTTGCGATCGAGCAGACTCACGCCGATCGCCACGAGAAAGCCAGCGGGCACACCGAACACGCCCGAGCTGATGGGTTCGATGCCGAACCATCGCGGGCCCGCGAAGCCCGTGAGCTGCGTAAAGAACGGGTACGTGGAGACGATGTAATAGACGCACACGGTCAGGCCCGCAATCATGCCGGCCACGGCGCCCAGACGCGTCGTGCGCTTCCAGAACACGCCAAGCACGAGCACGGGAAAAAGACTCGACGCCGCCAGCGAAAACGCCGCCCCCACCAGAAACAGAATGTTGCCCGCGTTGAGCGACGCCACATACGAGGCAAACAGCGCCACGCCGAGCAGCAGGATCTTCGACATCGTCACGCGCCGTTGGCTCGACGCGCTCGGATCGACCATGTGGTAGTACACGTCGTGCGAAAGCACGTTCGAGATGGTGAGCAGCAGGCCGTCCGCAGTCGAAAGCGCGGCCGCGAGCGCACCTGAGGCGATGAGCCCCGACATCACGTACGGCAGCCCCGCGATTTCCGGTGCCGCGAGCACGACCATGTCGGGCTGCATCTGGATGTCACTCCAGCGCACCACGCCGTCGCCGTTCACATCCGCAATGCTGATGAGGTACGGCTCGACGCGCCGCCACTGCATGACCCACTGCGGCAGATCGTCGAAGCGCTGCCCCATCAGATGCGTGAGGATCTCGAACTTGATCAGCACCGCGAGCACCGGCACGGTCAGATAGAACAGCGCGACGAAAAAGAGCGTCCAGCCCACCGAGCGCCGCGCCGAGGCCACCGAGGTCGTCGTGTTGTAGCGCGTGAGGATGTGCGGCAGGCTCGCCGTGCCAAGCGAAAGGCACAGGAGCAGCGAAAGGAAGTTGCGTTGATGAAGGCGTCGCTCGGCATCGTCGGCGGCGGGAAACGGTTCGTTCATCGGCACGGGCGGCGTGGCGCGCTCGAGCAGGTCGTCGCGCTGGCGCGTCCACACCATGCGCGCAGCGTCCACGTCGCGCGGAAAGGCGTTCAATTCACGCTCGAGCGAATCGATATCGCGCAGCGGGCCGTTGTGGCGGCGCAGGTTCGCGAGCGATTCGACGAGGTGCGTCTTCTCCGCGACGTACGACTGCGGCAGCGTGTCGAGGCGCGTCTGCCATTGCGCCGCGCGCTCGCGGTAGGCGTCGCGCACGGTGGCTTCGGCACTCGCGCCGCGCACGTCGTGCTCGAGCGCTTCCACGCGCTGCATCACGTTGCCGTAATCGACTTGCGGCAGCCAGCCGAGGCCGTCGCGGTGCGCGATCAGCGAAACCGGAATCAGGATGGCCGCGATGAGAATGATGTATTGCGCGACCTGCGTCCACGTCACGGCGCGCATGCCGCCGAGAAACGAACACACGAGAATGCCCGCCAGCCCGCAGAAAATGCCGATGGCGAAATCCACGCCGATGAAGCGCGTGGCGATCAGCCCCACGCCCTGGATCTGCGCGACGAGATAGACGAACGAGCAGAGGATGGTCGCGAGCACGGCGAGCGCACGCACGAGGTTGCTCGAGAAGCGCGTGCCGAGGAAGTCGGGAATCGTGTAGCGGGCGAGCTTGCGCACATACGGCGCGAGCAGGAAGGCGACGAGGCAGTAGCCGCCCGTCCAGCCCATCAGGTAAGCGAGGCCGTCGTAGCCACTCGCGTAGAGCGAACCCGCAAGGCCGATGAACGACGCGGCGGAAAGCCAGTCGGCGGCCGTCGCCATGCCGTTGAAGAACGACGGCACGCGCCGCCCCGCCACGTAGTATTCGACGAGGTCCGAGGTGCGCGAAAGCAGCCCGATCACCGCGTAGACCGCGATCGGCACGAACAGGAACACATAGCCGATCCACATGCCGGGGCCGGTGGAAAGCTCGATCCGCCACATCACATAGACGAAGGCGAGAAAGCCGAGCGTGTACAACGCGTAGGAGCGTATGAGCCGGTGCGCAAGCCTCATCGTTGCTGTGCCTTGCTGGCTTCGCGAATGGCGATGTCGGCTTCGAGCGCGGCTTGCAGCACGCGGTCGGCGCGCTGCATCAGCACGATATAGATCGCGACGAGCAGCACGTAGAGCAGGATCGCGCCCTGTGCGCCGAGGTAGAACGGCAGGCTGAAGCCCGCGAAGCGCAGGCCGGCGAGCTGCCGCGCAAAGAGCGGCGCAACGAACGAGACGAGGAAGCCGATCGTCATCAGCACGGCGATCAGCGCGAGATTGAAGCGCCAGTAGCGCCGATGCGCGCGCGCCATCGCCTCGCTCACCGGGGGCGGCTCGGGCAAGGGATTGAGATTGTTCTGCGGAGTAGTGTGTGGCGCGGCCATGCGCCTGTGTAGCAAAAACGCGTATGGCCGGCAATCCGGGGCAATGCGGGGATCGATGCGGCGCGCGGCGCCAGCCAAGGCGCCGCGCGAACCTCGGCGTTTAGAGCGATTCGCCGAGCTGGTCCAGAATCGCCGGGTTTTCCAGCGTGGAAACGTCCTGCGTGATCGCCTCGCCCTTCGCGAGCGAGCGCAGCAGACGGCGCATGATCTTGCCCGAGCGCGTCTTCGGCAGGTTCTCGCCGAAGCGGATGTCGCGGGGCTTGGCGATCGGCCCGATCTCCTTGCCCACCCAGGCGCGCAGATCGTTGGCGAGCTTCACGGCCTCGTCGCCCTGCGGACGCGTGGCCTTGAGCACCACGAACGCCACCACGGCTTCGCCGGTGGTGTCGTCGGGGCGGCCCACCACGGCGGCTTCGGCCACGAGCGGGTTCGCCACCAGCGCCGACTCGATCTCCATCGTGCCGAGGCGGTGGCCCGAGACGTTCAGCACGTCGTCGATCCGGCCCATGATCGTGAAGTAGCCCGTGTCCTTGTCGCGCACGCTGCCGTCGCCGGCCAGATACAGCTTGCCGCCGAGTTCCTCGGGGAAATAGCCCGACTTGTAGCGCTCGGGTTGTCCCCAGACGTTGCGGATCATCGCGGGCCACGGACGCTTCACGACGAGAATGCCGCCCTGCCCGTTCGGCACGTCCTGGCCGGTTTCGTCGACGATCGCGGCCATGATGCCCGGCAGCGGCAGCGTGCACGAACCCGGCACGAGCGGCGTCGCGCCCGGCAGCGGCGTGATCATGTGGCCGCCGGTTTCGGTTTGCCACCACGTGTCGACGATCGGGCAGCGCTTGCCGCCCACGTTTTCGTAGTACCACATCCACGCTTCGGGATTGATCGGCTCGCCGACCGTGCCGAGAATGCGCAGCGAAGAAAGGTCGTAGCTCTTCGGATGCACCTTCGCGTCGGCTTCGGATGCCTTGATGAGCGAGCGGATCGCCGTGGGCGCGGTGTAGAACACCGTGACCTTGTGCTTGGCGATCATGTCCCAGAAGCGGCCCGCGTTCGGGTACGTGGGCACGCCTTCGAACACGACCTGGGTTGCGCCGATCGTGAGCGGACCATAGGCGATATAACTGTGGCCCGTGATCCAGCCGATGTCGGCCGTGCACCAGAACACGTCCGAGGGCTTGTGATCGAAGGTCCACTTCATCGTTTGCGCGGCCCACAACAGGTAGCCGCCCGTGCTGTGCTGCACGCCCTTCGGCTTGCCCGTCGAGCCCGACGTGTAGAGGATGAAGAGCGGATGTTCCGCGCCTACCGGCACCGGCGCGCACGTATCGCTCTCGGCCGCCGAAAGTTCGTGCATCCACTGGTCGCGGCCTTCGTGCCAGGCGACCTTGCCGCCCGTACGCTTGTAGACGATCACGCTGTGCACCGCTTCGCAGCCGCCCATGGCGAGCGCTTCGTCGGCGATGTTCTTTAGCGGCAGCGCCTTGCCGCCGCGCATCTGTTCGTCGGCGGTGATGAGCGCGACCGCGCCCACGTCGACCATGCGTTCGTTGAGCGACTTCGACGAGAAGCCGCCGAACACGACCGAATGCGTCGCGCCGATGCGCGCGCAAGCCTGCATGGCGACCACGCCTTCCACCGACATCGGCATGTAGATGACCACGCGATCGCCCTTCTTCACGCCGCGTTTCTGCAGCGCATTGGCGAAGCGCGACACGCGCGCGAGCAGGTCCTTGTAGGTGACGTTCGTGACGGTGCCGTCGTCGGCTTCGAAGACGATCGCGACGCGCTCGCCATTGCCCGCTTCGACGTGGCGGTCGAGGCTGTTGTACGAGGCATTGAGTTCGCCGTCTTCGAACCACGTGTAGAACGGCGCCTTCGATTCGTCGAGCACCTTCGTGAAGGGCTTTTGCCAGCTCAGGGTTTCGCGCGCGAGGCGCGCCCAGAAGCCTTCGTAATCGCGTTCGGCTTCGGCGCACAGCGCCTTGTATGCGTCCATGCCGGACACCGTGGCGCCCGCCACCGTTTGCTCGGAAGGCGCAAAGACGCGGCGTTCCTGAAGAACCGATTCAATCGCAGACATCGACAACCCCTTGGTGAAGATGAAACGTCAAATTCGTGGACACGCATGAGCATCTTCAATGCCCGTGCGTGCCGTCTCCGTGCGCCGCCGCCCGCATGCGGGCACGGCGCTATTGGCTTGCGCCGGGAGCCGCCATTGTGGCATCCCGGCATGCATGGGCGCGCGATACAGGCACGATCGTGCGCGATCTTCGCAAACTACCCATGCCGGCAAGATTAAGCGTAGCAACTTACCGGCCACTTACGCGCGCCCATGCAGACCATGCAAGCAGCGCGCCATGGCACGCAAGTAAGCAGACATTTAGAATGCTAACTGAACTGCGCACCCGGATTCCAGCTTGAATCGCTATTCCCTGTTTCTCATTGCCTCGATGCTGCTCGTGGGCAGCAACGTCGGCATCGGCAAGTCGATTGTCGCCTTCATTCCCATACCACTCTTCGCGCTGCTGCGCTTCGTGATCGCTCTCGCGGTGCTCGGTCCGCTCCTGCGACGCTCCAGAATGCAACAGGTGAAGCGCGGCGAATGGATCAATCTGTTCCTTCAGGCGCTGTTTGGGACATTCGGGTTTACGCTGCTGATGCTCGGCGGCGTGCATCGCACGAGCGCGGTCGCGGCCGGCGTCATCACGAGCACGATCCCCGCCGTGGTCGCCCTCTTCTCCTGGCTCTTCCTGCGCGAGCGCCCCGACGCACGCGCGCTCGCTTCCATCGTGCTCGCCATTGCGGGCATCGCGGTCATCAATCTCGCGCACGTGGGCGGCAACGGCGACACCGGCGCCAGTTCGTTGATCGGCAACCTGATGGTGCTCGGCGCGGTGTGCTGCGAATCGCTCTATGTGATCCTGTCGCGCCGTCTCACTCAAACGCTCGCGCCGCTCGATATCTGCGCATACACACATCTGTTCGGCTTTCTGCTGATGCTGCCCGTGGGGCTGTCCGGCGCACTGTCGTTCGATTTCTCGAGCGTGCCCGCGGGCATCTGGTGGCTCGCGCTCTGGTACGGGCTTTCGGCGAGCGTGTTCTCGTTCTGTCTCTGGATGATGGGCATTCGCCACGTGCCGGGCAGCATCGCCGGCGTGTTCACGGCCGTGCTGCCGGTGGCGGCGGCCGTGTATGGCATCGCGTTTCTTGGCGAGCGCCCCACCCCCGCGCACGGCATTGCGCTCGCCTGCGTGGTGGCCGGCATCGGGCTCGCGAGCCTCAAGATGAAGCGCCTGCCGCCGGTGGCCTCGTGACCATTCCGTAATCAGGTTGAAAGTATCGGGGCGCGGGCGGTGCTGCCGGAATCCCGGCGAGCCCGTCCTGCGACGCTGTACAATAGCGCCCGCCCGGCCCCTCACGCGCCTTCTGGCCCCAACCAGACGGCTGCGCTCAAGGCAGCCCCACTTAGGCAGCCCCACTTAGGCAGCCCCGCCCGAATTCGCCACCGTGATTGCCCATGTCCGCCGCACGCCCCCAGCCGCCTTCCGCCGCCGCACCGGGTAAAGCCCGTCGCCGCATGCGTCCGTTGCCCAGCATCATCTTCATGAGCCGCTGGCTGCAGGTGCCGCTCTATCTGGGTCTGATCGTCGCGCAAGCCGTGTACTGCGTGCTGTTCCTCAAGGAGGTCTGGCACCTCGTGAGCCACGCCACCACGCTCGACGAAACCAGCATCATGCTGGCCGTGCTCGGCCTGATCGACGTGGTGATGATCTCGAACCTGCTCATCATGGTGATCGTGGGCGGCTACGAGACCTTCGTCTCGCGCCTGAATCTCGAGGGCCATCCCGACGAGCCCGAATGGCTCGACCACGTGAACGCTGGCGTGCTCAAGGTGAAGCTCGCCATGGCGCTCATCAGCATTTCGTCGATCCATCTGCTCAAAACCTTCATCAATCCCGATGCCGCCTCGACGCATACGGTGATGTGGCAGGTGATCATCCACGTGGCGTTCCTCGTCTCCGCGCTCGTGATGGCGTGGATCGACCGCATCACCACGCATACGCACCCCGAACACTACCAGGAGCTCGCCGCCCGCCATCCGGTGCCAGGCGGGCAGGCCGCGGCGCGTCGAGCGGTTCCCGAGCACGCCGAGTCCGACTGAACCGCGCACACGGCAGACATTATTCAAAACACCCGTCCCCACAGAAGCTAGCCATGACCGTCATCAAACAGGAAGACCTCATCCAGAGCATTGCGGATTCGCTGCAATACATCAGCTACTACCATCCGCAGGACTACATCGAGGCGCTGGGCCGCGCCTACGAACTCGAAGAGAGCCCGGCCGCGAAGGACGCGATCGCGCAGATCCTCACCAACAGCCGCATGTGCGCCGAGGGCAAGCGCCCCATCTGCCAGGACACCGGCATCGTCACGATCTTCGTGAAGGTCGGCATGGACGTGCGTTGGGACGGCGCCACGATGGGCGTGACCGACATGATCAACGAGGGCGTGCGCCGCGGTTACCTGAACCCGGACAACGTGCTGCGCGCCTCGATCGTGAACCCGCCCGAAGGCGGCCGCAAGAACACGAAGGACAATACGCCTGCCGTGATCCATTACGAGATCGTGCCGGGCGACAAGGTCGACGTGCAGGTTGCAGCGAAGGGCGGCGGCTCGGAGAACAAGTCGAAGTTCGTGATGCTGAACCCGTCCGACTCGATCGTCGACTGGGTGCTCAAGACCGTGCCGACGATGGGCGCGGGCTGGTGCCCGCCGGGCATGCTCGGCATCGGCATCGGCGGCACCGCCGAGAAGGCGATGCTGATGGCGAAGGAATCGCTCATGGAGTCGATCGACATCCAGGAGATCATCAAGCGCGGTCCGAAGGACTGGGTCGAAGAACTGCGTGTGGAACTGCACGAGAAGGTCAACGCGCTCGGCATCGGCGCGCAGGGTCTGGGCGGCCTCGCCACCGTGCTCGACGTCAAGATCATGGCCACGGCCACGCACGCGGCTTCGAAGCCCGTCGCGATGATCCCGAACTGCGCCGCCACGCGCCACGCGCACTTCGTGCTCGACGGCTCGGGCCCGGCGAAGCTCGAAGCGCCCTCGCTCGACGCATGGCCGAAGGTCAACTGGGAACCGAACACGGAAACGAGCAAGCGCGTCGACCTCAACACGCTCACGCCGGAAGAAGTCGCTTCGTGGAAGCCGGGCCAGACGCTGCTGCTCTCGGGCAAGATGCTCACGGGCCGCGACGCCGCGCACAAGCGCATCGCCGACATGCTCGCCAAGGGCGAGAAGCTGCCGGTGGACTTCAAGAACCGCGTGATCTACTACGTCGGCCCGGTCGATCCGGTGCGCGACGAAGTGGTTGGCCCGGCTGGTCCCACCACCGCTACGCGCATGGACAAGTTCACGGAGCTGATGCTCTCGCAAACGGGCCTCATCTCGATGGTCGGCAAGGCCGAGCGCGGCCCGGTCGCCATCGAGGCGATCAAGAAGCACAAGGCGGCTTACCTGATGGCGGTGGGCGGTGCGGCTTACCTCGTGTCGAAGGCGATCCGCGGCTCGAAGGTCCTCGCGTTCGAAGACCTCGGCATGGAAGCCATCTACGAGTTCGACGTGCAGGACATGCCGGTGACGGTCGCCGTCGATTCGTCGGGCACCTCGGTCCACAAGACCGGCCCTGCCGAATGGCAGGCGAAGATTGGCAAGATTCCGGTCGCCACGGTTTGATGCCTGCCTGATGCCTGTTTAAAAACCGGGGCCGCGCGCCCCGGTTTTTTTTGCGTCACGCGAGGCGTACTGAGATTAATTCTCAGCACTGAGTAAATCGCCGATATTTACCGCAATTCAATGTGGATTCGGCCTTGGCTTTTGTGTATTGAGCGTTTATTGTTGGAAACCAGTCACCGCCCCACAAAGAAAGGAAAGACTATGCAAGGCGACAAGAAGGTCATCGAATATCTGAACGCGCAGCTCAAGAACGAGCTCACGGCTATCAATCAGTATTTCCTGCATGCCCGCATGTACAAGCACTGGGGCCTCGAGAAACTCGGCAAGCATGAATATGACGAATCGATCGGTGAAATGAAGCATGCCGATATGCTCATCGAGCGTATTTTCATGCTCGACGGTCTGCCGAACCTCCAGGACCTGCATAAGCTGCTGATTGGCGAAGAAACCAAGGAAATTCTCGAGTGCGATTTGAAGCTCGAACAAATTTCACAGTCCACCTGCAAGGAAGCGATTGTTTATTGCGAATCGGTACGCGACTTCGTTTCGCGCGAGATTTTCGTGACGATTCTCGAAGACACCGAAGAGCACATCGACTGGCTCGAAACGCAGATCGACCTCATCGGCAAGATCGGCATCCAGAATTACCAGCAGTCGGCCATGGGTTCGGTAGAATCCTGATCGCGCGCCTCGCGCCCGCGCGCGTCCGTCCGCCTTGCGGGTGCGCCCCAACCCTTTTGCGCCCATCCCCGTGAACCTTCCGGCCTCTTCCAGCGCTGCGCCCATCGGCATCTTCGACTCCGGCCTCGGCGGCCTGTCGGTGCTGCGCGCCGTGCGCGCGCTGTTGCCCGCCGAGCGGCTCGTGTATGCCGCCGACTCGCGCTACGCCCCCTACGGCCAGCGCGACGACGACTTCATCGCCGACCGCACGCTCGCGATCTGCGAATGGCTCGTGGCGCAGGGCGCGAAGGCGCTGGTGGTGGCCTGCAACACGGCCACGGCGCAATCCATTGCGCTCGTGCGCGAGCGGCTCTCCATCCCGCTCATCGGGGTGGAGCCGGGGATCAAACCGGCGGCACTGGTCTCGAAATCGCGCGTGGCGGGCGTCCTCGCCACCCAGGTCACGCTGCGCAGCGCGCGCTTTCAGGCGCTCGTGGAGCGCCACGCGGCCGACCTGCGCGTGCTGTGCCAGCCGGGCCATGGCCTCGTGGAAGCCGTGGAGCGCTGCGACATCGGTTCAGCCGAATTGCTCGCGCTGCTGCGCGCATACGTCGAGCCCATGCTCGACGCGGGCGCGGACACGCTCGTGCTCGGCTGCACGCACTACCCGTTTCTCGACGCGGCGATCCGCTCGATCGTCGGCGAACGCATGACGCTCGTCGACACGAGCGTCGCCATCGCCCGGCAGCTCGAACGCGTGCTCGACCAGCACGGCCTGCGCGCGAGCGGCGAGCCGGCCGGCGCGGGCAGCGACGAGATTCGCTTCTGCTCGACGAGCGACGGCGCACACCTGCGCGAACTGGCGGCCGCGCTGCTGGGTCTGAACGCCAACGTCGAGCGCGTGGTCATCCCCTCGCGCCGCACGCGGCAACTGGAAGCGAACGCGGCCTGACGCGCCGGCGCCACACGCCGCGCGCGATGCGAGGTTCGCGATTCGCGCCTCGCCCTGGCGTTCACGTTTCAACCCCGTTTCTACCCATCTGACTCACCCGCCTCGTTGAGCCTCGCTCCTGCCAGAAGTCCCCTGGTGGGCTCCCGCGGCAATGCGCCACCCTGCCGACAGTAACGCAACGGATAAGCTCTAGGCGGCTCACCAAACGCCTTGACGAGCGCCCCACCCTGGCTCGCCTTTTCCTGACGCAAAGCAAAACCCCTGCTAGGCCTCCGGTTATGTTACAAAAAATCCGCCTACGCGCTTGCCAAACCCAGCAAACATAATGATAATAATTCGCATTAACTCTCTCTATTGCGGTCCATCATGATTGTCTGCGTTTGCAAATCCGTCTCCGACCGGACGATCCGCGCCTCCATTCAGGAAGGCATGGATTCTTTCGACGAGCTGCAGTTCGAGCTCGGCGTCGCGACCTGCTGCGGCAAGTGCGAAGAATCCGTTCGTGACGTGATGGCGCAAAGCGGTGTCTGTGCGAGCCGCTGCGGGGTCACGCAACCGGCGCACCCCGCCGTGGTCCCCCATGCGGTTCCGCTCACGTTTTACGAGCGCAAGGCTGCCTGAAGCCATGACGCGCATCCGGCCACCGATGCGCGTCCGCCCCGTCCGCCCGTTTAGCCAAAGGCGCCTCAGGCGCCACGCGCCGCGGACGTCAAATCGCCGCCGACAGCAAGCCCGTCTCCCGACCAGCCAGCTACCGCTCGTACCCCTCAAAGGAGGTCGTGATGGAACTGCTGCTCGGATTCGTAACGACGTTGTGCATCTCGCTGTTGATCTTTCGCAAATAAAGCTGCCCGACACGACGCGTAGGTTCGCCTGCGCGCCGTCGTCCGCATGGCAGCCACGCTAAACATGCAGGCTTTCCAAACCACCGCTGGCACGCTGCCGACTCCCTCCGTTCGCGTCAATCGCCGTGTCGTCACGGCGAGCGCGATCGTGGTCGCGCTGCATGCCGCGCTCATCGCCGTCGTGCTGATGAAGCGCGAACCCGTGACGCCCGTCGCGCTCCAGTCGCAGACGATGATGGCCGAACTGCTCAAGCCCGAGCCGGTCTCCGCCCCGGCTGCAATCCAGTCCACGCCCACGCCGCCTCCGCCCAAGCCGGTCCCGCACGTGACGCGCGAGAAGCCGAAGGTCCAGCCCAAGCCCAAGCCCACTCCGCTGCCCGTGGCCGAAGCGCCCTCGCAGCACGCGATCGAGTCGGCCGCGCCCACTGCGCCTACGCCGCCGGCTCCCACGCCGCCCGCGCCCGCTCCGCAAGCCGCGGCGGCCACGGACGCGAAGCCGACCATGGCGCTCTCGGCGCCGAAGAACGTCTCGCACCTCGACTGCCGCATCGTGCAGCCCGACTACCCGACGCTCTCGCGCCGGCGCGGCGAAACCGGCACGGCATTCGTGCACTTCGTCGTGGGCCTCACGGGCAAGATCGAGAACATCGAGCTGAAGAAGTCGAGCGGCTCCAGCCGCCTCGACGACGCCGCGCTCGACGCGATGCGCCAGAGCTCGTGCAAGCCGTACCTGGAAAACGGCGAAGCCGTCCGCGCGGCCTATACGCAACCATTCGAGTTCAGCCTGAATAATTGACGGGCTGAAGCCACACGCTTTCATGAATTGAATAAAGAGGATCAGGAATGCAGAACTACGGTATCGCCCACGTCTGGGCGCAAGGGGATTTCGTGACACGCGGCATCGCGCTCGCGCTGTTGATCATGTCGGTGCTGTCGTGGTGCGTGATCGTCGTGAAGGGCTGGAATGTCGCGCGCCTCAAACGCCTCACGAAGAACGCCGAGCAGCAGTTCTGGCACTCGGACGATCTCGCCGACGGCGTGAAGAAGCTCGGCAGCGGCTCGCGTGAAGACAACCCGTTCCTCGCACTTGCGCTGTCGGGCCAGGAAGCCGCCGACCACCATCACCAGACGCAGCCGCATCTGCACGACCGCATGGACGTGTCGGACTGGGTCACGCGCTGCCTCAAGGACACGATGGACGAATCGGTCGCGAAGATGCAAAGCGGCCTCGCCATTCTCGCCTCGATCGGCAGCACGGCGCCGTTCGTCGGCCTGTTCGGCACGGTGTGGGGCATCTATCACGCACTGCTTACGATCGGCGCGACGGGTCAAACCTCGATCGACGCCGTGGCCGGCCCGGTTGGCGAAGCGCTCATCATGACGGCCTTCGGCCTCTTTGTCGCGATTCCCGCCGTGCTCGGCTACAACGCCCTCACCCGCGCCAACAAGGCGATCGTCACGAAGCTCAACCGCTTCGCGCACGGCCTGCATGCCTTCTTCGTGACGGGCGCGCGCCTCACCTCGACCGCACGTGGCGGCGCGAAGGAAGGCAGCAACACGAGCAACCTGCGTGTCGCTGCGCGCAGCCACTAAAGAGCGGAGGCAAGCATCATGGCGATGAGCCCCTTTGCCAGCGACGACGACGATGGCCTGATGAACGAAATCAACATGACGCCGCTCGTCGACGTCATGTTGGTTCTCCTGATCGTTTTCATGGTGACGATTCCCGTGATCCGTCACGCCGTGAAGATCGACCTGCCGCATGCGAGCAGTCAGAAGGAAGACAGCAAGCCCGCGCAGATCAACATCTCGATCGAAGCGGACGGCACGGTGCTGTGGGACGGCACGCAGGTCGACGACGCGGCGCTGAACCAGAAGATCGCAGCCGCGGCGCAAACGACGCCGCAACCGGAACTGCATCTGAATGCGGACCGCAAGGTGCAGTACGAACGCGTGGCCCAGGTGATGTCTGCCGCGCAAAGCGGCGGCCTCACGAAGCTCGGCTTCGTCACCGACCCTGCGCATCACTGATCGCGTCACTGCACGCAGCACGCAAAATTGAGCGGTACAAAGTAAAAGGCCTTCATCGTCAGATGAAGGCCTTTTTTCGTGCGCACGCGGCGCATTCGGGCGGTGGCGGCGACTCCCCGACAATCGATCGGTTCACACCGGCACATGCGACTGCCGTGGGCAACACGGACTGCGCTTTCGGCCCTGAAGGCCCACTATGATAGCGGCCATCAATCCCCACTCAAGACCGGTGCTTGGCGAGGAGGACTTCAATATATTCCTCTCGCTTCGTACCTTCAAGAGTTAGGCCATTGAAAGTAGCGATGGCCGCTCACGCTTGAATGCCTAAAAACAAATGGCGCTAGACGTTGCGCACAAATGCACTGCATGAAAACTCAAGTTTCATACAAGCGCACGCGCGTGCACGTTCGCAAAGCTTCATGCAGTTTCGATCCTGCTTGTGCTCTTTGTGCGCGAGAGCCCAACCTTGCCGCTGGATGCATTCTCCGTTTCTGCCTGCGTTCCAGGCGCAGCGATCTCGCTTCTGAGCGGACATTCCTGCTGCAAGCCCTTATCGGCATCGAGCACTTCGACGAGGTAATCGACGAAGGCACGCACGGCCGGAACCATGCCCTGGCGCGAGAGAAATACCGCATAGAGCTGCGGCACCGGCAGCGTCCAGCCCGGCATCACCGGAGAAAGCTTGCCTGAGCGCAGCGCGGCGCCATACATCATCTCCGGCAAGGCCGCGATGCCGAGGCCCTGCAGCGCCGCTTCACGGATCGTCGTGAGGTCCGCGGTGATGAGGCGCGGCTCGTGTTCGTGCGCGTGGCGCGTGCCATCGGGCGCGATGAGCTGGAACACGTGGCGGCCGTCGCCCGTGGGCGTATCGAGCGTTTCGAAGCGCGCGAGGTCTTCCGGCGTGAGCGGCGGCGCGTTCTGCGCGAGCAGGCTCGGCGCGCCCACCAGCATCTGCTCGGTGCGCCACAACGGACGCACCACGATATTGGCGTTCTGCGGCGGCTCCGAGCGCACGCGCAGCGCGATATCCACGGAATCTTCGAACAGGTCGATCACGCGGTTCGTCACGCGCATCACCACCCGCACCTCGGGGTAGCGATGCATGAATTCCGGTATGACCTGCGAAAAGATCGTTTGCGAAAGCGTGACGGGCACGCTCACGCGCACCGTGCCGCGCGGCGACGAGCGCAGCGACTGAACGACGTTCACCGCGGCCTGCGCCTCGGCGAGCATCGAGCGGCAATGCTGGTAGAAGAGTTCGCCCGCTTCCGTGAGCGCAAGCTTGCGCGTGGAACGCTGCAACAGGCGCACGCCGAGCGAGGCCTCGAGTTCGCTCACCCGCCTCGACAGACGCGACTTCGAGATGCCGAGCACGCGTTCGGCAGCGGAAAAGCCGCCATGCTCGATCACCTGCGAGAAGTACATCAGGTCGTTGAGGTTATGCGAATCGATTTTCATGTCGTCGTTCCAGCGATGGGACAATCCATTGCGATGAGGCCGTAAAACAGGCCAAATTGGCTACCTATAATAGCGGTTTGTTTCGCATATAACGCAATTCCCACAATTCGAGGTGATATCCATGACCACGACCCGTACGATTGAGCGCGTTTATCCCGCGGTTCGCACCACCGAGGGTGGCGGATTCATCGTCCATCGGCCGTTTCCGACCCGCCAGTTGATGGACTTCGATCCGTTCCTGCTGCTCGACGAAATGGGCCCCGTCGATTACGCCCCCGGCGAGGCCAAGGGCGCGCCCGACCATCCGCACCGCGGCTTCGAAACCGTCACCTATATGGTCGAAGGCCGCTTCGGCCACAAGGACTCGGCGGGCCATTCGGGCACGCTGCGACCCGGCGACGTGCAATGGATGACGGCCGGCGCGGGCGTGATCCACAGCGAGATGCCCGACCCCGAATTCACGCGTACGGGCGGCCGCATGCATGGCCTGCAGCTGTGGGTGAATCTGCCCGCGCGCGACAAGATGATGGCGCCGCGCTACCAGGAGCTGCCCACGGAACAGATTCCGGTGGGCCGCTCGAAGGACGGCAAGGTTGCGGTGAAGGTGATCGCCGGCGAAGCGCTGGGCGTGAAGGCCGCGATCGAAACGCGCACACCCATCCTCTACCAGCACTTCACGCTCGCGCCCGGCGCGCGCGTGGAGCAGCCGGTGCCGAGCGACTATCGCGTGTTTGCGTACGGTCTCTCGGGCAAGGGTCTTTACGGGCCCGACGCGCAGGCCATCGACGCCCAGCAGATGGTGACCTTCGCGAGCGACGGCGACACCGTCACGCTCGCCGCCCCGGCCGACGCGAGCGCGCCGCTCAGCGTCCTGCTGATCGGCGGCGTGCCGCTGAACGAGCCGGTCGTGCGCTACGGCCCGTTCGTCATGAACACGGAGCAGGAGATCCGCGAGGCCGTGCTCGACTATCAGGCCGGGCGCATGGGGCGCATCGCTCACTGAAGCCGGACGGCGCAGCGACGCGGGTTTCCGAAGCATCGCCACAGGCCCGCCCGCTTTCCGTCACAATAAGGTTTCTGGGGCGCGCATCGCAGGTTGCGCGCCCGTCCCTCTTTAACCGTCCCGCCCGCGAGGAGCGCATGGCCGAACCCGCAGTCACCGCACACATTGGCTCGACGAACTACCAGGTCCAGTTCGACGACGGCACCCACACCTGGATCGCCGACGAACCCGCCTCGCTCGGCGGCGGCGACCGCGGACCGTCGCCTTTCTCGCTGTTGCTCTCGAGCCTTGGCGCCTGCACCTCCATCACGCTGAAGATGTATGCGCAGCGCAAGGAGTGGCCGCTCGAAGGCGTACGCGTGAAGCTCACGATGGAAACCGGCAGCGAAGGCACGAAGATCGACCGCCAGATCGTGCTCGAAGGCGCGCTCACCGACGAGCAGCGCGAGCGCCTGCTGCAGATCGCCAACGCCTGCCCGGTCCACAAGGTCCTCACGAACACGATCACGATCCGCACGGGTCTCGTCGTCGCTTGAGCGGCGACGCGCGGACACAGACACAGGAAGGCGCCGCCTTGAATTTCGAACACCTCATCCAGATCAACGATCCGCTGAATCCGCTCGTCGAGGCCATGACGCGCGAACAGCTCTGGGAAGGGCTCGTGCTGCGCGCCGAGCAGCCACAGCTCTTCGTGATCGGGCTCGACAGCTGCACGATCCTCTCGCGCACCGAGAGCACGATGGAACGCGAGTTGCACTATGGCCACGCCACGGTACGCGATCGCGTCACGCTCACGCCCAACGAGAGCGTGCGCTACGACATCATGGCGACCGCCGAGTACGTGGGCGGCTCGCTCACGATGACGATCGAGCAGCCCGACGAGCTGCAGCTCTTTCTGCGCTTCGAGTACCGCACGACGCTGCCCACCGCCGATACCGAGGACGACCGGCAGACTTCCGAGATCGTGAAGTCGGCCTATCGCGAGTCGGACATCGACACCGTGCGTCTCATCCGCCAGTTCGTGCAGGGCGACGGCAGCGCGCCGAACGCGCTGCACTGAAGCCTCCGGCGCTTGCCCTCCTGCGCGGCACGGCGAGCGCCGATTCACACGACAGCACGCTTCGGTTCAGGCTATCGGCATTCGATTCCGATGAATATCTCGTAGTTGCAAATACGAACTATTATCATTTAGAATTCATCCATCGAATCGAGACAAAGACGTGACGTTCATGACCGAACTGAACCGCACCTCCACACTAAGCTTGCGCCGCAACGGCAGCTCGGCATTGACCAGCGCGCGGCCCAAGCCTGCCGTCGCCCAGCCGAAGCCGCGCAAGAGCGCCGAGCCGGCGGCCGCCGCGGCAAGCGACGAGAGGAAACTGGATAGCGCGGCGCTGCTGCAAGGCCGCAGCCATGTGAGCATCATGCACAACGGCGAAACGTATCAGCTGCGGGCCACCCGGCTCGGCAAGCTGATCCTGACGAAATAGGTTTCACGCAGGTTTCAACCGGGTATTGTGGGGACCGCCTCCACCGAGAGGCGTTGGGGCATTAGCCAGCAACGACGGCTTGCACGCGAGATCTAGACCCCTTCGTGCAGACATCCTTCAAGCTTCAAGCCGGCCGTCGAAGCAAGCCACGCCACTTTTTTGTTCTCATACCTTTGTGTCGATCCGGAGTTGGCGCTTTAGCGCTTACTCCGGTCCCATGCAAAGCTCGATCCGGAGTTGGCGCTTTAGCGCTTACTCCGGTCCCATGCAAAGCACGGGGCGGCGCGCGAAGCGTGAGCCGCCCGAGACAAAAGCCGCGGCATCCGTCCGCGGCTTTTGTTTTTTCTGGCGTCGTCGAGCGCGACAGTGGATCGAATTACTCCACCCCGAGCGCCGCGATGCCCGCACGCGCAATGGAGGCATCCTGGTCGGACTTCACGCCCGAGACCCCGACCGCGCCAATCACATCGCCGTTCACGCTCACGGGTACGCCGCCTTCCAGCATGCCGGTGAGCGGCGCACTCAGGAACGCCGTGCGGCCCTGCTTGATCACGTCCTCGTACACCTTGCTCTCGCGGCGGCCCAGCGACGCAGTGCGCGCCTTGGCCACGGCGATCTCCGCGCTGACGGGCGCGGCGCCGTCGAGGCGGCGCAAATACAGCAGATGGCCGCCCTCATCGACGACGGCGATCGTCACGTGCCATTCATTCGAGCGGGCGTGCGCGACGGCTGCGTCGCCTACCCGGATCACGTCTTCATCGGTCAGTACTGCTCGCGTTCGCATGCGTCTCTCCGAAAAGTCAAAAACCGGGTTTGGCGAAATCGCCAACCCGGTTTCGAGAGTAACACTCAGACTTGTGCCGCGACGCGCGGATCCCTCGTATGTCGCCTATATCAGCGGCAGATGAAGAAACGCCGAAGCAGACTCAGCGCACCCAGCCCCAGAACATGAGCCACCATGCGCTGTCCACCACGGCGAGCGCAAGCGCGAAGCCCGCGAGAGCGAGCGCGCGCTGCCAGAACCGCGAGCAGTAGCGCCCTGTCACGCGCCACGCGAGCCAGGCGCTCCAGAGGTTCGTGATGACCAGAATCGCAATGCGCACCTCGGCGGCCCAGTCGAGCGGCACGTGCTCCGCGCGCAGCAGCGAGAGCGTCGTGGCCGACAGGCCGAGGAACACGCCCGCTCCCGCCAGCGGGATCAGCGACTGCGCGAAGTGATGCAGACGCCGCATCTCGAAACGCCCGAGCACGGTAGTCGAGCCCGCGAGGATCGCGAGCAGCGCCGTGCCATAGACGAGCCCCGTCGCGACGATATAGCCGACGATCATCGCGCCGTCGAGCCACGAGAACACGTCGTTCTGGGCCGGGTAATGCGTGAGCAGGAACCATGGCGCGTTGGTGTCGAGCGGCCAGGTGATGTCGCGGTCGATGAGCCAGCCCGCGAGCCACTGCTTGATGTCGATGAACCACGGCGAGCCGGTCCAGTGGAACGCGCCGATCGCCACGCCGAGCAGGCCGTAGAGAATCAGCGCCGTGTCCCACGCGCTGGCCTGGCTGTCGCCGAGTTCGACCACTTCTTCCGCCGGCGAGCGCCACGAAAGCGCGATGGCGTCGCGGTGGCCGCTGCAGCGACCGCACATGTGGCACTGCGCAGCGCCCTTCATGTTGCGCAGCGGCACGAGCGGCGCGCAGTTCACGGGAATCACGCGATGCCCGCCGTGCTCGCCGTGCGTGTAGGAGTTGCGCCAGGCGTCTTCGTCGACCTTGTAGCGAAACGGCGCGAGACGCGCCAAAAGCGCGAAAACCCCGTTCACGGGGCAGAGATACTTGCACCAAACGCGCTTCTCGCGCCCGTACAGAAAGCCGATCACCATCGCGCCGAGCGTCGATCCGCCCAGCACCAGCAGCACCGCCTTGGGGTACTGGTAGACACTCACCATCTGTCCGTAGATCGTGGTGAGGCCGAAGGCCACGAAAGGCCAGCCGCCCCAGCGCATCCAGTGCGGGATGGCGCGGCCGCGGCCGAACTTGCTCGCGAACTCGGTGAGCGCGCCTTCGGGGCAGAGTACGCCGCACCACACGCGACCGAGCATCACCATCGAGAGCAGCACGAACGGCCACCAGATGCCCCAGAACACGAACTGCGCCGCGAGCGTGAGGTTGTTCCACAGGTGCGCCGTGTCGCCGGGCAGCGGCATGGCTGCCGGCACGAGAATCAGGAACGCGTAGACAGCGACCACGACCCACTGCACGGCGCGGATCGCCGCGCCGTGACGTTGCATCCACTGGCCCGCCTGGGCGAGCTTGCCAAGGCGCCCGTTTGCCTGCGTCGGGCGAGCGGATGCACAACTCATGCTGCCTTCCTCTTCGCAACCGCGCCCGCGCGGCCGGTGGCGCGCCGCACGAGGAACCACACCACGAGCCAGTACACGGCATAGGCGATCAGGTTCATGAGCGCCGGATGCGCGCGGTAGCCCGTGAGCGTCGCGACGAGCGAGCCGAAGGTGCTCGAGTCGTCGAGGATCGCCGAGGAGTTCCACAGCTGGTCGACGATGGTCGGCAGGACTTCCTTGTCGATCAGCTTGTCCACGCCGGTCTGGAACAGGCCCGCGCCGAGAAACAGCAGCATGATCTCGGTGACGCGGAAGAAGTGCCGCCACGAGAAGATCTTGCCGCCTAGCTGCAGCAGATAGAACGTGAGGAACGCCAGCGCGAGGCCGATCAGCACCGCGAGGTACTGACTCGCATCCACATGGCCCGACTGACCGAAGCCGAGGCCGTAGAGAAAGATCACTGTCTCGCTGCCCTCACGCGCGATGGCAAGCGCGACGAGTATCGTCACGCCCCACCAGTTCGCGTCGCGCGTGCTCTTTTCCAGCGACTCTTCCATCTCGCGCTTGAGCGTACGGCCGTGCTGCTTCATCCACAGCACCATCTGCACGATCAGCACGCACGCCACCAGCACCATGCCGGTCTGGAAGTAGTCCTGCGCATCGCCCGACAGCACTTCGGTAAAGCCGACCAGCGCCGCACCGAGGCCGATGGCGGCAAGAATGCCGAGCGCCACGCCGCCCCACAGGTACGGCACGCCGCGCCGCGCATCCGCGTCGCCGTTTTTCAGCCACGCATAAAGAATCCCGACGACGAGCAGCGCCTCGACGCTCTCCCGCCATACGATGAACATCACCTGACCCATTCAACACCTCCTGCTACCGGCGATACGCGCCAGCGGCCTCACTTCTCAATGCTCACTTGGCGACGATCACGCCTTGCGCCTGCTGATGGAAATCGTCGAAAAACTTGTATTCGCCCGGATCGAGCGGCGCGATCACGACGAATGAGTCCGCGCCCGGCGCCAGGACTTTTTCCTTGCGCAGCTGAACGCTCTCGAACTCGGCCGCGCCCTTGCCCGTATTGCGCACCTCGATCTTGATGCGCTTGCCCGCCGGCACTTCGATGCGCGCGGGGTTGAGCTTGCCGTCGGTCATTTCGAGCTTGAACGTGGGCAGATCTTCGGCGTGCGCCGTCGTGGCCACGCCCGCCAGCGACACCGCAAACGACGCGCTGAGTGCGAGCGCCGCAAACTTCCGCATTCCAGTCATTGGTTTTACCTGCTCCTTGCTGCCATTCATGCGGCGGCGCTGCACGAGATGCGCGCCGCCGCCCGAGCTGCTTCGCGACGGCTTAGTAGCCGCCCTTCTTGCCGATGCCCGCGAACGGGAAATCGTATTCCAGCGTGATCGGCTTGAACCACGGACCCACGCCCGTTTCCTTGTCGACGTGACGGCCGAACGCCATGTGGCCCGTCTGCATCGGCGCGTCCACGATCAGCTTGAGGTGGTACTTGCCGGGACCGGCCAGCTTCACGTTGTCGCCATAGTGCGGACCGTCGTTCGCGACCATCGGCATCAGGTCGCCCTTTTGCACGTAGCTCGAACCCGGCTTCGTCAGTTCGTAGTGCACCTGCAGATACGGCATCCAGTCGCCTTCGGCGAAACCAGTCGGGTTGTTCTTGACCGCGTGGATGTCCGATTCGAGGTGAATATCGGAATCCGATGCCTTGCGCATCATGCCTTCGGGCTCCATCGTGATCGGCTGCAGATAGACCGCGCCGATCTCCATGCCGCCCTGGATGGCCTGCTTGCCGATCGGGTATTCCGCTGCGTTGGCAGCCAATGCCGCCGTGGCGGCCGCGATGACGGCGGTGCCGCGCAAGAGAGTGTGAATCCGCATCGAAACTCCTGGTTTTTTTATGAGGGTGACTTCGCACTGAGCCTGCCGCATGCACATAGAAAAGTTAATGCGAACAATTCTCAATAATGGCGAAGTTTAACACCGATGCAGATGAGGGACAAATTCGGCGCCATGAAAAGCCTCAGTGGAACAGGGTTTTAGCAGCGTTTAGTTAACAGAGGCTTAGGGCGCCTTACAGCGCGGTTCCGGGGCCGCGAATACGCGCAAGGCAATCGAAGGCATACGGCGATCGAGGCCGCCGCAGAGCGGCGTGCATGCCGCCCTGCCCGCCCGAACGAACAGCCTGCTCGAAACCCGTCAGATCGGATGGTCGCCCACGTTCGCCCCGAACACGCGCTGGCGCAGCACGGCGAGCTGGTCGCGCGCCTGCGCGGCCTTCTCGAATTCGAGGTTCTTCGCGTAGTCCATCATCTGCTTTTCGAGCTTCTTGATTTCCTTCGCGATCTGCTTCTCGGACATGTCCTCGAACTTCGCGCGCTCCTGCTCCTCGCGCAGCTCGGCGCGGGCTTCATCGACGTTATAGACGCCGTCGATGATGTCCTTGATGCGCTTCACGACGCCGCGCGGCACGATGCCGTGCTCTTCGTTGAAGTGCATCTGCTTGGCGCGGCGGCGCTCGGTTTCGTCGATGGCTCGGCGCATCGAGTCCGTGATGCGGTCGCCGTAGAGGATCGCCTTGCCGTTCACGTTGCGCGCGGCGCGGCCGATCGTCTGGATCAGCGAGCGCTCGGCGCGCAGGAAGCCTTCCTTGTCGGCGTCGAGAATCGCCACGAGCGAGACCTCGGGAATATCGAGGCCCTCGCGCAGCAGGTTGATGCCCACGAGCACGTCGAACGTGCCCAGACGCAAGTCGCGGATGATCTCCACGCGCTCGACCGTGTCGATGTCGCTGTGCAGATAGCGCACCTTCACGCCGTGGTCGGCGAGGAACTCGGTGAGCTGCTCGGCCATGCGCTTGGTGAGCGTGGTCACCAGCACGCGCTCGCCCACGGCCACGCGCTCGTTGATCTCGCCGAGCACGTCGTCGACCTGGGTCGATGCGGGCCGCACTTCGATCACCGGGTCGACGAGGCCCGTGGGCCGCACGACCTGCTCGGCGATCTGGCCCGTCACCTTCTTCTCGTAGTCGGCCGGCGTGGCCGAGACGAACACCACCTGGCGCATCTTGCGCTCGAACTCGTTGAACTTGAGCGGCCGGTTATCGAGCGCCGAAGGCAGCCGGAAGCCGTAATCGACGAGATTTTCCTTGCGCGCGCGGTCGCCGTTGTACATGCCGTTGAACTGGCCGATCAGCACGTGCGACTCGTCGAGGAACATCATGGCGTCGGTCGGCAGGTAATCGACGAGCGTGGGCGGCGGCTCGCCGGGCAGCGCGCCCGAAAAGTGCCGCGAGTAGTTCTCGATGCCCTTGCAGAAGCCCAGTTCCTGGAGCATTTCCAGATCGAAACGCGTGCGCTGTTCGAGGCGCTGCGCTTCCACGAGCTTGCCTTCCGTATGGAAGAACTCGAGGCGATCGCGCAATTCCGACTTGATGGTTTCGACGGCGCGCAGCACGGTCTCGCGCGGCGTCACGTAGTGCGACGACGGGTACACCGTAAAGCGCGGAATCTTCTGGCGCACGCGGCCCGTGAGCGGATCGAACAGCTGCAGCGTCTCCACTTCGTCGTCGAACAGCTCCACGCGCACCGCCATTTCGGCGTGTTCGGCCGGAAAGATGTCGATGGTGTCGCCACGCACGCGGAAGGTGCCGCGCTGGAAGTCCTGCTCGTTGCGCGTGTATTGCATGGCGATCAGGCGCGCGATGACGTCGCGCTGGCCGAGCTTGTCGCCGTGGCGCAGCGTGAGAATCATCTGGTGGTATTCGGACGGATTGCCGATACCGTATATCGCCGAAACCGTCGCGACGATCACCACGTCGCGCCGCTCCATCAGGCTCTTGGTGGCCGACAGCCGCATCTGCTCGATGTGCTCGTTGATCGACGAATCCTTCTCGATGAAGAGATCGCGCTGCGGCACATAGGCTTCCGGCTGGTAGTAGTCGTAGTACGAGACGAAGTACTCGACGGCGTTGCGCGGAAAGAATTCGCGGAATTCCGCATAGAGCTGCGCAGCGAGCGTCTTGTTCGGCGCGAACACGATGGCCGGGCGGCCGAGGCGCGCGATCGTGTTCGCCATCGTGTAGGTCTTGCCCGAGCCCGTCACGCCGAGCAGCGTCTGGAACGAGAGGCCGTCTTCCACGCCTTCGACGAGCGTTTCGATGGCCGTAGGCTGGTCGCCGGCCGGCAGGTACGGCTGGTAGAGCTGGAACGGCGAGCCTTCGTACTGGATGAATTTCGACTCGTCGAGCGCGGGCGCGTCGGCGACGGGGTGGTCGGACATGGGGGGCATCCTGTGCGCGGAGCAAACAACTATTCTAGCGTCTCGCCGCATCTTGCCGAGGGGAGAGCCTGGGTGGATCTGGGTGAACCTGGGGTCTGGAGTGCTAGATGGGGTGCGGCGGCCGGCCCTGCAAGGGCCGCGCGCGGCGATGACGGTCGGCAGGCGGTGAACGCTGCGCAACGACGCGCCAGAAATCGCCCAATCGCGCCGGAAATAGCCCCGAAAACGGCGCGGGGAATGGCAAATCCGCGGAAATCCCGCTTGAGGATTCGTTACAATAGCGAGTTCCGTGGCCGGTGCAGCATGTGGCCCAACCGATCTTCCTTCACTTTTGCCGAACGATCATGTCCCTCTTTTCCGCTGTCGAACTCGCCCCCCGCGACCCGATCCTGGGTCTGAACGAAGCCTATAACGCCGATGCGCGCGCGACCAAGGTGAACCTCGGCGTGGGCGTGTACACCAACGAGGAAGGCAAGATTCCGCTGCTGCGCGCCGTGCGCGAAGCAGAAAAGGCCCGCGTGGAAGCCGGTCTGCCGCGCGGCTATCTGCCGATCGAAGGTTTGGCCGCCTATGACGCCGCGGTGCAAAAGCTGCTGCTTGGCGACGACTCGCCGCTGATCGCCGCGGGCCGCGTCGTCACGGCGCAGGCGCTGGGCGGCACGGGCGCGCTCAAGATCGGCGCCGACTTCCTCAAGCGCGTGAACCCGAACAGCAAGGTCGCGATCAGCGACCCGAGCTGGGAAAACCACCGCGCGCTGTTCGAAAGCGCGGGTTTTGAAGTCATCGCGTATCCATACTACGACGCGCAAACCAACGGCGTGAACTTCGAAGGCATGCTGAGCGCGCTGAACGGCTACGCCGCCGGCACCGTCGTCGTGCTGCACGCGTGCTGCCACAACCCGACCGGCGTGGACCTCACGATCGACCAGTGGAAGCAGGTCATCGAGGTCGTGAAGGCGCGCGGCCTGGTGCCGTTCCTCGACATCGCCTATCAAGGCTTCGGCGACGGCATCGCGGAAGACGGCGAAGTCGTGCGCCTCTTCGCCGCTTCGGAACTCAACGTGTTCGTCTCGTCGTCGTTCTCGAAGTCGTTCTCGCTGTACGGCGAGCGCGTGGGCGCGCTGTCGATCCTCACCGCCAGCAAGGAAGAGTCGGCGCGCGTGCTCTCGCAGCTCAAGCGCGTGATCCGCACGAACTACTCGAACCCGCCGACGCACGGCGGCTCGGTGGTCGCAGCCGTGCTCGGCTCGGCCGACCTGCGCGCCATGTGGGAGGCGGAACTCGGCGAAATGCGCAACCGCATCCGCGCGATGCGCACGGGCCTCGTCGAACGCCTCACGGCCGCCGGCGTGGACCGCGACTTCAACTTCATCAACGTGCAGCGCGGCATGTTCTCGTACTCGGGCCTGACCGCTGCCCAAGTCGACCGCCTGCGCGAAGAGTTCGGCATCTATGCCGTCAGCACGGGCCGCATCTGCGTGGCCGCCCTGAACACGCGCAACCTCGACGTCGTGGCGAGCGCAGTCGCCCAAGTGCTGAAGTAAGCGCGTTCGCCAGCAAGACGGGCCGCTGCGAAGCGGCTTGCTGGCGCGATAAAAAAGGCGTCCGTTCTTGCGAACGGACGCCTTTTTCTTTGGCGAACGCCTTGGAAAAATTCGCCGGAAAACGTCAGCTGCCGTGGCCTCGCGAATCGCGATGGATATCGTGCGTGACGAAGCCCGAGTCGTTGTCCGGCTTGTCGAGCCAGTCCGGCTGCGCGAGCGAGGCGCGGATGTCCTGCAGGCCGCTAGCCCAATGCTCGTGCATGGTCGAGAGGCCGAACTGGTAGTCCTTGAAGTGCCCCTCGTATTCCTTCTGCCGGTAGATGAGGTGGATCACGTTGTACTTCTTCGAGCACGAAAGCTCGTCCGCCAGCGCAACCCACGGGTCATTGCGATGCTCGGGCGCGACGCGGTCGAGCACCTCGCGCAGCACATGCCGGTAACGCTGCGAGCGCTGCAGGATATCGGTCACGAGGCGCGTGCGGCTCGAATACTGAATGTCCTTCACGCGTCCCTGCACGTCGATGAGGTTGTCGGGCACCGGCCCGCGCGCGCTCCAGAGATCGACCTGAAACGCGAGGGTGTCGCGCCGCGGCGTAGTCTGGATCACTTCATAGAGCGGCGTGTTCGACATCAGGCCGCCGTCCCAGTAGTACTCGCCGTCGATCTCCACGGCCGCGAAGCCCGGCGGCAGCGCGCCCGAGGCGATGAAATGCTCGGGACGCAAGGTCGTGGTCTTGTTATCGAAGTAGACGAAGTTGCCGCTGCCCACGTTGACCGCGCCCACCGACACGCGCGTTTCGCCCGAGTTGATGCGCTCGAAGTCGCACAGGCGTTCCAGCGTGGCCTTGAGCGGCTTGGTGTCGTAGTAGCTGGCCGTTTCGGGCGAACCCGATCCGTTGGGCAGCGGCGGCGGAAAGCGCGGCACGAAGAAGCCCTTCTGCCCTTCCACGATCGCGCCTGCCGCCTGCATGGCCGTGAAGGTCTTGCGCACGGCGGCGTTCGCATTGAACAGCGCATGCTCGACGAAGGGCGGCAACGGGAAGCTGAAGGCGGGCTGGCAGATCGTCTCCCAGAACTCGCGCAGCCGCGCCACGCGATGTTCGGGCGCATTGCCCGCGATGATGGCGGTATTGAGCGCGCCGATCGAGATACCCGCGATCCAGTTGGGCGCGATGCCGGCCTCGACGAGCCCTTCGTACACGCCCGCCTGATACGCACCGAGCGCACCGCCCCCTTGCAGCGTGAGCGCGATGGTTTCCCATTCCTTCGCTTCCGCGCCGCAGTTCGAAACATGTGGCTGTGGTGCACTCCCGTGCGGTGCGTTGCCGATACGCGCGCCGGTATGCGCACCGACCTCGTCGTCGACTGCGCTCGACTGGACCTGCCCCTTCTTGCGTTGCGCCATTGCCGCGCCTCCTGGGCCCGATGTTTGCGTTATTGCATGAACCAGCCGTGGCTCACCACGAAGGACTGGCCCGTAAACGCTGCGCTCGGGAACGCCGAGAGGAACAGCACGGTTTGCGCGACGTCGTCGACGGTCGTGAAGATGCCGTCCACCGTGCCGCCGAGCATGACGCGCTTGACCACTTCTTCTTCGGAGATGCCGAGTTCCTTCGCCTGCTCGGGAATCTGCTTTTCCACCAGCGGCGTGCGCACGAAGCCCGGACACACCACATGCGAGCGCACGTTGTGCTTGCCGCCTTCCTTGGCGAGCACGCGCGCGAGGCCGAGCAGCGCGTGCTTGGCTGCGACATAGGCCGACTTGAGCGGCGACGCTTCGTGCGAGTGCACCGAACCCATGTAGATCACGACGCCGCCGCGGTCGTCCTGGTACATGTGCTTGAGCACCGCCTTGGTGGTGAGGAATGCGCCGTCCACGTGGATGGCCTGCATCTTTTTCCAGTCGGAGAACGCGTAGTTTTCGATTGGGTTCACGATCTGGATGCCGGCATTCGAGATCAGGATGTCCACCGGGCCGAGTTCGGCCGCCACGCGGTCGATGCCCTGATTCACGGCCTCTTCACTGGTGACGTCCATGGCGACGCCGATGGCCTTGCCGCCTGCGCCCTTGATCTCTTCGGCCACGGCGTCCGCGCCGCTCTGGTTCAGGTCGGCGATGGCGACTGCGGCGCCCGCCTGCGCGAGCGTGAGGGCAATCTGCTTGCCAATGCCGCTGGCCGCGCCGGTAACGACTGCGACCTTGCCATCGAGTTTCGTGTTCAGGGAGAGAGACGACATCGGGCACCTCCAGGTAAGTGAACGGGACAGGATGAAACCTCGGAGCGCGCGCCGTCAAACCTGACGAATGGCTTATGCCATCCGCCCGGATGTTGCGTCGCGGCCAACGAGGCTATTGTGCATGAAGGCGCCTCGTCGAAGCATCGAGCACGACAGGCAAAAGAGATTTTCGCCGCACTGCAAGGCGCGGCGCGCGGCGCAAGCCCGTTCAGCAGCAACGGCCAAGTCGTGCTAGCTTTAGCGGCTCACAAGGAGGCGTTCATGAACTATCGGCGACTGGGCCGCTCAGGCCTGCAGGTAAGCGAACTGTCCATCGGCTCGTGGGTCACCTACGGCAACCAGGTCGACGCCAGGCTCGCGCGCGAATCGCTCGCGGCGGCGCGCGACGCGGGTATCAACTTCTTCGACAACGCCGAGGCCTACGCCGGCGGCAAGTCGGAAGAGCTCATGGGCCAGGCGCTCAAGGAGCTCGCATGGCCGCGCGTGAGCTATGTGGTCTCGACCAAGTTCTACTGGGGCTTGAACGAAGCGCCCAACCAGTACCACACGCTCAACCGCAAGTACCTCATGAACGCCATCGACGGCTCGCTCGAGCGGCTGCAACTCGATTACGTCGATCTCGTGTTCTGCCACCGCCCCGACCCGAACACGCCGGTCGAAGAAACCGTCTGGGCAATGAGCGACATGATCACGCGTGGCAAGGCGCTCTACTGGGGCACCTCGGAGTGGAGCGCCGACGAAATCCGCGCCGCGTGGGAAATCGCGGAGCGCCACCACCTGCACAAGCCGGTCATGGAGCAGCCGCAATACAACCTGTTCCACCGCACGCGTGTGGAAGACGAATACCGTCGGCTCTACGAGGACATCGGCCTCGGCCTCACCACCTGGAGCCCGCTCGCCTCGGGTCTGCTCACCGGCAAGTACCGCGGCGGCGTGCCGTCGGGCAGCCGCGCGGAACTGCAGGGCTACGACTGGCTGCGCAAGAACGTCACCGACCCCGACAAGAACGAGATCGTCGGCAAGCTCGCCGAGTTCGCGAAACAACTCGACTGCTCGGTGGGGCAGCTGGCGCTCGCGTGGATCCTGAAGAATCCGCGCGTGAGCACGGTCATCACCGGGGCCTCGCGCATCGAGCAGATCGGCGAAAACATGAAGGCGCGCGACGTGGCGGAAAAGATCACGCCGGACATCAAGGCGCAGATCGAGGCGATCGTCGGCGAAGCTTACGACTGATGTAGGGCGCGTGCCCGCAAGGCGCGGCCCGCCCGAAACCGCGGGGCGGGCTCACGCGCGGGCGTAGCCGGCCAGGCGGCGTACCGCGGCTCACGTATCGCGGTGGCGTACAATACGCGGCCTCGCGGGCGGCGCCGTCATCGCGCCGCCGCTGCCGTCTTCCCCGTTTTCACCGGACCCCGTGTCCCGTCCATCATGCTGAGCTACCGTCACGCCTTCCACGCCGGCAATCATGCCGATGTCCTGAAACACGCCGTCGTCGTGCAACTGCTGCATTACCTCGGCAAGAAGGACAAGGCGTACTGGTACATCGACACCCACGCGGGCGCCGGCGCGTATGCATTGCGCGAAGGCTACGCGACGAAGAACGCCGAGTTCGATACAGGCATCGGCAAGCTGTGGGGCCGCAACGACCTGCCCGTGGCGCTGGCGGACTACGTCGACGAAGTGGCGGCGCTGAACCCCGACGGCGAACTGCGCTTCTACCCAGGTTCCCCCTATCTCGCGTGGCGGCTCATGCGCGAGCAGGACCGCATGCGGCTGTTCGAATTGCACAGCACGGAAATCGACGTGCTGCGCCACCGCTTCCACGACGCGGGCCGCCGCGTGATGATCTACGCGGGCGACGGCTTCGACGGCATCAAGGCGCTCCTGCCCCCGCCGCCGCGCCGGGCGCTCGTGCTGATCGACCCGTCTTTCGAGGACAAGCGCGACTACGCGCGCACGCTGACGTGCGTCGAAGAAAGCCTCAAGCGCTTCGCCAACGGCACCTATGCGGTCTGGTATCCGCAAGTCACGCGTCCCGAATCGCAGCGCTTCCCGGAACAACTCAAGCGCCTGCAGAACAAGAACTGGCTGCACCTCACGTTTTCGGTGAGCAACCCGCCCGAAGACGGCTTCGGCCTCTACGGCAGCGGCATGTTCATCCTGAACCCGCCCTACACGCTCGAAGCGCAGATGAAAGAGGCGCTGCCGTGGCTCGTGAAGACGCTTGGCCAGGACGCCGGCGCGCAATTCAGGATCGAGTCGCGCGGCGACTGAGCCACGGACTCAACCCCGCGCGAGCGGCCTTACTGCCCGGATGGCAGCGGCTGGGGAAGCGGCGGCGTCGGGCGATGCGGGGGACGCGGCGGGCGCGGCGGCGGAGTCGGCCGCCCACCACCCTGCTGCACTTCCACGTACGGCGCGACGACATACGGCTGCGACGAATCCGGCGCGAGACCCGCCGGTTGCACCGCCTGAACCATCGGCTCATGCGAGAGCGGCGCGTTTTGCAGCACCAGCCCCGGCTGGCCGTCGCTGATCCCTCTTTGTGTATCCAGAATGAGCGGCTGCCCGGCATGCGCGCCGGCGCTGGCGCACGCCATGACGACGGCGATCAGGCCCGCACGCACAACAGAAAAACGACGCAACGCGCGGCGAGGCGACACAGGCGTGCGGTGGGAAATGCGGTCTTGCACCATGAACGGCCCCCGGAGAGAAAGCGACACCATTGCTATGACGGCTTGTCGCAAAAAGACTTTACCTTACCCCGGTGGGAAGGCTCAGACTCTGTTCCATCGGCGGTGCAGAAATGACAAAGCCCCGCCGATGCGGGGCTTGAGACCGTGCTGCTTCAACCGGACCGAGCCCGGTTGAGACTGGCTTACAGCGAGTTGTAGCCGTTCGTTTCGATCGAACGAAGGCGCTGCTCGAGCTGGACGATATCGGCCGACGAGGCGAGATACGCTTCGCGGCGACGACGTTCAGCAGTTTCAAACCAGTTGCTCAGCTTTTCAAGAACGAATGCAAACATGATGGTGTGCTCCAGGGATTCGGTTCGGCGATCCCCGGTGAATTCGCATCAGGGATAACCCTCATCAGGGATAACCCGTATTGTAGCGGTTGCACCGAACTTTGCTAGTGAATTGCCCGAATACTGTGCATTCCATTTTGGAATGATCCCAGAGCGCGAATTGGCAACATCATGTTTTATCGACATATTTTCCGGGGAATTCGCGGGGACTTGGCGGCAATCCCAGTTTTCTGCACCAATGCGGTGCGCGCAGCCCATGCGGTTGCGTCAATTTGCCCGCCGCGGTTGCACCTGCGCTCAGTGTACGTGGCCGGGCTCGTGGCAGTCTGCCGGGGCGACGTCGGCAAGCCGTTCGATGATCGGGCAGTCGGGCCGGTCGTTGCCCTGGCAGTGCGAGGCCAGGTGGGCGAGCGTGTCGCGCATCTGGGACAGTTCCGCGATGCGCTGGTCGAGTTCGGCGACATGTTCGAGCGCGATCGACTTGACCTCGGCGCTCGCGCGGGAGCGGTCGTGCCAGAGCGCCAGCAGGCGCCGGATGTCGTCCACCAGAAAGCCGAGCCGGCGCGCCTGGCGGATGAAGCGCAGCGAATGCACTTCCTCCTCGCCATAAACCCGGTAGCCGGACTCCGTGCGCCCTTTGGGCGCCAGCAGCCCGACACTTTCGTAGTAACGGATCATTTTTGCCGTCACGCCCGATTCGCGCGCCGCTTCGCCGATGTTCACGCCGTTCTCCCACTGTATGGCCGATCGTTTGATCAATGTTCTGATCGTACACCTTCCCACAATGGGAAGGTCCAGCGCGACATCCGGTCTCCGCTGGCATAATCCGCCGGCGGCCTCATATCGGGTAGTAACCAGCCTCAATCTCTGAAAAAAGGAACACACGATGATCCAGTTCAACGTCGAAGGCATGAGCTGCCAGCACTGCGTAGGCGCCGTCACGCGCGCGATCCACGAACATGACGCGCAAGCCCGGGTCGAGATCGATCTGGCCGCCGGCCGCGTGAAGGTCGAGTCGAGCCAGAGCGCCGAAGTCCTGAAGTCGGCGATCGACGAAGCCGGCTACACCGTCGTCGGCACGGCCGGCGTCTGACGGACCGGGCCATGTTCAAGGTTGCCGTGATCGGCGCGTCTGGCCTGCTTGGGCGCGCCGTGGTGCGCGAACTCGCCGCCGAGACCGCCTGGCAAGTCGTGCCGACCGCGTTCCGTCACGGCGGCCCGCAGCAGACCGTGCTCGATGTGCGCGACGCGCAGGCCGTGAACGCGTTCGTCGAGCGCGAGGCGCCCGACGCGATCGTGCTGGCCGCGGCCGAGCGCCGCCCCGACGTGTGCGAACACGATCCGGCGGCGGCGCGCGCGCTCAACGTCGATGCGGTGCGCAGCGTCGCCGCGGCGGCGCGGCAGCGCGGCGCATGGGTGCTGTCGATCTCCACCGACTACGTCTTCGACGGCACGCAACCGCCCTACCGCGCCGGCGACACGCCGAATCCGCTCAACGCCTATGGCCACAGCAAGCTCGAAGGCGAGCGGGCCTTGCTCGAAACCAGCGACAACGCCCTCGTGCTGCGCCTGCCCTTGCTGTATGGGCCGATCGTCGGCTGGCACGAATCCGCGGTCACGAGCCTCGTGCCGGCCATCGTCGCTTCGGCAGAGCCCGGCGCGCAGGCGGCGCCGATGGACGCGTGGGCCACGCGCTACCCCACTTTCACGCCCGACGTGGCGTTCGCGATCCGCGAACTGTTGCTGCGCTGTGCGGACGGCAACGCGGTGCGCGGGGTCGCGCAGTGGTCCGGCGACGAGCCGATGACGAAGTACGACATCGCCCAACGGATCGCGCAGGCACTTGGCGTGGAGGCGCGTCTGCTCGCACAGCCGACGCCCACCGACGCCACGCCGCGCCCGCGCGACTGTCATCTCGATTCGAGCCGCCTCGAAACGCTGGGGATGGGCCGCCGCACGCCGTTCGACGTGGCGATTCGTGCCGTGCTCGACGCTTTCATGAGAGACGGCGAGCAGCACTGAGCAGCGCCGCAACGGCCAGTAACGAGGCCGTTGCGCGGCGAGTTTCTACATAGAAACTCGCCGCGAATATCCCTCAATGAAAATTGCGGCTCTCCGTGGCGAGCCGCCCGAGCAGCCGGCTGTGGTCCTCCAGCCGGTGCGCCACGAGGTGCACGACCTCGCCCTCGCGCTGCACCACGCCCGCCACCGCCAGCAGCGAAGACCCTAGCAGCTCCTTGCGCTGCGACTCGACGAGCGACGCGTGCACGATCACGTTGACGCTGCCGGTCTCGTCCTCGAGCGACACGAAGATCGTGCCGTTCGCCGTGCCCGGCCGCTGCCGCACCGTCACGATCCCGCACACGCGCGCGAGCATGCCGTGCCGGCAGTGCGCCAGCTGCTCCGCCGTGCGAAAGCGCTGCTTCGCGAGGCCGTGGCGCAGCAGTTCGAGCGGATGGCGATTGAGCGTGAGACGCAGGCTCGCATAATCGGCGACGATTTCCGCGCCTTCGGAAGCGCGTGGTAGCGCGAGCGGCGCCTCGGCAACGGGCGCATCGCGCAACAGCGCGGGCACCGCGTGCTGCGCGGTCACGGCCCACCACGCCTCGCGTCGGTGGCCCGCGATGCTCGCGAGCGCGTTCGACGCCGCCAGCGCCTCCAGCTCGCGCCGCGTGAGCGCCGCACGGCGCGCGAGATCGTCGACGTCGGCGAACGGTGCGCGCTCGCGCGCTTCCATCACCCGCCGCGCGGCATCTTCGGAAAAGCCCTTGATGAGACTGAAGCCGAGCCGCACGGCCGGCCCGCCGCGTCCATAGCGGCGCGGCGCAAGCGCAATGCGCGAGCGCACGACGCGCTCGAGGCCGTCCATGAACCTGTGCCGCCGGCCGCCGCGCTTGAGCGTGCCCCTGCGCATCAACGCGGCCGCGCCCAGCAGCGCGCGATGACGCAGCCCCTCGGCGTTGCGCGCGCGAACCGCCTCGTCATCGAGCCGCTCGCCGGGTGCGCCGCGCCGCTCCAGCACCGACGCCCAGTCGCTCAACGCGATATCGGGCGCGCGCACCGGCACGCCGTGACGCTTCGCATCCTGCACGAGCTGGGAAGGTGAATAGAAACCGAGCGGCTGGCTATTCAGCAGTCCTGCCAGGAATGCGGCGGGCTCGTAACGCTTGAGCCACGAACTCGTGTAGACGAGCAGCGCGAAACTCGCCGCATGGCTTTCCGGAAAGCCGTAGTCGCCGAAACCCTCGATCTGCTTGCAGATGCGCTCGGCAAATTCCAGCGTGTAGCCCTTCTTGAGCATGCGTTTCGTGAGATCGGCCTGATACGGTCGCAGATCTCCATCGCGCCGCCATGCGGCCATCGCGCGGCGCAGCTTGTCGGCTTCCTCGCCAGTGTAGTCCGCGGCGACCATCGCGAGATGCATCACCTGCTCCTGGAAGATCGGCACGCCGAGCGTGCGTTCGAGCACCGGGCGCAATTCCTCCTTCGCATATTCCACCGCCTCGTCGCCGTGCCGGCGCTTGAGGTACGGATGCACCATGTCGCCCTGGATCGGCCCCGGCCGCACGATCGCCACCTGGATCACGAGGTCGTAGTACGTGCGCGGCCGCAAACGCGGCAACATGCTCTGCTGCGCGCGCGACTCGATCTGGAACACGCCGACCGTATCGGCCCTGGCGCACATGCGATACACCGCCGGGTCCTCGACCGGAATGTCCTGCACGCGCATCTCGGGCAGCCCGCGCCTCTCCGCAACAAACTCGAGCGAGCGGCGGATCGCCGAGAGCATGCCGAGCGCGAGCACGTCCACTTTCAGCAGCCGCAGCGCGTCGATATCGTCCTTGTCCCACTCGATCACGTAGCGGTCCTTCATCGCCGCGTTTTCGATCGGCACGAGACGCGAGAGCTTGTCGCGCGCGATCACGAAACCGCCCACGTGCTGCGAGAGATGGCGCGGAAAACCGCGCAGCTCGCGCGTGAGGCGGATGAGCTGCTGCGTCACGTGCGAGTCGGGCGAAAAGCCCGCTTCCTCCAGATGGCGCGCGATCGAATCGGGGCCGTCCCACCACTGATGCGCACCCGAGAGCTTTTCGACGAGCGCACTGTCGAGGCCGAGCGCCTTGCCGACATCGCGCAACGCGCTGCGCGAGCGATAGGTGATGAGCGTCGCGGCCAGCGCGGCGCGGCGCGTGCCGTACTTGCGGTAGATGTACTGAATGACTTCTTCGCGGCGCTGATGCTCGAAGTCGACGTCAATGTCGGGCGGCTCGTTGCGCGCCCGCGAGAGAAAACGCGCCACGAGCATGTTCATGCGCACGGGGTCGATCTCCGTGATCTTCAGGCAGTAGCACACCACCGAGTTCGCCGCCGAGCCGCGCCCCTGGCACAGGATCTTCTGATCGCGCGCGAAGCGGACGATGTCGTGCACCGTGAGGAAGTACTTCTCGTACTTCAGCTCGTCGATGAGCCCGAGCTCCTGTTCGATCTGATCCCGGCGCTTGTCGTTCAGGCCGTCGGGCCAGCGCTCCAGTGCGCCCTTCATCACGAGCTTGCGCAGCCACGACTGCGGCGTCTCGCCGGGCGGCACCAGTTCCTCGGGATATTCGTAGGCCAGCTCGCCGAGCGAAAACGTGCAGCGGCGCGCGACGTCGAGCGTCGCGTCGAGCGCCTCGCGCGGATAAATCGCGCCAAGCCGCACGCGCGAGCGCAGATGCCGCTCCGCATTCGCCTCCAGCGCGCGCCCGCACGACGCGAGCGGCTTGCCGATCCGGATCGCGCTCAGCGTATCCTGCAACGGCTTGCGCGAACGGGCGTGCATCAGCACGCCGCCCGCCGCGACGAGCGGCAGGCCGCTCTCCTGCGAGACGTGGCGCAGCACTTCGATCTGCGTGTCGTCGCCGCCGGTTTGCCAGAGTTCGAGCGCGAGCCAGGCGCGCTCGGCCGCGAAGCCCGCGAGCCAGTGCGCGGCGCGCAGCGTTTGCGCGAGCGTGGCCGCGCGCTGCGGCACGAGCAGCAACACGCACTCGCGCAAGTGCTTCAGATGCTCGAAGCCCGGCTCGGGCTCGGTGAAATCGGCGGGATGCACGCGATAGCTGCCCTTTGCCGCCCGCGAGCGCGCCAGCGTGATCAGCTCGCAGAGATTGCCGTAGCCTTCGCGGGTCGTTGCGAGCGCAACGATCGTGCAGAACGGCGCGCCATGTTCGTCGACGAGATTCAGCTCGCTGCCGATCAGCAGGTGCAGCGACGGCTCGAACGGGCCCAGGGCCGCGGCGGCGGCATGGCCGCCGCATTCGCGAGCCTCGCGCACGGCTTCGTCATACGCCTTCTTGCGCGCCTCGTCGTATTCGTTGAGCGCGCTCCAGGCGCGCACGACGCCCGCGAACGAGCATTCGTCGGTGATCGCGAGCGCGCGGTAGCCGTGGCGGATCGCCTGCTCGACCATCTCGCCCGGGCGCGACGCGCCGTGCAGGAAGGTGAAATTGGTCAGGCAGTGCAGCTCGGCGTAGTCAGGCAGCTGCGCGGCCCACTGCGCCGGCAGTTGTGGAGGCGACGACGCGCCCGTCCCGCTGATCGACATGATTCCTGAAACCCGAAAGAACGACGAATAAACGCTAGCCGAACAGCCCTTGCAGATACCACTGGCCGCCAATGCGCTCGCGATACAGCCAGAACATGCGGCCCTGGTCGTCGGCGGCGACGTAATAGTCGCGCCCGACGCCCTCGCCGTCCCACCAGCCGGACTCGATGCGCTCGGTACGCGTGAGCGTCTTCAGCGGCCGTCGATAAACGGGCCGGTCGCCGCGTGTCGCGAGCTTGAGCGGCTTTTCGAGCAGCCACGCCGGACGCGGCTGGGTCGGCAGCGGCACCTCGGGCAGATCGAAGGCGCTTTGCACGGGCGCGCTCGCGCCGGCCTCCTGCTGCGGCTTGCCTGCCTTGCGCGGCTTGCGCGGACGCTTCGCGCCGCTCTCGCGGTAAGGCCGCGCCGACATCGCCAGTTCGGGCCGGTGATCGTCCTCGACGAAAAGCTGCAGCACGTTCTGCTCGCCAAGCCGCGCGCCGATGCGCTCGAAGAGCTGCCCGAGCGACGCCTCGGCGGCCTCGGCCATCGGAAAGAGCGTGTCGGTGGGCGCCGCGTATGCGCTCACCTGCGAGGCGACGAGCGCAAGGCCGATCACGGGCGCGGCAAGCTCGGTCTGATTCAGGCGCTCGCGAAGCAGCCACAGCAGATGCTCGGCGTCGCGCGAAGGCGACGCCCAGGCGATCGTGAGGCTAGATGTGCGCGGCGCGTGACGCGAAGCCAGCTCGTGCTCCAGACGCAGCTCGAAGCCGCTCAACGCCGCGTGCTGCGCCGCCAGCCAGCCGGCCAGCTGCATCACGAGCCGGCGCGCGGCAAAGAGCAGCGCTTCGGCGCTCTCCACGCGCGCCTGCAATTCGAGCGACGCGTGAAACGACGGCGGCGCGGCAAACCAGACGCGCGGATCGGGCGCCTCGCCGCGCGCCTGCGCGAGCCAGCCGAGCACGCCGTCGCCGAAACGCCGCACGATGCCGTCGCGCGGCAGCCGCCGCAAGTCGCCGAGCGTCGCGCAGCCGATCTGCGTGAGCGCGTGGTCGTGCTGCGCGGCGAACGGCGCAAGCGTGACCGGCAGCGAATCGAGCACGCGCGCGAGCGTCGTTTCCTTGAGCACATGCCAGCGGCGCGACGAACGCGTGACGTGCGCCTGCGCGAGCGTCCACGCCCCCCACGCCGTGGGCGCGCACGCCATGCGCGCAGTGTGCCCGCAGCCGGCCACCGTCGCCGCGACCCTGGCGAGCAGCGCACGCACGCCGCCGAACAGACGCAAGCCCGAACCGACTTCGAGCAACAGCGTGTGCGACTGCGCGAACGACACCTTGGGCGTATAGGCGAGCAACGCGAGCGCGAGCGCCTCGAACGCGCGGGTCTCGCGCGCCGGATCGGCTTCGAGCAGCACCAGCCCCGGCGCGAGCGCGAGCGCATGCGAGCGCGTGTTGCCGGGCTCGACGCCGGCGCGCAGCGCGTCGAGATCGGCGCTCAGGATGCGCGTGTGGTCGGCGAGCGCGTAGCAGCGCGGCGCGCTGGCGACATCGGCATCGGCATCGGCATCGACGCTTTCAGGCGGAAGCGGCGTTGACGGCGCCGGCGGCATCAGAGGTCTGACGGCCTCCAGCGGCAACAACGGCAAGGTGACGGCGATCCACAGCATGATTGACCCCGGGCCACGGCATGACGACGGAAGCTGCGTCCGGCTGGGGCAGCACCGCGTCCTGCAGCGGCAATGTAATGACGAGTGGCTGGGCGGGCGGCGGCCCGCGGCGCTTGAAAATATCGACGGAGAGCGCGGCGAGCTGCATCCATTGCCGGCGGTTCAGACTCGCGTCGTCGGGCGGCGGCACCGGCGAGCAGGTCATGCGCAGCGGCGCCGGCGACGACTGGTTGCGCGCGGCGAGCGGCCGCACGAGAAACGCGAGCGCCTGCGAATCCTGGGCGGCGACCTGCAGACGGCGCACGGCGTCGGCGCGCGCCTTCGTCTGCCAGAGCAGCACGGCGCCCATGCCTTCCTGCTTGAGCGCCTGCTCGGCCACCCAGGCGGCCTCGTCTTCGGCCGCGCGCACCCAGATCACGCGCTCGAGCGCGACCCCCCATGCCTTGAGCGCGCAGGCGTAGGGGCGCCACGGCGGCGCGACGAGCAGCACGTGCCGGCCCGCCTGCGCGGTGAGCGCGCGCAACGCCGGCGCGACGAGCCGCATCTCGCCCACGCCGCCCTGCTCGACGAGCAGCTCGGTCAGGCTGCCCGAGGGCCAGCCGGCGCCGGGGAGCTGGGCGTCGAGCGTCGCGTGGCCGCTCGGCACCGTGCGCTCGCTGGCGCGCGCGAGCTGATCGCCTTGCCACACGCGGCTTTGCAGCCGGGGGGGCAAGTGCGCGGCGAGTTGCGCTGTAGTCTGCGCAGTGATCTGGGCTGCTGCTGCCATGGTTCGTGGCCTGATTGATGGGAACGCTCCGCCCTGCCCGGCAAGAAATGGGGCATCGGCAGGAAGGAGGTCGACTCGCCTCCACCTGTATATTTATACAGTATTTTGAGAGATTGGAGGAGGCGGAAATTGGGGGAGGGTCATTTTGCGATCCATTGCAAAATGCTGATCCAGGCGCTTGCGCGATGGATCGGCCGCCGGACGTCGCGCTGACGTCCGGGGCAAACGCCGCTTAGTATTCGCCGCCAGCCCGATGCGGGCGACTGCGATAAACGGCGCGGAGCTTGTTGCTATCAGGACGCCGACGTCATATCGAGCGCCACGGCTTGCGCCACCTCGATGCCGTCGATGGCCGCCGAGTAGATGCCACCGGCATACCCGGCGCCTTCGCCGGCCGGATACAGACCTTCGACGTTCATGCTCTGGTAATTGTCCTTGCGACGAATGCGCAGCGGCGACGACGTGCGCGTCTCCACGCCGGTGAGCACGGCGTCGTGCATCGCGAAGCCTGCGATCTTCCTGTCGATCTGAGGCAGGGCTTCACGGATGGCTTCGATCACGTAGTCGGGCAGCGCGGTGCTGAGATCGGTCGGGTGCACACCCGGCTTGTAAGACGGCACCACGGAGCCGAGCGACGTCGACGGGCGGCCGGCGATAAAGTCGCCGACCAGCTGGCCCGGCGCCTGGTAATTGCCGCCGCCGAGTTCGAACGCCCGCTCTTCCCACTTGCGCTGGAAGGCGATGCCCGCGAGCGGACCGCCCGGATAGTCCTCCGGCGTGATGCCGACGACGATGCCCGCATTCGCGTTGCGCTCGGCCCGCGAATACTGGCTCATGCCGTTGGTGACCACGCGGCCGGGTTCGGAGGTCGCCGCGACCACCGTGCCGCCGGGGCACATGCAGAAGCTATAGACCGCGCGTCCATTGTTGGCGTGATGCACCACCTTGTAGTCGGCCGCGCCGAGTTGCTTGTGGCCCGCAAACTTGCCGAAACGGCTGCGATCGATCAGCCCCTGCGGATGCTCGATCCGGAAACCCAGCGAAAACGGCTTGGCTTCCATGAACACGCCGCGATCGTGCAGCATCTGGAAGGTGTCGCGGGCGCTGTGGCCCACGGCCAGCACGACGTGGTCGCACGGCAGCGTCTCGCCGTTCGAAAGCTTGAGCGCGCGCACCTTGCCCTGCTCGATTTCGATGTCTTCGACGCGGGTTTCGAAGCGCACTTCACCGCCCAGCTCGTGGATGGTGGCGCGCATTTTCTCCACCATGCTGACGAGACGGAACGTGCCGATGTGCGGCCGGCTCAGATACAGGATGTCTTCCGGCGCGCCGGCCTTGACGAATTCCTCGAGCACCTTGCGGCCGTAGTGGTGCGGATCCTTGATCTGGCTGTACAGCTTGCCGTCGGAAAACGTCCCGGCCCCGCCTTCGCCGAACTGCACGTTGGATTCGGGGTTGAGCACGGACTTGCGCCACAGCCCGAAGGTGTCCTTGGTGCGCTCGCGCACGGCCTTGCCGCGTTCGAGGATGATGGGACGAAAACCCATCTGCGCGAGGATCAGTCCCGCGAACAGGCCGCACGGCCCCATGCCGATCACCACCGGACGCGGACGCGTCGAGTGCTCGGGCGCCCTGGCGACAAAGCGGTAGGTCATGTCCGGCGTCACCCCGCAATGCGGCTTGCCGGCGATCCGCTTGAGCGCGGCCGCTTCGTCCTTGACTTCGACGTCGACGATATAGGTCAGCTTGATATCCGAGCGCTTGCGTGCGTCGTGCGCACGGCGGAACACGGTGTAACGCACGAGCGCATCCGCCCCTACGCCGAGTTCCGCGAGGCGTCCCCGAATCGCGGCGTCAAGTTCGCTTTCGGCGTGGTCGAGGGGGAGTTTGACTTCGGATAAACGTAACATGGCTGCCAGGGTGCGATCGCCACGGGAGTTGTGGCCGATCCGTATTTTATAAGCTCGGCGGCTTTTCAAAGGGAACGCAAGCCGTACGACGAAACGCGAGCGCGTTTGACCCAACATGGGACAAAAAAGAAAAAGGGGCTACAGGCCAATGGCGTGTAACCCCTCGGTATTGCTGGTCGGAGCGATAGGATTCGAACCTACGACCCTCTGATCCCAAATCAGATGCGCTACCAGGCTGCGCTACGCTCCGACGAATCAGCGATTGTACCGGCACTGATGCCACGCCGTCAAATCTTCGCGATCCATAGCGACGAAAAGCGATCCACAACACGCGCTTGCCGCACTCCGGCCTGGCGTGCACCATGACAGGACACGCCGTACGTGCACCCCATACCGCCAAAAAAAGGAGACGCCATGCACCTCATCCTCTGGCGCCACGCCGAAGCCGAAGACATCGCCGCCAGCGACCTCTCCCGCCAGCTCACCACGCGCGGGCGCAAGCAGGCGCAGAACGTCGCGCGCTGGCTGCGCGCGCGCCTGCCCGACGACGCCGTGATCCTCGCGAGCCCCGCCGCACGCACCATCCAGACTGCCGAGGCGCTCACCGATCAATATCGCGTCGTGCGCGAACTCGCACCCGATGCGAGCGTCGAGCAGGTGCTCACCGCCGTCGGCTGGCCCGAGGGCCTCGCATCCACGGTCGTCGTGGTCGGCCATCAGCCCACGCTCGGCGAGGTCGCGGCGCGGCTGCTCTCGGGCGGCGCCGATTCGCGCAGCTGGGCCGTGAAGAAGGCCGGCGTGCTCTGGCTCGCGAGCCGCGAGCGCGACGGCGGCGACCAGGCCGTCCTGCACGCGGCCATCACGCCCGATCTCGTGTAATCCTCCCAACCGCCTGCGCATCCCCACCGGGCCGCCTCTACGCGGCCCCTAAAGCGATTCAAGCGCGCTTCAAGCTCGCTTCAAACGCTCCCGCCGCCCCCAGCCTTTCGGGCCACCTCGTCCGTCTGCCTTACGCCACGTCATCGAATCGTCATTGCGTTTTCATGGAAACGTAACCGCGTATTACTACATTGCCGGAAAAGTTCTCTTACTTCCGACCAGGACGCCCCATGCGAGATCTGCCGACGCCCACCCTGCCGTTCGCCTCGACGCTGTTCGAGTCGAACCGACGCTTGCCGCGTGCCGAAGAAACGGTCACCGCGCAGCATCGGCTGCAGGTGGCCTGGGCGCGCACCGACGAGGAGCTGCGCGAAGCCCAGCGCCTGCGCTACCGCGTTTTCGCCGAAGAGATGGGCGCACGCCTGGCCGGCCCCGCCGGCCTCGACGTCGACGCCTTCGACGCCTACTGCGACCACCTGCTCGTGCGCGACCTCGACACGCTCAAGGTCGTCGGCACCTACCGCGTGCTGCCGCCGCACCAGGCGGCGCGCATCGGCCGCCTCTATGCCGAAAGCGAATTCGACGTCTCGCGCCTCGCGCATCTGCGCCCGAAAATGGTCGAGGTGGGCCGCTCGTGCGTGCATCCCGACTACCGCAGCGGCTCGGTCATCATGTCGCTGTGGGGCGGTCTGGGCGGCTACATGCAGCACAACGGCTACGAGACGATGCTCGGCTGCGCGAGCGTGGCCATGGCCGACGGCGGCCACTACGCGGCGAACCTGTACTGCGCGCTCGGCGCCGACGCGCTGACCGCGCCCGAATACCGCGCGTTCCCGCACACGCCGCTGCCCGTCGAGGAACTGCGCACCGGCACGCCCGCCGTGCCGCCGCCGCTCATCAAGGGCTATCTGCGCCTTGGCGCGAAGATCTGCGGTGCGCCCGCCTGGGACCCCGACTTCAACACCGCGGACTTCCTCACGCTCTTCCGCCTCTCGGAGATCAACGAACGTTACGCACGCCACTTCCTCGGCGAAGCCGTCACGCGTTAAGGCCTCATCGGCCCTTCACCGGGCAAAATCAGTAGGCAAACTCCGCGGGCAAAACCAGCGGACAAAAAAGCCCGGCTCACCAACGAGCCGGGCTTTTTTATCGGCGCAGTAAGACGAGGCGCAGCGCGCTACGCTTACTCCTCCGTATAGACCACGCGATACGGAATGCCGATCTTGCCCCATTCCGCCGCTTCCTGAACGAGGTTGTAATCGGTGAGCGGATTGTTCTGGACCCAGGCATTGGGCAGCAGCACTTCGTAGCCGTTGCCCTCCTCCTCCACCTTGATGTGCGGCAGGCCGACATCGGCGCGGCGGCGCGTCAGCAGCGCGGCGAGGCGCAGACAAAACAGCAGCGTCCATTCCACATCGCGCGTTTGCGAGAGCTTGCCGAGCTTGCCCACGTGGCCGAGCACGAGCGCGGCGAGGCGCGCCTGGTCGGTGCGCGAGAAGCCGGGCATGTCCGCGTTGCTGGCGATGTAGGCCGAATGCTTGTGGTACGCGCTGTGCGAGATGGAAAGCCCGATTTCGTGCAGCGACGCCGCCCACGTGAGGAACATGCGGTTCTCTTCGCGGCGCTCCTCGTCGGGCTCCTCGAACTGGTCGTAGAACTTCACGGCCAGTTCGCCAATGCGCCCCGCCTGCGCGCGATCCACGCCGTAGCGGCGCATGAAGCCCTCCACCGTGACCGTGCGCATGTCCTCGTGCTGCGAGCGGCCCAGCAGGTCGTAGAGCACGCCCAGGCGCAGCGCGCCATCTGTGGTATCGACATAGTCGATGCCGAGCTCCTCGAACACCGCGATCATGATCGAGAGACCGCCCGCCAGCACCGGGATGCGGTCGGGCTTGAGCGCGACGAGCTTGAGCCGGTTGACGTTCTCGGCCTTGATGAGCGCGCGCTTCAGGCGCTCGAGGCCGCCGCGCGAAATGCCATGCGTGATGCCGGGATCGTTGAAGCCGTTCGCCTCGACGAGTTCCGCGAGCGCGCGCGCCGTGCCCGACGAACCGATCGCCTGGTCCCAGCCGGTCTTGCGGTAGTCGCCGGAAATGATCTGGATTTCGCGCGTGGCCGCGAGTTCGGCCTGGCGCATGGTGTACTCGTCGACGTTGCCCGAGGGGAAGAACTGGCGGCTATGGCTCACGCAGCCGATATACAGGCTTTCCATGCGGATCGGCGTGTAGTGCGCGCCGATGATGAACTCGGTCGAGCCGCCGCCGATGTCCACCACGAAGCGCTTGCCCGCGCTCGCCGGCACCGAGTGCGCGGCGCCCGCATAGATGAGACGCGCTTCTTCGCGCCCCGCGATCACCTCGATCGGGAAGCCGAGCGCCGCTTCCGCCTCGGTGAGGAACTCGCGCGCGTTCTTGGCGACACGCAGCGTATTGGTCGCCACCGCGCGCACCTGGTCGGGATGGAAGTCGCGCAGGCGCTCGCCGAAGCGCTTGAGCGCGTCCCAGCCGCGCACCTGCGAGGCGCGGTCTAGCAGTTTGTCCCTCGAGAGGCCGGCCGCGAGGCGCACCGGTTCGCGCAGCGCGTCCACCGGGTAGATCTGGCTGCCGGCATCGGTTTCCTCGACGCGGCCTACGATCAGACGAAAGCTGTTCGAACCGAGATCGACGGCGGCAAGCAGTTGGGGATTGGTGACCATCGAAGGGGCAGGCTCCATGCGTGCATACAGAGACGAACGCGCAGCCATGCGGGCTTGTTGCGCCGCCGCCGCGCTGTCCAAATGCGTCATTTTAAGCGTAGCCGACTTCACCATGTCGCTCCTCGCATTGGTCATGACCATGGGTACTTTTACCCAGCGTGCATGTTCGCAACGCGACTTGTCGATTTCGTGAAAATGCGGCGTAAAATTTATGACACTACGAATGTCACAATAAAGTCATATTACTGTGAGAATTTCCGAGCGTCCGTTCGAATCCATTCCTGACATTCCGTTTTCATTGCCGATGTCCATCCGCTATCCCCTACTCAATCGCGAACTGGGCATTCTGGGATTCAATGAGCGCGTGCTCGCACAGGCGTCCGATCCCGCTGTTCCTTTGCTGGAGCGCTTGCGCTTCATCTGTATCACCAGCAGCAACCTCGACGAATTCTTCGAAGTCCGTATGGCCGGGCTTCAGGAGCAGATGCGCGACAACCCGGGCGCGCTCTCGCCCGACGGTATGTCGCTGCAGCACGTGTACGACCTCGTGGTCGAGCGCGCGCAGCGTCTCGTGCATCGCCAGTACCGCATGCTGCACGACACCGTGCTGCCCGCGCTCGAACAGGAAGGCATCTACTTCCACGGCACCGACGCCTGGAACGAAGCGCAAACCGCATGGGCGCGCAAATACTTCTTCGACGAACTGCTGCCGGTTCTCACGCCCATCGGGCTCGATCCCGCGCACCCGTTCCCGCGCGTGCTCAACAAGAGCCTGAACTTCGTGGTCGAACTCGAGGGCAAGGACGCCTTCGGGCGCCAGGCCGTCATGGGCATCGTGCAGGCGCCGCGCGCGCTGCCGCGTCTCGTGCGCATGCCGCAGGAGCTTTCCGGCTTCCAGCACGGTTTCGTGCTGCTCGGCTCGCTGTTGCAGCGCTTCGTGGGCGAGCTGTTCCCGAGCCTCGTCGTGCGCAGCTGCAACCAGTTCCGCATCACGCGCAACAGTGAACTCTTCGTCGACGAAGACGAAATCACCAACCTGCGCGTGGCGCTGCAGGGCGAACTGCCCGCGCGCCATCTGGGCAATGCGGTGCGGCTCGAAGTGTCGGCGGAAACGCCTCCGCATCTCGTGAAGCGCCTGCTCGACGAAAGCGGCCTCGACGAAAAGGACTGCTATTTCGTCGACGGCCCCGTGAATCTCGTGCGGCTCATGCAGCTGCCCGAGATGGTCGATCGCCCCGACCTCAAGTTCGTGCCGCACGTGCCCGCCATTCCGCAGCGCATCGCCGCGAACAGCAACATGTTCGACGTGATCGATCAGGGCGACGTGCTCCTGCATCATCCGTACGAGAGCTTCCAGCCCGTGCTCGAACTGCTGCTGCAGGCCGCGAACGATCCGAACGTGGTCGCGATCAAGCAGACGATCTACCGCACCGGCACCGACTCGCCGCTCATGGACGCGCTCATGCAGGCCGCGCGCAACGGCAAGGAAGTGACGGTGGTGGTGGAGCTGCTCGCGCGCTTCGACGAAGAGACCAACATCAACTGGGCCGCGCAGCTCGAAGCCGTGGGCGCGCACGTGGTGTACGGCGTGGTGGGCCACAAGTGCCACGCCAAGATGATGCTGATCGTGCGCCGCGTGCCCGTGAACGGGCGCATGGTGCTGCGCCGCTACGTGCACCTCGGCACGGGCAACTACCATCCGCGCACCGCGCGCCTCTATACCGACTTCGGCCTCATGACCTCGGAGCCGAAGATGTGCGAGGACGTGCACCACGTCTTCCAGCAGCTCACGGGCATCGGCGGGGAGCTGCAGCTGCACGATCTGTGGCAGTCGCCGTTCACGCTGCATCCGAAGATGATCGAGGCGATCCGCAACGAAGCCGACGCCGCGCGCGCCGGCAAGAAGGCGCGCATCGTCGCGAAGATGAACGCGCTGCTCGAGCCGACCGTGATCGACGAGTTGTACGAAGCCTCGCAGGCCGGTGTGAAGATCGATCTGATCATCCGTGGCGTGTGCTCGTTGCAGCCGGGCGTGCCGGGGCTCTCCGAGAACATCACGGTGCGCTCGATCGTCGGGCGTTTCCTCGAGCACCACCGCATCTACTACTTCTATGCGGGCGGCAAGGAAGACGTCTACCTGTCGAGCGCGGACTGGATGGATCGCAACCTGTTCCGCCGCGTCGAAGTGGCGTTCCCGATTCACGACCGCCGGCTCAAGCGCCGCGTGATCGCCGAAGGGCTTTCCACCTTCCTCGGCGACAATCAATCGGCGTGGCTCATGCAAAGCGACGGCCACTATCGCCGCCGCCGCGCGGGCAAGGCCGTGCGCAATGCGCAGCTGAGCTTGCTGGCGAAGTTCTGTCCGTGACGCCTTGACGGCTCGATCACGCTGGACGCAAAAAAGCCGCTTCGAATGAAGCGGCTTTTTCAATTACGGCGGCGCTTCGTTACACCGGCGCCGGCTGCCGTCTCGTCGTGCGCGCGGCCGGGAAGCGCACCGTGAACGTGCTGCCCCGCCCTTCCTCGCTCTTCACTTCGAGCGCCGCGTCGTGACGCTGCAGCACGTGCTTCACGATCGCGAGGCCCAGTCCCGTGCCTCCCGTGTCGCGCGAGCGGCTGCGGTCCACGCGATAGAAGCGCTCGGTCAGGCGCGGAATATCGGCGGCCGGAATACCGAGGCCGCTGTCGGTGACCGCAAAGACTGCGCTGCCGTGTTCCGCGCGCCACGACAGATGCACCGTGCCGCCGTCCGGCGTGTAGCGCACCGCGTTGGTCGCCAGATTGCCGAGCGCGCTCATGATCTCGGTTTCGGAACCGGTGACGCTCAATCCATCGTCGAAATCGGCCGTGATGCGGTGACGCCCGCCCGAGAGGCTTTCGGCGTCCTCGCGCACGTGCCCGAGCACCGCGCGCATGTCGACCATATGGTCGCCGGGCTGACGCCCCTCGCCTTCGAGCTTGGCGAGCACGAGCAGGTCGGTGACGATGTGGCGCATGCGCGAGGCCTGCTGCTCCATCAGCTCCAGGTAGCGGTTGCGCTCGGCTTCGCCAAGCGGCAGCTCGCGCATCGTCTCGAGGAAGCCGGAGAGCACCGTGATCGGCGTTTTCAGCTCGTGCGAGACGTTGGCCACGAAGTCGCGCCGCATGGCGTCGGTGCGCTCGAGTTCCGTGATGTCCTGCGACAGAATCAGCTTGCGGTTCTCGCCGTACGGAAACACCTGCACCGAGATCACGTTCTGACGCTTCGCGCCCATGCCGCGCATGATCAGCATGTCCTTGTAATCGTGCGAATTGAGGTAGCGCACGAAGTCGGGCTGACGCACGAGATGCGTGATGTGCTGGCGCAGGTCGCGCTTGGCGTCGAGGCCGAAGTGGACTTCCGAGATCGCGTTGCACCACTCGATCTGGTCGTGGTCGTCGAGCATGGCGACGCCGTTGGGCGAAGCCTGGATCGCCTGGATGAAGCGCGAATGCTGCTGCTCCACCTGGCGCACCTGAGCGTGCCAGCGCTTCGCGAGCTTATGCAGACGGTAGTAGATTTCGCCCCAGATGCCGGGGGCGCTCGGCACTTCGCCGTAGACCGGCGCGTCGAGCAGGCGCCACAGACGCTGCTTGTGAAACGTGCTGAAGAGCATTTGCGCGAGCAGCGCCAGCACGGCGATGCTCAGCGCGAGCTTGACGCCAAAAATCGCGCCAATACCCGCGCAAATGAGCGCGAGCAATACGATCGATACGAGGGAGCGCGCCCAGATGATGTTCATGTTCCTGCAATCGAAGATAAATACGGTCGGATGCGGGCACGCGACATCGAGTGACTACCGCGCGAGTACCGGCGGCAGTGAAACGGTCGCGCCGCCCGGTGAGTCACCCTGCGGCGCGGCCATGGGTCCAGCTCAGGCGCTCTTGGCGAGACGGTAGCCGCTGCCGCGCACCGTTTCGATCATAGCATCGCACCCAGCCGGCTTGAGCGCGGCGCGCAGACGCTTGATATGCACGTCCACCGTGCGCTCTTCCACGAACACGTGATCGCCCCATACCTGGTCGAGCAGCTGCGTGCGGCTGTGCACGCGCTCGGGATGCGTCATGAAGAAGTGCAGCAGGCGGAACTCGGTCGGGCCGAGATCGAGCTTGATTTCCGAGCCTTCGGCGGCGGCCGCGACGCGGTGCGTGGCCGGATCGAGCTTCAGACCGTTGATCGCCACCACGTCTTCCGTGAGCTGCGGCGCACGGCGGCGCAGCACCGCCTTGATGCGCGCCATCAGCTCCTTGGGCGAGAACGGCTTCGTCACGTAGTCGTCAGCGCCGATTTCGAGGCCGAGCACCTTGTCCTGCTCGTCGCCGCGCGCCGTCAGCATGATGATCGGAATATGCTTCGTGCGTTCGTTGTTGCGCAAGTCGCGCGCGAAGTTCACACCCGACTTGCCCGGCAGCATCCAGTCCAGCAGGATGAGATCGGGCAGCACGTCGCTGATCAGGTTCTGCGCCTGCTCCGCGTTATAGGCGCGGATCGGGCAGTGGCCTGCGTGCTGCAGGTTCACCGAAATCAGCTCGGAAATGGCGGGCTCATCTTCGATGACGAGAATGCTGCTAGGCATCGGCACCTCTTGACCTTGTTACCTGTTAAATCGGATTAGCTGAGCGCTTCGCGTTCGAGGGCGTCGCGCGACTTGTGGCGCACGTCGGTGCCCTTCACGATGTAGATGATGAATTCCGCGATGTTCTTCGCGTGGTCGCCGATCCGCTCGATCGCCTTGGCGATGAACAGATAGTCGAGGCCCACCGAGATCGTGCGCGGATCTTCCATCATGTAGCTCACGAGCTTGCGCACGAACGCGCGGAATTCCTCGTCGATCGCCTTGTCGTCGCGCACGATCTGCGCGGCGGCCACGGTGTCGAGGCGCGCGAACGCGTCGAGCGCGCGGCGCAGGATCGACACGGCCATTTCGCCCGAGACCTTGATCTCGGCGATGTTGACGGTGCGCGAAGCGCCGTCTTCCATCAGGCGCTTGGTGCGCTTGGCGATCTTCTCGGCTTCGTCGCCGGCGCGCTCGAGATTCGTGATGGTCTTCGAAATGGCGAGCACGAGGCGCAAGTCACGCGCGGCCGGCTGGCGGCGCGCGATGATATTGCTGCACTCCTCGTCGATCTCGACTTCCATCGTGTTGAGGCGGTCCTCGGCGGCGATCACGCGTGCGGCGGCCTCGCTGTCGAAGTCGTTGAGCGCCTGCATTGCCGTGATGATCTGCGATTCGACGAGGCCGCCCATTTCGAGCACCTTCGACGAAATGAGGTTCAAATCGGCGTCGAACTGGCTGGACAAGTGTTTGTCGGACATGATTTGCTCCCTGCTCCGATTAGCCGAAGCGGCCGGTGATGTAGTCTTCCGTTTCCTTGCGGACCGGCTTGATGAAGATCTTTTCGGTGTCACCGAATTCGATCAGTTCACCAAGGTACATGTAAGCAGTGTAGTCCGAGCAACGCGCGGCCTGCTGCATGTTATGGGTGACGATCACCACCGTGTAATCGCTCTTGAGTTCCGCGATCAGCTCTTCGATGCGGCCCGTGGAAATCGGGTCGAGTGCCGAGCACGGCTCGTCGAGCAGCAGCACTTCGGGGCGGATCGCAATGCCGCGCGCGATGCACAGGCGCTGCTGCTGGCCGCCCGAGAGGCCGTAGCCGCTCTGACCGAGCTTGTCCTTCACTTCGTTCCAGAGCGCGGCCTTGGTGAGCGCCCATTCCACGCGGTCATCCATTTCCGGACGCGAGAGCTTCTCGAACATCTTCACGCCGAACGCGATGTTGTCGTAAATCGACATCGGGAACGGGGTCGGTTTCTGGAACACCATGCCGATACGCGCGCGCAAGAGCGAGATGTCGCGCTTGGTCGTCAGCAGGTTCTCGCCGTCCATCACGATCTCGCCTTCGGCGCGCTGCTCCGGATAGAGCGCGAACATCTTGTTGAAGGTGCGCAGGAGCGTGGACTTGCCGCAGCCCGACGGGCCGATGAACGCCGTCACCTTGCCGTCGGGAATCTGCAGGTTGATGTTCTTCAGCGCGTGATACTTGCCGTAGAAGAAGTTCAGGTCCTTCACTTCGATCTTCGGCTTGCCCAGCGCCGGCAGGCGTGCGTTCTGGGCGGGATCCGCAGGTTCAAACCCAGCGGAGGGCGCATTGCCGTGCGCAGCGGTGTTGAGGTGACTCTCAGCCATGTTCATCGGGAACTCCGCCCTTGCTTACTTGTTCGAAAAGATCGTGCGCGCGAGGATATTCAGACCCAGCACGCCCAGCGTGATCAGGAAAACGCCGGCCCACGCAAGCGACTGCCATTGCGCAAACGGGCTCATCGCAAACTTGAAGATCGTGACCGGCAGGTTCGCGATCGGTTGATTCATGTTCGCGGTGAAGAACTGGTTCGACAGCGCGGTGAAGAGCAGCGGCGCGGTTTCGCCGGCGATACGCGCAACCGCCAGCAGCACGCCCGTCACGATACCGGCGACCGATGCCTTCAGCGTGATCGACATCACCATCTTCCACTTCGGCGTGCCGAGCGCGAATGCGGCTTCACGCAGGTTGTTCGGCACGAGCTTGAGCATGTTCTCGGTCGTGCGAATCACGATCGGAACCTGCAGGAGCGCCAGCGCAATTGCGCCGGCCCAGCCGCTGAAGTGCCCCATCTTCGCCACGACGAGCGCGTACACGAACAGGCCCACGACGATCGAAGGCGCCGACAGCAGAATGTCGTTGATGAAGCGCGTGACGCTCGCGAGCCAGCTCTTCTGGCCGTATTCCGCGAGATAGATGCCCGCGAGAATGCCGATCGGCGTGCCGACGAACGTTGCGATCGCAACGAGCATCAAGCTGCCGACGATGGCGTTGGCGAGACCGCCGCCGTCGGTGTTCGGCGGCGGCGTGGACTGCGTGAACAGTTCCACCGAAAGGCCGCCGATGCCAAGCGAGAGCGTCGTGTAGAGAATCCACACGAGCCAGATAATGCCGAACGCCATCGCCGCGAGCGAGCAAGTGAGCGCGATCGCATTGGTCACGCGGCGGCGGCGCTGCAGCTTGTCGCGCATGCGATCCAGTTCGGAGCCGTAAATCGCACCCGGAATTTTCATCATCGGTTCGCTCATCGCGCACCCTCCGCTTTTTCAAGGCGCAGCAACATGAGCTTCGAGATCGACAGCACGATGAACGTGATCACGAAAAGGATCAGGCCGAGTTCCATCAGCGCGGCGGTGTGCAGGCCCGGGCTCGCTTCCGCGAACTCGTTGGCGAGCGCCGAGGTGATGCTGTTGCCCGGCGAAAAGAGCGACACGTTGTCGAGCAGGTTCGTATTGCCGATCACGAACGTGACAGCCATCGTCTCGCCGAGCGCGCGGCCGAGACCCAGCATCACGCCGCCGATCACGCCGGTCTTGGTGAACGGCAGCACGATCTTCCACATCACTTCCCACGTCGTGCAGCCAATGCCGTAGGCGGACTCCTTGAGCAGCACGGGCGTGACTTCGAACACGTCGCGCATGACCGAAGCGATATACGGAATGATCATGATCGCGAGAATCACGCCGGCGCACAGAATGCCGATGCCGATGGGCGCGCCCTGGAACAGCGCGCCGACGATCGGCATGCCGCCGAGCAGCGAGCCGAGCGGCTTTTCGAACCACTGCGCGAAGATCGGCGCAAACACGAGCAGACCCCACATACCGTAGACGATCGACGGGATCGCGGCGAGCAGTTCGATGGCGATGCCGAGCGGGCGGCGCAGCCACGCGGGCGAAAGCTCGGTGAGGAACAGCGCGATGCCGAAGCTCACGGGCACGGCGATGATGAGCGCGATGATCGAGGTGGCGATCGTGCCGTAGATGGGCACGAGCGCGCCGAACTGCTCGCTGGGTGGATCCCAGTCGGCAGTCCAGAGGAATGCGAAACCGAATTTCTGGATCGTCGGCAACGAGGCGATGATCAGCGACACGATGATGCCGCCGAGCAGCAACAGCGTGACGATGGCGGCGAGGCGTGCGAGGCCGCCAAAAATGATGTCCCCTGCCGGGCTGGGCGCTTTTTGCTGCGCGGCGTTGCCGGGCGGGTTCGACACGAGCGGGACGTCGGACATGGTGACCTGGGTTCCAGTTGCCGCGAGCGTGGGGCTCACGACGTTGATGCAGCCGTGGGACTGCAGATCGCCCGACTTCCGGCCGTTAATACTGACGACTCAGCCGGAAGGCGGACGGCACATCTTGGACAGCGCGGTTTCAGGCAAGCCACAAGCGAACAGGCCGCGCGCGTCACGCGGCGGCCTTTTTTTACGCTTGCCTGACGCCTTGCTTACTCAGCGATGGCTTTGCCGCTCGCGTCCTTGACCTTCTCCTTCCACTGCGACTTGATTTCGGTCACGACCGACTGCGGCAGCGAGATGTAGTCGAGGCTGTCAGCAGCCGGCGTGCCATTCTTGAACGCCCAGTCGAAGAACTTGAGCGTTTCCTTGCCCTGGTCCGGCTTGTCCTGTGCCGTGTGCAGCAGCACGAAGGTCGCGCCGACGACCGGCCATGCGTCCTTGCCCGGCTCGTTCGTGAGGATCTGGTAGAACGACTTCTTCCAGTCCGCGCCAGCGGCCGCTGCCTTGAACGTTTCGGTGTCCGGCTGAACCACAGCGCCCGACTCGTTCTTCATGGCAGTGTAGACCATGTGGTTTTGCTTGGCGTACGCCCACTCGACGTAGCCGATTGCGCCCGGCAGACGCTGCACGAAGGCTGCGACGCCGTCGTTGCCCTTGCCGCCCGTACCCGTCGGCCAGTTCACGGTCGTGCCTTCGCCGACCTTGCTCTTCCAGTCGGGGTTGACCTTCGAGAGGTAGTTCGTCCAGATGAAGCTGGTGCCCGAACCGTCGGCGCGGCGGACCACGGCGATGTCGAGATCAGGCAGCTTGACCTTCGGGTTCAGTGCGACGATGGCCGGATCGTTCCACTTCTTGATCTTGCCGAGGTAGATGTCGCCGAGCACCGGGCCCGACAGGGTGATCTCGCCCGGCTTCACGCCCGGCACGTTGATCGCCGGCACGACGCCGCCGACCACCGTCGGGAACTGGAACAGGCCTTCCTTGGCCAGATCCTCGTCCTTCAGCGGAGCGTCCGAGCCCGCGAAGTCAACGGTCTTGGCTTGAATCTGCTTGATGCCGCCCGACGAGCCAATGCCCTGGTAGTTGACCTTGCCGCCGCCCGACTTTTGATAGGCATCCGCCCATTTCGTATAGATCGGTGCTGCGAAGGTGCTACCCGCGCCGGTGATGTCAGCAGCCTGCGCTGCGATCGCGAAGAGCGCGCCAGCAACGCCAGCGAGCGCGGTTTGCATCAATTTCATGAGACCTCCAGTGTGTGAGCGGATGAACGACACCGCGAAGCTTAGGGGGTCTCTGTGACAGTACCGTGACGATTCATGAAGCGAACGTGACAGTTCGATTACTGGCTGAAAGGCGTGTGGATATGCGTTTTGGGCGATTTTGCAGGCGCGGTTGCGGCATGGCCTGCACGTGCTTTGATAGCTAAAAAGCCCGCCAGGCGGGCGTTTAGCGGACGCCCAGGGGTCCGATGAAAAAATTCGAGGATTTCCTCGAAATTCGTTTGCAAACCGTTATTCGATTGTTTTAAACGTTTGCCTGCTTGCGTTGCGACGCCGAAAAAATCGCAAAAAAAGATGAGCACGACGGCGGATTGCAACGTCGTGCTCATCGGTTTGGTGCTGGCGCGACCCAGTCGCGCGGTTTGCGCGACTGACTCGCCGGCGATCACGCGATCGAACGCTTCACCACGCTGGCGATCGCCTCGGCGTAATGCATCGTGTCGCGCTCCTCGCGGGCTTCGACCATCACGCGCAGGACCGGCTCCGTCCCTGAGGCGCGAATCAACACACGACCCTTGCCCTTCAATTCCGCCTCGGCGGAAGCGATCGACTGCTGGATCTCGGCGTTGCCCTTCCAGTCGGCGCCCTGTGCGATGCGCACGTTGATGAGCTTCTGCGGAAATAGTTTCACGCCGTCGAGGAGCTGCGCGATCGTCTTGCCGCTGCGCTTCATCGCCGCGAGCACGAGCAGCGCCGAGACGATGCCGTCGCCGGTCGTGTGACGGTCGAGCGACAGGATGTGGCCCGATCCTTCCGCGCCGAGCTGCCAGCCGCGCTCGCGCAGTTGCTCCAGCACGTAGCGGTCGCCCACGTTCGCGCGCACCAGTTGCACGCCGAGGCCTTCGAGCGCCTGTTCCACCGCGAGATTGGTCATGAGCGTGCCCACCGCCCCTTCCACCTTGCCGTCGGTCGCGATGCGGTCCTTCACGAGCACGTAGAGCAGCTCGTCGCCGTTGTAGAGGCGGCCTTGGGCATCGACGATCTGGAGCCGGTCGGCGTCGCCGTCGAGTGCGATGCCGAGGTCCGCGTGATTCGCACGCACCGCGCGCACGAGCGCGTCGGGCGCGGTCGCGCCCACGCCGTCGTTGATGTTGAAACCGTTCGGCGACACCCCGATCGGAATCACGTCCGCGCCCAGCTCGTGGAACACGTGCGGCGCGATGTCATAAGCCGCACCGTTGGCGCAATCGATCACGAGCTTCAGGCCGCGCAGATTGAACGCCTGCGGGAACGTGCTCTTGCAGAACTCGATGTAGCGGCCGCCCGCGTCGTGCAGGCGGCGTGCGCGGCCAAGCTGCTCGGACGGCGCGCAGGCGAGCGGCTGCTCGAGCTGCTCCTCGATCAGCGTCTCCACCTCGTCGGGGAGCTTGTTGCCGTCGGCGGAGAAGAACTTGATGCCGTTGTCGTAGTAGGGATTGTGCGACGCGCTGATCACGACGCCCGCGGCGAGCCGCAGCGCGCGCGTGAGATAGGCGATGCCGGGCGTCGTCATCGGACCGGCCAGCATCACGTCGATGCCCGCAGCCGAAAGCCCCGCTTCCAGGGAGGCTTCGAGCATATAGCCCGAAATACGCGTGTCCTTGCCGATCAGCACCGACGGGCGCGGCCCGGATGCCGCAGCCGCCCCCGCGAGCACCTTGCCCGCGGCATAGCCTAGCCGAAGCACGAAATCGGGCGTGATCGGCGCCTCGCCGACCTTGCCACGCACCCCATCAGTTCCGAAATAACGACGTCCCATCTTTCTACCCCTCGGTTTGGTGCTGCTTTGTCCTGTATTGTGGCGCCTGGATTTGCTCCGGCGCACTTCGCGCCCGCCGGCGTTCTGCCGGGCGATGGCTCAGTCTTGTGTAGCCGACGTAGCGGCGGACATCGCGTCGCGCATCGCCGCCCAGACCTTGAGTGCGTCCACGGTGGGCGCCACGTCGTGCACGCGAACGATCGCCGCACCACGCTCCGCCGCGCACACGGCCGCCCCGACGCTCGCCGCCACTCGCTCGGGCGCGGGCCGGTTCACGAGCGCGCCGAGCATCGACTTGCGCGACATGCCGGCCAGGATCGGATACGGCGCGACACCTGCCGCAACCTCGGGCGCCGTCGCGGGCAGGTGCGCGAGCAGCGCGTAATTGTGCTCGACCACCGACTTGCCGAAGCCGAAGCCCGGATCCACGCTGATACGCGCCTTCGCCACGCCCGCCGCTTCGAGTTCGGCGCAACGCCGGGCGAGAAACTCGCGCACCTCGCGCACGACGTCCGCGTAATCGGGCTCGCCCAGCTGCATCGTCTGCGGCTCGCCGAGCATGTGCATCACGCACAGCCCGCAGTTGCTCTCGCGCACGGCCTCGATCGCGCCGGGCATCCGGAAACCCCAGATGTCGTTGATCATGTCGGCGCCCGCCGCCAGCGCCGCGCGCATGACTTCGGGCTTGTACGTGTCGATCGACAGCGGCACGTTCGCGCCCTTGAGCTTTTCCACCAGCGGAATCACCCGTTCGAGTTCCTCGTCGAGCGGCACGGGCGGCGCGCCGGGGCGCGTCGATTCACCGCCGATGTCAATGATATCGACGCCGTCGAGCATCATCTGCTCGGCGCGGCGCAAGGCGTCGCCGAACGCGATATAGCGACCGCCGTCGGAAAACGAGTCAGGTGTGGCGTTGAGGATCCCCATGACGAGCGGACGCTCGAACGTCAGCGTGAAGCGGCCGCACGCGAGCGGTTCAGGTGGGAGACTACCTTGCGAGGAGATGTTGGGCACGTCAGAAAACGTCAGATGTGTAACGAGATGCGGCGGCACAGCGGCACGCCAGAAATGCAAAACGGGCCGATGTGAACATCACACCGGCCCGCAACTTTACTCGATAAGGATCACGCCGGTGCGGTCGCGCTACCGGGCTTGACCTCGGTGCCCGTGCTGCCGCCCGACGACGCGTCGCCCGGCGACGGCGTGCTCTTCGGCGAGCGGGGCGGACGGCCGGCCATGATGTCGTTGATCTGGTCGGCGTCGATCGTTTCCCACTCCATGAGGGCCGCGGTCATGGCTTCGACCTTGTCGCGGTTCTCGTCGAGCAGGCGCTTCGCGAGGTTGTACTGCTCGTCGAGCACGCGGCGGATTTCCGCGTCGACCTTCTGCTGCGTCGCTTCCGAAATCGCACGCGTGAAGCCCTTGCCGAACGGGCCACCGTCGTTGTCGTCGTCGGCGTAGACCATCGGTCCGAGCGCGTCGGTCATGCCGAAGCGCGTGACCATGGCGCGAGCCGTTTGCGTGGCCTTGTTGAAGTCGTCCGAGGCGCCCGTGCTGATCAGGTTCATGAACAGCTCTTCCGCCACACGGCCGCCGAACAGGATGGCCAGACGATCCAGCAGATAGTCCTTCGAGTACGTTTCGTTGTCGTGCTCGGGCAGCTGCCACGTCACGCCCAGCGCGCGACCGCGCGGGATGATCGTGACCTTGTGCACCGGGTCCGCCTTCGGCAGCAGCTTCGCGATCACCGCGTGACCCGACTCGTGGTACGCCGTGGCGCGCTTCGCTTCCTCGCGAATGACGGCTGACTTGCGCTCCGGACCCATGAAGATCTTGTCCTTCGCGTCTTCGAAGTCCTGCATTTCGACGATGCGCTTGCCGCGGCGCGCCGCGAACAGCGCAGCTTCGTTCACGAGGTTCGCGAGGTCGGCGCCCGAGAAGCCCGGCGTGCCGCGTGCGATCACCGCTGCATCCACGTCGTTGGCGATCGGCACCTTGCGCAGGTGCACCTTCATGATCTGCTCGCGGCCGCGGATGTCCGGCAGGCCCACGTAGACCTGGCGGTCGAAACGGCCCGGACGCAGCAGCGCCTTGTCCAGCACGTCCGAACGGTTGGTTGCCGCGATCACGATGACGCCCGAGTTCGCCTCGAAGCCGTCCATCTCGACCAGCATCTGGTTCAGCGTCTGTTCGCGCTCGTCGTTGCCGCCGCCCATGCCGGCGCCACGATGGCGGCCGACCGCGTCGATTTCGTCGATGAACACGATACACGGCGCATGCTTCTTGGCTTGCTCGAACATGTCGCGCACGCGGGCCGCGCCCACGCCGACGAACATTTCGACGAAGTCCGAACCCGAGATGCTGAAGAACGGCACCTTCGCTTCGCCGGCAATGGCGCGCGCCAGCAGCGTCTTACCCGTACCCGGAGGGCCGACGAGCAGCACGCCGCGCGGAATGCGTCCACCCAGCTTCTGGAATTTTTGCGGATCGCGCAGGAAGTCGACGAGTTCGGACACTTCTTCCTTCGCTTCGTCGCAGCCCGCGACGTCGGAGAAGTTGACCGCGTTGTTGTTCTCGTCGATCAGGCGGGCGCGCGATTTACCAAAGGAGAACGCCCCGCCTTTGCCGCCCCCCTGCATCTGTCTCATCATGTAGAACCAGAACACGATGATGAGTATGGTCGGCCCGAGGTAGTACAGCGCGGAAACGAGCGCGTTCGGCTCTTCGTCAGCCTTGCCGCTCACCTGCACGCCATATTTCATCAGGTCGCCGACCATCCAGATGTCGCCTGGGGAGACGATCTGGTATTTCTGGCCATCAGCCGGAGTGACCGTGAGGTTCCGCCCCTGCACCACGACGCTCTTGACCTTGCCGTTCTTCGCGTCGTCCATGAACTGCGAATAGGAAACGCCTTCCTGGACACGGGGCTTGTCGAACTGCTTGAACACCGTAAACAGCACCAGTGCGATTACCAGCCACACTGCTGCCTTCGAAAACATGTTGTTGTTCAAAGCACCACTCCTTCACTCATAGATGGGCGCCTACATTTGCCTTGCGACTGCGACACCACCAAAGCATTCTAATCCAGTACACGGACCCCTGCCATAACGTTTCGCTACCGCAGGAATAGCCCGAGCGCCTTGTCCTGACCGCCTCTCGGGGTCATTTTGCGACCAGATTGCGCCTTTTGCACGGCAATCATGCCCCGTTTAACAGGGACGCTTCAGATGTTTACCCAATATAAACGTTTCGGACGATTTATCACGCGAAGCCTTCGGTTTGCGCGCCGCCACGACCTTGAATTGTTGCTTGAACTTCTCGACGATCTGACTGTAACCGCTGCCGTGGAAGCATTTGACTAAAAGGGCTCCATCGGGTTTCAGATGATTCTGCGAAAACTCGAGCGCGAGGTCGCACACGTGCTCGATGCGCGCCGCATCGGCCGACGCGACCCCCGAGAGATTGGGCGCCATGTCCGAAATTACAAGGTCGACCGGGCGGCCGCCCACCAATTCTTCCAGTTGCGCGAGCACGTCGTCCTCGCGGAAGTCGCCTTGCAGGAACTGCACGTCGGAGATGGGTTCCATCGGCAGGAGATCGAGCGCGATGATCGTGCCGTCGATGCCACCCTGCCGCTCTTCGTCACGCTTCGTGCCCTGCGCGAGCTTGTTGCGGGCGTACTGGCTCCAGCTGCCGGGCGCCGCGCCCAGGTCCACGATCACCATGCCGGGGCGGATCAGCTTGTCCTGCTCGTCGATTTCCTTGAGCTTGTAGGCAGCGCGGGCACGATAGCCCTCCCGCTGCGCCATTTTCACGTACGGATCGTTGATATGGTCGTGCAGCCACGACTGGTTGAAGCGATTTTTTGCCATTAAAGATGAACTCTTGCTGCGTGATTCCGCGCTTTTAGCGGATAATACGCGTTTTATTCGTGCGGCCGTCGCGGCCCGCCTGGCCGGATGTTCGTTGCTCCGCCGGCGTTTTTTGGCCCGCGCCCTGCCGTTCCCCACGGTTTTCCGTTGTTCCGACGCGCTTTGCCCGCTGGCGGCCCGCTTTTCGCGGACCGCAATCCACGTCTGCCCAGGTTGTCAATTCACGCCTGTCGACCCGCGCGGCGCCGTCATTTTAGTCGAGTCTGCCACATCCCATGCCCGCCCTCACTCTTTCCGCCGAACAGCGCTCCGAGCTGCGCTCCCAGGCTCACGCGCTCAAACCGGTCGTGCTCATCGGCGCCGAGGGACTGACCGACGCTGTCCTCAAGGAAATCAAGGTTCACCTGGCCGCCCACCAGCTCATCAAGGTGCGCGTGTTCGGCGACGAGCGCGAAGAGCGCCTCGCGATCTACGAAGAGATCTGCGACCGCCTGAGCGCCGCCCCGATCCAGCACATCGGCAAGCTGCTCGTCATCTACAAGCCCGAGGAAGCCAGGGCGAAGGCCACGACTGCGCGCGCCGGCGCCCGCGGCACCGTGTCGCGCCCGGCCGCCGACGTGCCGAGCGCGCGCGAAGCGGGCAAGCGTGGCGCCGCGCCGCGCACCGTCAAGGTCGTCAAGGCCAGCGACAACCCCATGCGCAAGCCGAAGGCGCAAAAGGTGACGGTCAAGGGCAACGAGCGCGTCACGCAAGGCGGCAACATCAAGCGCGCCAAGAAGCGCCAAACCAGTTCCAAGCGGGCCCACCAGGGTTCGAAGTAAAAAGCGCGGCCTTCGAGCCGCGCTTTTTTTGCCTGACCCGGCTTCAGGCCACTTTCAGCGCGGCGCGGTTTCCATTCACTGCGCCAGCGTGCCGCGTGCCGAAGGCAGCAGCCAAACGAGCCACGCACCCAGCAGGCTCTGCACCAGATAGAACAGGCTCGACACACCGTGCAGCAAGCCGAAGCGGCTCGCATACGGCGAACTGGCCACGTCCATGCCCGCGCTCATCGCCTGAACGCGCAACGCGTTCATGAACGGCTGCAGCGCGAAATAGCCGATCAGCACGCACAGCAGCATCACGGCCAGAATCCAGCGCAGCCGGCGATAGCCCAACGCGCCGCGGCGCACGAGCACGCTCGAGAGCCCGAGCAGCAGCACGCCGCACACCACGCCGATCAGGCCTTCGAGGCGAAACAACTGCGCGGCGAGTTCGCCGGCCACCGGCCTTTCGAGCGACGCGAACAGTACGGGCGCGACCGCATAGCCGATGGTCAGCTGGCTGCCGACCCACAGCATGGCGAGCAGCCCGAAGAGCCGGTGCGGAACGAGCGAAACGGGAGTGGCGGAACCCACGTGGCTTGCAGTACTCACGTCGACGCGCCCTCAGACGTAGCGAACCTCGATGACCTCGTACTCGCGCACGCCGCCGGGGGCCTGCACTTCGGCGACATCGCCTTCGGACTTGCCGATCAGCGCACGGGCGATAGGCGAGCTGACCGAGATCAGGCCGTGCTCGAGATCGGCTTCGTCGTCGCCGACGATCTGGTAGGTCACCGTCTTGCCCGAATCGAGGTCTTCGAGATCCACGGTCGAGCCGAACACCACGCGGCCGTCCGCTTCGAGCGTGGCCGGGTCGATGATCTGCGCGGCCGCCAGCTTCGACTCGATCTCGGCGATGCGGCCTTCGATGAAGCCCTGCTTTTCCTTTGCGGCGTCGTATTCCGCGTTTTCCGACAGATCGCCCTGCGCGCGCGCTTCCGCGATCGAATTGATGACCGCCGGACGCTCGACGGATTTCAGGCGCTGCAACTCTCCGCGGAGTTGGTCTGCACCGCGCTTGGTCAAGGGAATCGTGCTCATAAACAACTCGTACGGCCCACGAGGGCCTAAAGAAGGCCGCGCCACGCACGCTTGTCGCGCGCGTTGCGGCCATAAAAAAATTCCGCGGTTAAGTGCATCCCGCGAGGGCGGCCGCGCGGTCTGGCGCAGCCTGAAAACCCTGTTGGGACGCCGCTTAACCGCGGCACATTCAGCTTTTGTAGCCTGCCTCGTCGAGCGTTAGACAGACAATTGAAGCCTTAGTTTAGGCGAGCATGGAGGCCTTGTAAATCATAGACTTCCAGGTTCTTCAGGTAGCGCAGACCCTCGACGGCCGCGCGTGCGCCCGACATCGTCGTGTAGTAGGTGACCTTGTTGGCCTGCGCGCTCATGCGGATCGAACGCGAATCGGCGATCGCCGAGCGGGTTTCGTCGACGGTCGTGAAGACGAGCGAAATCTCGCCGTTCTTGATCATGTCGACGATGTGCGGACGGCCGTCCTTCACCTTGTTCACGACCTTCACCGGCACGCCGGCCGCCTCGATCGCGGCAGCCGTGCCGCGCGTGGCGACGATCGGGTAGCCGAGTTCGTGCAGCATGCGCGCGACTTCGACAGCCTTGGGCTTGTCGGCGTCCATCACGGTGATGAAGACGGTGCCCGACTCCGGCAGGCGCGAGCCCGCTGCGAGCTGCGACTTGAACAGCGCTTCGCCGAAGGTCTTGCCCACGCCCATCACTTCGCCCGTGGAACGCATTTCCGGTCCGAGCACCGGGTCGACGGTCGGGAACTTGACGAACGGGAACACCGCTTCCTTCACGCTGAAGTACGGCGGCACGACTTCCTTCGTCACGCCCTGCTGCGCCAGCTTCTGGCCGACCATGGCGCGCGCCGCGATCTTCGCGAGCGGCAGGCTGGTCGCCTTCGAAACGTACGGCACGGTACGCGAAGCGCGCGGGTTCACTTCCAGCACGTAGATGATGTCCTTCTTCGAACCATCGTCCTGCGGCACCTGCTGGATCGCGAACTGCACGTTCATCAGGCCGACCACGTTCAGCGCCTTGGCCATTGCGGCCGTTTGACGCTTGAGTTCGTTGACCGTTTCCTGCGACAGCGAGTACGGCGGCAGCGAGCAGGCCGAGTCGCCCGAGTGCACGCCCGCTTGCTCGATGTGCTCCATCACGCCGCCGATGAACACGTCCGTGCCATCGGAGATGCAGTCCACGTCGCATTCGATCGCGTCGTTCAGGAAGCGGTCGAGCAGCACCGGCGAGTCGTTCGACACCTTCACGGCCTCGCGCATGTAGCGCTCGAGGTCGCGCGGCTCGTGGACGATTTCCATGGCGCGGCCGCCCAGCACGTACGACGGACGCACGACGAGCGGGTAGCCGATTTCGTCGGCGAGCTTGAGCGCTTCGTCTTCGGCGCGTGCCGTGCGGTTCGGCGGCTGGCGCAGGTTCAGGTCCTGCAGCAGCTTCTGGAAACGCTCGCGGTCTTCGGCGGCGTCGATCATGTCCGGCGACGTGCCGACGATGGGCACGCCGTTCGCCTCGAGGTCGAGCGCGAGCTTCAGCGGCGTCTGGCCGCCGTACTGCACGATCACGCCAAGCGGCTTTTCCAGGTCCACGACTTCGAGCACGTCTTCGAGCGTGAGCGGTTCGAAGTACAGGCGGTCGGACGTGTCGTAGTCGGTCGAAACGGTCTCGGGGTTGCAGTTGACCATGATCGTTTCGTAGCCGTCTTCGCGCATGGCGAGCGCGGCGTGCACGCAGCAGTAGTCGAACTCGATGCCCTGGCCGATCCGGTTCGGGCCGCCGCCCAGCACCATGATCTTCTTGTTGCTGGTCGGGTTGGCCTCGCACTCTTCCTCGTAGGTCGAGTACATGTAGGCGGTCTTCGTGGCGAACTCGGCCGCGCAGGTGTCCACGCGCTTGTAGACCGGGCGCACGTTCAGTTCGATACGGCGCTTGCGCACATCCGTGGCGTTGCTGCCGAGCAGCTTCGCGAGACGGCGATCCGAGAAACCGCTTTGCTTCAGGAAACGCAGCTCGTCCTTCGAGAGGCTTTCGAGCGTGCGGCCCTTGCAGGCCTCTTCCTTCTTGATGATCTCTTCGATCTGCGCCAGGAACCACGGGTCGATCGCGGTTTCTTCGAAGATCTCTTCGCGCGTCATGCCCACGCGGAACGCGTCGCCCACGTACCAGATGCGGTCCGGACCGGCTTCGCCGATCTCGCGGATGATCTCGTCGCGGCTGGTGGTCTTTTCGTCCAGACCGTCCACGCCGACTTCGAGGCCGCGCAGCGCCTTCTGGAACGACTCCTGGAACGTACGGCCGATCGCCATGACTTCGCCCACCGACTTCATCTGCGTGGTGAGGCGCGGGTCGGCTTCGCGGAACTTCTCGAACGCGAAACGCGGAATCTTCGTGACGACGTAGTCGATGGTCGGCTCGAACGAAGCCGGCGTCTGGCCGCCCGTGATTTCGTTCTTGAGCTCGTCGAGCGTGTAGCCCACGGCCAGCTTCGCGGCGACCTTGGCGATCGGGAAGCCCGTGGCCTTCGAGGCCAGCGCCGACGAACGCGACACGCGCGGGTTCATTTCGATCACGATCATGCGGCCCGTCTTCGGGTCGATCGAGAACTGCACGTTCGAGCCGCCCGTATCCACGCCGATCTCGCGCAGCACCGCCAGCGAGGCGTCGCGCAGGATCTGGTATTCCTTGTCCGTGAGCGTTTGCGCCGGCGCGACCGTGATCGAGTCGCCGGTGTGGATGCCCATCGGGTCGAGGTTTTCGATCGAGCAGACGATGATGCAGTTATCCGCCTTGTCGCGGACCACTTCCATCTCGTATTCCTTCCAGCCGAGCAGCGATTCTTCGATCAGCAGTTCGCGCGTGGGCGAGAGGTCGAGACCGCGCTTGCAGATCTCTTCGAACTCTTCACGGTTGTAGGCAATGCCGCCGCCCGAGCCGCCGAGCGTGAACGACGGACGGATCACGACCGGGTAGCCGCCCGTGCCGGTGGCTTCGGCGATCTCGCCTTGCACCTTGAGCGCCTCTTCCATCGAGTGCGCGACGCCCGACTTCGCCGAACCAAGACCGATCTTCGTCATCGCGTCCTTGAACTTCTGGCGGTCTTCGGCCTTGTCGATGGCTTCCGGCGACGCGCCGATCAGCTCGACGTTGTACTTCTTCAGCACGCCGTGGTGGTGCAGGTCGAGCGCGCAGTTCAGCGCGGTCTGGCCGCCCATCGTCGGCAGGATCGCGTCGGGGCGCTCCTTCTCGATGATGCGCTCCACCACTTCCCACGTGATCGGCTCGATGTAGGTGACGTCGGCCGTGTTCGGGTCGGTCATGATCGTCGCCGGGTTGCTGTTGACGAGGATGACCTTGTAGCCTTCTTCACGCAGCGCCTTGCATGCCTGCGCGCCCGAATAGTCGAACTCGCACGCCTGGCCGATGATGATCGGACCCGCGCCGATGATGAGAATGCTCTTGATGTCTGTCCGCTTGGGCATAACGCTCTCGCTAAATATTCCTGTGTCTTGTACGTCTGGCGGCTCGCGGGTGACCCAGCTTGCCGCCCGGGTGCGCGCGTGGGCCGTTCTTCGAACCGGCTCGCTGCGCACCCTGCTCTGCTGTTGTGCTCGAGGCGGCGCTTACGCCGCCTTGGCCTTGTCCATCAGCGCCGTGAAGCGGTCGAACAGATAGCCGATGTCCTGCGGACCCGGCGATGCTTCCGGGTGGCCCTGGAAGCAGAACGCGGGCTTGTCGGTCAACTCGAAGCCTTGCAGCGTGCCGTCGAACAGCGAAACGTGCGTGACGCGCGTGTTCGCGGGCAGCGTCGCGGCGTCCACTGCGAAGCCGTGGTTCTGCGACGTGATGACGACGCGGCCGTCGGCGAGATCCTTCACCGGATGGTTCGCGCCATGGTGGCCCGTCTTCATCTTCATGGTCTTCGCGCCCACGGCGAGACCCATGATCTGGTGGCCGAGGCAGATGCCGAAGGTCGGGATGCCGCGCTCGATGAAAGCTTGCGTCGCCTTGATCGCGTAGTCGCACGGTTCCGGGTCGCCGGGGCCGTTCGAGAGGAACACGCCGTCCGGGTTCAGTGCGAAAGCATCTTCAGCCGTAGCTTGCGCCGGCAGCACCGTGACGTCGCAGCCGCGCTCGGCCAGCATGCGCAGGATGTTCTGCTTCACGCCGTAGTCGAACGCCACGACCTTGTACTTCGGCGCCGATTGCGTGCGGTAGCCTTCGCCCAGACGCCATTCCGTGGTGTTCCACTGGTACGGCTTGCCGGTCGACACGACCTTGGCGAGGTCCATGCCCGCGAGGCCCGGGAACGAGCGCGCGAGTTCGATGGCCTTCGCCTCGTCGTCGGAGCCTGCGAGGATCGCGCCGTTCTGCGCGCCCTTGTCGCGCAGGATACGCGTGAGCTTGCGCGTATCGATGCCGGCGATGGCGACCACGCCTTCGTCCTTCAGATACTGGCCGAGCGTGCGCTCCATGCGGAAGTTCGAGGCGAGCACGGGCAGGTCGCGGATGATCAGACCGGCGGCATGGACTTTCGTGGCTTCGACATCTTCGGCGTTGACGCCGACGTTGCCGATATGCGGATACGTGAGGGTGACGATCTGGCGAGCGTAGCTCGGGTCGGTCAGGATTTCCTGATAACCGGTGATGGCCGTGTTGAACACGACTTCACCGATCGTATGACCCGGCGCGCCGATCGAGTAACCACGAAAGACCGTGCCGTCGGCGAGCGCGAGCAGAGCGGGAGAGAATGACGGCAACACGGGAGACTCCTTGGGGGAGCACCCTGTGCCGACCTGTTATCCGACGTTGCGATCTTGCGACCTGTGGGAGCGGCTGCGGCGTCGGCACCCCTTTCCGTAAGGATCAGGATGCGCGCGCGGCGCGCTCGCTTGCGCGACCTCTTCGTGCGGTCGACCGTTGTGGCGCCGGGCCACGAGCGCGCGTTTGTGACGCAGGATCGGGCGGCAGCCGGCCAGTTGACGATGAAGCGCGGGCGGCGGATGAACGGATGGGAGGAGGTAGGCGCTAGGGTGCGGGTTGATAAGCTCAAACCTTGAAATTATAGCGCGAAAGTCACCTTTCCTTCAAATTTCAGGATGACGCTGGCGACGGGGAGCGTGCTCGCAGCCCGGTGCGCGGCCCTTTCCACTATAGCGGGCGGGAGCGCGGCGGCAAGCGCCGCCCGTTCGGCGCCGCCCGAAGTGTTACCCATCTCCCCGCACACCTGTTACCCATGTCTGCGCTCACACCCACCAATGAAAACGCCGCCACCTGGCGGGGTGACGGCGTCAAACACAACAAAACGGAAAAGTGATCGGAGCGAAATACCATGCGCTGCCCCCGCAACGCATGTTTGAGCACCCTTCGCCAGCCGCTATTTTGTATGGTGTTTCTGCGTGTGGGTTTCGGCCTTCGGGCGGCTCGCCGCACCCTTCGACGCCTTGCTGGGCGCAGCGCTGACCGTCTTTGCCTTGACAGGTTCGGAAACCTTGACAACCTCGGTGCGCGCGCGACCGTGCTTCTTATCGTATCGCGACTTCGACCCGGTGTCTGCAACGCGGGTGCCAATTCGCTGCACGCCAGCACCAGAAACGTTCGTTGCCAGACGCTCCGGCCCGGGTTCGCTCGGCATCGCCTTGTTGACCGGCACGTGCAACACCAGCACCTGGCCCGGCGCAACGTAGTCGCGGCGGGTCTTGTTCCATGCCTTCAACTGGCCGAGCGACACGCCATAGCGGCTCGCCACCGCTTCCATCGACTGCTTGCGGCGCACGCGGATCAGCATCTTGCGCGTGTCGGGCACGTCCGGCTCCATGGCCAGCACGGCGCTTTCCGCCACGTCGGCGCTGATGTCCTCGTCGTCGCCGTCGTCGGTGCGCGGCACCACGAGCGTCGAGCCCGCCTTCAGTCGCATGCCCGCCGGAATCTTGTTCACCGACATCAGCGTGTCGGCGTCCACGCCGATCTTCTGCGCGATCGCCGCCGGCGTGGCGCGCGAGTCGGTCGTGTAGACGGTCCACGACGAAAGCTGGCCGGAATAGGCCTTCAGGTTGCGCTCGAACGCGCTCGCGTTGTCGAACGGCAGCAGGATCTGCGGATCGGTCGCGCCGAGAATCACGGGCTTCTTGAACGACGGGTTGAGCGAGCGGAACTCGTCGGTCGTCATGTTCGCGAGCTTGGCGGCGACGTCCACATCGATGTCGTGCGAGGTCGTGACCGTCACGAAATACGGGTGGTTCGGAATGGACGGCAGCGTGAGCCCGTACTGCTGCGGGTTCATCACGATGTTCTTGACCGCCTGCAGCTTCGGCACGTAGTTACGTGTTTCGCTGGGCATGCGCAGGCTCTGGTAGTCGGTCGGCAGGCCCGCCGCCTCGTTGCGCGCGATGGCGCGCTGCACGTTGCCCTCACCCCAGTTGTAGGCGGCCAGCGCGAGATACCAGTCGCCGAACATGTCGTGCAGGCGCGAGAGATAGTCGAGCGCGGCGCTGGTGGAGGCCAGCACGTCGCGGCGCTCGTCCTGCCACATGTTCTGCTTGAGGTTGTAGGTGCGGCCCGTGCCCGGCACGAACTGCCACATGCCGGCGGCCTTCGCGACCGACAACGCCTGCGGGTTGTAGGCGGACTCGATGAACGGCAGCAGGGCGAGCTCGGTCGGCATGTGACGCGCCTCGAGCTCTTCGACGATGTGATAGAGGTACTTCTGCGAACGCTCGGTCATGCGCGCGACGTAGTCGGGCCGCTGGGCGTACCAGTTGGCGTTCATGTCGACGAGGTCGCTCTGCAGGTCGGGCATCTGGAAGCCGCGGCGAATGCGCGCCCAGAGATCGGCGTCGGGACTCGTCAGCTGATCGACGGAGCCTTGATCGACGTTAATGGTTTCTTTCGCAGCGGAGGTCTTACGAATGAGGTCGGCGTTCGCCTGGGCGTTGGCTGGTGCTAGAGAAGTCGCAGACGGTCCCCCGCTCGCACAGGCGGCGAGCATGAGGACCAGCAGCGCACTGATTATGAATCGCATGAAAATCTACATCCGCATGGCTGGAATTTGCAGCCGATAGTACGGAACGCGTCCGTTTCCGTCAATCGGAATTATTGGAAAAAAAGCCATGAAATCCGCAGCTTGGGCGTGATTCCATACGATTGGGTTGAGCATACCCCCTGACCCTGCTGGGTCAGCGGAACCGATTCTTCCATTCACGCATCATTGCGAAAGCCGCCAGCCGGTCCGGCACCGATTCGTGCAGCGCTTCGGTGAGCGCAGCTTGCACCGCCGCATCGCCCGCGCGCAGGAAAGGATTGACGGCGCGCTCGTGCGCGATCGTCGTGGGCAGCGTCGGTACACCGCGCTCGCGCAGCGCCGCCGCCTCGCGGCTCCAGTCGCGCAGATCGGCGTTCTCGGGATCGCAGGCGAGCGCGAAGCGAATGTTCGACAACGTGTATTCGTGTGCGCAATGCACATGGGTATTGCCGGGCAGCGCCGCGAGCGCGTCGAGCGAGTCGAGCATCTGCGCGGGCGTACCCTCGAAGAGGCGGCCGCAGCCGCAGGCAAAGAGCGTGTCGCCGCAGAACACGTGAGGCGTGCCGGCGGCATGCGCTGCCTGGAAATAAGCAATGTGGCCACGCGTATGGCCAGGCACGTCGATCACCGTCAGGTCGAGCGCGGGTGCATCCAGATGGACGGCGTCGCCGCCCTTCACGCGCGTGACGAACGCATCGAGCGGGCCGAGCGCCTCGCCGGCCGGGCCATATACGGGCACGCGGGCGTCGGCGAGCAGATCCGCCACACCGCCGACATGGTCGTTGTGGTGATGGGTGAGTAAAATAGCGACGAGCCGCCAGCCGCGCTTCGCGAGGTACGCGCGAACCGGAGCGGCGTCGCCCGGATCGACGGCAACGGCATTCTGGCCGTCCGAAACGACCCAGATGTAATTGTCTTCAAACGCCGGAACCGGTACGTACTCGTAGGCGCACGCATCGCTCGAACGCGCGTACTCAAGCGGACTCTTCATGGGGCGACGTATTCTTCGACATGTCTGACCGATTGATTATAGACTGGCCCGCCTGGACCGCCTCACCCGCTGGCAGGTATGTGCTCGGCTGGGAGCAGGAGCAGCTCGACCGCGTGGTGTCGAACGCTTTCGGCTACCATGCGCTGCAGCTCGGCCTGCCGCAGCTCGACGCCCTGCGCGAGAACCGCATGTCGTGCCGCGGCCTCGTGCTCGACGCCGCCAGCGCCGCGAGCGCGCCCTACTCCGTACCCGGCGCGGCGGCCCATGCGCACCCGAACGGCGGGCAACCGTCGCCCGACGCGGGCGGCGCAACCCCAGACCGCGCCCCGGCTGCGGACGGTAGCACGTTGCTTCACGCGCCCGCGGGCCGCAGCACCGTCTGGTGCGACTTTCTCGATCTGCCGTTCGAGGCGCAGAGCGTCGACCTCATCGTGATGCCGCACACGCTCGAATTCACGAGCGACCCGCACCGTCTGCTGCGCGAAGCCGAACGTGTGCTGATGCCCGAAGGGCAACTGCTGATCGTCGGCTTCAACTCGCTTTCGCTGTGGGGTGCGCGCCAGTCAGTCGGCAAGCTGACCGGCCATCCGTTCCTGCCCGCGCGCCAGGACCTGATCGCCTTCACGCGCCTGAAAGACTGGATCAAGCTGCTTGGCTTCGAGCTTGAACGCGGGCGCTTCGGCTGCTATCGTCCGCCGCTCGCGACGGACAAGTGGCTCGGCCGCTACGGCTTCATGGAAGCCGCCGGCGACCGCTGGTGGCCGATTTTCGGCGCTATCTATATGGTGACGGCGATCAAGCGCGTGCGCGGCATGCGCCTCGTCGGCCCACTGAAGGTCAAGAAGCCGGTGCTGGCCGCGAGCCTGAAGCCCGCGGCGACCACGCCTTCCCCAACACGCAACAAGGACTCATGAGCACACCCGACTTCGTCGAAATCTTCACGGACGGCGCCTGCAAGGGCAACCCCGGCCCCGGCGGCTGGGGCGCGCTGCTGCGCTTTGGCGCGCAGGAAAAAGAACTGTTCGGCGGCGAGGCCGGCACGACCAACAACCGCATGGAGCTGATGGGCGTGATTGCCGCGCTCGAAGCGCTCAAGCGCCCGTGCAAGGTGATCGTGCACACCGACTCGCAGTACGTGCAAAAAGGCATCAGCGAGTGGATTCACGGCTGGAAGAAGAAAAACTGGATGACGGCCGCCAAAACGCCGGTCAAGAACGACGACCTCTGGAAGCGCCTCGACTCGCTCGTCGCCCAGCACGAGATCGAGTGGCGCTGGGTGAAGGGTCACGCCGGCCACCCGGAGAACGAGCGCGCCGACGCGCTCGCGAACCGCGGCGTCGCCACGCTCGCCGAACTCTGAGACCGCGGCTTTCCAGGACCGCTTCGCGGCTGCCTCACGCTTTCACGCCTTACAAGACATGCGCCAGATCATTCTCGATACCGAAACCACCGGCCTGAACGCCCGCACGGGCGACCGCATCATCGAAATCGGCTGCGTCGAGCTGGTGAACCGCCGGCTCACGGGCAACAACCTGCACTTCTACGTGAACCCGGAGCGTGACAGCGACCCGGGCGCACTCGCCGTGCACGGCCTCACGACCGAGTTTCTCTCCGACAAGCCGAAGTTCGCCGAAGTCGCGGACGAGATCCTCGACTTCATTCGCGACGCGGACATCATCATCCACAACGCGCCGTTCGACATCGGCTTTCTCGACGCCGAACTCGCGCTGGTCGGCAAGCCGGGGTTCAAGGAGCACTGCGGCGAGGTGATCGACACGCTCGTGCAGGCCAAGCAGATCTTCCCCGGCAAGCGCAACTCGCTCGACGCCCTGTGCGACCGCTTCGGCATCAGCAACGCGCACCGCACGCTGCACGGCGCGCTGCTCGACTCGGAGCTGCTCGCCGAGGTGTATCTCGCGATGACGCGCGGCCAGGAAAGCCTCGTCATCGACATGCTGGGCGAGCACGCCGCGCCCGGTGCGGCCGCCGCGCCGCGCATCCAGCTCGGGTCGATCGATCTGCCGGTGATCATGGCGAGCGACGAAGAAATCGCCGAACACAACGCCGTGCTCGACGGTCTCGACAAGGCGATCAAGGGGACATCGGTTTGGCGCACCGAGCCGGCTCCCGCCGAAGCCAATGCGGCCGATGCGCAAAATGCTTAAAAAGGGCTTTACAAGATCGAAAACACCCTGCATAATCTCAATCTCTTCGGGTGGTTAGCTCAGCGGTAGAGCACTGCCTTCACACGGCAGGGGTCACTGGTTCGATCCCAGTACTACCCACCAGAATTCCTGGTGTTGGTAACGACAGACACCGAAGAATAAAAGGCCTCGTTGCGAAAGCAACGAGGCCTTTTGCTTTGGGTTTCGGCTTTGCACGAAACATCCATTCGGCGCGTTTCACTGTCAGCAATCCGAATCAACCAATAGAACGGGTTTTCTGTTTCGCGACGAAATTGACGACCTGAGTGCGCCCTACTCGCCGCCGGCATCGAGACCGATGCCGCGCGCCATGCCCGTGGCCGCGAACACCATCACGACGAGCAAGAGCGTCTGCCATCTGCCAATAAGTGCGTATTTCGGCGCGCCGGTGAGATCCGGCACGTCGCCGCGCCGCACGGCGAGGCGCCAGCGCAGCAGCGCCATCATGGGGACGATCTCGAGCAGAAGGATCAGCACGAGCGCGGCCATCTTGACGAGAAAGAGCGGTTCGTGGATGTAGTACTCGGCGCCCTTCTCGAAACCACCGAACGCACGCATGGCGCCAGTGACGATCAGGACGACCGCCGAGCCGCCCCAGCCGTTGTCGGCGCTGAAGATCATCGGCAGGTCTTCGGTCGACGTGCAGCGGCGCAGGCCGCGCGTGCGCCGCAGGATCGAAGCGAGCGCGAAGCCGAAGGCGAGCAGATGAACGGCGGCGAGCAACCAGCGTATCAGCATTGCAACTCCTTCCGGTAGACGACAGGAACGGCAAGCAATGGTAAAGCGGCTAGCGCGCGGACGGCGCGCAATGCGGCCGGGCCGCGGGTCGTCAGGCCTGCCTGAGCGCGGCGTCGAGGGCGCGTGCAGCCGTGCGGTCGCCTTCGGAGGCGAGCCCCACGCGAAACACAGTCTGACGGTTGTGGCCTGCCGCAGCGGGCGAATCCCAGAGCAATTCGATCTTTGCGCGGCGCGCAGGCTTGCCCGCAGGCGCCGCAGCAGCGGATGCGGATGCCGGCCGCTGCGCAGCGGGCGCGCCCGGCTCAGGCGTGACCGCAGACTGGCCGGCCCCCAGCGCCGCGGTGGAATCCGCGGAATCCACCGAATTCGCGGCATCCGAAGCAGCAACCGGTTCGGCGACGCCACCCGCGGGCGCAGGATCGTCGGTCTGCGGCGGCGCGGGCAAGAGCGCGGGTCCGGACGCAACGGCCCCGCCCTGCGGCGCGCCGGAGAGCCAGCGCACCGACAGTTCGCGGGCATCGTACTGACCGACCTTGCGGCTCTCCTGCCAGACGACCGTCGTGCGCGTCGCGGCATCGATCGAGACGGCGAAGCGGCCGATCGCGAAGCGCCGCGCCGCGAAGTTGCTGCGCCAGAGCGCGCGCGGCCGGCAGATCCAGACCACGGCCGCATAGAGCGCGGGCGCGGCCACGAGCCAGCCGTTGGTGTCGGCCACGGCGTGGAAGGTGCGCCGCCAGCCGGCGGTCCAGACGAACACGCCGATCGAGCCGATTGCGAACAAGAAGCCGAGCACGCCGAAAAAGCGCAGCGCCTGACGCAGCCACTGGGGCAGCGGGTGAAACGGCCGCTCGACGCGCGCCCTGGCGCCCGGCAGCACGATCAGCAGAAACAGGAAGACGAGATTCAGGCTCGCCGCCGGCGACGACGCCATGCCTTCCAGCGCGGCGACGAAGTTCATTTGCGCCATGGAGTGCAGCCAGCGCGCGAGGATCACGAGCCCGATCGCGCGCAGCGCGAAAAGCGTCCCGGCACCGGGTACGGTGGCCGTGGGCGTCGGTCGGGTTCTGGCCAAGGGTATTCTCCTCTGTCGACCAGAGTCGACGCTTTAGCGTCTTACTCTGGTCCCATGCATAGCTGTTGCCCGGAGTCGACGCTTTAGCGTCTTGCTCCGGTCCCATGCAAAGCTGTCGACCAGAGTTCGCGCTTTGGCACGTCACTCCGGTCCCATGCAAAGCACGCTTTCGTGGGCGCCGCGGATTTTACGGCACGGCCATTATAGGGACATTAAGCGTGCGCCTCACCCGCCGCCGCCGCGAATGTGACAACGCCCCGGTGCATTGCACCGGGGCGTTGGGGAACAGCGGGAAAACCGGGCGCGCCGCAGCGCGTCCGCTTTCAGTACGTACCTTAGCCGGCGTTGACTTCGCGCAGCACGGTGCGATGCTTCTGGCGCAGCAGTTCTTCGTACACGGCCACGTAGTTGCGTGCCATCACCTTCGACGAGAAGCGTGCCTCGAACGCGCCGCGCACCTTCTCGCGCGACAGTGTCGACAGGCGCTTGACCGCCGCGACTGCGCTGATTTCGTCTTCCACGACGAAGCCCGACACGCCGTTCTCGATGACTTCCGGCACCGAGCCGCGCTTGAACGCGATGACCGGCGTACCGCAAGCCATGGCTTCGATCATGACGAGGCCGAAGGGCTCCGGCCAGTCGATCGGGAACACCAGTGCATGTGCATTGCCGAGGAACTCGCGCTTTTCGTGCTCGCCGATTTCGCCGATGTACTCGACATGCGGCAACGCCATCAGCGGCTTGATGACTTCTTCGTAGTAGGCGCGGTCGGCCTTGTCGATCTTGGCGGCGACCTTGAGCTTCATGCCTGCCTGGCCGGCGATGCGGATCGCGCGGTCAAGACCCTTCTCCGGCGAAACGCGGCCGAGGAATGCGAGGTAGCCCGGCTCGACGTTCGGGATCGGCGTGAGCACGTCTTCCGGCAGGCCGTGGTACACGGTCTGCTGCCAGTTGGCCTGCTGCAGCGGAATACGCTGGTTGTCCGAGATCGACACCACCGGCACGTCGTTGAACGCGCTGAACACCGGCTGCAGTTCGGGCAGGTCCAGACGGCCGTGCATGGTCGTGACGAACGGCACCGGCTGGCGCTGGAACAGCGAGAACGGGTAGTAGTCGATGTGGAAGTGCAGCACGTCGAACTCGTCCGCGCGGCGGCGAACTTCTTCGAGCAGCAGCATGTGCGGAGCCATCACGTCGCGAATCGTGGGGTCGAGGCGCAATGCCTGCGGCCAGAACGCTTCGAGCTTTGCCGAGGTGATCGAATCGCCGCTGGCGAACAGCGTGACGTCGTGGCCCTGTTCGACCAGCGCTTCGGTCAGGTAGGAGACCACCCGTTCCGTGCCGCCGTACAGCTTGGGAGGAACCGCCTCGTGCAACGGAGCGATTTGAGCGATTCGCATAGTGGTGAACTCCTTCCTCGTAATAAATCGGGCAATAGACTGCAAATTTGACAATCGACCTATGCAGGCTGCGGCTTCCTTGTCGCCACGCGCCTTACAGGCGTTCCATACCGCTAACCGCGCCGGAAATCCGGACACAGACCCGACGCAGTTGTGAAGCGGCAAGAGAGCGCACACGCGGCGGTTCAGGCGGTAAACGCGCAGGGTTCGCGGCCGTTGACACAGAAGCTGTCAATTTCCCTACGCTGTCCGAGTCGGCATTATCCCGGTCCAGGGTAAATACCGGCTAGATCATTTCAAAGTCTTTACGTTGTTACAAACCGGAAACACTCCGCAACCCATTGTTTTCCAAGAGAGTTCTAGATTGGGTGCTGCGCTGCAGGAAGCAACTGCGCGAGATTGTCGCGGCCCTTGTGCGCATGAATCGATCCTGCCCGTTTCCTGGTTCGCAACCGGCGGACAGCGTGTTGCGAGCAAGCACAGCGCTTTTCCGAATGCAATCCGTAATTCTATCTCTAAAACACCTATCTCTAAAACGGTCCACGATTCCTGTTGAACCTCCACTGCAACAACGTGTCCCCAATCTGTATCCCGCGCTATCGTGTCGCGATATGATGCGCGTCCGCCGGGCACAGGCGGTGCGCGAGACCCATGGGGTGTTTACAATGCGGTAAGTCCGCCTTCGTTGCCGTGCGCCCGAAGCCGTTCGTCGCCTCAGCGCCCGCCATCTTCCTTGAACTTGCACGGACGAAATTCCGTCAGACCGACCACCCGATCAATTGGAACATCTGACCATCGCTCAGCGTAACGCCCACAACGCAAAGCTTGCGAGCTATGCGCGGCACCCGCTCGCGTTCCTTTTCCGCTACATCAAGCGCCATCCGTTCGCCCACACTGTCGTGCTCGCCAGCGTGTTCGCGGCAGTCGGTTGCGCGCTTGCGTCGCAGTACGCCATCAAGCATCTGATCGACGTGCTCGGAGCGGGACGCCATCATCCGGGCCCGCTGTGGACCGCGTTCGCCATCCTCGTCGGCCTGATCGCCGCCGACAACCTGCTCTGGCGGGTCGGCGGCTGGTTCGCGGCGCACACCTTCGTCGCCGTGACGGGCGACCTGCGGCGCGACCTCTTTCAGTATCTGAGCGGACACTCGCCCACTTACTACGCCGAAAAACAGCCCGGCACGCTCGCCAGCCGCATCACGGCGACGTCGAACGCCGTCTACACGGCCGAGAACACCACCGCCTGGAACGTGCTGCCGCCCTGTATCGCCGTGGCCGGCGCGATCGTCATGATCATCGCCGTGAACCCGCTGATGGCGGCGGGCCTCCTGCTCTGCTCGGCGATCCTTTCGGTGATCCTCTTCAAGCTGGCCGGGCGCGGCTCGTCGCGCCACCACACCTTCGCCTCGAAAGCGGCCGCGGTGGATGGCGAGCTGGTCGACGTGATCGGCAACATGGCGCTCGTGCGCGCTTTCGGCATGACGTTCCGCGAGCAGAAGCGCTTCGGTTCGACCGTCAAGGCCGAACTCGACGCGCGCCGCTCGAGCCTGCTCTACCTCGAAAAGCTGCGTCTGCTGCACGCCGTGATCACGGCCATGCTGTCCGCCGGGCTGCTCGGCTGGGCGCTGTGGCTCTGGGATCAGGGCAAGGCGACGTCGGGCGACATCGTGCTGGTCAGCTCGCTCGGCTTCACGATCCTGCACGGCACGCGCGACCTCGCGGTGGCACTCGTGGACGTGACCCAGCACGTGGCACGCCTCGCCGAGGCCGTGCAGACGCTGCTGGAGCCGCACGGCATGCCCGACCGCGACGACGCCAAGGAGCTCGTGGCCCAGGGCGGCCGCGTCGATTTCGAAGGCGTGACCTTCGCGTATCCGCACCGCAAGGCGATCCTCGACCATTTCGACCTGCGCATCGAGGCCGGCCAGCGCGTGGGTCTGATCGGCAAATCGGGCGCGGGCAAGACCACGGTGCTCGCGCTGCTGCAGCACTTCTACGACGCCCAGGGCGGCGCGATCAAGATCGACGGCCAGGACATCGCGCACGTCACCCAGGACAGCCTGCGTCACGCCATCGCGCTCGTGCCGCAGGACATTTCGCTGCTGCACCGCTCGATCTACGAAAACATCGCCTACGGCCGCCCCGAGGCGAGCCGCGACGAAGTGCTCGCCGCGGCCCGCGAGGCCCGCTGCGCCGAATTCATCGAAGCGATGCCCGAGGGCTACGACACGATCGTCGGCGACCGCGGCGTGAAGCTGTCGGGCGGCCAGCGCCAGCGCATCGCGATCGCGCGCGCCATTCTCAAGAATTCGCCGATCCTGCTGCTCGACGAAGCCACCTCGGCGCTCGACAGCGCGTCCGAAGAGGCCATCCAGCAGGCGCTCGACCGGCTGATGGTGGGCCGCACGGTGATCGCGATCGCGCACCGCCTCTCCACGCTCAACAACTTCGACCGCATCATCGTGATGAGTGCGGGCAAGGTGATCGATGACGGCAGTCCGGAAGAGCTGCGCAACCGTCCGGGCCTCTACCGCGACCTCCTCGCCAAGCAGTACGGCAAGCAGTCCACGCTGCATCTGGGCAGCAAGAAGGCCGACGAAAAGCACGTGGCCTGACACCGCCACCGCGCAGGCGGCCGCCTTGCCCGCTGCGTCTCGCCCCGGACGCCCAAACGCAAAAAAGCCGCTTCAGTGCATCGACTGAAGCGGCTTTTTTCGCTCTCGTGCGGGTGCGCGAGGCGCGGGTGCTCAGCCCTGCGCGCGCTCGAGCGGCGGCGCGCTCACCCCTTGCCGCACGCTGACCCGGCCGAGATCACGCATGAAGCGGTCGCGCCAGACCGAGACATTGTTCTCGCGCAGCTGGGCCATCATGTCCTGATAGCGCGCGAGGCGCTCGGCAAGCGGCATGGCAAGCGCGGTGCCCAGCGCATCGGCCATGCCGTCGATATCGAGCGGATTGACGATCAGCGCGCCCGACAGCTCCTGCGCCGCGCCGGCGAAGCGCGAGAGCACGAGCACGCCCGGATCCTCGGGATCCTGCGCCGACACGTATTCCTTCGCGACGAGGTTCATGCCGTCGCGCAGCGGCGTGACGTAGCCGACGTTCGACGCCCGGAACAGCGCGGCCAGCACCGCCCGTTCGTACTGGCGGTGGATGTACCAGATCGGCGTCCAGTCGAGTTCCGCGTAACGGCCGTTGATGCGACCCGACTCCGCCTCGAGGCGCAGCCGGATGTCCTGATAGGCATGCAGGTCGGCACGCGTGGGCGGCGCGATCTGCACGAACGAGACCTTGTTGCGCTGCGCCGGCGCGTGGTCGAGCAAGCGTTCGAAAGCGCGAAAGCGCTCCACGAGCCCCTTCGAGTAGTCGAGCCGGTCCACGCTCATGATCACCTTGCGCCCGTGCAGCGTGGATTTGAGCGTGCGCACCGGCTTGCCGCGCTCGCCGGCCTTGGCGAGTTCCGCGATCTCGTCGGGATAGACGCCGATCGGGTAATCGCCCGCGCAGAGCGTCTGCCCGAACGCCTCGATGCGCGTGAGGCCGTCCGGCTGCATCGCCGTCGTGCCCCCCGCCTCGTTCACGATGTAGTCGCAGAATGCGCGCAGATCGGGTTTGGTCTGGAAGCCGAGCAGGTCGAACGCGCACAGCGCCTCAACCAGCTCGCGATGCGGCGGCACCGCCAGCAGCACCTGCGAGGCCGGAAACGGAATGTGCAGGAAGAAGCCGATACGGTTCTTCACGCCCGCCGCGCGCAGCGCCTGGGCGAACGGAATGAGGTGATAGTCGTGGACCCAGATCACGTCGTCTTCGCGCAGCAGCGGCACGAGCTGCTGCGCGAGCCACGCGTTCACGCGGCTATAGCCCTCGTACTCGTGGCGGTCGTACTGGACGAGATCGGCGCGGTAGTGGAACGCGGGCCAGAGCGTCGCGTTCGAGAAACCGCGGTAATACTGGTCGTAGTCGCGCCGCAACAGGCCGATGGTGGCGAAGGTCACAGGACCGCGCTCCTCGAGCGCCATCTGCGGCTGGCCGGAGGTGAGCACGTCCCCGCTCCAGCCGAACCACATGCCGCCGGTTTCCTTGAGTGCGTCGTACACGCCCACCGCGAGGCCGCCCGCGGCCGGACCGCCTTCGGAAATCGGCGCGACGCGGTTCGACACGATGATCAATCGGCTCATGAGGGGCGGGGTCCGTGCAGGAAATCAGGAAGACGTGGCGCGCGCGAGGCGAGGCCTCGGCTCGGGCAAGGCAGGCAATCTACGTGGGTGATGGAGCGAGGCATGCGTGCGATCACCGGGCGCCCGGCATGGCCGCAACGAGCGAGGCGAGCCAGCCGATCAGCGCGTCGACCGAGTCGACGCGCGTCTGCGCGATGGTGTCGCCGCCGCCGACCTTGATCGACAGCCCGCCCAGCGCGTTGACGACAGAGAAACCCTTCTCGTCGGTCAGGTCGTCGCCGGCGAACACCGGGCTGCGGCCCGCGAACGGCGGCTCGTCGAGGAACGCGCGCAGCGCGCGGCCCTTGTCGACGTCCTTCGGCTTGATTTCGTAGACCATCTTGCCGGGCTGCAGCACGTAGGCGTCGGCGTAATCGGCGGCGAGGCGCTCGGTCGCGGCGCGCGCTTCGGCCTCTCGTTCGGGCGCGTTGCGGTAGTGCAGCGCGAGCGACGCGCCCTTGATCTCGAGCAGCATGCCCGCATGCGTACGCACCACTTCCGCGAGCACCTGCTCCATGTGTAGCAAGCGCTGGTCGTTGAAGCCGACACGCTGCGTGTCGCCGTTGGCATCGCGGCGCTCGGCGCCGTGCAGGCCGGCGACGGGCAGATCGGGCATGCCGAGGAAACCGTCGATGCTCTCGATGCCGCGCCCGGAGACGATCGCCACCGCGCCGTGGGTCGCGCGGCGCAACTCGCGCAGCAGCGCGAGCATGTCCGGTCGGACGAGCACGCCATCGGGCGTGGGCGCGAGCTCGACGAGCGTGCCGTCGAAATCAAAGAAAAATGCCGTCTGTTCAGGCGGCAGGACTGCCGGAAGTGCTTGCATTGCGTTCTTTTCACCCATCGGCCTGCTGGCCGGGTATGGCCCCGGGCTGCGCCCAGGGAAAGTGTGCGAATCTTACCGCGCCTTGGATCGATTATCGAGAAAGTAAGGGGCTGACCGCCTGTGCACGCATCCCCGGACTCGAAGATGCGGCATATCGACGCGAGCGATCGGCATGACCGGGGCGCTCGCGACCGCGCGGACCCAATTTTGCTACAGTCGCAGCGACAAGCCGAGCCCGATGGTCTGAGCGAGCGCGGCCGACATAATCCAATCGAGTCGACGAGATTGCCTTTGTTCCCCACCTTCGAGCCCACGCTGCGCACGTTCCGCACCCGCTTGAGCCGCTACCTTCGCGGCGGCATGCGTAGCCTGCGGCATGCGGCGGTGGTGGCCGGTGCGGTGCTGCTCGCCGCGTGCTCGCACCCGGGCGAGGCGTGGCAGCTTACGAACGTGAGCGGTCATCTGCCCGACCTCGACTTCGCGCTCACGGCCGACAATGGCCAAAACGTGACCGGCGCCAGTTTTCGCGGGGACACGACGCTCGTCTACTTCGGCTACACGCATTGCCCGGACGTCTGTCCGGAAACCATGGCGCGCCTGATGCAGGTTATAGCGAAGCTCGGCCCCGATGCGGACAAAGTGCGGATACTCTTCATCAGCGTCGATCCGGCGCGCGACACGCCGCAGGCATTGCACGCCTACGTAGGCGCGTTCGACGCGCGGCATGCGCGCGGCCTGACCGGCACCGACGCCCAGATCGAGTCGCTCGCGCGGCGCTACCGCGTGGCCTACCAGATGGAAAAGCGCGACCCCGACGGCAGCTACGAAGTCACGCACAGTTCGGCCGTGTATGTGTTCGACGCGCAAGGCCATGCGCGCCTGCTCGCCACCGACCACGACTCTCCGGACGCGATCGCGCATGACCTGCGCCGCGTCATAAACGACACGGCGTGAACGCATGCGGCCTCGCCGGTCCAATCATCGGGTTTTGACGCAACAGCAATCGCAACAGGAAACGTTATGACGAAGAACCTCAAGTCACTCACCGTCTCGCTCGGCTGCGCGCTGAGCACCTTCGGTGCGCTCGCCGCCTTCGCGCCCGCCGCACACGCCGCTGCCGGCACGCTGAGCGCGCAGGACGCATGGGTGCGCTGGCTGCCCAACGACCTCCCGGCCGCGGGCTACGTGACGCTCAAGAACGATGGCGACCAGCCGGTCGACCTCGTGGGGGTATCGAGCGACGCTTACGGCATGGTCATGCTGCATCAGACGGTCTCGAATGGCTCGACGCAGAAGATGATCATGGTGCACAAGGCGACGGTGCCCGCGCACGGCACGCTCGCCATCGCACCGGGCGGCTATCACCTGATGCTGGAGAAGGCGAAGCACAAGGTCGCGCCGGGCGACACGGTGAACGTGAAGCTGCAGTTCTCGGACGGCGAAACGCTCGACACGCCGTTCGCGGTCAAGCCGCCCTCGGGACAGTAAGGCCGCAGCACTACCACCGCGCGCGCATTCAAGACTGGTTGCGCGCGCAAGCATGTTGAATCCGCGATGAAGCCGCCGCCATGCTCGCGATGACCCTGCTCTACTGGCTCCAGCCCTGGGAGCCCTCGCCGACCGTGATGATCAGCACGCTGCTCGCCGCGGTGCTGTTCGTGCGCGGCAAGCGGCACGCGCGGGTGTCGCTCGCACGCCAGATCTCGTTCTGGTTCGGGCTTGGCGCGCTCTACGTCGTGCTCCATACGCGTCTCGACTACTACTTCGAGCACGAGTTCTTCATGCATCGCGCGCAGCATCTGGTGCTGCACCACCTGGGGCCGTTCTTCATCGCGCTCGCCTACCCGGGCGCGGCGCTGCGCGCGGGCATTCCGTTCAGGTGGCGGCAGCGCTTCGTGCGCCCCGCGCTCGCCGCACGACCCGTGCGCGTGGCGCTCGACATCGTCATGCATCCCGTCGTCGCGGTCGGGCTCTTTGTCGGGCTCATCTACTTCTGGCTCTTTTCACCGATCCACTTCATCGCCATGCTCGACTGGCGTCTCTACCGCGTCATGAACTGGAGCATGGTGATCGACGGGCTGTTGTTCTGGTGGCTCGTGCTCGACTCGCGCCCCGCGCCGCCCGCGCGCCTCTCGCCGGGCAAGCGCGTGCTCGTCGTGATCGCGGCGATTCCGCCGCAGATCGTGCTCGGCGCGTTCATCTTCTTTACGCCGCGCGAGCTTTACCCGGTCTACTCGATCTGCGGCCGCGCGTTCACCTGGCTCTCGCCCATGCGCGACCAGCAGATCGGCGGCCTGCTACTGTGGATTCCGGGGTCGATGATGAGCGTGGTCGGCGCGCTGGTCGCGCTGCGCCACTGGATGCGGCTATCCGCGCGCGGACGCTTGCAGCGGGACCGTCGGCCCGGCATGCGTCCGGCGGACGGCGTGCGTCAGGAGGAAGAGCGCACCTTGCGCACGTAACGCACTCGAGTGCCGGCGCAAGGTGCGATGAACGTCGAATCAGGCCGAGCGCATCCACACGTGCGGAATGCCGTCCTCGTCGTGAATCTCGCCAACGGGTGAGAAGCCGAACGCACCGTAGAACTTCTGCAGGTGCGCCTGCGCATGCAGACGCATGGCGACGTCCGGCCATTGACGGACGATCTGCGCGATGGCGCGTTCGAGCAGCGCGTTGCCGAGTTTGATGCCGCGGTGGTTTTGCGAGGTCACCACGCGGCCGATGCGCACGTCGGCGTCCTGCGCGTCGGGCAGCAGCACGCGCAGATAGCCCGCGAGCTCTCGCACGCCGCCCTGCTCGCTCCATGCAAACAGATGCCACGCGCCGAAGTCGAGTCCGTCGATATCACCGTACACGCAGTTCTGCTCGACGACGAACGCGTCGGAGCGCAGCTTGAGCATGGCGTAGACTTCGCGCGCGTCGAGCGCATCAAAGGCTTTCCATTGCCAGTCGAATTGGGGCAGCGGCAAGGCGGTGGACTGCACGGTCATGGTCAGTGATTTCCATCAAGGCATCGTCAATGATCACGATTATGCCGCGCGCCGCGCGCGCCACAAACCCGCCACTGCGCAGCGCTCACTTGCGCCGGCGTGCTTGCTCGTATTTGCGCCAGTACTGGAACGGCTCTTCGTGCAAATCGATGTCGAGATCGACGATGCGTGCCTGCATGCTCTCCTGCGCGTCGGCAATCGCCTTGTTGTAGACCGCCGGCGCGATCTCTTCGAGAAAGAAGCCCAGCAGCGCGCCTGCCGCGACGTTGCCGATCGGCTCCTCCATGTTCGCGTCGAAATAGCGCTGGATGGAGGCAATCGCTTCGGTGCGCGCGTCGTCGGGGAGTTCGATGGACATGTGGGGAAACCGCAGAGGAAGGGTTGCGGCTATTTTGCGCCACGTGCGTTCGCGCATCGCGAAAAACGCAGCAAAGCGGGCGCAAAAGACAAAAGCCACCCGAAGGTGGCTTTTGTCTTGCATCTGGAGGCGCGAGCCGGAGTCGAACCGGCCTACACGGCTTTGCAGGCCGCTGCATAACCGCTTTGCTATCGCGCCAGAAGCGGACTGACCGGGATGCGGCAAACTGCTTGCGCCCGCAACGACCGGACAGATTTGTTTGATGGCTTGATACGCTGCTCAAAGCCTGCCAAACAAAAAGGGAAGCGCTGCTTCCCCTTGGCATTTGGAGCGGGAGACGAGTCTCGAACTCGCGACCTCAACCTTGGCAAGGTTGCGCTCTACCAACTGAGCTACTCCCGCAAATGTCCTGCTTTACTGCGACTTTTACTGCTTCGGCACTTCGCTTTTCGCGACTGCAAAAACGCCGCACCTTAAAATCTGGAGCGGGAGACGAGTCTCGAACTCGCGACCTCAACCTTGGCAAGGTTGCGCTCTACCAACTGAGCTACTCCCGCATATTTGCTTCAGATTTCGCCGAATTTTCAACTAACTTCGGCTTATCTTCTGCGATCTCTACCGCATCTGACTGCTTGCTACTTTGTCGTGCAGCGGAGAAGTGAGATTATGTATAACCCGCAGAATCGTGTCAACCCCTTCGCGTGATCTTTTTGGAAAAAGACATAAGGGATTCACAAGCTCCCGCGTTCGCGGATCTGGGGCCACGCGAGCTTCATGTAGTAGAGCATTGACCAGATCGTGAGGAACGCTGCCACGTAGATGAGCCACGCGCCCCACACGCGCGAGTCGAACAGCGTCACGCCGCCGAGCGTGAGCGGCGCGTAGAACAGCAGCATGGGAATCGCGACCATCTGGCACGCGGTCTTGAACTTGCCGAGCGAATTCACGGCCACGCTCTTCGACGCGCCGATCTGCGCCATCCACTCGCGCAGCGCCGAGATCGCGATCTCACGTCCGACGATCACGAGCGCGATCACGGCGTCGAGCCGCTGCAGATGCACGAGCACGAGCAGCGCCGCGGTCACCATGAGCTTGTCCGCGACGGGGTCGAGAAAGGCGCCGAACGAGGAGGTCTGATTCCACTTGCGCGCGAGAAAACCGTCGAACCAGTCCGTGAGCGCCGCCAGCACGAAGAGCAGCATCGCCAGCACGTTCTGCTGCATCGGGGAAAGCACCGTCTGCGGCAGATAGAACACGCCAACCACGAGCGGAATCGCCAGGATCCGCAGCCAGGTCAGGAGAATCGGAATATTGAACGGCATCGGCTGGCGCTATCTGTCGGGGAGATGCAATTATGGGAGATGCAATTGTGCCGCGTCGCCGCACGTGCCACAAGCAACCGTAAGGAATGGCCAGGCCGGAGCTGGCCAACGACGCCGCCGCATCAGTGCAGCTGCTGGTAGATCTGCTCGGCAAGCGAACGCGAGATGCCCTCCACGCTCGCCAGATCCTCCACGCTCGCCGACATCACGCCGCGCAGGCCGCCAAAGCGCGCGAGCAGGCGCTGGCGACGCTTCGCCCCCACGCCCTCCAGCTCTTCGAGACGCGAAGTCTGACGCGTTTTGCCGCGCTTCGCGCGCATGCCCGTGATGGCGAAGCGGTGCGCTTCGTCGCGGATCTGCGCGACGAGCATGAGCGCGGCGCTCTCCTTGCCGAGTTCGAGCGGCGCGCGGCCGTCGGCGAATACGAGCGTTTCGAGGCCGACCTTGCGGCCCTCGCCCTTCGCCACGCCCACCAGCATCGCCGGATCGAGACCCAGTTCGGTGAACACCTGGCGCGCGATCTCGACCTGCCCCTTGCCGCCGTCGATCAGCACGATGTTGGGCAGCGTGCCGCCGGGCGGCGGGGCTTCGACGGTCTCGCCGGCCTCCACGGCTTGCGACTCTGCATCCGGGTCGGCGGGATCGGGCGCCGGCACCGGCGGCGTCTCGTCGGCTTCGGCGCGCGCCGCTTGCGCGACCATCTTCTCGTAGCGCCGCGTGAGCACCTGGCGCATGGCGGCGTAGTCGTCGCCGGGCGTGATGCCCGTGATGTTGTAGCGCCGGTACTCGGCCGACTGCATCTTGTGATGGTGATAGACCACGCATGAGGCCTGGGTCGCCTCGCCCATCGTGTGGCTGATGTCGAAGCACTCGATGCGCAGATGCGCGAGATCGTCCAGTTCGAGCCCGAGCAGTTGCGCGAGCGTGCGCGTGCGGGCCTGCTGCGAGCCCTGCTCGGAGAGCAGACGCGCGAGCGCGAGGCGCGCGTTTTGTTCGGCCATGGCGAGCCATGCGCGCTTCTGACCTTGCGGCTGACGCAGCACCGCGACCTTGTGCCCGGCCTGCTCGCTCAGCACGTCCACGAGTTCGCGGTTCGCGGGCGGATGGCTCACCACCAGCACGGGCGGCACACGATTGCCGAAGTAATGCTGCGCGATGAAGGCGTCGAGCACTTCCGATTCGATGCCGATCTCGCGCGTTCTGCGCGCATCCCCCTGCGGCTCGAGTGCGGCCGTGGCGGATTCGGCATCGCTTGCCGCGTCGTCGTCGCCGGCAAGATCGGCCGCGATGGCGAGCGGATCCGCTTCGAGCGCCGCATCGTCGCGTGCGTCGTCCGCTTGCGCTTCCTCGACGTAGTCCTCCACCGTCTTGCGCGCGAGCGACGGCAGCGACTTCAGCGCGCTCGCTGCGACCACCGTCTCGCTGTCGATTTCCTCAGCGACGCCGCCCTCCTCGTCGGTCAGCGCGCGCTCCACATGCGCGGGGAAATAAGCCTTGTCGCCCAGATGCCGGCCGCCGCGCACCATCGCGAGATTCACGCAAACGCGCCCGCCCAGCGCCACCACGGCAAGAATATCGACGTCGCTCTCGCTGCCGGTTTCGATGGCCTGTTGATGCAGCACCGTCGACAGCGAACTCATCTGGTTGCGCACGGACGCCGCCTGCTCGAACTTCAGCTCGGAGGCGAACGCGTGCATCTTCGTCTCCAGTTCCTTCATCACCTCGTTCTGACGGCCCAGCAAAAAGCGCGATGCGTTGCTCACGTCGCGCGCGTAATCCTCTTCGCCGATGGCGCCCACGCAAGGCGCCGTGCAACGCCCGATCTGATGCAGCAGGCAAGGCCGCGTGCGGTTGTTGAACACCGAGTCCTCGCAGGTGCGCAACTGGAATACGCGTTGCAGGATCTGGATGCTCTCGCGCACCGCCGAGGCGCTCGGAAACGGCCCGAAGTACTGGTTGTTGCGATCCACCGCGCCGCGGTAGTACGCCATGCGCGGGAACTTGTGCCCGGTGATCTTGAGAAACGGATACGACTTGTCGTCGCGAAAAAGGATGTTGTAGCGCGGCGTGAGCGCCTTGATGAGGTTGTTTTCGAGCAGCAGCGCCTCGGCCTCGGAACGCGTGACCGTGGTTTCGATGCGCGCGATACGCGTGATCATCATCGCGATGCGCGGCGAAAGCTGCGTCTTGGTGAAGTAGCTCGACACGCGCTTTTTCAGGTCGCGCGCCTTGCCGACGTAGAGGACCGCGCCTTGCGCGTCGTAGTAGCGGTACACACCCGGCAGATGCGGCAACTGCGCGAGCGCCTTTTTCGGGTCGAAAACGTCGGTGTCGGTCATCCAGTTTCGGGGACGGGCGGTGCGTCGAGAGAGATGAGACCTGGCCTGGCGCCGCCGTCGCGACGCATTCATGGCTGTGTCCTAGAATCGCAAGTTTAGATCATTCCATGCCGCACGGAGCCTGCGCCGAACTTGCCGGCCGGGCGTTCCCCACCCGCTTGCAGCATGGCGGTCCTGATTCTCCGCGTCGTCCGCTACCCATGACAGAAGCCCCCACGCCCACCACCGCCAGCGCTAGCGCCATTGCCTGCGACCTCTTTTGCGCCGTCATCGACAATTTCGGCGACATCGGCGTGTGCTGGCGGCTCGTACGCCAGCTCGCGCACGAGCACGGCTGGCAGGTGCGCCTGTTCGTCGACGACCTGCACGCGTTCCAGCAGCTCTGCCCCGCGCTCGACCCGGGCCGCGCCACGCAAGCGGTCGAAGGCGTAGTGATCGAACACTGGCACGCGCCCGAGCATGCGGGCGACACGCTGCAGATCGCCGATGTCGTGATCGAGGCGTTCGCGTGCGAGCTGCCGGGCGTCTATGTCGCGGCGATGGCCGGGCGCGCGCGCAAGCCCGTCTGGCTCAACCTCGAATATCTGAGCGCCGAGGACTGGGTCGCGGACTTTCATCTGCGGCCCTCGCCGCACCCGCGCTACGCGCTCGCCAAGCACTTCTTCTTTCCCGGCCTCGGCCCCGGCACGGGGGGCGTGCTCAAGGAGCGCACGCTCGATGGCGGGCGCGCCGACTTCGAGCGCTCGCCCGACGAGCGTGCCGCATGGTGGCAGCGCGCCACGGGCGGCGCGCCGCCCGGGCCGGACGCCACCGTGATCTCGCTGTTCGCCTATGAGAACCCCGCCGTCGACCCGCTGCTCGAGCAATGGCGCGACGGCGCGAAGCCGGTGGTCCTGCTCGTGCCGGAGGGCCGCATCTCCGGCGCGCTCGCGCGCTTTTTCGGCGAGCCGGCGTTCGGTGCAGGCTCGCAGGCCACGCGCGGTGCGCTGCGCGCGCACGCACTGGCGTTCACCGAGCAGCGCGGTTACGACCCCCTGCTCTGGGCGAGCGACCTGAACTTCGTGCGCGGCGAGGACTCGTTCGTGCGCGCGCAATGGGCCGCGCGACCGTTCGTGTGGCACATCTATCCGCAAGCCGACGACGCCCATCTGCCGAAGCTCGACGCCGCGCTCGCGCACTACGGCCGCACGCTGCCGAAGGCGCCGCGCGCCGCGCTCGAACGCTTCTGGCATGCGTGGAATGGCCGCGGCACGCCGGACTGGGCCGATTTTGCGCAGCATCTGCCCGTCTACGCGGCGCGTGCCAACGCCTGGGCGGCCGAACTCGGGCAGGTTGGCGATCTCGCCGGAAATCTCGCCGAATTCGCAAAAAGTCAGTTAAAATAAGCGGTTATCCGACGGCAGCCGTCTCAAGCGCTTCGAGTTCCGCGCCCTCCATCGTGCACGCATGAAAGAGGGTCGCAGCAACTGCAGCAGCAGCAACCGAATCCGCTTGCGACGTTTGCCGTCGAGCACACTCGAAGCTACTCAATCTGGACAGGACAGTTTTTTACTATGAAGACCGCACAGGAACTCCGCGTCGGCAACGTCGTGATGATCGGTAACGACGCAATGGTCGTGCAGAAGGCCGAATACAACAAATCGGGCCGCAACTCCGCCGTCGTGAAGATGAAGTTCAAGAACCTGCTGACCGGCGCGGGCATGGAAACCGTGTACAAGGCGGACGACAAGTTCGACGTCGTCGTGCTGGATCGCAAGGAAGTGACGTACTCGTACTTCGCCGACCCGATGTACGTGTTCATGGACGCCGACTACAACCAGTTCGAAGTCGAAGGCGAGATGATGGGCGACGCCCTGAACTACCTCGAAGACGGCATGGCCTGCGAAGTCGTGTTCTACAACGAGAAGGCCATCTCGGTCGAACTGCCGACCGTGCTGGTGCGCGAGATCATCTACACGGAACCGGCCGTCAAGGGCGACACGTCGTCGGGCAAGGTCCTGAAGACCGCCAAGCTGAACACCGGTTTCGAGCTGCAAGTGCCGCTCTTCTGCAACATCGGCGACAAGATCGAAATCGACACGCGTACGAACGAGTACCGCAGCCGCGCCTAAAAGCAGCCTGAACGCAGCGTCAGGCCAACAAGGCGCCCGCCCGCCGCCCCGGCGGCAAAAGGCGGACACCGCGATGAAAGCGCCCCCTCGGGGCGCTTTTTCTTTTTTTGCCGAACGTGTATGTTTGAGAGTGCTACGGAAAACCTTACCGGTTATGCGCAATGGATTGCGTGCTTGCCGCCTTCAGCGGGCAAGCGGCCAAGCAAGCGCGGCGCGCACCGGTCAAAGTGACTCCCGCGGCACGGTTTCTGCTGTGGGGTGAGAGAGCATGCGTACCACGCTCTTTCCCCTTATCAGGAGAAACACAATGAACAACGACATTGCCGAAGGCAAGTGGAAGCAGATGATCGGCAAGGCCAAAGCGGCATGGGGCGAGTTGACGGACGACGAACTCGCAAAGGCCGAAGGCCGTGCGGATCGGCTCGCCGGGCTTATCCAGGAACGTTACGGCAAGACGCGTGACGAGGCAGAACTGGAAGTGCGCCGCTGGTTCGACGCGCACCGGCCACGCGACTGACGCACCGTCCACGGCATGGCCGGTGCGGTGGTCGCCCACTTGCAGGCAAACAGGGGGTTGCACGCATGCCAAAGCGCCTCGCGCTTCGGGCTTGCGCTGCTGCCCGGCCGCCACGCTGCCGGGCAACGCCGTCGCGCCCCCGCTCTGGCGCAGCACAACTGGGAGGACCGGAACTGAACACCCTGCTACGAGACATCTCCGTGATCTCGGTGAAATCTTTCGCATCGTGCCGCGCTCCCGCGCGCCGCGCGGCTGCCTGCCGGGGCGCGTGCGCGACCCCGCGCGCGCAGCGCCGGCGCGACTGCGCTCATCCGTAAGCCGCTACCGCCATGCCACACGCCCTGATTGTCGAAGACGATCCCAATAGCCTGTCAGGTCTCTCTGCGATCCTGTCGGCCGACGGGTTCTCCGTCGACACCGCTGCCACCCTCGCCGAAGCGCGCGCCGCCCTAGCGCGCTTCATCCCCGACGTCGTACTCGTCGACCTGAACCTGCCCGATGGCGGCGGCCTCGAGTTGCTGCCGCATTTGCCCGCGCAGCCGCCAGGCGGCGCGCTGCCCGTGATCGTGATGACCGGCAACGCCACGGTCGAAAGCGCGATCGAAGGCCTGCGCCACGGCATCTGGGACTATCTGCTCAAGCCCGTCAACATTCCGCGCCTGCGCAGCCTGCTCGCGCGCATTCCGCGTCCTTACGAGCTGACCGAGGAAGTCCGCGCGCTGCGCGCCACGCTGCGCAAGATGGGCCACTTCGGGCCGATGCTCGGGCGCAGCAGTGCGATCCAGCATGTCTACGACACGCTCGAACAGCTCGCGCCCACCGAAGCGGCGCTGCTCGTGCACGGCGAAGCCGGCACGGGCAAGGAAGTCGCGGCGCGCACGCTGCACCAGCTGAGCCGCCGCCGCAAGGGGCCGTTCATTGTGTGCGACGCGCGCTCGCTCGTGGCCGAGGCGGCCGCGGGCCGGCCGCTGGCGAGCGTGCTGTTCGGCCACGAGCGCGGTGCGTTCAGCGGCGCGGAACAGCGCGAGCCGGGTCTCGTCGATCAGGCGAGCGGCGGCACGCTCTTCATCGACGAGCTGACCGACCTGCCGCGCGAGCAGCAGGAAACGCTGCTGCGCGCGCTCGATTCGCAGACCTTCATGCGCGTGGGCGGCAACAGCGAGGTGGGCACCGATTTCCGCCTGATCGCGGCAACCCGCGCGAACCCGCGCGAAGCCGTCCAGCAGGGCGCGCTGCACGACGATCTGTGGCTGCGCCTCGACGCCGCGGCGATCCAGCTGCCACCGCTGCGAGAGCGCGACGACGACGCTGCCCTGCTCGCGCTCGCGTGCATCGACGAACTCAATCAGGAGGCCCAGGCGCACGGTCTGGCCGGCGCGACGCGGCTCGTCGCGCCCTCGTTCATCCGCGAGTGCCTCGCGTATGACTGGCCCGGCAACGTGCGCGAACTGCACGAACGCGTGAGGCGCGCGTGGCACGCCTCGGGCGAGGTGCTGGAAACGCTGCAGGCCGAGGAAAGCAGCGGCGCGGGCCCGCGCGAGATGAACGGCGGCCGCGTGCAGGTCACCGTGGGCACGCCACTCGCCGACGTGGAGGAAATGCTGATCCGCGCGACGCTCGACGCCGTGGGCGGCACGCGGCACCGCGCCGCGTCGCTGCTCGGCATCAGCCCCAAGACGCTCTACAACAAGCTCCAGCGCATGCGGCTCAACTGAACCGGCAAAGCGCACGCACGTTGTAAAAAGGCTGCCCTTCGTTTCCGAAGGACAGCCTTGTTTCATTGCGCCGATGCGGCAGTCAGGGCGTCAGGGCAATACGCTGCGCAGCAATGCCTGCGCCTCGATGTACCCCGGGTCCGCCACCATCCTGTCCCAGCGCTGCGCCTTGCCGCGCGCGCGCATGCGCCTGATGCGCAGGCCCGAAGCCTTGGCGGCGCGGCGCGGCTCAATGGTGCGCAACGCGTCGAGCACCTTTTCGGCCTCGTGCGGCTGGTTGCAGATCAGCACCATGTCGCAGCCCGCCTCGAGCGCGGCGCGCGCGCCCTCGGTGAGCGTACCGCCCTGGCGCGCGGCCTCCATCGAGAGGTCGTCGCTGAAGATCGCGCCCGTGAAGCGCAGGCGCTTGCGCAACACTTCCTCGACCCAGATGCGCGAAAAGCCCGCGGGCTTCGAGTCGACCTTCGGATAAATCACGTGCCCCGGCATCACCGCTGTGAGCGACAGACCGAGCCAGTCGTAAGGCTGCGCGTCTTCGCCGAGGATCGCTTCGAGCGGACGCTCGTCGACGGGCACCGCGACGTGCGAGTCCGCCGTCGCGAAGCCATGCCCCGGGAAGTGCTTGCCGCAATTGGCCATGCCCGCAAGCGAAAGCCCGTGATTGAGACTCTTGGCGAGCAGCGTGACGACGCGCGGATCGCGATGGAACGCGCGATCGCCCACCACCTTCGACTGACCGTAGCCGAGATCGAGCACCGGGGTGAACGAGAGATCGATGCCGCACGCGCGCAGTTCGCTCGCGAGGATATAGCCCACTGCCGTCGCGAGCTTGGTGGCGAGCAGCACGTCCTTGTCCCACAGCGCGCCGAGGCGCCCCATGGCGGGCAGCACGGTGAAGCCGTCGGTGCGAAAGCGCTGCACGCGGCCGCCTTCGTGGTCGACGGCGATCAGCAGGTCCTCGCGCACCGCGCGGATGGCGTCGGTCAGCGCGACGAGCTGCGCGCGGTTCTCGTAGTGGCGCGCGAACAGGATCGCGCCGCCGGTCATCGGGTGCGCGAGGCGGCGGACATCGTCGTCGTTCAGCGTGGTGCCGACCACGTCGAGCATTACTGGCCCGGGATTATTCTTCATCGATGAGTTTTGCGTAGATGCCGCGCAACGCACGGCGAAAGAGATCAGCCGTTGATTTCCGCCACCACGAACGACACCGCGTAGTCATGCTCGTCGGTGATGCTCACGCGCGCCGTGATACCGCGTTCGTCGAGCCACCGCGCGAGTTCGCCCGAAGCGACGATCACCGGACGGCCGCCCGGCTCGTTGAGGGTCTGCATGGCGCGCCAGGTCATCGGCATGCGCATGCCGAGGCCGATCGCTTTCGAGAACGCCTCTTTCGCGGAGAACCGCGTGCACAGATATGCGAGGCCCCGCGCCGCCGAGCGCGCCTTGCGCGCCTCATAGACGGCAAGCTCGTCCGGGCCGAGGACGCGCGGCGCGAAGCGCCCGTTGGTGCGCTCCATGACTGCCGCCACGCGGCTCACCTGGATGATGTCGGTGCCGATACCGTAGATCGCCATGAGACTCCCGTCGATGTCTGTCGATTGCGCGCGGCGCGATGGCGCGGGGTAGCAGTCAGCCGCGCGTGCCGAGGCGCGCCGCCACCATGATCGCCTTCATTTCGCGCACCGCGTTCTCCCAGCCCGCGAAGACCGCGTGCGCCACGATCGCGTGGCCGATGTTCAGCTCGACGATGCCGTCGATGGCCGCGATCTGCTGCACGTTCGTGTAGTGCAGACCGTGGCCGGCGTTCACCTTCAACCCGAGGCTGTTGCCGCAGCTCACGCCGGTGACCACTCGCTCGTATTCGCGCTCCTGCTCGCCGGCGTCGTGCGCCTCGGCGTAGCGGCCCGTGTGCAGCTCGATCACGGGCGCGCCCGTTTCGTGCGCCGCGCGGATCTGCGTTTCGTCCGGGTCGATGAAAAGCGAGACGCGGCAGCCCGCATCGGCAAGCTGACGGCAGGCGGCGGCAACGGCGTCGAAGTGGCCCGCGACGTCGAGGCCGCCTTCGGTCGTCAGCTCCGCGCGCTTTTCGGGCACGAGGCAAACGTCGTGCGGTTTGATCTCGCACGCGATGTCGAGCATCTCGGCCGTCACCGCGCATTCGAGGTTCATGCGCGTCTTCAGTTGCGGACGCAGCGCGCGCACGTCGGCGTCGACGATATGGCGGCGATCCTCGCGCAGATGCAGCGTGATTGCGTCGGCGCCCGCCTCTTCGGCGAGCAGCGCCGCGCGGATCGGATCGGGATAAGCGGTGCCGCGCGCGTTGCGCAGCGTGGCGACGTGGTCGATGTTCACACCGAGGTCGATCACGTTGGGCGAAGTGAGAAAGAAGCTCATAAGTTCTGCAAGTCGATCAGAATCTGGCGCGTCGCGAGCGGCGTGCCGCCAAGGTACGTGTTCAGCAGGAAGCGCATGAGCGCCTTGCTCTGCGCAACCGTCTGGGGTCGATGGTAATCGTCCTCTTCCATGTCGAGCAACGTCTGGCCCGAAAGCCGGGGCCATTGGGAAGGCCATTCGTCTGACGCCTCGCGCACGCCGCGTTCCGGATCGAACACGTAGCGCCCTTCGGCCGCGACGGTCTTGCGGTTCACGGTGCGGTTGAGCGCGAGCGCGTAGCCCGCCTCGCGCAGCAGCACGCGCTCGAACGAGCGCAGCACCTGCACGGGCGGCTCGTCGTGCGCGAGGCGCGTGAGCGTCACGACGTAGTGGCGAAAGAGTTCGGGGTGCGGGTCTTCGCGCGCAATGAACTTCACGAGCAGCTCGTTCACGTAGAAACCGCACAGCAGCGCGTCGCCGGTCAGCGGCAACATGCCGCCGACCCACTCGGCGCCGGTGAGCGTGCGCACCTCGCCCTTGCCGGTCCACGAAAGCGCGAGCGGCTGGAAGGTCTGCAGCACGCCGCGCAACGCCGAATGCGGACGCTTCGCGCCCTTCGCGACGAGCGCCACGCGGCCGTGATCGCGCGAGAGCACATCGATGATGAGGCTCGTCTCGCGGTACGGATAGCTGTGCAGCACGAAAGCCGGCTGCTCGGCGATGCGGTAATCGGGGGTCGTGCTGCGTGACGCGCGCGGCAATTGCGAGCGCGCGGTGGTCTTGCGGCCGTTGCGCGGTTCGGCACGGCCTTCGAGCGTGGCGTCGGCGCCTTCGGTCATCGCGTTGCGCGTGGCGGCGCCTTTCGTCGCCTTCGTGCTGCGCGTGCTCGTCGTGCCTTGGGTGCCTTTCGCGGGCGAGCGACGCGCGCTGCGGGAACCGGTCGGTTCGTCCGCAGCGATTGCCTCGTCGGCCTGCGCGTCTTCGTGCGCGGGCCAGTCGTCGTGCAGGGTTCCGGCTGCGCCGTCACTCATACGCGGTGCCCGTCGTGCTTACTCGTAACCGTAGGCGCGCAGCCCGGCTTCGTTGTCGGCCCAGCCGCTCTTCACCTTCACGAAGGTTTCGAGGTACACGGGACCGTCGAACAGCTTCTCCATGTCGAGTCGCGCCTCGGTGCTGATCTGCTTGAGCTTCGCGCCCTTCTGGCCGATCACCATCGCCTTCTGCGTGTCGCGCTCGACGAGAATCGTCGCGAAGACACGGCGCAGCCGCCCTTCCTGCTCGAACTTGTCGATCAGCACCGTGCTCGTGTACGGGAGTTCGTCGCCGGTCCAGCGGAACACCTTCTCGCGCAGGATTTCGGCTGCGAGGAAGCGCTCGCTGCGATCGGTGAGGTCGTCTTCGCCGTAGATCGGCTCGCCTTCGGGCAGATACGGCTTGAGCGTCGCGAGCAGGCGCTTGATGTCGTCCGGATTATTTGCCGAAAGCGGCACGATCTCGCGGAATTCGCGCAGACCCTGCACCTGCTGGATGAACGGATAGAGCGTGCCCTTGTCGGTCACGCGGTCGATCTTGTTGGCGATCAGGATCGTGGGCGCGTTCGGGGGAATCAGGTCGAGCACTTTCTGGTCGTCGGGACCGAACTTGCCGGCCTCGATCACGAACAGCACGGCATCGACCGAACTGAGCGTGGAGGTCACCGCGCGGTTCAGCGAGCGGTTGAGCGCCGTGCTGTGGCGCGTCTGGAAACCGGGTGTGTCGACGAAAATGTACTGCGCGTCGTCGATCGTGTTGATGCCGGTGATGCGATGGCGCGTGGTCTGCGCCTTGCGCGACGTGATGCTGATCTTCTGGCCGACCAGCGCGTTCATCAGCGTCGATTTGCCGACGTTCGGACGGCCGACGATCGCGACCATGCCGCAACGGAAACCGGCAGGAGTGGAGGTGGGAGCGTTCATGATCGGACCGGAATAGAAAAACGGGAGGCGCGCTCGCGGCGCGCCTCGGTGGAATCAGTGGCCGGCATCGGCCGCGCGCACGGGAATGGCCGTCGTGGCTTCGGCATGCGTCTGGGCATCGGTGCTCGCGCTGCCGGTCGTTGCGGTTTGCACGCGCTCGACGGTGCGCAACGCCGCTTCGGCTTTCACCGCGGCCGACCGGTGGCCGATGGCGCCGGCGCTCGGTACGGCGTCGAAGCCCGTGGCTTTGTCGGCGGGCTTGTCGCTGGCCTTGTCAGCACCGCGCTCGGCCTTCTCCGCGGGCTTTTCAGCCGGTTTGTCCTTCTCCGCCGGACGCTCCTGGACGTGCGCCGCGCGTATCACCGCGAGCGGCGCGCCTTCGGCTGCCGCGGTTTGCGCCGCACGCTCGCTACGCGCCGAAGCGCGCTCGCGGCGCTCCGGCGAGCGCAAATCGAGGGCGCCCTGCACACCGGTCACGCCGGGGACGACCTCAGGCTCCGGTTTGGGCGCGCGCGCGCCCTTCGAGCGACGCGGCTTCGCGACCAGCGCGGGCGCCGCCGCCATGACCTCGTCGAGCGCCTTCTTCGCCGCGGCCTGCTCCGCCGCGCGACGGCTCGCGCCCGAACCCGACACCTTCACGTCGAGCTTCGGCACCGTGCATTCGACTTCGAACTGCTGATTGTGCGCCGCACCATGCGTCGCGACGACCGTGTAGGTCGGCAATGCGATCTTGTGACCCTGCAGGTATTCCTGCAGCAGCGTCTTGGAATCCTTGCCGAGCGTGCGCGGATCGATGTGATCGAGGATCGGCACGTAGAGGCGCTTGATGACCGTCTGGGCGGCGTCGAAGCCGCCGTCGAGGAAGATCGCCCCGAAGATCGCCTCCAGCGCGTCGGCGAGGATCGACGGGCGGCGGAAGCCGCCGCTGCGCAACTCGCCTTCGCCGAGGCGCAGGCCGTCGGCAATATTGAGGGCCTGAGCGATCTCGTAAAGCGACTGCTGCTTGACCAGGTTCGCGCGCACGCGCGAGAGGTCGCCTTCGTCCAGCTTGCCAAAACGTTGGAACAATAGGGCAGCCACCGCGCAATTCAGAACCGAATCACCGAGGAATTCGAGGCGTTCGTTATGCGTGGCACTGTGACTGCGGTGGGTTAAAGCCTGGCGCAGCAATTCCGCATTGCGAAATTCGTAGCGCAAACGGCTTTCCAACGGAGATTGGGGCATGGGGAGAGTATAACGCGCCCGCCGCCCCCGGCGAAAACAGGGGGCGGCGGGCGAAAAACCGTGACGAAGCGACGTTACCGGGGATTCTTCAAGTAGCGCGCGAAGATGCAATGCGCGTGATGCGAGTGAGTCTCGGGTTCGAGCATACGCTTTTCGTTGCTGCTTCTAATGCTTCTTCGCGCGCGTGCTCGACGTGCATCGCACGTCGAGCCAACACGAATTACTCGAACGAACCGATGCGGCGCAGGTTGCTGAAGTTCATCCAGATGAAGAACGCGCGGCCCACGATGTTCGCGTCGGGCACGAAGCCCCAGTAGCGGCTGTCCGCGCTGTTGTCGCGGTTATCGCCCATCATGAAGTAGTGGCCCGCCGGCACCTTGCAGACCACGCCGCGCGCGTTGTACTGGCAGTTGTCGCGATACGGATAATCCTCTGCGCCCACGATGAACGGCGGCACCGCGGGGTTGTTGAGGATGTTGTTCTTGCGGCCGCTGCCGAGATCTTCCGTGAACTGCTTCGCGTAGCCGATGCGCTCTTCGTCGAAGAAGTCGCCCTGCGGCACTTCCGGCACCGGCTTGCCGTTGATCGTGAGCTGCTTGTCCTGATAGGAAACCACGTCGCCCGGCAGGCCGATCACGCGCTTGATGTAGTCGACCGACTCGTCCTTCGGATAGCGGAACACGACCACGTCGCCACGCTCGAGCGGGCGGCCCTGGGTGATCTTCGTGTTCGTGATCGGCAGGCGGATGCCGTAGTCGAACTTGTTCACGAGGATGAAGTCGCCCACGAGCAGCGTGGGCACCATCGAACCCGACGGAATCTTGAACGGCTCGACGACGAACGAGCGCACGAGGAACACGATCAGGATGACGGGGAAGAAGCTCGCCGTGTACTCGAGCCACCACGGCTGGCGCAGCTTGTCGTTGCGCAGGTTCTGACGCGTGACGGGCGCGTTTTCATCGGCGAAGCGCTCGCCCACACGTTCCTGCTGACGGTCGAACTCCGCGACCGCCGCATCGGCGGCGAGGCGCCGGCGCGGCATGAACACCAGTTTGTCTGCAACCCACGCAACGCCCGTCAAGATGACGAGCACAAAGAGTATCAGCGCAAAATTCATGTAGAGAGATCCGTTGTCCGGCTTATTTGCGTTACTTATTTATCTTCGACACGAAGGATGGCGAGGAAGGCCTCTTGCGGAATCTCGACCGAGCCGACCTGCTTCATCCGCTTCTTGCCTTCCTTCTGCTTTTCGAGCAGCTTCTTCTTACGCGTGATGTCGCCGCCGTAGCACTTGGCCAGCACGTTCTTGCGCAGCGCCTTGATGTTCTCGCGCGCGATGATGTGCGCCCCGATCGCGGCCTGAATGGCCACGTCGTACATCTGGCGCGGAATGATCTCGCGCATCTTCGCCGCGACTTCGCGGCCGCGGTACTGCGACTGCGAACGGTGGACGATGATGGACAGCGCATCGACCTTGTCGCCGTTGATCAGCATGTCGACCTTCACGACGTCGGAGGTGCGGTATTCCTTGAACTCGTAGTCCATCGACGCATAACCGCGCGACACCGACTTCAGACGGTCGAAGAAGTCGAGCACGATTTCCGCCATCGGAATTTCGTACGTGAGCTGCACCTGGCGGCCGTGGTACTGCATGTTGATCTGGTTGCCGCGCTTTTGCGTACAGAGCGTGATGACCGAACCCACGTACTCTTGCGGCATGTACAGGTTCACCGTCACGATCGGCTCGCGGACCTCGGCAATCTTCGAGGGCTCAGGCATCTTCGCCGGGTTCTCGACCTTGATCGTGCTGCCGTCCGCCTGCACGACTTCGTACACCACGGTCGGCGCCGTGGTGATGAGGTCCATGTCGAACTCGCGCTCGAGACGCTCCTGCACGATTTCCATGTGCAGAAGACCCAGGAAGCCGCAACGGAAGCCAAAGCCCAGCGCCTGCGAAACTTCCGGCTCGTATTGCAGCGAGGCGTCGTTGAGCTTGAGCTTTTCGAGCGATTCGCGCAGCGCGTCGTACTGGTTCGCCTCGACCGGATAGAGGCCCGCGAACACCTGCGGCTTCACTTCCTTGAAACCCGGCAGCGGCTCGACCGCCGGCTTCGTCGCGAGCGTGACGGTGTCGCCCACCTTGGTCGCGGCGAGTTCCTTGATGCCGGCGATGATGAAGCCCACCTGCCCCGCCGAAAGCTGCTCGAGGTTGCGCGACTTCGGCGAGAACACGCCGACGTGCTCGACCGGATACTGCGCGCCGGTGGCCATCAGCTTGATCTTGTCCTTCGGACGCAGCGTACCGTTGACGATACGCACGAGCATCACCACGCCCACGTAGTTGTCGAACCACGAGTCGATGATGAGCGCCTGCAGCGGCGCTTCCGGATCGCCCTCGGGCGGCGGCACCTTGGCGATGAGCGCTTCGAGCACGTCTTCCACGCCGAGGCCGGTCTTCGCGCTGCAGCGCGTGGCGTCGGTGGCGTCGATGCCGATCACGTCCTCGATCTCTTCGATCGCGTTCTCGGGGTTGGCCGCGGGCAGGTCGATCTTGTTGAGCACCGGCACGACTTCCACGCCGAGTTCGATCGCGGTGTAGCAGTTCGCCACCGTCTGCGCCTCGACGCCCTGGCTCGCGTCCACCACGAGCAGCGCGCCCTCGCACGCGGAGAGCGAGCGGCTCACCTCGTAGGAGAAGTCGACGTGCCCGGGCGTGTCGATCAGGTTCAGGTTGTAGACCTTGCCGTCACGCGCCTTGTACGTGAGCGCAGCCGTCTGCGCCTTGATGGTGATGCCGCGCTCGCGCTCGAGATCCATCGAGTCGAGCACCTGCGATTCCATTTCGCGGTCGGACAAGCCGCCGCACAGCTGGATGATGCGATCGGCGAGCGTCGACTTGCCATGGTCGATGTGCGCAATGATCGAGAAGTTACGAATATGATCCATTCAGTGCCGATCAAGCGAAAAAGGCGCGCCCCAACGATAGCTGGACACGCCTCGTAAACAGATGAGTAGGGTAGCCCCTATCCCTTCCGGGATAGGGGCCCCCGTGGAACCGGACGTGCGAGTTGTCCCCGCATCCGGCTCGAGCCATACCTTTAAAGGTGTCCCTTTAAAAGCCCCATCATGTCTTTGACGGAGCCGGCTTAGTTACGTTCAAACCCCGGGCATGTACTTGCCGGTGGCAGTTCGGGTGAAGCAGTACCCGATTTGACAGAGAGTTAGTTCCCCCGTACACCTTGTAGATTAGGTGATGGTCGTGCCAACCCGTATCAAACTCGAGAACCTGTTCGCAGAGTGCACATCTGCCCTCTTGCGATGTGTACAGCTTGAACCACTGTCGCAGATAGCCTCTGGATTGCTCCATTCGCTGCTGCCGTAGCTGCTCGCCGTACTGCTCCCATTCCGGATCAAAGGGATTGAAATCCCCTTTCACCTTCTTGTGCCGCTTAATCGCTGTGCCACCGAGGTGATACAGCTCAAGTTGCCCCGTACTACCGTCTACACGTTCTGCAGTGGCAGAGAACACCCAGCCTCGGTCGCCGATCTGGTGGAAGTACTTCCTCCGAATCCAGTCAGCTCTCTTGTTTGAGTGCCGCCGTTTTGCCCACCGCCAGAGCCTCTGAAACAAGAGATGCTCCATGCGGCTGTACGCCTGTTTTGCAACCACGTGATGGTGGTACTGCGCCCATCCTCGCAGCATCGGGTTGAGCGTGCGGATCAAATCCACCTGCTTCACCGTCTTGTTCCCGCTGATCGTTTCCGCCACCTTGCGATAGAACGTCTTCACGTTCTTCTTGCTCGGTTTGATGAGTAGCTTTCCCGAGTATTTCCGGAAATTCCACCCAAGGAAATCAAAGCCTGTGTCTACGTGTGTCGTCCGCGTTTTCTCCTCGGAGAGTTGCAACCCTCTGACCGCGAGGAATGCTTCTACCCAAGGTCTGACTTCCTGCTCCAGTGTCTCTCGCGAGTCACCGGTGATCACGAAGTCATCCGCGTATCGCACCACGTGGACCTTCAGCTTCCTAGCTCGTCCGATTCCAAATTTCGCACCCAAGTGCTCCATAAGGTCTCGTTCGAGCCCGTTCAGCGCCATATTTGCCAGCGTCGGGGAAATGATGCCTCCCTGTGGCGTCCCGGCCTCTGTCGCCTGATACCGGCCTTGATAAATCAGGCCAGCTTTCAGCCATTTCCGCAGGATGCCCCTGTCCATTGGGACATGGGCGACCAGCCAGTCATGGTTGATCCAGTCAAAGCACCCCTTGATATCCGCCTCTAGTACCCATTGGGCAGAACCCCTCTGGGACAAAGAGACAAATAACTGGGACATAGCATCAGCCGTCGAGCGATTTCTCCTGAACCCGTAAGAGTTCGGGTCGCTCGTCGACTCTGCTACTGGCTCCAGGGCCAGCAGATACAGGGCTTGCATCGCTCTGTCCCGCATGGTTGGGATGCCCAGAGGGCGCTCCTTCCCATTGGCCTTGGGGATAAAGACTCTCCGTAATGGCAGGGGCTTGTATCCGCGCCGCTTCAACCTGCCGACAGCTTCCCATCGGCTTTCAGGCGAATCCCACAACTCGCGATCGACTCCAGCCGTTCGCGCACCCTGGTTCTGCGTAACACGTCGTACCGCGTACAGCTTCGCGGACAACGTGCGGGTCAGCATCCGCTGCAGGGCTTTCACCCTGCGCCAGTCGCCTTCCCGCGCCGCCTTCGCAATTCGAATCTGCATCCCTCTCACGTTCCGTTCAATGCGACGCCAATCTACGGCGTGCCAGTTGTCCGGCGCGTGTGAGAGCGCAGACCCATCCTTTCGGACAGATACTCTCATGCTGCTCTCCCGCTTGAAGAAGTGAATCCCATGCGAGGAGCAACACGTCCCTTGCGGGAGCGTTTTGCTCCCGCAAGGGGTAAGAACAACACTGACGACTAGAAAGCCGCCAGCTATCACAATTTCCGCTAGAGGGTAGTCAGCCGTCTTGCGACGGTAGACCAGACGGAAGTCTGCCCGCTTTCGCGTGGGGTAATGTCTCAACCCCTATGCATCCCATTACAGGACGCCTTTCGCTTTCTCCGTCCTCCCATACCCGCACGATCATCAGCGTTCCTTACGGTCCGCCTGCCTGCAATTCTCCGCAGGCAACCATACGGGCTTACCACGTTCCCGACATGTCACACGACTGAGGCAGGTCCTGCCTTTTCCCCGGTGGCTTGAATGACGACGTAACCCGAAGTTCCAGCGAGTTATCCAGCCACGCACCTTTTGGTTAGAGCCCAGCAGCAATTAGCTCTTCAATAGTAACGAGGTTTATCAGCAGTTCACTTATGTTGACCGTTTCAGCCAGCCTTGCTCCGCGCCCCCCGCTGCTGGGGGGCCTCCATGCGCGCGCCTCACGGCGTTCGCGTGCCCGAGACTTCCGGGGGCTACGTTGTCAGAAGAGCTTCACACCCCACCGTTAACCAGTGACGCATGTCTTCCTAGGCTACTGCTGGTCGTACAGCAGGTTCTCTACACTCACCAATGCGCCGGTGAGGCCGAACAATGACACATCGAGCTTTCGCTCGTATCGGCTAGCGAAATCCCCCATCCAGAAGCTGGGGGAAATTGCAAACGTCATCCCGCCCTGTCGGCGGAGAGAACGCCGCTGACTGGGCGGGACCTGACGATAATCAGGTCAATGCAACACGGTCTCCGGCTGACTGCTCCGGTTTCCAATTTCACTACAACGGTGTGTCCCGGTAAGGACACATCTACTACTTCAATTGCGGCCCACAAGGTGACCGCCCGCGGAGGGCATGGTGAGTTTCCTCAATAACCCTCAATAAGATACTTCAGTCGATGCTCCGTAACGTGGAGCAGACGGACACGAGCGTGCGTGTCGCACAAAACCGCACTATTTTAGCCGAAAAGGGGTCCCACGGGCGAACCATCCGGTGATGTAACGGATGTGTCATGGCGCGGGGGCTCGTCTTGCTGCGCCCGCGCGCGCGCGTTTCACGCACCACCCGGCGGCGCCGGCGGCACGCTCGGTGCGTCGGCGCCCAGGCCCAGCGTCGCGCGCACGCGTGCTTCGTCGAGGTGGTAGTGACACAGCTCGATGCCGTCGCAAAGGAGCACCGGCACGAGCTCGTCGTAACGCGCGAGGAGTGCGGGGTCGGAATCGACATCGACGACGTCGAGCCGCGCGCCCGCCGCGGCGGCGAGCGGCTCGAGCGCCACGCGCATCTCCTCGCACAGGTGACACCACGCGCGCCCGTAGAGCACGAGGTGCGCGCTCGCCCGTTCGAGCGCGCCCGGCGCCGCCGACGAAGACCGCATGGGCGTGCGCATCGGCGTTACTTCTGCCCCGGCGCGCGCGGGCGCAGTGGCACGAACTGCGTGTTGTCGCCGCGACGCACGAGCACTGCCACCATCTTCTGCGGGTCGAGATGCGCCGTGACCTCCTGGAACTGCTTCGCGCTGGTGATATCGGTGTCGCCCACGCGCAGGATGATGTCGCCCTTCTGCAGGCCGGCGCGCTGTGCGGGGCCATCGACCGAGTCCACCATCGCGCCGCCCTTGACCTTGAGCTGGGCGAGCTGGTCGGCGGGGATGTCGACCACCGCGATACCGAGCGCGTTCATCGCGCGCGGCTTGGGCTCGGGCGCCTTTTTCTGGTCGGCCTTCGCGCTCTTGTCGGTCTGCATCTCGGCGATCGTGATCGGCAGATCGCGCGTTGCGCCCTTGCGCCAGATCGTCACGGTCGCCTTGGTGCCCGGCTTCGTGTCGCCGACCATGCGCGGCAGGTCGGTCGCGGCGTCGACGCTCGAGCCGTTGAACTTCAGGATGATGTCGCCCGGCTGGATGCCCGCCTTGTCGGCCGGGCCGCCCGGCTCGACGCTGGAAACCAGCGCGCCTTGCGCCTTGGGCAGACCGAGCGAGTCGGCCACATCCTTCGTCACCTCGCCGATGGCCACGGCAATGCGGCCGCGCGTGACCTTGCCCGTGGACTTGAGCTGATCCGCCACGCGCATCGCCTCGTCGATCGGAATCGCGAACGAGATGCCCATGAAGCCGCCGGTGCGGCTATAGATCTGCGAGTTGATGCCGATCACCTCGCCCTGCATGTTGATGAGCGGACCGCCCGAGTTGCCGGGATTCACGGCCACGTCGGTCTGGATGAACGGCAAATAGTCACCCGTGTCGCGTCCCTTCGCGCTCACGATGCCCGCCGTCACGGTGTTCTCGAGGCCGAACGGCGAACCGATGGCCACGACCCACTCGCCCACGCGCACCTTGTTCGAATCGCCCATCGTCACGGCCGGCAGATTGGCGGCCTGGATCTTCACCACGGCGACGTCCGTGCGGTCGTCCACGCCGATCAGCTTCGCCTTGAATTCGCGCTTGTCGGTGAGCGTCACGTAGATGCTGTCCGCGTCGTCGACCACGTGCGCGTTGGTCATCACGTAGCCGTCAGCCGAGAGGATGAAACCCGAGCCGACGCCGCTGTTCTGTTCGGTGTCGTTGCCGTTGTCCGGACCGGAGTCCGAACCGCCGCCCGGGCTTCCGCCCTGGCTGCCACCCTGACCGCCGCCCTGCCCACCCTGCGGCCCTTGCGGGAGCGGAATGCCGAAGAAGCGGCGGAAGAATTCCGACATGTCGCCCTGATCCATGCCCGGCGGCAGGCCGCGCTGAGCCGAGGAGACACGCGTCGTGGTGCGGATATTGACGACCGACGGCCCCACTTTGTCCACGAGGTCGGCGAAGTCGGGCAAGTTGGCAGCCGGCGCCGCCGATGCCACGTGCGGTGCGAACGGCAGGCACGCCGCCACGACCGCGGCCGCGAAGAATTTGCGCAGCGGGAGAATCGTCATATCGAAGTCAGCCGAAGGAAGGAGTTACCTGGGAGCCTTGTATTCTATGGCAGACGCAAACTGCTGCAACGTGGTCTGGGGCACTTCGCCAAGCAACGTGATGAAGTAATCGCCGTTGCGCTTCACGAGCACGTGGGTCGCGCCACTGCTGCCCGAGCCTTCCTTGCGACTGTTGTTCTTGACCGGTTCGATAAACACCGAAAGCGTGGACAGTCCGTCAGAGAATACGGCCTGATCGACCGGAATGGGCGGATCGCTCGCGTCGCGCGCCGCCATCGGCCGGCGCACTTCGCGAATCTTCTGGAAGCCCGGCGCGGCCTGGCCAAACGACCAGCCCTGCGCCTCGATGTCGACCGGCTGGAGCGGCGGGCGCACCACGTTCCAGCCCTCGATATTGCGGATGCCGTTGACGATCGGCGTCTTGTCGACGGGACCGCCGATGCGCACCTGCGTGAACGCGAGCTGCTGGAGCACCTGGCCGTTCGTCGGATCGAGCATCTGCGAGCGCAGCAGCAGACCGGTTTTCGCGTCCGCCCACAGCTTGTAGGCGAAGCGGAAATTGTCCTTCGGGTCGAGCTGGATCACCTGGCTGTCGAGGCCGGCCACCCGGTCGTTGGCGAGCATCTTCGGCTCGTAGACGCCCAGCACCTGATCCCCGCTCGTGGAAAGCAACGCCGGGAAAGCGTCCTTGTTCTGGCGCTTTTCGACGACGAGCAGCTTGCGCTCGGGCACGAAGGTATAGAGATCGTCGTTGTGGCGCAGCATCGTGCGCGGCTTGCCGTCGAGGCTTTCGAGCTTTTCGAACTCGCCGTCCTGCTTCGAGGCGTAGTGCGTGATGCGCGAGGACTGCACGAACTCGCCGCGCTGATAGACGAACGTGCCTTCGTAGCTTTGCTGCTGGGCGGCCTGCTGGATGCGGTCGAGCAACTGCGCCGCGCTCTGGCGCGTGGCGGCATCGGCCGCGGACGCGCCTTGCGCGTGGGCACGCGGGGCGACAGACAGTGCGGTGAACATCACGGCCGCGCAGCACAGGTATGCCGGCAACCGCCCCCAGATTGTCTTTTTATTCAACCGCAATGTCTGCATCAAACTTATTGGCCTTGCGTGGTAAGAGCGGCTGAGCGGACGTACGGCATGGAATCCGATATGACCGGTTGCTGCGCGAACTGCTGGTGCGCCTGGAGATATTCGTCGAGACGCGCGTCGCGGATGATGTTGCCGTCCTGGCCGCCCGCCACAGGCGCCGGCGTGGTGTTCATCGCCACGCGCTGCACGCCGTCGCCCTGTGACTGCACAGCGGCGATTTGCGGCGCGCCGGCCATGCCCACACCGCGCATTTGTGGCATGACGATCCAGGTGAGCGTGGCGGCCGCGGCGGCCACGGCCAGCGACGGCATCACGCGGCGGCGCAGCGCCAGAATGCGGCCCACGCGCTCATTGCGGCCACCCTGCGCCTGCGCCTGCGGCAGCGCGGCCGGCGCGAGCAGATGCGGCTCCGCTTCGAAGCGCGCCGCGAAACCCGTCATGAAGGCGCGGCTCGCGGCCTGGCTGAGGGCCAGATCGTCGGAACGCAGTACGTCGCCGATCAGATGGTACTCCGACCAGGCTGCGCGCCCTTCGCCGTCGAGTTCCAGAAAATTTCCGTTCAGATGCTCCTGCGCCGACGCTTCACCGTCGACGAAGGCGGACAGACGCTCGCCGCGCGAGCTTGATACCGATTGCATCGAGACCGAACCCATGATGCTCCCCATTCCCTAACAGACGTCCCTGTGACACCAACTCATTCTGGTGAATCGCGTCGCCGCCCGGGGCGAAGCTGGTTCTTCTTCTTACCAGCGCTTGCCTTCCGGAGTGTCCAGCAGCGGACGCAATTTTGCCGCAATGGCTTCCCGAGCGCGGAAAATTCTCGATCTGACGGTGCCGATCGGGCACCCCATCATTTCGGCGATTTCCTCGTAGCTTAGGCCTTCTATTTCCCGAAGCGTAATGGCGGTGCGCAGCTCTTCCGGTAAAACCGCCATCGCAGCATTGACCGTCTGTGCGATCTGCTTGCTCATCAACATCGACTCGGGCGTATTGATATCCCTTAGTTGATCAGCGTCCGAGAAAGTTTCCGCTTCTTCAGCATCTGCCTCGGTAGAAGTCGGCGCGCGTCTTCCCTGGGTCGCAAGGTAGTTCTTCGCCGTATTGACAGCAATCCGGTACAACCACGTATAGAAAGCCGATTCGCCACGAAACTGCGGTAGTGCGCGGTAAGCCTTGATAAAGGCGTCCTGGGCCACGTCCTCGACCTCGGCGGGGTCCCGCACGAGGCGCGAGATCAGCCGGATGATCTTGCGGTGGTATTTCGAGACCAGGAGCTCGAACGCGGCCTTGTCGCCTTTTTGCACGCGCTCGACCAGAACCTGATCAATTTCTTTTTCGCTCACCTGAGAAATCCGTTAGCACATGAAGTAGACGTGGGGGCACCATTGTAGCGTCCTCGCCACGGTCTCACGTTACGCGAGTAACAGCGGTTACAAGCTTTACAGCGAAGGGAAGCTCAGCGGCCGGCCGCGCTGCGCGCGCGCACGGCGAGTGTGCGGAAGACTTCTGCCGGAACGGCGTCGGCGGCAACGAGAATCGTCGTGCGGCGTGCGCCCTGCTCCACGACGAGCGCGAGCAGCCACGCGCCCCATTGCGACGCGCCGGCAAGTCGCCCGGCTGCGAGGCAGGCACCGTCGCGCGACCAGGCCGCGAGAAAATCTGACCCGATTTCGAGGAAGGCCGGCTGCTTGCGTCGCCACGCCGCAGCCGCGAGGCCGCCGGTCGCCAGGAACGCCAGCGTGGCGGGCAACGCTTGCCAGACGCCGGACCAGGGTGCGAGCGTCGTGTAGACGGCGGCCGCGGCCACGCCGAGACCCGCGGCAACGAGCAGTTGCAGCGCAAGCGATGGACGCAGGGAAAGCAGCGGCGCGCTCGCGCGCCGCGAGGGGAAAGCAGGAGGAACGCGGCCGGCCGAAGCTTTCGGCGCGGCCGCTGTCTCGTCGTGCGCGATCAAGCGTGGCGCTTGAAGACGAGCGTGCCGTTGGTGCCGCCGAACCCGAACGAGTTCTTCAGCGCGACGTCGATCTTCATGTCCCGCGCGGTGTTCGCGCAGTAGTCCAGGTCGCATGCCGGATCCTGGTTGAAGATGTTGATCGTCGGCGGCGACACCTGGTTGTGCACGGCGAGCACCGTGAACACCGACTCGAGGCCGCCCGCGCCACCCAGCAGGTGGCCCGTCATCGACTTGGTCGAGTTCACGACGATGTCCTTCGCATGGTCGCCGAAGGCGCGCTTGATCGCCGTGGTTTCCGCGAGGTCGCCGAGCGGAGTGGAGGTACCGTGCGCGCTCAGCCAGTTCACTTCGCTGGTGTTGACGCCCGCGTTCTTCATCGCGGCGATCATGCAGCGGCGCGCACCGTCGCCGTCTTCGAGCGGCGCGGTCATGTGATACGCATCGCCGCTCATGCCGTAGCCGCCGATTTCCGCGTAGATCTTCGCGCCGCGCGCCTTGGCGTGTTCGTACTCTTCGAGCACCATCACGCCCGCGCCTTCGCCGAGCACGAAGCCGTCACGGTCCTTGTCCCACGGACGGCTGGCCGTCGCCGGATCGTCGTTGCGCTGCGACAGCGCGCGCGCTGCCGCGAAGCCGCCGATGCCGAGCGGCGAGACGGTCGATTCCGCGCCGCCCGCGATCATCACGTCGCAATCGCCGTATTCGATCAGACGCGACGCTTCGCCGATGCAGTGCAGGCCGGTCGTGCAGGCCGTGACCATCGCCAGATTCGGGCCCTTGAGGCCGTACTTGATCGACAGATGGCCCGAGATCATGTTGATGATCGAGGCCGGCACGAAGAACGGCGAGATGCGGCGCGGGCCGCGGTTGAGCAGCTCGGTTTGCGTGACTTCGATCATCGGCAGACCGCCGATGCCCGAGCCGACGTTCACGCCGATCCGTTCCGCGTTCGCTTCGGTGACTTCGAGACCGCTGTCCTGGATCGCCTGCATGCCCGCCGCGATGCCGTAATGGATGAACGTATCCATATGGCGCGCTTCTTTCGCCGGCATGTAGTCTTCGACGTTGAAGCCCTTCACTTCGCCGGCAAAGCGGGTCGAGAAGTTCGTAGCGTCGAACTTCGTGATGTTGGCGATGCCGGACTTCCCGGCGACCAGATTGGCCCAGCCGTCGGCAACATTATTGCCAACAGGCGAAATCAGCCCCAGGCCTGTAACAACAACTCGACGACGGCTCACGGTAACCCCTTATCCATAGATGACAAAAACAAAAGCCACAGAGGCCACAGGAAATGCTCCTGTGAGCCCTGTGGCTAGTTGACCGGCAGATGCCCCGCAGCGAGTGCGGCAGGCGTATGCGGTTTCACGGGCAAGCGTCCTCGCGGGCCGCCAGCGCACTGCGTTGCGCGGCCCAGGCGGGAATCTGGCGCTTAGGCCTTGACGTTCGCGCGAGCGTAGTCGATCGCTTGCTGAACCGTCGTGATCTTCTCGGCTTCCTCGTCCGGGATTTCCATGCCGAACTCGTCTTCGAGAGCCATGACCAGTTCGACGGTGTCGAGCGAGTCGGCGCCCAGATCGTTCACGAACGAAGCTTCGTTCTTGATTTCAGCTTCGGCGACGCCCAGTTGCTCGGCGACGATCTTCTTGACGCGCTGTTCGATGTTGTCCATTACCCCTCCAAGGGAAAAAAGTTAGCTCATGAATGCGAGTGCGCGCATTTTATCAGGTTTGACCTGGCTGAAAAGCGGCGCTCAAGGTTCCGGAAGGCTATCCGCGAAGGCGCTTGCGCAATGTTTTGCATCAAGCGCATCAAGGCGCGGATAGTACCTGAATCCGGTTAAGACATATACATGCCGCCGTTCACGTGCAACGTCGTGCCCGTGATGTAGGCCGCCTGCGGCGACGCGAGGAACGCGACCGCATGCGCGATGTCGTCCGGGCTGCCGAGGCGGCCCAGCGGAATCTGCTGTTTGAGGGCGGCCTGCTGCTCCGCCGGCAGGTCCTTCGTCATGTCGGTGTCGATGAAACCGGGCGCGACGCAGTTCACGGTGATGCCGCGGCTGCCGATCTCGCGTGCGAGCGCGCGCGTCATGCCCGCCACGCCGGCCTTGGCGGCGGCGTAGTTGGCCTGGCCCGGGTTGCCCGACGAGCCCACCACCGAGGTGATGTTGATGATGCGGCCGCCCTTCGCCTTCATCATCGGGCGCAGCACGGCGCGCGAGAGGCGGAACACCGACTTCAGGTTGGTGTCGATGACCGAGTCCCACTCGTCGTCCTTCATGCGCATCGCCAGGTTGTCCTGCGTGATGCCCGCATTATTGACGAGGATCGCAAGACCGCCGAATTCCTTGACCGTTGCGTCGATCAGCGCTTCCGCTGCAGCGGCGTCGTTCACGTTGAGCACCGCGCCGCGGCCCTTCAGGCCCGCTGCTTCGAAAGCGGCCGAGATGGCCTGCGCGCCGGCTTCGCTCGTTGCCGTACCGATCACCGTCGCGCCCTGGCGCGCCAGTTCCAGCGCGATCGCGCGGCCGATGCCGCGGGTGGCGCCGGTCACGATCGCGGCTTGATTGTCGAGAGTCTTTTCCATCGTTTGAATCCGTTAGCGGTGGTGGCGTAGGCGCTTAAGCCTTCAGAAGCGCGAGCGCTTCGTCGAGCGACTTCGGATCGAGCACCGAGGCGCCGACCAGGTTGCCGTCGATACGCCTGGTGAGGCCCGCAAGCACCTTGCCCGGACCGCATTCGACCACGTGCGTCGCGCCTTGCGCCGCGATGGCCTGCACGCACTCGACCCAGCGCACGGCGCCCGCGGCCTGGCGCACGAGCGCGTCGCGGATCTTCGCGGGGTCGGTCTCGAAAGCCACGTCGACGTTGTTCACCACGGGAATCTGCGGCGCGTTCAGCGTGACGTTCGCGAGGTAGTCGCGCAGCTGATCCGAGGCGGGCTTGAGCAGCGACGAGTGGAACGGCGCCGAAACCGGCAGCGGCAGCGCGCGCTTGGCGCCCTTCGCCTTGGCGATTTCGCAGGCCTTTTCGACCGCGCCCTTGTGGCCCGCGATCACGACTTGCGCCGGCGCGTTGAAGTTCACGGCTTCGACCACGCCGCCGCTCGCAGCCGCGGCTTCCGCGCAGACTGCGCGCACGGTGTCGTCGTCGAGACCGAGCACGGCGGCCATGCCGCCCTCGCCCACCGGCACCGCGCTTTGCATCGCCTGCGCGCGAAAACGCACGAGCGGCACGGCGTCGCGGAATGCGAGCACGCCGGCGGCGACCAGCGCCGTGTATTCGCCGAGGCTGTGGCCGGCGACGATGGCAGGCAGAGGACCGCCCGCCTGCTGCCACGCGCGATAGACGGCGTAAGCGGCGGTGAGCATGACCGGCTGCGTGTTGGTGGTGAGATTGAGTTCTTCGGCGGGGCCTTCGGCGATCAGCTTGCCGAGGTCCTGGCCCAGCGCGTCGGACGCTTCTTGCAGCGTCTCGCGCACGACGGCGCTATCGGCGAAGGCGTCGAGCATGCCGACGGCCTGCGAGCCTTGTCCGGGAAAAACGAACGCGAATTTCATAACGTCCCCAAATTCGTTCAATACGGGTGGGCAATGCGCTCGGATGAACCGCCGCCGGCTGCGCGCGACGTGTTCGTCGTGCGCCAGGACCGGCTGCGGGAGCGCGAGAGCCCGCTCAGGATGCTTAGAAGCGGATGACGGAGGCGCCCCAGGTGAAGCCGCCGCCCACGCCTTCGATCAGCACGTTGTGGCCGCGCTTGATGCGGCCGTCGCGCACCGCAACGTCGAAGGCGAGCGGAATCGAGGCCGCCGAGGTGTTGCCATGCTCGCCCACCGTCACCACCATGCGCTCGGCGGGCAGGCCGAGCTTGCGGCAGGTGCCCTGCATGATGCGGATGTTGGCCTGGTGCGGGATCAGCCAGTCGACCTGGTCGGCGGAGAGCTGCGCCTTGTCGAGCGCCTCGATCGCGACCTTTTCGAGCACGTTCACGGCCAGCTTGAACACGGCCTGGCCGTCCATGTGCAGGAACGCGTTGCCCGCGATCGCGCCGCCGTGCACGTTGCCCGGCGTGCACAGGATGTGCGCGTAGCTGCCATCGGCGTGCAGCGCGCTCGAAAGCACGCCCGGTTCGCTCGACGCCTGCAGGATGATCGCGCCTGCGCCGTCGCCGAACAGCACACAGGTGGTGCGATCGTTGAAATCGAGAATACGCGAGAAGGTTTCCGCGCCGACCACGAGCGCCGTGCGATGCTGGCCGCTGCGGATCAGGCTGTCGGCCACCGAAACGGCGTAGGCGAAGCCCGAGCACACGGCCTGCACGTCGAACGCCGCGCCGTGATTGCGGATGCCGAGCTTGTTCTGCAAGAGGCAGGCCGTGCTCGGAAAGACAAAATCGGGCGTGGAAGTAGCGACGATGATGAGGTCGATCGACTGCGGATCGACGTCGGCGGCCGCGATCGCACGCTGCGACGCCGCAAGCGCGAGATCGCTCGTCGTGACGTCGGGCGCGGCGAAGTGGCGTGCGTGAATGCCCGTGCGGGCCACGATCCATTCGTCGCTCGTCTCGACGCCTTTTGCGGCGAGCCGTTCGGCCAGTTCCTGGTTGGTGACGCGATCAGGCGGAAGATAGCTGCCCGTGCCGATCACGCGGGAATAGAGAGTCGATTGAGCCATTATGCCTTCGAGGATGATGCGGCGCCGGGCGGTACCTCGCCCGCTGCCTGGCTGGGCGCACTGGTAGCCTGCCCCGCCTGCGCGGCTTGCACGTTCTGGGCGCCGCCGGGCTCGTCTGCCGCCTGTTCGAGCGAACCGGCGTTTTCTTCCATGGCGTGCGCGAGGCGCTCCAGCACGCCATTTTTGACGGCATCATACCCGCGATTGATCGCACACTCAAACGCGTAGGCATCGGCCGAGCCGTGGCTCTTGATGACGAGGCTCTTCAGGCCGAGCAGCGCCGCGCCGTTGTACTGGCGATGGTCGACACGCTTCTTGAAGCGCATGAGCACGGGCAGTGCGGCAATCGCCATGAGCTTGGTGAGCCACGAGCGGCCGAACTCTTCCTTGATCATGTCGTTGAGCATCTGCGCGAGGCCCTCCGACGTCTTGAGCGCGACATTCCCAACGAAACCGTCACAGACGATGACGTCGACGGTGCCCTTGTAAATGTCGTTGCCTTCGACGTTGCCGCGGAAGTTCAGCGTGCTCGCGCGCAGGAGCTCGCCCGCGCGCTTGATGGTGTCGTTGCCCTTGATGACTTCTTCGCCGATATTCAGGAGCCCGATGGTTGGGCGATCCTTGCCCTCGAGCGCCGCGACGAGCGCGTGGCCCATCTCCGCGAACTGCAGCAGGTGCTGCGGTTCGCAGTCGACGTTCGCGCCGAGGTCGAGCATCGTCGTGTAGCCGCGCGGGTTCGGCAGCGCGAAGGCGATGGCCGGGCGTTCGATGCCGGGCAACGTCTTGAGCACATAGCGCGACACGGCCATCAGCGCGCCGGTGTTGCCGGCCGAGATGCAGGCTTGCGCCTCGCCCTCTTTCACGCGATTGAGCGCGACGCGCATCGACGAATCTTTTTTCTTGCGCAGGGCGACTTCGACCGGATCGTCCATTTCGACGACCTCGGTGGCGGGCACGACGGTAAGCGCGGGGTGGTCCGACGCCTTCAGCTTCTTCAACTGGGCGCGAACCGCCGACTCGACGCCCACGAGCATGAGATGCGCGTCGGGGTGCGAGCGGACGAAATGGACTGCGGCAGGCACCGTCACAGACGGGCCGTGGTCGCCTCCCATGCAATCTATCGTGAGCGTAACAGTCATGGAATGCGACGGATTTCAGGCATAAAAAAGCGGCAGTTGAATGCCGCCTTTTTGCCGAGCCGAAATATGGTCAAGCGAACGGAATCGTCAGATGCGGCGCCCGGTGTCAAACACCGCGCCGCACGCTGAAACGATTAGTCGTTCTTGGTCTTGACGACTTTCTTGCCGCGGTAGTAGCCGTTCGGGCTGATGTGGTGACGCAGATGCACTTCACCCGTGCTCGGCTCGACGGCCAGCGGCGCGCCCGTGAGGAAATCGTGCGAGCGGTGCATACCGCGCTTCGACGGCGACTTCTTGTTTTGTTGAACTGCCATGATAACTCCTGAAAATTTTCCGAATTCTAACACAGCCCGATCCGGCCGCCGCCACCCTTGGGGGATGGCCGGACTCCGGGCTCAGGCCCACGCGTCTGGTACTGCCTGCCCCGCACAGCCGCCCAAGGCTTGCCTTAGTGCTTGCTGCCAGGACCGTCCTTCTTGAGCGATTCGAGCGCCGCAAACGGGTTGACGCGCTCTTCCGGCTCGATTTCCTGCTCCGGCACGTCGTCCACGGAATCCACGCCCTCCGCGCCGTCGGGACCCGAGGCGAGGCTTTCGTGAATTTCCGGACAGACTTCGTGCTTCGGCACCAGCGGCAGCGCGAGCAACAGCTCCTCTTCGATCAAGTCGACGAGATCGAAATGGCGCGAGCCCACGATCACTTCGACTTCATCGTCGTCGAGCGGAAACTCGTCCGCCTCTTCTTCCGTCTGGACGATACGGAAGGTCGCATCCGCATTGAATGCCTGCTCGTAAGGAGCGAGGCACCGCTGGCACGTGAGCCACGCGCCACCGTGAACTGCAAGCCGCAGGTATGGCTGCGGCCCTTCGGTGCCGTTGTCCTGCAATTCCTGCTGGATAAAGCCCGCAGCCTGCCAGGTGAACGCGGTGTCGCGATCTGGCGCCTCGGCCGGGACTTCGTTTAACATGCGCGGCAGTTGCGAAACGCGCACGACGCCTGCCGCTTCGCGCTCGCTGCGCGCGAATTCGAAGATATCGAAGTCGCGCGGATTCAATTCGGCGCCTGCAGGCTTGCCAGTGTGTTCGGTCATGTGCGCTCTCCTGCTTCAAGGCCTGGGGCGCGGCAAGCGATGCGCGAAAGCCGCCAGCGGCTCGCTGCAATCCAGCTTGTGCCGGCCCTCACAGGTCTCTATCGACCTGCGTTTGCCTACATTCGCCCATCGACACGCTACTGCCGGCAAGGTTTTTCGAGCCGTGACGCCGCTAAATTCAGGCGCCCGCACAAGACGTGCGGCGAGAGCATACGGATGAAAAGCCCAAAATCATATCGCCTTTATCTTTGTGAGTCAAACACTTAAGCTCGCGTACGCAAGTGTCTGTGCGAGCGCGGCTTTCGGGAGCCTCTGACGACGTTTTGCGGGATATCCGCCCCCGTTATCGAGGCGAAATCCACCCGAAAATCGCCAAACCACAGCCGCCTTTTCTCCAGCCACATTCGCAGCCGCTCTCATACTCCGATCGAACATGCAGGATTCTCCCTCGCAGGCCCCGCGCACGGGCCGCCCCGCCCTCATCCTCGCCTCCAGCTCGCGCTACCGGCGCGAGTTGCTCGAGCGTCTGCGCATTCCCTTCGACACGGCCGTACCCGCCGTCGACGAAACGCCGCAGCCCGGCGAAGCGCCCGAAGCGACGGCGCTGCGCCTGGCTGCCGCGAAGGCGCGCGCCGTGGCCGCCGCCCTGCCCGCCAGCGCTGCGCGCACGCTCGTGATCGGCTCCGACCAGGTCGCCACCTTCGATGGCCGCCAGATTGGCAAGCCCGGCACGCACGAACGCGCGCTCGAGCAACTGCAGGCCATGCGCGGCCGCGAAGTGTTGTTCCATAGTGCCCTGAGCGTGCTCGACACCGCGACTGGCCAAACGGATACCGTCGATGTCGTGACGAAGGTGCGCTTTCGCGACCTGCCCGACGCCGCGCTCGACGCCTATCTGCGCGCCGAAACGCCGTACGACTGCGCGGGCAGCGCGAAATCGGAGGGGCTCGGCATCGCCCTGCTCGAAGCGATCGAATCGGATGACCCCACCGCCCTGATCGGCCTGCCACTCATCGCGCTCACGCGCATGCTGCTTGCCGCGGGCTATCCGCTGCTGGAGACGCAAGCATGAGCCTCGGCACCCTCTATCTGATCCCCAACACGCTGGGCGAAGGCGACGATGCCGCGCTCAACGCCGTCCTGCCCACGCCCGTGCGCGAACGCGCGGGCGCGCTCGCCAGCTATATCGGCGAAAACGCCAAGACCACGCGCGCCTTCCTCAAGCGCGTGGGCACGACGCGTCCGATCCAGGAAATCGAGATCCGCGAACTCAATGTCAACACGCCCGCAGGCGAGGTCGACAAGCTGCTCGCACCGCTGCTCGCCGGCATCGACACGGGGCTGGTTTCCGAGGCGGGCGTGCCCGCGGTCGCCGACCCGGGCGCGCTGCTCGTGCGGCGCGCACACGAGCGCGGCATCAAGGTCGTGCCGCTCGTGGGCCCGAGTTCGATCCTGCTCGCGCTGATGGCGTCGGGCCTGAACGGCCAAAGCTTCGCGTTTCATGGCTACCTGCCCGTCGACGCGAACGAGCGCGTGAAAAAGCTGCGCGATCTCGAGCAGATTTCGCGCAAGATCAAGCAGACGCAGATCTTCATCGAGACGCCCTATCGCAACCGCACGCTGCTCGACGCGCTGCTCGCGACCTGCGCGCCCTCCACGCTCGTGTGCGTCGCCGCCGATCTCACGCTGCCCACCGAGACGATCGTGAGCCGCGCCGTGTCGGACTGGAAGAAGAAGCCAGCGCCCGAATTGCACAAGCGGCCGGCGATCTTCCTGCTGCTCGCACATTAAAAGCTTCGGCGCGCAAAAACGAATCGGCCGCTGCGCAACCATCGCGCAGCGGCCGATTTTCTCGAGGACGACGGGAAACGAAAGCGTCGCCGTCGCTCAGTGCACCGATACCTTGCCGCCCATCAGCAGCGAATGCACGGCCGCCGAGCCGATGTTCGCGCCCACGCGCTTCGCTACGCGGTCGGTGAGGCTCTGCTTGACCGTGTAATCGACGACGTCCGGCGCCTTGATGACCTCGCGCGCCACGTAATCGGTGTCGCCGTAGCCGTCCGCGAGGCCGAGCTCCACGCTCTTCTGTCCGGTCCAGAACAGGCCCGAGAAGATATCCGGCGAATCCTTCAGGCGCTTGCCGCGGCCGGCCTTCACGGCGTCGATGAACTGCTGGTGGATCTGATCGAGCATCTCCTGGGCGTGCGCGTCCATTCTCGGTGTGTCGGGCGAGAACGGATCGAAGAAGCCCTTGTTTTCGCCGGACGTACGCAGGCGCCGCTGGACGCCGAGCTTGTCCATCAGGCCGGTGAAGCCGAATCCGTCCATCAGCACGCCGATCGAGCCCACGATACTCGCCTTGTTGACGTAAATCTTGTCGGCGGCCGCCGCGACGTAATAGCCGCCCGAAGCGCACATGTCGCCCACCACCACGTACAGCGGGATGGCCGGGTACTTGGTGCGCAGACGGTGGATCTCGTCGTTGATGATGCCGGCCTGCACCGGGCTGCCGCCGGGGCTGTCGATATGCAGGATCACGCCCGCGGTGCCGTCGTCGTCGAAGGCGCTGTCGAGCGCGCTGATGATGTCCTCGGCGTTCGCCGGGGTGTCGGAGCCGATTTCGCCGTCGAGCGAAACGAGTGCCGTATGGCGCCCCCCACTCTCCACGCGCGCGCCCGAAAGATCGAGGATCGCCCACGCGATCACCACGAACACCGCGAGAAACGCGAAGCGAAAGAAGATGCGCCAGCGCCGCGCCGCGCGCTGCTCGGTGATGGCCGCGAGCGCGATGCGTTCGAGCGCCTCGCGCTCCCAGCCTGGCGCGGGCGCGCCGCGGTCTGACGAAGCCGCGCGGGGCGCTTCGTTCGAATCAGGGGTCGGATTGTCGGACATGCGAGCGGGTAACGGGTCGAAAGGGGTCGATAGTCAGGAATCAGGTTGGGGTCGGACGCAAAGCGTCGTCCGGCAGCCAGAATACCGCACGCCCCTCTGGCGTGTCGCGTTCCTCGACCTGCACGGGGCGCAAACGCCCGCCGCGGCACGGGCCGCCCACGCACTTGCCCGTGTCGGGCTGGTAGATCGCGCCGTGCGTGGCGCACATCAGATAGAGCCCCGACGACTCGAAGAACTGGCCCTCGACCCAGTCGAGTTCCATTGGCACGTGCGCGCAGCGGTTCAGGTAGCCGTACACCTCGCCTCCGTAGCGTACGAAGAACACCACCGCGTCGCCGCCCGCGTAGGTCGCGTTCATGCGCCGCCCCTCGCCACCCTCGGCGAGTTCTTCGGCCGCGCAGATGCGCACGGGCTCGAGCGGCGCTGTCTCGGGCGCCGCGCTCATGCGTTCTCCCGCAGCCAGCCCGCGAGCGCGGCCACGTCCGACGCGACGAAGCGCGGCTCGAGCTTTTCGAGCGCGCCGGACGCATGCGCGCCATACGCCACGCCGATGCCCGCCGCGCCCGCGTTGATCGCCATCTGCAGGTCGTGCGTCGTGTCGCCGATCATCACCGTGCGGCCCAGATCCTGCCCCAGTTCGCGCGTGAGCTCCTGAAGCATGGCCGGATGCGGCTTCGAGAAGGTTTCGTCGGCGCAGCGGGTGCCGTCGAAGAGGCTCGTGAGCCGCGAATCCGCCAGCGCGCGGTTCAGCCCCACGCGGCTCTTGCCCGTCGCCACGGCGAGCAGGTAGCCGGTGTCGCGCAGTTCCGTGAGCATCTCGCGCACGCCGACGAACAGCTCGGTCTGCTGGTCCTTCAGCAAATAGTGGATGCGATAGCGCTCGACGAGCCGCGGGTAGTCGGCCGGATCGAGCGTGGGCGCGGCAATCTGCAGCGCCTCGCGCAGGCCGAGGCCGATCACATAGCTCGCCGCCTCGTCGCCGGGCACCGGCAGGCCGAGGTCGCGGCACGCCGCCTGGATGCTGCGCGTGATATGGGCGGTCGAGTCCATCAGGGTGCCGTCCCAGTCGAACACAATCAGGTCAAATAACTCTCGAGCCATGCAGGACTTCTCCAAACGCTGTCAGATTCGGTGTCATTCGGGTCGCGCCGCGTCAGGTCGGGCGGTGCCAGGTCGGGCTGCGTCGGTTGCCGCGCCTGCCTCGCGTTGCGCGCGCAGCGCGTCGACGAAGCCGCGGCAATCCGCCGGCAGCGGCGCCTCGAACTGCAACGGGACGCCCGTGATCGGGTGAGCGAGCTTCAAGCGGTGCGCATGCAGAAACATGCGCTTGATGCCCGGCCGCGCGCCCGTGCGCGCGAGGTCCTTGTTCAGTGCGAAGTCGCCGTACTTGGCGTCGCCGACGATCGGCAGGCCGAGGTGGGCGAGGTGCACGCGGATCTGGTGCGTGCGGCCCGTCTTCAGCTCGGCTTCGAGGAGCGCGTATCCCGGCCAGCGCTCGACGAGATTGAACACCGTGTGCGAGGGCAAGCCGTCCGGCTGCACGCGCACACGGCGCTCGCCTTCCGGGGTCAGATACTTGTGAAGCGGCTCCTTCACAGCGCGCCGACGCCCCCAGTCGCTCGCCCATTCGCCGTGGACGCAGGCGTAATAGCGCTTGTCGGTCTGGTTGTCGCGCATCTGCGCATGCAGGCCCACGAGCGCGGCGCGCTTCTTGGCGAGCATCAGCACGCCCGACGTTTCGCGGTCGAGCCGGTGGACCAGCTCGAGAAACTTGCCCTGCGGGCGCGCCTCGCGCAACTGCTCGATCACACCGAACGCCACGCCGCTGCCGCCGTGCACGGCCACGCCCGCGGGCTTGTCGATGACGAGCAGCGCGTCGTCCTCGTAGATGATGGGAAACTGGGCCGCCGGCACGGGCGCGGCGCCGGCCGTCGCACTCGACTGCGACGTGCGGATGGGCGGCACGCGCACGATGTCGCCTTCCGCGAGCCGATACTGCGCGTCGACCCGGCCCTTATTTACGCGCACTTCCCCGCTGCGCAAAATGCGATAGATGTGGCTTTTCGGCACGCCCTTGCAGACGCGCACGAGAAAATTGTCGATACGCTGACCGGCCGCGCCCTCGTCGATTTCGACGAACGAAACCTGGTCGCTTGCGACCTGATTTTGGGATGTTTTGCCTAACCCTTTCATTCTGAATATAATTTGCCCAGCGCCGACGCAACGGTAGGCCATACGGCCAAATGTTCTGCGAACCACCCAATGGACACCCCAAGGGGGTTATCCTGGACTTGGACCACGCGGCGAGCGCAGGCTGCAAGCGATAAACGGTTATTTTACTTGCGCCCGGGGCTGGTTGCTCACCCCGCTTGATGAGAAGCAACGAGTTGCACGCACGGATCACCACTCCGGCAGGGACGGCGCCCACAGGCACGTTCGGTCAGGAGCGGCTCCGACGGTAACGGAACATTGGTATAAAGAATTTATCCGGCGCGTCCCGCCGCGCGGTCGAAGTGACCGCCGCAGGAGGCGCTGGTGGCGAAAATACGGCGAGCGCCCGAAGCGTCCCGGCAACGTGCGGGACACGGCGACGTCAAAAGTGGCGAGACACCCCGAGGGGGAAGACGGGCGTTCCTGAAAAGCTTCCCGTGCGCGGCCCTGATTGAATCGAGAGGCCGCGAACCTGATCCAGTCGCAAGCGCGCGCGGTTCGCCGCTGCGGCCGGCGTCTGTCACGGCCAGTGCGATGGGCACACCCATTGGCACGCTCATGGTCACGGCAGCCAGGTGGATTGGAAGCGCAGGAAAACGCTGCCGTCGCGAACCCGCGGCATGTCTCTTCGCTTCTTGAAGACGTATTTCGCATGTGCCCACGCGGCCCCGTCCACGGCAACGCAACGCCGGACCGGCGCCCATAAAAGGCAATTCTCCCCGCCATCGTTCCCGCTCCAGCGTGCTTGTGACAACACAATAAGGCGCGGCTCGCCGCTGCCCGCACCGTGCTGCCTGGCGTCGTCGCCGCGCACCGTGCGGCACGCGCGCGAACGCACTGGAGTCGTTCAATGAAACGAATGCTGTTCAACGCGACACAGCAGGAAGAACTGCGTGTCGCCATCGTCGATGGACAGAAGCTCATCGACATCGACATCGAAACCGCCGGGCGCGAACAGCGCAAAGGCAACATTTACAAGGGGATCGTCACCCGTATCGAGCCTTCGCTCGAGGCGTGTTTCGTCAACTACGGCGAAGACCGCCACGGCTTCCTGCCGTTCAAGGAAGTCGCCCGCCAGTACTTCCGCGAAGGCATCGACATGCGCGGCGCGCGCATTCAGGACGCCCTCAAGGAAGGCCAGGAGCTGATCGTCCAGGTCGAGAAGGAAGAGCGCGGCAACAAGGGCGCCGCCCTCACCACGTTCATCTCGCTCGCCGGCCGCTACCTCGTCCTCATGCCGAACAACCCGCGCGGCGGCGGCGTCTCGCGCCGCATCGAGGGCGACGACCGTCAGGAACTGCGCGAAACCATGGCGCAGCTGCAACTGCCGGACGGCATGAGCATCATCGCGCGCACGGCCGGCATCGGCCGCTCTGCCGAAGAGCTCCAGTGGGACCTGAACTACCTGCTGCAACTGTGGCGCGCCATCGAAGCCGCGTCGCAGGCCGGCCAGTCCGGTCAGCCCATGCTGATCTACCTGGAATCGAGCCTCGTCATTCGCGCGATCCGCGACTACTTCCAGCCCGACATCGGCGAAATCCTCATCGACACCACCGAGATCTATGACCAGGCGCGCGCCTTCATGGATATCGTGATGCCGGACAATGTCAATAAGGTGAAGCGGTATCACGACGACGTGCCGCTTTTCTCGCGTTTCCAGATCGAGCACCAGATCGAGACGGCGTATTCGCGCACGGTACCGCTACCCTCGGGCGGCGCGATCGTGATCGACCACACCGAAGCGCTGGTCGCCATCGACGTGAACTCGGCGCGCGCCACCAAGGGCGCCGACATCGAGGAAACCGCCGCGCGCACCAACCTCGAAGCCGCCGACGAAGTGGCGCGCCAGCTGCGTCTGCGCGACCTGGGCGGCCTGATCGTGATCGACTTCATCGACATGGAGTCGGCCAAGAGCCAGCGCGAAGTCGAGCAGCGCCTGAAAGACGCGCTGCGCCACGACCGCGCCCGCGTGCAGATGGGCAAGATCTCGCGCTTCGGCCTGATGGAGCTGTCGCGCCAGCGCCTGCGCCCCGCCCTCTCGGAAGGCAGCCACGTGACCTGCCCACGCTGTAACGGCACGGGGCATATCCGCGATACGGAATCGTCGGCGCTTCAGGTCCTGCGCATCATCCAGGAAGAGGCGATGAAGGAAAACACCGCGGCAATTCATTGCCAGGTGCCGGTCGAAGTGACCGCCTTCCTGCTCAACGAAAAGCGCTCGGAAATCAACAAGATCGAGTCGCGCTTCAAGGTCGCGGTCGTGCTGATCCCGAACAAGCACCTCGAAACGCCGCACTACAAGCTCGAGCGCCTGCGTCACGACGATGCACGCCTCGACGACCCGCGCGCCTCGTGGAAGATGGCCGAGGAAGCGGCTCGCGAACTCGAGTCGGAAACCGGCTACAGCAAGCGCACTGCCGAAGCCAAGCCCAAGCAGGAAGCCGCGGTGAAGGGCATCACGCCGGAGCGTCCGGCGCCGAGCGCGCCGGTCAAGCCGGCCGAAACCGCGCCCGTCGCGGCGCAACTGGCCGTCACGCCCGCGGGCGGCGGCTTCTTTGGCTGGGTCAAGCGCCTCTTCGGCGGCGCACCGGCTGCGGCGCCTGCGCCGGCACCGGTCGCGCAACCCGAAAAGACCGCCCGTCCGACCCGCGAAGCGCGTACCGAGCGCGGTGAGAAGACCGGCGGCGACCGCAACCGCAATCGCCGTTCCGGCGGCCGCGACGCGGCAGGCCGTGGCGAAAGCGCAGGCGGCGCCCGTACCGGCCAGCCGGCCGGCCGCCGTGAGGAGCGCGAGCCGCGCGAGCAGCGTGAACCGCGTGAACCGCGTGAAGCACGCGAAGGCCGTGGTGCCCGCGAACAGCGTGAACAACGTGAGCCGCGTGAGCCGCGTGAGCCGCGTGAAACCCGCGAAGCACGTGCCGAGCGCGAGCAGCGCATCGAACGCGTCGAGCGCGGTCAGGAGCGTAGCGATGTGACGGCGGAAGCCGGCGCCGCACGCGGCGAGCGCCAGGAACGTGGCGAGCGCCGCGAGCGTGGTGAACGTGGCGAGCGCGGTGAATCGCGTCGCCGTCAGCAAGCCGAGGCCGCTGAAGCCCAGGAAGCGCGTCTTGACGCCGCATCGGCAGGCGCCGAAGGCGACGAAGCGCCGCAGACGGAAGACCTGCCCGAAGGCGTGGGTGCCGACGAAGACGGCGCACCGCGTGAAGGCGAAGAACGCCGTCGCCGCCGCCGCGGCCGCCGTGGCGGTCGCCGCGAGCGCGAAACGGATGCAGCAGGCCTGACGCCGGGTGCGGACGCACCGGAAGGCGAAGAGCAAGCCGCACCCGCTCAACCGGCCATCGAGCAGCCTGCCATTGCCGCGCAAGTGCATGAAGCACCGGCCGTAGAAGCACGCACCGAAGCGGCTGTCGAGACTGTCGTGACCGCACTGCCGGCCGCAGCTGTCGTCGCCGAAGCCGGGCACGTGCCCGCCGCCGCCGTGACGACTACGCCCGTCGAGACCGTCGCGCCTGCTGCAGAGCAAGCTCCGGCCGAGCCGGCTCCGGCACCCGCCGAAGCCGCACCGGTGAGCGTCGAAACCGCACACGCGGTCGAGCCGATGGCCGAGGAACCCGTGGCACCTGCCGCACCTGTCGCTCCTGTGGCGCCTGCCGCAGCGGACGAACCGGTCGCACCGGCGGCCCCGGTTGAGCCGGTTCAGGCCGAAACGCAGCCTGTCGTGCGCGAAGACCGCGTCGAAGCGCCGCGGACCGAAGAGCCGGCGCAAGCACCCGTCGCTCAACCGGAGCCGGCGCAGGAAGCGGCAGCCGCCGCTCCGGCGGTCGTTGCGATCACCGAGCCGGTCGCACAGCATCCGGCCCCGGTGGCAACGGCAGCCCCCGCGCCTGCGGCCACCGCAGACACGCTGCGCCCGATGCTGGAATCGGCGGGTCTCGTCTGGGTCAATACCGACGCCGACAAGCTGCGCGCCGCGCAGCAAGCCGCCGCGCAACTGGTGAAGCCCGCGCGCACGCCGCGCGAGCGCAAACCGCTGCCACCGGTCGACAGCACGCCGATGCAGCAGGTCGAAACCACGCGCCAGCCGTAAGCACGGCAAGCGCAACTGGCCGCGCGCCGGGCCCCGAGCCCGGCGCCCCCGAAAAGCCCGCCCCTCCCGGCGGGCTTTTTTTGATATATCAGCGTTCTCCCTTGTCTGTAGGCCGGTGCTGGTTCGGCTAAAATTGAGGCAACGCGAGAACGAAGAGACCATGACACGACGCATCATCCCTGTTGCCGACGTTCGATCGCTGCCGCCCGAACTGCCCAGGCCGGCCGCGGGAACCGTGCGCGCGCCGTCCGGCGCGGTCTTCGACGCGCTCGCCAGACCCCTGCGCGACCTTCGCATCTCGGTCACGGACCGCTGCAATTTCCGCTGCGTGTACTGCATGCCGCGCGCAGTGTTCGACAAGGACTACCCGTTTTTGCCCCATTCCGCGCTGCTGTCGCTCGAAGAAATCGAGCGGCTCGCGCGGCTTTTCGTCGCGCATGGCGTCACCAAGATCCGCCTCACGGGTGGTGAGCCGCTGCTGCGCAAGAACATCGAATTCCTGATCGAGCGCCTCGCCGCGCTGCGCACGCCCGAAGGCGAGCCGCTCGACATCACGCTCACCACCAATGGCTCGCTGCTGGCCCGCAAGGCGCGCGCTCTGCGCGACGCGGGCCTCACGCGCGTGACGGTGAGCCTCGACGCCCTCGACGACGCCCTCTTTCGCCAGATGAACGATGCCGACTTCGCGGTGGCCGACGTGCTCGACGGCATTGCGGCGGCGCAAGCCGTGGGTCTCGCGCCGATCAAGGTCAACATGGTCGTCAAGCGCGGCACGAATGACGGCGAGATCGTGCCGCTTGCACGGCATTTCCGCGGCACGGATGTGACGCTGCGCTTCATCGAGTACATGGACGTGGGCACCTCGAATGGCTGGAACATGGCCGAAGTGCTGCCGTCGGCGGAAGTCGTCGCGCGCATTGCCGAGCACTGGCCGCTCGTGCCGCTGGAGCCTCACAACGCCGCCGAAACGGCGCAACGCTGGGGCTATGCGGACGGCGCGGGCGAGATCGGCGCGATCTCCAGCGTGACGCGCGCGTTCTGCGGCGACTGCACGCGCGCGCGCCTTTCGACCGAAGGCAAGCTGTACCTGTGCCTGTTCGCCTCGATGGGTTACGACCTGCGCGCGCTGTTGCGCAACGGCGCCACCGACACGGCGATCTCCGGCGCCATCGCCCAGGTATGGGAAGGCCGCGCCGACCGCTATTCGCAGTTGCGGGGCAGCGCGCAGGCGCCGGCGGCCTCCGACGAGCGCCGCATCGAAATGTCCTATATCGGCGGCTGAGCAGCCCATGACGCCGATGAGCGCCAACGCCATTTCCTCCGCATCGATCACGGGCCTCGTGCTCGCGGGCGGCCGCGGCCAGCGCATGGGCGGCGCGGACAAAGGCTTGCAGATGCTGCACGGCAAACCGCTTGCCGCGTACGTGCTCGCGCGCCTCGCGCCGCAGGTCGGCGCCCTCTCGATCAGCGCGAACCGCAACGCCGAAGCTTATGCGGCACTCGGCGCGCCATGGCGAGCGAACGTACTCGCCGATCCGCTGCCCGACTTCCCCGGCCCGCTCGCGGGGCTCCTCGCGGGACTGCGCGCGGCGCAAACCGAATGGCTCCTCACGGCGCCCTGCGACTCGCCCTGGCTGCCAGCCGATCTCGCCGGGCGCCTGGGCCACGCCGCGCTCGCGGAGCGCGCCGACATCGTGACTGCGACCACGACGAACGCCGAAGGCGAAGTCTCGCTGCACCCGGTATTCGCCTTGGTACGCACCTCGCTCGCCGACGACCTCGCCGCCTTCCTCGCCGCCGGCGAGCGCAAGGTGCGTGCGTGGTACGCGCGCCACACGGCCGCCGAAGTCGCCTTTGCCGACGAACGTGCGTTTTACAATATCAATTCCTTACAGGAACTGGCCGAACTCGAACGCGCCTGAATTGCAATCGGGCGGCGCCCGGCCAGCCGCCGTCCCCGGCACACGGCCGGCACGCCCGCCTGGACGATCGCCGCACACGCCGTGCGGATGCGACGCTTCCTCACTCGATGACCACGCTTAACCATCCCTCCGGCAGCGCCGGCTGCATCAGCCAGTACGATCCGCAAGCTTTGCCCGTCAGCGCCGCGCAGGCCATCGCGCTGCAGTGGGCGACGCCGCTTGCGGCGAGCGAACGCGTGCCGCTGCGCGAGGCGCTCGCGCGTGTGCTGGCCGAAGACGTGATTTCGCCCATCGACGTCCCTGCGCACGACAACGCCGCGATGGACGGCTACGCGTTCGCTGGCGCGGCGCTGGCCGACGCTTCCGGCACCCTCTCGCTCGCCGTATGCGGCAAGGCCTTCGCCGGTCACGCCTACGCGGGCGAAGTGGCCGCCGGCGCGAGCGTGCGCATCATGACCGGCGCGCCGATGCCCGCGGGCTGCGACACCGTCGTGCCGCAAGAGCAGGTGTCGGCGCAGGGCGACGTCATCGTTTTCGAAGCCAACGTCGTCAAGCGCGGCGCGAACGCCCGCCGCAAAGGCGAGGACCTCGCGCGCGGCGGCGTGGCGCTCGCGGCCGGCCGCGTGCTGCGTGCGTCGGACATCGGCTTGCTGGCCTCGCTCGGTCTCGTCGAGGCGCACGTGAAGCAGCGCCTGCGCGTGGCCTACTTCTCGACCGGCGACGAACTGCGCTCGCCGGGCGAGCCGCTCGAGCCGGGCTGCATCTACGACAGCAACCGTTACGCGCTCGGCGCGATGCTCCAGCGCCTGAACGTCGAGGCGATCGACCTGGGCGTCGTGCGCGACGACCCCGCGGCGCTCGCCGCCACGCTGAAACTCGCTGCCGAAACCGCCGATGTCGTGCTAACCTCCGGCGGCGTCTCGGTCGGCGAAGCCGATTTCACGCGCACCCAGTTGCAAACGCTCGGCGACGTCTCGTTCTGGGGCCTCGCCATGCGCCCCGGCCGCCCGCTCGCGTTCGGCCGCATCTGGTCGGGCGGACGCCCGGGCGCGGGCCGCGCGGCGCTCCTGTTCGGGCTGCCCGGCAACCCGGTCGCGACGATGGTTTCGTTCTACCAGATCGTGCGCCCCGCGCTCATGGCGATGGCGGGCGCGCAAGCGCAACCCGTCCCGCTCGTGCCGGCATTGAGCGATCAGCCGATCAAAAAGCGCGCGGGCCGCACCGAATTCCAGCGCGGCCTCGCGCGCCGCGACGCCAGCGGCCAGTGGCGCGTCGCGCCGACCGGCTCGCAAAGCTCGGGCGCGCTCAGCACGATGAGCGAGGCGAACTGCTTCATCGTGCTCGCCCATGAAGCCGGCGATCTCGATGCCGGCGACGCCGTCGACATCATGCTGTTCGATGGCCTCGTCTAGCGCGGCGGCGCCCGAGAGGCCGTCAAAACCAACCACACGTCCACACCTGCATAACGGACCGACTACTATGAAAAAACAGATCTCGTTCATCGCTGCGGGCCAGACCGCCAAGGCGCTCATCCTCGTGTACCTGACCTTCAGCGTGCCGATCGTGCTGCTCGGCGTGCTCGTGGCGTTCGTGCGCTATGGCGCGGTCGAACTCTCGACCATCTTCAGCGCGCTGCTGCTCAACGCGATCGTCGGCTTCATCCTGCTGTGGATCGCCTGCCACGCCTACAACTGGGTGGCCTCGCGCTTCGGCGGCATCGAGATCCATCTGTCCGACGTGCCCGAGGAAGCGTGATGGCCGCGACGATCCGCGCCGCCACGCCCGCCGACGTCGGCGCGGTGCACGCGCTGATGTACGAACTCGCGGAGTTCGAGAAGCTCACGCATCTGTTCACGGGCACGGCCGACGGTCTCGCCGACGCCCTGTTCGGCACGCGCCCCGCCGCCGAAGCGCTGGTCGCGGAAGACGCCGGCCGCATCGTCGGCTACGCGCTTTTCTTCCACAACTACTCGACGTTCCTGAGCCGCCGCGGCCTTTATCTCGAGGACCTCTACGTGCAGCCGTCGCAGCGCGGCACGGGCCTCGGCACGGCGATGCTGCGCGCGCTCGCGGCGATCGCCGTCGAACGCGGCTGCGCCCGCTTCGAGTGGACCGTGCTCGACTGGAACACGCCGGCCATCGGTTTCTATGAAAAGCTCGGCGCGACCGTGCTGCCCGACTGGCGCGTCGTGCGCATGACCGGCGATGCGCTCGAAAAGCTCGCCGCGCCCGGCGAAGCGGTCAGCGGGTAAGCAAACGCACCGCATACGCCCGAATGCAAACGGGCCGCCTGGATCAGGCGGCCCGTTTGCTTTTGGCGCGCGCGTTGCGCTCACTCGTCGCCGAATCCCGCTTCGCTTTCTGCGTCGTCGTTGCCATTGCCATTGCCATTGCCATTGCCATTGCCATTACGCAGCGCGTCGCCGAGAAGATTCGCGGCGGCCTCGCCCGGCAGCGCCTCGACGTCGCGCAGCTTGCGGTTCATCGCCCGCGTGCGCACCTCCGCCGCCTCGATGGAACGCGTGACCGTTTCGAGCTGCGTCTTGGTACGCGCGAGCACGTCGCCGAACTTGCCGAACTCCGTCTTCACCGCGCCCAGCACCTGCCACACCTCGCTCGAGCGGCGCTCGATCGCGAGCGTGCGGAAGCCCATCTGCAGGCTGTTGAGGAGCGCCGTGAGCGTGGTCGGACCCGCCACGCTCACGCGGTAGTCGCGCTGCAGGACGTCGGTCAAGCCCGGGCGGCGCAGGATTTCGGCGTAAAGCCCTTCGGTCGGCAGGAACAGCAGCGCGAAATCGGTCGTGTGCGGCGGCGCGACGTACTTCTCGGCGATGGTGCGCGCCTCCGCGCGAATGCGCACTTCCAGCGCGCGCCCGGCCTCCTCGATCGCGAGCACGTCCGCGCGCTCCTGCGCATCGATGAGACGCTCGTAGTCTTCGCGCGGGAATTTGGCGTCGATCGGCAGCCAGACCGGCTCGCCCTGCTCCGCGCCGCCCACGCCGCGTCCCGGCAGGCGAATCGCGAATTCCACGCGCTCCGTGCTCTTCGGCACCGTCGCGACGTTCTTCGCGTACTGGTCGGGCGTGAGCATCTGTTCGAGCAGCGCTTCGAGCTGCACTTCGCCCCAGGTGCCGCGCGTCTTCACGTTGGTGAGCACCTTCTTCAGGTCGCCCACGCCCGCGGCCAGCGTCTGCATCTCGCCAAGCCCGCGATGCACCTGTTCCAGCCGGTCGGAAACGAGCTTGAACGATTCGCCAAGCCGCTGTTCGAGCGTGGCGTGCAGCTTCTCGTCGACCGTGCGGCGCATTTCCTCGAGCTTCGCCGCGTTGTTCGCTTCGATGTCCTTGAGGCGCTGTTCGAGCGTCGCGCGCACTTCGGCGAAGCGCCGGTCGTTGACTTCGGTGAGTTGCCCGAGCTGCTGCGTGAGCAGCGAGCCGAAGTGGCGCAGCGCGGCGCCCTGCTCGTCGCGCGCCTGCTGCGCCTGCTGTTGCAGGCTCTGGCGCACGGCGTCGAGCTGCTGCGTATTGGCCGCCGTGAGTTTGGCGAGCTGCTGGGCGAAGCCGTCGATCTGGCTGTTCTGCACGGTCGCGATGCTGCCGAGCTGCGCCGCCAGCGCCTGCTGCACCTGTGCGAAGCCGCCGCCGAACTCGCTGCGCGAGCTCTGCGCCGTGCGCGCGATCTCGTTGCGCAGCTCGCGCTCGATGCGCTCGGCCGCGCGAGCCTGGGTGTCGGTCGAGGCGGCGAGGCGGTCGCTCAGTTGATCGAGCGCGTCGAGCGTAGCCTCGGCATCGCCATCGCCATGGCCTTGACGCGCGCGCAGCAGCGCCACGAGCGTCACGACGAATGCGATCGCCAACGCAACGAGCGCCAGCGACATGACTGCGAGCGGACTCATTTACGCGCTTGCCCCAGCACGGCGGGGTTGATCGGATTGGGCGGCTGCCCGGCGCGCGGTCCCTCGCCGAGCGCGGCGATCAGGTTGTCGGCGGCGAGGTTCGCCATGGCGCGGCGCGTGGCTTCGCTCGCACTCGCGATGTGCGGCGTGAGCACGACGTTCTCCACTTCGAGCAACGCCGGATGCACGCGCGGCTCGCCCTCGAACACGTCGAGACCCGCCGCCGCGATCTGGCGCGTGCGCAGCGCATGCGCGAGCGCCGCGTCGTCGACGATGCCGCCGCGCGCGATGTTGGTGAGCGTAGCCGTGGGTTTCATCAGCGCGAGTTCGGCGGCGCCGATCGTGTGATGGTTCTCCGCCGTATAGGGCAGCACAAGCACGACGTGATCGGCCTGCTTAAGCACGTCCGCTTTCGACAGATATTCCGCGTTCAGCTCGCGCTCGATCTCAGGCGCGACGCGCGAACGGTTGTGATACACCACGCGCATGTTGAAGCCGCGCGCACGGCGCGCGAGCGCCTGGCCGATACGGCCCATGCCGATCACGCCGAGCGTGGCGCCATGAATGTCCGAGCCGAGAAACGCGTCGAACGACCACTTGTCCCACTTGCCCGCGCGCAGGAAGTGCTCCGATTCGGTCACGCGGCGCGCGGCCGCCATCATCAGCGCCCAGCCGAAGTCGGCCGTGGTTTCGTTGAGCACGTCGGGCGTGTTGGTGCCGAGCACGTTGGCCGCGTTGAAGGCGGCCATGTCGAAGTTGTTGTAGCCCACGGCCATGTTCGAGACCACGCGCAGGCGCGGCGCGGCGGCGAGCGTTGCGGCGCCGATCGGGTCGCCCGCGGTGAGCGCGCCGTCCTTGTCGACGAGACGCTGGTGCAGCGCCTCGGGCGAAAGCGCCTCGCCGTTGTTCCAGTCCACGTCGAAATACTGCTCGAGCCGGTCGATCACGTCGGGAAAGATCGGGCGCGCCACGAGAATCTTTTGCATCGTTGCTCTCCACACTTCAGTCGATGTCCGTCATTGTTGCGCGTGACGGGGCGCTCCGGGAAGTCTCGCGCGCTTTTCGCCGAGCGGCTCGCAAGCCGCCTGCGGCTAGACGAAAAAGAGCCAGGTGGCCGCGAGAAAGACCGGCGCGAGCAGCACGCCCGACCAGCCAAGATAGCCGAAGAAGCCCGGCATGCGCACGCCGCGCGACTGCGCGATCGCCTTCACCATGAAATTCGGCGCGTTGCCGATATAGGTGAGCGCGCCCATCCACACCGCGCCCGCCGAGATCGCCGCGAGCGTTTTCGCGCCGCCCGACATGAGCGCGTTGGCGTCGCCGCCCGCGAGATTGAAGAACACGAGGTAGGTGGGCGCGTTGTCGAGAAACGACGAGAGGAGCCCCGTCGCCCAGAAGTACAGCGCCTCGTTGGGGCGGCCCGGTGCGTCGTTCACGACCTGGATCAGCGCGGCGAATGCGCCCGCCTCGCCCGCGCGCAGCATCGCGATGACCGGCGTGATCGTTACGAAAATGCCCGCGAACAGCTTGGCCACCTCGACGATCGGCGCCCACTCGAAGCCGTTGTCGGCGCGCGCGGCTTTCGACGTGAATGCGAGCGAAATGAGTGCGAGCGCAACGAGTCCCGCATCGCGCACGAGATTCTGCAACTGCAGGTGCGCGCCCGCGACCTCGAAAACGATACCGGGACGCCACACGCCGCTCATCAGCACGAGCGCGACGAGCACTGCGAGCAGCAAGAAATTCGCCTTGCCGCCGATGGAGAGCGCGTCGGTGTCCGGCGTCGGGTCGAGCGCAGCGGCGCGCGCTTCCCCGGCGCGGCGGAAGTACCAGCTATCGAGCGCGTAGAACACCGCGAGCAGCACGCCGCACACGAACAGCATCGGCAGCGCGAGATGCTGCGCAGTCCAGAAGAATCCCACGCCGTTGAGAAAGCCGAGGAACAGCGGCGGATCGCCGAGCGGCGTGAGCAGGCCGCCCGCGTTCGCGACGAGAAAGATGAAGAACACGACCACGTGCACGTTGTGCCGGCGGTTGTCGTTCGCGCGCAGGAGCGGGCGGATCAGCAGCATCGCCGCGCCGGTCGTGCCCATCACGCTCGCGAGCACGGTGCCGAGCGCGAGGATCGCCGTGTTCATGCGCGGCGATCCGTGCAGATTCCCATAGACGCAGATGCCGCCCGCAATCGTATAGAGCGCGCCGAGCAACACGATGAAGGGGAGATATTCGTCGACGACGGCGTGCACGAACAGCGGATACGTCACGCCGACACCATGCGTGGCCGCGAACGGCAGCAGGAACGCGAGCGCCCAGGCCGCCGAAATCTTGCCGAAGTGGTGATGCCAGAACGCGGCCGCGAACATCGGGAAAAACGCGATCGACAGCAGCATGCCGGCGAACGGCAGCGCCCACGCGGCGCCGAGCGATGCGCCGTCGAAGGCCGCCGCGTGGGCGTTCGTGCTGAAGAGTGTCAGCGCGGCGAAGCGCGTCAGCGCGCAAGCGCTCGAAGAAGTGCCCTTACGCGCCATGCACGACGATCACATGCACGCGATACGGCCCGTGTGCGCCAAGGATGATGGTCTGCTCGATGTCGCCGGTGCGCGAAGGCCCCGAAACGAAGTTGACCGCGCGCGGCAGCTCGCCGCGTTCGGCGCGCATCAGCGCGAAGGCGTCCTCGTGGCCCGCGACGATGCGCGAAGCGGGCACGACGGCGATGTGCGTTTCGGGCAGCAGCGCGCCCGAGGCCCATGTCTGCGGGCTCGATAGCAAGACCAGCGTGCCGGTCTCGGCCGTGGCGCAGAAGCAGCCCGTGAGGCCGACGAGATCGCGATCTTCGGGCTTGCGGAATTGCACGGCGAGACCCGCGCCGGCCCAGTCGAACGTGTCGAGCGTCTGCCACGCGACGGCCTGCATGGGCAGGCTTTGCTCGGCGAGATAGCGTTGCGCGGCAGCGGGCACGTCGGCGAGCTGCTGGACTTCGTCGACGGTGCTCGACATCTTGCGCGCCTCGCCCACGAAGCGCGCGACGAGATCGCCTTCGAGCGGCGGGCGCGGACCCTCCGGATGAAGCGCGAGGTACTCGGCCACGGCTTGCCGCTCGTGCGCCGCGGGCGTGGCCTCGCGTCCCTGCGCCGCGCGAATGCGCGCGAGTATGCTGCGGCGGGCGGCCGTCGTGTCCATGAACGTCCTCGTCAGATGAAGAAAGGCGACGCGCCGATTATACCGGGGCGTCGCCTGCGATCTGCGGGTCAAGCGTGCGCGTTGTTCAAGACGCCTGGTTGCCCCCGCACTCTTCCTCTACGGGCTGCTCGATGCCGAACACCTGGCGCAGATAGGCGAGATACGCCTTGTCGTCGCACATGTTCTTGCCCGGCGAATCGGAGAGCTTGGCGACGGGCTGACCGTTGCAGCGGACCATCTTGATGACGATCTGCAACGGCTGATAGCCCAGGTCGTTGGTGAGGTTCGTGCCCACGCCGAACGCGAGGCGGCAGCGGTCGCCGAAACGCTCGTACAGGCGCAGCACCTTGGGAATGTCGAGCGCGTCCGAGAAGATCATCGTCTTCGTGCGCGGATCGCAGCGGTTGTCCTCGTAGTGCTTGAGCAGGCGCTCGCCCCACTCGAACGGATCGCCCGAGTCGTGCCGCGCGCCGTCGAAGAGCTTGCAGAAGTACATGTCGAAGTCGCGCAGAAAGGCCTGCATGCCGTAGACGTCCGAGAGCGCGATGCCGAGGTCGCCGCGGTACTCCTTCGCCCACATCTCGAAGCCGAAGATCTGCGAGTCGCGCAGACGCGGCCCGAGCGCCTGGCACGCCTGCAGATACTCATGGGCCATCGTGCCGAGCGGCGTGAGGTTGTGCTTCATCGCGTAGTAGACGTTGCTCGTGCCCGTGAACTGCTCGCCGAGATCGTCCTTGAGCGTGAGGATCACCTCCTCGTGCCAGCGCTTCGAGAAGCGGCGGCGCGTGCCGTAATCGGCGATCTTGCAGTCGGCGAATTCGGGCTTCGCGCCGAGCAGCTCGATCTTGTGGCGCAGGCGCTCGCGCCCCTCCTCGTACTGCGGATGATGCTGCGTGTTGCGGAAGTACACCTCGTTGACGATGGCGAGCACCGGGATCTCGAAGAGGATCGTGTGCAGCCACGGACCCTTGATCGCGATGTCGATCTCGCCATTGGCCTTGGGCGACGGCGTGACCGAGATGTACTTTTCGTTGAGGTGAAAGAGCGCGAGAAAGTCGATGAAGTCGCTCTTGATGAAGCGCATCTTGCGCAGGTACTCGAGCTCGGTCTCGGCGAAGCGCAGCCTGCACAGCTTCTGGATCTCGCTGCGGATCTCGTCCACGTAGGGCACGAGATCGACGTTCGGCGTGCGGCAGCGGAAACGGTATTCCACATTGGCCGCGGGGAAATGATGCAGCACCACCTGCATCATGGTGAATTTGTAGAGATCGGTATCGAGCAGCGAAGTAATGATCATGATGGGCCAGCCGGACTGCAATCGGATAGCGCCCGCGAAGCGGGATCCGGACACGCTGCCGGGCAGATGCCCCGCAGCGGTTCCGGGCGGCAGGCGCCAGCGGTGCGTCCATGTTACCCGAATGCCTGCGCGCGCCGCGTGCCCGCCGGCACGGCCCCTCGCGCACAAGGGGTAAAACGTTGCGGATCACCCCGGCATATAAACTAATCACGAAACGATCTAAGGACCGTTGCGGGCCTGTGGTTGGGGTAATTCCTCATCAGTTACAATAGCGTTTTTGGCGAACCGCCATCCCCCGATACAAAAAGCTTGCAGGAGCTGCCTGAATGACTCACGTTGTGACCGAAAGCTGCATCAAGTGCCGCTATACCGACTGCGTCGATGTGTGCCCGGTGGACTGCTTTCGCGAAGGTCCCAACTTCCTCGCGATCGACCCGGACGAGTGCATCGACTGCGCCGTGTGCGTTGCCGAGTGCCCGGTGAACGCCATCTACGCAGAGGAAGACGTGCCTGGCGACCAGCAATCGTTCATCGAGCTGAACGCCGACCTCGCGAAGGGCTGGCCGAGCATCACCAAGACCAAGGCCCCGCTGCCGGAAGCCGACGAATTCAAGGACGTGAAGGACAAGCTCGCGCTGCTCGCACGCTGATCGCTTGTTCGGGGTGTCTCCCCGTCGCCGTCGCTTATGTGGACAGTCCCTCGCGCAGCGGATTGCCCTAAACAGATCGCGACAGGGTATTGACAGGCCCAGCCAGACCCCATAGAATCTCGTTCTCTGCTTTTGTTGATCCCCGATAGCTCAGTCGGTAGAGCGCCGGACTGTTAATCCGTAGGTCCCTGGTTCGAGCCCAGGTCGGGGAGCCAAGATTCGCAAAAGCCCGTTAATCAAAACGGGCTTTTTTATGACGTAAAGTGTTGTAGCTGTACTGCTGTTCCCCGATAGCTCAGTCGGTAGAGCGCCGGACTGTTAATCCGTAGGTCCCTGGTTCGAGCCCAGGTCGGGGAGCCAAAATATCGAGGGGTTGCGTGGTTGCACGCAACCCCTTTTTCTTTTGCTGCGCGCATCGCGCACGCCACCCTCCCCGATAATGTCGCTTCGTCATCTTCGGGAATCCGCATGAAATCCACCCGCCTTGTCGCACGCCTCGCACGCCCGCTGCTCGCCTGCGCGAGTCTCGTCGCCTTTGCCGCCGCCCACGCCGAGCAGATCGGCAGCGTGAACACCAACTTCCGCGTGACCGGCTCGGACAAGGTCGTCGTCGAGGCCTACGACGATCCGCAGGTGCCAGGCGTGACCTGCTACGTCTCCCGCGCACGCACGGGCGGCGTGAAGGGCACGCTCGGCATTGCGGAAGATCCGACCGAGGCGTCGATCGCGTGCCGCCAGGTCGGGCCGATCTCGTTCGCAGGTCCGCTCAAGCAGCAGGACGACGTCTTCAACGAGCGCATGTCGTTCCTCTTCAAGACCTTGCACGTCGTGCGCGTGGTCGACGCGAAGCGCAACGCGCTCGTGTATCTGACCTACAGCGACCGCGTGGTGAGCGGCAGCGCCAAGAACAGCGTCACGGCCGTGCCGGTGCCCGCGGGCACGACGATTCCGCTGCGCTAAACTGGGGATCTGTGCAGGATCCTTCACCATGACCGATTCCCGTTTTCGAGACTCCGCCCGCTACTGGCGCACGCCGCTTCTGCCCGGCGCGGATCTCGTCACGGCCGAATACAACGAACATACGTTCGCGCCGCACTGGCACGAGGCCTACACGATCCCCGTAATCGAAGGCGGCGCGGAATGCTTTCGCTATCGCGGCACGCAGCATGTCGCCGCAACGGGCAGCGTGCCGGTGATCAATCCGGGTGAGCTGCACACGGGTTCGCGCGCCGTCGAAGAAGGCTGGAGCTATCGGGTGATGTACGTGCCGATCGACTTCCTGCATGAGCTCGCCGGCGAAATCGCCGGGCGCACGCAGCCGCTGCCGTGGTTCGACGCCGAGGTGATCCGCGATCTCGATCTCGCGCACCGGCTTTCGCGCGCCCACCGGCTGCTGGAAGCCGACGCCGACTGGCAGCGCGCCACGGCCGCCCCGGAATCCGGCACGAGCGCCAGCCCGGCTGGCGTGGCGGCGCTTCCCGCGCCTTCCGGTGCACCGCATTGCGCCCCCGCTTCGGCGCAGTGTGCCGACCTCCTCGCCGTGGAAAGCTCGCTGCTCGACGCCCTCTCGACGCTGCTCACGCGCTACGGCCGCACGCGCGAGGCGGCGCTCAGGCACGGTCCGAACGATCCGCGCGTGGAAACGATGAAGGCGCTGCTCGCCGCCGATCTCGCCACGCCGCTGCGCGTGGCCGATCTCGCCCAGGCGGTCGGCCTCTCGCCATTTCACGCCACCCGGCTCTTCACACAGGCCACCGGACTGCCGCCGCACGCCTGGCGCACCCAGCTGCGCCTGCAACGCGCCCTCGCCCCGCTGCGCGAAGGCGCCACGGTCGCCGACGTCGCCGCGGCAAGCGGTTTCACCGACCAGAGCCATTTCACGCGGCACTTTCGGCGCATGTTCGGCGTGCCGCCGGGGCGCTGGCAGTCGTCCTGAACGCGCCAGCCCGCGTTCCGCCGCAAGAACGTACAAGCCACGCGTAAGGCCGCCCGCTATGCTGTCCCCATGTATCAGGAGGACAGCTTGACCACGCATCCCAACCGCCTTGCCGAATTCGTCGCCGGCGCGCGCGACACGATCCCCATGATGATCGGCGCCGCGCCGTTCGGCGTGATTTTCGGCACGCTCGTCACCTCGGGCCCGCTTTCGCTCTGGCACGGCCAGTTCATGTCGCTCGCCGTGTTCGCCGGCTCGGCGCAGTTCATCGCGCTTGGGCTGATCGCCTCGCACGCGAGCTTCGCCGTGATTCTCGCCACCACGTTCATCGTGAACCTGCGGCACGTGCTCTACAGCGCGACGCTCGCGCCCTATGTCTCGCACCTGCCGCTGCGCTGGCGCCTCGTACTCGGCGGCCTGCTCACCGACGAGGTCTTCGCTGTCGCGTGGGCGCATTTCCGCCGCCATCCGCCCGGCGACGACGTCTCGCCGTGGCATTTCCTCGGTTCGGGGCTCTCGATGTACCTGAACTGGCAACTCTGGACCGCCGCCGGCCTGCTGTTCGGCGCGGCATTCCCGGGTCTGCAGTCGCTCGGCCTCGACTTCGCGATGGTCGCGACCTTCATCGCCATCGTCGTGCCGCAGCTGGTGGCCGTGCGCTACCTCGCCGCCGCCGCGACCGCGGGCGCGCTCGCCTTTTTCTGGCAGGGCTGGCCGTACAAGCTCGGGCTGCTCGGCGCCGTGCTCGCGGGTGTGGTCGTGGGTGTCGTGCTTTCGCGCCCGGGTTCCCCGCGCGGCGCCCGCGCCGGCAGCGAGTCCTCCCGCAAGTCACCCAACGTCCAACGCACCGCAGGAGCCGGGCAATGAACTACGTCGTCCTGATTCTCGGCATGGCCCTCATCACCCTGGTCATTCGCACCGCGGTGTTCGTGCTCGGCGACCGGCTGGTGTTCCCGCCGCTCGTGCGTACCGCGCTCGGCTTCGTGCCTGTCACCGTGCTCACGGCGATCATCGTGCCGATGGCGGTGTCGCCCCACGGACAAGGCGCCGAGCTGACCTGGCGCAACCCGCAGCTCGTCGGCGCGCTCGCGGCGATCGTCGTCAGCGCGCTCACGAAGCGCCCGCTCCTCACCATCGCGGTCGGGCTCGGCGTGTTCTTCCTCTGGCAAGGCGTCGTCCTGCGCTAGAGGCGAGCGTCGCCCCTTACGCTCAAGTTTCACCCCGGAGCGCCGTTAAACCCGTCAGGGCCTGCTCTGGCAGGCCACTGCTCGAACGGCGAGAGCACGCGAGAAGCGACAAGGATTACACCGGGGCAACCACAATGGGGCATATCACCCTTAACCTGAAGGACGAAACGCTTGCGTCGCTGCGCAAGGATTTCGACGCGTTCCTGCGCGTCTCGCTCAAACTCGACCCGCAGTTCGCCACGCCGGAATTCGAGGATTACCTGCGCGCGAAGCTGCTCGACAACATGACGCCGCTCACGGAGCACGCTGTGCAGCGGCTCCTGCAGGGCGGCCAGTACGCGTGGGCCAAGCGCACGCTCGACAAGGAATTCCCCGAGGTCGTCTCGATCCTGATGCGTCAGGCGGGCGAATTCGGTTTCGGCTTCGCGTCGCGGCCCGAGTGGACGCCCGACGAACTCTCGAAGCAGTGCCGCGACTGGGCGGCGGCCATCGTAAGCGAAGCCCAGGGCGACGACACGCTGGTCGATCCGCTGGCGGCGCAGATCAAATCGGGCGTGCAGGACATCCAGGCGCTCGAAGAGTCGATGCAGACGCCCGCGTGGCGCCTCACCGAGTCGCTGCGCCAGCGCGTGTACGAGGCGAAGATCGGCTGTGAACAGGCGAGCGGCAGCGCGGCACGCGAGCGTCTGGGCGAACTGCGCGGACTGCTGAGGCTCGGCGTCACGCATGGCGTGTTCCAGAAGCAGGAAGCGCAACAGATCATGGAGTATCTGCGCCTGCTCAAGCCCGAGATTTTCGTGGAGGAGCCCGACGACGTCTTCACGCGCCTCGCCGAGTGGATGCGCAACTTCTTCATGCCGCCGCAGCGCAGCACGGCGCGCGAGCAACGGCGCTGAGCGCTGGCGCGCCGCCTGAAAACGGCGCGCGCCCCGCTCTCCCCCTCAATCCCACATCTTCCTGAGCTTCGCGGCGATCTCGACCTTCGCCTGCGCGGCGGCGGCGAGTCCCGCCGCGCTCGGCGCGCCCGCCACCGGCGCGGGCGGCCAGGCGCGCGATTCGAACAGCGGCAGCATGGGCGTGGCGATGAAGCGCGTGCGCGAGGCCCACACGTGCCGGTCGCCCGACGCCACCTGGTTGTGCACGTAAAAGCGCTGCGGCACGACGATGTGCAGATCCTCCTTCGCGCGCGTCATCGCCACGTAGAGCAGCCGGCGCTCCTCCTCCAGCTCCTCGTCGCTGCCCGCGCCGAGATCGGACGGAATGCAGCCGTCCACGCCGTTGAGCACGAACACGTTGCGCCACTCCTGCCCCTTCGCCGAATGGATCGTCGAGAGGATCAGATAGTCTTCGTCGAGCAGCGGATCGGCGGATTCGGCGCTCGTGGCGTCGGGCGGATCGAGCGTGAGTTCGGTGAGAAAACGCTCGCGCGAGGCGTAGGTGCTCGCGATGCTCTCCATCTGCAGCAAGTCGGCGAGACGCACCTGGGCGTCTTCGTGATTGCGCTCGAGATGCGGCTCGTACCAGCGCCGCACGCGCTCGAATTCGGCCGGCCACGGCGTCGAGCGCATCGAGAGGCCGTCGATGAGCGACGCAAACGCGGGCCAGTCCTCGGCCGCGCGCGGCGGCGGCGCGAATGCCGCGAGCGCCTCGGCGGCGCGATACGCGCCCGTGCACGCGGCCACCTGGTCGAGCAGGCGCGCGGCGTTGGCGGGCCCGACGCCCGGCAGCAACTGCGTCACGCGAAACCCCGCCACACGGTCGAGCGGATTCTCGGCCCAGCGCAGCACCGCCAGCACGTCTTTCACGTGCGCGGCGTCGAGAAAACGCAGTCCGCCGAACTTCACGAACGGGATATTGCGCCGCGCCAGTTCGATTTCGAGCGTCGCGCTGTGGTGCGCCGCGCGAAACAGCACGGCCTGCTGCTTGAGCTTCATGCCCGCTTCGCGCGCCTCGAGAATCTGCTCGACGACGTAGCGCGCCTGGGTGGCCTCGTCGGCCACGGTGACGAGGCGCGGGCGCTGCTGCGAGGGGCGGTCGGTCCACAGGTTTTTGGTGAAGCGCTCGGCGGCGGCGTCGATCACCGCGTTCGAGGCCGCGAGGATCGGCGCCGTCGAACGGTAGTTGCGCTCGAGCGTCACCTGACGCGCGGGCGGATCGAACTGCGCCGGGAAGTCGAGAATGTTGCGCACGGTCGCGCCGCGAAACGAATAGATCGCCTGGGCGTCGTCGCCGACCACGGTGAGGCCGCGGCCATCGGGCTTGAGCGCGAGCAGGATCGAGGCCTGCAGGCGGTTGGTGTCCTGGTATTCGTCGACGAGGATGTGGTCGAAACGGCCCGCGAGATCGGCGGCAATGGCCGGCTCCGCGGCCATGTGCGCCCAGTAGAGCAGCAGGTCGTCGTAGTCGAGGACGTTCTGCTTCTGCTTGGCGTCCACGTACGACGCGAACAGCGCGCGCAGCTGCGGCTCCCACTCGAGGCACCACGAGAACGAGCGGTTGAGCACATTGGCGAGCGAATCGCCCGTGTTGACCGCGCGCGAATAGATCGCGAGGCAAGTCGATTTCGAGGGGAAACGCTTTTCTTTGGCCGAGAAACCCAGTTCGTGACGCACCAGATTCATGAGGTCCGCGGAATCCTCGCGGTCGTTGATCGTGAACGCCGGCGACAGGCCGATGTGATCCGCGTACTCGCGCAGCAACCGCGCGCCCACGCCGTGAAAGGTGCCCGCCCAGCTGAGCCCCTGCGCGAGCACGGCGGCCGCGCCCGGCGCGCTGGCGGCGATGCGCGCCACGCGCCGCGTCATTTCCTGAGCGGCGCGCCGCGAGAACGTGAGCAGCAGAATGCGGTGCGGGTCGGCGCCGCCCGCGATCAGATGCGCGACGCGGTGAGCGAGCGTATTCGTCTTGCCCGACCCGGCGCCCGCGATCACGAGCAGCGGGCCCGGCAGCGCCGAACCCGGCGCATAGCCCGCTTCGCCGCCGTGCTCGACGGCCTCGCGCTGTGCGTCGTTGAGTTTCGCGAGCCACGCGGAAACGGCATTGGCCGCTTCGGCGCGCGCCTGGCTGGCATCGGAGGCGGAGGAATCGGCAATGGAAACGGTGGACACGGCGGGCGCTGGGACGATGAACGAGGCGAATCGGGAAGGAGCGACGCATACTGTATATCCATACACCCCGCATCCGCAAGCGCCTGATTCCATGGCGATCTGGCGGGATTTAACGACAACGTCGTGGCGCGTTACGGCGCCGCCGACCTCCGGGAGTCACCAAACGAAACGGCGGCGCCCGTTGCCGGACGCCGCCGCTCACAAGCCCTGGCACAAGGCCGGCGCCCCCAAAGGCACGGGCGCCATCGGCATCAGCCGCTCGTCACTGCGACTGGCCGCCCTGCTGCTGGGCCGACATGCCGTTCATCTGGTCCTTCATTTCCGAGTCGTTGGCCTGACGGTCGGCCTTGTGGTTGATCTTCGCGTCCTTCACCTGCGCCTTGTACTGCGACTTCGCCTGCTTCTTCGCGTCGCCGTACTCGGCGTTCGCCGACTTCTTCGCGCTGCGGTATTCGGCGTTCGCCGCCGCGTTCGCGTTGCGCTTTTGCACCAGCGGGTCGGTGGACTGCGGTGCGGTCATGCCCTGCGGCGCGGGGGCGGGTTGCGCGATGCCCGCGGCCGCCGGCGCCTGGCTCGGCGCCTGGCCGGTCATCTGGCCCGGGGCAGCGCCCGGCGCCATGGCCGGTGCGCCGGAAGGCGCCATCGTTGGGGCTTCGCCGGCCTGTGTCGCGCCCTGGGTCGCGTTTTGGGCATACGCGCCCTGCGCGAATACGGCGGCAGTGGTCACGGTGGCAAAAGCGGCGGTAGCAGTGAGCAGCTTGGCGATCTGGGTCATGGCGTATCCTCTTTGCAGTGGTTCCGAAGGCGCTTTTGCAGCGGGCCAGCCCGCCACATCCGCACCCCCGCTCGATGGAGCCGCGCAGGAAAAACCTGGGCGGCGCTGTCGATCCGGGTGAAACCATTTTGGTATGAAGATCGCCGTGGGGTCCCGCGACGTTACTCAACGTTTCATTTACTGACGAATTCATAACATCTGGCCCCGAGATGTGACAGACGCTCTGGCAGCCCGCCATCGCTTATGATGCTCACCCTTCGCGCGCTAGCCGCACGCCTTTCGAATCTGAATCCGCCATGCCCAACCTCGATTTCACGCTGACCGGCGACTACGTCGAACTGCACAACCTCCTGAAGATCACCGGGCTCGCCGACAGCGGCGGCTCGGCCAAGCAGATCGTCGCCTCGGGCGCGGTGAAGGTGGACGGCGAAGTCGAGCTGCGCAAGACGTGCAAGATCCGCGCGGGCCAGGCCGTGCTGCTCGGCGACACGCGCATCGCCATCAAGGCGAGCGAGTGAGCCCCGCCGAAACTTGCCCGCAGGCGCCGGCTATGCACCAGATTTGAGCATCTGGATCGACAAGGTCGCTGTCTCGCAATAAGCTTTCAGTTCTGACAGACGAACCCTGCCACGCGGCGCGCTTATCTCGCGCCGCTTGTTTTTCATGACTCGAACCACGCTTTCCCGCCGCGCCGTTGCCGCGCCGCCCACACTGCGCCGCCATGCCGCCGATACCGCGCGCCTCGCCGGGCCGCTCGCGATCGCCCAGCTCTCGCAAATGGCGATGAGCGTGACCGACACGGTGCTGCTCGGCTCGCTCGGCGCCGACGCGCTCGCCGCGGGCGGCCTCGGCGCCAACATGTTCTTCGTGGTGGTGACCGTGCTGCAGGGCGTGCTGACCTCGGTGAGCGTGAGCGTCGCGCAGGCGCGTGGCGCCGACAACGAAAGCCACGTGCCGCACATCTACTGGACCGGTTTCGCGCTGTCCCTGCTGCTCTCGGTGCCGGCGTTCGCGCTGCTCTCGTTTGCCGAGCCGATCCTGCGCGCCCTCGGGGAGCCGACGCTGCTCGCGCATCACATCGGCGAATACACGGCCGTGCTGCGCTGGGGCGCGCCCGCCAGCCTCATCGGCGTGGGGCTCATGCGCTCGTTCCTGCCCGCGATCGGCGCGGCGCGGCGCCTCCTGTGGGTGTCGGTTGCGTGCGTGTTCATCAACGGCTTTCTCAACTTCGGCCTGATCCACGGTGCGTGGGGCCTGCCGCGCCTCGGCTTTCTCGGCTCGGCGGTGGCGACGACCATCACCGTATGGCTCACCGCGTTCGTGCTAATGGCGCTGCTGCACCTGCGGCCTTCGCATCAGCGCTTCGTCGTCGCGCGCCGGCCTACGGCACCGCTGATGGGCGAACTCTTCACGATCGGCTGGCCGGTTGCGATCACCTACGCGGTCGAAGCGACGCTCTTTCTCGCCACCGGCCTGCTCGCAGGCCTGCTCGGGGAGACGCCGCTCGCGGCGCACCAGATCGCCCTGAACGTGGCCTCCGTCACGTTCATGGTGCCGCTCGCGATCGGCCAGGCCGCCAACGTGCGCGTGGGTTACTGGTCCGGCGCGGGCGTGCCGCGCGCGGCGCGCCATGCGGGCTTCGTCGCACTCGGGCTCGGCGTCGGCTTCATGTCGCTCTCGGCGCTCGTGATGGTGCTGGCGCCGCACTGGATCGTCGGGCTCTACCTGCATCTCGACGACCCGGCCAATGCGCACACGGTCTCGCTCGCCGCCACGCTGCTCGGCGTCGCGGCCATCTTCCAGATCGTCGACGGCGCACAGACCGTGGGTTCGGGCTGCCTGCGCGGCCTCAAGGACACGCGCGTGCCGATGCTCGCGGCCACACTCGGCTACTGGGGCATCGGCTTTCCGCTCGGCTACGCGCTCGCGTTTCACTTCGGCCTCGGTGCGCTCGGGCTCTGGTGGGGGCTGGCGGCCGGGCTCACCACCGTCGCCGTGCTCATGACATGGCGCTTTCACCGCATGAGCCGGCGCTCGCCGGCTCATGCCGCCACGGCGAGCCGTGCGGCCTGAAGCGCAGCCTGAAGCGTTTACTTAACCGGCCGGGCCGCACCGGCTCGACCGGTTAAAATACGCGCCTGGCGCCGCAAGCGGCGTCCGTCCCACGAGGGCAAGAACATGGCGCTGCAAGGGACTGGAGACAGCCGCGCCCCGCGAGCGCCGCCGGCCACCCCGGCACCGTGCGCCAGATAACGAACCCACTCACGGACCACCCCTTCATGCTTGCCCCGATTACCCGACTCTTCCCGCTCTGGGCCGTCCTCGTTTCCCTGCTCGCCTACTTCGATCCGGGCCTCGTCGCGCCGATCGCGCCGCACGTCACGACGCTCCTGATGATCATCATGCTGTCGATGGGCGTCACGCTCTCGTTCGCCGACTTCCAGCGCGTCTTCACGCGGCCCGCGCCGGTCGCCGCGGGCATCTTCCTGCACTACCTCGTCATGCCGCTGGCCGCCTGGGCAATCGCCAAAGTGCTGCACATGCCGCCCGATCTCACCGCGGGCATGGTGCTCGTGGGCAGCGTGGCGAGCGGCACGGCATCGAACGTGATGATCTATCTCGCGCGCGGCGATGTCGCGCTTTCGGTGACGATCAGCGCGCTGTCCACCCTCGTCGGCGTCTTCGCGACGCCGCTCCTGACCCGCCTTTACGTCGATGCCTCGATCGTCGTCGATGTGCGCGGCATGCTCATGAGCATCCTGCAGATCGTCGGCCTGCCGATCGCCATCGGCCTCGTCGTGAACCGCCTTGCGGGCTCGCTCGTGCGCCGCGTCGAGCCCGTGCTGCCGCTCGTCTCCATGGTGTCGATCCTCGCGATCATCGCCGCCGTGGTGGGCGGCACGCATGCGAGCATCGCCACGGTCGGTCCGCTCGTCGCGCTCGGGGTGGTGCTGCACAACGGCATCGGCCTGCTCGGCGGCTACTGGGGCGGCCGCCTGCTCGGCTTCGACGAATCGGTGTGCCGCACGCTGGCCATCGAAGTGGGCATGCAGAACTCGGGCCTCGCCGCGACGCTCGGCAAGCTCTACTTCTCGCCGCTCGCCGCCCTGCCGGGCGCGCTCTTCTCGGTGTGGCACAACCTCTCGGGCTCGGTGCTCGCCGGCTACTGGGCCGGCAAGCCGGCGCGCGGCAGCACGCGCGATGCGCAAGGCGCTGCGAACGCGTCGACCGAGCGCGTTTGATCGACCGCGGACATTTCCGGCCGCGCTCAAACCTCAGATGCTTGCGGCCCGGAAATTGCAAACGCAGCGTGTCCGCCGCCGCAAGCCCGGCGGGCCGCTTCCCGTAGAATCTTCGTGAAGCCGTGCAATGAAAACGAACCATCACGCGGCGCGCCGCCATGGAGAATCCGTTTGCCCGCGCATCCCGCCCGATCCGAAGCCGTTACGCAACCCATGACCTTGCGGCGCGCGCCGCTGCAGGCCCCGTTCCGAGCCTTCTTCGCGCTCGTTTGCCTCGCGCTGGTCGCCGGTTGCGCGACGCGGCCGCCCGCCACGGACTACCCGCGCGAGACGAGCGCGGCGCTGCCGGCGCAGCAAGCCAGCGCCACGCCGCTCGGCGCCGCGCTCGCCGCCCCCGTTGCGGCTCACCCCGACGAATCGGGCTTTCGTCTGCTCGCCACCGGCACCGACTCGCTGCAGATGCGTGTCGCGCTCGCGCGCGCGGCGACGAAGACGCTCGACATGCAGTACTACATCGCCAACGAGGACACCACCGGCAAGCTGCTGCTCGGCTCGGCGCTCTATGCGGCCGATCGTGGCGTCCGCGTGCGCATGCTGGTCGACGACCTGAACTTTCACGACATCGACCGCCTGATGGCCGCGCTCAACAGCCATCCGAACATCCAGATCCGCGTGTTCAACCCGTACGGCAGCACGAGCGAGTCGATGTACCTGCGCACGCGCAACTTCTTCACGAACGTCGACCAGTTCACGCGCCGCATGCACAACAAGGCGACGATCGTCGACAACGAAATGGCGATCGTCGGCGGCCGCAATCTCGGCGACGAGTACTTCAACGCGAGCCCGACGATCGACTTCCGCGACCTCGACGTGCTCACGGCGGGCCCGGTCGCGCAAAGCGTCTCAGCAAGTTTCGACGAGTACTGGAACAGCTCGATCTCCTACCCCTTGCGGGTGCTCAATCATCAGAAGTTCGACGCACACGATCTGGACACCGCCCGCGACGACCTGCGCCGCCACTGGCGCGAGAGCGCCGAACCCTACAACGCCAAGCCGCTCAACGCCACGCCGCTCGCGCAGCAGATCGCGGGCAACACGCTCGGGCTCGTCTGGGCGAAATGGGCGTTCGTGGCCGACTCGCCCGGCAAGATCGCGGGCACCGAAAAAGGCGAGCTGGGCGACGCCATGCGCGCGCTGCTCGATCGCATCCATCAGGCGCACAGCAGCGTGCTGGTGTTCTCGCCTTACTTCGTGCCGCACGACACGGGCGTGCAGAGCATCCGCGCGCTCACCTCGCACGGCGTGCGCGTGGCGATCCTCACCAATTCGCTCGCCGCCACCGACGCCGTGGCGGTGCAGGCCGGCTACAGTCCCTACCGCGTGCCGCTACTCGAGGCCGGCACCGAGCTTTACGAGTTCAAGCCGCAGCAGGGCGAGCACGCCGACGAGCGGCGCTTCGGCGTGGTCGGTTCGCGCTCGCGCGCGAGCCTGCATGCCAAGGCCTACGTGATCGACGACAGCACGCTCGTGATCGGCTCGCTCAATCTCGATCCGCGCTCGGCGCGCCTGAACACCGAGCTTGCGCTCACTGTGGAAAGTCCGCCGATCGCGCATGAAGTTGCCGACCTGTTCAAGCGTGCGACCTCGCCGCAGGTGAGCTACCACGTGACGCTCGCGACACCCGCGCAACTGGCCCTGCTCAAAGGCACGACGGTCACCTCGCCGCTCGTCTGGACCGACGAGGAGAACGGCATGATCCGCACCTACAACCTCGACCCTGGTGCGGGTTTCTACAGAAATGTCCTAACCGGGCTATTCTTGCTCTTGCCGGTCGATAGCCAACTGTGAAGCGGATTTGAGCGCAGGTCGCTATCGGGCGAGCAAAACGTAGAACGCTTGATTTACGTCGTACCGTCCGCCGTCGAGCCAGCCGCGAAGCCGCTTGCGTCACAGTTGCCACGCGAGACGCGCAGCGCCGCCGCAGCCCAGCCACCACGCGGATCCGAACCCGTCACGAAAGCGGCGCTCTCCTGCGCAGCGCAAGGCGCGCGAGCCGAAGGCGCCGCCTCAATTACCGGAGTATCAAATGACCGCAAGCAACGAAAACGTCCGCATGGAGCGCGACACGTTCGGCGAGATCGCCGTGCCCGCCCAGCAGCTTTGGGGCGCGCAGACGCAGCGATCGCTTCAGAACTTCCGCATCTCCACCGAAAAGCAGTCGCCGGAACTGATCACGGCGCTCGCGACGATCAAGCGCGCCGCGGCCGAAGTGAATCTCTCGCTGGGCGTGCTCGACGAGACCAAGGCGCACGCGATCATGCAGGCCGCCGACGAGATCATCGCGGGCAAGCATCCGGGCGAATTCCCGCTCGCGGTCTGGCAAACGGGCTCCGGCACGCAAACCAACATGAACCTCAACGAGGTGATTGCGAACCGCGCGAGCGAGATTCTGGGCGGCGAGCGCGGCGAGGCGCGCAAGGTGCATCCGAACGACGACGTTAACCGCGGCCAGTCGTCCAACGACGTGTTCCCGACCGCGATGCACGTGGCCGCCGCCTACGGCATCGTCAAGCATCTGCTGCCGGCGCTCAAGACGCTGCGCGATACGCTCGATGCGAAGGCGAAGGCCTTCGCCGACATCGTGAAGATCGGCCGCACGCACCTCCAGGACGCCACGCCGCTCACGCTCGGCCAGGAGTTTTCGGGCTACGTCGCGCAGCTCGATCACGGCATCAAGCACGTGGAATCGTCATTGCCGCATCTCTACGAACTCGCGCAGGGCGGCACGGCCGTGGGCACGGGCCTGAACGCGCATCCGCAGTTCGCGCACAAGGTGGCGGAAAGCATCGCGAAGCTCACGGGCGTGCCCTTCGTCACCGCGCCCAACAAGTTCGAAGTGATGGCCGCCGCCGACGCGCTCGTGTTCGCGCACGGCGCGCTCAAGACCGTGGCGGCGAGCCTCATGAAGATCGCCAACGACATTCGCTGGCTCGCGAGCGGTCCGCGCTGCGGCCTGGGCGAACTGTCGATTCCCGAGAACGAGCCGGGCAGCTCGATCATGCCGGGCAAGGTGAACCCTACGCAGTCCGAAGCAGTGACGATGCTCTGCTGCCAGGTGTTCGGCAACGACGTCGCCGTGAACATGGGCGGCGCGAGCGGCAACTTCGAGCTGAACGTGTTCCGCCCGATGATCGCGCACAACGTGCTGCAATCCATCCGCATGCTCGCCGACGGCGCGCTCAGCTTCAACGATCACTGCGCGGTGGGGATCGAGCCGAACCGCTCGCGCATCGACACGCTGCTCAACGAATCGCTCATGCTCGTGACGGCGCTCAATCCGCACATCGGCTACGACAAGGCCGCGCAGATCGCCAAGAAGGCGCACAAGGAAGGCACCACGCTCAAGGCCGCCGCGCTCGCGCTGGGACACGTGACCGAGCAGCAGTTCGACGAGTGGGTGAAGCCCGGCGAGATGGTGGGCAACGCGAAGCAATAGGCTTGATTTGCAGGGCTGAAATGCAAAACGGGCGGCGTGGTTCAAACCCTCGCCGCCCGTTTTTTCATGCTGGCGCAACAGCGTGCCTGTGTATCAAACCTGTCCTTTCGCGACTTCCTCGGGCTTGAGTTCGACGATCGCGTCGAGCGCTTCCTTCACGTCGAGCGCGTACTTCGCGAGGCGCTTCTGCTCGTCCGTTTCCGGCACGTAGGTCGGCACGGGAATCGGATTGCCGTTTTCGTCGACGGCCACGAACACGATCAGGCAGTCCGTGGTGAGGCGCAGCTGGCCGCTCTTCGGATCGCCGGCGTGCACGGTGATGTGAATATGCATCGACGTGCGGCCCGTGGCGACCACGCGCGCGCGCAACTCGACCATGTTGCCGACGAGAATCGGCCGGCGAAAGCGGATATTGCCCACGCTCACCGTCACGCAATAGCGGCCGGACCAGACCGCGGCGCACGCATAGGCCGTCTCGTCGATCCACTTCATCAGCGCACCGCCGTGCACTTTGCCGCCGAAGTTCACCGAAGTCGGCTCGGCGAGGAACCGGAACGTCGTTTCCGAACGGTCCAGCGGCTGGGTAGGCGTCTTCATCTCGGCTTGGCTCATGGCGAAAAGCCGCGTACGGCGGCTCGTATGGTGGGGTAAGGAGGCGTCGATTATACGAGCGCAATAAGACAGACGGTCGCAGCCATTTACGAAACGCCATCTGCAATGGTTTTAGTTCGCCGCGAATCGCGCCCGGTAATCGAGCGGCAGCACGCCGTAAGATCTTTCGAACGCGCGCCGCAGATTCTGTTCGGTCCCGAAACCGCAGTCGGCCGCAATGCGCTTGAGCGGCCGGCGCGACTGCACGAGCGCGTGCGCGGCGGCCTCCACGCGCATCGCCGCGACCGTGCGCGCCGGCGTGCGCCCCACCGCATCGACATAGCGGCGCGCGAACGTGCGCGGGCTCATGCGCGCTTCTTCGGCGAGGCGCTCGACGCTGAGCTCGCCGTGCAGATTGGCGGCCATCCAGCCGTGCAGCGCGTCGAACTCCGCGCCCGCGCTGGCCTGAGCCGTGAGCGCCTCGCTGAACTGCGACTGGCCGCCGGGCCGCTTCATGAAGACGACGAGGCGGCGCGCCGCCTGCATCGCGACCGCATGGCCGCAGTCCTCCTCGATCAGTGCGAGCGCGAGATCGATGCCCGCCGTGACGCCCGCCGACGTCCACACCGCGCGACCGTCGCGCTCGTCGCGGATGAAAATCGGCTCGGGATCGACTTCGACGCGGGGAAAGCGCCGCGCGAGCTGGGCGGCGTTGCGCCAGTGCGTGGCTGCGCGGCGGCCGTCGAGCAGGCCCGCCGCGGCGAGATAGAACGCGCCCGTGCAGACCGAGGCGACGCGGCGCGCGTACGGCGCAGCCGCCGCGATCCAGGCGACGAGTTCGGGTTGCAGCGCGGTGCTGTCGTCCTCTGTGTCGTAGATAGGGATGCCGGGCACGATCAGCGTGTCAATCATGGCGGGGTCGAGCGTGTCGAGCCGCTCGGTGACGATCGGCATGCCTGCGAAGGTGGGCAGCACGCCGCCGGCGACCGAGGCGAGCGTCGTGCGGTAGGCGCAGGACTCGCCGCCGCTTGTGCCGCTCGCGGCGCGCATCGCCAGCTCGGCGCGCCAGAACGCCTCGACGGGGCCGCAGGCGTCGAGCAGCACGAGTTCGGGCGCGACGGCGAACACGACATGGCGTGCGGCGGCATGGGACGGCGGTTGAAACGGCATGGCGGCGGACTCGATGCTGACGATGTGTCCGCATCATCGCACGCGCGCGTTTGGCAGTCAGGTCAAAGTAACATCAAATACTGCCAGATGAAGCCTCGCCGCTCACTTGTGGAACGTGATGCCCTCGTCGATCGTGCCGTACATCGTGATGCCGCTCGCGCCGCTCGACGACGGCGGCGCGGAACCGCCTGCACAGGCGGCGCACAAGGCGGCGAGCGCCGCGGCGGCAAAAAGAGCCAGAAAGCGTTTCATAAAAGGCCGGGCCAATTGCGTGAACAAACAATTTTAGCGCGGGGCTCCTGCGCGCCGCAGTACGGACCGTCGCAGGCAATGCTTCGGCCCCGTCGCGGGGCTATCCAACGCCTGCAATCGATACTTCAGCGTAGACTGAAACGTCGAATGCGCGATTTCACTAAAATAACGATATGGGCGACGTTAGCCGCCATCGCAACCCACGAAGGAGCCGCCATGAACCTTCCCGCCACCGACGAATCGAGCCACTTCCCGGGCCTCGCACGCGTTGCCGCACTGCTCGCCGATCCTGGCCGCGCCGCCATGCTGTGGGCGCTGATGGACGGCAGCGCGCGGCCCGCGGGCGAGCTCACGATGATTGCGGGCCTGTCGCCTTCGGCGGCGAGCGGCCACCTCGCGCGCCTGACCGACGGCGGGCTCCTCGCGCTCGACGTGCGCGGCCGCCACCGCTACTACCGCATCGCCAACCCCGAGATCGCCGCGGCGATCGAGGCGCTCATGAACGTCGCGCAGGTGTCCAACGCCGTCACCTCGCAGCGCCCCGCGCCGCGCCCCGCGCGTACGGTGCCGCTCGAGATGCGCCATGCGCGCACCTGCTACGACCACATGGCCGGCGAAGTGGCCGTGCACGTGTTCGAGCGCCTCGTGGACGGCGGCCTGCTGGTGCGCGACGGCGACACGCTCGAAGCCACGCCCGCGGGCGCGGCGCGTCTCGCGGCCTGGGGCGTGGACGTGGCGGCGTTGCGCACGCGGCGGCGCCGTTTCGCCTGCACCTGCCTCGACTGGAGCGAGCGCAGGCCGCACCTGGGCGGCGCACTCGGCGCGGCGTTGCTCGATTCGTGGACGCAGGGCGGCTGGGTCGAGCGCACGAGCCGCGCGCGCGTGTTGCGCATCACGCCCAGGGGACAGCGCGAGTTCGACGCGATCGCCGGCGCCTGAACGCCGCGTGTGCGCGTCGAATTAGCTGACAAATACCCGACAAAATCGCCGATTTCGCGCGCAAAAATGCGCGTTTCGCCTGCGGTCACACGTTCTGTTACATCTGGTGCATAAGCCTTAACAAATCCGTGAGCATGGAAACAAGCCCGCCGGATACAGTGCCCTGCATGGGATGGCGCTAAACGCTGCGGCATCAAAGCGCCCAATCCCATCGACAGGAGAACAACGATGACGACGCGCACACCTACGATCACCCAGTTCCGGCGCACCTCGCGCCGCACGCTGTTTGCGCTCGCCGCGCTCGCGGCGCTGAACCTCGCCGCCGCGCCCGCGGTGTTCGCGCAGGCGGCGCCGCCCGATGCCGCGACCGCCCCCGCCGCCACGGGCGGCGATCCGCCGAGCCGCGTCGCGCGTCTGGACTACATGGCCGGCGCCGTGACCACCGAGCCGGCCGGCGCCAGCGACTGGTCGTACGCGCAGCTCAACCGCCCGCTCACGACCGGCGACCAGCTCTGGAACGACGCCAATGGGCGCTCGGAACTGCACATCGGCTCGACGGCGGTGCGCCTCGGCGCGCAAACTAGCCTCGACGTCCTCAATCTCGACGATCAAACCGCGCAGCTCAAGATCGCGCAGGGCACGCTCTCGACGCGTGTGCGCGACGTGCCGCCCGGCAGCTCGTATGAAATCGACACGCCGAATCTCGCGCTCGGCGTGACGAGCCCCGGCGACTATCGCGTGGATGTGGCGCCCGACGGCAGCAGCACGACCGTCACCGTGCGCAGCGGGAGCGTGACCGTGTACGGCGAAAACGGTCAGACGCCGATGTCGGCCGGCCAGCAGATCCGCTTCGCCGGCACCGACCTGCAGCAGGTGGCGAGCGACCAGACGCCGCCGCCGGACGCCTTCGACCAGTGGGGGCTCGCGCGCGACGCCGCCGAGGACCGCTCGGTCTCGGCGCGCTACGTCTCGCGCGACGTCCCGGGCTACCAGGACCTCGACAACAACGGCACGTGGCGCAACGATCCGCAGTACGGCGAAGTCTGGACGCCGAACTCGGTGCCCACGGGCTGGGCGCCGTATCACGACGGCCACTGGGTCTGGCAGGCGCCGTGGGGCTGGACCTGGGTCGATGACGCGCCCTGGGGCTTCGCGCCGTACCACTACGGGCGCTGGGCTTACGTCGACGATTCGTGGGCGTGGGTGCCGGGGCCGATCGTCGAGAGCGCGCCGCCCGTCTATGCGCCGGCGCTGGTCGCGTTCGTGGGCGGCGGCGACGGCGGCACGGACTGGGGCGTCAACCTCGCGGTAGGCGGCGTCGCGGCCGCGGGCGTCGCGTGGTTCGCGCTCGGGCCGGGCGAGCCGTGGCATCCGCACTGGGGCGGCTGGAGCCCGCACTACTACGAGCGTGTGAACCAGACCGTCGTCGTCAACAACTACCGGCGCGACGTCAACATCACGAATATCAACGTTCACAACACCTACGTGAACTATCGCGCGCCGGGTGCGGTGACGGCGGTGCCGGCCACGGCGTTCGTCCACGGTCAGCCGGTCTCGCGGTTCGCGCAGCGTGTCGATCCGCGGCAATGGCGCAATGCGCGTATCGACCCGGGCACGCCCGGCATCGCGCCTGTGAAGGGCAGCTTCGGGCCCAATATGCGCCGCGCCGATTACCGGCCGCCCGCGACGCTCAATCAGCGCCAGGTCGTGGCCACCCGCGCGCCGGTCGCACCACCCGCGTTCCGCGACAACCTCGCGCAGCGCTTCGCCCACGCCGGCGGCACGGTGCCGGGTGCGGGCGCGCCCGTGGTGCGCGTCTCGGCGCCGTCGCATGCGCCCTCCTCGCCGTTCGCTCCGGCGGCTCACGGCGCGTGGCCCGCGCAGAACGTGCGCGTCGTGCCGCCGCATTCACCGGTGCTCGGTGCGACGGGCAGGCCGGCGGCCCCGCAGGCGCAAGCCGGCCGTCCAGGTATGCCCGGCGGTGCGCCCCAACCGGGCGCCACGGCCGCCAACGCCATGCCGCGCGGCGCCGAGCATGGCCAGCCGGGTGTGCCGCCCGCCGCCGCGCAGGAACATGGCGTGCCGCGTCCGCCACAGTTTGCGGGCCGGCCCGAAGGCGGTGCGCCCGCAGCCGGCCAGCCCGGTCCGGGCGCGATGAACGCGGCGAATGTGGCGAATGCGGCGCACGGTGAAGCGCATCAGCCTGCCTGGACGCAGCCGCACGCGCCGATGGCCACGCGTGGCCAGCCTGGCGCCAACGAGGCGGGCCGGCCGCCCGCCGCCGCGATGCAGGCGCAGCGTGACGCGGCGCATGGCCAGCCGCCGCAGCCGCAAGCGCAGCAACGGATGCCCGAGCCGGCCGCGGCGCAGCACGGCCCGCAGATGCCGCCGCAAGCCGAAGCGCGGCCGGCGCAGCAGCCCGCGGCGCGTCCCGAGTTCCATCCGCAGGCGCAAGCTCAGCCGCAACCGCAGCCGCAGCCGCAACAGCGTGCCGAGGTCCGTCCGCAGCCCCAGCCGCAACCGCAGCCGCAGCAACGCGCCGAGGTCCGTCCGCAGCCGCAACCGCAGCCGCAGCAGCAACGCGCCGAGGTCCGTCCGCAGCCGCAGCCCCAGCCGCGTCCGGAATTCCACCCGCAGCCGCAACCGCAGCCGCAGCCGCGCGCGGAAGCCCGTCCGCAGCCGCAACCGCAGCCGCGCCCGGAATTCCATCCGCAGCCCCACCCGCAGCAGCACGCGGAGGCCCGCCCGCAGCCGCAGCCTCAACCGCGTCCGCAGCCGCAGCCCGCGCCTCATCCGCAAGAGCGCGCAAGCGGGGGCAATCGCGACGACCACCACCACGGCTGATCGCCGCGCCGCCAACGAAAAAGCCCGCGAACGTCGCCGTTCGCGGGCTTTTTTCATGGCGCGGTCATACCGGCCACTAACGTAGAGGCAGGCGCCTCACACCGCCATCGGCGCGGTCAGCGGCTCGTGATGCCGGTAATCGACGAGCGAGAAGTCCGACGGCTCGACCTTTTCGAGCCACTCTGGCTCGTAGACGCCCGTCTTCGCGTACTCGGGCACGCGCTCGGAGATGGCCAGACGCGGGCTCGCGTAGGGCTCCCGGCGCAGCTGCTCGTTGAGCATATCGAGCTGGTTCTCGTAGATATGCGCGTCGCCGATGAAGTACGTGAACCAGCGCGGCGTATAACCCGTCAGCCGGCCCACGAGGTGTAGCAGCACCGCGCCTTCGGTCAGGTTGAACGGCGTGCCGAGGCCCACATCGTTGCTGCGGATATAGAGGCACAGCGAGATTTCGCGCTTCGTCGGGTTCGGCAGGAACTGGTACAGCAGGTGGCAAGCCGGCAGCGCGATCTCTTCGAGCACGGCCGGATTCCAGCCATGAAACAAAATTCGCCGGTCGGCCGGGTTGTTCATGATCGTATCGAGACACTGGCGCAACTGGTCCACCGCCTTGTAGAGCAGCACCTTGGCGCGGCCATCCTCGGTAAATTCTGCCACGCGCGCGTAGCCGCGCGATTGCGCGTCGGCGAGCTGTGCGGCGGCGTCGGCATCGAGCACTTTGTAAGCTGGCCAGCGCCGCCATTGCACGCCGTACACGTCGCCCAGGTCGTCCGTGCCCTGGCGGTACGGGTTGGCGAGCCACTGGGCGTTCTCGTTCGCGTTGGCGTCCCAGACCTTGCAGCCCAGCGCCCGGAAGTCGGCTGCGCTGCGCGAGGCGCGCAAAAATCCGATCAGCTCGCCCACGGCCGACTTGAACGCCAGCTTCTTCGTCGTCACCGCGGGAAAGCCCTCCTGCAGGTCGAAGCGCAGCATGGCGCCCGGCTGGCTGATCGTGCGGATGCCGGTGCGGTTTTCCTGCCAGGTGCCGGTGTCGAGAATCGAGCGGACGAGCTCGAGATACTGTTTCATGCGCGGTTCCCTCGTCGGGCACGTGGCGCCCGGTTCGGATTCAGGATGGAAAAGGAGGATTTTACCCGGCGCGCGCGTCGCGGGTCGGCGGCGCCGAAAGCGCGAGCCTGTCAAACCATGGGGACAAGGGCGGAACGCCCACAGGACGGGCTACGACGAGCCCAAGGAAAGGCGCGCGGCGCAACAAGGCGCGGCGAGATGAAACGCCATGGCAATGGCCCGGCAAAAGCGACGGCGCGCGGTCTATGCGCGGAGCACGAAAGCGCCGGTCGCCTCAATCGACATCAGTCACCTACAAACAGCCCCACTGCGCCTCAACCGCCCGAAGCCAGGCCGCCCGGATGCGGCGCGAGCGGCTCGCTTTCCATATGGCGCATGCCATGCGCGCACAAGAGCCGGTACAGGGTGACGCGCGAGATGCCGAGCTCCTGTGCAGCGTCGCCAAGGCGGCCGCGGTGGCGCAGCAACGCGAGTTCGATGGCCTGGCGCTCGGCGGCTTCGCGCGCCTGGGCGAGCGAGACCGGCACCACCTCGACGTAGTCGCCGAGTTCGAGATCGCGCGCCGTGATCGCACGGCCCTCCGACATCACGATGGCGCGCCGCACGCGATTGATCAGCTCGCGCACGTTGCCGGGCCAGCTGTAGTTGTGCAGGGCTGCGATAGCATCCGGCGAAAAGCCACGCAGGCGCCGGCTGCCGTCCTTCTTGAAGCGCTCGAGCATGTGCCGCGCGAGCAGCTCGATGTCCTTGCCGCGCGCGCGCAGCGGCGGCTCGTCGATCTGCAGCACGCACAGACGGTGATACAAATCCTGGCGGAAGCGCCCTTCCACCATCGCCGCGCGCATGTCGACGTGGGTGGCCGAGATGATGCGCACGTCCACGGGAATCGACTGATGACCGCCCAGGCGCTCGATCTTGCCTTCCTGCAGGAAGCGCAGCAGGCTCGCCTGGCTTTCCATCGGCAGGTCGCCGATTTCGTCGAGGAAGAGCGTGCCGCCGTTGGCCGATTCGACCCGGCCGACCTTGCGCTGGCTCGCGCCCGTGAACGCGCCGCGCTCATAGCCGAACAGCTCGGACTGCAGCAGGTGCGGGGGAATGGCGCCGCAGTTGATCGGCACGAACGGCGCGCTGCGGCGCGCCGAGCGCTCGTGGATCGCCACAGCCGTGAGTTCCTTGCCCGTGCCCGACTCGCCCGAGATGAACACCGGCGCATCGGTCAGCGCGACCTTGCGGATCGAGCGGAACAGCGCCAGCATCGCCTCGCACGAGCCGACCATTTCGCCCTCGGTGCCGCCCGTGGTGTCGTTCGAGGCGACTTCGCCAAGCGAAACCATGCCATACGCATGGCCGACGGAATCGACGATCCGGTCGCCGTTCCATGGGACCGTTACGTAATCGAAACAGTAATCGCGCACCAGCCGGCGCAGCGTGGCGTCCTGCAGCTGCCCCGTCGTCGTCGCCGCGACCCAGCCGACGTTGGGCAGCGTGAGGCACGGCTCGAACGAGCCGATTTCATGCAGATGGAATTCGCTTGAAAGATCGAGCAGCCCGCCCGCAGGCATACCCGCGCGGAGGGCGCGCCGCGCGTCCCGTGCGTTGCCGACGATCTCCACCTGCCAGCCACGCTCGTGGAACCGCTCGTTCAACGCTTCGACCGGTTTTCGCGTCACGTACACCAATTGCCGCGTTGCAGGTTCCATTATTCAGATCCTCTTGCCAACACCATCGTTTGGGAATGACGGCACGCACCTGAATGTACAGACACGCAGCAAAAAGCGACTTTCGCGTACCTGAAAAAAAACAGTGAACGCGCATGCTTTTGCTGACAGTGAATCCCCGAGTTGTGGCGTGTGTGTCAACTTGCCCAGTTGCGGGCGTTTTCTTTTAGGCATTACGGCTTTTTCTGAAGCTTACTATAGCCTCGTGGCACTTGGATAGAATTTATGCGGCAGGAATGGATAAGGGACCGATGGAAATGTTTCCACCACTTTCCCGGCATTTTGTCAGTGCAGAAATAATTACGGATGTTTCCTTTCTCTCAATAGTTAAGCGCCTCACGCGCAAACGTTCTCCTTTGAAACCCATATCGCATTCCAAACGGGTTTAAACGGCCTCACGTTTCAGCGCTGAAACATTTTGGCGAATATCCGCCATTCAAATTTTGCAGAGAATAGTGCGGTTCGAAGCGTATCAATGGATTGCGGGCGATGGCACACGTTTCGCTAAATGTCTCGCACCAGGAGATACGCCATGCGACTCAACATCCAGCAGGTCCGGCGCAGTGTCATCGGCTACAGCAGTGCATGCGCCGCCATGCTCGTTCCCGCCGCCCTCCTCGTCCTCTCGCCCGGTGCTCGCGCACAGGCAGTGGACGATGCGCCTGGCGCGCCAGGCGCCGTTGCCAGCGTCGCCAGCGCCGCCCCGGATGTCGTTCCTGCAACACCTGCGGCACTCGTTCCCGCCACGCTCGCAGTGAGCGCGCCGGCCGGCGACGCTACTTCGACCGCCGCGGACCCAGCCAGCACGACGTCCGCCAGCCCCGCGACCGCCAGCGCCCCGGCCGACCCCGTCACCTCTGGCAACGACGGCGTCTTCGCGGGCATCGGCTCTCTCGACGACCAGACGCTTTCGCGCCAGCGCGGCGGCGCCGTCGGCATGGTGATGGTGGCGGCCACCCCGCAACTGATGCGCGGCAACAACAACGTGACGCTTTGGGACGAAATCGCGCCGCCCGCACCGCTGCCGATCCCTGTCGACGCCACCCAGAACGCGCAGGGCAACCTCGCGAGCTACACGAGAAAGTAACGATGAGATAGCACCCGCGCCGCTTGCGGCGCGGTGTCCTGGTTCGCTGCGAACACGCGCAGCCAGGACGAAATGACCGGACCAGGCGCCAATGCGCCGACTCCGGCCAGGAGGAGACCAGCATGAGAGCACGCAATTCGACGAGCGGCGCCAGCCGCCGCTCGGCCCAGTTCGCCGCCGCCCTGTGCGGCTTACTGGCCGCGAGCGTCACGGCGGGCGTGGCCGCCCAGCAGGTCACGAACCCCGGCGACGTCATCGTCGAACGAGACATCACGCCGCGCAGCGCCTTCGACAACGTGCCGAAGAGTCAGGACCCGGTGCTCGTGCGCGCCACGACCTTCCCCAAGAACAGCTTCGATCCGGCAATGGCGACGCTCGTCACCGACACGGATCTCACCAACGCGCACGGCTCGAGCGGCGTCAACGCGAACGGCGCATTGAGCGCGCAAACCGCCGGCGTCCAGGCGCTCACGCGCATTCTCACGGGCAGCGCGACGGGCTCGAACGTGGCGGCTGGCGCCGGCGCGACCGGCGGCGTCGGCGCCGGCCTCGGCGGCACGATTTCCTCGACGATCACAGGCGCGCTCGCCCCGCTCACGGGCGCCATGGGAGGCATGAAATGAGCCGTTCGATCCAGACGTCACGCACGTTGCGCACGACGCTTCTCTGCTCGCTCGCCTGCGCCGCCGTGCTCGCCTTCGCGAGCGCCGCGCAGGCCCAGGTGAGCGTCGGCGCGACGGCGAGCATTGCCCCGGGCGCCGCCACGTCGACGACCGGCGCGCTCACGGTGAACGAAACCGCGGGCGTCGACAACGCGCAGGCCAACCAGCTGACGATCACGACCGGCAACGTGTCGATCAACGTGAACGGCGACGAGCAGCTCGCCAGCGTCACGGCGCAGCTCAAGGGCGCGAGCGCGACGATAGGTGCAGGAGCTTTTGCAAACACGAACGGCGCAATGATGGTGAATCAGTCGGCGGGCGTGGGCAATGTCCAGCGCAACACTGCTCTCATCAGCAGTGGTGCGATTGGTGTAGTGGCGGTCTCGGACGGGGAACTGTCCGCGGCGGCTGCTCAAAACGGCGGTCATGGGCAAACGGCCCAGGCAGGGGGTATTCGTGAGGTACGCATCGACAATGCGGCATTCAGGAATGCGACGGGCCTCGTGCAGGTGAACCAGACAGCCGGCGCCGGTAACGCTACGGCAAACAGTTTTGTGCTCCGTCCCCCGGCGGGCACTCTTTTTTAACTGACCACTCAGTATCGGAGCGAAATCATGAAGCGCACCCTCATAGCAGCGGCAGTTCTTGCGTCGGCGGTAGGTTCCGCTCACGCAGCTAGTTCGGCGTATCTCTTCAACGCCACAGGCGTCACCGAATACGTCGGCATCAACGGCTTTGTCACGCTGTTCGGCTGCGTCTCGGTTTCGAGCACCGCCGGCGCCGTCATCAACAACAACCAGACCACCGGTGGCGGCACGCTTCTGCCGCAAGCGCAAAGCTACGAAAGCGGCAAGATCACCACGGCAGTGAACAACACCACGTGGAGCGTGACGGGCACGGGCAGCAATTCCTTCTCGAAGTCCTCGAGCTCGAGCGAGTCGAGCAGTTCGTCTTCGTCGAGCAGTTCGTCGCATTCGCATCAAGTCAATGCGTCGAACTCGAAGAGCTCGTCGAGCAACTCGAGCTTCAGCAAGACCTTCAACGCAAGCGCGAGCGCCGACTATCACGTCGCGACCGACAATGGCAGCACACATGACCACACGACTGCCAGCACCTATAGCGACACCGGCAGCGCGGCCCTTGGCACGAGCTACAACAGCGTAGGCAACAACACGTCGACGAAGTCGCAGAGCGGCAATGGCAGCCTCCAGGCCAACGCATCGTGGTCGCACACCGGCAACCACAAGAACGGCTCAGCCGGCATCAACCTCAGCGGCTCGGAAAGCACGTCGCACACGACGACCAACGCCCACAACAACAGCGACACGACGAACGTCGGCGCGGCCTGGTCCGTGAACAACAACAAGAATACGAGCAACAGCTCGATGACCGCCAATACGGCTCATGCCGACGGCACGGCCAGCGCCGCGCTTTCGACGAGCGTGAACGGCACGAGCGAAAAGTCGAAGAACTCGTCGAGCACGTACGCTTCCATGTACAGCTCGTCGAGCTCCAGCTCGGATTCGCATAGCCACTCGTCGTCGCGCAGCTCGAGCTCGAGCAAGAGCTGGGGCTACAACGTGAGCGACTCGCTCAACACCGTCGACGAGCACACCACCGGCTCCGTCACGCAGCATATCAACACACAACAGGCGGGCACGCTCGACGCCAACACCGGCAGCGGCGCAGCAACCGGCGTGACGGGCAACCTCGGCGTGAACATCGCGGAAGGCATCAACAACGCGCAAAGCAACGATGTCGCGCTCGCTTCTGTCGACATGGGCAACGTGTTCGGCAACGCGCAGATCTTCAACAATCAGGCGTCCAGCGGTAGCGCCCACGTGAAGAACTTCAACCTGAACGCGTCGGTCGGCGACGGCTCGCTCGCCAACGTATCGGGCAACGTCGGCGTGAACGTCGCATCGGGCATCGGCAACGCGCAGAACAACAGCCTCGCCGGCTCGGTGACGACGGCAACCCCGGGTGCCTACTCGACGGTTGCGATGGTCGCGACGGATAACAACTCGCAGAACGCCAACATGTCGGCAGTCGGCCAGTTCCAGGGTACGGCCAGCCTCGGCGCCAATACGCTCACCGGCGCGCAAGGCAACATCGGCGTGAACATTGCCGGCGGCATCGGCAACCTGCAGCACAACGGCATGGCAATCGCCGCGATGAACAACGGCCACTAGGCACGGCTGGCAGCACTGCAGGAACTGGGCTCGCCCCAGGCAGAAAACGCAGCAAGCAACGCGCGCCGGCTGTCCCACCGCAGCCGGCGCGCATACCAGAAGGTAGGAGACCACCATGTCCGGGCCCGTATCGACCCCGGCATCAAGGATGTTTGTCGTCGCGCTGACGCTCTCGGCCAGCGCAGCCCTTGTGCCTGTGCATGCGCAGCAGTCGACGCTCGACGCGACCCACCTCATCGGCGTGCCGGTGAAGCTGCCGCTGCACTCGATGCGGGACCTGCGCTATCGCAGCATCGTCAGCCAGCAGTATGACTACAGCTGCGGCGCCGCCGCGCTCGCCACACTGCTCAAGTATGGCTACGGCATCGACATCCCCGAACCTGAGCTGATCCGCCAGATGATGGTGTTCTCCACGCCCGAGGTGGTCGTCAAGAACGGCTTCTCCATGCTCGACATGAAGAAGTTCGTCGAGACGATCGGCTTGCGCGGCCGCGGTTTTCGCGTCAATACCGACGCGCTCTACCACCTGCAGATTCCCGTGCTGGTGCTCATGAACATCGATGGCTATGAGCACTTCGTGATCGTCAAGCACGCCGAGAACGGCCGCATCTTCATTGCGGACCCCGCGCTCGGCAACCGTATCGTCGCCGAAGACGACTTCGCCAAAACATGGAACGGACTCGTCTTCGCGGTGCTCGGCAAACCGTTCCTGGAGGACTCTCCGCTGTTGCAGAACAACGAGTCGCTCGCGCTCAAGCTGCGTGAACAAGCCTTGCTCAATGGCACTGCGGCGACTCCCTTCTTCGAATACGGCCTCGATAAGGCCGTCATGTTCTGAAGTCCGAAGAATCATGAAACGCAACCTCTCACAGTGTGGCATCGCGGCAGCCGTCTCCGCGCTCGCCTGCGCTTTTTCGAGCGGTGCGCTAGCGGCTGAAGGCATCGGCTTGCCGCAACCGATGCCGGCGTTTCTCTCGAACGCCGACGCGCAGGCGCAAGGCATCCGCTGCGAAGCCGTCGGCGACGACGTGCTCGCGCATCAGACCGGCAAATATGCCGGCAGCGACATGATTTCCGGGTTCGTTCTGAACCTGCTTTCTCAATGGCAATTGCCAAACGGCGCGACCGCAGTCGCGCAAGGCGCGCTCGCGGTCGCCCAGAACGCGGCCAACCAGGTGAGCGCGCAGGTGAAGACCTATGCAACCGTGATCGACCCGACGCAGGGCGGGACCACGGGCGCAAACAGCGGCGCCAACCCGAACGCGACGGCCACCGGCGGCCAGAACGTTTCGGTCAACGGCGTCTCGCAGATCACCCAGGTGGCCGGCAACGGCAATACGGGCGCCAATGCCGCAACCATCTCCTATGACAACAACGCGCCGCAGCTCGCCAGTCTGCCAGGCGCCGCCAACCAGTCGAGCGCGTCGGCATCGAACGCGACCGGCAGCATAAGAGCGGGCATCTCGTTCGGCAGTAACGGCGTCAACGTGACGCTGCAGACGCCGGCGGGCATCGCCACGCAGAACATCGTGCCAGGCAACATGCAGCAGGCCGGCGCGATCGCCCAGCTACTCCAGGTCGCAGGCAACAACCAGCAGGTCGCCAACCAGCTGCAACTGAGTCTGCAGACGCAGCAGATGACGTCGCAAATGATCCGGCAGACCGGCGTATTACAGGCGCTGCGAAATCTCCACTAACCGAGGGCTCGGAACGAGACGTACCAGCAAAGGAGACCACCACGCGGGCAAGGACCCGCGCGAGAAGCAGCACCTTGAATGAGGAGCATCGACGTGCGCGGGCGTGGAACCAGGGGGTTCCGCCGGGCGCCCGCATTCGATCCCGGGGGAAGAACAATGAAGATGATGTCCAGGGCGGCCGCGCCACACGTGTCGCTGGCCGCCATTCCAGCAGCCGTTTTACTATTCGCGCTCTCGCAGTCCGCCCACGCGCAGGCGCTACAAAGCCAGTCGATCGAAGACCGCCTGAATACGCTCATGCGCGTCGTCGACGAGCAGCAGAGGCAAATCCAGTCACTCGAGCGCCAGGTGACGAACCTCGAAATGGCGCAACGCGGTCGCGGCATGCCGGGCGCAGGTGCGCCCGACGCCGCGTCGGACGCGACGGTCGCGGAACAACCGGGCGCAGACGGTCTGCCTGTGCCCCTGCCGCCGCTCGCCCAGGCGCTGCCGGGCGCGACGGCGCCGGGTGCGCTCACCGGCACGGCCACGGGCGTGCCCGTGAACCCGCCCTCGCCCGACGCGGGCGCGACCAATGGCGCGACCGGCAGCTCGGCCGCGAGCGGGCCGCAGCAGGGCGCACCGGTTGGCGTGAACCCGAACAACCCGACCGTGGGCGAGACGCAAAAGAGCGCCGAGCCGTCGCGCACGCAAGCCGAAGAAGCGGTCGTGCAGCGCGAGCACGCGCCGCTCTTCGACCACAAGCTGACGTTGGACTGGGGCATCAGCGACAGTTACTACGATCGCCGCCAGCTGCAGCTTTCGGGCTTTCTCGCCCTCGACGCGATCTTCCTCGGCAACATCAATCTGGGGCAGACCAAGTCGCACACGATCACCGCCGACCTCGACACGCGCTACGGCCTCACCGACCGCATGAGCATCGATGTGGACGTGCCTTACGTCTACCGGCACAGCACCTTCATCGTCGGTGGCGCGGGCGGCTCGGCCAGCACGCTCACGGATGCGTCGGTCAATTCGAACTCGATCGGCGACGTGAACTTCGGGATCTACTACCAGTTCCTGAAGGAAACCAACAACATTCCCGACGTGGTCGGCAGCCTGCGCGTGAAGACGGACACCGGCACCTCGCCGTTCGGCATCAAGGTTCAGCAGATCACGCCCGACAACACCAATCTCGTCGCCCCCAGCAAGCTGCCCACGGGCACGGGCTTCTGGAACGTCACGGCCGGCATCTCGGTGCTGAAGACCTACGACCCGGTGGTGCTGTTCGGCAGCTTCTCGTACACGTACAACATCTCGCGCTCGTTCGCCGACATCTCCTCGGTGATCGGGCAGACCGAGCCTGCCGAAGTGAAGCTCGGCGACATCATCCAGTTCGGCGGCGGCGTCGCGCTCGCCTTCTCGGACAAGGACTCGGCAAGCATTTCGTACACCATGGCCATCGAGCCGCAGTCGAAGACCAAGTCGCCGGGCGGCACCTGGACCGGCGTGCCGGGCAGCGAGACGACGGCCTCGGTGCTCAACTTCGGCCTGAATCACGTGGTCAACAAGCACCTGACGATCAACGGCGCGGTGTCCGTCGGGCTCACGCCCGATGCACCGAACTTCGTCGTCGGCGTGCGTTTCCCTTACACCTTCTGATGACATGAGGCCGATCGTGCGCGAATCCTCACATCTGGGCGCCACTGTGACACCGCTCGCCGGAGCCGGGCAGCGTCTCGCCGTGGGCGGACCGCCGCTTGCCGGCGATGTCCCCGACGCCGGCCGCGCGCGCGATGCGAAGCCCGAGGCGAGTCTCGAGCGCACCTTGCTGTATGTCGCGCGCACGCCCGACCCGCTGCTGTGCGCCTACCTCAAGAGCCGCGGCTGGGAAATCGCGACCGCGCGCACGGTGCACGAGGCCTCGCGCCTCGTGAAGCCGGAGGCGGCCTATGCCGGCATCGTCGATCTCACGGGTTTCGCGCCGCGCGAGTTCGCGGGCCTCGAGACGATCCTGCGGCTGCAGCAGGTGGGATGGATCGCGCTCACCGATGATTCGCGCCTCACCGACGCCGAAGTGCGGCGCCTGATCCGCCACTACTGCTTCGACTACGTGCACGTGCCGGTCGCGCACGCGACGCTCGACTACCTCGTGGGCCACGCGTTCGGCATGGTGTCGCTGTGCGATCTCGACACGCCGGCCGCCGCCGCGAGCCAGGACGAAGACGAAATGGTCGGCACCTGCGAAGCGATGCAGCAGCTCTTTCGCACGATCCGCAAGGTGGCCAACACCGACGCCACGGTGTTCATCTCGGGCGAATCGGGCACCGGCAAGGAACTCACGGCGCTCGCGATCCACGAGCGCTCCGCGCGGCGCAAGGCGACCTTCGTGCCGATCAACTGCGGCGCGATCCCGCATCATCTTCTGCAATCCGAACTGTTCGGCTACGAGCGCGGCGCGTTCACGGGCGCGAACCAGCGCAAGATCGGGCGCGTCGAATCGGCCAACGGCGGCACGCTCTTTCTCGACGAGATCGGCGACCTGCCGCTGGAAAGCCAGGCAAGCCTGCTGCGCTTTTTGCAGGAAGGCAAGATCGAACGCCTGGGCGGCCACGAGCAGATTCCCGTGGACGTGCGCATCATCTCGGCCACGCACGTCGATCTCGAGGCGGCCATGCGCGACGGACGCTTTCGCGCCGACCTCTTTCACCGCCTGTGCGTGCTGCGCGTGGACGAGCCGCCGCTGCGCGCGCGCGGCAAGGACATCGAGATTCTCGCGCACCACGTGCTGCACAAGTTCAAGCAGGACAGCGCGCGCCGCATCCGCGGCTTCACGCCTGACGCCATCGAGGCCCTCTACAACTACAACTGGCCTGGCAACGTGCGCGAACTCATCAACCGCGTGCGCCGCGCGATCGTGATGGCCGAAAGCAAGCTGATCTCGGCGGAGGATCTCGATCTCGCGCACTTCACCGCGCAGCAGACGGTCTCGCTCGCGCAGGCGCGCGAGGCCGCGGAGCGGCGCGCGATCGAGGCGGCGCTGCTGCGGCACCGGCACCGGCTCACGGAAGCCGCGGCGGACCTCGGCATCTCGCGCGTGACGCTTTACCGGCTGATGGGCACGCACGGCCTGCGCGACGAAAAAACGTTCTTCGGCGGCGAAGCGGAGAACCAGGCGGAATTGCCGCCCGACGGGCAGGACTGAAACAGCCGATCGCGTGGAGGAAGCGCGCCGGGGCGTCCGGCGCGCTCAGGTAGAATCGCTGCGAACAGCTTACAACCTCGCACCTCTACCCTTTCGATGACGACGCTCACCCTCATCGTCGCGCGCGCCCGCAACGGCGTGATCGGCCGCGACAACGCGCTGCCCTGGCGGCTCCCCGAAGACCTCGCGTTCTTCAAGCGCACCACCATGGGCGCGCCCATCATCATGGGCCGCAAAACCCACGAATCGATCGGCCGCGCCTTGCCGGGCCGCCGCAACATCGTCGTGACGCGCGACGCGGGCAAGCGCTTTCCCGGCTGCGACACCGCCACGAGCCTCGACGAGGCGCTCGCCCTCGCGGCCCAGGACCAGGCGCCCACGGCGTTCCTGATCGGCGGCGCGCAACTCTACGGCGAAGGACTCGGGCTCGCGCATGAACTCGTGGTGACGGAAATCTCCGCGGACTTCGAGGGCGACGCCACCTTTCCCGCGCCCGACCCCGACGTCTGGCAGGAAACGTCGCGCGAGACGCTGCATGCGAATGCGCCGAACGACTTCGATTTCGCGTTCGTGCGATACGTGCGGCGGGATTGATCGACGGGGCGCGCAGCGCGGCACCCAAAAGCAAAACGGCACGCCTGGGCGTGCCGTTTTTCATCGAGCCAGCGCAGAAGGCGTTAAACGGCGCTTACTGCCCCGCCACCGTCATCCGCTCGATCAGCACCGAACCGGTCTGACGCGTGCCGCGCGCGAGCGTATCCGCGCCCACGGCGACGATATGGTGGAACATCTCCTGCAGCGTGGACGCCACCGTAATTTCCTCCACCGGGTACTGGATCTTGCCGTTCTCCACCCAGAAGCCCGACGCGCCGCGCGAATAGTCGCCCGTCACGAAATTCACGCCCTGCCCCATCAGTTCGGTCAGCAGCAGGCCCGTGCCGAGCTTTCTCAGCATCTCCTCGAAGTCGTCCTCGGGCTGCGTGAGCGAGCTCTGGAACTGCAGGTTGTGCGAGCCGCCGGCGTTGCCGGTGGTCTGCATGCCGAGCTTGCGCGCCGAATACGACGACAGGAAATAGCCCTGCACGATGCCGTCCTTCACGACTTCGCGGCGCTGCGTGCGCACGCCCTCTTCGTCGAACGGCGCGCTGCCGGCCGCGCGCGGCACATGCGGGTCCTCGACGATCTGGATGTGCGGCGCGAACACCGGCTTGCCGAGGCTGTCGACGAGGAACGACGTCTTGCGATACAGCGCGCCGCCGCTCACGGCCTGCACGAACGCGCCGAGCAGGCCCGCCGCGAGCGGCGCCTCGAACAGCACCGGCACCTTGCGCGTGTCGAGGCTGCGCGCGTTCAGGCGCGAAAGCGCACGTTCGGCCGCATAGCGCCCGACGGCTTCGGGCGAGGCCAGCTCGGCCGCGCTGCGCCGCGAGGTGTACCAGTCGTCGCGCTGCATGTTGCGGCCGACGCCGGCGATAGGCGCACACGAAACGTAGTGGCGCGAGTACGGATAGCCGTGTATGAAGCCGCCCGAGGTGGCGAGCACGAACTGCGAGTGCTGTGCCGACACGCTCGCGCCTTCGGAGTTCTTCACGCGCGGGTCGACGGCGAACGCCGCGTCTTCGGCGCGGCGCGCGATTTCCACGGCCTCGTCGGCGGAGAGATTCCACGGGTGATAGAGGTCGAGGTCGCGCGGCGCGGTTTCGAGCAGATCGCGCTCGGCGAGGCCCGCGCAGTCGTCGTCGGCGGTGAAGCGCGCGATGTTGTACGCGGCCGCCACCGTGTCCTTGAGCGCCTGCGGCGAGAAGTCAGAGGTGCTCGCGTTGCCGCGCTTGTTGCCGATATAGACGGTCACGCCGACCATCTTGTCGCGGTTGTGCTCGATCGTCTCGACCTCGCCGCGCCGCACCGAAACGGACAAGCCGTCGCCTTCGGAGATCTCGGTCGCGGCGTCGCTCGCGCCGAGCGCGCTGGCGTGCCGCAGGATGTCTGAGGCGATCTCCTTCAGCTCGTCCTGGGTGTGCGGGAAAAAGCGTTGCCGGGCTTCGATGTCTGCTGCCATTGTCGTTACGGTCCGGTATTGGGCCGGTGCGGCCCGCTGGTGTCGTGTTTCGCTGGTGTCGGTTCAGGTGCTTCGGAACGCGCTGCGTTCGCAAAGCGCATCCCGCGATCATAGCAAGGTATGTGAACACGCATCACAGGCGCTTTCGCCGCCTGGTCCCTCGCACCAACTGCCGCGCCAACGCCCGCCCCGGCATCGGGCCGCCGGCGCCGCCTTCCAGCCCGAGCCGCACGCGCGCGCACGCTACAATACGCCCCATGAAACGCAAAACCCGCATTCAACCGATGAACGACGCTGTCGCCGAGCAGGACGACAACGGCTACGATCGCCCGAGCAAATCGCAGCTCAAGCGCGACATGGAAGCGCTCCAGGAACTCGGCCAGGCCCTCGTGGAACTGCCCAAGGACGCGCTCAAGCGCATGCCGATGACCGAAGACCTCGCGGACGCCGTCCACGAGTGCCGCCGCATCACCGATCACGAAGGCCGTCGCCGCCAGCTCCAGTACGTGGGCCGCATGATGCGCGGGCTCACGGAGGCCGAAGTCGCCGCGCTGCGCACGAAGCTCGACGAGCACCGCGGCGTGAACAAGGCCGCCACGGCGCGCCTGCACTGGATCGAGCGCACGCGCGACAAGCTGCTCGCGGACGACGCCGCGCTCACCGAATTCATCCGCCACCACCCCGCCGCCGACCCGCAGGAAGGCCGCACGCTGATCCGCAACGCGCGCCGCGAGCAGGAGCAAAGCAAGCCGCCCAAGTCGTTCCGCGAGCTGTTCCAGTGGATCAAGGACGCGAGCGCCCAGGGCGCCGACGAGGGCGAAGACCACGAAGACGAGCGTGCCGACGAGGACCGCGAAGATGACGAAGCCTGAGCGCAGCCATCCTGACGAACTCGTGATCGGCCTCGTGTCGGTCAGCGACCGCGCGACGAGCGGCGTCTACGAGGACAAGGGCATTCCGTCGCTGATGGAGTGGCTCGGCAACGCGCTGAAAACGCCGTGGCGCGCCGAAACGCGCCTGATCCACGACGACGCGGCGACGATCTCCGCGACGCTCACGGCGCTCGTGGACGGCCTCGGCTGCGATCTCGTGCTGACGACGGGCGGTACCGGCCCCGCGCGCCGAGACGTGACGCCCGAGGCGACGCTCGCGGTGGCGACGAAGGAAATGCCGGGCTTTGGCGAGCAGATGCGCCAGATCAGCCTGAATTTCGTGCCGACGGCCATTCTGTCGCGCCAGGTTGCCGTGATCCGCGAGAACGACGACCACGCGGCGCTCATCATCAACCTGCCGGGGCAGCCGAAGTCGATCAAGGAAACGCTGGAAGGCTTGCGCGACGATCAGGGCGCCGTGAAGGTGCCCGGTATTTTTGCTGCGGTGCCGTATTGCATCGACCTGATCGGCGGCCCGTATATCGAAACCGATCCGAACGTCGTGGCGGCGTTCCGGCCCAAGAACGCGCAGCGGGCGTCGCGCGCTTGACACTCGAACTTCAACGATCACGCAGCAGCGGCAGAACCGCTGTTGCGTGTCTCAACGGCGCTCAGAGCGCCGGACCGGCCTCGCCCGCGGCCATGTCGGGCACGATGCCCGGCGCCGCAACGAGGAAGTGCTCGCGGTAGTACTTGAGTTCGTCGATCGACTCGTGGATGTCGGCGAGCGCCGTGTGCATCGCGCGCTTCTGGAAACCCTTGTAGATGGTCGGCTGCCAGCGGCGGCACAGCTCCTTGAGCGTGCTCACGTCGAGGTTGCGGTAGTGGAAGAAGCGCTCGAGCGTGGGCATCCAGCGCGCCATGAAGCGGCGGTCCTGACAGATCGAGTTGCCGCACATCGGCGACTTGCCCGGCGGCACGTATTGCGAAAGAAACGCCATGATCTGCTCGGTCGCGGTTTCCTCCGTGACGGTCGAGGCGCGCACGCGCTCGGTGAGGCCCGAGCGGCCGTGCGTGTTGCGGTTCCATTCGTCCATGCGGTCGAGCACCGTCTCCGGCTGATGGATGGCCAGCACGGGGCCTTCCACGAGCTTGTCGAGCGTCGAATTCGTCACCACCACGGCGATCTCGATGATGCGGTCGTTGTCGGGATCGAGGCCCGTCATTTCCATATCGAGCCAGATCAGGTTCATGTCGGTGCGCTCGATGAGCGGCGCGCCGGCAGCGGTAATGTCAGTCATGAAAGGCAACCCGGAGAGCGTTGGTGGCGCGGCGCGTGCGCGGCATCGACAGGATGCGATGCCCGGCCGGCGAGAACATATAATTGTCGCATAGATACCACGGACTTCCTGGATGCCTAATCTGTCCCCCTCCCCTGCGCTGTACTTCAGCGTGCTGTTCGTCGTCGGCGTGCTCGCCATGGTCGCGACCAAGCTCTGGCTCGCCTCGCGCCAGATCCGCTTCGTGGCCGCCCACCGCGGCGCGGTGCCCGCGCAGTTCACCGCCACCATTCCGCTCGCCGCGCACCAGCGCGCCGCCGACTACACGGTCGCGCGCACGCGCCTCGGCATGATCGAGATCGTGCTCGGCGCCGTGGTGCTGATCGCGCTCACGCTGCTCGGCGGCGTGCAGGCGCTCGATCTCGGCATTTCGGGCGCGATCGGGCGCGAATATGTGGGCCAGATCGCGCTGGTCGGGGCCGTGCTCGCCATTTCCGGCCTGGTCGAGCTGCCGCTCGACTACTACCGCCAGTTCGTGGTCGAGGAGCGCTTCGGCTTCAATCGCATGACGAGGCGCATCTTCATCATGGACCGCATCAAGGGGCTCCTGATCGGCGCCGCGTTCGGCATTCCGCTGCTCTTCGTCGTGCTCTGGCTCATGAAGCAGGCGGGCAGCCTCTGGTGGCTCTGGACGTGGGCCGTCTGGGTCGCCTTCCAGATGCTCGTGCTGGTGCTCTACCCCACCTTCATCGCGCCGCTCTTCAACAAGTTCGAACCGCTGCGCGATGAGGCGCTGCGCTCGCGCATCGAGGCGCTCATGCAGCGCTGCGGCTTTGCAGCCAAGGGCCTGTTCGTGATGGACGGCAGCCGCCGCTCCGCGCACGGCAACGCCTATTTCACGGGTTTTGGCGCGTCCAAGCGCATCGTCTTCTTCGACACGCTGCTCGCGCGCCTCTCCGGCAGCGAGATCGAGGCCGTGCTCGCGCACGAACTCGGCCACTTCAAGCGCCGTCACGTGATCAAGCGCATGGTCGTCACGTTCGCGATCAGCCTCGCGCTGCTCGCCCTGCTCGGCTGGCTCTCGCAGCGCGTCTGGTTCTACGAGGGTCTCGGCGTGCGGCCGTCGCTGCTCGGCGGCAACGAAGGGCTCGCGCTCGTGCTGTTCTTCCTCGCCGTGCCCGTGTTCCTGTTCTTCGTCACGCCGCTTGGCAGCCTCTCCTCGCGCAAGCACGAGTTCGAGGCCGACGCCTTCGCCGCCACGCAAACCGACGCGCAGCATCTCGTCAACGCGCTCGTGAAGCTCTACGAGGACAACGCGTCGACGCTCACGCCCGACCCGCTCTATACCGCGTTCTACTACTCGCATCCGCCGGCTTCGCAGCGGATCGACCGACTGCTCGCGCACGCATGAACCGGCGCGCAACCAAAGCCGCCGGCAACGCAAAAGCTGCAGGCGCCACGCTGCACGGCGTGGTGATCGCCGCCCACGGGCGCCACTATCTGGTCGCGCCCGACGGCGGCGGCGCGCACCTGCAATGCTTCCCGCGCGGCAAGAAGAGCGAGGTCGCGGTGGGCGACCGCGTCGAGTATCAGTCGACTTCCGCCGACCAGGGCGTGATCGTCGCGATCGGCGAGCGGCGCAACCTGCTCTATCGCTCCGACCAGTTCAAGTCGAAGCTCTTCGCGGCAAACCTCGACCAGCTGCTGATCGTGCTCGCCACCGAGCCGCACTTCAGCGAGGACCTGCTCGGGCGCGCGCTCGTGGCCGCTGAGGCCAACGACCTCAAGCCGCTCATCGTGCTCAACAAGATCGACGTCGAAGCCGCGCTGCCGCTCGCGCGCCAGCGCCTCGAGCGCTATCGCGCGCTGGGCTATACGGTGCTGGAGGTGTCGGTGAAAGGCCGCCCCGTGGAGGCGCACGCGACGCTGGCCGAGCATCTGCACGGCCATCAGACGATCCTGCTCGGCCAGTCGGGCATGGGCAAGTCGACGCTCGTGAACCTGCTGATTCCCGACGCCGAAGCGGCCACGCGCGAGATTTCGACGGCACTCAACAGCGGCCGCCACACCACGACGTTCACGCGGCTCTACACGCTGCCCGAGGGCGGCGCGCTGATCGACTCGCCGGGCTTCCAGGAGTTCGGCCTCTATCACCTCACCGAAGGCAAGCTGGAGCGCGCGTTCCCCGAGTTCCGGCCGCTGCTCGCGCACTGCCGCTTCTACAACTGCCATCACCTGCACGAGCCGGGCTGCGCAATTCTGGAGGCCGTCGACGACGGCCGCATCGCGCCCGAGCGCCAGGCGCTGTACGCGCAGCTCATCCACGAGATCAGCCAGGTCGTGCGCTGACGCGCCGCCTGCCCGCAAACGCCTATGCTCAAGCTCGTGCGCGCGCCGAATCTGCTGATCGCCCAGCACTGGATGAACATCCTGGCGACGGCGGGCGTGCCCTGCGAGCTGCACAACCGCTACCTGAGCGGCGCGATGGGCGAGATTCCGGCCGAGCAGTGCGCGCCCGAACTCTGGCTCGTCGACGAACGCGACGAAAAGCTCGCCCGGCGGCTGATCGACGAAGCGGTGAGCGGCCCGCCGCCGGGCTCACCGACGTGGCGCTGCGCGCGCTGCGGCGAGGTGCTCGAAGCGCAGTTCACCGTGTGCTGGAATTGCGGACGCGATCGCGACGTGCGCGACGAGTGACGTCAGGTGCTGACCCAAACGGAAATGGGCCGCTGGAAGCGGCCCATTTGCATTTTTACGACTCAGCGCTGCGCTGCGGCGCTCAGAGCCAGACGGCGATCGTCAGCATGAGCAGCAGGATCATCCACAGGATCACGGCGCGCCACACGAGGCCCACGGCCGATTGCAGCGTGCGCGGCGTGCAGTCGTCGCCCACCGTGTACGGACCGCCCTCGCCCGGCTGCGCGAGCACATCGACGCTGGACTGCTCGGCGAGCGGGCCAGAAAGCCGCGCGCCCAGCGCGCCGCTGCCGGTGGCGAGCAGCACGCCTTCGTTGGTGTCGGGCCACTGGTTCGTGTGGTTGCGCCAGGAGTAGATCGCGTCCTCGAAGTTGCCGACGATCGCAAAGCCCAGCGACGTAAGCCGCGCCGGCACCCAGTCGATCACGAAAAACACATGCTGCGCGAAGTTCGAGAACGCCTCGGTGCGGTCTTCGGCCGGACGCGCCCACTCGCGCGCGAGGTATTCGGCGATGCGGTACAGCACGGCGCCCGCGGGCCCGATCGGCACGAGAAACCAGAAGAACACGCCGAACACGTGCCGGTGCGAGGCGATCACCGCGTGAATCAGCGTGTGGCGCACGATCTCGCTCACGGGCATGTCCACGGCGTCGATGCCGGTCCATTCATGGAGGATTTCACGCGCGCGCGGCACGTCGTCGTTGTTCAGCGCGAGATGGATGTCGGTGAAATAGTGGCTGAACTGGCGGAAGCCGAGCGTGAAGTACACGACCACCACGTTCCACAGGAACGCCAGCACGAAGCTGATGTGGTACAGCACGTAGTAGACGAGCGCGGTGGCGAGCGTCCACGGCAGCACGACCACGAGCCACGCGATGAGGCCATGCTTCTGCTTGCCGGCGTCGAAGCCGTGAGCGGCCCACTCCGCATTGAGGCGCACGAGCGCCATGACCGGATTATTGGGCGACAGCGCCCGCACCTGTTCGATGACGAGAGCCAGCAATACGGAAAAGAAGGTCATGCGACGCGCCGTGCAGATCGGGTTGCGAAAGGGGTTTTATGAAAGTGTTGCAACGATATCACAGGGCCAGATGTGCCTGACCATCGCCGGCAATTCGGGCGGCAAACTCGCAACAGTGCACGGCGGTGCTTGCACGCGCCGCCAGACGTGTTACGCGAGCAGGAAACGGTAGAAGTTGCGCAGCATGCCCGCCGTCGCCCCCCAGATGAAGTGCGAGGACCCGACGCCGGAAGCGATTATGGGTTCGGGCACGTTGAGGTCCGGCGAATGGCGGTCCGGATACGGCATCGCATAGAAGCGCCGCTCGCCGCCTTCCCAGCGGAACACGCGCACCTGGTGATGCACCGGGTTCATGAGAAAGCTGAGCGGCACCTCGAAGATGCTCGCTACTTCGAGCGAGTCCGCCGCGAGACTGAACGGCTCGTGCACGAGACCGACCACGGGCGTGACCCTGAATCCGGTACCAGTGAGGTAATCAGGCAATGCGCCGAGCACCTCGACACGCGCGGGGTCGAGGTTCACTTCCTCGTGCGCCTCGCGCAGCGCGGCGGCGATGGGCGTGGGGTCGGAAGGTTCGCGGCTGCCACCGGGAAAGCTCACCTGGCCCGCGTGATTGCTGAGGTTGTCGGCGCGCTGGGTGAGCAGCACGGTCAGGCCGCCCGGGCGCATGGCGATGGGCATCAGCACGGCGGCCTCGCGCGGATCGCGCATCTCGAACAGACGGGCTTCCTGAGGTTCGGGGTCCCACGGCAGGCGCTGCTCGAAGCGCGTGCGCAAGCCGGCGGCGGTCAGGCGCTCCGCGGCGACCTGCGGAAGGCTTGCGCCCGTCGATTCGATCGGCAGGCTTTCGGGTTCAAATGCTGGGCGGATCAACGGGCGTCTCGGATGACACGTACACGAGATTATTTTGCGGCCAAAAAGAAAAAAGCACCCCCGAGGGTGCTTCTTTCTTACAGCTTTTACGCCTGGTCGGCCGGAGCAGCTGCGCGGTCTTTCGACACCAGCTTTTCCTTGATACGTGCCTTCTTGCCCGACAGGTTGCGCAGGTAGTACAGCTTCGCGCGACGCACGTCGCCGCGACGCTTCACCACGATGCTGGCCAGCAGCGGCGAGTACGTCTGGAACGTACGCTCGACGCCTTCGCCCGACGAGATCTTGCGCACGATGAACGACGAGTTCAGGCCGCGGTTACGCTTCGCGATCACGACGCCTTCGTATGCCTGAACGCGCTTGCGGTTACCTTCAACCACGTTCACGTTGACGATCACCGTATCGCCGGGGGCGAATTCGGGGATGGTCTTCTCGCCCAGCACGCGCTGGATTTCTTCCTGCTCGAGTTTTTCAATCAGATTCATGGATTGACTCCGTATGCCATCTTGTCGGCGTTCGTACCTGTGCAGGGTTGCCTGCACTACGGCCCCGATAGAGGATGGATTCACAACTGGCGCCGTTCACGCATGAAGCGGCACCGCCTTTTGCGCCCCTTGTCGCGCACGCCCGAAGCCTTACGCTTCGTCCGCGCCCTTCGCGAGACTAGCGAGCCACGCCTCGTCGGCCCGGCTCAACATCTTGTTCTTTCTGGCCCGCGCGATCAGATCGGGCCGCTTGTTCCACGTGTTGCGCAACGCCTCGCGGCGGCGCCATAGCTCGATTTCCGCATGATGGCCGCCAAGCAGCACATCGGGCACGCGCACGCCGTCGTATTCCTCGGGGCGCGTGTAATGCGGGCAGTCGAGCAAACCGTCGACGAAGCTGTCCTGCACCGCCGAAAGTGCGTCACCCAGCACGCCCGGCAGATTGCGCACCACGGCGTCCATCAAGGCCATCGCGGGCAATTCGCCCCCCGAGAGCACGAAGTCGCCGAGGCTCACTTCTTCGTCCACGCAGCGGTCGACGAGACGCTGGTCGATCGCTTCATAGCGGCCGCACAACATCACGAGGCCCGGCTCCTGCGCGAACTGCATGACGCGTTCGTGCGTGAGCGGCTTGCCTTGCGGCGACATCAGCAGCACACGCGGGGCGCTCACGCCGGCTTGCGCCTGCGCGACCCTCGCCGCGTCGATCGCCGCTTCGAGCGGCCTGGCCAGCATGACCATGCCGGGGCCGCCGCCGTAGGGGCGGTCGTCGATCGTGCGGTAGTTGTCGGTCGTGAAATCACGCGGATTCCACGTGCGCAACGTGTAACGCTGCTGCTTCGCCGCCCGGCTGGTAATGCCCCAGTCGGTCAGCGCGCGGAACATCTCGGGAAAGAGCGTGACGACATCGAACTGCATCGCTCTCTCCGTTCAGCGAAATTGAATCAGGGCGCGCGGCGGGGTTGCCACAGCACAGCGTTGCCGCGGCGCCTAGTAGTCGGCTTCCCAGTCGACGACGATACGCTTCGCCGCCAGGTCCACCGTCTTCACGAACACGCCCACGAACGGGATCAGGCGCTCGCCGGTGGCCGGCTTGCCATCCTTGTCTGTGGACGCATACGTGACACGCAACACCGATTGCGCGCCATTGTCGATCAGGTCGGCAACCTTGCCGAGCTCGACACCCGCCTCATTGGCGACATCGAGACCGATCAGGTCGACCCAGTAATATTCATCGGCTGCGGGCGCCGGGAATTCGGCCCGGCTCACGTACACGCGCGCGCCGCGCAACAGCAGCGCGGCATCGCGGTCGTCCAGGCCCGAAAGCTGGCCAACGACGCTGTCACCATGAACCTTGGCGCTCACGCGCACCGCGGAATGACGCTCGCGATGGGCCTGACCCTCGCGGCCCTTGAGGAGCCACCAGCGCCTGGCGGAAAGCAGCGCGCGGCCGTCCTGCGCGTGCGGCGCGATCTTCAGCCAGCCCTTGAGGCCATAGGCGTCGATCACGGCACCGACTTCAACGGCGTCGGCCGGCCAGCTCGCTTCGGTTTCGGCGCGCAGACTCTCGCCTGCGGGCGCAGCTTTCGCGGCGCTCTCGCGTGCAGGCTTGCGCACGAACGCGCCAAACGACGGCGCGCCGCGGGCGGCAGCCTTGCCGGCGCCGCCGGTCGCAACTTCGGGCGCCCCGCTTTCCGACGCGTCGTTCGCCTCTACGGCAGATTTGGCGTCATGCGCGGACATCGGCACCCCTTGCGACCAGCTTGATATTGCATACGCGGATCATGCAGCGCGTACGCGGGCAAAACACGGACAACAGACTGAAAAGACGCTTAATGACTTAAGCAGCCGGCGCAGCGGCGGCGGTCTTTTGCGCTTCCTTCACGAGGCGCTCGACGGCCGGCGACATTTGCGCGCCGTTTTCCTTCCAGTACGTCACGCGATCTTGAGCGATACGCAGCGTTTCACCCTTGGTAGCGACCGGGTTGTAGAAGCCCACGCGCTCGATGAAACGGCCGTCGCGACGGTTGCGCGAGTCGGTTGCGACGATGTTGTAGAACGGGCGCTTCTTCGAGCCGCCGCGTGCCAGACGGATGATGACCATACTAAAATCCTTGAAAACCGGGGGTTCGGGACTACTGAAACATGCGATTATAGCCCGAAACCGGAGGCATAACAAACACTTAACGGGAAATTGCGCGCCGGCGCGCAGAAAGCGGCAAGACACAGCGGTCAAACTGCGGCCCATGCCCACGACGGGCGGGCCCTGGAGCGAATTGTGGCGACTTTCAGACGACTCGTGCAATGGCCGCGTCGCGGTGGCGGCCGCGGCATGGGTAACGGCTCGCTTTTCCCAGTGTCTCGCGAGACGGCCAGACGCCTGGCAGCGGCATGGCTCGTCCTTGCCGCCGCCCTGCTCGCGGCACCGCTCGCTCACGCGGCGCTTCCGATCGACCGCATCAAGCTGCCACCGGGCTTCCACATCGAGGTGCTGTCCGCCGACGTGCCCGGCGCACGCGAAATGACGCTGTCGGGCAACGGCACCCTCCTGTATGTGGGGAGTATGGGCGGTGACGTCTACGCACTCGAACTCAGGGACGGCAAGGCCATCAAGCGCCATATCGTGGCCTCGGGACTGACGATGCCGGTGGGCGTGGCCTGGCGCAACGGCGAACTGTATGTCTCGGCGGTGTCGTCGATCGTCCGGCTCGACGACATCGACCGCCATCTCGACGATCCGCCCAAAGCCGTCGTCGTCACGGATTCGCTGCCCACCGAGCACCACCACGGCTGGAAGTTCATCGCCTTCGGCCCCGACGGCAAGCTCTACGTGCCGCAAGGCGCGCCGTGCAACGTCTGCCTGCCGGCCAGCGACCCGCGGCGCGTGCACTTCGCGATGATCGGGCGCATGGACCCCGACGGCTCGCACTACGAGACCATCGCCCGCGGCGTGCGCAACACGGTCGGCTTCGCGTGGCATCCGCAGACGCACGAACTCTGGTTCACCGACAACGGCCGCGACATGCTCGGCGACGACATCCCCGACGACAAACTCAACCGCCTCGCGCACGTGGGCGAGGACTTCGGCTTTCCCTATTGTCACGGCGGCAATGTCGCCGACCCCGAGTTCGGCGCAGGCCATCCGTGCAGCGCTTTCACGCCCCCGGTCCTCAAACTCGGCGCGCATGTGGCGTCGCTCGGCATGCGCTTCTACACCGGTTCGATGTTCCCGGCCGACTATAAGAACAGCATTTTCATCGCCGAGCACGGCTCGTGGAACCGCAGCAAGAAGGTCGGCTATCGCGTGGTGCGCGTGAGCGCCAACCCCGACGGCACCAACGCGCACCAGGAAGTGTTCGCGCAGGGCTGGCTCAATTCCGACGAGACCCAATGGGGCCGCCCCGCCGACGTGCTGCCGCTGCCTGACGGATCGCTCCTCGTCAGCGACGACTACGCGGGCGCGATTTATCGCGTGACCTACGCCAAACCGTGACGCGACGGCCACGTTGAAGCTGCAGGCACGGTGCCGGGCATAAGCGTGCGCTTGTGTTGCAAGCGCGGCGTGCGGCATACAATGCCCGGCGGCCCGTGTGCGTTCGACGTGATGCGCCCATGACGGCCGAACGTCCACGTTTCGCCCGAGCCCATGCCCAACGACAAGAACCCCGCACGCTTTCGCTCCAAGACGCTCACCGCCGCCCTCGCCTTCCTGTTTGGCAGCCTCGGCGCACACCGCTTCTATCTGTACGGCCCACGCGACGTGTGGGGCTGGGCGCATTTGCTCGGCACGCTCATCGGCATTCCGGGCGTGATGCTGCTCGTCGCCACCGAACGCACCTCGATTCCCGGCTGGGTGCTCGCCGTGATCGGCGCGGTGTCGGTCATCTCGGCGTTTCTGGCGGCGATCGTCTACGGGCTGCGCCCCGACGCCAAATGGGACGCGCAGTTCAACGCCGCGTTCGTGGAGCAAGGCCGCACGAGCCGCTCGGGCTGGACGGTGATCTTCGTCGTGATCTTCTCGCTGCTGATCGGCGCGTTCCTGCTGATGACGGGACTCGCGCTCTCGTTTCAAACGTACTTCGAGTCGCAGGTCGAGGCCGCGAAGGCGATCTCGCAGTAAATCGCTCAGTATCGGCTCAGAACAGGTCGAGCTGCGGCTTCTCGCGCACGGTCTTCGACTGCACGAACGCCGACATGTCCAGAATGCCGTGACGCCGCTCGTTGAGCCCGAGGCGCCGCACGGCATTGTGAAAGCGCTGCTTGAGCAGGTCGGCCCACAGCCCCGTGCCCTTCATGCGCTGCGAAAATGCCGACTCGTAGTCCTTGCCGCCGCGCATATCGCGCACGCGGCTCATCACGCGCTCCGCACGCTGCGGGAAGTGCGCCGCCAGCCAGTCCTGGAACAGCGGCGCGACCTCCCATGGCAGGCGCAGCACGATGTAGCTTGCGCTTGTCGCACCGGCCTCGGCGCAGGCTTCTAGCACGCGCTCCATGTCGGGCTCGGTCACGAACGGGATTACGGGTGCGATGCTCACGCCCACCGGCACACCGGCTTCGGCTAGCGTGCGGATGGTGCGCAGCCGCCGCGCGGGTGTCGCCGCACGCGGTTCGAGCGTGCGGGCGATATCGGCGTCGAGCGTGGTGATCGTGATCGCCGCCATGAACTGCTGGCGCGCGGCCATCGGCGCGAGCAGGTCGAGATCGCGCTCGATCAGCGAGGATTTCGTGATGGCCGCGAACGGATGCTGCCGCTCGGCCAGCACTTCTACCACGCGGCGCGTGATGCGCAGGTCGCGCTCCACCGGTTGCCAGGCATCGGTATTCACGCCCAGCGCGATCGGCTCGGGCTCGTACGACGGCTTGGCGATTTCCCGCGCGAGCAACTCCGCCGCATTGACCTTCGCGTAGATCCGGCTCTCGAAATCGAGCCCCGGCGAGAGGCCGAGATAGCTGTGCGTGGGCCGCGCGAAGCAATAGATGCAGCCGTGCTCGCAGCCGCGGTACGGATTGAGCGAGACGTTGAACGGAATGTCCGGCGACTGGTTGCGCGTGAGAATGCTTTTCGCGCGCTCTTCGAAGACTTCGGTGCGCAGCCTGGGCTCGCCGGTTTCATCGCCATCGCCCTCCCCGCCGACACCCGTCTGCTGCCAGCCGTCGTCGAACGCTTCGCGCTGGTCGACTTCGTAGCGCCCTTGCAGGTTCGTGACCGCCCCGCGCCCCTTGCGCGCCGTGGGCGGCGCAACGGGATACCAGGCGTCGGGATCGGGGTGATGGGAGTCGGTCACGGCTGGAGCGAAATAGACAAGAAAACGCGGATCGATACTGTATAAATATACAGTATCGATCCGCGTTGTCGAGTCCTAAAAACGGGGCGCTTTCAGCCGCCACACTGGCTCGGGTCATTCCCCCACGGCGATGGTCAGCGTCTCCTTGATCTCTTCCATCACCACGTAGCTCTTCGACTGCACGGCGCCCGGCAGTTGCAGCAGGATGTCGCCGAGCAGCTTGCGGTAGTCCGCCATTTCGCCAATGCGCGCCTTGATGAGATAGTCGAAGTCGCCCGAGACGAGATGGCATTCGAGCACCTCCGGGATCTTCTGCACCTCGCGGCGGAACTGGTCGAACATGTTGCCGCTCTTGTGGTCGAGCGTGATCTCCACGAACACGAGCAGCGCCGCACCCAGCACCGTGGGATTCACGCGTGCGAAGTAGCCCGTGATCACGCCGTCGCGCTCCATGCGCTTGACCCGCTCGATGCACGGCGTGACCGAGAGCCCGACCTGCTCCGCGAGGTCCTTCATGGCCATGCGGCCGTCCTCCTGGAGCAGCTTCAGGATGCGGTGATCGAGCCGGTCGAGCGCGCGGACCGGTTGGCGCTGCGTTCTCATGATTTCTTCCCGAAAATCTGAAAAATACGATAACAAAACCTGGACGTACAACAATAGCATAGCTACAAATACTGGCTACACCCGAAATTTCATGCCTTCTTCCCTATCGGTGCCAAAACACGGCTTCCAGGGTCCCGGCAACGCGGCGTAGCTCAACGAATCTATCTGGAGCAGCTATGCGAGTCGTCGTGTTGGGCAGTGGTGTGGTCGGTGTGGCCAGCGCCTGGTATCTCGCCCGCGCGGGCCACGAAGTCACGGTGATCGACCGCGAGGCCGGTCCCGCGCTCGAAACCAGTTTTGCCAACGCCGGCCAGATCTCGCCGGGCTACGCCGCGCCGTGGGCCGCGCCGGGCGTCCCGCTCAAGGCGATCAAGTGGATGTTCGAGAAGCACGCGCCGCTCGCCATTCGTCTGGACGGCACCAAATTCCAGCTGCAATGGATGTGGCAGATGCTGCAGAACTGCACGGCCGAGCGCTACGCGCTCAACAAGGGCCGCATGGTGCGCCTCGCCGAATACAGCCGCGACTGCCTGCAGGCGCTGCGCGCCGACACGGGCATTCAGTATGAAGGCCGCACGGGCGGCACGCTTCAGGTGTTCCGCACGCAGCAGCAGTTCGAAGGCGCAGCGAAGGACATCGCCGTGCTCGAAGACGCGAACGTTCCGTACGAACTGCTCACCGCCGCCGAACTCGGCCGCGCCGAACCCGCGCTCGCCGCGGTCTCGGGCAAGCTCACGGGCGGCCTGCGTCTGCCCGGCGACGAAACCGGCGACTGCCAGATGTTCACCACGCGACTCGCCGCCATGGCCGAACAACTGGGTGTGAAATTCCGCTACAACACGCCGATCGACGGCCTCGCCATGCAGGGCGACCGTATCGCGGGCGTGCAATGCGGCAGCGAGCTGGTGCGCGCCGATTCGTTCGTTGTCGCACTCGGCTCGTTCTCGACGAAGATGCTCGCGGGCCTCGTGAAGATTCCGGTCTATCCGCTCAAGGGCTATTCGATCACGGCGCCGATCGTGAATGCGAGTGCCGCGCCGGTTTCGACCGTGCTCGACGAAACCTACAAGATCGCGATCACGCGTTTTGACGACCGCATCCGCGTGGGCGGCATGGCCGAGATTGTCGGCTTCGACAAGACGCTCAAGCAAGCGCGCCGCGAAACGCTCGAAATGTGCGTGAACGACCTGTTCCCGGGCGGCGGCGACACGACGAAGGCCACCTTCTGGACCGGCCTGCGCCCGATGACGCCGGACGGCACGCCGGTCGTCGGCCGCACGCCGATCTCGAACCTGTTCCTGAACACGGGGCACGGCACGCTCGGCTGGACGATGTCGTGCGGCTCGGGCCAGTTGCTCGCCGACCTGATCTCGGGCAAGCAGCCCGCCATCCGCGCCGACGATCTTTCGGTGCACCGCTATCTCGGCGACACGCAAGGCTCGCATCGCCCGGCTTATGCCTGAAGCCAGTCACGCAGCATGAACGAACACGGCGCCTCCTGGGCGCCGTGTTTCATTTCTCGCTTTCAATAGCACGGCGAAGTCAGAACTGATCCTCCGCCAGCGCCAGCACGCCCTCGCTGCCGTTTGCGCTGACGATCGCCGCTTCGAGCGCCACCGCCTGCGGCAAGACGTGTTGCGCGAAGAACTGCGCCGTGGCGATCTTCGCGCCATGAAACTTCGGGTCCTCGTCCATGAGACGCTGCGAGGCGAGCATGGCGCGCGCCATCTGCCAGCCGCCCAGCACGATGCCCGCCAGCTTCAGATACGGCACGCTGCCCGCGAACACCGCGTTCGGATCGCTCTTCGCCTTCGCGAGCACGAAGTCCACGGCCGACGCCAGCGCCTCTTTGCCTGCCGCGAGATGCTTGCGCATCGACTCGAACGCCGCGCCTTGTTGTGCGGCTAGCGCGTCGACGGTCTGCGCGATATCGGCAAGCAGCGCCTTTGCTGCCTCACCGCCGTCGCGCAGCGTCTTGCGCCCGATGAGATCGTTCGCCTGGATCGCCGTCGTGCCCTCGTAGATCGGCAGGATGCGCGCGTCGCGGTAGAACTGCGCCGCGCCCGTTTCCTCGATGAAGCCCATGCCGCCATGCACCTGCACGCCGAGGCTCGTCACTTCGAGCGCCAGTTCGGTGCTCCAGCCCTTCACGATCGGCACCAGGTATTCGTAGCGCGCCTGATGCCGCGCCCGGGCCGCCTCGTCGGGGTCGCCATGCGCGCGGTCGCTCTCGCCCGCCGCCACGTAAGCGAGTGCACGCGCGGCTTCGGTGAGCGCACGCATCGTGGCGAGCATGCGGCGCACGTCGGGGTGATGGATGATGCTCACCGCCGCTTTCGCGGAACCGTCCACCGGACGGCTCTGCACGCGCTCCTTCGCATAGGCGAGCGCCTTCTGGTACGCGCGATCGGAGACGGCCACACCCTGCATGCCGACCGCAAAACGCGCGGCGTTCATCATGATGAACATGTACTCGAGGCCGCGATTCTCCTCACCGATCAACTGGCCGATCGCGCCGCCATGATCGCCGAACTGCAGCACGGCGGTCGGGCTCGCCTTGATGCCGAGCTTGTGTTCGATCGACACGCAGTGCACGTCGTTGCGCGCGCCCAGCGTGCCATCGTCGTTCACGAGGAACTTCGGCACGATGAAGAGCGAGATGCCCTTCACGCCTTCGGGCGCCGTGGGCGTGCGCGCGAGTACGAGATGGACGATGTTCTCCGCCATGTCGTGCTCGCCCCACGTGATGAAGATCTTCGTGCCGAACACCTTGTAGGTGCCGTCGCCCTGCGGCTCGGCGCGCGTGCGCACGGCGGCGAGATCGGAGCCCGCCTGCGGCTCGGTGAGGTTCATCGTGCCGGTCCAGTCGCCGAAGATGAGCTTCGGCACGAAGCGCTGCTTTTGCGCTTCGCTGCCGGCGGTGAGGAGCGCTTCGATGGCGCCGTCGGTGAGCAGCGGACACAACGCGAACGAGAGGTTCGCCGCGTTGAGCATTTCCACGCACGGCGTGCCGACGAGCTTCGGCAAACCTTGTCCTTCGTATTCCTGAGGATGCTGCACGCCTTGCCAGCCGCCTTCCACGTATTGCCGGAATGCCGCCTTGAACCCGGGCGTGGCGTGCACGTTGCCGTTTTCCCAACGGCTCGGATTGCGGTCGCCTTCGGCGTTCAGCGGCTCGAGCACTTCGCCGCACAGCTTCGCGGCTTCGTGCAACACCGCTTCGACCGTTTCGGGCGTGGCGTCTTCGCCGCCCGGTAATTTGGCGATTTCTTCGAGGCCGGCCAGTTCCTTCATGACGAACAGCATGTCGCTCGTGGGCGCCTGGTACATTTCAGTCTCCTCCTGTCGGTATGCGGTTCCTCAAATGACAAAGGGGCGCCGCGGCGCCCCTTTGTTGCTTCGTCTCACGCCACGCGTTCAATCATGATACGCGGCGCTCGTCGCTCGATACACCGGCCGGATTCAGCCGAGTTCCTTCACGAGTTCCGGCACGACCGTAAACAGGTCGCCCACGAGGCCGTAGTCGGCCACGCTGAAGATCGGTGCTTCTTCGTCCTTGTTGATCGCGACGATGACCTTCGAGTCCTTCATGCCGGCCAGATGCTGGATCGCACCCGAGATGCCCACCGCCACATACAGTTGCGGCGCGACGATCTTGCCGGTTTGACCGACCTGGTAGTCGTTCGGCACGTAGCCGGCGTCGACGGCTGCGCGCGAGGCGCCCAGGGCTGCGTTGAGCTTGTCCGCGAGCGGCTCCAGCACCTTCGTGTAGTTCTCGCCGCTGCCCAGACCCCGGCCACCCGAGACGATGACCTTCGCGCTCGTGAGTTCCGGACGGTCGAGCTTCGTGACTTCACGGCCGACGAACTGCGTGAGACCGTTGTCCGCTGCCGCTTCGATCTTCTCGACTGCCGCGCTGCCGCCATCGGCCGCGACCGGGTCGAATCCCGTCGTACGGACAGTGATGACCTTGATCGGATCGATCGATTGAACGATCGCGATCGCATTGCCCGCGTAGATCGGACGCTCGAACGTGTCCGGCGAATCGACGGCGGTGATGTCGCTGATCTGCGCGACGTCGAGCTTCGCGGCGATACGCGGCGTGACGTTCTTGCCCGCTGCCGTTGCCGGCGCCAGGATGTGCGTGTAGTTCCTGGCGATGGCGAGGACCGTCGCTTCGACGTTCTCGGCGAGACCCTGCTCGAGTTGCGGCGCGTCGGCCAGCAGCACCTTTGCAACGCCTGCGATCTTCGCGGCGGCATCCGCTGCGGCTTGCGCGTTGTGGCCCGCGACCAGCACGTGCACGTCGCCACCAATTTTCTGTGCTGCGGCGACCGTGTTCAGCGTCGCGGCCTTGATCGACTGATTGTCGTGTTCGGCAATAACCAGATTCGTCATTTTGTTTCGCTCCCCTTACAGCACCTTGGCTTCCGTCTTCAGCTTCTCGACCAGCGTCTTCACGTCCGGCACCTTCACGCCTGCGCTACGCTTCGGCGGCTCGGCAACCTTCAGCGTCTTCAGACGCGGCGTGACATCGACGCCAAGGTCTTCCGGCTTAACGATTTCCAGCGGCTTCTTCTTCGCCTTCATGATGTTCGGCAGCGTGACGTAGCGCGGCTCGTTCAGGCGCAGATCCGTCGTCACGACCGCGGGCAGCTTGAGCGACAGCGTTTCCGCGCCGCCGTCCACTTCGCGCGAGACGGTCGCCTTGCCGTCGGCAACGACCACCTTCGAAGCGAACGTAGCCTGCGGCAGGTTCGCCAGCGCAGCGAGCATCTGGCCGGTCTGGTTCGAATCGTCGTCGATGGCCTGCTTGCCGAGGATGACCAGTTGCGGCTGTTCCTTGTCGACCAGCGCCTTCAGCAGCTTGGCCACAGCCAGCGGCTGCAGGTCTTCGTTCGACTCGATGAGGATCGCGCGATCCGCGCCGATGGCCAGCGCCGTGCGCAGCGTTTCCTGCGCTTGCGTCACGCCCGCCGAAACGGCGATGACTTCCGTCGCCACGCCCGCTTCCTTCAGACGCACCGCCTCTTCCACGGCGATCTCGTCGAACGGGTTCATCGACATCTTCACGTTGGCGATGTCGACGCCCGTGCCATCCGACTTCACACGAACCTTCACGTTGTAATCGACTACGCGTTTGACTGGCACAAGGACTTTCATTCACATGCTCCGAAGTTACGAATACGTCAACCTGGCGGACATTATAGCGATAGCCCTGTCGGGCCGATCTGCCACCAGCAATTTTCACGAACCACCGCTGCCGCACCCCGGTCGTCAGTAGCGAACGATCGTGCGATTTTACGGTGGAAAAAACCCGGGCATCAAGCCCGGGCGCCGAAAAAAATCTCTAATTCCACGGCCTGGAGGGTCTTACCAGGAGGTAATGACCGCCCCGCCGAACGTCGTTTCGACGTAGTGCTTCACCTCCGGCGAGTGATACGCGGCGACCAGTTTCGCCACCCAGGGCTTGTTGCGGTCGGCCTCGCGGATCGCCAGGATATTCACGTACGGCCCCTTCGGGTCTTCGATTGCGATCGCGTCCTGTTTCGGCTTCAAGCCCGCTTGCATGGCGAAGTTCGTATTGATCGCGGCCACCTCCACGTCGTCGAGCGAACGCGGAATCTGCGCGGCGTCGAGTTCGACGATCTTCAGCTTCCTGGGGTTTTCCACGATGTCGAGCGGCGTCGCCTTCAACCCTGCGTCGGCGCGCAACTTGATGAGACCCTGACTCTGCAGCAGCAGCAAGGCACGGCCGCCATTCGTCGGATCATTGGGCACCGCGATGCGGGCACCCGGCTTCAGTTCGGCGAGCGATTTGATCTTCTTCGAGTAGATGCCCATCGGGAACGTGACCGTGTCCGCGATCTTGATGAGCTTGTAGCCGCGATCCTTCACCTGCGCGTCGAGATACGGCGCGTGCTGGTAGCTGTTGGCATCGAGGTCGCCGCCCGCGAGCGCCGCGTTCGGCTGCACGTAGTCGGAGAACTCGATGATCTTGATGTTCAGGCCACTCTTCGCGGCCACGCTCTTCACGACTCCCATCACCTGCTCGTGAGGGCCGCCCGTCACGCCCACCTTGATGGTTTCGTCCGCATGCGCAGCAAGCGGTGCGATGAGCGAAGCCGCGCCAAGCGCCGCCGCGAGCCGGATCATGAAACGACGTTGCATACCCAACCTTTGTCTTGTGTTTTATGTTGATCGAAAAACTGCCTGTTTTAAGGCTTATTTGTGGCTCAGGCGCCGCACGAGCCAGTCGCCGAACGACTGCACGAGCTGCACGAACACGATCAGGATCACGACCACGATCAGCATGACTTCGGGTTCGAAGCGCTGATAGCCATAGCGGATGCCGAGGTCGCCAAGACCGCCGCCGCCGATCGCGCCGGCCATCGCCGAATAGCCGACGAGCGAGATGAACGTGATGGTGAGGCCCGCCACCACGCCCGGCAGCGACTCGGGCAGCAGCACCTTGAAGACGATCTGGCTCGTGCTCGCGCCCATGGCCTGGGCCGCTTCGATCAGGCCGCGATCGACTTCGCGCAGCGCCGTTTCGACGAGCCGCGCGATGAACGGCGCAGCGGCGATGGTGAGCGGCACGACGGCGGCCGCCGTGCCGATCGACGAGCCCACCACGAGACGCGTGAGCGGAATGACGGCGACGAGCAGGATAATGAACGGCGTGGAACGCACGGCATTGACGATCACCCCCATCACGCGATTCGCGGCGACGTTCTGCAGCACGCCGTTGCGATCGGTGAGATAGAGCAGCACGCCGAGCGGCAGGCCGATGGCCGCGCCCACGAGTCCCGAGATGCCCACCATGACGAGCGTCTCCCAGAACGACTGGACGAACATGTCGAACATTTCACTCCACATGGGACAGTTCCTCCACGACGACACCTTGTTCGCGCAGCCACGCCATGGCCTGCGCCACCTTCACCGGATCGCCGCCCGCGAGCACCGCGAGCGAGCCGAACGCCTGCCCCTGGATCTCGTCGATCTGGCCGTGCAGGATGTTGAAATCGAGTTCGAAGCGGCGAATCGTCTCCGAGAGAACCGGCTGGTCGACGCCCGTGCCCTTGAACGCGAGGCGCAGCAAGTGGCCGCTGCCCTTCGCGAGATGCTCGGCCACGCGCGCCTTGAGCGCGGGCGGCAGCTCCTGGGCGATCACGTCGCCGAGCAGCGCGCGCGTGACTTCGTGGCGCGGCTGCAGGAACACGTCGATCACGGGGCCGCTTTCCACCACGCGGCCCGCATCGAGCACGGCCACGCGATCGCAGACCTGTTTGATCACTTCCATCTGGTGCGTGATCATCACGATGGTCAGGTTCAGTTCGCGATTGATCTTGCGCAGCAGGTCGAGAATCGCGCGCGTGGTTTCGGGGTCGAGCGCCGAGGTCGCCTCGTCCGAAAGCAGCACCTTCGGCTTGCTCGCGAGCGCGCGCGCAATGCCCACGCGCTGCTTCTGGCCGCCGCTGATCTGCGAGGGATAGCGGTCTTTCTGCGCGGTGAGGCCGACGAGTTCGAGCAACGGCAGCACCGTCGCTTCGATCTCGGCGCGCTTCACGCCGGCCAGTTCGAGCGGCAGCGCGACGTTGTCGAACACGGTGCGCGACGACAGCAGGTTGAAGTGCTGGAAGATCATGCCGATCTCGCGGCGCGCTTCGCGCAGCTCGGCCGTCGAGAGCGACGTGAGCGTGCGAGCGTTGACGACGATGTCGCCTTCGGTGGGCCGCGTGAGCAGGTTGATGGTGCGCACGAGCGTGCTCTTGCCTGCGCCGCTGCGCCCGATGATGCCGAACACTTCGCCCGGCGGAATCGTCAGATTGACGTTGTGCAGCGCCTCGATCCAGCCTTGTGGGCCGGCGAAGCGCTGGGACACGTTTCGAATTTCGATCATGGAAAAAAAGCAAAACGGCGGGTGTGCCGCGCGCCGCTCACGCAGGCCGCTCCTTTTCAGTAGCGGAAAACGCGTCGCGCCGGCAGACAGCCGCCGTTTGATGGACTGGATTTAGCCCCGCATTTTACCCTGGCATGCAAAATTCCTTTTAATAATCAATTTCGATAATTTCATAACTCATTTGCATTAGAGGGTTCTGGCGGCGCGTGGCCGCCCGCGCGGCCGCTACACTGCTGCCGACAGACTGATACCGAAAATTGCGCAAACAGGGAGTGAGATGGAGACCAGTCAGAACATCGCCATGGCGCAAGCCGCCGAACCCACCGGGCAAGCGACGCTGCGTACGCGTGACGGCGTCGACCTGCCGCTCTACGTCTGGCGCGCGAGCGCGACGCCGCGCGCGGCCATCGCGCTGGTTCATGGCCTGGCGGAACACGCGGGCCGCTATGCGGCGCTCGCCGCGCGGTTGAATGCCGCAGGCATCGATGTCTACGCAATCGATCTGCGCGGCCACGGGCGTGCCCCCGGCCGCCGCACCTGGGTCGCACACTTCGACGAATATCTCGACGACGCCGAGGCACTTCTCGCCCACGCGAGCGCGCAATGCGCCACACGGGGCACTCCGCTCTTCCTGATGGGGCACAGCATGGGCGGCGCAATCGCCGCGCTCTACGCCGTCGAGCGCCTGCCGCAATCGCGCGTGCGGCTCGCGGGCCTGCTGCTTTCGAGCGCGGCGCTCGCGCCGGGCCGCGACGTGCCCGCGTGGAAAATCGCCGCGAGCCGCGTGATCAGCGCGGTCTGGCCGACCTTTCCGGCGATGAAGATCGACGCGGCGCTGCTCGCGCGCGTGCGCGACGTGGTCGAAGCCAATCGCGCCGATCCGCTCGTGCATCACGGCGCGATTCCCGCCCGCACGGGGGCGCAATTGCTGGAAGCGATGAAGCGCATCGAGGCGGGACGCGCGCAACTGCGACTACCCGCGTTGATCTGGCATGGCACCGCAGACAAGCTCACCGAGCCCGAAGGCAGCCGCGCCTTCGCCGCGAACGTGGGATCGCCCGATCGCACGCTCACGCTCTATGAAGGCAGCTACCACGAAACGCTCAACGACCTCGATCGGGAGCGCGTGATTGGCGCGCTGATCGACTGGATCGACCGGCACGGCTGACCGGCCAGGCGTGTTACTTCGCGCCGCGTTTCTCGATGAACGCCTGCACGCCGTCGAGCGCGGGGTCGGTCATCATGTTGCAGGCCATGGTCTGCCCGGCCAGCTGATACGCGGCGTCGATGCCCATTTCGAGCTGCCGGTAGAAGAGCCCCTTGCCTGCCGCGACCGCCTCGCGCGGTTTCGCGCAGATACTCGCGGCCAGCGCGGTCACGGCGGCGTCGAGTTCGTCGGCGGGAACCACGCGGTTCACGAGGCCTTCGCGCAACGCTTTTTGCGCATCGATGAACTCGCCCGTCATCAGCATCTCGAAGGCCGCCTTGCGCGAGACGTTGCGCGAGAGCGGCACGGCGGGCGTCGAGCAAAAGAGCCCCAGATTGATGCCTGATACCGCAAAGCGCGCCGAGTCCGCCGCCACCGCCAGATCGCACATCGCGACGAGCTGGCAGCCCGCCGCCGTCGCCACGCCCTGCACGCGCGCGATGACGGGCTGCGGCATCTTTTGAATCGCGAGCATCATCTTCGAGCAGCGCTCGAACAGTTTTGCGTAGTACTCGTGCGAGGGCGCCGCGCGCATTTCCCTCAGGTCGTGGCCCGCGCAGAACGCGCGCCCCGCCGCTGCGATCACGACCACGCGCGCGTCGGATTGCGCCAGCGCGGCGAGTTCGCCCTGCAATGCATCGATGAGCGCCTCGGAAAGCGCGTTGAACGCATCCGGGCGGTTCAGCGTGAGGCGCACGACGCCTGGCACACCGTACGCATCGCGTGTGACCTCGACGAGCACCGGCGATGAAGAGGGGATAGCACTCACGTTGCGTGTCTCCTTCGTTCGAATGGGTGCGATGCGGGTCTGCGCTCAGGGCCGCACCGAAAGCCTAGATATCCGCCAGCACGCGCAGATGCGCCACCACGCTGCGGCCAAGCGCCGAGAGGTTATAGCCGCCTTCGAGGCTGCTCACGATGCGCCCCTTCGCATAGCGGCCCGCGATTTCGCGAATCTGTTCCGTGATCCACGCGAAGTCGTCCTCGACGAGCCCCATGTTGCCGAGGTCGTCTTCGCGATGCGCGTCGAAACCCGCCGAGACGAACACCATCTCCGGCTTGAACTCGTGCAGCCGCGGCAGCCACATGATGTCGATGGCCTCGCGCACTTCCATGCCTTTCGTGCGCGCCGCGATCGGCAGGTTGACCATGTTCGGCGCCGGATTCTCGGCCCCCGAGTACGGATAGAACGGATGCTGGAAGAAGCTGCACATCAGCACGCGCGAGTCGCCCGCGAACGCCGCCTCGGTGCCGTTGCCGTGATGCACGTCGAAATCGACGATCGCCACGCGCTGGAGGCCATGAACTTCGAGTGCATGGCGCGCCGCGATCGCGATGTTGTTGAAGAAGCAAAAGCCCATCGCGCGCGCGGGCTCCGCGTGATGGCCGGGCGGGCGCACGCTGCAGAATGCGTTCTCGTAGCGCCCGGCGAGCACCGCGTCGGTGGCCGCGATCGCCGCGCCCGCCGCACGCAGCGCCGCCTGCCACGTGTGCGGATTCATCAGCGTGTCGGGGTCGATGCTCGCGTAGCCTTCCTTGGGCGCCATGTTGCGGATGAAGTCGATGTGCGCCTGGGTATGCACGCGCAGGAGGTCCGCCTCGGTCGCGAGCGGCGCCGATTCGTCGCGCTCGACCAGCGCGTCGATGCGGCTCGCGATCAGCTGGTCTTCGATGGCCTGCAGACGCGCGGGGCATTCGGGATGCCATTCGCCCATCTCGTGCAGCAGAAAATCGGGGTGAGAGAAGAAACCGGTCGTCATGAGTCGCTCTCGCCGCGGGCTTCGCGCATGCGCGCGGCCGCGGGTCTCCTTCTGTCTTTAGTCTAGCGGCACGCCGGCTGGCGCGCGAACAAACACCACGTTACCACAGCGACCTGGTGCTCACGCGCCACGCCGGCGCGCAACGGCCCAATTCCCGTAAGGCGCTCGGTTATACTGCCCGGGTTCTTCCTGGACCGCTCTCCCCCCGCTCTCTCATGACCCTCAAGACCGCTCTGTCCGCCTCCAGCCGTCCACGTCGCACGACCTTCGCGCTCGCGCTTTGCGTCGCGGCGTCGTTGTGCACCGGCGCGGCGCGCGCGCAAACTGCCGCGCCGAAATCGCGACAGACGCCGCTCACGCTCGCGCAGGCACAGCCGCAAACGCCGACGCAGGGCCAGACGTTCGAAGAGGAAATCGTCCCGCAGCGCTACGCGAACAATCCGGACGTCGACGGCTTCATCAACGACATGGTGGCGCGCTACGACTTCGATCCCACCGCACTGCACGCGCTGTTCTCGAGCGCGAACTATTCGGCGACGGCGGTGAAGCTCGTCACGCCCTCGCCCGTGCCGGGCGTGAAGAACTGGCGCGCGTATCAGGCGCGCTTCCTCGACCCGGTGCGCATCAATGCGGGCGTGCGCTTCTGGCGCGCGAACCAGGCCACGCTGCAGCGCGCATCGGAAGAGTTCGGCGTGCCGCCCGAGGTGATCGTCGGCATCATCGGTGTGGAGACGATCTACGGCCGCTACATGGGCAACTTCCGCGTGCTCGATGCGCTCACCACGCTCGCCTTCGATTACCCGAACACGCCGAACCGCGCCGAGCGCATGGCGACGTTCCGCAAGAACCTCGAGGACTACCTCGTGTGGACGCGTGACGCGCAGATCGATCCGTCGTCGGTGCAAGGCTCGTACACGGGCGCGATCGGCATTCCGCAGTTCCTGCCGAGCAGCATCGTGCAGTACGCGGTGGACTACGAGGGCAACAATCACATCGACCTGCGCGCGAGCACGGCCGACGCGATCGGCAGCGTGGCGAACTATCTGCGGCAGAACGGCTGGGAATCGGGACGGCCCGTGGTGTGGAACATCGCCACCGATGCGGGCAGCCTCGGCATCGCCCAGGCCGCCGCCGACGGCAAGCCCGAACCGCGCTGGCCGCTGAGCCAGTTGCTGCGCTCGGGCCTCGTGCTCGACCAGCCGGACGTGGATATCGCCGCCGAGGCAAGCACGCCTGTCACGGTGATCGACCTGCCCTCGCCTGGCCGCGGCACCGAGTACAAGCTCGGCCTCAAGAATTTTTACGTGCTGACGCGCTATAACCGCAGCTTCTTCTATGCGCTCGCGGTGTATCAGTTGGGCATGCGCGTGAAGGCACAGATGCTGGCGACGCAGCCGGGCGTGGGTGTGGGCCCCGCGAACGGAAACGGTGGAAATGGCGGCAACGGCGGCATCAACGGCGGCAACGGCAACGGCAACGGCAATGGCAATGGCAATGGCAATGGCAATGGCAATGGCAACGGGATGAACAGCGCCCCGAATGGTACGGGCACGACGCCGCCCGCGCAGCAAGACTGATTTCAGCGCTACAAAGCAAAACGGCCTTCATCGAAGGCCGTTTTTTTGCGTCCACGCTTCAGGCGGGAAACACACCCGTCGAGAGATACCGGTCGCCGCGATCGCAGACGATGAACACGATCGTCGCGTTCTCGAGCTGGCGCGCAAGACGCATCGCCACCTCGCATGCGCCGCCCGACGAAATACCCGCGAAAATGCCTTCGACCGAGGCAAGACGGCGCGCCATGTTCTCGGCGGCGGCCTGGCTCACGTTCTCCACGCGATCCACGCGGCTGCGGTCGAAAATCTTCGGCATATACGCTTCGGGCCACTTGCGAATGCCCGGAATGCGCGAGCCTTCTTCAGGCTGCGCGCCGACGATCTCGATCGCCTGATTCTTTTCCTTCAGGAACTGGGACGTGCCCATGATCGTGCCGGTCGTGCCCATCGACGAGACGAAGTGCGTGATGCGCCCTTCGGTGTCGCGCCAGATTTCCGGGCCGGTGGTCTCGTAGTGCGCAAGCGGATTGTCGGGATTGGCGAACTGGTCGAGGATGATGCCCTTGCCGTCGCGCTGCATTTGCTCGGCGAGGTCGCGCGCATATTCCATGCCGCCCTTGACCGGCGTAAGCATGATTTCGGCGCCGTAAGCCGCCATGCTCTGGCGACGCTCGACCGAGAGATCCTCCGGCATGATGAGCACCATCTTGTAGCCGCGGATCGCCGCCGCCATGGCGAGCGCGATGCCCGTATTGCCGCTCGTCGCTTCGATGAGCGTGTCGCCCGGCTTGATGCGGCCGCGCTCTTCGGCTTTACGGATCATCGAGAGCGCCGGTCGGTCCTTTACCGACCCAGCCGGGTTGTTGCCTTCGAGCTTGGCCAGCACGACGTTGTTGCGGGCGCGGATTTCGTCGTCCGGCATGCGGACGAGTTGCACGAGCGGGGTATTGCCGATCGTGTCTTCAATGGTCTTGTAGGGCATGGGGATGGCAGTGAGGCGCGATGACGTGACCCGTCGATTCTAAACCACGCGGGCAGCGACCGCAGGGGACCCATAACGCCGGTATGGACGCAGGCTGGCGACCCGACCACCATGTGCGGCAAAAAGCCCGCGGCCCGGGCCGCGGGTCAACGTCGCGGGTCGACATCACCTGAGCGACACCTGAAGGAACCTACGCCCCGCGACGGAGAAGCACGACGCGCGGGGTAAAACGCAAGCGGCCTGCTACTTCTTGACCGCCACGGCGGCCGGCTGCTGGGCGCCCGCCTTCGCGGGCGTTGCCTGCGCAACCTTCGCCTGCGCCGCCTGGGGCTGCGCGGGGCCGATCGCCAATCCTTCGGCCTGCAAACGTTCGACGGTATGGCCGCCCATGCCCTTCACGCGCTTGCCGAGGTCACTGGCATCCTTGTACGGGCCGTGCGCGCTGCGCTCGTCGAGAATCGCCTTGGCGCGCGCGGGCCCCACGCCCTTGATGCCGCGAAGCGCGTCTTCGTTGGCAGTGTTGACGTCCACGGCCGCGAAGGCGTGGCTGAATACGGCCAGAAGCGCGGCCGCCGCAAGGACTTTTCGGAACATGCTGGATCTCCCTGAAAACGCCGGCGACCATCGCCGGCGAGGAGAGTCCAGTTTATGAAGTCAGGGCTTCGCGTTACACCTGGCCAGAAAGCCAACGTACGTAACGATCCACGCCTTCCTGCACCGTCAGGAACGGCGCGTCGTAGCCCGCTGCGCGCAGCTTCGACTGGTCCGCTTGCGTGAAGCATTGATACTTGCCGCGCAGCGCGTCGGGGAACGGGATGTACTCGATCAGCCCTTCCTTGACCTGCTCCGCGAGCGAGAGCGCGGGCTTGCCTTCCATCGCGCGCAGCGTGTTCACCACGGTCGTGGCGATGTCGTTGAACGGCTGGGCGCGGCCGCTGCCCAGATTGAAGATGCCCGTCTTCTCCGGATGATCGAAGAAGAACAGGTTCACCTTCACCACGTCCTCGACGGAGACGAAGTCGCGCGTCTGCTCGCCCGGCGCATAACCGTTGTATTCGCCGAACAGTTTCACGCGGCCTTCGGCGCGGAACTGGTTGAAGTTGTGGAACGCCACCGACGCCATGCGCGCCTTGTGCGTTTCGCGCGCACCGTACACGTTGAAATAGCGAAAGCCCGCAATCTGGCTTTGCGCCGTGGGCAGCACGCGGCGGATCACCTGGTCGAACAGGAACTTCGAATAGCCGTACACATTGAGCGGCGCTTCCACGTCGCGCTCCTCGACGAAGCGCGTCGAGCCGCCATAGATCGCCGCCGACGACGCATACAGAAACTGCACACGCTGCGCGAGGCACGCGTCGAGCACGGCGCGGCTATAGCGGAAGTTGTTGTCCATCATGTAGCGGCCGTCGGTTTCCATCGTGTCCGAACAGGCGCCTTCGTGGAACACCGCGCGCACGTCGCCGAAATCGCCGCGCGCGAAGCGCTCGACGAACTCGGTCTTGTCGATGTAGTCGTCGATCTCGCAATCGACGAGATTCCTGAACTTGTCCGCGCGGGTGAGATTGTCGACGGCGATGATGCGGTCTTCACCGCGTTCGTTCAGCGCCTTGACGATGTTGCTGCCGATGAAGCCGGCCGCGCCGGTGACGATGAGGGTCATGATAGGTCTGCGGTGACGAGGTTCACGCGAGGTTGATAGCCCGCCGGAAAAACGCTGCGGAAATGCCGGCCGGGGCGCGAGCGCTGCGCGCTCGCGTGCACAACGTTATTGAAAGAGTTCGTCGTAGTCGACGGTGGCCGTACCGAGCTTGCCGACCACGATGCCGGCCGCGCGATTCGCGAGCGCAACGCCTTCGACGAGCGGCAAGCCCGCGCCCAGCATGACCGCGACGGTCGCGATCACCGTGTCGCCGGCGCCCGAGACATCATACACTTCGCGCGCGTCGGCCGCCGCGTGCAGCGCGCCGTCGTCGGAAAAGAGCGTCATACCCTCTTCCGAGCGCGTGAGCAGCAGCGCGTCGAACTGCAGTTCGCGGCGCAGCTTCGTCACGCGCGCGTGCAGGTCCTCCTCGGACTTCCACGTGCCCACCACTTCGCGCAGCTCCGCGCGGTTGGGCGTGATGAGGCTCGCGCCGCGATAGCGTTCCCAGTCGTCGCCCTTGGGATCGACGAGCACCGCCTTGCCCGCGGCGCGCGCCTTCGCGATCATCTGCGTGACGTGCGTGAGCCCGCCCTTCGCGTAGTCGGAGAGCAGGATCACGTCGTGCGTGGGCAGCAGCGCGTCGAAACGCGCGAGGCCGGCGAGCAGGATCTCGTGCGCGGGCGTGTTTTCGAAGTCCACACGCAACAGCTGTTGCTGGCGCGACAGCACGCGCAGCTTGATGGTGGTCGGCAAGGCGGGATCGCGCTCGAGATACGCGTTCACGTTGCTTTCGTCGAGCAGCTCGACGATGCGCTCGCCGGGCTCGTCGTGGCCCACCACGCACAGGAGGCCCGCATGCGCGCCGAGCGCGGCCGCGTTGCGCGCGACGTTCGCGGCGCCGCCCAGGCGGTCTTCCTTGCGCTGCACATGCACGACCGGCACCGGCGCTTCCGGCGAGATGCGGTTGACGTCGCCGAACCAGTAGCGGTCGAGCATGACGTCGCCCACCACCAGCACGCGCGAGGTCGCGAGCTTTTCGCGCGGCACGACGCGCACTTCGGGTGCGATCGCAGTGGCAAGCGCGGCGACGGGCGCGGCTTCAGGCTGCGGAGTTTGCGAGATTGACATGAGGCCGCCCAATCGAGTGATAGTCAATGCCGAGCTCCGCCATGGCGTCGGGCTCGTAGAGGTTGCGTCCGTCGAAGATCCGCGGTGCCTTGAGCACCTTCTTCAAATGCGCGAAATCAGGCGCCTTGAAGGCGGTCCATTCGGTGACGATCACCAGCGCGTCCGCGCCCGTGAGCGCGTCGTCCTGGCTCGATGCGAACGTCAGGCGCGCGTGCTGCTCCGGCTCATGCGCGAGATCGAGCGCGAACACGCGCTGTGCCTCCTCGGCCGCGACCGGGTCCCACGCCGCCACCGTGGCCCCGCGCGAGAGCAGGTCGGCGATCAGGCGGCGGCTCGGCGCTTCGCGCATGTCGTCGGTGTTCGGCTTGAACGCGAGGCCCCACACGGCGAAGTGCTTGCCGGTGAGGTCGTCGCCGCACACGCTGGCGATCTTCTTCACGAGTACTTCCTTCTGGCCGTGATTGACTTCCTCGACGGCTTCGAGCACGCGCAGATTCTGGCCCGACTCCGCGGCCGTGCGGATCAGCGCCTGCACGTCCTTCGGGAAGCACGAGCCGCCATAGCCGCAGCCCGCATAGAGAAAGTGATAGCCGATACGCGGATCGGAGCCGATGCCGCGGCGCACCGACTCGATGTCGGCGCCCACGCGGTCGGCGAGATTCGCCATCTCGTTCATGAACGAGATGCGCGTGGCGAGCATGGCGTTGGCCGCGTACTTCGTGAATTCGGCGGAGCGCACGTCCATGTAGATCGTGCGTTCGTGATTGCGGTTGAACGGCGCGTAGAGGCGCTTCATCTTCTCGCGCGCGGCGGTCCCGTTCTCGTCCTCGTCGAGGCCGATGATGATGCGGTCCGGGCGCATGAAGTCGTCCACGGCCGCGCCTTCTTTGAGGAACTCGGGGTTCGAGACGACCGAGAAGCGGTGATCCACGCTGTGCGCGAGGCCGCGTTTCGCCAGTTCCTCGGCCAGCACGCCGTGCACGCGCTGCGCCGTGCCGACCGGCACCGTCGACTTGTCGACGACCACCTTGAAGCCGTTCATGTGGCGGCCGATGCTGCGGGCCGCCTCGAGCACGTACTGGAGATCGGCCGAGCCGTCTTCGTCGGGCGGCGTGCCCACGGCAATGAACTGCACCTCGCCGTGCTCGACGCTCGCTGCGATGTCGGTGGAAAAGGTAATGCGCCCGGCCGCGCGGTTGCGCGCGATGAGTTCGAGCAGGCCCGGCTCGTGAATCGGGACGCCGCCGCCGTTCAGGATATCGATCTTGCGCGGATCGACATCGAGGCAAAACACGTCGTGGCCGATTTCGGCAAGACACGCACCGGTGACGAGGCCGACGTAGCCGGTACCGACAATGGTGATCTTCATAGGCGCTCCGGTGACAGATGCGGATGTTGGAATGACTGTGGGCGCGGCCGGCTAGGCGTGGCCGGCCAGGCGCGGCCGGCCAGGCGCGGCCGGCCAGGTGCCGGGCCGGGCACGCGCGCCCTTAAGGCTCAGCTCGACGCGGGAACCGGCTCGACACGGCGCGGCGCATAGGTTTCCCAGCCGCTGCAGCCCGGACACTGCCAGTAGAAGAGGCGCGCCCGGAAGCCGCAGTTCTGGCAGGTGTAGCGAGGCAGGTTCTTGGTGCGCTGCTGGAGCAGCTTGCGCATCAGCTCGAGTTCGCTGCGGCGCGGCTCTTCTGCCGTGGCCTGCTGCGCTTCGAGCAGGCGCGCCATGCCGGCGAGGTTCGGCGACTTCTGCATCTGCGTACGGGCGAGCGCGTGTGCCGCATCGGCGCCGCGCAGCGCGGCGACATACTTGTAGGCGACATCGAGCAGATCGTTCGACGGATACGCGTCGACCCACGTCGTGAGCAATTGTGCGCCCTCTTCGGCACGGCCGAGCGTCTCGTAGGCCTTCATGACCTTTTCGGCGACGAGCGGCAGATAAGCGGGGTTTTGCGCCTCGACTTCGCGCCAATGGCCAAGCGCCGTCTCGCAATCGCCGCTGGCCGCATCGACGTCGCCCGCGAGGATCGTCGCGCGCACGTTCTGCGCGTTGGCCTTGAGCGCGAGCGCCAGTTGACGGCGTGCTTCGTCGGGCTTTTTCTGCTGGAGCGCTTCCTGCGCGAGTTCGCAGTGGAACTGGGCGATCTCGAGGTCGAGCGAAGCCGCGCCCATCGTTTCGAGATGACGTGCCGTATCGATGCAGCGGTTCCAGTCCTTCTCGATCTCGTAAATCGCGAGCAGTGCGCGCTGTGCGCCGAGCGCGAAGTCGCCCGATTTGAGCTTGCCGAAGGTCTCTTCGGCGCGGTCGAGCATGCCGGCCTTCAGAAAATCCTGGCCGAGTTCATAGAGCGCGTGGTCGCGCTCGTTCACGGGCAAGTCGGAACGCGAGAGCAGATTCTGATGCACGCGGATTGCGCGGTCGGTCTCGCCGCGGCGGCGAAACAGATTGCCGAGCGCAAAGTGCAGTTCGACGGTTTCGGGGTCGAGCTTGGCGACCTCGATGAACGCGTCGATGGCCTTGTCCGGCTGCTCGTTGAGCAGAAAATTCAGGCCGCGGAAATACGAGCGCGGCAGGTTGGCGCTTTCGGAAAGCAGTGCCTTCAGGTCGTAGCGCGACGCCATCCAGCCGAGCGCGAAAGCCACGGGAATGACGAGGAGCCACCAAAAATCGAGATCCATGCGAGCGATGGTATGAGCGGGAAATCAGCCGCACGCGTTCAGGCGCGCGGCACGGCAATACAAATCAGATGAGCGGCGGCAACGGCGGCTCGACGCTCGGCGTGGGCGTTTCACGCGCCACCCGCAAGTCGCGTTTGAGGCGGCCGTTTTCCATGCGCAGCCGGAACACGCCGGGCAGCGCGGAAAGCAGCCCCGCCAGCAGCCCCACGACAAAAAACGCGAGGCCGATCAGGATCAGCGGGGCCTGCCACGAATATCCGGCCAGAAAGTTCAGCGTCGCGGTTTGCGTGTTGGCGAGCGCGAGTACGAGCAGCAGTACGAACACCAGCACACGGATCACCCAGGCGATCAATCTCATTGAAGGATTCTCTTGGCAGTTGAGAAAGGCGCCGGCACGGCGGACATGCTGCGTCGCAGCACAAGCCGCGCCGAAGTGTCCCGTATTGTAATTGAACGGCTCGCGGGCCGACACGTGTGAGCGAGCGCCGAGCGTGGCAACGCAGCTTGCCGGAACTAACCGCGTCGAAAAGGCGCGGACGAAAAAAAAGCGCCGGGGTTGTTCACCCCAGCGCTTTTTACCGGTCCATGCATTCTGGCCATCTGGCATTGACCGCCGACGACCGCAATCGCCCGATCGAAAACGATCCAACGCTTACAGGTCGTCGTCCGGCTCGTCCGCCTTCAGCGGCTCGCCCGAATTACGGTCCACGCGCTCGCGCAATTCCTTGCCCGGCTTGAAGTGCGGCACGAACTTCTCAGGCACCAGCACCTTTTCACCCGACTTCGGATTGCGACCGACGCGCGACGGCCGACGATTCAGGCCGAAGCTGCCAAAGCCACGAATTTCGATGCGATGGCCCTTGGCAAGCGCCTCGGACATCGCATCGAGCATCGTCTTGACCGCGAAATCCGCGTCCTTGAGAACAAGTTGCGGAAATCGCGTAGCCAGCTGCGCGACCAATTCAGATTTGGTCATACTTCAGCTTGCCCCCGTTTGAGGCTTACTGGTTCTGGCCGTCGAGCTTGGCCTTCAGCAGCGCGCCGAGGTTGGTCGTGCCGGTGGCAGCCTGACCCGAATCAGCCGACATGCTGCGCAGTGCTTCCTGCGTTTCAGCCGAGTCCTTCGCCTTGATCGACAGGTTGATGCCACGCGACTTGCGATCGATGTTGATGATCATCGCGTTGACCTTGTCGCCTTCCTTCAGCACGTTGCGAGCATCTTCCACGCGGTCTTGCGCGATTTCCGAAGCACGCAGGTAGCCTTCGACGTCGGCGTTCAGCGTCACGACTGCGCCCTTGGCGTCAACCGACTTGACCACGCCGTCGACGATCGAACCCTTGTCGTTGACAGCAACGAAGTTGCTGAACGGGTCGCCTTCGAGCTGCTTGATGCCGAGCGAAATGCGTTCCTTCTCGACGTCGATGCCCAGAACCACGGCTTCGACTTCATCGCCCTTCTTGTACTTGCGAACGGCTTCTTCGCCAGCTTCCGACCACGACAGGTCCGAAAGGTGAACCAGACCGTCGATGCCGCCAGGCAGACCGATGAACACGCCGAAGTCGGTGATCGACTTGATCGCGCCCTGGAGCTTGTCGCCCTTCTTGAAGTTGCGGCTGAAGTCATCCCACGGATTCGGCTTGCACTGCTTCATGCCGAGCGAGATGCGGCGGCGGTCTTCGTCGATCTCGAGGACCATGACTTCGACTTCGTCGCCCAGCTGGACAACCTTCGACGGAGCAACGTTCTTGTTGGTCCAGTCCATTTCCGACACGTGAACCAGGCCTTCGATGCCCGATTCGACTTCGACGAATGCGCCGTAGTCGGTGATGTTCGTGACCTTGCCGAACAGGCGCGTGCCCGACGGGTAACGGCGCGAGATGCCTTCCCACGGATCGTCGCCCAGTTGCTTGATACCGAGCGAAACGCGGTTCTTTTCCTGGTCGAACTTGAGGATCTTCGCGGTGACTTCCTGGCCAACCGAGAGAACTTCGCTCGGGTGACGCACGCGACGCCATGCGATGTCGGTGATGTGCAGCAGGCCGTCGATGCCGCCGAGGTCCACGAACGCGCCGTAGTCGGTGATGTTCTTGACCACGCCGTTGACGATCGCGCCTTCCTTGAGCGTTTCGAGCAGCTTTGCGCGCTCTTCGCCTTGCGTGGCTTCGATCACTGCGCGGCGCGACAGCACGACGTTGTTACGCTTGCGGTCGAGCTTGATGACGCGGAATTCGAGGGTCTTGCCTTCGTACGGCGTCGTGTCCTTGACCGGACGCGTGTCGACGAGCGAACCCGGCAGGAACGCGCGGATGCCGTTGACCATGACGGTCATGCCGCCCTTGACCTTGCCCGTGATCGTGCCGGTCACGAGTTCGTTGTTGTCGAGAGCCTTTTCCAGCGACAGCCACGAAGCGAGACGCTTCGCCTTGTCGCGCGACAGGATGGTGTCGCCGTAGCCGTTTTCCAGCGCGTCGATCGCGACGGAAACGAAATCACCCGCCTGAACCTCCACTTCGCCCTGGTCGTTCAGGAATTCCTCGATGGGAATATAGGCCTCGGACTTCAGGCCAGCGTTGACGACCACAAAGTTGTGGTCGACGCGCACGACTTCAGCGGAGATGACTTCGCCGGCGCGCATGTCCTGGCGGGTCAGCGACTCTTCGAACAGAGCCGCAAAGGATTCGGTATTGGGGGTGGAGGTTTGCAGGTCGGACATAAAAATCTGGATTTGCATGGTTTTCGCTGCCCTGCCAGCCAGTTTTGACTGCCGGGCGTTGAGGCCGGAACACGATGCTCGCGGCGCAGATGCAAAAGCCATACGGGGTTAAAGGGTTTAACACACGCCCTGTTTCTTTCCAGGGCACCAACTCGCACTGCTTACTGCTTTCTTTACTGCGCTTTGCCGTGTTCGTTGACTACCGCACCGGCAATGCCTGATACCACTGCACCACCTGTTCGACCGCCTGGTCGATGGAGAGCGCCGAGGTATCGAGAAGCTGCGCATCCGCTGCAGGCTTGAGCGGCGCGGCCGCGCGGTTACTGTCGCGCGCGTCGCGTTCACGCAAATCCCGAAGCAAGTCATCCATATTAGCAGAAAAACCTTTTTGGATCAATTGCTTATGCCGGCGGGCCGCGCGGGCCTCCACGCTGGCCGTCAAAAACACCTTCAGGACGGCGTCGGGGAAGATCACCGTGCCCATGTCGCGGCCGTCCGCGACGAGCCCGGGAAGCTTGCGAAACGCCCGCTGGCGCGCCACGAGCGCGGTGCGCACGGCCGGATGCGCGGCGATCATCGAAGCGCGGTTGCCCACTTCCTCGGCACGGATTTCGTTCGACACGTCGACGCCGTCGAGCTGCGCGAGCCCCTCGCGGAACGTGATGTGGAGGTCGTCGATCAGCTTCGCAAGGCTCTCGGCGTCATCGGCGGCAATCGTGTAGCGCACGCTCGCGAGCGCCGCCAGCCGATACAGCGCGCCGCTGTCGAGCAGGTGAAAGCCGAGTTGCGCGGCGACCAGCGCGGCCACCGTGCCCTTGCCGGAAGCAGTCGGGCCGTCGATCGTGATGACGGGCGTCGGATAAAAGGGACGGGTCGATTTCATGCGGCAAAGGTACTCGGCTTCATTTGAATCAAGGTTGCGCGAGCGCCAGGAAGCGCTCGAAGTAATCAGGGAACGTCTTGCCGACGCACTTCGGGTCGTTGATGCGCACCGGCACGCCGCCGAGGCTCACGAGCGAGAAGCACATCGCCATGCGGTGATCGTCGTACGTGTCGATCGCGGCGTTCGGCGTGAGTGTCTCGGGCGGACGCACGATCAGGTAATCAGGCCCCTCTTCCACGTTCGCGCCCACCTTGCGCAGTTCCGTGGCCATCGCGGCGATGCGGTCGGTTTCCTTCACGCGCCAGCTCGCGATGTTGCGCAGCGTGGTCGCGCCATCGGCGAAGAGTGCCGCCACGGCGATCGTCATGGCCGCATCGGGGATCAGGTTGAAGTCCATGTCGATCGGGTCGAGCTTGCCGTGATCGTTGCCGATCCCGCGCACCTCGATCCAGTCGTCGGCGACCGTGACGTTCGCGCCCATGCGCATGAGCGCCGCGGCAAAGGCGACGTCGCCCTGGATGCTCGAGCGTCCCACGCCTTCCACGCGCAGCGGGCCGCCCCCGATCGCGCCGGCGGCGAGGAAATACGACGCGCTCGACGCATCGCCCTCGACCATGATCTTGCCCGGCGACTGGTAACGCACGCCCGCCGGGATCTCGAAGCGATGCCAGCCGTGGCGCTCGACCTTCACGCCGAAGCGCTCCATCAGCTTGATCGTGATTTCGATGTAGGGCTTGGAGATCAGCTCGCCGTCCACCTCGACGATCGTGACGCCGTCCTTGGCGCGCACAAGCGGCAGCGTCATCAGAAGCGCCGTGAGGAACTGGCTCGACACGTCGCCGCGCACGCGGATGGGCGCCTCGACCGAAATCGGCGCCGGGCGGATGCGCAGCGGCGGGTAGCCTTCGTTTTCTTCGTAGTCGATCTTCGCGCCGATCTGGCGCAGGCCGTCGACGAGGTCGCCGATCGGCCGCTCGTGCATGCGCGGCACGCCGTGAATGCGGTAGTCGCCGCCGTTCACCGCGAGCGCGGCCGTGAGCGGACGCACCGCCGTGCCCGCGTTGCCGAGAAAGAGATCCGCGCGCACCGCCTGGAACGCGCCGCGCGTGCCCTGTACGACGCAGGTGTCGTCTTCGCGCTTGAGCTTCACGCCGAGCTTTTCCAGCGCGTCGAGCATCACGCGCGTGTCGTCGGAGTCGAGCAGGTTCGTGATGGTCGTTTCGCCCTCGGCCAGTGCCGCGAGCAGCAGCACGCGGTTCGAGATGCTCTTCGAGCCGGGCAGACGGATCGTGCCGGACGCACGGGTGAACGGTCCGAGATCGAGGTGTTCCATGAGCGTGTCCTGAGAATGCCTGGTGGTACCTGGGGTTGCCTGAGGTTGCGGCGCGCGCGCCGTCGGGCTGGGTCCTGCTTGCTTATTTGCCTGGTGCCACATCGATGGGCGATGCCGCGCCCTTGCCGCCGCGCTCCTGCCACGCCTCGCGCGCCGCACGCGAACGCGCGAACACGGTTTCGAGCGCCGCGCCGTCGCCGGCGTCGATGGCCGCGCGCAACCTGGCCAGCACCTCAGTGTAGCCGTCGAGTTCGGCGAGCAGCGCGGCGCGGTTCGCGAGGCACACGTCGCGCCACATTTCGGGGCTCGACGCGGCAATGCGCGTGAAGTCGCGGAAGCCGCCCGCGGCGAACGAGAATTTCAGCTGGGCGTCGGGCGACGCGAGAATCTGGTCGACGAGCGCAAACGACAACACATGCGGCAGATGACTCACCGACGCGAACACGCGATCGTGCTGCGCGGCCGGCATCTCGCCGATCACGGCACCCGTGGCGCGCCACATCGCAGCGATGCGCTCGACCGCTGCCGGCGCGTTTTCCGCGAGCGGGCACAGCACGACGTTGCGGCCCACGTAGAGATCGGGCAACGCGGCGTCGACGCCGCTCGACTCGCGCCCGGCGATGGGATGCCCCGGCACGAACTGGGCGATGCGCGCCCCGAGCGCGGCACGGGCCGCGGCGATCACGTCGCTCTTGGTGCTGCCGGCGTCGGTCACGATGGTGGCTTGCCCCAGGTGCGGCGCGATGCGCTCGAGCAGCACGTGGGTTTGCGCGACGGGCGCGGCGATCAGCACGATGTCGGCGCCGGCGAGCGCGGCGGCGAGCGCCGCTTCGTCGTCGAGCGTCGCGGCGGCGTCGATCACGCCCAGTTCGAGCGCGCGCGCTACCGACTTTGCGCTGCGGCCCACGCCGATCACCTGCGCGCCCTGGCCGCCGTGCGAACCGCGCTCGCGCAACGCGCGCGCGAGCGACCCGCCGATCAGGCCCACGCCGAAAATCACCAGTTTGTTAAACGAAAACGCACTCACGACGTCACCGAAAAAGTAAGGGTTGCGCGCTCACGGCGCGCCAAGCGCTCGTTCGAGGGCCGCGACGAATGCCGCGTTCTCCTCGGGCAAGCCGATCGTCACCCGCAGCCATTGCGGCAGGCCATAGTTGCCCACCGGACGTACGATCACGGCTTGCTTGAGCAGCGCGAGATTCACGCGCTCGCCGGCGCCGTCGTCCGCTGCGTCCTTCGCCACGCGCACCAGCACGAAATTGCCGTCCGACGGCACGTATTCGAGGCCGAGGCGCTCGAACGCCGCGGTGAGCGTGCGATAGCCTTCTGCATTGAGCGCCGCGCTGCGCTCGAGGAACGGCGTGTCGCCGAGCGCGGCAATCGCAGCGGCCTGCGCGAGCGTGTTGACGTTGAACGGCTGACGCAGACGGTTGAGCAGATCGGTCAGTTCAGGCTGCGCGACCGCGAAGCCGATACGCAGGCCGGCGAGTCCGTAGGCCTTCGAGAACGTGCGCGAAACGAGCAGGTTCGGAAAGCGGCGCACCCACGCGATCGAGTCATAGCGCTTCCCGGCCGCGAGGTATTCCGTGTACGCCTCGTCGAGCACGACCGCGACATGCGCGGGCACCTTCGCGATGAACGCCTCGAGCGTCGCGCCGTCGACGAACGTCCCAGTCGGGTTGTTCGGGTTCGCCACGAACACGAGACGCGTATCTTCGTCGATCGCCGCCAGCATCGCGTCGAGATCGTGGCCGTAGCGCACCGCCGGCGTCACGATATGGCGCGCGCCGAGGCCCTGGGTCGCGAGCGCATAGACCGCGAACGAGTACTGCGAATAGACGATCGCCTGACCGCGCTCGACGAACGCATGCGCGGCCATTTCGAGAATGTCATTGCTGCCGTTGCCGAGCGTGATCCACTCGGACGGCACGTCGTAGCGCGCGGCCAGCGCGGCCTTCAGCTCGAACGCGTTCGAATCGGGATAGCGGCCCAGTTCGCTCGCGGCCTGCACGATCGCGCGTTGCGCCGATTCGGGCATGCCGAGCGGATTCTCGTTCGAGGCGAGCTTCACGATGCGCGCTTCGTCGAGCCCGAACTCGCGGGCGACTTCGGAAATCGGTTTGCCGGCGATGTAAGGCGCGATGGCGCGCACATACGAGGGGCCGAATTGCGTGGTCATGCGTCTCTCCAGGGCTCAAGGCGCCGGGCGTACAACGGTCTCGTCCAGACGGATCGGGAAAGGCGCGCCGCCCGGCACATTCATGCGGCGGGCGGCGGTTGGCGGCGGGCCGCCCGCGCCTTCCGCGCGTTAGCGTGCGCGCGGATACGAGCCGAGGATCTTCAGATACGCGGCCTTCTTGCTGAGTTCGTCGAGCGCGGCGGCCACGGCGGGTTCGTCGCGGTGACCTTCGAAGTCGATGTAGAAGTAGTACTCCCACGTGCTGCCAAGGCGCGCCGGCCGCGACTCGAAACGCGTCATCGACACGCTGTGGCGCGCGAGCGGCTCGAGCAGCTTGTACACCGCGCCCGGCTCGTTCTTCACCGACACGATCATCGAGGTCTGGTCGCGACCCGTCGCGCCCGCCGGCTGCTTGCCGATCATGACGAAGCGCGTACGGTTGTGCGGGTCGTCCTGAATCAGCGCGTTCGCGATCAGCAGACCGTAGTGCGTGGCGGCGCGATCGCCCGCAATCGCGGCGACCGTCGGGTCGGCGGCAGCGAGGCGCGCGGCTTCGGCGTTGCTCGACACCGGCTGACGCTCGAGCTGCGGTGCGTTCGCCGTCAGCCAGTGCTGGCACTGTGCGAGCGCCTGCGGGTGCGCACACACGCGCGTCACGCCTTGCAGGTTGCCGCTTTGCGTCATCAGATTATGCTGGATCGGCAACGCAATTTCGCCGCCTATGACGAGCTGCGTTTCGAGGAACAGGTCGAGCGTGCGCGAAACGGCGCCCTCGGTCGAGTTCTCGACCGGCACGACGCCGAACTCGGCGGCGCCCGCCTCGACCGAGCGGAACACCTCGTCGATCGACGGGCACGGCAGGCCTTCGATCGACTGACCGAAGTACTGGTACATCGCCTGTTCGCTATAGGTGCCGACCGGGCCGAGGAACGCAGCCGAAATCGTCTTTTCGAGCGAGCGGCTCGCGGCCATGATCTCGCGCCAGATCGCGCTGATGTGATCGTTGCCGAGCGGGCCGTCGCTCATGTTCTGCAGGCGCTCGATCACCTGAAGCTCGCGCTCCGGGCGAAACACCGGCGCGTTGAAATGCTTCTTGACCTCGCCCACTTCGAGCGCGACCGAGGCGCGCTGGTTCAGGAGCGCGATGAGCTGCGCGTCGATCGCATCGATGCGTTCGCGCAGCGGCTTGAGTTGGGAGTTGAGTTCGTCGTCCATGCGTGAAACCGGCAATCTGAAAGGATGCGCGCGGCGCCGCTTCGCCCGTGAGCGAGGAGCGCTTACGCGTGCTTCGCCTCGAATTCCTTCATGTACTCGACCAGCGCATTCACTGCTTCGAGCGGCACCGCGTTGTAAATCGATGCCCGCATGCCGCCGACGGACTTGTGGCCCTTCAGCTGCAACAGCCCGCGCTCTTTGGCGCCGGCGAGGAAATCTGCGTTACGTGTTTCGTCGGCGAGGAAGAACGGCACGTTCATCCGCGAGCGCGCGCGGCGCTCCACCTTGTTGATATAGAAGCTGCTCGCGTCGATCGTGTCGTAGAGCAGCTTCGCTTTTTCCACATTGCGCGCCTCGATGACTTCGAGACCGCCCTGACGCTTCAACCACTTGAACACGAGCCCCGCGATATAGATCGCGTAGGTCGGCGGCGTGTTGAACATCGAGTTGTTCGCGGCCACGGTCTTCCATTCGAACGCCGAAGGACAGATCGGCATCGAGCGGTCGAGCAGGTCCTCGCGCACGATCACGACCGTCACGCCCGCCATGCCGATGTTCTTCTGCGCGCCGCCGTAGAGCACACCGTACTTGGCGATGTCCATCGGGCGCGACAGGATGTGCGACGAGGCGTCGGCCACGAGCGGAATGTCGCCGAGGTCGGGAATCTCGAAGGTCTCGACGCCGTCGATCGTCTCGTTCGTGCACAGGTGCAGGTAGGCGGGGTCGTCGGAGAGCTGCCACTCGCCCTTCGGCGGCGAATGCGTGAAACCGGCCTCGGTGCGGCCCGTCGCGGCGATATGCGCTGCGCCGTACTTGAGCGCTTCCTTCTGCGACTTCTGCGACCACGAGCCGGTGATGACGAAGTCGGCGCGCGGCTTCGAGCCGAACAGGTTGAGCGGCACGATCGCGTTTTCGCCGATGCCGCCGCCCTGCAGGAACAGGATCTGGTGACTTGCGGGGACCTGCATCAACTCGCGCAGATCGAGCAGCGCCTCGGCGTGGATCTGCATGAATTCCGGGCCGCGATGACTCATTTCCATCACACCCATGCCGCTGCCGTGCCAGTCGAGCATTTCGTCAGCGGCCTGACGCAGGACTTCTTCTGGCAGCGCTGCCGGCCCAGCTGAGAAGTTGTAGACGCGCATCGTAAAGGGATCCCCGAGGCAGGCGCTGTGGCAAAAACCGCCGGAAAACACGCCAGAAAAAAGAAAATGGCCGCTTGCGCTCATCGCGCAAACGACCATTATCGCATTGTCGCCGGGAACCCGCCACGCACGGCGTGGCGACGGGCTTCCCGGTCTACGCGGCCGATCCGACCCCGCTACCGTACATCATGGCTGCGGGCCAGAGGGCGCGTGACGCCAGACTTACTTGCCGACCTTGACCGAAGCGACTTCCTTGTCGGCCTGGTCGCGCGTTGCCTTGATCGACTGCGGCATGTACTTCTGCATCAGGCTGTTCACGACGTCGCGGCCAACCTGGTCTTGAACCTGAATGAACTTGCGGCCGGTCGGGCTGCGGTAGAACGTCGTCAGGTCCTTGATTTCCTGCGTGCTGTAGTACTTCGCGTAAGCGTCGTACTGAGCTTGCATGGCGTCCGTCTTGAACGAGTCGGTCGCGAAGACCTGGCCTGCCGAGTCAACCAGCTTCGGCACGGCGTTCTTCTGCAGCGACGGAACGGCAGCTTGCTTCTGCTTGTCCGTCATCGTCTTGTTTTCCGAGAGCGCGTCCGAGAGGATGGCCGGGACGAGCTGCTTGGCTTGCATCTGGGCGCTGTTGCCGATTGCGCCGACGAGCTTCTGTGCGTCGATCGCGTCGAGCAGGTCCTTGATCGCGGCTTGCTTGGCCGGATCGACGGGTGCTGCAGCCGCTGCCGGTGCCTGGGCGGGCGCCTGGTTCTGGAGCGCCTGAGCCATGGCAAACGTCGGCACGAGAGCGGCCAGCAACATCACCTGCTTGAATCGTTTTTGCATCATTACTCCCTTTGAGAAATTAATCGATTTGCACTGCCGCGCGGACTGCGGGGCGCCGCATTGCGTTCTGCGCCCGCTCACCGGTCCGCCCGGCACACCATTCATTTCGCTGACACTAACAAGGTTCGCTGAAACCCACCTTAAAGCCCGCGTAAGCGCATCGATTGAACACGCTTGTGCGGGCCCGGATAACGCATCACTCTTCGCTTTCGCCCGCTTCGCCCTCACCTTCGGCGTCCACTTCTGCATCTGCTTCGGCGACCTGCTGCAGCCCGGAAAGCTTCGTACCTTCGTCAAGGCTGATGAGTGTAACACCTTGCGTTGCACGGCCCATTTCGCGGATTTCCGACACGCGGGTGCGAATCAGAACGCCCGTGGTGGTGATCAACATGATCTGCGCTTCGGAGTCGACGAGTGTGGCCGCAACCACCTTGCCGTTGCGCTCCGAAGTCTGGATCGCGATCATGCCCTTCGTGCCGCGGCCATGGCGCGTGTACTCCGTGATCGGGGTGCGCTTGCCATAGCCGTTCTCGGTCGCGGTGAGCACCGACTGCTGCTCGTCGCCCGCCACGAGGAGCGCGATGACCTGCTGATTGTCTTCGAGCTGCATGCCGCGCACGCCGCGCGCTTCGCGGCCCATCGGGCGCACGTCGTTCTCGTCGAAGCGCACCGCCTTGCCGGCGTCGGAGAACAGCATCACGTCGTGTTCGCCGTCGGTGATCGCAGCACCGATCAGGTAGTCGCCGTCGTCGAGACCGACCGCAATAATACCCTTGCGCAACGGGCGGCTGAAGGCTTCGAGCGGCGTCTTCTTTACCGTGCCCAGCGCCGTGGCCATGAAGACGAACTTGTCGGCCGAGAACTCCTTGACCGGCAGCACGACCGTGATCTTCTCGCCGTCCTGCAGCGGGAACATGTTGACGATCGGACGGCCGCGCGAGTTGCGCGAACCCTGCGGCACTTCATATACCTTCACCCAGTACACGCGGCCGCGATTCGAGAAGCACAGGATGTGGTCGTGCGTGTTGGCGATGAAGAGCGTGTCGATCCAGTCGTCGTCCTTCATCGAAGTCGCCTGCTTGCCGCGACCTCCGCGCTTCTGGGCGCGATATTCCGACAACGGCTGCGATTTCACGTAACCGGCGTGCGACATGGTCACGACCATGTCCTGCGGCGTGATCAGGTCTTCGGTGTTGAGCTCGGTGGCGTTCATCTCGATCTTCGAGCGGCGCGCATCGCCGAATTCGCTCTTGATCGAGGTGAGTTCGTCGGAGATCATGACAGTTACACGCTCGGGGCGCGCAAGGATGTCGAGCAGGTCGGCGATCTGCGCCATCACTTCGCGGTACTCGCCGATGATCTTGTCCTGCTCCAGGCCGGTCAGGCGCTGGAGGCGCATTTGCAGGATTTCCTGCGCCTGCGTGTCGGACAGACGGTAGAGGCCGTCGGACTGCATACCATATTGCGGGTTCAGCCCTTCCGGACGGTAGGCTTCGCGCCCGCCCGCCGCCGCATTGTCCTGCTCCGCGCGCGTGAGCATCTCGCGCACGAGCGACGAGTCCCACGAGCGGTTCATCAACTCCTGCTTCGCGATGGGCGGCGTGGGCGCGGCCTTGATGAGTTCGATGAAATCGTCGATGTTCGCGAGCGCAACCGCGAGACCTTCGAGCACGTGGCCGCGTTCGCGCGCCTTGCGCAGCTCGTACACCGTGCGGCGCGTGAGCACTTCGCGGCGATGCGAGAGGAAATGCTCGAGCATTTCCTTCAGGTTCAGCAGCTTCGGCTGGTTGTCCACCAGCGCGACCATGTTCATGCCGAACGTGTCCTGCAGCTGCGTCGCCTTGTACAGATTGTTGAGGATGACCTCGGGCACTTCGCCGCGCTTGAGCTCGATCACGACACGCATGCCGCTCTTGTCGGATTCGTCGCGAATATCGGAGATGCCTTCGAGCTTCTTCTCGTTGACGAGCTCGGCGATGCGTTCGAGCAGCGAACGTTTGTTCACCTGATACGGCAGCTCGTCGACGATGATCGCCATGCGTTGACCGCGATCAATTTCCTCGAAGTGCGTAGCCGCGCGCATCACGACGCGGCCGCGGCCGGTGCGATAGCCGTCGCGCACGCCGGCGACGCCATAAATAATGCCGGCGGTCGGGAAGTCGGGTGCGGGAATGATCTCGATCAGCTCGTCGACCGTTGCCTGCGGGCTCTTCAGCAGATGCTGGCACGCGTCGACGACTTCATTGAGATTGTGCGGCGGAATGTTCGTGGCCATGCCGACCGCGATACCCGACGAACCGTTGATGAGCAGGTTCGGAATGCGCGCGGGCAGGATCTGCGGCTCGCTCTCGCTGCCGTCGTAGTTCGGCCCGAAGTCGACCGTTTCCTTGTCGATGTCGGCCAGCAGCTCGTGGCCGATCTTCGCCATGCGGATTTCGGTGTATCGCATGGCGGCGGCGTTGTCGCCGTCGATGGAGCCGAAGTTGCCCTGGCCGTCGACCAGCATGTAGCGCAGGGAGAAGTTCTGCGCCATCCGCACGATCGTGTCGTAGACAGCCGTGTCGCCGTGTGGGTGGTACTTACCGATGACGTCGCCGACGATACGCGCCGACTTCTTGTAAGCGCGGTTCCAGTCGTTATTCAGCTCGTGCATTGCATAGAGCACGCGCCGGTGGACAGGCTTCAGGCCGTCACGAACATCCGGAAGTGCTCGCCCGACGATCACGCTCATCGCGTAATCGAGATACGAGCGGCGCATTTCCTCCTCGAGGGAGATTGGCAGAGTCTCTTTGGCGAATTGATCCATTATCGATGTCTTATTTGGGCACGCGGTGTGCTAGCGCCTCGCCCCAACTGGAAGAGCGCAGGTCGCCGCAGTCACCGCGGGACGCCCAGCTGTCGCATGGACGCCGCGGACGCAGCGCATCACGCGATTCTACCATGCACGACACCCTCGCCCGCCGCCTGCGTATACCTATTAGAGGAGTGAAGCCGAACGGCTCAAAGCGCCTTGAGCGTGGCGCAAACGCCGCAGTGCGAACCGGAATCAGATGCATCGCCACCGATTTGGATGACAATGTGTGACGCTCACGCTACCCAGGCGCAATACCAGGTAAAATTAAGGGAACTTTTTTGTTGCGGGCGTACCACGTTCGACCAGCCGCAGTGAAAGGGGCGGATTTTTTTTATCGTCGGAGGGGAACGATATGGCAAAATGCCAACGCACAAAGTTAGACACTGCTCGAAGTCTACACAACGCAAAGCGTTCCCCACAACTTGCCAATGTTATACTTCGAGCAATGTATGACTTGTCTTCGTCATATGGCTCGCAGTAAACCTGCGGTAATCTCAATTTCGAGAGGAGAAATATGAATAAACTTTCAAAGCTCGCGTTCATTGCAGCTACCGCAGTTGTGGCTGCATCCGCTCAGGCACAATCGGTGCCGGCGTCGCGACAAGCCGTCAATGACAACTGGGTGAATGGTACCGGCGAATACGTGTGGATGAACGGCACGAACGAGCTTTGCTGGCGCGATGCATTCTGGACGCCGGCCACCGCCAACGCCAAGTGCGATGGCGCCCTGGTCGCCCAGGCACCGCAGCCGCCGGTCGCACCGCCGCCGCCGGCCATCACCAGCCAGAAGATCACGTACCAGGCTGACGCCCTGTTCGACTTCGACAAGGCCATCCTGAAGCCGGCTGGCAAGGAAAAGCTGGACGACCTGGCAAGCAAGATCCAGGCTCTGAACCTCGAAGTCGTCGTCGCGACGGGCTACACCGACCGTATCGGCTCGGTTGCCTACAACGACCGTCTGTCGCTGCGCCGTGCGCAAGCCGTCAAGTCGTACCTGGTCAGCAAGGGCGTTCCGGCAGAGCGTATCTACACGGAAGGCAAGGGCAAGCGCAACCCGGTTACGACGGGCTGCAACCAGAAGAACCGCAAGGCTCTCATCGCCTGCCTCGCACCGGACCGTCGCGTGGAAGTCGAAGTCGTCGGCACGCAAAAGCAGTAATCGCGAGCTCTCGACCGCAAGTCTCAAAAGCCCCGCTTCGGCGGGGCTTTTTTTATCCCGCGTTTTATCCTTCTTTCATTTCGCCTGTCTCCGCGCGGCGTGATCGTTCCGGAAAGCCTGACGGCACGGCGCGGCATTTTGCTGCCCTGTGCACCCGCCTGTATACTCGGGGCTTATTCTTTCCGACCCGCACCGCGCTTCAGGCTGCCACGACATGACGAATGCCGATCCCCACGAGCTGCAGAAATTCAGCGATCTCGCTCATCGCTGGTGGGACCCGAACGCCGAATTCAAGCCGCTGCACGAACTCAACCCCGTTCGCCTGGGCTGGATAGACAGCCATGCGCATCTGCCATCCAAGCGCGTGCTCGACATCGGCTGCGGCGGCGGCATCCTCTCCGAATCGATGGCGGGGCTTGGCGCAACCGTTAAAGGCATCGACCTGTCGCGCGAGGCGCTCGGCGTGGCCGACCTGCATAGCCTCGAGAGCGGCGTGACGGTGGACTACGAGCTGATCGCGGCCGAAGCGATCGCCGCGCGCGAACCGGCGTCGTTCGACGTCGTGACCTGCATGGAAATGCTCGAACATGTGCCGCAGCCCGCCGAGGTCGTGAAGGCCTGCGCAACGCTCGTGAAGCCTGGCGGCTGGGTGTTCTTTTCGACGCTCAATCGCAACGTGAAGTCGTATCTGCTCGCCGTAATCGGCGCGGAATACATCGCGCAGATGCTGCCCAAGGGCACGCACGACTACGCGCGCTTCATCCGCCCCTCGGAGCTTGCCGCGTTCGTGCGCGACGCCGGCCTGCACGTCGCCGAGATCAAGGGCATCACGTATAACCCGCTCACGCGGCACTTTGCGCTTTCGAACGACTCCAGCGTCAATTACATGATCGCCTGCCGGCGCGACGCCTGACGGCATATGCACGAGCGGCGCCGCCGGTTCCCCCTGCTCCGGCGGCTTTTACTGCACACCGGCGCGCCGCGCCATTGCTTCCAGACATGAACTCACCCACGAACGCCCAACCTGCCGCGGACAGCGCCGCAGCGCTTGCCGCCTGCGACGCCGTGCTGTTCGACTTCGACGGCACGCTCGCCGATACGGCCCCCGACCTCGCCGCCGCCGTCAACCAGATGCGCCACGCGCGCGGCCTCGCGCCCACGCCGCTCGAGAAGCTGCGTCCGCTCGCTTCGGCGGGCGCGCGCGGCCTGATTGGCGGCGCGTTCGGGATCGGCCCCGACGATCGCGCGTTCGCCGCCATGCGTGAGGAGTTTCTCGCCAACTACGCGGCGAATCTGCGCATCGAGACGGCGCTCTTCGCCGGCATCGACGCCGTGCTCGACGACCTCGACGGCCGCGGCGTACGCTGGGGCATCGTGACCAACAAGGTCGCCCGGCTCACCGAGCCGCTCGTGAAGCTGATGCACCTGGACACGCGCGCAAGCTGCGTGGTGAGCGGCGACACGACGCCCTATTCCAAGCCGCATCCGGCGCCGTTGCTGCACGCGGCCGAGGCGCTCGGCATTGCGCCGCAGCGCGTGGTTTACGTCGGCGACGATCTGCGCGACGTGCAGGCGGGCGCCGCGGCGGGCATGGCGACGATCGCCGCCGCCTATGGCTACTGCGGCAACGACGTGCCGCCCTCGCAGTGGAACGCGCAATATGTCGCCGACACCACGGCGACGCTGTTCGCGCTGCTTCAGCACATCCGCAAGCCGGCCTGAGGCGACGTAAAAGCGGCTTTTGATCGCGAACAGCGCGCGCGCCCTTGAACCGGGCGCGGTTCGCCTCATATGGCGAACTATGGGATAATTATCCCTTCCTCTGGGGCCGACCTGGTTTCGACAGGGGTTATGAAGTAATCAGGGCATGCCGAGGACCCGTCACCTCGTTAATCAATGGGAAAAACGTAACTGCAAACGACGATACGTTCGCACTGGCAGCCTAACGGCCGCCGTCCTCTGCCTGGCTCACTGACGGGCTAGCGTCGCAAGACCGGTAGCAATACCGCCAGAGGTCATTTACGTCAGTTAAGCCTTGGTGGCGTCACGACGCCAAGGTCGAAAATTTAGTGAATCGCCGTAGCGCAGCGTGTTCGTCCGCGTCGCTGCGGTTAAATCAAATGACAGAACTACGCATGTAGAACTGGTTATGGACTGCTTCTGGACGCGGGTTCGATTCCCGCCGGCTCCACCAGATATTTCCGGTCGTCCACGACGATCGGACTCGAGCCCCGGCGCCGCAAGGCTGTCGGGGCTTTTTGCTTGCCACGGTCCCGACGCCGGCCGCGCCTGCACAGCGCATACAAAAAAACTCGCGACAGCCTGTTCGGGCTTCGCGAGTTTTTCTTTGCTCCACAGGCGGCGCAACTTTCGCGCGCGCCCCCTGGATCATCAATTGTCCTGCGGGCACTGCAGATTACAGCCGTTTTGATCACCCAGATCGCCACGCTTGCGTGCGGCACTCGGCTTGCCATGCTGATACTTGGCCGACGGCGCCGAAGCGGCGAACTGCATCTGTGGATGCTCGTTGAACTTGAACTGATCGCTCAGAATGCCACCCGGCACGCCCGGCGAGTTCTGCGCAAAGGCAACGTTGAATGTAGCCAACAACGCTGCCGCCGTAGCGGCAGCAGCACCAACTTTGAGGACAAATTTCATGGTCGATCGGCGCGACGGGCGCGCAACTGAAACGTGAGAGCGAATACAAACTGAAAGTATCACAAAAAGCGCCTCAGTCTGCAGCGTAGTCTGGCCAATCCGTTGCCTTCTATTACAACGGCCGCGCCTCGCCCTCGAGCGGGCCGCCCCACGCGGCTTCGAGTTCCACCACGTCGCCGCATGACGCCGGATCGTATCCCTCCAGTTGCGCAACGGACGCACGGAACCCCGCGCCGCGTAGCAAACCCAGCACGGTCGCCAGCGGCTCGTGCGTGAGATGGCCGCGATCGCACGCAAAGTAGTAGTCTTCGTCGGCGATCTCGATGAAATCGAGCCCGAAATGGTGCGCAGCCGGCGCCACGCCGAAGCCCACGTCGGCCATCCCGCTGGCCACGAACGCGGCGATCGCCGAATGCGTGAGTTCCGACGACGCGTAGCCGTTCACGCGCTCGGGATCGACGCCGATGCGTGTGAGCAGCAGATCGATCAGCATGCGCGTGCCCGACCCCGGCTGCCGGTTCACGAAGCGGATATCGCCGCGCGCGAGGTCGGCGAGACCCGTGACCTGCTTCGGGTTGCCGCGCCCGACCAGGAGTCCCTGCTTGCGCTGCGTGAGATGGACGAGCACGTGCCGCTGCGGATCGAGCCAGCCGCGGTAGGCGTTGGCGCAGGCGGCCCGAAAGTCGCCGCGCGGCAGATGAAAGCCTGCGAGATCGCATTCGCCGCGGGCGAGCGCCGTGATCGCGTCCACGCTGTCGCGGTACTTGATCTCCACGGGCACCTGGTCGGCGACAAGCGCCGTCACGAGCGCCGCCACCGCGTAGCCGTGCGAAGCATGGATGCGCAGGTCCTGGCCAGCGGGCGCGAGCCAGCGGTTCAGGTCGCTCGCCACTTCGCTTGCCAGCGCCTCGAGGTTGCCCTGCAGCCGCTCTCCGCACAGGCGCTGCGAGCGCAGCACAGCCTCGCCCAGTTCGGAGAGCACGGACCCGCGGCCGCGCGCTTTCGCGATCAGCGCGCCCCCCAGGCGCTCCTCCACTTCACGCAAAACACCCCACGCATGGCGATAGGACAAACCCTTACGCTGCGCGGCCTGCGCAATGCTTCCTTCCTCGGCGACGAGCGCAAGCAACGGCACAACGTCCGTCAGGCTTGCCTCGCGGCCTTCCGCGTCGCGCACGACTAGCTGCGCATGGCACTCGACCTTGATCATTATGAAATATTCCTTCCTATTGCGTCCGCCATTCCACGGGCCTATTGTTCGGTCAGACAACAAGACAACCGCAGCATAGATGCACACTTTATGAATAACAAGTGCATATATGCCCAGGAGAAGCCCCATGATGGAAGAGACAACTGTTAGCGCGCCGGACGATCTCGTCCTGCGTCACGCGCAACCAGGCCGCACACTGCTTGCGATCCTGCATGCGATCCAGGACGAAGTCGGCTTCGTGCCGCCGGCCACGGTCGTGCCGCTCTCGAAGGCGCTGAATCTCTCGCGCGCCGAGGTCCACGGCGTGATCACCTACTATCACCACTTCCGCACTGCGCCGCCCGCGCCGGTCACGGTCCAGCTGTGCCGCGCCGAGGCCTGCCGCAGCATGGGCAGCGAGGCGCTCGCGCAGCACGTCGAGGCGCATACCGGCTGCCGGTTCCAACAGCACGGACACGACGCCGAACACGCGCACGCGCATGAAGGCCCGGTCGCGCTCGAATCCGTCTATTGCCTCGGGCAATGCGCGCTCTCGCCCACCATGATGATTAACGGCACGTTGCACGCAAAAGTGACCCCGCAGAAGTTCGACAAGCTCTACGCTGCCGCGCTCGCGACCGTGCGCACCGAGGAGGCCGCATGACACGCGTCTACGTTCCCCGTGACTCCTCGGCGCTTGCGCTCGGCGCGGATGCCATCGCCGAGGCCATCGAACGCGAAGCCGCCGCACGCGGCGCGAGCATCGAGCTCGTGCGCAACGGCTCGCGCGGCCTGCTCTATCTCGAACCGCTCGTCGAAATCGAAACGGCCGACGGCAGAGTCGGCTATGCGAACGTCGAAGCCGATGAAGTCGGCGCCCTCTTCGACGCCGGCTTCCTGCAAGGCGGCCAGCACGCACGCAGCGTCGGCCTCGTCGAGCAGATTCCGTATCTGCGCAAGCAGCAGCGCCTCACGTTCGCACGCATCGGCATCACCGACCCGCTTTCCACCGACGACTACGTCGCCCACGGCGGCCTCGAAGGATTGCGCAATGCGTTGAAGATGACCGGCGCCGATATCTGCGAAGCGCTGCTCGAATCGGGCCTGCGCGGCCGCGGCGGCGCGGCGTTCCCGGCCGGCATCAAGTGGCGCACGGTCGCGAACGCGCAAGCCGACCAGAAGTACATCGTCTGCAATGCCGACGAAGGCGATTCGGGCACGTTCTCCGACCGCCTCGTGATGGAAAGCGATCCGTACGTGCTGATCGAGGGGATGACGATCGCGGGCATCGCGGTGGGCGCGACCGTTGGCCATATCTACGTGCGCAGCGAGTATCCGCATTCGATCGAAGCGCTCGAAGAAGCCATTCGCCGCGCACGCGCAGCGGGCTGGCTCGGCGACGACGTGCTCGGCAGCGGCAGGCGCTTCGAGCTGTTCGTGGCCAAGGGCGCGGGCGCTTACGTGTGCGGCGAGGAAACGGCGCTGCTCGAGTCGCTCGAAGGCAAGCGCGGCATCGTGCGCGCCAAGCCACCGCTGCCCGCGCTCTCCGGCCTCTACGGCAAGCCCACGGTCATCAACAACGTCATCACGCTCGCCACGGTGCCGATCATCTTTGCGAAGGGCGCGGCGTACTACAAGGACTTCGGCATGGGCCGCTCGCGCGGCACGCTGCCGTTCCAGCTCGCGGGCAATATCGCGCGCGGCGGGCTCGTCGAGCTTGCGTTCGGCGTGACCTTGCGCGAGCTGATGGTCGACTACGGCGGCGGCACCGCCAGCGGCCGTCCGGCGCGCGCCGTGCAGGTGGGCGGCCCGCTCGGCACCTATCTGCCCGAAAGCCAGTGGGACATTCCCATGGACTACGAAGCGTATGCGGCGGTTGGCGCGGTCGTGGGTCACGGCGGCCTCGTCGTGCACGACGACACGTCGAATCTCGCCGAACTCGCCCAGTACGCCATGGAGTTCTGCACGCTCGAATCGTGCGGCAAGTGCACGCCGTGCCGCATCGGTTCGACGCGCGGCGTCGAGGTGATCGCGAAGATCCGCAAAGGCGACACGTCCGAAAAGCAGGTCACGCTGCTGCGCGACCTGTGCGACACGATGGTGTCCGGTTCGCTGTGCGCGATGGGCGGCATGACGCCCTACCCCGTGATCTCCGCACTCAACCATTTCCCTGAAGATTTCGGTCTCGAACCCGTCGCCCAACAACCGGCGGCCGCCTGAACGAGGAACCACCATGTCCGACATGCTCATGAACCAGGCCGGCGGTTGCGGTTCCGGCAATTGCGCCTGCAAGTCCCAGGCTAAGAAGCAACGCTCGCCGTTCGACGATACCGATTTCGGCACGCCGCTGGTCCACGCCGACGTGGACGTCACGCTCGAGATCGACGGCCAGTCCGTCACCGTCCCGGCCGGCACGTCGGTGATGCGCGCCTCCATCGAGGCCGGCATCAACGTGCCCAAACTCTGCGCGACCGATTCGCTCGAACCGTTCGGCTCGTGCCGCCTGTGTCTCGTGGAAATCGAAGGCCGCCGCGGCTATCCCGCTTCGTGCACGACGCCCGTCGAAGCGGGCATGAAGGTGCGCACGCAAAGCAACCAGCTGCAGAAGCTGCGCCGCAACGTGATGGAGCTGTACATCTCCGATCACCCGCTCGACTGCCTCACCTGCCCCGCCAACGGCGACTGCGAGCTGCAGGACATGGCCGGCGTGACGGGCCTGCGCGAAGTGCGCTACGGTTTCGACGGTGCGAATCACCTGAAAGACAAGAAGGACGAATCGAATCCGTACTTCACGTACGACCCGTCGAAGTGCATCGTCTGCAATCGTTGTGTGCGCGCCTGTGAAGAGACGCAAGGCACGTTCGCGCTGACCATCGCCGGTCGCGGCTTCGAATCGCGCGTGGCGGCGGGCGCGAGCGAATCGTTCATGGACTCGGAGTGCGTGTCGTGCGGCGCCTGCGTGGCAGCGTGCCCGACCGCCACGCTGCAGGAAAAGACCGTCGTGATGCTGGGCCAGGCCGAGCACTCGGTCGTGACGACCTGCGCCTATTGTGGCGTGGGCTGCTCGTTCAAGGCCGAGATGAAGGGCAACGAAGTCGTGCGCATGGTGCCGCACAAGAACGGCCAGGCGAACGAAGGCCATGCCTGCGTGAAGGGCCGCTTCGCGTGGGGCTACGCCACGCACAAGGACCGCATCAAGAAGCCGATGATCCGCGCGAAGATCACCGATCCGTGGCGCGAAGTGAGCTGGGACGAAGCGATCAACTACGCCGCGAGCGAGTTCCGCCGCATCCAGGCGAAGCACGGGCGCGATTCGATCGGCGGCATCACGTCGTCGCGCTGCACGAACGAGGAAACTTACCTCGTGCAGAAGCTCGTGCGCGCCGCGTTCGGCAACAACAACGTCGATACCTGCGCACGCGTGTGCCACTCGCCCACGGGCTACGGTCTCAAGACGACGCTCGGCGAATCGGCGGGCACGCAGACCTTCGCTTCCGTCGATCACTCCGACGTGATCATGGTCGTGGGCGCGAACCCCACCGACGGTCACCCCGTGTTCGGCTCGCGCCTGAAGCGCCGCGTGCGTCAGGGCGCGAAGCTGATCGTCGTCGATCCGCGCCGCATCGACATCGTCGACACCGCGCACGTGAAGGCCGAGCATCACCTGCAACTGCGCCCGGGCACCAACGTCGCGATGATCAACTCGATCGCGCACGTGATCGTCACCGAAGGGCTCGTCAACGAAGCGTTCGTGGCGGAGCGCTGCGAAAGGCGCGCGTTCGAGCAATGGCGCGATTTCGTCTCGCTGCCGGAAAACTCGCCCGAAGCGATGGCCGAAGTGACCGGCGTGCCGGCCGAGCAGGTTCGCGCCGCCGCGCGCCTCTACGCGCAGCAAGGCAATTCGGCGATCTACTACGGCCTCGGCGTCACGGAACACGCACAGGGCTCGACGATGGTGATGGGCATCGCCAACCTCGCGATGGCCACGGGCAACATCGGACGCGAAGGCGTGGGCGTGAATCCGCTGCGCGGCCAGAACAACGTGCAGGGTTCGTGCGACATGGGTTCGTTCCCGCACGAGCTGCCGGGCTATCGCCACGTGGGCGACTCGACCGTGCGCGGCCTGTTCGAAGACGCCTGGAACGTCGCGCTGCAAAGCGAGCCGGGCCTGCGCATTCCGAACATGTTCGAAGCAGCGCTCGACGGCACCTTCATGGGCCTCTATTGCCAGGGCGAGGACATCGTCCAGTCCGACCCGAACACGCAACACGTGGCGGCGGCGCTTTCGTCGATGGAATGCATCGTCGTGCAGGACATCTTCTTGAACGAAACGGCGAAGTACGCGCACGTGCTGCTGCCGGGCTCGTCGTTCCTCGAAAAGGACGGCACGTTCACCAACGCCGAGCGCCGTATCTCGCGCGTGCGCAAGGTCATGCCGCCGATCGCCGGTTACGCCGACTGGGAAGCGACGATCCTGCTCTCGCGCGCGCTCGGCTACGAGATGGACTACACGCATCCGTCGCAGATCATGGACGAGATCGCGCGCCTCACGCCCACCTTCCACGGCGTCTCGTACAAGAAGATCGACGAGATGGGCAGCATCCAGTGGCCGTGCAACGAAGAAGCGCCCGAAGGCACGCCGATCATGCACATCGACGAGTTCGTGCGCGGCAAGGGCAAGTTCGTCATCACGAAGTTCATCGCCTCGCCGGAGAAGGTCACGCGCCGCTTCCCGCTCCTGCTCACGACGGGCCGCATCCTCTCGCAGTACAACGTGGGCGCGCAAACCCGCCGCACCGAGAACTCGCGCTGGCACGAGGAGGACCGCCTCGAGATCCATCCGGTGGACGCCGAAGACCGCGGCATCCGCGACGGCGACTGGGTGGGCATCGAATCGCGCGCGGGCCATACGGTGCTGCGCGCGAAAGTCAGCACGCGCATGCAGCCGGGCGTGGTCTATACGACGTTCCACTTCCCCGAGTCGGGCGCGAACGTCATCACCACGGATGCCTCCGACTGGGCCACGAACTGCCCCGAGTACAAGGTGACGGCCGTGCAGGTCAGCCACGTGCAGCAGCCCTCCGAGTGGCAGCGCGAATACTCGCGCTTCAACACGACCCAGCTCGAGCTGCACAGCAAGCGCGAACCGCTTACAACCTCAGGGAAATAAAGCGATGAAAGCTGATCACTTGATCGAGATGGCCAACCAGATAGGCATGTTCTTCGACTCGCTGCCCGATCGCGAGGAAGCGCTCACGGGCATCGCGGAGCACATCCGCAAGTTCTGGGAGCCGCGCATGCGCCGCACGCTGCTCGCGGCGCTCGATGGCGAAGGCGAGCAAGCGGGCTTCACGGAGATCGTGCTCGCCTCGCTCACGAAGCATCGCGAGGCGCTGATGCCCGCGGCGGCTTGAACCGGGCCAACTCCGGCCCGTCACACGGGATGCACGGCGCCGCACAGTTCAGACCGGCGGCGCCTGGCCAAATCCCGCCGCCGCGTACCACGTCTCGCAGTGGCGCAGCAGCGCATTGAGGTCCGAGGCGGGACGCCCCCGCGCGCCGATGTAGCCGTCGGGCCGCACCAGATAGAACGCGGGCCGCGTGCGCCCATACGATTCGGTGAGCGTTGCCGCGCCCTCGCCCGCCAGCGGCGTCTCGCCGTTGGCGAGTTCAGCGATCCACCAGACCCGCAGCGCCTGCGGAAACAGCCGCTCGACGGCTTCGGCAAAACGCTTGAGCGTTGCCCTCACCTCTGCGCCGTTTTTCGCCGTTGCCGCGTCGGCGTCGCCCTCGACCAGCAGGAACAACGAAAAGCACGCCGGGTCGTGCAGATCGAAGATGCGCCCCTTGCCCGGCGCCTTGCCGAGCGGTCCGTCCACCACGCGCACGAAGGCGTCCGGGGCGCGCTCGCCCGCGCGCGGGCCGCCGTCCAGCACGCGCTCGAGCGTGAGCGGGCTGCGGCGATACTGGATCGACAGCTCGCTCACCGCCTGGCGCGCCGCGTCGCGCAACGGCCCAAGCGCGACGAGCGCCGGCATCACGCGCTCGCGCAGCAGCTTGAGCGGGCCGTGATCGGCCTCCACCAGTTGCGTCATGAAGCTCGTCTGCTGCAGCACCAGCCGCTCGATCGGATAACGCTCCGCGTGATAGGTGTCGAGCAGGCGCTCGGGCGCGCCGCGCGCGTGCACGCGGGCGATCTTCCAGCCCAGATTGAAGGCTTCCTGAATGCCCGTGTTCAAGCCCTGCGCGCCTGCGGGGCTGTGCACGTGCGCGGCGTCGCCGGCAAAGAAGGTGCGCTCGACGCGCAACTGCCGCACCATGCGGCTGTTCACGCTGAAGTACGAAGCCCAGCCCATGTCCGAGACGGACACCGGATGGTGCACGCGCTGCAGGATGATGTCGCGGCATTCCGCCAGCGTCGGCACGGGGATCGTGCCTTCGGGCGCGGCGGGCAGCATGGCCTTGTGATCGGCGATCAGGCGGTAGCGGCCGTGGCCGAACGGAAAGAGCGCGGCGAGACCGTCGCCCGAGGCGAAGATGTGGAACTCGTCGTCGGACCACGGCGTGCTCGCGCTCAGGTCGGCGAGCAGGAACGACTGCGCCATCGTCTCGCCGTCGAACTTCATGTCGAGACGATGGCGCACGGTGCTGTGCGCGCCGTCGGCGGCGATCACGTAAGCGCAGCGCACCGACTCGACGCGCCCGTCGGGCCGGCGCACTTCCGCGCTCGCGCCGGCCGAGCCCTGGGTGTACTCCAGCAGCTCGCAGCCGCGCTCGATCTCCACGCCGAGTGTCGCGAGATGCCCGCCGAGGATGCGTTCGGTAACCGTCTGTTCAATGAAAAGCAGATAGGGATAGCGCGTGAAGAGCGGATCGAAATCGAGCCGCGCGCGGCGCTGGCCGTTCGAATAGAGATTCGCGATATGCGCGCGGTGGCCGAGTTCGAGAAACGGCTCGACGATGCGATGCTGCTCGAACAGTTCGAGCGTGCGCGCCTGAATGCCGATCGCCCGCGAGTGGCGTCCGGGCTGCGGCGCGCGATCGATCAGCCGCACGGGGATATGCGCGCGCGCAAGACTCATCGCGGCGGCGAGCCCGGTGGGTCCCGCGCCCACGATGAGCACGGGCGCGAGAGAAGAAGCCACGGCCATGCAGACCTCCATGCGCTCGACACGATACAAGGGCCTGCTCACATGAATAACAGGCTTGCGAACGCGCCTTGCCGGCTGCAGTGCAAGGAGGGCGTCGCGCCGTTTGGCCGAGCCAAATGCCCCGAAGGAAATCCCCTTGGGGGACAAGCGACGCGCGACGCTGCAATGCGGCCGGCAAGGCACGTTCCCCAAACCAACTAATTGCATTACAGGGGCTGGCCACCAGAAGGGCCGATCGCTGCGTCATGCTCCTCACGAATACGTTGAGTATTCGCTTCGTCGCAATCCTTGCGCTCGGCCCTTCTGGTGGCCAGCGCAAGCCTGTTATTCATGTGAGCAGGCCCTTAGTGTATCGCCCGCGCCGGGACCGGTCGCGCGGCAGCGCATCAAATGCGGCCTGAATCGGGCGGGAGGTCGCTGCCCGTACGGCCGCGCTTCAGTGCGCGTGCGGATGCCCGTGCGCTGGCGTGTGCCTGGGCACGCCGTCCGGCATGTCCAGTGCGCAGCGATGCTCGCTCGTGCCGAGGTCCACCTGCAACGTCACGTGCCGCATGCCGAAGCGCAGCTGGAGCGACTCGACCATATGATCGAGCGCGGCGTCGCCGGGGTGCCCCGACGGCATCACGAGGTGCGCGCTCAGCGCGCAGCCCGTGGTCGAAAGCGCCCAGACGTGCAGGTCGTGCACGTCGACTACGCCCTCCTGCTGCGCGAGGAAGCCGCGCACGCGCACGATGTCGACGTTCTCGGGCACGGCCGCGAGGGCAAGCCGCACCGACTCGCGCAGCAGTCCCCAGGTGCCGTACACGATCACGAGCACGACCGCGATCGACATGAGCGGATCGATCCCGCTCCAGCCGGTCGCGAGGATCAGCAGACCGCTCACGGCCACGGCGGCGGAAACGCCGGCGTCGGCGGCCATGTGCAGGAAGGCGCCGCGAATGTTCAGGTCGTCCTTTTGCCCGCGCATGAACAGCCACGCCGAAAAGCCGTTAACCACCATGCCGATGGTCGCCACGACGAACACGTCGAAGCCCGCGACCGGCGCCGGATGGAACAGCCGGCCAAGCGCCTGCGCGAGGATTGCGCCGCACGCAAGCAGGAGCAGCGCGGCATTGGCGAGCGAGGCGAGAATCGACGAGCTGCCGAAGCCGAATGTGAAGCGCGCCGACGGACGGCGTGTCGCGAGCCACGCGGCGCCCCAGGCGAGCAGCAGGCCGAGCACGTCGGAGAGATTGTGGCCGGCATCGGCGAGCAGCGCGGTGGAATGCGCGAGCACGCCGTACACCGTCTGCACGACGACGATGAAGACGTTCAGCGCGACGGCGATGGCGAACGCGCGGCCGTGCCCCGCGACGGGCGCGTGATGATGGTGATGGTGGCCGTGCGTGTGAGCGTGTTCGTGCGGCGCGTGTTCGTGCGGCGCGTGGGCGTCGTGCGCGTGGCCGTGGGCGTGGCCGTGCTCGCCCTCGTGCCCGCCCTCGTGCTTCCCGGCGTCTTCGGCGTCATGGGCGTGTTCGTGATCCGCTGCGCTCATGCGCCCTCCTGCCATTGCGCCGAGGGCTCGGCCACATGTTCCAGCATGCCGGCGATCATCGCGCTGATATGCGCGTCCGCGGCCGTGTAGAACACCTGCTTGCCCTCGCGTTCGGCGCGCACGACGCGCGCGGCGCGCAACAGCCGCAGATGGTGACTCACGAGCGACGGCGACAAACCGAGAGTGTCGGCGATCGCTCCCACCGCGATCCGGTCCTGCACACAGGCGAGCACGATACGCAGGCGCGTGGCATCGCCGAGCAGACGGAAGAGGTCGGCGAGCGGAACGACGCGCTCGTCATCGGAAACTGGGGTCATGACGACACACCACACATATGAACAAGTGTTCAGATGTTAGTTCAGCAACGGATGCCGGTCAACTTTCGATCAACATTCGGCCATCTTCGGGAACGGGTCCGCGAGTGTGGGAAAATGCCGCCTTTGTGTCTCGAACGCTTTGCTTCTTCAGTCATGGAACAGCTTTTTGTCCGCGCGTACGCCGCACATCGCGACGGCCGGCTGGACGACGCCGAGCGCGACTACCGCGCGACGCTCGCCGCCGATCCCGTGCACGTCGATGCGCTGCATCTGCTCGGCGTGCTGCGGCATCAACGTGGCCAGCACGCCGAAGCCGCGGACCTCGTGCGCCGCGCGGTCGCCTTGCGCCCTGACGACGCCGCGCTCCAGCTGAACCTCGGCAACGCGCTCAAGGCGCTCGGCGAACTGGAAGGCGCGATCGAACGCTTTCGCAACGCGCTCACGCTCGCGCCCGCCTTTGCCCTCGCGCATTACAACCTCGGCAACGCCTATGCGGCGATAGGCCGGCACGAGGACGCGATGTACGCGTTCGGCCAGGCCGTGCGCCTGCAGCCCGGCGACGCCTCATCGCACAACAACCTCGGCAACGCGCTGCACGCGCTCGGCCGCCATGCCGAAGCCGCCGACTCGTTTCGCCGCGCCCTCAAGATCCGCCCGGGCCACGCAGGGGCGCACAACAACCTCGGCATGTCGCTCAACGCGCTGGGCGACAGCGCGAGCGCGGTCGAACATTTCCAGAAGGCGCTGCGCGTGCAGCCTCGCTTCGTCGCCGCGCATTTCAATCTTGCGAATACGCTCGATGCGACCGGCCATCACGGCGAGGCCGTGGCCGCCTTCGAAACGGCGCTTGCGCTGCAGCCGCATTTCGGGCCTGCCCTCTTCGGGCTCGGCAATGCGCTCGCCGCGCTCGGCCGCCACGACGCTGCCATCGGACCCTACGAGCGCGCGATCGGCTTCGATCCGAAATTTGCCCTCGCCTGGCTTGCGCTCGGCGTGGCGCATCACGCGCTCGGCCGCCATGCGGCCGCGCTGCGGGCCTTCGACGAAGCGCTGCGCGTGCGGCCCGATCTGGCCGCCGCGCATTTGAATCGCGCGCTCACGTGGCTCACGCTCGGCGACTTCCGGCGTGGACTGCCCGAGTACGAATGGCGGCTCGACCCGGCCGCGCGCGACGAGGCGCACGCCAACGCACCGCGCGGCGCTGGCTACGCCCTGCCCCCGCAGGTGAGTGCACCGATTGCGCCGCGCACGCCGCAAAGTGCGCTGCCACGCTGGCACGGCGAGCCCCTGAACGGCCGCACGCTGCTGATCGAGGCCGAGCAGGGTTTCGGCGACACGCTTCAGTTCGTGCGCTTCGTGCCGCAAGTCGTCGCAACCGCACAGAGAACCGGCGCGCGCGTCGTGCTCGAAGTGCAGCGCCCGCTCGTGCCGCTCATCGCGCCCGCGGCCGAGGCCTGGCGCGTGACGCTCGTCGAGCAGGGCGCGCCCCGGCCCGCCGCCGACCTGCACTGCCCGCTCCTCTCGCTGCCGCTCGCACTCGGCACGAGCCTCGACACATTGCCCGCGCGCACGCCCTACCTCAACGCCAGCGCGGCGTACGGGCGCAAGTGGCGCGGCTCGCTGGGCGGCCAGGCGCGGCGCAAGATCGGCCTCGCGTGGTCCGGACGCATCCAGAAGCACGAGAATCGCGCGATTGCGCTCGCCACGCTCGAACCGCTCTTCGCGCTCGACGGCATCGACTGGATCGTCCTGCAACCGGAACTCAGCGCCGCGGAACACGCGGCGCTCGACGCGCATCCGCGAGCCCGCTCGATCCACCGGCTCGGCGGCAAGCTGCAGGACTTCGCGGATACCGCGGCCGTGATCGAGCGTCTGGACGGCGTCGTGTCGATCGATACCTCGATCGCCCACCTCGCGGGCGCGCTGGGCGCGCAACTCTGGGTCATGCTGCCGTTCGCCGCGGACTGGCGCTGGTTTGCGGGCACTGACGAAAGCCCCTGGTACCCACGCGCGCGGCTCGTGCGTCAGCCGCGCCCGCATGCATGGGCGGAAGTCGTGGATACGGTCGCGCGCGAACTGCGCGACGCGTAAGCGGCACAATGAAAAACGGAGCGCCCGAGCGCCCCGTTCTTTTCGCTTTTGCCGCGAAATCGCGGATCACCCGATCCGCAAATCAAGCCGCCTTGTACTGATTGCGCGCTTCCGGCGTGCGATAGAGCACGAGCGTCGCGACGAGGCCGCACACGCCCGCGACGCCCATCCACGCCCCCGGCGCGGCCTTGTTGCCGCTCACGTGGATGAGGTAGGTCGAGATCGCCGGCGTGAAACCGCCGATCGTCGTCGCGAGGCTGTAGGCGAGCGAGAAGCCGGCGGTGCGCACGTCGGCGGGCATGACTTCGGTGAGCGCCACGACCATCGCGCCGTTGTAGCAGGCGTAGAGGAACGACAGCCACAGTTCGACCGTGAGCAGGCGGCCGAACGACGGTTCCGCCACGAGCCACTGCACGGTGGGATAGGCGGTGAGAATCGTGAGCACGGTGAAGGTGATCAGCATCGGGCGGCGGCCCACACGGTCCGAAACCGCGCCGGAAACCGGCAGCCAGAAGAGGTTCGACAAGCCGATGCAGACCGTCACGATCAGCGTGTCGAGTTCATTCAACCTGAGCACTTCCTTGCCGAAGGTCGGCGTGTAGGCGGTGATGAGGTAGAACGACACGGTGGTCATGATGACCATGCCCATGCCGGCGATCACGACGCCCCAGTTCTGCAGCATCGACGCCATGATTTCGCCCATCGACGGACGATGCTTCCTCTTCGCGAACTCCTCCGTTTCCTGGAGCGAGCGGCGAATGATGAACAGGAACGGCACGATCAGGCAGCCGATGAGAAACGGCACGCGCCAGCCCCAGTTCGTCATGTGCTCGACGGGCAGCAGGCGATGCAGCAGCACGCCCAGCAGCGCGGCAAACACCACGGCGACCTGCTGGCTGCCCGACTGCCACGAGACGTAGAAGCCCTTGTTGCCCTTGGTCGCGATCTCGGAGAGATAGACCGAGACGCCGCCCAGTTCCACGCCCGCCGAGAAACCCTGCAGCAGGCGCCCCAGCAGCACGAGCGCGGGCGCGAGTATGCCGATGGTCGCGTAGCCCGGCACGACGGCGACCGCGAGCGTGCCGAACGCCATCAGGCCGAGCGTGAGCATGAGGCCCTTGCGGCGGCCGTGATGGTCGATGTACGCGCCGAGGATGATGGCGCCGAGCGGACGCACGAGGAAACCTGCGCCGAACACGGACAGCGTGAGCATCAGCGAAGCGAACGCATTGTCACTCGGGAAGTAGGTCCGGGCGATCGCCGAAGCGTAGTAGCCGTAGACCATGAAATCGTACATTTCCAGGAAGTTGCCGCTGACGACGCGGAAAACTGTCCGAAACTTTGATTCGCCTGGGGATGCGTGGGACGCGGTAGACATGACACTCTCTGAAGAGACTGTCCGGGAAGCCTGAGCGGCTCGCGGGACAGTGAAAAACAATCACTCGCGGTCAGCGAGGGTCGCGCGGGCGCGCGCGCGGGCATTTTATTGTGCGGTACGCGCCGGGACTCAGATATTCGGGCATTTCCTTAAAAGAGGCTAGCAAAAAACATCAACAAAGGCCAATTCTTCCATTTTTATTACGATATAGATTCATTATTCTTTCATTGCGGGCGAGCCCGCCGCGAGCGTCCTCGAATGGGGCAAAATATCCTGCAGCAGGGCTCGGCGCGCGGCCCCCGACGCGCGCCCTGATCCAGACGCCCACACGTCCGCCATCCGCATGACCGAAATCCCAGCCCTCACGCTGCGCCCGGCCACCGTCGCCGATGCTCCCTTGCTCGCCGCCATGCACGCCGCAAGCTGGCAGGCCACGTATCGCGCGCTGCTGCCCGTTGCGTTTCTCGAGCGCGAAGTCGACGCCGAGCGCGCGGCTTACTGGCGCGCGCGCATGGAAGCGCCGGGCGGCGAACGCCGGCTCGTCCTGATCGCCGAGCTGGCATCGGGTGCGGCGGTGGGCTTCGTGTGCGTCGAACGCCAGCCGGGCTCCCCCTGGGGCGTGCTGCTCGACAATCTTCATGCGCTGCCGGCGCATCAGGGCACCGGCGTCGGCAAGCGGCTCATGCGCGCGGCGCAGGACTGGGCGCGCGCCCAGGGCGAAACGCAGCTCTATCTGTACGTGCTCGACGGCAACACGCCCGCGATTGCGTTCTACGAGCGCCAGGGCTGGACCTATTCGGGCTCGGAGCCCGACCGCATGGGCGGCATCGACATCACGGCACTGCGTTACGTGTACCGGCTCGGCGGCCAGTGAAATCCGCGACACGCAGCGCAAGGAACCCAGGCTTTTAAGCCATTTCCGATGGAACGGCGAAATGGCGACGGTCATGATCGGCGGCATCCCTTTAATTGCATGCGCCGCAGGCGACCCATCGATGACATTGCCGCGCGGCGCCGTCGCCAGACCGGGGTTGCGAGAGATCGATGTCAACATTTCAGTTCGTTCAGGTCGAAGGCGCGCTCGCGTTGCCGCATATTCGCCCGCTGGCCCATTTGCCGGCGTCGTTTGGCCGGGAATGGGCGCTTACGCCTCCCCATTTCAGCCTGCGCGCCGAACTGCGCGCGCTTTATGCCGCCATCATGCGCACGGTGTGTCTGAGCGCCGAAGCGTTTCGTGCCGCGGTCGGCTGGGGCGACGATCACCGTCCGGCTTCGCAGCCTCCGAGGCCCGTTGCAGCGCCTGTTCCCGCACCCGCCGGGCGAGCCGCAGATGCGGGGAGCACGCCAAAGCACACATCGCCGCTCGAGCAGCGCAGGCTGACCGGCGGCGCGGTCGCGATTGGCGGCGCCGCACTGCTGGCATGGATCGTCGCGAGTCATGCGCCGCGTGAGTCGGCAAGCGCAAGCAGCAACGCGACCCTACGCGCAAATGCGAGCACGGTTCAAGACACCTCGCAGCGCCTGGCCGATGCGCGCTTACAGCAAGCAGCGCCCGCGAGACTGGCAGAGCGCGAAACGCTCAGCAATGAGCGTGCGGTCGAGCGCAGTGCCAGTCAGCGCGTTGCAGAACGCGGCACGAACCCGCGTCGCGACATCCGCGCGTTTGCGCCATATCGCGAAGCGCGTCCGGCAACGTCACATCGCGCGCATGGCGCCTCCCCGCAAGCGCAAGGCTATGCGCCACGGTCAACCGGTGCGAATCCCGCCGACGACTATGCGTCCGTCCTTGCCTATGCGAGAACGTACGTCCCTGCACGCGCATCGAATTCGCCGGCCGTGCCGGTCGACAGTACGGCGTGGGTCGATCATGTTTCGCAACGTCGCATCACCGAGGTGCCCGACCGATTCGCACAGTGACTCGCAGAGCCACCCGCCGTTGCACCATAAAAAAGCCCGGCAAATGCCGGGCTTTTTTGTCGCTCGCAGGAACAAGGACGAGTTGCTCTCAGCGCCCCACCCCGGGCAGGCCCGACTCCGTTGCGCGCTGCAGTGCGTCCACCTGCCTCTGCAACTCTCGCAATTGCGCCTGGGCCTGCGCCTTCTGCGCGTTGAGCGCCGCTGCGTCGCCCCGCGCCTGGCGCTGGTCGTCGTCGACTCGCGCCTGCTGCGTGCGAGCAATGGCAAGATCGGCCTGCAGGCGGCGGGCGCGTTCTTCGGACATCGCGATCACGCGTTCGATGAAGGTCTTTTGCGCCTCGAGCACCGTGCGGCGTATTTCGACCTGGGAAAGCTGCTCGCTTTGCCGCGCGAAGTCGGCGTAGATCGCCTCGGAACGTGCTTCGTCCTGCGAACGGATCACGCGCCAGAAGTGCTTGGTCTGAAACAGCACGACGTAGTACGTCATCTCCGGCGCGTAGAAGAAGAGACTCGCCCCATAGCTCGCGTTATAGGTCGTACGCAGTTCGACGAGCTGGGCGTCGTGAATCAGTTGCATGAGCGTGGCAACGTCGCCTTGCGCGGCGCCGGCGCTGGCCTGCTCGTCCGCGTTGGCCATCTTGCCCGCCAGCGGCACACGCTCTCCAGCCGCTTCGGACATGGCGGCCGGGTCCGCCGCGCCGACCGGCGTGCCGGCCCATGCCGTCGTGCCCTGCTGCAGCAGCACGAATGCTGCGGCGCTGAGCATCACACGCCGCAACGTGATTGAGTGCTTCATACCCGCCTGGCCCATTCAGGATTGTCAGTAACCCTTCATTATCGCCGCCGGGAAATCTCAAAAACGACGCTTAAATCTGGATAAGCAGTGGAATCGAAAGATTAGGACGAGTCTTATGCAGAAAGCGCGCCGATCAAGGATAAAGCCGGCGCAAGGCACGCAGGACGCCGGGGAAGGAGATCGAATTGAGAAAGCCGCGCGCAGGTCGCGCGCGGCCGGGATGGCGTTGCTGTGATTCGCCGTGATCGCCGGTGGTTGGCAATCAGAAGCGGGTTTCGCGCGCGGCTCGCAAGAAGGTGTCGAGCAGCGGCGTGCAGTCGAGCAGTTCGGGACCGCCCGCGCGATGGAACTCGGGGTGCCACTGCACGCCCACGACGAACGGCGAGCGCCGGTAGCGCACCGCCTCGATGAGCCCGTCGCCGGCCGACACGGCCTCGACGGTCAGGTCACGTCCGAGATTCCTCACGGCCTGATGGTGAATCGAGTTGACGATCGCCTCGCGCCGCCCGGGGAACAGGGTCGCGAACGTCGAGCCCTCCGGGAACGTGACCGCGTGGCGATGCTGGTCGTAATGCTCGCTCACGTGCACGTCGGCCGTGGGCACGTCGCTCGCAATGTCCTGATAGAGCGTGCCGCCGAACGCCACGTTGATGAGCTGGCAGCCGCGGCACACGCCCAGCACCGGCTTGCCCGATTCGACGAACTCATGCAGCAGTTCGAGTTCGTACATGTCGCGCACGCGGTCGCCCGGCCATTCGGGGCGCGGCGAGATTTCCGCATACGTCTGCGGCGAGACGTCGGCGCCGCCCTGGAGCAGCAGGCCGTCGAGATGCTTCGCGTAATCGCGCAGGCGGATATTGCTCGGGTGCAGCATCCCCTGGTGCCCGACCGTCGGGATCATGAACACGATGACGTCCCGGGACATCACCCAGTGTGCGATCGATTCCTCCAGGTATTGCAGCGTCTTGCCGCGCAGCCCTTGCGCGCCCGGCTCCGGGTGGAAGATCCGCGCCGAGACGCCGATGCGCAGCGTGCGCTGCGTGATCCGCTGACCGGCGCGGTCGAACAGTTGCCGCGCGCGCGCCGCGACGATGCGGCCGAACACCGCCCAGGCCGAATCGCTCGGGCGCAGATAGCGCGGCGGTTCCGGCGGAATGGCGCCGGGCGGCGGCGGGTGATGCGCCGTGAAGTCGGGCGCCTGGCCGAAGCCGGCCGGCGCCGCACCGGGACGTTGCGGCGCAGCAGACGCGGCCGCCTCGCGAGTGCTGGCCGGTTCGGTATGCGGGGCCGGCGCGGGCGCGGCCTTGCCGGCCTCGGCGGTTTCGCTGATCGGAATACTCGGCGTGGTCCCCGTCGGTGGCTGCTTCGGCAATTCACCGGGCGTGGAAGCCGCTGCCGCCCCTCCGGCGCTGGGCGTGACGGTCGAAGCGCTTTCGGGCGCATCGGTCGAGGCACGTTGCGCGGCTTCCCCAGAGGGCGAAGCGGAGGGCGAGGCAGAGGGAGAACCAGCAGAAGCGCCGGGAGAACCGGGAGGAGAGGACGAGGCCGCGGGGGCGCCGGCAGGACCGGCATCGGCAGGACGGCTTGCGCCGTCAGGGACCTCGGGTTGGTCTGATTTGTTATCGCTCATGACGTGGGGTCAGGCGCGCGGCGCGCGAACGAATGAACAGGCTTTGATTATCCGTCGCACGGCACGCCGCCGCCACCCCCGCACACAATTGCTCACATCCCGTCACACCAGCGGCGCCTCGAACACGTTCAGGTCAGGCATCCGGCCGCTCGTCGAAGGTCTCGCGCAACGCAATCTGCATCGACGCGTGGATCTTCACGCACCAGCGCCACAGCAGCATGGTGAGCGCCGCCGCGCACACCAGCACGCCGACGAGGAAGCCCGTGGGCGGCAGGATGGTCCCCGAGAGCGCCGCCACGAGCAGGAACACGCCGAACATCGAGACCACCGGCACCAGTTCCGCAATCACATGACGGATCGCGCGCGTAAAGCGCCCGGCCTTCTCCGGCTGCACGCTCACTTCGGCGAGCAACAGCGCGAGCGACTGCGTCTTGCGCCACACCGCCACGAGAAACGGCATCGCGAGCACGAGCGCGGCGCTCCACAGCACGACGCGCTGGATGCGCTCGTCGCCGATCCAGTGCGCAAGCAACGGCGCCGCGTAGCGCGCGCCATACGACACGCCGATGAAGATCGCCGAGACGAGCGCGAGATTCACGGCAATCTGCACGACGATGCGCTTCGTGAGCGAGAAGATCGTGGGCCCGTCCGAGCGCGGCACGAGGCAGCGCAGCCACTGGCTGTACATGCCGAACACGTTCGAGACGGCGGGCGGCATGGCGCGCGCGAGGCGCTGCGAGAGCGGATCGGCAATGCGGATCAGGTAAGGCGTGGTGAGCGTCGTGATGGCCGAAACGGTCACCGCGATCGGATAGAGAAAGCCGCTCGTCACCTTCAGCGTGAGACCGAGCGAGGCGATGATGAACGAAAACTCGCCGATCTGCGAGACGGTCATGCCCACGCGCATGGCGGTGCGCCCGTCGCGGCCCGCGAGAAAGGTGCCGAGGCCGCACGACACGAGCTTGCCGAGCACCACGGCAAGCGAGATCACGGCGATCGGCCAGGCGTAATCGACCAGCACGAGCGGGTTGAGCATGAGCCCGATCGTCACGAAGAAGATGGCGGAGAACGCGTCGCGCAGCGGCGCGACGAGATGCTCGATGCGATGCAGATGGCGCGACTCGGCCATCACCGCGCCGATCAGGAACGCGCCGAGCGCGATCGAATAGTCGAGCTTCACGACCAGCAGGCAAAAGCCGAAGCAAAAGCCCAGCACCGAGACGAGCAGCATCTCGTCGTTGCCCACGCGCGCGATATAGCCGAGCACGCGCGGCACGATCAGGATGCCCGCGAGCAGCGAGACCAGCATGAAAAGCAGCAGCTTGCCGAGCGTGATGAGCGCAATGCCCGGCGAGAGCTCGCCCGTTTGCGCAATGCCGCCCAGCAGCACGAGCATGGCAATGCCGAGAATGTCCTCGACGATCAGGATGCCGAACACGAGTTGCGCGAACGGCTCGCGCTTCACGCCGAGATCGGAGAGCGCCTTGACGATGATGGTGGTCGAAGAGATGGCGAGAATCGCGCCGAGGAACAGCGAATCCATCGTGGCCCAGCCGAACGCGCGGCCTATCTCGTAGCCGATCCACAGCATCAGCACGATTTCCGAGAGCGCCGCGACGATGGCGGTTGCGCCCACCTGGAAAAGCTTGCGCAGGCTGAATTCGAGGCCGAGCGAGAACATCAGGAACACCACGCCGAGCTCGCCGAGCGTCTGGATGGTCTGCTCGTCGTGAATGAGCTGGAACGGCGGCGTGTACGGCCCGATGATCACGCCCGCCGCGATATAGCCGAGCACGACCGGCTGCTTCAGGCGATGAAACAGCACGGTGACGACGCCTGCGAGCGCCATCACGACTGCCAGATCCTGAATGAAGCCGATTCCGTGGTGCATGAAGGTCTTTCCTTACAAATAGCTATCGATTCTGCGCATGTTACCCGATGCGCGGCGTGAGCCAAATCGCACGCAACGAAAAAAGCCGACCTACAATGATGCGACCCTTGCAGGCGCCGCCCGCCCTCGGCGCCCTTCGCCGGCGGCCCGCCCGCCTGCTCCGCTGAACTTCGCGCAGCGCGCCGCCGCGCATTGACCGAGTCTTCCGCCGCCATGACCACCGCTTTTACCCCGTTCCCTCCCCTCGCCCAGCTCGCGGCCGATCTCGCCGCGGGCCGCACGACGAGCCGTGCGCTCGCCGAAGCCGCGCTCGAACGCATCGCCGACCCGGCCGGCCAGGGCGCGACCGTCTTCACGCACGTCGATGCCGCGCGCGTGCGCGCCGCCGCCGACGCGCACGACCGCCTGCGCGCGGCCGGCACCGTGCTTTCGCCGCTCGCGGGCATTCCCGTCTCGGTGAAGGATCTGTTCGACGTGGCAGGCGAAGTCACACGCGCGGGCTCCACGGCGCTCGCGAACGCGGCGCCCGCCAAAGAGGACGCCACCGCCGTTGCGCGACTGCGCCATGCGGGCGCGGTGCTGGTCGGCCGCACCAACATGAGCGAGTTCGCGTTCTCGGGGCTCGGCCTGAATCCGCACTACGGCACGCCGCTCTCGCCCTGGCGCCGCGGCGTGGCAGGCGACGCGCGGGTGGCGGGCGGCTCGTCCTCGGGCGCGGCGGCCTCGGTCGCGGACGGCATGGCCGCCGTCGCGCTCGGCACCGACACCGGCGGCTCCATCCGCATCCCCGCCGCGTTCTGCGGGCTCACGGGCTTCAAGCCCACCGCCGGGCGGATTCCGAAAACCGGCGGCGTACCGCTCTCCCCCACGCTCGACTCGTTCGGCCCGATCGGCAACACGGTGGCGTGCTGCGCGCTCACGGACCGCGTGCTCGCCGGGCTCGCGCCGCACGTGCCGGCCGCTCGCCACCTCGAAGGTGTGCGCCTCGGCGTGCTGACCAACTACGTGACCGACGACGTGGACCCCGAAGTCGCGGAAACGATCGATACGGCGCTCAAGCATCTGGATGCGGCCGGCGCGATCGTGAGCGAAGTCCGCTTTGGCGCCTTCGAGCGCTTCGCGGGAATCAACCGCATCGGCTTCTCGCCGATGGAGGCGTATGCGTGGCATCGCGAGCTGATAGCGAAGCATCGGGACCAGTACGACCCGCGCGTGCTGGTGCGCATCCTGAAGGGCGAGCACGCCACGGCCGCCGACTATCTGGATCTGATCGCCGCGCGCGCAGCGGTCATGGCCGAGGCCCAGGCGACCCTCTGGTCGCGCTTCGACGCTGTGATCGCGCCGACCGTCCCCATCGCGCCGCCTCCCGTCGCCCCGCTTGCCGCCGACGACGATGTCTTCGCGCGCACCAACGCGCTCGTGCTGCGCAACCCGAGCGCGTTCAACTTCCTCGACGCCTGCGCACTCTCGCTTCCATGCCACCACTACGGCGCGGCGCCCGTCGGGATGATGCTCGCGGGCGCACCTGACAACGATGACGCGCTGCTCGCCATCGGCCGCGGCGTCGAAGCGGTGCTCGCGCCGCTGCGCTGATTTGAGCGGGAGTCACTCGAGCACGCCCTGCGCGCGGGCGAGGACACGTCCGCGCCGCGCGCACCCTTCGCGCTAGAATCCCGTCACGCCGTCGCAGCCGCCTGTGCGCTGCGCCAGATAACCCGAACGAACGAGCCTCATGAACGACGATAACGCGCTGTTGCGCCGCGAGCGCGGCCTGCTGGTCCTCCTTGGCCTGATCTGCCTCGCGCTCCTGGGCGGCGCCCTGTACTTCCAGTATGTCGAGCATCAGGACCCGTGCCCGCTGTGTATCCTGGGGCGCTATTTCCTGATCCTGATTGCGGTCTTCGCCTTTCTCGGCGCGCGTATGACGAGCTGGCGCGGCGTGCGCGTGCTCGAAGCGCTCGTGGTGCTTTCGGCGGTGGGCGGTGCGATTGCGTCCGCGAAGCTCGTCTGGGTGCAGGCGTTCCCCAACTACAGCTGCGGTTTCGACACGCTGCAGCCCATCGTCGATGGCCTGCCGTTCGCGCACTGGCTGCCCGGCGTGTTCAAGGTCCAGGGTCTTTGCGAAACCACCTATCCGCCGACGCTCGGCCTGACCATGCCGGTGTGGTCGCTGCTCGCCTTCATCATCGTGTTCCTGGCCGTGATCCTGAGCCTGTGGCGCAACCGGCGCCGCCAGGTGTCGTGGCCCGGCATCCGCCGCTGACCGGCTAGAGGGCACGGCGCAGGCGCGCCGCGCCTGGTCAAGCTCCACTGGCCCTTCCGGCTCACCCGCCTCATCCGCCGCCCGGCCATCGGGCGGCGCGCCCCGACAGCGCGATTTGCGCGTCAGCCTCGCACGGCAGGCTCGAATCGCGCACGACTTCCGCACCTTCCCCCGCCCCTCCGGCGCGCTCGCCGCACGCGGTGGCCTTGCACGGCCACACACGCTATGACGGCGTCATGACCCAACTCACATAACCCCCATCTTGCGGGGGAAATACTTTCCTGCGGCAAGCGGTGCTATCTTCGGAACTGGATGGCGATCTACGTGCGCGAGGCCGGTGTTGGCGCGCCCCTCTCGTAACGCGCGCCTGATCCGCAATGTCCCCGGGTTCACCATGACAACGCAAACCATCCGCTTCCTACACCGAGGCGCCGTGCACGAAGTGCGCGACCTGCCTCCCACGCGCACGGTGCTTCAGCATCTGCGCGAGGATCTGCATGCCTGCGGCACCAAGGAAGGCTGCGCGGAAGGCGACTGTGGCGCGTGCACCGTGGTCGTGGGCGAACTCGACAGCGCAGGCCGTCTCGCGCTCAAGGCCGTCAACGCCTGTATCCAGTTCCTGCCGACCCTCGACGGCCGCGCGCTCTACACCGTCGAAGACCTGCGCCAGCCGGACGGCGCACTGCACCCGGTCCAGCAGGCGATGGTCGATTGCCACGGCTCGCAGTGCGGCTTCTGCACACCGGGCTTCGTCATGTCCTTGTGGGCGCTCTACGAGAACCAGCCTGCCGGCGCGGGCCTGCCGACCCGCGAGGAGATCAACGAGGCGCTCTCGGGCAACCTGTGCCGCTGCACCGGCTACCGGCCGATCATCGAAGCGGCGCTGCGCATGTTCGACGAAACCTGCCATGCGCGCGTGGCGATCGATCGCGCTCGCGTCGAGGCGCAGCTGCGTGCGCTGCAGCGCACCGGCACCTTCGAATATCGCGGCCCCGACGTGCGAGGCGCCGTGCACGGCGCAAGCACGTTCTACGCGCCGCGCACGCTCGCCGACTTCGCGGCACTGCGTGCCGCGCATCCTGACGCGCGCGTGCTCGCGGGCAGCACCGATATCGGCCTGTGGGTCACGAAGCAGTTCCGCGACCTTGGCGACCTCATCTACACCGGCAACGTCGCGGAACTGACGAGCGTTTCGCGCGACGCCCAGACGCTCACGATCGGCGCGGCCGTTTCGCTCGAAGAGGCCTACGCCGCGCTCGCCATCGATTACCCCGAACTCGCGGAACTGTGGGCGCGCTTCGCCTCACTGCCCATCCGCAACGCGGGGACGCTCGGCGGCAACGTCGCGAACGGCTCGCCGATCGGCGACTCGATGCCCGCGCTGCTCGCGCTCGACGCCACGCTCGTGCTGCGCCGTGCGGCGCGCGTGCGCACGCTGCCGCTCGCGGCCTTCTACACGGGCTACCAGAAGAACGCGCTTGAAGCCGGCGAATTCGTCGAAGCGGTCCAGGTGCCCCGCCCCGCGCCGACACTGCGCTTTCGCACCTACAAGGTCTCGAAGCGCTACGACCAGGATATCTCGGCGGTGTGCGCGGCGTTTGCACTCGACGTGCGCGAGGACGGCACGCTCGCGAGCGCGCGTATCGCCTACGGCGGCATGGCCGCGATACCGCAGCACGCCGCGCATGCCGAAGCCGCGCTCACCGGCGCACGCTGGGACGAAGCCGGCGCGCAGCGCGCGATGGAGGCGCTCGCCGCCGACTATCAGCCGCTCACGGACATGCGCGCGAGCGGTGCCTATCGCCTGAAGGTCGCGCGCAATCTGCTGTGGCGCTGCTGGCTCGAAACGCGCGACGAGTCCCCACTCGCGCTGTGCGACGTCAACGCGTTCGCTTTCGCCGAAGGCGACGACGATGGCCAGGGCATTGCTGCCGCCGGAGTCACGCCATGAACGATCAGGCCGAAGCGCTCGTCATGCGCCCGCAGAAAGGCGATGAGCACGCCCACGAGCGCGCGCTCGGCGCGCCGCTGCCGCACGAATCCGCCGATGCGCACGTGAGCGGCGAGGCGCGCTACACCGACGACATCCCCGAACTGCACGGCACCGTGCACGCGGCGCTCGGCCTTGCGCGCCATGCGCACGCGCGCATCGTCGCGCTGGATCTCGAACGCGTGCGCTCGTCGCCGGGCGTGCTTGCGGTGCTGACGGCCGCCGACATCCCTGGCGAGAACGACTGCGGCCCGGTCGTGCACGACGATCCGGTGCTCGCGAGCGACGTCGTGCAATATCTCGGGCAGCCCGTGTTCGCGGTGATCGCCACGAGCCACGAACTCGCGCGCCGCGCCGCGGCGCTCGCCGCGAGCGAAGACGTCGTGCGCTACGCGCCGCTCGAGCCCGTGCTCAGCATCGAAGAGGCCCGCACGCGCCAGCACTACGTGCTGCCGCCGCTGCGTCTCGTGCGCGGTGCGCCCGATGCGGCGCTCGCCGCTGCGCCGCATCGCCTCGCGGGCACGTTTGCCGTGGGCGGCCAGGAGCAGTTCTATCTCGAAGGCCAGGTGGCCTACGCGCTCCCGCAAGAGCAGACCGGCATGCTCGTCTACAGCTCGACGCAGCACCCGAGCGAAATGCAGCAGGTCGTCGCGCATCTGCTCGGCTGGCCCGCGCATCGCGTGAGTTGCGAATGCCGGCGCATGGGCGGCGGCTTCGGCGGCAAGGAATCGCAGTCGGCGCTGTTCGCGTGTGTCGCCGCGCTCGCGGCGCACAAGCTGCAGCGCCCCGTGAAGCTGCGCGCGGATCGCGACGACGACTTCATGATCACCGGCAAGCGCCACGATGCGCTCTACACATACGAAGCGGGCTACGACGACTCAGGCAGGCTGCTCGGCGCGCGCGTGGAGATCGCGCTGCGCGCGGGCTATTCCGCCGATCTTTCGGGCGCGGTCGCCACGCGCGCGGTCTGTCACTTCGACAACGCCTACTATCTGCCGGACGTCGAAATCGTCGCGCTCTGCTGCAAGACGAACACGCAGTCGAATACCGCGTTTCGCGGCTTCGGCGGCCCGCAAGGCGCGCTCGTGATGGAGGTGATGCTCGACGAGATCGCCCGGGCGCTGGGCCGCGATCCGCTCGATGTGCGGCGCGCGAACTATTACGGCATCGGCGAGCGCGACGTCACGCCGTACGGCCAGCGCGTGGAGGACAACGTGCTCGCGCCGCTCACCGACGAACTGCTCGCGTCGAGCCGCTATCACGAGCGCCGCGCGGCCATCGCCGCGTACAACCGCACGAGCCCCGTGCTCAAGCGCGGCCTGGCGCTCACGCCGGTCAAGTTCGGCATCTCGTTCAACGTGCCGCATCTGAACCAGGCGGGTGCGCTCGTGCACGTGTATCGCGATGGATCGGTGCTCGTGAACCACGGCGGCACCGAGATGGGCCAGGGGCTCAACACCAAGGTCGCGCAGGTCGTCGCGGGCACGCTCGGCCTGCCGCTCGCACGCGTGCGCGTGAGCGCCGCCGATACCTCGAAGGTCGCCAATACGTCGGCCACGGCGGCCTCGACGGGCAGCGACCTCAACGGCAAGGCCGCCGAGGATGCCGCGCTCACGATCCGCGCGCGCCTCGCGGCGTTCGCCGCTGCACAATACGGCGGCACTCCTGAAGACGTCGCGTTCGAAGATGGCCTGGTGCGAGCGAACGGCAAGGCGATCGCCTTTGGCGAATGCGTTGAACTCGCGTACATGAAGCGTGTGCAACTGTGGTCCGATGGCTTCTATGCCACGCCCAAAGTGCATTGGGACGCGCGCACGCTGACCGGCCATCCGTTCTACTACTTCGCCTATGGCGCGGCGGTGTCCGAGGTGGTCGTCGATACGCTCACGGGCGAATGGAAGCTCGTGCGTGCCGACGTGCTGCACGACGCGGGCCAGTCGATCAATCCGGCGATCGATCTCGGCCAGGTGGAAGGCGGCTTCATTCAGGGCATGGGCTGGCTCACCACCGAGGAGCTTTGGTGGAACCGCGACGGACGGCTCATGACGCATGCCCCGTCCACCTACAAGATTCCGGCGGTGAGCGACACGCCAGAGGCGTTCGACGTGAAGCTCTATCGCCGCGGCGGCAACGACAATGTCGAACCGACCGTGTTCCGCTCGAAGGCCGTGGGCGAGCCGCCGCTGCTATTGCCGTTCTCGGTATTTCTCGCGATTCGCGACGCCGTGGGCGCGGCGGTGCCCGAGGCGCGCGAGGCCGCGCCGCTGCGCGCGCCCGCGACGCCTGAGGCGATACTCGATGCGCTGGACGCACTGCGGGAAAACCACCGCAAAATGGACTGACCGCGCGAACCTGCCGGCGCCTCGCACACTCCAACCGCGAAGCGCAGCCCGCGCGAAGCCACGAAGATTAACCGGCGGCACAGGCAAGAACGTGCCGCCCCGTAGGGAGAAGCGCCAGATGCAAACCTGGCTTTCCGATCTGCAGCAACTGCTCGCGCACGGCGACGCCGCCGTGCTGGTCACCGTTGCGCGCGTCGAGGGATCGGCGCCGCGCGAGGCCGGCACGAAGATGATCGTCACGCGCGAAGCGGCCCGCCACACCATCGGCGGCGGCCACCTCGAATGGAAGGCCATCGAAATCGCGCGCCAGGTGCTGCGCGACGGCATGCGCACGCCGCACGCGCGGCGCCTCGAGCGCCTCGCGCTCGGGCCGAGCCTCGGCCAGTGCTGCGGCGGCGCCGTGGTGCTCGCGTTCGAGCGCCTCGACGTGGCCGACCTCGGCTGGCTCGCCACGCTCGCGCGCCGCCTCGCGGCAGGCGCGTCGACCGTGCGTAGCGTATCATTTCGCTCCTCGCGGAACGGGAGCCCGGAAGGTGAAGGCACCGCAGCCGATCCGGCCATGCTTTCCGAGCCGGAGCCGGGCGTGGAAGCGCCCGACTGCCTGCTGTGGGAAACGGGCGGCGCACTGCTCCTCACCGAAACCATCGCGCCGAACGACTTCCCCGTCGTGCTGTTCGGCGCGGGCCACGTGGGCGCGGCGCTCGTGCGCGTGCTCGGCACGCTGCCCTGCCGCGTGCTGTGGGTCGACGAGCGCGACGCCGCGTTTCCGACGCCCGAGGCGTTCGCGCTGCTGAACGCGCCCAACGTCGCGATCGACGCCAACGACGCGCCCGACGAAGCCGTCGACACGGCCCCGCCCGGCACGAGCTTCATCGTGATGACGCACGATCATTCGCGCGACCTCGACCTCGCCGAGCGCATCCTGCGCCGCGGCGACTTCGTGTTCTTCGGCATGATCGGCTCGCATACGAAGCGCAAGCAGTTCGAGCACCGGCTCGCCGCGCGCGGCATCGATCCCCTGCAGATCGCGCGCATGAACTGCCCGCTCGGCGTGGACGGCATCGTCGACAAGTCGCCCGAAGTCATCGCCGTGTCGGCCGCCGCGCAGCTGCTGCAGGCGATCGAAGCGGCGAAGCTGGCCAGCGCGGCGCATGCCCCCGCCACCCATTCCGCGTGATGTCAAACACTGAAGAACCCATAAGCGAATCGAACCGAACATGACGATCACGACCACCGCCAATACCGCCGCCAACGCAAAGGCGCTCGTCGACAAGGCCGCCAATGCGCCGAAGGCCGAGCTGCACATCCATATCGAAGGCTCGCTCGAACCCGAGCTGATCTTCGCGCTCGCCCAGCGCAACAATGTCAAGCTCGCCTACGACTCGATCGACGCGCTGCGCGCCGCCTACGCGTTTACCGACCTGCAGTCGTTCCTCGACATCTACTACGCGGGCGCGAGCGTGCTGCTCTCGGAGCAGGACTTCTACGACATGACGATGGCGTACTGCGAGCGCGCGCTCGCCGACAACGTCGTGCACACCGAAATTTTCTTCGATCCGCAGACGCATACCGAACGCGGCGTGCCGATCGAAACCGTGGTCGCCGGCATCGACCGCGCGCTTGCCGACGCCGAAAAGCGCGGCCTCACGAGCAAGCTGATCCTGTGCTTCCTGCGCCATCTGAGCGAAGCCGATGCGCTCGCCACCTTTGAATCCGCGCGCCCGCTGTTCGCGCGCTATGCGCGCCTGATCGGCGTGGGCCTCGACTCGTCCGAGCGCGGCCATCCGCCTTCGAAATTCGAGCGCGTGTTCGAGCAGGCGCGGGCGATGGGGTTGAAGCTCGTCGCGCACGCCGGCGAGGAAGGCCCGCCCTCCTACATCTATGAAGCGCTCGATCTGCTCAAGGTCGACCGCGTCGATCACGGCGTGCGCAGCATCGAAGACGCGGCGCTCGTCACGCGTCTGGCCGACACGCGCGTGGCGCTCACGGTGTGCCCGCTCTCGAACACCAAGCTGTGCGTGTTCGACGACATGACGCAGCACACGCTCAAGGCCCTGCTCGACAAGGGCGTCGCGGTGACCGTCAATTCCGACGACCCCGCCTACTTCGGCGGCTACGTCAACGAGAACTACCGCGCCATCATCGAAGCGCTCAAACTCGACGACGACGAGGTGTACACGATCCTGCGCAACGGCTTCGAGGCTTCGTTCGTGACGCCCGAAGAGCGCGCCGCGCTGATCGCGAAGCTCGACGCGAACTGGTGCCGCGCAACGGCTTAGGGCGTGCACCCAGGCGCTAACTAAAACGCGGACTCGTCCGCACAGCAAGCCCCAGCCCGGGCTGTCACACGAATCCGGTCCAGCGCGCGAGCGCCGGACCGTGGGCCCTTGCGCGCCGCAATTTCAGGAGCGGCATGCGTGATGCGGGGCATGCATTGGACGATTACCTGAATTTATCGGAGACGAAGTTCACATGACTCAATCGGCTTACCGCGCAAAACTGTTGACGTTCACGGGCGACCCTGCGCAATCGTCCGACGCCGCTGTCTTTGACGAAGACGGCGTCGTGATCGTCGAAGACGGCCACGTGGTCGCCTCGGGCGCGTGGTCCGCGCTCAAGTCGCGCGTCGATGAAAACGCGACGGTCCACAATCTGCGCGACAAGCTGATCGTGCCAGGCTTCATCGACACGCACATCCACTATCCGCAGACTGACATGATCGCCTCGCCCGCGCCGGGTCTGCTGCCGTGGCTGAACACGTACACGTTCCCGACCGAGCGCGGCTTCGAAAACGAAGCGGTGGCGCAGGACACGGCGCGCTTTTTCGTCGACGAGCTGCTCGCCTGCGGCACGACCACGGCGCTCGTGTACTGCACCGTGCACAAGCAGTCCGCCGACGCGCTCTTTACCGCGAGCGAAGCGAAGAACCTGCGCATGGTCGCGGGCAAGGTGCTGATGGATCGCCATTGCCCCGAGTTCCTGCGCGACACGCCGCAAACGGGCTACGACGACAGCGCCGAGCTGATCGAGCGCTGGCACAACCGCGGGCGCCAGATGTACGCGCTCACGCCGCGCTTCGCGCCCACTTCGACCGAGGCGCAGCTCGAAGCGTGCGGTGCGCTCGCGAAGGCGCATGGCGACATCTTCATCCAGAGCCACGTGGCCGAGAACCCGGACGAGGTGAAGTGGGTCAAGGAACTGTTCCCGGGCCATCGCAGCTACCTCGACGTGTACGATCACTACGGACTCCTGCGCAAGCGGGCCGTGTACGGCCACTGCATCTGGCTCGACGATGAAGACCGCCGCCGCATGGCAGATACGGGCACGGTCGCGGCGCACTGCCCGACCTCGAACCTGTTCCTCGGCAGCGGCCTGTTCGACTTCGACAAGGCCGGCGCATCGTCGATGCCCGTGACACTCGCGACCGACGTGGGCGGCGGCACCTCGTTCTCCATGCTGCAAACCATGAACGAGGCGCACAAGGTCGCGCGCATGGGCGGCCACCACCTCACGGCCACGCGCATGTTCTGGCTGGCGACAGCGGGCGCGGCGCAGGCGCTCGATCTCGCCGACAAGATCGGCACACTCGCGCCCGGCAGCGAAGCGGACTTCGTCGTGCTCGACGCGCAGGCCACGCCGCTGCTCGCGCGGCGCTCGGCACGCGCCGAATCGTTGGAAGAATTGCTGTTCGCGCTCGCCCTGCTCGGCGACGACCGCGCCGTGTTCGAGACCTACGCGGCAGGCAAGCGCGTGCACAGCCGCGCCGGCACGCGCCGCTGAAAGCCCCGCCCAGCGCGGGTTGCAGGAAAAAGCGCGATACTATGATCCGCGCTTCATTGGGGAGTAGCCGCCTCGCATCGCGCCGCAGCGCCGGTCTTCGGATCCGGGGCTTGCCGCGCGCGAATTCGCGGGGGCGTCCGTCAACAGACCTGGCCTGTACGGCCATGGCGGACGCGGCCTTTGTCCCGGGCCTGGCGAGACCGATGACCCATGTCCGCCGCAACAGGGCCCGGCGGTTCGTGGGTCGTCGCTCGCAGACACACGGCCCGAGGATCCATCAGAACGTGAACCAAGCCTTCCTGGTCTCGGCCGGCGCAGTCGCGCTCGCCGAAATCGGCGACAAGACGCAGTTGCTCTCGCTCGTGCTCGCGGCGCGCTACCGCAGACCGCTGCCGATCATCCTCGGCGTGCTCGTCGCGACGCTCGTCAATCACTCGGGCGCGGGCGCGCTCGGCACGTGGCTCGGCGCGTTCGTGACGCCTGGCGTCATGCGCTGGGCGCTCGCCGCCTCGTTCGTCGCCATGGGGCTCTGGATCCTCGTACCGGACAAGCTCGAAGAAGGCGAGGCGAACGTGAACCGCTCGCAGCTCGGCGTGTTCGGCGCCACGGTGGTGACCTTCTTTCTCGCGGAAATGGGCGACAAAACGCAGATCGCGACCGTGGCGCTCGCCGCGCGCTTTCATGACTTCTTCGGCGTGGTGGCGGGCACGACGCTCGGCATGATGATCGCCAACGTGCCCGCGATCCTGCTCGGCGACCGCTTCGCCCACAAGCTGCCGACGAAACTCGTGCATGCCGTTGCGGCGGTGCTGTTCGTCGTACTCGGCGTGCTCGCGATTCTGGGGGTGGGGTTCTGACGGGCCGTCGCGCATGGCATAAAAAAACGCGCCGGACAGAAGTTCCGACGCGTCGCCTGGTGGGCGGGCACGGCGATGCGTGCCTATTTCGCCGCCGCGCTCCCTGGCGCAGCCGCACCGCCCTGCCCCGCAGCCGCCGGAGACGCCGGAGCCGCAGCGGTCTCGTTCGGCGCACCGCCATTCTTGCCGACCGGGATCTTGACCTCCGTGACCGTGCCGTTGGCCAGCGGGAAATTCCCCAGCGCGCTCTGCACGAGAAAAGGCATCACGCGCACGAGCGAGGGATCGTCGCCCGAGGTGCGCGCCTGCACGTTATAGACCTCCTTGCCGCTCGCCTTTTCCGTGATGCGAATGCCGAGCGCATGCGAATACACGGGATAGCTCTGGTTCACGTAGGCGGGCTGATACGGTCCCCATGCGCCCCACGGGTTCCACGGCCCCCAGTACGGGCCCGGCCAGGGGTTGTAGAACACGGGCTGCGCGACCGTCACCGTGTCGGTGCGGCTGCCGTAGGCGAGGCCCACGAGATAGCGCGCCTGCGGCTCGGCCACGAGGCGGAATGCGTGCATGGCGAGCCCGTTGGCGACGAACTGCTCGTAGGTGCTCTGCTCGATGCTCTGGTTCTGCTCGGGGCTGCGTTTGAACGCGAAGGTGCGCGTGGCGTCGCTGCCGCCGTCCCATGCGGAGAAGGCGGTCACCTGGCTCGTCACGTAAGTCGTGCAGCCGGAGAGCGTGAGGGCGAGCGCCGCCAGCATCAGGAGGGCGCGGCGGGTCCATCTGTCGTGCATCATGGTCTTCTCGTAGCAGGGTTGCTTCAGTTGGAAAAGTGCAGTCGTGGGGGCCGCTCTCTCCGATACGATCTTTGCGCCGCGCTTATTCCGTGTCCGATCCGTGCGCATTCCACGCCGGTCGTGTCCTGTTTTGCGTTCAGCCAGCCGCGCGGCAGGGCCTGATCATACTGACTCGCGGCGCGGCGCGAAAGTTCGGCGACCGGGCCCCGACGGACAAAGCGGCCCGAGCCTTTGTACAATGGGGCGATCCGCCGCGCTCCCGCGACGGCAGGCAGCGCCCGGCGGGCGCACACGCCGCCGCGGCCGGCCCATTCGATCCACACCGAGCGATCCACACCGATCGATCCCCGATCCGACACGCCCCTATCCAGACCATGTCCGATACCGCCACGCCCACCGTGATCCGCCGCGAAGACTACGCGCCGCCCGCGTTTCTGATCGATACCGTCGACCTCGAATTCGACCTCGTGCCCGAGCGCACGATCGTCAAGAGCACGTTGCGCGTGCGTCGCAATCCCGACGCGCAACCCACCGCGCATCTCGAACTCATGGGCGAGCAGCTCGAATTCATCGGCGCGGCGATCGACGGCAAGCCTTACGCGAATGTCCGCGCGCACGAACACGGGCTCACGATCGAGAACGTGCCCGAGGCCTTCGAGCTCACGCTCACCGGCGCGTGCGCGCCCGCCGACAACACCACGCTCTCGGGCCTGTACGTGTCGAGCGGCAACTTCTTCACGCAGTGCGAGGCCGAAGGGTTTCGCCGCATCACCTGGTTCCTCGACCGGCCCGACGTGATGGCGACCTACACGGTCACGCTGCGCGCCGACAAGACCGCGTACCCGGTGCTGCTCTCGAACGGCAACCTGATCGCCGAAGGCGAGCTGCCCGATGGCCGTCACTATGCGAAATGGGAAGACCCGTTCCGCAAGCCGAGCTATCTGTTCGCGCTCGTGGCGGGCAAGCTCGTGGCGCTGGAAGAGCGCATCGAGAGCGGTTCGGGCAAGGAAAAGCTGCTGCAGGTCTGGGTCGAGCCGCACGATCTCGACAAGACGCGCCACGCGATGGACTCGCTCATCCACTCGATCCACTGGGACGAACGGCGCTTTGGCCTCGAACTCGATCTCGACCGCTTCATGATCGTCGCCGTGAGCGACTTCAACATGGGCGCGATGGAGAACAAGGGGCTCAACATCTTCAATACGAAGTACGTGCTCGCGAATCCGGAAACGGCCACCGATGTCGACTTCGCCAACATCGAGGCCGTGGTCGGCCACGAGTACTTCCACAACTGGACCGGCAACCGCGTGACCTGCCGCGACTGGTTCCAGCTGAGCCTGAAGGAAGGTCTCACGGTGTTCCGCGACCAGGAGTTCTCGGCGGCGATGTCGGGCGGCGACGAGAACGAGGCGGCGCGCGCGACCAAACGCATCGAAGACGTGCGCGTGCTGCGCCAGATGCAGTTCGCCGAAGACGCAGGCCCGATGGCACATCCGGTGCGCCCCGAGAGCTACGTCGAGATCAACAACTTCTACACGATGACCGTCTACGAAAAAGGCGCGGAAGTCGTGCGGATGTATCAAACGCTGCTCGGACGCGACGGCTTCCGCAAGGGCATGGACCTGTACTTCCAGCGCCACGACGGCCAGGCCGTGACCTGCAACGACTTCCGCGCCGCGATGGCCGACGCCAATGGCCGCGACCTCGCGCAATTCGAACGCTGGTATAGCCAGGCGGGCACGCCGCGCGTGAGCGTGAGCACGAGCTACGACGAAGGCACGCGCTGCTACAGCGTGACGCTCACGCAGGGCTACGCCAACGGCTCGCCCGCCGCACGCGAAACGCAGAAGGGCCCGCTGCACATTCCGTTTGCGATCGGCCTGATCGGCGCGGACGGCGCGGACCTGCCGCTGCGCCTCGAAGGCGAAGCCGCCGCGCACGGCACGACGCGCGTGCTGGAGCTGACCGACACGCAGCAGACCTTCACGTTCGCCGACGTGATGGCCAAGCCCCTGCCCTCGCTGCTGCGCAACTTCTCGGCGCCGGTCATCGTCGACTACGACTACGGCAACGACGAACTCGCGTTCCTGCTCGCGCACGACAGCGATGCGTTCAATCGCTGGGAAGCGGGCCAGCGCCTCGCCACGCGCGAACTGCTCGCGCTCGCCGGACGCGCCGCCGCGGGCCAGCCGCTCGAAATCAACGACGCGCTCGTCGATGCGTTCCGCCGCGTGCTGACCGACGAATCGCTCTCGCCGTCGTTCCGCGAGCTGGCGCTCATGCTGCCCTCGGAAACGTATCTCGCCGAGCAGATGACCGAATCCGATCCGGCCGCCGTGCATGCCGCGCGCCAGTTCGTGCGCAAGCAACTGGCAACGGCGCTGCAAGGCGAATGGTTCGCCGCCTATGAGCGCAATGTCACGCCGGGCGCGTACGAGCCGACGCCCGAGGCGGCTGGGCACCGTGGCTTGAAGAACCTCGCGCTCTCGTATCTCTCGGAGCTCGACGATTCCGCGCAAGCGGTGCGGCTCGCCACGGCGCAATACGACGCCGCGAACAACATGACCGACCGTTCGGCGGCGCTCTCGGCGCTGTTGAACGTGCAGGCGGCCACGGGCGGCGACGTCGCGCGCCGCGCGCTCGAAGACTTCTACGTGCGCTTCGAGAAGGAACCCCTCGTGATCGACAAGTGGTTCGCGCTGCAAGCCACGCAACGGGGCACGGCGCAACGCCCGACCATCGAGACGGTGCGCGCGCTGATGGGCCACCCGGCGTTCAACATCAAGAATCCGAACCGCGCACGCTCGCTGATCTTCAGCTTCTGCGCAGCGAACCCCGCGCAGTTCCATGCCGCCGACGGCTCGGGCTACGCGTTCTGGGCCGACCAGGTGATCGCGCTCGACGCGCTCAATCCGCAGGTCGCGGCGCGCCTCGCCCGCAATCTCGAACTGTGGCGCCGCTTCACGCCCGCGCTGCGTGACGCGATGCGCACGGCGCTCGAGCGCGTCGCCGCTGAGGCCAAATCGCGCGACGTACGCGAGATCGTCGAAAAAGCGCTGGCTTGATCAGACGAAACCGGACGAAGCGGCACACCACGCGCGGCGCCTGAGCAGCGCCGCGCGGCGACCCATGAACCGGCCTGCGCGCCGGTTTTTTTGCGCATTTTTTTCACGATTATTTTGGCGGTGCGACGCGACCCGGCACCCCGTCCAAAGCCGCGCCAGCAAGCCCGGCCGCGCCCCGCGCTTTATTTTGCGCGGCTGTGCGGCGGGCGGTCACAGTCGAGCGGGTAGAATTGCGACATCCCTAAGCGTATCCGGAGTACTGCAATGGCTTTGCAACGTCGCACCACCCTCACCAAGTACCTGATCGAGCAGCAGCGCCAGCACAGCAACCTGCCCGCCGACCTGCGTCTCCTGATCGAAGTCGTCGCGCGCGCGTGCAAGGCGATCAGCTTCAACGTCAGCAAGGGCGCGCTCGGTGACGCCCTCGGCACGGCCGGCAGCGAGAACGTCCAGGGCGAAGTGCAGAAGAACCTCGACATCCTCTCGAACGAGATCCTGCTCGACGCCAACGAATGGGGCGGCAACCTCGCCGCGATGGCCTCGGAGGAAATGGAAACGTTCTTCCCGATCCCGGCCAACTATCCGAAGGGCGAATACCTGCTCGTGTTCGATCCGCTCGACGGCTCGTCGAACATCGACGTGAACGTGTCGATCGGCACGATCTTCTCGGTGCTGCGCTGCCCGGACGGCCAGCAAGCGACCGAGGAATCGTTCCTGCAGCCCGGCACGAAGCAGGTCGCCGCGGGCTACGCCGTGTACGGCCCGCAAACGGTGCTCGTGCTCACGACCGGCCACGGCGTGAACTGCTTCACGCTCGATCGCGAACTGGGCTCGTGGGTGCTCACGCAAAACAACATGCGCATTCCGGAAGAGACGCGCGAATACGCGATCAATGCGTCGAACGCACGCCACTGGTACGAGCCGGTGCAGAAGTACATCGGCGAGCTGAACGCCGGCAAGGACGGCGCGCGCGGCGAGAACTTCAACATGCGCTGGATTGCCTCGATGGTCGCGGATGTGCACCGCATTCTGAACCGCGGCGGCATCTTCATGTACCCGGCCGACAAGCGCGACCCGTCGAAGCCCGGCAAGCTGCGCCTGATGTACGAAGCGAACCCGATGTCGTTCATCGTCGAACAGGCGGGCGGCATGGCGACCAACGGCGAAGAGCGCATTCTCGACATCCAGCCGAAGAGCCTGCATGAGCGCGTCGCCGTGTTCCTCGGTTCGAAGAACGAGGTCGAGCGCGTCACGCGCTACCACCACGAAGCTAAAAAATGAAAAAAGATGGGGGAAGGGCTTGCATAGTTCGTGGGAATTTCCTATAATCTTTCTTCTCTGATGCACGCCGGAATAGCTCAGACGGTAGAGCAGCGCATTCGTAATGCGAAGGTCGGGGGTTCGATTCCTCTTTCCGGCACCAGGATTCAAGCAAAAAGCCCAGTCTTCGGACTGGGCTTTTTGCTTTGTGGCGTCGGCGCACGGCACTCCGTGCGCTGTGCCTACCCCTTCGATCACCTGATCCCATCGCCCCACCTCGCGCTACGTGAGCTTAGGCGCCCTCACGCTTCTCGCGCAGAAAGTCGATGAACGCACGCAGCTTGGGCGGCAACTGCGCACGCCCGGCCGTATACAAATAGAACCCCGGAAACGATGCACCCCACGGCTCGAGCACCGGCACGAGCCGGCCTTCCTCCAGCTGCGCACGCACGTAATCTTCGATCACGTGCAGCAGACCCACGCCCTGCTCGGCGGCGCGCACCATCGTACGCAGATCGTTGGTCACGAAGCGGCCCTCGGTGACCACATCGAACACGCGCCCAGGATCGTCCGGCTGCGCGAACTCCCAGCGGTAGACGCCGCCCGTCGCGAAGCGATAGTGCAGGCAATCATGCGCGGCGAGGTCGTCTGGGGTGACGGGCCGAGCGCGACGCTCGAAGTATGCCGGCGAGCCCACCACGACGATGCGAATCGGCCCGCCGATCGGCACCGCCACCATGCCCGGCGCAACCGATTCCCCCAGGCGGATCCCGGCATCGAAGCCGTCGCCGACCAGATCGGCGAAACCGTCGTCGAGCACGAGTTCGAGCTTGATCTGCGGATAGCGCGCCATGAATTCCGCGAGGTGCGGCATGACGAGCAACTCGCTCGCCACGCGCGGCAGGTTGATGCGCAGCGTGCCGGCCGGGGCGTCGCGCGTGGCGTCGAGCGCATCGAAGGCCGCCTCGATCTGTGAAAGCGCGGGCTGGACGCGCGCGAGCAACTGCGCGCCCGCCTCGGTCAGCGCAACCCGGCGCGTCGTACGATTGAAGAGCCTCACGCCGAGCTGCGCTTCGAGTGCACGCACGGTTTGCGATAACGCCGAAGTCGAGAATCCCGCGGCGGACGCCGCACGCGTGAAGCTGCCATGGCGCGCGACAGCCGCCACCGCCAGCAGTGCGGGCAGGCGTCCCGCCAGTCCCGACGTGGCGGGCGGCGCGAACGGTGGCGTGGAAACCGGGCCCATCTTGCCTCCATTGTGAAGCCTGGCTTCACAGTGCTTTCAGATGAACCCGATTTTTCCACAAAAAGGAATAGCGCAAGATGAGTTCGCGTTCGCCATTCACTCTTTGAGGAAACCGCCATGAAACTCGCTAGCTACACCCTGCTCGGCCGCTCGGGCCTGCGCGTCAGCCCCATCGCCCTCGGCACGATGACGTTCGGCACCGAATGGGGCTGGGGCGCCGACGAAGCCGCCGCACAGCGACTCTTCGACCTCTATGTCGATGCAGGCGGCAATTTCATCGACACCGCCGACCTCTATACAGAAGGCACGAGCGAAACCTGGGTGGGGCGCTTCGCGGCGGCGCGCGGTCTGCGCGAGCGGCTCGTCATCGCCACCAAGTATTCGTACAACGCGCAAGCGGGCAATCCGAACGCCGGCGGCAACCATCGCAAGAACCTGTTGCGCGCGCTCGACGGCTCGCTCAAGCGCCTAGGGACCGACTACATCGATCTCTATTACCTGCACACGTGGGACCGCATGACGCCCGTCGACGAAGTGATGCGCGCCATGGACGACGCCGTGCGCGCGGGCAAGATCCGCTACGTGGGCCTCTCCGACGTGCCCGCCTGGTACGCGGGCCGCGCACAGACTCTGGCCGACTGGCGCGGCTTCGAGCCGGTAGCGGCCATGCAGCTCGAATACTCCCTGATCGAGCGCAACGCGGAACACGAATTCGCCGATCTCGCGACGCAACTCGGCATGGGGCTCGTGCCGTGGAGTCCGCTCGGCATGGGGGTGCTGTCGGGGAAGTATCGGCCGTCGCAGGCCAGCGAAGGCGTGAGCGGTGCGGGCCGCTTGCAGACGATGGGGGCAAAGCCGCCGCCCGGCTTCGACAAGCTCTCGGCGCGCAACTTCGCGATCGTCGCCGAGCTCGAGCGGGTCGCGTACGAGGCCAACCGGCCCATGGCCCAGGTGGCGTTGAACTGGCTGTATCAGAAGCGCGGCGTGGCGAGCATCATCGTGGGCGCAACCAAGGCCGCGCAACTCGAAGAGTCGCTGGGCGCGCTCGACTTCACGCTCGCCCCCGAACTGGTCGCGCGTCTCGACGCGGCCTCCGAGCCCGCTCACCCGTTTCCGTACTACATGTTCGCGGACGGCCACCAGTCACGCATTCATGGCCAGGTGGACGTGCGCGCGACGCCCGCGAACCATGCTCACGTGCAGCGTGTGCCGGCGCCGCCGGAGGGCCAAACGTAACGAATTATCGGAGTGGATCAATACGCCGCGCCCGAATGCGCGGCTATTTACGCACGTTCGGTCATTAAATCGCGGCCAAATGACGCGCAACAAAGTATTAATCGCCCAATCGGATAGAAACGGTCGCTTACATAGTTTTAATTCTTATTAACGTTTCGACGTCAACGGCTAAGCATAATCGACCGTTGTAGACGAATGGTGTCCGCACGCTGAAGCCGGAGGGACCGGCCCGCGCGTGCGGCGCCGCGCAATACGAACGCGGCAAGACTGTACGGCCTGCGCGGTGCCCAGAGTCGGGGGAAGCGCGATCGAGGCGTTGTGCGACTGCAGCAGACGCTGCGCGGGAGAGTTGGGAGAAACGTGGAGCGTGCGCGATTCACGCAGCATGCGGCAGTGCGAAGGACATCTCAACAATTATATTCCCGCGCCGTTAATCATTTGTATCGCTGTGCGAAGAAAGCAACACGCGTGCGAGAAAAGCACTGTTACGGTAAGCGGGACTAGCGCAGCAGAAGTGCCGAGCCGGATAATCGGCTTACATAGGAGAAAGATCATGGATGCCAAACCGCCAAGGATTCCGACCCCGGACCAAGTTTTCAGCCCGGATCCGGAACCGGTGGCCGTCGAGTTTCTCGGCGATGAATTGCCCGCTCACGTGCGGGCATTTCTCGACGAGCAACGCAAGGCACACGAACAGAAGTGACGGGGAAGAGCACACGTACGCACTCGCGGGCTCACACGCGCTGCAGACGTTCGTGTGCATATCGACACGCGTAGTTCGGGGACGCGCGTGTCATGCTGCGCGCGCAGTTTTGCGCCGTAGCCGTTGGCATTCGGCGCGCTCGATCGCGCGCCTCGATGCGGCCATCTCGAATCGACCTCAGCACCCGTTAGACGCAAGCGCACCATAACCGGCTATGCTGCGGTTTTCCCTGCCGGCGTCTTTCTTCCACTCGATGACTTTGCTGACCCGCGCGAGCGCACGTTGCGCTGCTGCGCTGCTCTTCGCCCTGCCGATCGCATCCGTCCACGCCGACGGTGACGACACCGCCCTGACCAACCTCGTCGCGCTCGTTTCGCAGCGGCTGGCGCTCGCCGAGCCGGTCGCGCACTGGAAATGGCAGCATCACAAGCCGATCACCGACACGCCCCGCGAAGACGCCCTGCTCGCCGACGTGCAGAAGCGCGCCACGGCAGCCGGCGTCGATCCCGCGTTTGCGCGTGCGTTCTTCCGCGATCAGATCGATGCCAGCACGCAAATGCAGAAGTCGCTATTCGACACGTGGCGCGCCTCCCAGGCGCCCAGCGACCCGGCACCCGATCTCGCCACGGCGACGCGCCCGCAACTCGACAGACTCACCGGACAATTGATCGGCGCGCTCGCACGCGTACAACCGCTGCGCGGCGCAACGGATTGCCCGGCGCGCATCGCAAGAACGGTCGCGAACTGGAAGGAGCTCACGCGCTACGACTCCGCGCGCACGAATGCGATGAATCAGGCGCTGGAGCACGTATGCGAATCGGGCGGCGTCGGCGGAACTGCCTAAGCGCTGCTATACCGCGCTCGTGAGGCCGTCGGCCTCGGAGAGCTGCAGCACCTGCACACGCAGACCGCGTTCGAAGTGCGTCTGCAGAATGCGCCAGGTCGAAAGCTCGAACACGCGCTCGGCGCTGCTGTCCACCAGCGCTTCGGCCTCGGCCGTGCTCGGACAGGCGCCGATATAGCACCAGCGATCGATCAGGTGATAGACGTCGGCGCCATTCGTCGAGTCCTGCTCGAGCACGACCACAGCGCCGCCGAATGGCCAGGGCGCCGCCCCAAGGTCGGCGGGGTCGCGCTTCGACACACGCGGCACGCGGTTGAACGAAGGCTTGAGCGTGGCGATCCATTGCGCCTCGACCAGCAGCGCGCCAAGCTCGCCGCCGGTCGCGCGCCACTCCACGCGGCGGACCTGTTGCGCCATCCGTTGTTCGCGCGACGAGCGCCGCTCACCCGAAAGATGTGCGCGCACGCGCTGGCGCACCCGTACGCTGCGCCCCACGTAGAGCGGCACATCGTTCTCTCCGTAGAACGCATACACGCCGTGGCCCGCTGGCGCCGTGTCGATCAGTTCGTCGGTAATGTCGCCGGCCAATACGTGACGGCGCGTCGTGCGCTCGATCTGCGACGCCAGCGCTTCTCCGGGCACCAGCGCGGGCAAGCGCTGCCAGAACTGCCAGAGGAGATCGGCATCGGCGAGCGCGCGATGGCGATCCGACGGCACGAGCGCGTGGCGCTCGACCAGCGCGTCGAGCCCGTGGCGCTTCTCGCCCGGAAAAAGCGCTCGTGACAGGCGCACGGTGCACAGCACATCGGGGTTGAAGGAATAACCGGCACGCTCGAACTCCGCGCGCAGAAAGCCGCGGTCGAAGGCCGCGTTGTGCGCGACGAAGAGCTTGCCGGCGAGCCGCCCATGGAGTTCCGCGGCGATCTCGGCGAAGCGCGGCGCGCCGCGCACCATCCGGTCGGTAATACCGGTGAGCTGCTGGATAAAGGGCGGGATAGGCTGACCGGGATCGACGAGGGTGCTCCATCGGGTCACCTGCCCTTGCGCCACCTCCACGACGCCAACTTCGGTAATGCGGTGCTCGCCTACCGAACCGCCGGTCGTCTCGAGGTCCACGAAGACGATGGGAAGGTCGCCGGCGGGCTGTGCGGCGCTCAAGGAGGATTCAAACATGGGAAAACGACAGGGGAAATGGAAAACGGCCCAAGTATGCACCGTTTGGACGCCACGCGCCGACGGCTCCGGCAGTATAAGTGCGACTTTTGGCTTTTAGTGAAAACCCGAAACAGGCAAATCACGGATTCCCAGGGTTTTCCCGATTAATTCCGCGAGTAAAAACATGACCAGTAAATTTAACTAAATATCAATATGTCAAAAATAAAAAAGCCCCGGGGTGTGCCCGGGGCCTGGTGTCGCATGAGCGTTCGCGTAGCGAGCGCTCGCACGCTGTACTTACAGCGGCTGGATGTTCGCGGCCTGCTTGCCCTTCGGGCCGACCTTGACGTCGAACGACACACGCTGGTTCTCCTTCAACGACTTGAAGCCGTCGGCGCGGATTTCCGAGAAGTGCGCGAACAGATCGTCGCCGCCGGCGTCAGACGTGATGAAGCCAAAGCCCTTCGCATCATTGAACCATTTGACGATACCGGTTTCCATGTTTCAGTTTCCCTCGAGATTTTAATGACGCGGGTATTCACCCTCACGCCGTATCCAGCCAATTCCCGCCGTCCCGCTTCAGCGAATTCCACGTTTTGAAATTGCAGCAGAACGAAAATCAGCTTTGCCGTTATACGGGGAACGTCAATCGCCAGTCAAGCGAATTTTTTATAACAGCATTCCCGATTCAGCAATAAAAGCGGTACGCATCAAAAAGCGGCAAAAAAATCATATGCCGACCGAATCGATATATAGCTCTGCGTCATTTTTACCCGATTATCTCGCTCACGTCATTTCTACCGGGAAGTTTTCCCGAAGTGTAACAATTCGTGTCAAACGTAAGTGTTTCTCCCGGTTGTTCGAGTAATACATTCAATTCATGATCCATATTGTTAGCGGCATCGGAGGTCATCATGCTGACAGCTCTGCGGCGATGGATTCACTGGCTCGTACAAACGGACGGGATTGCGCCCACGGCTGAAGAAGCCGAAACCTATGGCGCATGGCACGGGGACCACTGGCACAACCTGCTGTGTTCCCCTATGGACGCAAGGCACTACGTAATGGAAGACTGGAGCCTGCAGCCTGAGCCGCCGCAAGCGGGTACCCAATAAGGTACGCGTCGCGCGCGTGGCCCACACGTGGCCAGATGACAGGCAAAAAAAAGCGCGGCTGAAAAGGCCGCGCCGACAAAGGTTTGGAGATCTTTTTCGTCAACGAAAAAGTCTGCTTCGGAAAGCAGCAATTGAAGTATAGCCGCACCCACGTCTGACGATTAAGCATGCGGCGCACAATCATCTGTTACGCTGGGCGCAATAATCAGTTGAGACCGTTTTAAGGCGTTTTTCGCAATCAATTGTTGTAGCGATTGCACAACGCTCGAGCGGTTGACAGTTTCACCTCCCCCCCCGGAAATCCGCTCAAAGCCTTTACCAGCAGGGCTTAAGACGAGCGAGATAATCATTTCCGATAGCGCAATACTTTATTGCGGATTTCGGAATACCCCCTCTTCGAGCACCCTCTCTACACTCTGCCTGTCTGGAAACCGACTCGGACGGATTGTCTCGGACGGATTAATTCGTACCACGCGAACTTGCCTCTCGCTGCGCTTCGCATGGACGGTTTCCCAAACGGGGTTCAACGAAACCCACCTCTGTTCTCGGAGTTTACAAAGATGAAAAAGACTCTCATGGTCGCCGCCCTGACGGGCGTTTTTGCAACGGCTGCACACGCGCAAAGCAGCGTTACGCTGTACGGCCTGATCGACGCAGGCATCACCTACGCAAACAACTCCGGCGGCCACAGCCTCTGGAAGGCATCGAGCGGCACGGTCAACGGCAGCCGTTGGGGCCTGCGCGGCGCTGAAGACCTCGGTGGCGGTCTGAAGGCCATCTTCACGTTGGAAAACGGCTTCAACATCCAGAACGGTACGCTTGGCCAGTCGAGCCGCATGTTCGGCCGTCAAGCGTTCGTCGGTCTGGCAAGCGACCAGTACGGCGCGGTCACCCTCGGTCGCCAGTACGACTCCGTGGTCGACTACCTCGCACCGCTGTCGAACACCGGCACGCAATACGGCGGCACGATCGCAGCCCACCCGTATGACAACGACAATCTGAACAACTCGATCCGTTTCAACAACACGATCAAGTACTCGAGCGTCAACTACGCTGGCTTCAAGTTCGGCGGCACGTACTCGTTCTCGAACAGCACCGAGTTTGCGAACAACCGTGCGTACAGCTTCGGCGCGTCGTATAACTACGCCGGCCTGAACGTTGCAGCTGCTTACCTGCACGCAAACAACGACATCAACAACCAGCAGTTCAACTCGTCTTCGTTCTCGGGCGCACAAGCTGGCGACTACACGTTCGGCGCAGGCCGTCAAAGCACGTTCGGCGGCGGCGTGAACTACACGTTCGGCCCGGCAACGGCAGGCTTCGTCTACACGCAGACGCAACTGGGCAACGCGATCAACATCTCGCCGACGCAGTCGGGTACGAAGAATGGCATCTCGCTGGGCGGCAACAGCGCACGCTTCCAGAACTTCGAAGGCAACATCCGTTACGCTCTGACCCCGGCCCTGAGCCTGGCTGGCGCGTACACGTACACCCGTGCGAACTTCGGCGGCGGCGTGAACCCGAACTACAACACGGTCGCACTGCAGTCGGACTACGCACTGTCGAAGCGCACCGATGTCTACCTGCAAGGCGACTGGCAGCACGTGTCGTCGAACCAGGAAGGTATCGGCGCGTACCTGAACGGTCTGGGTTCGGCTTCGACCCGTCAAGACCAGATCGCTGTGACGGTTGGTATGCGTCACCGCTTCTAAGCAGCACGCTGCTGGCCGTCTCGGCCAGCACTGCAGCTGAAAAAGGCACCCTCGGGTGCCTTTTTTTATTTCTGCGACGAGGGGTTCATTCAGGCGTGCGGCGACGGATACCGCACGTCCAGCACGTCGATCGGCTCCGGCCCAGCCGGCGTGTGCAGCGTGACCTGATCGCCGATCTTCGCCTTCAGGAGCGCCCGCGCGACGGGTGAAACCCAGCTCACGTGACCGAGGTCGAGATCGACCTCGTCGATGCCGACGATCGTGATCGTATGCGCCTCGCCGTCTTCGGTACCGTACTCGACGGTCGCGCCGAAGAACACCTGATCCACGCTTTCCTGCCGGCTGCTGTCCACGACCTCGGCCAGATCCAGTCGCTTCGTGAGGAAGCGGATGCGCCGGTCGATTTCGCGCAGTCGGCGCTTGCCGTAGATGTAGTCGCCGTTTTCGGAACGGTCGCCGTTCGAGGCCGCCCACGAGACGAGCTTGACCACTTCGGGCCGCTCCTCGTCTATCAGGTGCAGCAGTTCGCTGCGCATGCGCTCATAGCCGGCCGGCGTGATGTAGTTCTTCGTGCCGGCGGGAATCTCCGGGAGACCGGCTTCGAGATCGTCGTCGTCGGTCGATTCTTTGACAAAGGCCTTGTTCATGATGGGATCACTGCGTTACGTGTACTGATTGACTCACGACTACCAGCGTACACGAACCTCGCCCCAAGACAAATCACGAAAAGGGCCTTCCCTTTTTTCGAAGCCCTGCTATAATCTCTTTTCTGCGTGCGGCTGTAGCTCAGTTGGATAGAGTACTTGGCTACGAACCAAGGGGTCGTGGGTTCGAATCCTGCCAGCCGCGCCACTCATTCGAAGCGTTTCCCGTCTGTTGATCCGGGAAGGGTTTCAAGCAGTATAGTGTTGTAAGTAGTATCGTTTTAGCGTGCGGCTGTAGCTCAGTTGGATAGAGTACTTGGCTACGAACCAAGGGGTCGTGGGTTCGAATCCTGCCAGCCGCGCCATCAAATAAAGGGCCTTTCCGAATGGAAAGGCCCTTTGTCTTTTCGGCTGCAGAATTGGGTGCTCCAGGTGTCGCGCGAGAAGCGGCACCCTAGCGCGGCGGCGTGCCGATGTCGCCGATCTGGGCATCGGGGCGCGGCAGATCCTCCACGTCGCCGATCGCACTGGGCTCCGCCACAGGCTCCATGCCCATGCCCAGCAACGCCTGGGGCTGCCGCAGCATCTCCCCTACCGTCTTACCGAAGCGGCTCGCGACGAACGCCCGCAGCAGCGCCTCGCGCGTGGTTTCTCCGTAGGCCTCCAGGACTGCGCCCGCCTCCCCCTCGAACTCGGCCACGCAGGAAGCCGGCTCGCCTTCGCGCAGCTCGACGCGCCTCGTGCGGTCGAGCACCACGCCGGCCGCCTCCCACGAATCGGTGGGCATGAAGCGGCCATCCCACGGACGCCCACGGTCGTTGCCGCGCACGGCGACCGTCTCGCCACTGTCGGTGAAATAGATTTCGCGCACGAAGTCCGGAAGGCTGCGCGCCACCCAGTAGTCGAGTGCGAGGCCGGTTAGTTCAGCTACGTTCATTGCGGGTCCCTCGTTTCGGTTCGAAGGAAGATGGCGACGTGACCGGCAGGCGCGGTCAGGCTGCCGCGAAGATGCGGCCGATGAGATAACGATAGATTACCGCGCGGGACGCGCGATGGGAGCGCTCCGTGCCACGCAACAGCGTTGCCGTCAATAATCCGCGCGCTCGCGCTCGATGCGCATGCCGCCGTCGTGGCGATGGTGCCCGTCGTCGCTCGAACGCTCGCGCGCGATGCGCATCACGTCCGGATTCGTGCGCACGCGGCGCATGACGTTCGCGAGGTGCACGCGATCGCTCACCTGGATCACGAAGCGCAACATGTTCGATTCCTGTGCCAGATCGTCGTCCATCGCGATGTGCACGATGTTGGCGTCCGCCGACGTAATGTCGGCCGCCACGCGCGCGAACACGCCCTTGGTGTTCTTCACCAGCACCTTCACGGCGACGTCGAACAGACGCCCCGGCTGCGGCGCCCACGCCACGTCGATCCAGCGGCCCGGGTCGCGCCGGTGGATGCGCTGCGCCACGCGGCAGTCGGTCGTGTGGATCGCCATGCCAAGGCCGATGCCGATGTAGCCCATGATGTCGTCGCCGGGAATCGGGCGGCAGCAAGCCGAAAGCTGCACCGACATGCCCTCGGTGCCCGTGATGACGACAGGCGGCGCCGGCGGCGCATTCGGGTCGCGCGGCGGATGGTGATGCTCGGCGTCGTCGGCGTCCTGGCCGCTCATCAGCACTTCGATGCGCTTGGCCATGACCGCCGCCACGCGCCGGCCAAGACCGATGTCGGCAAAGATTTCCTGGCGGTTCTTGTTGCCGGTCCACAGGACCAGCTTCTCCCACACTTCCGGCGTGACTTCCGCAAGCTGGTAGCCGTAGCCCTTGAGCGCCTGATCGACGAGCCGCTCGCCCAGCTGCACCGACTCCGTGAGACGCATCGTCTTCAGGTAGTGCCGGATCGCCGAGCGCGCCTTGCCGGTGCGCACGAAACCGAGCCACGCCGGATTTGGCTTGGAGTACGGCGCCGTGATCACCTCGACGATGTCGCCGCTCTTCAGCTCCGTACGCAGCGGCAGCAGCTCGTTGTTGATCTTCACGGCCACGCACTGGTTGCCGAGGTCGCTGTGGATCGAATAAGCGAAGTCGAGCGCGGTGGCGCCGCGCGGCAGCGCCATGATCTTCGACTTCGGCGTGAAGACGTAGACGGCGTCCGGGAACAGGTCGATCTTGACGTGTTCGAGGAATTCGCTCGAGTCGCCCACCTCGCTCTGGATGTCGAGCAGCGACTTGAGCCACTGGTGCGCGCGCTTTTGCACGTCGTTGAGATCCGCGCCGCCGTTCTTGTAGAGCCAGTGCGCCGCCACGCCGGCTTCGGCGATCTCGTGCATCTTGCGCGTGCGCACCTGGAACTCGATCGGCGCGCCGAACGGACCCACGAGCGTGGTGTGCAGGGACTGATAGCCGTTCACCTTGGGAATGGCGATGTAGTCCTTGAACTTGCCCGGCACCGGCTTGTAAAGCGCATGGAGCGCGCCGATACAGGTGTAGCACTCGAGCGCCGACTCGACCACGACGCGAAAACCGTACACGTCGAGCACCTGCGAGAACGACAACTGCTTGTCGCGCATCTTCTTGTAGATGCTGAAGATGGTCTTCTCGCGGCCGGTGACTTCGGCGTCGAGCTTCGCGTCGGCAATCGCGCGCTGCACCGCTTCCAGAATCTTGCTCACCACTTCGCGGCGATTGCCGCGCGCGGCCTTCACCGCCTTTTCGAGCGTGGCGTAGCGATTCGGATTGAAGTTCGCGAAGCTCAGGTCCTGCAACTCGCGATAGGTGTTGTTCAGGCCGAGACGGTGCGCGATGGGCGCGTAGATGTCGATGGTCTCGCGCGCCACGCGGCGGCGCTTTTCGGGCGGCACGGCGCCGAGGGTGCGCATGTTGTGCAGCCGGTCGGCGAGCTTCACCAGAATCACGCGCACGTCGCGCGCCATCGCGAGGAGCATCTTGCGGAAGTTCTCCGCCTGCGCTTCCTCGCGGTTGCGAAACTCCATTTTGTCGAGTTTCGACAGGCCGTCGACCAGTTCCGCGACCTTCGCGCCGAAGCGCTCGGCGAGTTCCGCCTTGGTCACGCCCTGGTCTTCCATCACGTCGTGCAGGAGCGCGGCCATGATGGACTGCGCGTCGAGCTTCCAGCCGGCGCAGATTTCCGCGACGGCGACGGGATGGGTGATATAGGGTTCGCCGCTCTGGCGATATTGCCCGAGGTGGGCTTCATCGCTGAAGTGGAACGCCGCCTTGACCTCCTTGATTTCCTCGGGAGTGAGGTAACCGGAGAGCGCGGCGGTCAGATTGGCGATGGAGACGACCCCGTGCTTGCGGGGCTGCTCCGGCGTCGCGGTCGGACCGAACAGATGGCGAAACGACTGTTCGAGGACCGCGTCGATGTAATTGCGCGCAGGGCTCGCAGTCTCGGCTTCCTGGTCCACCTCGGTGGCCGGCGAGGGCGTGATGCTCATGTTCCCCTCCGTATCAGGTTTGGCGTTGACGGTTAAGCGGCTGCGGCGCTACGAACTACATGGCGATCGACAATGCCTCCGAACGCGCCCTTAGACGGGCACCTTCTTCAGCATTTCGAGGCCGACCTGGCCAGCCGCGATCTCGCGCAGCGCGACAACGGTTGGCTTGTCGCGGCTTTCGATCTTGGGCGTGTGACCTTGTGCGAGCTGGCGGGCGCGATACGTCGCGGCGAGCGCCAGTTCGAAGCGGTTCGGAATCTGTTTCAGACAATCTTCGACGGTGATGCGGGCCATGTCGGGTTCCTTCTCATTCTCAGCAGGTTCTTATTCTACCTTATGTGCCCGACGCGCCGGGCTGCGGGTGGTGGATACCGAGCTGCACGAAGAGCTCGGTATGCCGCGCGTATTGCGAAGCGAAGCGCAGGCGCGTGGCGCTCACGATGTTACGCAGCTCCTGCAACGCGCGATCGAAGTTCTCGTTGATCACGACATACTCCGATTCGCTCGCATGCGCGATCTCGCTGCCCGCTGCAAGCAGGCGTCGCGTGATGACGTTCGGCTCGTCTTCGCCGCGCTTTTTCAGGCGGTCGGCGAGCGCTTCGAGCGACGGCGGCAGGATGAAGATTTCCACCGCATTGCGGAACTGCTTCTTCACTTGCTGCGCGCCTTGCCAGTCGATTTCGAGCAGGACGTCATGGCCGATTTTCATCTGGTCTTCGATCCACACGCGCGACGTGGCGTAGTAGTTGCCATGCACTTCCGCGCTCTCGAGAAACTCGCCCGCGGCGTGGCGCGTGAGGAAGTCGTCGACGGTCGTGAAGTGATAGTGCTCGCCGTCGCGCTCCTTCGAACGCGGCTCGCGCGTCGTGTACGACACCGACAGGCGGATCGCGCTGTCTTCAGCGAGCAGCGCGTTCACGAGCGTCGACTTGCCCGCACCCGAAGGCGCCACCACCATGAAGAGGTTGCCGGGGTACATGCCCGCGTACGGATTGCGCTTCTTGTCGTGCTTCGCGTCCGCTTTGGGGGCGCTGCTTTGGTCGGTCATGTTGGTTGCTTCCTTCATTCGAGATTCTGGACCTGCTCGCGCATCTGCTCGATGAGCAGCTTGAGCGTCATCGAGGCGTCCGCGAGTTCCTTCGCCGCCGCCTTCGAGCCAAGCGTGTTCGCTTCGCGGTTGAGCTCCTGCATCATGAAGTCGAGACGCTTGCCGACGCGGCCGCCCTTCTCGATCACGTGACGCGTTTCGTTCAGGTGCGCCGTGAGGCGCGAGAGCTCTTCGGCGATGTCGATGCGAATGCCATACATCGTCACTTCCTGGCGAATGCGCTCGGCGATTTCTTCGCGCGAGATGTTGCCGATGCTGCCGCCATTGCCGTTGCTGTCCGGCGCGGCGATGCCGAGCGCTTCCTGCAGACGCTCGACGATCTTCTGCTGGTGCTTCGCGATCAGTTCCGGCACGAGCGGCGTGATGCGCGCGACGATCGCTTCCATTTCGGTCACGTTCGCGAGCAGCATGTTGGCGAGCTGCGCGCCCTCGCGAGCGCGCACTTCGATCAGGTCGGCGATGGCCTGCTTGCCGCAGCCGAGCACCGCGTCGCGCAGCACCTCGGGCGCCACGCCGCTTTCCGCCAGCACGCCGGGCCAGCGCAGGATCTCGCCCGTGCGCAGACGGCCCGAGTCGGGAAACGCTTCGAGCACAGCGCGTTCGAGCCCGGCGAGCTGATCGAGCGCGTCGCGGTTGAGCGCACCCGCGTTGGCGCCCTGCTCGCTCTTCTGGATGTTGATGCGGATGTCGACCTTGCCGCGCGAGAGCTTCGTCATCAGCATTTCGCGCAGCGTAGGCTCGCACACGCGCACGTCTTCGGGCATGCGGAAGTTCAGGTCGAGAAAGCGCGAATTCACCGTGCGCAATTCGACGGAGACACTCGCGCCGCCCGTGCCCGAAGCCGCAGCAAGCTCGCGCGTGGCGCTGGCATAGCCGGTCATGCTGTAAATCATGGTTCGTCTCGCGAAGAAAGCCGTGGCGTCGTGCGCTGCGCGCGCGGGTCACGGCGAGGAAATCGAGGCGCCCGGCGTGTTGTCGCGAATGGACGAAAAGCGCGGGGCGGAGAAACTGCATTATCCCATTTTTGAGGGCGCGCCTTCGCAAGCGCGGGCTGCGCGCCGCTTCTGGCCGGAGCGCCCGCCTTTCTGCCCTTCTGCCGCCCTCCTGCCGCCCTTCCGCCGCCTTCGGGCCGCGCCCGTCGCGAGGCGCGCGGAGGCGGTAAAATCATGGTTTCCCCTTCCCTCTCGTGCCCTCGCGCACCTTCACGATGACCCAATCCATCCAGCGCCCCTCCGGCCGCGCCGCCGACCAGCTTCGCGAAGTCCGCATCACCCGCAACTACACGAAGTACGCCGAAGGATCGGTCCTCGTCGAGTTCGGCGACACCAAGGTGCTGTGCACCGCGAGCGTGTCCGAAAGCGTGCCGCCGTTCCTGCGCGACAAGGGCCAGGGCTGGCTCACCGCCGAATACGGCATGCTGCCGCGCGCCACGCACACGCGCAGCGACCGCGAAGCCGCGCGCGGCAAGCAAACGGGCCGCACGCAGGAAATCCAGCGCCTGATCGGCCGCGCGATGCGCGCCGTGTTCGACCTCGAAGCGCTGGGTGCGCGCACCATCAACCTCGATTGCGACGTGCTGCAAGCCGATGGCGGCACGCGCACGGCGAGCATCACGGGCGCGTTCGTCGCGGCCCACGACGCCGTCTCGAAGCTGCTGGCCACGGGCCGCATCGAGCGCTCGCCGATCTCCGACTACGTCGCCGCGATTTCGGTCGGCGTGTACGAAGGCGTGCCCGTGCTCGACCTCGACTACGACGAAGACTCGCAGTGCGACACCGACATGAACATCGTCATGACGGGCTCGGGCGGCATGGTCGAAGTCCAGGGCACGGCGGAAGGCGCGCCGTTTTCGCGTGAAGAACTGAATGCGCTGCTCGATCTGGCGCAAAGCGGCATCCGCTCGCTGATCGAGAAGCAGAAGGCCGCGCTGGAGATCTCGCATGGCTGATTTACAGCCGGATTCAACGGCTAAAAGCGCGGCTCGCGCGCTCTCGCGCGTCGTGCTCGCCTCGAACAACGCGGGCAAGCTGCGCGAGTTCGCGGCGCTGCTCGGCGCGGCCGGCATCGAACTCGTGCCGCAAGGCACACTCAACGTGCCCGAGGCCGAGGAGCCGCATCCGACCTTCGTGGAGAACGCGCTCGCCAAGGCGCGCCACGCGGCGAAGCTCACGGGCCTGCCCGCGCTCGCCGACGACTCGGGCCTCTGCGTGCGCGCGCTACGCGGCGCGCCGGGCGTGTATTCGGCGCGTTACGCGCAGCTCGCGGGCGGCGAGAAGAGCGACGCGGCAAACAACGCGCTGCTCGTCGCGAACCTGAAGGATCACGCGGATCGCCGCGGCTACTACTACTGCGTGCTCGCGCTCGTGCGCCATGCCGACGACCCCGAGCCGCTCATCGCCGAAGGCCGCTGGCACGGCGTGGTGCTCGACGCGCCGCGCGGCGACAACGGCTTCGGCTACGACCCTTACTTCTACGTTCCGGAACTCGAGGCCACGGCTGCCGAGCTCGATCCGGCGCTCAAGAACGCGTCGAGCCATCGCGCCATCGCCTTGCGCCAAATGCTCGCGCGACTCCAGGAGGAAGCGTGAGCCAGCAGCATCGAATTGGCATCGAGGTGGTCCAGTCGTTCACGATGCCCGGCAGCATTCGCCTCACTTCGCTGCCACCGCTCGCGCTCTACGTGCATTTTCCGTGGTGCGTGCGCAAGTGCCCGTATTGCGATTTCAACTCGCATGAATGGAAGGGCGAACGCTTCCCCGAAGACGATTACCTCGACGCGCTGCGCGCCGATCTCGAGCAGGCGCTGCCGCTCGTGTGGGGCCGCCAGGTGCATACGGTGTTCATCGGCGGCGGGACGCCCAGCCTGCTTTCCGCAGCGGGTCTCGATCGACTGCTTTCGGACGTGCGCGCCCTGCTGCCGCTCGACGCCGACGCCGAAATCACGCTCGAAGCGAATCCAGGCACCTTCGAAGCCGCGAAGTTCGCGCAGTTTCGCGCGAGCGGCGTGAACCGGCTTTCGGTGGGCATCCAGAGCTTCAACGAGGCGCATCTGAAGGCGCTCGGACGCATTCACGACGCGGCGCAGGCGCGCCATGCGGTCGAAGTCGCGGCGAAGACCTTCGACAACTTCAACCTCGACCTGATGTTCGCACTGCCGCAGCAGACGCTCGCCGAATGCGAGGCCGACATCGAGACGGCGCTCTCGTTCAAGCCGCCGCATCTGTCGCTGTATCACCTGACGCTCGAACCGAACACGCTGTTCGCCAAGTTCCCGCCGGCCCTGCCCGACGACGACCAATCCGCCGACATGCAGGACTGGATTCACGAGCGCACATCGGGCGCGGGATACGGACGCTATGAGGTCTCGGCTTACGCACAGCCGGATCGCCAATGCCGGCACAACCTCAACTACTGGCGCTTCGGCGACTATCTCGGGATCGGCGCGGGCGCGCATACGAAACTCTCGTTTCCGAACCGGATCGTGCGCCAGGCGCGCTACAAGCATCCCGCGACCTTCATCGAGCAGGCGCGCGCCGGCACGCCGGTCCAGGAAGAGCACGAAGTCAGCGCGCGCGATTTGCCGTTCGAGTTCATGCTCAACGCGCTGCGGCTCGTGGAAGGATTTCCGGTGCATCGTTTCATCGAGCGCACGGGACTGCCGATCACGACGATCGAACCGGCGCTGCAGGAAGCCGAGCGGCGCGGGCTCATCACGCGCGATTATGAAAAGATCGCGCCGACCGAGTTGGGGCAGCGCTTCCTCAACGACTTGCAGGCGATGTTCCTGAAAGACCCGCACTGAGGTCGACGCAGATCGACTGGGCGACTGCCGCCGCGTGTGGGTTTCGGGTTACAATGCGCGGCTCCGGAGGTGTGGCAGAGTGGTTGAATGCACCGGTCTTGAAAACCGGCGAAGGGGTAACCCTTCCGTGAGTTCGAATCTCACCGCCTCCGCCAATTCGTGAAACCTGGCGCGTCTCAGCGCCAGCGTGTCGTCAAGATGCCGGCCGCCAGGCCGAAGCGCCACTGATCAACGAGATACCCGCCCCTGCGCTACGCGAAAATGCGTGGTCGACATCGCACCATGAATAATCAGGACTGCGAGTTATTTTGCGCTGGCGAATCATGCTCGTGCCGAGCGCATCGACACGCCAATCGCAATTAAAGGGTCAAACCCAAAAACCGGTTCAGCCAATTGCGCTCAATTCACTAGGTGAAAACCCTAACCATGAGGTAAAATCCTACCCATTGAGATGGGAAAGATCGCCATGCCGCACCAATACCAACTGCTCGAAAAATTCGCGTTTTCGCTCGTCGTCCTGTTCGCCGTGATGTGCTCCAGCTACATCGCGTGGGAAAGCTCGCCCAACCTGCGTGACAACTTCCAGGTCGGCAAGGAGCTGTTCCTGAAGAGCGGCGAATACTCGTACGCCTGCGCAACGACCGCGGCCGATCCCTGCGCGCAGTTCCCGGTCGAATAAGCAGCCTCGAACACCCGCCGTTTCGCACGTCCCGTGACTACGCGGGACAGTTCTGATTGCTTCCCGCTGCGTATCGTCTAAGCTCGATTCAGGTTCCGCTTCCGAGCTTGTTCGACATGCTCATCCGCGTCCAGTGGTCTTGCGGTTCGTCCGCACACAGCGCCTCCCTCGCACGGCGCCTCGGTCTGGTTTTGCTGCTCGCGATGCTCGGGTGCCTCGGCGCCTGCACGATCACGCCGCCGCCCAGGCCGCTTCTCGTCATCCCCCCCGCGGCGATCAACAGCGCCACACTCGACGACTACCGCACCACGGTCGCAAAACACATCGTCGAGCACAACCCGTCCTACGTTCTGCACGGCGCGCCCCAGGCCATGCTGCGCTCCCTCGTGGTCGTGTCGTTCACGGTCAATCGCAATGGCCAGATCGTGAAGTCGTCGGTTTACCGGACCAACGGCGACGACGAAGCCGAAGCCACCGCCCTCGCAACGTTGCGCCGCGCCGCGCCGCTGCCGCCGCCGCCGGGCGGCCTGCTCAATTCCGCGGGCCAGCTCGAGATGTTCGAGGACTGGCTCTTCAACGACAACGGCAAGTTCCAGTTGCGCACGCTCGCCTCGCCGCAGGCGCAGAACTACCAGTGACCCACGCGCTTCGCGCCGATGCCTGATGCGCGAGCTTGCTTACGCCCGCCTTGCTGCACGGCGCGCACGGTCGTTATAATTTTTCGCTATCCCCAGCCGGCGCCCGCCGGCCATGCCTCTTGCCACGCGCCATCCGCGCGGCCGCGCGAGGCTTCGACCGCGCTTTCGCCCTGTTGCGCCTATCGGCGCGCGCTTTGGCCGGTCAGGAATCAACGCGCACGGCTCGCGCCGTGCGATGCATACTGGCGAAGCGTCGCCGCCTGACGGACGCTGCCGCGGCGTCGAGCGCCAGCTACGCGCCCCGTCACGCTGCGAGCCTGAACAAAGACGCCCGCGCTAGCCCCGCAAGACTCAGGCGCGAGCGCGTCACAACGACTGGAGACCCCTGGATGTCCACCTCACCCATTTCGCCCGCGCGCGCCGATCAGGCAGACGCAGCGAAGCAGCAAAGCACCGCGCGTGTGATCTTTGCGAGCTTTATCGGCACCGCAATCGAGTTCTACGACTTCTATGTGTACGCAACGGCCGCCGCGCTCGTGATCGGCCCCGTGTTCTTCCCGCACGGTTCGGCCACGGCGCAGGCGCTCTCGGCGTTCGTCACCTTCGGCATCGCGTTCGTCGCGCGGCCGATCGGCTCGTTCATCTTCGGCCACTTCGGCGACCGTATCGGCCGTAAATCGACGCTGGTGGCGTCGCTGCTCGTCATGGGCCTGTCCACCACGCTGATCGGCTTCCTGCCCGGCTATGACGCGATTGGCAGCCTCGCGCCGATCCTGCTGTGCATCCTGCGCTTCGGCCAGGGCATCGGCCTGGGCGGCGAATGGGGCGGCGCCGCCCTCCTCGCGACGGAATACGCGCCGCAAGGCAAGCGCGGCTGGTTCGGTATGTTCCCGCAGCTCGGGCCGTCGGTGGGCTTCCTCGCCTCGAATGGCCTGTTCTTCGGCCTCGCCTCGACGCTCTCCGACCAGCAGTTCCGCGACTGGGGCTGGCGCGTGCCGTTCATCGTCTCGGCGGTGCTCGTCGCGCTCGGTCTGTACGTGCGCCTGAAGATCGCCGAAACGCCCGCCTTCAAGGCCGCCGTCGAGCGCGAGGAACGCGTCAAGGTGCCGGTCGCGACGCTGCTCTCGCAGTACTGGTGGCCGACGCTGCTCGGCGCGCTCGCCATGGTCGTGTGCTACACGCTCTTCTACAACGCCACGGTGTTCTCGCTCTCGCACGGCGTGACGGCGCTGCACATTCCGCGCCCGACCTTCCTCGGCATGCTGTGCATCGCGGTGGTGTTCATGGGCATCGCCACGCCGATCTCGGCCTGGCTGTCCGACCGCTTCGGCCGCAAGCCCGTGCTGATCGTCGGCTGCATTCTGGCGATTCTCTCGGGCTTCACGATGGAGCCGCTGCTCGGCAGCGGTGCGACGCCGCTCGTGCTGCTCTTCCTCGTGATCCAGCTGTTCCTGATGGGCGCCACGTTCGCGCCGATGGGCGCGCTGTTGCCCGAGCTGTTTCCGACCAGCGTGCGCTACACGGGCGCGGGCGTGGCGTACAACCTGGGCGGCATTCTCGGCGCATCGGTTGCGCCGTATATCGCGCAGGTGCTGGCCGCGCGCGGCGGACTCTCGTGGGTCGGCGCGTATGTGTCGATCGCCGCCTGCGTGAGCCTGTTCGGCGTCCTGTGCATGCGCGAGACGCGCCATACGTCGCTCTCGTAACGCATCGCCGCATCAATAAAAAAAGCGGAGGCCGCCTGGCGGTCTCCGCTTTTTTTATGCCCTTTTTGATCGCTTTGGGTACGCGCGATGCGTGTCTATACTCGAATCAACAAGCGGGGAGCGATCTCCTGGGGGAGCCGACGATGAACCTGCATCTGAGCAACGCCGACATTGTTCTGATCATCGCCCTCGCCCTGGGCATCTCGCTCCTGCTGGCGTTTCGACTGCGCACCGCGACCTGGCGTGCGGTCCTGCTCGAAGCGCTGGCGGCGAACGCCGCGGCAATTGCCGCGGTCGTCGCGATTGAAATGCTGCTTGCCTGAAGGCCGCCGTGCCGCGGGTACCGCTGGTGCGGCACCGTCCGGCGGCGATCAGCGGTAATAGTAGCCGTGATGGTAGCCGCCGCCGTAGTAGCCGCCGGCCGGCACCACGACGCAGCCGCCCAGCGAAGCCGCGAGCAATGCGCCGGCGATGAGGGTAAGCGTCAATCGTTTCACAGTGGTCTCTCCCTTCAAGTCAGTGTCTGTGTCCGGCCACGCGATATCGGGCTGGACGGTTACGATTGAACACGACGGCGAAGGCATGAGGCGTTGCAATTTGTAAGCAGCGGTGTGGCCCGTGTAACAGCATCGGCGCGCAAAGCCTTTCGCATGCGCTGCGAGGCGCGCGCCTGCAATACAAGCACGACACTTTTAACAAGCTCGTAATGGGAAACGGCGGGGAAAGCACGGCGCAACGCGCGTGCCGCCCCGCGAAAACTCAAGCGGCGTGAACGCGCGACGACTGCGTAGACGCGCCGCCGTCGCGCGCCGGGTAGATGCGATCGACCGCATCGATCGCCACCTGCACGGGCGGCACGTGATGGCCGTCGCCGATCGAGATCGAGCGATTGGGCGCACGCACGCCGCTGTGTTCGGCGTCGGTCGAAACGAAGACCATCACGGTCGGCTTGAGGAGCGCGTGCGAGAGATGCACGAAGCCCGTGTCGGTGCCGACCACGAGCGCGCAATCCTCGATGCGCTGTGCGACCTGGGAAACCGTGAGGCGCGGCAGCACCGTCGCGCCCGGGATGAGCGCCGCGATCTCGCGCGCCGTGGCGAGCTCGTTATCGGAACCCCACGGCAGTTCGATGCGCAGGCCACGGGCGATCAGCGCATTGCCCAGTTCGCCCCAATGCGCGACCGGCCACTTCTTCTCGTCTTTCGAAGTCGCGTGAAAGAGCAGCGCCGTGGGCGCATCCGGCGCGGGCAGCGCGGTGCCGTCGCGCGGCACGCGCATCTGGAATTCGGGCGGCGTGTCGACCGTGTAGCCGAGCGCCTCGCCCGCGCTGATGCGCATGCCGTGCCACGCATCGCACTTCGGACGCGGCCCGAAGCGGCCGTTGTACGCGAAGGCCGCGCCGCGTTCGCCGAGGTCCTGCGAGAGATAGCCGAAGCGGCGCCGCCCCCGCGCGAGAAACGCGATGATCGCGCTCTTGTACACGCCGTGAATGTCGACGATCGCGTCGTAGCGGTAGGCGCGCAACTCGGAAATCGACGCCCAGATCGCCTTGAAATCGCTCCAGCGGCGCGCCTTCTTGAAGCGGCGCAGCGGCGCGCAGAGCACGCGGTCGACGCCGGCGTTCCAGCGCACGATATCGGCAAAGGCCTCGTCCGCGGCCCAGTCGACCTTGACGCCGGGGAACGCGCGCTGCACGTCGGCCACGACCGGAAGCGCCTCGACGATGTCGCCGAGCGAAGTCACTTTGACAATCAAAACTCGTTTCATTGTGCTGCGGACCACAGGGCCCGATATTCCAGTCTTCAAGGGATTAGCCGGGATTTTAGCGGACGAACCTTGCGCCGGCCTGCGAATCGGCGATCCTGGATGAGCGAAATCTGTCCCTTTGTTACCGAAGCCGCACGGGGCATCGACAATGCACGCCGCAAAACGCGCCGGGCCCGACACGCCAATGCGCACCGGGCCCGGTCGGGACGATCCGTCGAGGGATCGATAAAAGCGGTCGACGATTAGTACACGACGACCGGCGCGGGTCTCACGTACATGGGCCGCGCCGGCACGACGATGCAGCCCGCCAGCATAAGCGCGAGCACGGCCGCCGCGAGCAGTTTTTTACTCATGATAGGGCTCCCCTCAGGCTTGAACGATCAGGCAGCCCAGTGGCCTTCGACCCAGCGCCAGTTCGGGCCGTGGGCGATCCAGTGGCCCGGCACCCAGTGATAGCCGACACGCTCAGCCTGCCAGTGGCCCCTCATCCACACGTACTGTCCGTGGTCCCAGCGCCAGTGGCCCTTGTCCCACATGTAGCCCACGCGCGGCGCCGGCACGACTTCCACGCGTTCGGCAGGCGGCGGCGCACTCGGCTCGACCACGACGATTTCGGCAAGCGCCGGCGCCGCGACCGCGCAGGTGCCGGCAGCAACGATCGCGGCCTTGGCGATGAAGAGGCGAATGGAGTTGTTCATGTTGATCACCCTTGAATGTGGACGCCATGATTGGCGTTACCCGATCAATGCGCGAGCACGGGGTTGCGCTGACAGCGGCGGTGTAACGGCGCGGGGTGAAGTGAAACGGAATATTTCGGTAAGGCAGGCGAGCGGGCCGAAGCGCGGCGCGCGAGAGAGGAAGGCGCGAAGGAACAACGAAGCGATACGACGAACGACGCGCGCAGCGCAGCGGCTGCGCGCGTGGAAACTCAAGCCTGCGGAATCTCGATCTTGACTTCGAGCACTTCGAGGTCGTCCTGACGTTCGAGGCTCACGCGAATGTCTTCATCGGAGATCTTCACGTACTTCGAGATCACCGCGACCAGTTCGCGTTGCAGGGCCGGCAGATAGTCGGCGGGCGGATGGCCGCCTGCGCGCTCGTGAGCAATGATGAGCTGCAGGCGTTCCTTCGCTACCGAGGCGGATTTCTTCTTCTCGCCGAGAAAAAACGAAAGAAACGACATGACGTTCGCCTCCCTTACTTGCTACCGAAGAGGCGCTGCAAGAGGCCCGGCTTCTGGTAATCGGTGAAGCGAAGCGACTTGTCCTCGCCGAGAAAGCGCGACACGACGTCCTTGTACGACTCGGCGACGTCGGTGCCGTCCAGATGCACTGCCGGCAGACCCTGATTCGATGCGTGCAGCACCGCTTCCGATTCGGGAATCACGCCGATCAGTTCGATGCGCAGGATTTCCTGAATGTCGTTCAGCGAGAGCATCTCGCCTTCGCTCACGCGCTTCGGGTTGTAGCGGGTGATGAGCAGGTGCTCCTTGATCGGGTCCTTGCCTTCGATCGCGCGCTTGGTCTTCGACGACAGCATGCCGAGGATCCGGTCCGAGTCGCGCACGGAAGACACTTCCGGATTCGTCACGATGAGCGCTTCGTCGGCGAAGTGCATCGCGAGCAGCGCGCCCGACTCGATGCCCGCGGGCGAATCGCACACGATGTACTCGAAGTCCATCTTGCGCAGGTCCTCGATCACCTTCTCCACGCCTTCTTTCGTGAGCGCGTCTTTATCGCGCGTTTGCGAGGCCGGCAGGATGAAGAGGTTTTCGCACTTCTTGTCCTTGATGAGCGCCTGATTGAGGTTCGCCTCACCCTGGATCACGTTGATCAGGTCGTACACGACGCGGCGCTCGCAACCCATGATGAGGTCGAGATTGCGCAGGCCCACGTCGAAGTCGATGACCGCGGTCTTGTGGCCGCGCAACGCGAGGCCCGATGCGAAACTCGCGCTCGTGGTCGTTTTACCGACACCACCTTTGCCCGAAGTCACCACAATGATTTTTGCCATTCCCTTACCTTGCGTTCGTCAGTTTCTCAGTTTGGTCTCATCGCGTGCCGCTCATGCCCCTGCTCGCCTGCGCACGACGTTCGAGCTGCGACTCAGGTGAGCCTCAACGGTTCGATCAACAGCTTTTCTTCCTCGAGCCGGATCTGGGCCGGCTTGCCCCGCACGTCGTCGGCGAGTGGAACTTCAGTGGTACGGTAGATGCCCGCAATCGAAATCAGTTCCGCCTCGAGGCTCGTGCAGAAAATGCGTGCGTCGTGGTTGCCGTGCACGCCCGCGAGCGCGCGACCGCGCAGCGGCGCGTAAATGTGGATGTTGCCCTCGGCGATCACTTCCGCACCGTTGGAAACGAGGCCGAGCACGACCACGTCGCCCTTCGCGTAAATGCGCTGGCCCGAGCGCAGCGGCCGGTCGATCACGAGCGTGGGTTCCGCGCGCGCGCCCGATGCGCCGGCGTCGAGCGCCGCCGCCGCGTTGACCGTTGCCGCCGCGCCCGCTTCGGCGGCGGCCGGGTCCGTTTCGGTGGTAAAGAGTTCGGGCTGTGCAGCGGTGGCTTGCGGCGCGGCCGAGGCGGCGGCAGATGCGGCGGCCGAAGCATTCGATGCCTCGCCTTCGCCTGCGCCTTCTTCGGCGGCCTGCTTCGCGCCCGCGCCGCGGCGGTCGCGGGCCTCGAGGAACGGCAGGCCTGCCGCAGCGGCCCAGCCGTGCTGTTCAGGTTGCGCAACCACGCCGACCGGGCGCATGCGCACGCTTTCGAGCAGACGCGCGATGTCGCCGAGTGCGACCTGCTCGCCGTCGGCGAGACGCCGCACGTCGATCGCGACGGTGTCGTTGGCGAAGAATTCGGGCGTCGCCTCGAAGCGCCGCGTGAGTTCGGCGCGCATGGCATCGAGCTCGGTCGTCTTGACCACGAACAGAAGCGTATCGACTGAACCGCTCTTCAGTTCAAAATATGGCGATTTCCTGGGCGACATGGCGTTCGGCTAAAAATTTTGCGTATTTTACAGGCGCGGACGCACACGGCCATTATTTTTAATGGTGTATTCGGCCAAATTCGCTGCCAGATACGCAACAACACGCATCAACAAAAATGGCGCGAAAAAGCGCGCGAAGCGCGAGTGCGCCGCGCGTGCACAGACGATCTGGTTCGGTGTGACGTGCGGAGGGAAGCAAAATGCGCGCGCAGCGGCGCGAACGCGGGGCGTTACGGCGAGGAAGCGGACTTCGTCTGCTCGCCGAGCGGCCGCATGAGCAGCGTTTCCCACTGCTCGGGCTGCTGCTGGCTGCGCGCGTGGTCGCCGGTGGCGACGAAGCCGAGGCGCTCGTAGAAGCGCATGGCCGTGGTGTTCGTGTCGGTGATCCAGGCGTAGACCTGCGTGGCGCCTTCGCTCACGAGCCAGTCGATGGCGCTGTTCAGCAGCAGTTCGCCGCCGCTCAGATGACGCACCGCAGGCGCGACCCACAGCGCCGAGACGAACGCGCGGCGCGCCGGCGCACTTTCGAAGCTCGCGCCGATCAGGCCGGCCGGATGGCCCTCGGTATAGAGAATGAACGACGTGCCCGTGTGCGAAACCGCATGCCGGGCCGCCGCGGCGTCGAAAACGGCGGCATCGGCGGATAGCGCGTCTTCGAGCGTGTCGCCGAATGCATAAGGCGCGTCGCGCAGCGAAGCTGTTCGAAGCTCGCGGAGCACGGCACCCTGATCGGCGGCGATACGGCGAACGGTCAGTGACGGACTCATGCAGTCGTAAACCCCAATAAAGCGCTAACGCGTAGCTTTAACCGAACTGGCTTGAGAGTCAAATCCTTATTTGACAATTGCCGGCACGCGACGCCCTGCGCGCGAGCCTTGACAGACGGCCCCAGAGGCCGCACAGCCACGCTCACGGGGCCTCGTAGGCGCCTGTGCCGTCCGGCCAGGGCGTGAGGAGTTCGTAGCCGTCGTCGGTGACCGCGACCATGTGTTCCCACTGCGCCGAGAGCGAGCGGTCCTTCGTGACGACCGTCCAGCCGTCGCGCTGCACCGACGTGCCGGCGCGGCCCGCGTTGACCATCGGCTCGATCGTGAAGACCATGCCCGGCTTCAGGCGCACGCCCTGCCCCGGCTGGCCGTAGTGCAGCACCTGCGGTTCCTCGTGGTAGACCTTGCCGATGCCGTGGCCGCAATACTCGCGCACGATCGAAAAGCCGTCCGCCTGGGCGCGCTTCTGGATCGCGTTGCCGACATCGCCGAGCGTCGCCCCCGGCTTCACCTGGCGGATGCCCGCGAGCATCGCCTCGTAGGTCGTGTCGATCAGCTGGCGGCCGACCGTGCTCGGCGTGCCGACGCAGTACATGCGACTCGTGTCCCCGAAATAGCCGTCCTTGATCACGGCCACGTCGATGTTGATGATGTCGCCGTCCTTGAGCACCTCGCCGCGATCGGGAATGCCGTGGCAGACCACGGAATTGACGGACGTGCAGATCGTCTTCGGAAAGCCGAGGTAGCCGACATTGGCCGGCACGGCCTTGAGCGTGTTGACGATGTAGTCGTTGCAGATCGCGTCGAGGTCGTCGGTGGAGACGCCCGGCTTCACGTGCTCGCCGATCATCGCGAGCACGTCGGCGGCGAGCCGGCCCGAAATGCGCAGGCGGGCGAGATCGTCGGCAGACTTGTAGGTGATAGGCATCGATGGACCGAAGTGGGCGCGGCGGTGGCAGAGAACCCTGCGCCGCAAATTCAAAGGAGCGATTGTACCGGCGCTGCGGCGTCGCTAGCGCAGCAACCCGCAAACCATGTCATCCCGATGACGCCGGACGCGGAATTTTCAGAGATCTCCGATTGTTCGAGCACAAGCCGCCGTCAAGAATGAGAAATATCTTACATCGCGAGCAGGCAGTCCGATCATGACCCCAAGTAATCCCGCCCCCAGCCCCTCCACGCCGAACGCGGCACCCAACATCCTGATCGCGCTGCCCACTTACGACAACGCCGTGCATTTCGACTTCGCCATGGCCCTCACGCGCCTCATGGAAGCGCTCAAGGAACGCGGCATCCGCTACGAGTACATCCATACGGCCTCGTCACACATCATCCGCGCGCGCAATTTCTTTGCGAATTATTTTTTGAGCCATCGCGAGTTCAGCCATCTCCTCTTTCTCGATACGGACATGGACTTCTCGCGCGCAGCGGTTCTGCGCCTGCTCGCCGGCGACAAGCCCGTGGCCGGCATGGCCTGCCCGTACCGCTATTTCGACCGGGAAAAGCGCATCACGAGCGCCGACGTGGGGCTCACGCTGCGCGAATGGCAGGAAAAGACAGTGGACTACAACACGGCGATCCTTGCGGATGAAGCGGGCCGCAGTGCCGTGTCCGACGGCTGGGCCGAAGTGAGCCACGTCGGCACGGGCATCTTCCTCGTGCGGCGCGACGCGCTGGAGGCGATCGCGCCGCATACGGCACTTTACCGGCCGCCCGCGCAGTACGCGGGCTACCTGCCGGACGGCAAGTTCCACGCGTTCTTCGACACCGTTGGCGAGAAAGGCGTGTACCTCTCGGAAGATCTATCGTTTTGCCGGCGCGTGCGCGCGGCGGGCAAGTCGGTGTGGGCGCTCATCGACGAGAAGATCGTGCATCACGGAGGATCGTCGATCTCGGGCACCTACCTGCATGCGCTGGAGATGCGCGGCCACCTGCGCAAGTGAAAATGCGCTCCGGCGCTAGAGCACGCCGAAACGCGCGCGGAAAAGCAAAAACCCCTGCAGCGGTCAAGCATGCAGGGGTTTTCTGAATTTGGCGGAGAGGGTGGGATTCGAACCCACGGTACGGGGAAACCGTACGCCTGATTTCGAGTCAGGTACATTCGACCACTCTGCCACCTCTCCGGTGTACTGCTTTTTTACTGCCTCCCCGGTGTTGGTCGGCAACCGGAGAAGCGAAGATTATAGAACATTTTTTGAGTTCTGCAAGCCCTCTTGTGCAAAAAGTTTCGAGGGCAAGCAAATCTCCCGCGCTCAGGCCGACGCTTCGAGACGCGCCACGCCGCCCATATACGGCCGCAGCACCTCCGGCACGGTGACCGAGCCGTCCGCTTCCTGATAGTTCTCCAGCACGGCAACCAGCGTGCGGCCCACGGCGAGGCCCGAGCCGTTGAGCGTGTGCACGAGTTCCGGCTTGCCCTGCGCGTTGCGATAGCGCGCCTGCATGCGGCGCGCCTGGAACGCTTCCGTGTTCGAGCAGCTCGAAATTTCACGATAGGTGTTCTGCGCGGGCAGCCAGACTTCGAGGTCGTAGGTCTTGGTGGCCGAAAAGCCCATGTCGCCCGTGCACAGCGTGATGACGCGATACGGCAGGCCGAGCTTCTGCAGGATGGTTTCCGCGTGGACGACCATCTGCTCGAGCGCGTCGTACGACGTTTCGGGCGCAACGATCTGCACCATCTCGACCTTGTCGAACTGGTGCTGACGGATCATGCCGCGCGTGTCGCGGCCATACGAACCGGCTTCCGAACGGAAGCACGGCGAGTGCGCCGTGAGCTTGATCGGCAGCGCGCTGCCTTCCACGATGCTCTCGCGCACCGTGTTCGTGAGCGAGATTTCCGAGGTCGAAATGAGGTACTGCGTGACCGTGTTCTCGCCGCCGCCCTTTTCCACGCGGAACATGTCGTCGGCGAACTTGGGCAGCTGGCCCGTGCCGTACAGGATTTCCGGGTTGACGATGTAGGGCGTGTACGTTTCCGTGTAGCCGTGGTGGAGCGTGTGCGTGTCGATCATGAACTGCGCGAGCGCGCGGTGCAGGCGCGCGATCTGGCCGCGCAGCATCGTGAAGCGCGCGCCCGAGAGCTTCGCGCCCGTCTCGAAGTCCAGACCCAGCGGCGTGCCGACGTCCACGTGATCCTTCACCTCGAAGTCGAACGCGCGCGGCGTGCCCCAGCGGCGCACTTCCACGTTGTCGGCCTCGTCCTTGCCCGCGGGCACGCTTTCGTGCGGCAGGTTCGGTACGCCGAGCAGCAGGTCCGAGAGCTTCGACTGGATCTCGTCGAGCTTGGCGGCCGACGTCTTCATCTCGTCGCCGATGCCGCCCACTTCGGCCATGACCGCCGAGGTGTCCTCGCCGCGGCCTTTCATCGCGCCGATCTGCTTCGACAGGCTGTTGCGGCGCGCCTGGAGCTCTTCGGTGCGGGTCTGGATGGCGCGGCGTTCCGCTTCGAGCGCGGAAAAGGCCGCGACGTCGAGGGTGTAGCCGCGGTCGGCGAGGCGCTTCGCGACGCCGTCGAGGTCTTTGCGCAGCAGCTGGATGTCGAGCATGGGATTGTGAGACGCAGTGTCGTTGTGTGAAGGGACGATTTTAGCGCACCGGCCGGGCCATCCCGGCGCGGCGGGCATCGCCGTTGTTCATGGCGATTCAGCCCTTGCGCTTCCTCTCGCGGAGTTCCTCGCGGTGCTCCTCGCGCCATTGCGCGTCGAGGTCGGCCAGACGCGCGAGCTTTTCGCCGATCTTGCCTTCGAGCCCGCGCGGCGTGGGCTGATACCAGCGCGGCTCGCGCATGCCGTCGGGCAGATAGGTCTCGCCGGCCGCGTAGGCGTCGGGTTCGTCGTGCGCGTAGCGGTATTCGTGGCCGTAGCCCAGCTCCTTCATCAGCTTGGTCGGCGCGTTGCGCAGATGGATCGGCACCGCGCGCGACTGGTCCTTGCTCACGAAGCGCCGCGCCTCGTTATAGGCGTTGTAGCCCGCGTTCGACTTCGGCGCGACGGCCAGATAGATCACGGCCTGCGCGAGCGCGAGTTCGCCTTCGGGCGAACCGAGGCGCTCGTAGGTCTCGGCGGCGTCGAGCGTGATGCGTCCGGCGCGCGGATCGGCGAGGCCAATGTCCTCCCACGCCATGCGCACGATGCGCCGCGCGAGATAACGCGGGTCCGCGCCGCCGTCGAGCATGCGGCAGAACCAGTAGAGCGCGCCGTCCGGGTTGCTGCCGCGCACCGACTTGTGCAGCGCGCTGATCTGGTCGTAGAACGCGTCGCCGCCCTTGTCGAAGCGGCGCAGGTTTTCCGCCAGCGCGCTGCCGAGCAGTTCGCCGTCGATCTCGGTTTTCTTTTGTTGAGCGGCCGCGCGTGCAACGATTTCGAGGTTGTTCAGGAGCTTGCGCCCGTCGCCGTCGGCGGAACCGATCAACGCCTTTTTCGCTTCGTCGGTGAAGGTCAGGCCGCCCAGTTCCTCGCTCGCACGGGCGAGCAGTTCGCCCTGCTCTTCCTCGTCGAGGCTCTTCAGCACGTACACGGCGGCGCGGGACAGCAATGCGCTGTTCACCTCGAACGACGGGTTTTCCGTCGTCGCGCCGATGAACACGAAGAGGCCCGACTCCACATGCGGCAGGAAGGCGTCTTGCTGGCTCTTGTTGAAGCGATGGACCTCGTCGACGAACACGAGCGTCTGGTGGCCACGCGCGCGATGCAGCTGCGCCTGCTCCACGGCCTCGCGGATGTCCTTCACGCCCGAGAGCACCGCCGAGAGCGCGATGAATTCGGCGTGGAAGGCATCGGCCATGAGGCGCGCGAGCGTGGTCTTGCCCACGCCCGGCGGCCCCCAGAGGATCATCGAATGCGCTTCGCCGGACTCGAACGCGACGCGCAGCGGCTTGTTGGGCCCGAGCAGATGCTTCTGGCCGATGACCTCGTCGATGGAGCGCGGGCGCAGCCGTTCGGCGAGCGGGACGTTGGCACGGGTTTCTTCAAACATGACGTTTTCGCGATAATGACGGCTTTCCGGCTGGCCGCACGTGTGTGGCAAATTCGGTGGCAGATTCGGGGACACAGCGCCCGACACCACAAAACGGCCCGCCGCACCGGATGCAGTCGTGCATTATGACAGCGTGCGCGGCGGCGCGAAGCGCGGGCAGAGCCGCTCGAGCCGAAGCACCCGGACAAAACAGACAAAACACACGATACAGAGGAAAGCGTTCCACATGACTCAAGATTCGCACGCCGGCGAGGCCGGCTCCACCTACGCGCCGAACGTGCCCGTGCCCGACGCGCGCCGCCAGTTCCGCACCGGCGACGCCTTCGCGCTGTGGTTCTCGCTCGGCATCGGCCTGCTCGTCGCGCAGGCGGGCGCGCTGCTCGTGCCGGGCCTGTCGCTGCCCCACGCGCTCATGGCCATCGTCATCGGCAGTGTGATCGGCGTCGTGCTGCTCGCGCTCGCGGGCGTGATCGGCACGGACACGGGCCTCGCCGCCATGTCGTCGCTGCGCCCGACGCTCGGCGTGCGCGGCGTGTCGGTGCCGGCCGTCATCAACATGGTGCAGCTCGTGGGCTGGGGCTCGTTCGAGATCATCGTGATGCGCGATTCCGCCGATGCGCTCGCCAAACAAGCCTTCGGCCTGTCGATGCCGCTCGTCTGGACCGTGATCTTCGGCGTGCTCGCCACGCTGCTCGCCGTGAGCGGCCCGCTCTCGTTCGTGCGGCGTTTCCTGCGCACGTGGGGCATCTGGCTGCTGCTCGCGGGCGCGGCCTGGCTGACGTGGAGCCTGCTCGTGAAACAGGACCTGGGCGCGCTGATGCGCCGCCCCGGCACGGGCGAAATGCCGTTTGGCAGCGCCATCGACCTCGTGGTGGCGATGCCGCTCTCGTGGCTGCCGCTGATCGCCGACTACACGCGTTTTGGCCGCAAGGCGGGCGAAACCTTCCGCGGCACGCTGTTCGGCTATGGCATCGCGAACCTGTGGTTCTATGCGCTCGGCGCCATCTATGGCCTCGCCGCGGGCGGCGGCGACGCGCTCCTCACCACGGCGCTCGCGCAGGCCGGCGGCGGCCTCGCGCTGCTGCTCGTGCTGATCGACGAAATCGACAACGCCTTCGCCGATATCCACTCGGCCGCGGTCTCGACCGGCACGTTCTGGACGCGCGCCAGCGTGCCCTGGCTCTCGGCGGCGTTCGGCGCGCTGTGCACGCTGATCGGCCTCGTCGTGCCGATGGCGAAGTACGAGAACTTCCTGCTCTTCATCGGCTCGGTGTTCGCGCCGCTCTTTGGCGTGGTGCTCGCCGATCACTTCATCGTGCGCCGCCGCCGCATCGACACCCAGGCCCTCGCCGATCTGAATGGCGCCTATGGCTATTCGGGCGGCTGGCACGTGAGCGCGTTCGTCGCGTGGGTGGTTGGTTTCGGCGCGTATCAGGCACTCAACCAGTGGCTGCCGAATCTCGGCGCGACGCTGCCTTCGCTCGTGATCGGCGCGCTGTGCTATCTCGTGCTCGCGGGGCGCCGGCGCGCGGCTTACGCGTAACCCGCCTTACTTCTGTCGGACAATAAAAAACGCCAGGCTTCGCAGCCTGGCGTTTTTGCTTCTGGCGACGTGCGAAACGTCACTCGCAGTGGCCGCAGCCGCCGTGCGAATGACCGTGATGGTCGTGATGAGCGTGGTCGTCGGCGGGCAGATGCTGCGCGGCCTGCGCCGTGATGCCCAGACGCTGCAGCAGCCTGCGGTCGGCTTCCGCCTGCGGGTTGCTCGTGGTGAGCAGCTGGTCGCCGTAGAAAATCGAGTTCGCGCCCGCCATGAAGCACAGCGCCTGGAGCGCGTCGTCCATCTGCTCGCGGCCCGCCGAGAGGCGCACCATCGCGGTGGGCATCGTGATGCGCGCCACCGCGATCGTGCGCACGAATTCGAACGGGTCGATCGGTTCCGTGCCTTCGAGCGGCGTGCCCGTGACCTGCACGAGATTGTTGATGGGCACCGACTCCGGATACGGCTCCATGTTCGCGAGCTGGGCGATCAGGCCTGCACGCTCGCGGCGCGATTCGCCCATGCCGACGATGCCGCCGCAGCACACGTTGATGCCCGCGTCGCGCACGCGCTCGAGCGTCTCGAGGCGGTCCTCGTAGGTGCGCGTCGAAATGATCTTGCCGTAGAACTCCGGCGACGTATCGAGGTTATGGTTGTAGTAGTCGAGGCCCGCGTCGGCCAGCGCCTTCGCCTGGTGATCTTCGAGCATGCCGAGCGTCACGCAGGTTTCGAGACCCATCGCCTTGACGCCGCGGATCATGTCCTTGATCGGCTCGAGGTGGCGATCCTTCGGGTTGCGCCACGCCGCGCCCATGCAAAAGCGCGTCGCGCCGTTCGCCTTGGCCGCGCGCGCCGCGTCCAGCACGGCGCCGACTTCCATCAGCTTGCCGGCTTCCAGTTCCGTGTCGTGATGCGCCGATTGCGGGCAGTACGCGCAGTCTTCCTCGCAGCCGCCGGTCTTGATCGAGAGGAGCGTGGAGAGCTGCACGGCGTTCGCGTCGAAATGCTCGCGATGCACCTGCTGCGCGCGGAACATCAGGTCGTTGAACGGCAGTTCGTAGAGCGCGGCGACGTCGGCGACTTTCCAGCGTGCGGCGGCTTCGGCGGCTGCCTGGGCGCTCGGCGCGGTGGCCTTGAGCGTTGTGATGTCGATGTGGGTTTGCGTCATGGTGTCTGGGTCCTTCTTTACGTGACTGTGCTTGACTGTGCATTAAGCGTCGGCGCGCAGGCGCGCGAGCAACGCATCGATGTTCAGGTGTGCGGCTGCGTCGTCGGCACTCGCACCGCGCATGTGCGGCACGACGCCGACGAGCGGCGCGCCGTACTGGGCGGCGAGGCGCTCACGCAGCGCGGCGATGTTTTCTTCGGGGAACGTCATGGCCGGGTCGATACGGTTCGCGACCCAGCCCGCGAGCGTCAATCCGCGCGCGACAATCGCTTCGGCAGTGAGCAGCGCGTGGCTGATGCAGCCGAGGCGCATGCCCACCACGAGCACCACGGGCAGAGCGAGCGCGACGGCGAGATCGGCGGTGTCTTCGGTCGCCGTGAGGGGCACGCGAAAACCGCCCACGCCTTCCACGACGACGGCATCCGCGCGCTCGCAGGCCGCCTCGTAGCAATCGACGATGCGCGCCATGTCGAGCGTCACGCCTTCGAGCGCGGCGGCGATGTGCGGCGCGGCGGGCTCCTTGAGCAGGAACGGCGTGCGGATCTCGGGCGGCAGCAGCACGCTCGCTGCGGCGTCGAGCTGATCGGCGTCCTCGTTGTGCCAGACGCCGTCGCGCTCGTAAGCGCCCGCGGCGATCGGCTTGAGCGCCGTGGCGCGCAACCCCGCGTGGGCGAAGCCGCGCAGGAGCGCCGCGCTCACGAAGGTCTTGCCGATCTCGGTATCGGTGCCGGTGACGAAAAGCGAAACCGTCATTGCGCGAACTCCGGCGCGTTTGTGCGTGCTTCCAGACTCGCGCGCAGCAGCGATGCGTTGAGCCGGTCGAGGTCGGCGTCCGAATGCGCGGCCGAGAGCGAAATGCGCAGGCGCGACGTGCCCTCGGGCACGGTGGGCGGACGAATGGCGGGCACCCACAGGCCGTCGCGCTCCAGCGCGGCCTGCAGCGCGAGCGTCGCCTCGTTCGCGCCGATGACGAGCGGCTGCACGGCGGTATGCGAATCGACGGGCTGCCAGCACGTATCGCTGAGCAGCGCACGCGTGCGCGCGATCAGATGCTTGAGATGTGCGCGGCGCGCATCGCCCTCCTCGCCTTCGATCAGACGCAGGCTCGCGGACACGGCATGCGCAACCGCCGGCGACGAAGCCGTGGTGAAGATGTACGGCCGCGCACGCTGCACGAGCCATTCGATCACGGTGCCATGCGCGCAAACGAACGCGCCCGAAACACCCGCCGCCTTCCCGAGCGTGCCGACCATCACGAGATGTTCCGAGCGCAGCGCGGCTTGCGCGAGCGCGCCGCGGCCTTGCGGGCCCAGTACGCCGAAGCCGTGCGCGTCGTCGACCACGAGCCACGCGCCATGCTGTTCCGCCAGTTCGACGAGACGCGCGAGCGGCGCGACATCGCCGTCCATGCTGAACACCGTGTCGCTCACGATCAGTTTTGCGCTCGCGTCGGAGGCTTCGAGCAGCGCGGCGAGCGCCGCCATGTCGGCATGCGGATAGATCTGGATGTCGGCACGCGAGAGCCGCGCGCCGTCGATCAGCGAGGCGTGGTTGAGCGCATCGGAAAAGATCGTCGAGCCGCGCCCCGCGAGCGCGGTGAGCACGGCCAGGTTCGCCATGTAGCCGGTGCTGAAGTACAGCGCGCGCGGCGCAGCGACGAAGGTACCCGCGAATGCCGCGAGATCGTCTTCGAGCTGGGCGTGAGCGCGCGAGTGGCCACCGAGCAGATGCGAGCCGCCGCTGCCCGCGCCGTAACGCTGCGCGCCCTCGGCGATGGCCGCGACCAGTTGCGGATGCGCGGCAAGACCGAGATAGTCGTTGCTGGCAAAGCCGACAGTCGCACGGCCGTCCACCTGCATATGCGCGCTGCAGGGCGTGTCGGCGGTGCGGCGGCGGCGGCGCAGGCCGCGCGCGTCGATGTCGCGCAAGCCCTGTTCGAGGGTGTCGAGCAATGCCATGTCAGAGGTCCTCCGCGACGGTGGCGTCGAAAGTCTCGCGCGTGCGTGCAGCGAGGAACGCCTGCCTTTCGTGGTCCAGAATATACGGCGGCATGACGTAGACCGTCGTGCCGATCGGGCGCAGCAGCAGTTCGCGCTGCAGTGCGTTTTCGAAGAAGCGGCGCGAAAACGTCGCCGCGCGCTGCGCGTCTTCGAGCGCGACGTCGAACGCGAGAATCGTGCCGCACTGGCGCAGGTTGCGCACGAGCGGATGCACGGCGAGCGGATCGAACAACTCGCGCAGTCGCGCCGATTTGCGCGCGTTCGCAGCCAGCACGTCATCGCGCTCGAACAGGTCGAGCGTGGCGAGCGCGGCGCGGCACGCGAGCGGATTGCCCGTGTACGAATGCGAATGGAGGAAGCCGCGCGTCGTGTCGTCGTCGTAGAACGACTCGTAGATCGCATCGCGCGACAGCACGATCGAAAGCGGCAGATAGCCGCCGCTGATGCCCTTCGAAAGCGTGAGCAGATCGGGCCAGATGCCTGCCTGCTCGCACGCGAAGAAGGTGCCGGTGCGCCCGCAGCCCACGGCGATTTCATCGGCGATCAGGTGAACGCGATGGCGGTCGCACAGCGCGCGCAGGCCCTTCAGATAGGCGGGATCGTGCATCGCCATGCCGGCGGCGCACTGCACGAGCGGCTCGACGATCAGCGCGGCGATACGCCCTTCGCGCTCGATGAAAAGACGCTCGACATCGGCCAGCGCGCGCGCTGCGACATCCGCCGCCGTTTCGCCGGGTTGCGCCGCGCGCGCGTCGGGCGAAGCGACCACATGCGCGTGATGCAACAGCGGATCGTACGCATCCCTGAAGAGCTTCACGTCGGTCACGCCGAGCGCGCCAATGGTCTCACCGTGATAGCTGTTGGCAACGCAGACGAATTCGCGCTTGCCGCTCTCGCCGCGGTTGCGCCACGCATGAAAGCTCATCTTGAGCGCGATTTCGACAGCCGACGCGCCATCGGAAGCGAAGAATGCGTGGCCGAGCACGCCGCCCGTGCGCGCCGACAGCCGCTCGGCGAGCTCCACGGCGGGCTCGTGCGTGCAGCCCGCGAGCATGACGTGCTCGAGCGTGTCGAGCTGCGCCTTGAGCGCCGCGTTGATCGAGGCATTGGCGTGGCCGAAGAGGTTCACCCACCACGAACTGATCGCGTCCAGATAGCGTCGGCCCTCGCGGTCATACAGCCACGGGCCTTCGCCGCGCGCGACGGCCACGAGCGGCAGGCGCTCGTGATGTTTCATCTGGGTGCAGGGGTGCCACACGGCGCGCAGGCTGCGAGCGACCCAGTCGGTCGCGGCGCGATCTTCGCGGGCAAGGTGTGCAGGGTGAGATGGCGAATTCAAATACGACTCCCGATACGACAGCGGGACCGAGATTAACGTGTTAGCTGTCGCAATGCACTACCCCGAAAATCGCCCCCCAACGCACCGCGGCGCGGCGTTTCGAGCGGTTCGCAACAACTCCGGACCGATGGAAAAGAAAGACCCGAAATGCGCGGAGATGACGACGGCAAAGTGAACCCGCCTTATGCAAAAAAATCTGCGCGGCGGTGCGAAATTGCAGAACGCGGGACGGCGCGGCGGATATTTTTGGCGACGCGTGGCGAGCGCGCAGGCGCGCGGAAGTCAGACGATATGGGGCGGCACAACGGGTTGCATGCGAGGAAATCGCTGGCGGGACCAGTAGGCAAAGCGGCCCGCACAAAAGCAAAGCGGCCCGCTTTGGGGCCGCAAGCTTCCGATGCCATGGGGTGTATGAGCCCGGCAGTGGCCGGGCAACGCGCCTTACCGGCTCGCCAGCGGGTGGTCGCGGTCGTCGGTGCTGTTGTCCGCCGTGGCGCGTGTGGTGTCGCTGTCGCCGGTCTGGGCGGTCTGCGTGCCGCCGTTGTTCCAGACCACCGTGTTGTTGACGGCATAGAGGCGGCAAGGATCGGCGCTGTGCTTTTCACAGTTCGAGATCGCCACGGCCATCGGGTTGTCGCCGCCTTCGGCCCACGACCACGCGCCGGAGTCGGACACGGCGAAGGCGCGGCTCGGATACTGCTTGAGGAAGTTGCGATAACCGTCGCGGCCCGCCTGATCGACGAACGGCACCGAGCCGACCGAGTCGATCTGCGCGAAGCCGGTGCCGCGCGGCGCGACCGGCGCGGCCACGCGGTACTGCACCGCCGTCGGCAGGCCGCGGTTGGCGAGGAACGCCTCGACCGTGGGCCACCAGACTTTCACGCCGTCGCGATCGCCCACGAGGCGATGTGCGTCGTTCTTGTAGGCGCCGAAGTCTACGAGCTTGGCCGTCGCGGCCGGGTGATCCTCACCCGTCTGCGCGTCGCGGTAAGCGGCGAACATCTTCGCGACGAGATCGGGCGACCAGACCGAGTCGTTGTCGCCGTAGAGCCAGAGCGAGGCCACGCGGGCCTTGCCGCCGTAGTTGCCGAACGCCTGCGTCAGGTTATTCTGCCAGCCCGTGCAGGCGTCCTGGCGCAGGCCGCCCGAAAAATTGATCAGTGCGCGCACGCCGCTGGCCGCCTCGGTGCCATAGGCCATGGTGGCCAGGCCGCCGTGCGAGGTGCCCGCGACGATGATCTGGCTCGCGTCGACATAGGGCTGCTTCGACATGTACGCGATGGTCGATGCGACATCGGCCGCCTGGCCGAGGCCGTTGCTCGCGACATCGCAGCCGTCCTGCTGATACGAGCCGCCCGACTCCGCGAAGCCCTGGCGGTTCGGCGCGACGACGACGTAGCCACGGCGCACGAATTCGCGCGCGAACGAGAGCGGGTCGCTGCGCGCCTGGAGGTGCGGGTCGCCGGGAATCTTGCCGTGGTTGAAGATCACCATCGGGAACGGGCCGGGGCCGTTCGGGCGGTAAATCGTGGTTTCGAGCGTGACGTCGCCCGATGCATCGACGGGAACGCGAATCACCTGCTCGTTCATGCTGGCGGGCACGACGGGCAGATACGCGTCGTCGAGCGCGATGCGCGGCACGTTGGCGCTGCCGAGGGGGCCGCCTGCGAGGTTCGCGTGGGAAGCGGTGGCGGAATGCGTGGCGGGGGTGTTGGCGGCGAGTTGCGGGTTCGCGCTCGCACTTGCCGGATCGGAAAGCGACGCTGCGTGAGCCACCGAAAGCACACACGCGGTGCCGGCTACGACCCATCCGGTAAGGAGCTTCCTGAACGCCATGCGCTACACCACCTGCAAAAGACCTGCTGCTGTGAATCCGACAACCGTCCGACCATTACCCACGCTTCAGCCCTTTCAGGGCACAACGAGACACCGTTGCGCCTGGCCGCGAGGCCAGGAGCGGGCGTGTACCCGTAACGTGGAATTGCATCGATCGGAACACCTGCGCGGCGCAGTTCTATCGTCGATCAGACCCGCCGCCAGCACCCGTTGCAGTCGATACACGCATCACGTGAAAAAACTTCTTCACTATGCACTTACGTATCGTGCGGGGCACCGTGATTAGATACTCGCACGACAAATATTTGTTGTGCAATTCAGGGGTAACCCGGCATAAGGCATGCCAACTTCGCGCGGCCCTATGAGGCAAGGCGGACACAGGACTTTCGGCACGCGCCGAACGCGCGCGTTTTTAAAAAAGGTCCGGGTGGTGAGCGTCGCGCGCGGACAACAGCCGCGCGATTATGCAGTAAGCGCTTGTTTGCAAAGGCAATATTTTCGGCGTCATGTTAGCGAACCGGAGAGGGAATTCGCTGCGGAAAATATTGCAGGCAGTCAGTGATTCGTTAGCCAGACGAAACGTCGCCGTCAACATAACGCCAGCGTCCGTCGCCGCCGCGCGTGAAGCGACTCGTCTCGTGCAGCCGGTGTGCTCGGCCGCCCGTTTTGTAGCGTGCGATGAATTCGACGATCGCGTGCGTGTCGTCGAGTTGTTCGTGGCGCTTGATGGCCAGTCCGAGCCAGCGCGGGGCGCCCTCGGCTGCAGGGTCCACATCGAGATCGGCGGGACAGGTCTCATTCGCCCACGTCGAGCGCAGATACGTCTGCTCGCCCAGCACGTAGGCCGTATAGCGTGAGCGCATCAATTCGAGCGCCGTGGCGGGGATCGCCGCTCCGTCGATGAAGCGGCCACAGCACTGCGCGTAGCGCGGCGGCTTGCTGACCGCCTTCTGGTTGGGCGCAGCGCCGCCGCAGGGACAATCGGCGGGCCGGGTGGCGGGCGAGACGACGCGCGCGGTTTCAGCGTTCATGGGGCGAGGCTCCGTTGCGAGAGGCCGCAAGCGTAGCGCAGACGGGCGGCGCTTTACCAGTCGAGCTCGGTGCCGTCGTACTGGAAGAAGCGGCCGTTGAAGACGTCGCGCGCGGCGGCCGCTTCGGCCACCACCTCGCGCATGCCGGCGACGCTCACTGCGGGGTCGATCGCCGCGTGCGCGCCGCCCATGTCGGTACGCACCCAGCCCGGATGCAGCGCGACGCAAGTGGCGCGGCGCGTTTGCAGCGAGGTGATCTTCAGCACGTCGTTGAGCGCGGCCTTGCTCGCGCGATAGAGCCAGCCCGTCGTGCCGGTGGTCTCCGCAATGCTGCCCATGCGGCTCGACAGCACGCCGAGCACGCCGTGGGCGTCGTCGACGAGCGGCAACAGGACGGGGATCAACTGCATCGGACCGCGCACGTTGGTGTTCATCACGTATTCGAAGTCTTCGGCCGTGATGGTTTCCACGCCCTCGGTGCGCGGGCCGTAGACGCCGGCCACGACGAGCGCCACGTCGAGCCGCTCGCCGTCGAGCTTCCAGCCGAGCGCAGCGATTTCCTCGGGCCGCGCGATGTCGAGCTGGAAGGTCTGCGCGCCGATTGCGCGCAGCGCTTCGAGCGCTTCGGGCCCGCGCGCCGTGGCCAGCACGCGCCAGCCGGCTTTCGCATACTGCCGCGCGAACTCGAAACCCAGGCCCCGCGACGCGCCCACGATCAACGCTGTTTTCATCTCGTCACCTTGCTTGTCCGTGCATTGAAACCGCTGCAGCGCGCCGCCTGCCCGCCATGCAAAGCGGCGCGCTTCTTCGGGCACTAGCCTACAGCAGTTCGACGCCCATCGCCGTGGCCTCTCCGCCGCCGATGCACAGCGTCGCCACGCCGCGTTTGCCGCCGCGTGCGCGCAATGCGCCGATCAGCGTCACGAGAATGCGCGCGCCCGAAGCGCCGATCGGGTGACCGAGCGCACATGCGCCGCCGTTCACGTTGACCTTCTCGTGCGGCAGATCATGCTCCTTCATCGCGGCCATCGTGACCACGGCAAAGGCCTCGTTGATCTCGTAGAGATCGACGTCGCTCGCCGTCCAGCCGGTCTTCTCGAACAGCTTGCGGATCGCGCCCACCGGCGCCGTCGTGAACTTCGCGGGCTGCTGCGCAAAGGTCGAATGGCCCGTCACGCGGGCGAGCGGCTTGAGGCCGAGCTGCTTCGCCGTCGATTCGCGCATCATCACGAGCGCCGCCGCGCCGTCCGAAATCGACGACGAATTCGCCGCCGTCACCGTGCCGGTCTTGCTGAACGCGGGCTTGAGCGTCGGGATCTTGTCGAGATTGGCCTTGAACGGCTGCTCGTCGCGCGCGATGGTCGTTTCGCCTGCGCGCGAAGCCACCTTCACCGGCGCGATCTCCCATGAGAACGAGCCGTCCTCGTTGGCGCGTTTCGCGCGCTTGAGCGACTCGATCGCGAACGCGTCCTGGCGCTCGCGCGAGAAGTCGTACTCGCCCGCGCATTCTTCCGCGAACGTGCCCATCAGTCGGCCCTTGTCATAGGCGTCTTCGAGGCCGTCCAGGAACATGTGGTCGAGCACCTGGCCGTGGCCCATGCGCATGCCGGAGCGCGCCTTCGGCAGCAGATAAGGCGCGTTCGACATGCTCTCCATGCCGCCCGCGACGATCACATCGGCCGAGCCCGCCAGCAGCATGTCGTGCGCGAACATCGCCGCGCGCATGCCGGAGCCGCACATCTTGTTGACGGTGGTGGCACCCGCTGCGAGCGGCAGCCCCGCGCCGAGCGCCGCCTGGCGCGCGGGCGCCTGGCCCTGCCCCGCGGGCAGCACGCAGCCCATCACGACCTCGTCGACCTGTTCGGGCTTCAACCCGGCGCGCTCGACGGCCGCCGCGATCGCGGCTGCGCCAAGCTGCGGCGCGGTGAGCGTCGCGAAATCACCCTGAAAACCCGCCATCGGCGTGCGTGCCGCCGAAACGATCACGATGGCGTCCTGCTTTTGCGTCTCACTCATGTTTGTGCTCCTTGATGAATCCGTTGGCATTCGCTGTTGGCCGCGCGTTCAGGCAACGCGCACGGCCGGTGCGTCTTCACGCCCGAAACGTTCCGGGTAACACACGCTGAAACGAATCGATGCGTCGTAGGGAAAGCAGTCTGGCACTTCGCCCGCGATGAGCCTCGCGCGGCTCTCCTGCCAGAGAGCGGGCTCGAAGAAGTCCGCGTGATGGGCGAGAAATGCGCGCTTCACGCGCGGATCGCCGAGCAGGAACGTGCCGTACGTCTCCGGAAAGATGTCGCGCGGGCCGACTGCGTACCACGGCTCGCCCGATAGTTCGTCTTCCTCATGACGCGGCGGCGGCACGGCGCGCACGTTGCAGTCGGTGAGATATTCGATCTCGTCGTAGTCGTAGAAGACCACGCGGCCGTTGCGCGTCACGCCGAAATTCTTGTAGAGCATGTCGCCCGGAAAGATATTCGCGCGCAGCAGGTCCTTGATCGCGTTGCCGTATTCGCGGATGCCATGCTCGACTTCCGCGTCGCTGCCGTTCTGCAGATAGAGGTTGAGCGGCACCATGCGCCGCTCGATGTAGACGTGACGGATCACGAGGTTATCGCCCTCGTATTCGAGCATCGAGGGCGCGAGCGTCTTCAGCTCGCGCACGAGCGCGTCGTCGAGCCGCGCGACGGGCAGCGCCACGCTCGAATACTCGAGCGTATCGGCGAGGCGCCCGAGCCGGTCGTGGCGCTTCACGAGCTGATACTTCGCTTCGACCTGCTCGCGCGTGGTCTCTTTCGGCGCGGGAAAGCTGTCCTTGATGACCTTGAACACGTACGGATACGAAGGCAGTGTGAACACGATCATCACCATGCCGCGGATGCCGGGCGCGACGATGAACGGGTCGCTCGAATGCGAGAGGTGATGCAGCAAGTCGCGATAGAACAGGTTCTTGCCCTGCTTCTGCAAGCCGAGCGAGGTGTAGATTTCGCCCTTGGCCTTGCGCGGCATGATGGTGCGCAGAAACTCGACATAGGCGGACGGCACTTCCATGTCCACCAGAAAATACGAATGCGAGAAGCTGAAGAGGATGAGCAGCTGCTCGGTGCGCAACAGCACCGTGTCCAGTGCCAGCCTGCCCGTTTCCACATGACGAATCGGCACGACGAACGGTGCAAGCAGATCGCCGTTGATGATGCGCCCGACGATATACGCGCCTTTATGCCGGAAAAACAGCGACGACAGCACGTGAATCTGGAAGTTCGGCTTGGGCTCGACCACCCCGAAGGTGTCGAGCATCGTTTGCATGATGCAGTCGACGTCGCGCCCGAGATCCTCGAACGGCGTCTCCAGCTGGAAGTTCGTGACGATGCGCTCGAGCGTCGCCGCGACGCCATCCTTGCCCGGATAGTACGCGCGGTAGGTGGGCTTCGCGGCGGGCTCGTCGTTCTCGATGTATTCGGTCGAGATGGCGGGCCGCACGAAGATGAAGTCGTTGTTGAAGTACGAGCGATGCAGGATCTTGCAGCACACGGAGTTGAAGAACGTCTCCGCGCATTCGGGCTGCCGGTGCGTCGTGAGCAGGCCGATGTAGTGCAACTTGATCTGCTGCCAGACTTCGTCGTCGATGCTCTCGGCGCCGTATTCGTCTTCGAGCGCGACCACGCACTCCTTCACGCGGTCGTCATAGGAGGCGATGCGCTCGCGCGCGAGCTGCTGCAGGGCGCGCCAGTCGGCTGCCTCGAAAAACGTCCGCGCCCTCGACGCCGCGTCGCAGAAGTTGTGATAGTGACGGTTGAAGCCGTCGAGCATGGTCTGCGCGACATCGAAGCCGATCTGCGAAGAGAGCAGTTTCGGGAAATGTTTCATGGCGGCCATGCCCGTTGCGCGAGTGTCAGCGTTTCGCGCGAGCGGCGGCGGGAGCGTCGCTCTCGTGCGCCGCGCTTTCGTGCGCCGCATTTCTGTCGAGCAGCGCGCGCGCCTGGGACTCGTACTGCGCGAGGTCTTCGAGCGTGGCGTCGAGGTCCGCGCGCTGGCGCTCGAGTATCTCGCGGTGATGCACCACGGTGTCGAGGAACGCCTGAAGCTGCGGGAGCGTGTCGGTCGGCGACTCGTAGAGATCGAGCAGCGTGCGGATCTCCGAGAGCGTGAAGCCGAGGCGCTTGCCGCGCAGCGTCAGCTTCAGCCGCGTGCGATCGCGCCCCGAAAAGACACGCTTCAGGCCACCCGCGCCTTCCCGGCTCGGTGCCAGCAGGCCCTGGTCCTCGTAGAAGCGGATCGCGCGCGGCGTTACGTCGAATTCCCGGGCGAGTTCGGTAATCGTGTACTGGGTCGTCATAGTGTGCGGAAGGCGGCTGGCCCGGCTGTTGTCTGCACGACAGCGCGAGGGACGATAGAATCGACGTTTACGTTATCGTCAAGTACGCGGTTACGCAACCGGCAGGAGCGACGCGCAAGACGCGCTTTGCATGGGGCCGGAGTGGGCGCGCAAGCGCCGACGCCGGCCGACCGCTTTACGTAGGACCAGAGTAAGTGCTTTGCATGGGCCCGGAGTAGGTGCTAAAGCACCAACTCCGGCCGACAGCTAAAGCGCTAACTCTGGTCGACAGGAGAAGACACCCCCAATGAATGCCCTCGAACACCAGCTCGACTATCCCTACGCCGACACCCTGCCGGAGCCCGGCCTCGCCTTCGATGTCGCGCCCGGCGTGAAATGGCTGCGCATGCCGCTGCCGTTCGCGCTCGACCACATCAACCTCTGGCTGCTGCGCGACGAGATCGACGGCCAGCAAGGCTGGACCGTGGTGGACTGCGGCATCACCAACGACACCATCAAGGCCCGCTGGGAAGCCGTGTTCGAGAACCAGCTGGAAGGCCTGCCGGTGCTGCGCGTGCTCGTCACGCATTGCCACCCCGACCATATCGGTCTTGCGCACTGGATTTGCGCGGGCGGGGACAAGGCGCGCTGGGACGTGCGCCTGTGGACCACGCTCGGCGAATACATGCAGGCCCGCGTGATGGCGGCCGGCGACGGCTCGAACGCGGGCGGCGAAGGCGCCGCGCGCCATTTCGCGCGTCACGGGCTCACGGACGAAGCGTCGCTCGACAAGCTGCGCAACCGCCGCGGCTATTACGGCAGCCTCGTGCCCGCGCTGCCCACGCAGTACCGCCGCCTGCGCGAAGCCGATACGGTGGCGATCGGCGGGCGCGACTGGCGCGTCATCACGGGCTACGGCCACTCGCCCGAACACTGCGCGCTGTTCTGCGAGGCAACCGGCGTACTGATCTCCGGCGACATGGTGCTGCCGCGCATCTCGACCAACGTTTCCGTGTTCGACATGGAGCCGGAAGGCAACCCGCTCGGCCTCTACCTCGAATCGCTCGGCCGCTACGAAACGCTGCCCGCGAACACGCTCGTGCTGCCCTCGCACGGCAAGCCGTTTCGCGGCGTGCGCACGCGCATCGCGCAACTGCGCGCGCACCATGACGCGCGTCTTGCCGAAGTGATCGAAGCGTGTGGGCGAGCGCCGCAAAGCGCCGCCGACATCGTGCCGATGATGTTCAAGCGCGAGCTCGACATCCACCAGATGACCTTCGCGATGGGCGAGGCGCTCGCGCACCTGAACCTGCTGTGGCTCGAAGGCAAGGTCGCGCGCACGACCGGCGCGGACGGCGTGATCCGCTTCACTGCCTGAGACGCCACTGCGCACAAAAAAAACGGGCGGCCCGCAAGGACCCGCCCGTTTTTACATGAATCGCGAGGTGAACGGCCTTAGTTCGAGCCGCCCGTGATCAGATCGGCGCCCGGCGGCCGCACGAACTTGAAGGTCGAAGCCGGCAGCGACGGGTTCTTCTCGATGTTGGAGAACGTGAGCAGCGTCACGTTGCCGAACACATCGTGCAGTTCCATGGCTTCGAGGTTGCCGTCGCGAAAGCCGATGCCCACGCTCTTGAACTGCGTGTCCTTCGACTTCGGAATCAGCTCCAGCCAGTCGATGCCGTTCTTCACGCCCGCGTCGGAGAGCGTGAAGTTCTTGTCGAGATCGTTACTGCCGAACAGGATCGCCGCCGGGCTCGCGCCGAGCGCGCCGCCGAGCTTGCGCTCGGTCACCTGGTTCAGGTCCTTGTCGTAGACGTAGAGATTGTCGCCGTCCGACTGCAGCACTTGCTGATACGGCTTCTCATACGACCAGATGAACTTGCCGGGCCGCGCGAACACGAACGTGCCGCTCGAGGTCTTGGCGTTCATCGTGGCCGTGGCAATGGCGTCGCTGGCGTTCTTCGCGCCCGAGGGCGCCTTGAGTTCCCGCTGCACGAAGCTGCCGCGCGCAGAGTGCACCTGCGAGACGAACTGCTTCAGTTGATCGGTGCCGCTCGCATACGCCTGCGAGATCATCAGGACCGACGCGCCTAGCGCGACGAAGAGCGCGCGGCGCGCGGTGCGCGCAAAGCGGGTCGGAAGTCCAGCCGGATACTGCATCTATCGTTCTCCAAGAGGTGTGTCTTTGGCCGTCGGGTTGCCGGGGCCATGCCTGGCCGTTGCCAAAGCGCGGCGGCCCGGCGCGGCTTATTCGGCGTCGCCGCGGTTGGGCACGAGGATCTCGCGGTTGCCGCTCGACGACATCGCCGAGACGAGCCCGGACTGCTCCATCTGTTCGAGCAGCCGCGCCGCGCGGTTGTAGCCGATGCGCAAGTGCCGCTGCACGAGCGAAATCGACGCGCGGCGATTCTTGATGACCACTTCGACGGCCTGGTCGTACAGCGGATCGGACTCGTCGCCGGTGCCGCTGGTTCCCGCAGCCGTGCCCTCGTCGCCTTCGCCGCCCACCGCGCCTTCGAGAATGCCCTCGATATAGTTCGGCTCGCCCTGCTCCTTGAGCTTCTCGACGACGCGGTGCACCTCGTCGTCGGCGACGAACGCGCCGTGCACGCGCACGGGCAGACCCGAGCCCGGCGGCAGGTAGAGCATGTCGCCCATGCCGAGCAGCGACTCGGCGCCCATCTGGTCGAGAATCGTGCGCGAGTCGATTTTCGAGGAGACCTGGAAGGCCATACGCGTGGGCACGTTGGCCTTGATGAGGCCGGTGATGACGTCCACCGAAGGCCGCTGCGTCGCGAGAATCAGGTGGATGCCCGCGGCGCGCGCCTTCTGTGCGATACGCGCGATCAGCTCTTCGACCTTCTTGCCGACCACCATCATGAGGTCGGCGAGTTCGTCGATCACGACCACGATATGCGGCAGCTTCTGGCACGGTTCCGGATCGTCCGGCGTGAGGCTGAACGGGTTCGGGATCTTCTCCTCGCGCTTGTTCGCCTCTTCGATCTTGTTGTTGTAGCCGGCGAGATTGCGCACGCCCAGCTTGCTCATGAGCTTGTAGCGGCGCTCCATCTCGGCCACGGTCCAGTTCAGCGCGTTGCCGGCCTGGCGCATGTCGGTCACGACCGGGCAGAGCAGATGCGGAATGCCCTCGTAGACACTCATTTCGAGCATCTTCGGGTCGATCAGGATCATGCGGACCTGCTCGGCGCTCGCCTTGTAGAGCAGCGACAGGATCATCGCGTTGATCCCCACCGACTTGCCCGAGCCGGTCGTGCCGGCCACGAGCAGGTGAGGCATCTTCGCGAGATCGGCGCACACCGGCTTGCCGCCGATGTCCTTGCCGAGGCCCATGGTGAGCGCCGAAGGCGCGTCGGCATAGACCGCCGAGCCGAGGATTTCCGAAAGACGCACAGTCTGGCGGCGCTGGTTCGGCAGCTCCAGCGCCATGAAATTCTTGCCCGGAATCGTTTCCACCACGCGGATCGAGACGAGCGAGAGCGAACGCGCGAGGTCCTTCGCGAGGTTTACGATCTGGCTGCCCTTCACGCCCGTGGCCGGCTCGATCTCGTAGCGCGTGACGACCGGGCCCGGATACGCGGCCACCACGGCCACGTCCACGCCGAAGTCCTTGAGCTTCTTCTCGATCAGGCGCGAGGTGAATTCGAGCGTGTCGTCGGAGATGGTTTCCTGGGTGGCCGAAGCGGGGTCGAGCAGCGAGATGGCCGGCAGCGTGGAGTCGCCCGGCAGATCCTTGAAGAGGGGCACCTGGCGCTCTTTCTCCACGCGCTCGGAGCGCTGCGGCGTGACCACCGGCGGCACGATCGTGACCGGCTCGTGTTCCTCGATCTTCACGCGGCCGCGCTCGACCTTGCCTTCGCGCTTGACGGCCGCCGCCTCGCCGAGCTTGCGGTCGCGGCCCGCCTCGCGGCGCAGCCTCGCCATGGTCACGGCATTGATGATGTATTCGCCGACCTTTTCGGCAACCGAGAGCCACGAGAAGCGGAAATAGAGCGAGAGACCGATCGCGAGCGCGATCAGCAGCGCGAGCGTGCCGCCCGTGAAGCCGAGCGCGTGCGAAACGCCGCGCGCGACCGCCCCGCCCACCACGCCGCCGGGCGTCTGGGGCAGTTGCACCTTGAGCGACCACATGCGCAGCGCTTCGATGCCGCAGCTCGACAGCATGACGAGCACGAACGACAGGGCTTCGGCGACCCAGCTGATGTCGCGCGGCTTGTCGTCGTCATCGTCGGCAATCGCTTCGTGGCGCGTGATGCGCTGGTAGTTCGCCGAGATGAGGCGCCCCAGCAGCACGATCCACCAGTAGGCGGACAGGCCGAACAGCAGCAGCAGGATGTCCGAGACGCGCGCGCCGACGCGCCCCGCCCAGTTCGAGATGTGGTCGACCTGGGCCGCGTGCGTCCAGCTCGGGTCGTGGCGGCTGTAGCTGATGAGCGCCATCAGCAGGAACACGCCTAGCGCGACCTGCAGGATCCAGCGAATTTCGGTGAAAAGGCGCGACATGCGGTGAGGCAATGCCTGCGCCTGCGCGGAAAAGGGAGCTTTGGCCATTGAATCCTGGGCTGATTCTTGATGCGTTTGCGGTCCGCCAGTCTTTCCGTATGCCCGAAACCCCGGGCAGACGGGCGCGGCCGCCGTCGTCCGATCGGGCCTATTGTAAACGCGTTGTTTCGGCCCCGGCGGCCCCTCGCTGTAAATGACGGTAACTGACAACGCTGCGCGAGCGCCACAGGGCGACATCCGGCCGCGCCGTGGCGGTCGAGCCCGCGCTCCAAGGGCCGCCCGCCGGGCCCAGGCTATCGCGCCGATGAGGAAGCTTCATCGAGCGGCGAGCGCCCCCCGCCTTTATAATTGCGGGCTGATGCCCAACTACATGCGTGAGCCCCGCCGCAACGCCGGGCGGCCCGACCGGGCACCCCCGGCGGGCGCCCGAATTTACGCGCCACGCAGCGTCTTTCTACGGAATTCGATCATGTCTGCAACCAAACACGCCAAAGTCCTGATTCTCGGTTCCGGCCCCGCCGGCTACACGGCTGCCGTCTATGCGGCACGCGCGAACCTTTCGCCGCTGCTCGTCACGGGTCTCGCCCAGGGCGGCCAGCTCATGACGACGACCGACGTCGAAAACTGGCCCGCAGACCCGAACGGCGTGCAAGGCCCCGAACTGATGCAGCGTTTCCTCGAGCACGCCGAGCGCTTCAACACGGAAATCGTGTTCGATCACATCCATACGGCCAAGCTGAACGAAAAGCCCATCCGCCTGATCGGCGACTCGGGCGAGTACACCTGCGACTCGCTCGTCATCGCGACCGGCGCGTCGGCGCAATACCTCGGCCTGCCGAGCGAAGAGCTGTACATGGGCCGCGGCGTCTCGGCCTGCGCGACCTGCGACGGCTTCTTCTACCGCAACCAGCACGTCGCCGTGGTCGGCGGCGGCAACACGGCCGTCGAAGAAGCGCTGTACCTCTCGGGCATCGCGAAGAAGGTCACGGTCATTCACCGCCGCGACAAGTTCCGCGCCGAGCCGATCCTGATCGACCGCCTGCTGGAAAAGGAAAAGGAAGGCGTGGTCGAGATCAAGTGGGATCACGTGCTCGACGAAGTGAAGGGCAACGAAGGCGGCGTGAACGGCCTGCGCATCAAGAACGTGAAGACGGGCGAGACCACCGAGCTCGACCTGCAGGGCCTGTTCGTCGCGATCGGCCACAAGCCGAACACGGACATCTTCGAAGGCCAGCTCGAGATGAAGAACGGCTACATCATCACGAACGGCGGCCTGAACGGCAACGCCACCGGCACGAGCGTGCCGGGCGTGTTCGCGGCCGGCGACGTGCAGGATCACGTCTATCGCCAGGCGATCACGAGCGCGGGTACGGGCTGTATGGCCGCACTCGACGCGCAGCGCTACCTCGAGACCGTGAACGAATTGGGCCAGGCGCACGTGATGAGCGCCGAAGCCGACCGCTAAGCCGGGCAAGCGCAGCTTTACCCAGCGTTTTTCGCCATGCCCAAGAACGTGCCCCACCCGGGCGAGCCGAGGCGCCCCGCCCCGGCTCGCCCTGATCCGGCGCCCACGCCTGCTCCCGCGGCGGACGAAGCCACGCCCGCCAAGACGGCTTCCGGCTTCGCCGGCCTCGGCAGCCTGCGCGACGCGCTCAAGGTGCAAACCCGCCAGCGCGAGCGCGAACGCGTGGCCGCGCAGGCTGCGCGTGTCGAAGCCGCCGCCGACAGCGACCTGTTTCGCCGCGAGATCGGCCAGATCGCGCCGCTCAAGCAGCCTGTGCGCGCGCAGCCGCGCCGTGCAGCCCCCGTGCCGCTGCCGCTGCAAACGCGGCTCGACGAGCAGGCCGTGCTGCACGAAGCGATCTCCGACGAATTCGACCCGGAAGCGTTTCTCGACACCGACGACTCGCTGTACTACCACCGCCCCGGCGTGAGCGAAGAAGTCGTCAAGAAGCTGCGGCGCGGCACGTGGATCGTGCAGGCGCAACTCGACCTGCACGGCATGCGCCGCGAGGAAGCGCGCGAGGCGCTGCAGAACTTCATCCGTGAAGCGGGCAAGCGCGGGCTGCGCTGCGTGCGCGTGATCCACGGCAAGGGCCTGGGTTCCGTCGGCAAGGAGCCGGTGCTCAAGGGCAAGGTGCGCGCGTGGCTCGTGCAGAAGGAAGAAGTCATCGCGTTCTGCCAGGCGCGGCCGCACGACGGCGGCGCGGGCGCCGTACTCGTGCTGTTGCAGCCGCACCCGGTCGGGCACGCGCAGCATCATTCCCACGCGCCCTGACCGAACCGGTCGTCGGCGTGTCGACATGAAAAAACCCCGTTGCTGCCTGCGCAGCGAACGGGGTTTTTTATTGCGCCGGGCAAACCGGCACACGGCGATCAGGCGAGACGCTCTTCCGTCTTCGGGTCGAACAGCACGGCCTTCGAAACGTCGAACAGCAGATCCATATTGTTGAGCGGCTGCGGATTCGCGCCCGGGTGCACGCGGCTCACGATGCGCTTGCCGTTGACCTGCGCGAACACGAGCGTGTCCGGACCGGTCGGCTCGATCACGTCGACCTTCACCGAGTGGCGCTGCAGTTCGTGGCCGTGGCCGTCGTGCGAGCTGCGCGCGTCGGTGATGCGCTCCGGGCGCAGGCCCAGCACCACTTCCTGGCCGATCTGGCCGCGCAGCTTGTTCGCTTCGAACGGCAGGTTCAGCACGTTGCGCGCCACACCCGTGTCGAGTTCGATGCCGATGCCCGAGCCCTGCTCCACCAGCTTGCCGTTGATGAAGTTCATCGGCGGCGCGCCGATGAAGCCCGCCACGAACAGGTTCGACGGCGAGTCGTAGATCTCCTGCGGTGCGCCGAACTGCTGCACGATGCCGTCCTTCATGACCGCGATGCGGTCGCCGAGCGTCATTGCCTCGATCTGGTCGTGCGTCACGTAGACGATGGTCGTGCCCACGCGCTGATGCAGCAGCTTGATTTCCGAGCGCATCTCGATACGCAGCTTCGCGTCGAGGTTCGAAAGCGGCTCGTCGAACAGGAACATGACCGGATCGCGCGCGAGCGCACGGCCCATGGCCACGCGCTGGCGCTGTCCGCCCGAGAGCTGGCCCGGCTTGCGGTCGAGCAGGTGCTCGATCTGCAGCAGCTTCGACACGCGGCCGACGATCTCCGTCTGCTGGTTCTTCGGCACCTTGCGGATGTTCAGGCCGAACGAGATGTTCTCGCGCACCGTCATCGACGGATAGAGCGCGTACGACTGGAACACCATTGCGATGTCGCGATCCTTCGGCGAGAGGTTGTTCACCGTCTTGCCGTCGATCTGGATCTCGCCCTTGGTCACGGTTTCGAGACCCGCGATCATGTTGAGCAGCGTCGACTTACCGCAACCCGAACCGCCGACCAGAATCAGGAACTGGCCGTCTTCGATGTCGATGTTCACGCCCTTGAGGACGGGAACCCCGTTCGGGTAGGTCTTGTAGACGTCGCGAATGGAAAGGCTTGCCATGATGCTATGAATCCTTTTAATCGAATGCGGGTTTAACCCTTCACCGCGCCCGCCGTGAGACCGCGCACGAAGTAGCGGCCGGCGATCACGTAGACGAGCAGCGTGGGCAGCGCGGCGATGATCGCGCCGGCCATGTCGACGTTGTATTCCTTCACGCCCGTGGATGTGTTCACGAGATTGTTCAGCGCCACCGTGATCGGCATCGAATCGACGCCCGAGAACACGATACCGAACAGGAAGTCATTCCAGATCTGCGTGAATTGCCAGATCAGGCACACCATGAAGATGGGCAGCGAGATCGGCAACATGATGCGCGTGAAGATCATGAAGAAACCGGCGCCGTCGATGCGCGCGGCCTTCACGAGTTCTGCGGGCACGCTCACGTAGAAGTTGCGGAAGAACATCGTGGTGAACGCAATGCCGTACACGACGTGCACCAGCACCAGACCGCCGATCGTGTTCGACAGGCCGAGGAAGCCTTCGAGACGCGCCATCGGCAGCAGGATGGCCTGGAACGGGATGAAGCAGCCCACCAGCAGCATCGTGAAGAGCGCGTCCGCGCCGCGAAAACGCCAGTGCGTGAGCACGTAGCCGTTGAACGCGCCGATGATCGACGAGATCAGCACGGCCGGAATCACCATCTTCACCGAGTTCATGAAGAACGGCTGCATGCCGTCACAGCGCACGCCGGTACAGGCTTCGCTCCACGCCTTGATCCACGGCGCGAAGGTCGGGCTCGTCGGCAGCGAGAGCATGGTGCCCGTGTGAATCTGGTCGAGCGACTTGAACGACGTCGACAGCATCACGTAGAGCGGGAACAGGAAGTACACCGCGAACAGGATCAGCGCCGCATAGATGACCACGCGGCTAACGTTCATCTTAGGCTGCATTGCGCGTGCTCCTCGATTCCAGATACATGAGCGGCACGAGCACGGCCACGACGGTGGCGAGCATCATCATCGACGACGCTGCGCCGACGCCGAGCTGCCCGCGGTTGAACGAAAACGTGTACATGAAGATGGCCGGCAGCGACGACGACGTGCCCGGACCACCGGCCGTCAAGGCGACGACGAGGTCGAACGTCTTGATCGTGATGTGGCACAGGATCAGCAGCACGGAGAAGAACACCGGACGCATGCTCGGAATCACGATCTTGCGATAGATCGTGGGCAGCGTCGCGCCGTCCACCTGGGCCGCCTTGAAGATCTCGCTGTCGACACCGCGCAGGCCGGCCAGGAACAGCGCCATGCAAAAGCCCGTGGACTGCCACACCGCGGCGACCACGATACAGAAAATGGCCTTGTCCGGGTCGTTGAGCCAGTCGATGTGAAAGCTCGTCCAGCCGATGCTGTGCATCACCTGCTGAATGCCGAGGTCCGGATTGAAGATCCACTGCCATGCCGTGCCCGTGACGATGTACGAGAGCGCCATCGGATAGAGGAACACCGCGCGCAGCGCGCCTTCCTGACGAATCTGCTGGTCGAGCAGGATCGCGAGGAACAGCCCGAGTGCGACGCAGATCGCGATGAACGGGATGCCGAACCATCCGAGGTTCTGCGCCGACGTCCACCAGACGTCGTTGGAGAACAGCTCGCGATAGCGGTCGAGACCCGCGAATTCATAGCGTGGCATCAGTCGCGAATTGGAGAGCGACAGATAACCGGTAATGAGAATGAAGCCGTAGACGAATACGAGGCTGATCAGAATGCTGGGCGAGAGCACCAGCTTCGGGATCCAGCGGTCTGCGAGCGCCGCCATGGGCGACGCGCGGCGGGTAGCAGGCGTGGCCGCCTTGCCGTTGCCGCTAAGAGAAGCAGTCACTGCGCAACTCCTGGTACGGTGCGAAAACCGCTTTCGCACGATGATGGGGTTCAGAGGGTGAACCGTCATGCCCGGGGCGCGCCACGAATGGCGCCCCCCGTCTTACAGCACTAACCTGCTACGCTCACTTCGTCTTCGCAGCCTTCGCGAGCGCTTCCACCGCGCTCTTCGAATCCTGGGTCGAGTTCATGAACTTCGTCACGACGTCGGTGATTGCACCGGCCGTTGCGTCCGGCTGAGCCATGCCGTGAGCAAGCGACGGCACATAGCCGCCGGCCTTGATCGCGATCTGCTCATCCGCGTACGACTTCTTCGCGCATGCGTCGAACTTGCTCATGTCCACGCCGAGACGGACCGGAATCGAACCCTTGTACAGGCTGAACTGCTCCTGGAAGCCCGGGCTCATGATCGTCTTCGCGAGCGCGAGCTGGCCAGGCGTTGCTTCCTTCTGGCCCTTCTGCTGGAAGAACACGAACGAGTCGACGTTAAAAGTGTAGGCCTTTGCCGTGCCCGGCACTGCTGCGCAAACGTAGTCCGTATCCGGCTGCTTGTTCGCGTTCGCGAACTCGCCCTTGGCCCAGTCGCCCATGAACTGCATGCCGGCCTTGCCGTTGATGACCATGGCCGTGGCGAGGTTCCAGTCGCGGCCCGTGCGGCCGTTATCCATGTACGACTCGATCTTGCGGACCGTGTCGAACACGCCGACCATCTGCTGCGACGTGAGGGTCTTCTGGTCGAGGTCGACGAGTGCCTTCTTGTAGAAGTCCGCGCCCTGCGAAAGGACCACGTCTTCCCACAGCGTCAGGTCCTGCCACGGCTGGCCGCCGGCGGCGACCGGCTGGATGCCTGCAGCCTTCATCTTGTCGGCCAGCGCGAAGAATTCCGGCCACGTCGTCGGCGCCTTGCCGCCCACCTTGTCGAGCGCTGCCTTGTTGATCCACACCCAGTTCACGCGGTGCACCGAGAACGGCGCTGCCACGTAGTGGCCGTCGGCGTGCATGATCTTGTCGATCTGCGGCGGCAGATTGGCCTTCCAGTCGCCGGCGACGGAGTCGACGTTCACCAGCACGCCCTGCTCAGCCCATTCCTGGATCAGCGGACCCTTGATCTGGGCGGCCGTCGGTGCGTTGCCCGAGATCACCTGGGTCTTCAGTGCGGTCATGGCCGCCGCGCCCGCGCCACCGGCGACCGCGAAGTCCTTCCACACATAGCCCTGCTTCGTCATGTCGTCCTTGAGCACGCCGACGGCCTTCGACTCGCCGCCCGAAGTCCACCAGTGCAGCACTTCGAGGGACTCGGCCGCTTGCGCCGTGGCGACGCCACCCAACAGACCTGCTGCGCACAGGGCGCCCATGATCGCGCGGAATTTCATTGCTTATCTCCTCCAGACACCTGAACAAAAAACGATTGGCCCCTGATCGCCAGGGTGCGGTGGTTGGTCAAACAGGCAAAACAGGCAAAACACTGGACGGACGGGCGCCGGAGTGCCGCGCGCGCGTGCTTTTCATTAGATGCGCGCGGGCCGCGTGCCGGTTACCGGCCGCAGGACGCTCAAGAGATGAGTGGTTCGGAATGCAACTTGACTGTCTCCTCTTTTGATTTTCGCCGGCCACCCGGCCGGCCGAGGCGCCGCTTGCGTCACGCGGCCTTGAAGCCTCCGCACGGCGGGGAACCGGGCGCCCGGCTCACTGGCAAGCCGGGCTGAGTCCCGCGTGGTTCTCCGTTAACATGAGGGGGCATTCCGTCCGCTCGCGAAACCGCGCAAACCGCCTTGCTGGCTGCGTTCCACGCTTTTTTCATCGAATGAACGTTACCTCTTGATTTGGATTGTAGTTAAACTACAATTCAGTGTCAAAAAAAATTTTATCGGACTACGGCCGCCCGATCGCCCACACAGACGGGCACCCGTTGTACCCTGCAGCGGCCCCCCAGGACTCTGACTGAGACTCATGCAAACCCAGATCGATTCAGGTTTCACGTTCGTGCTCTTCGGCGCCACCGGCGACCTGTCGATGCGCAAGATCCTCCCCGCCCTGTATGAAGCGCACCGTTCAGGCATGCTCGCGGAGTCTGGCAGGATCGTGGGCGTCGCGCGCCACGAAGAGGATCGCGCGGCGTATATCGGGTGGGTCGACGAGCACGTCAAGCCGCATGTGAAGAAGAACGGCGGCTACGACGACAACGCGTGGGCCAGCTTCCTCGAGCGCATCGTCTACGTGAAGCTCGACCTCTCGCGCGCCGAGGACTTTACTCACTTGCGCGACGGCATCGCGTCGCTGCCCGGCATTCGCGTGTTCTATCTGGCGACGGGCCCGTCGCTGTTCGTGCCGATCTGCCGCGCGCTTGCCGCCGTGGGTCTGAACGAAAACTCGCGCATCGTGCTGGAAAAGCCGCTCGGCTATGACCTCAAGTCGTCGAACGCGATCAACGACGCCGTGGGCGAGATCTTCGCCGAAGGCCAGATCTACCGGATCGACCACTACCTCGGCAAGGAGCCGGTGCAGAACCTGCTCGCGCTGCGTTTCGGCAACGCGCTGTTCGAGCCGCTGTGGCGCCGCGAATGGGTCGAGAGCATCCAGATCACGATTGCCGAAGAACTGGGCGTCGAAGCGCGCGGCGACTTTTATGACAACACTGGCGCGCTGCGCGACATGGTGCAAAATCACCTGTTGCAGCTGCTTTCGATCGTCGCCATGGAGCCGCCGCATTCGATGGATTCGGATTCGGTGCGTGACGAAAAGCTTCGCGTGCTGCGCGCGCTCAAGCCGATCAATCCGCTCGACATCAGCAAGGTCGCCGTGCGCGGTCAGTACCATGCGGGCGTGATCCGCGGCCAGGCGGTGCCGGGCTATGCGACCGAGCATGGCGTGAAGCCCGAGAGCCATACGGAAACCTTCGTCGCGCTCAAGGTGGAGATCGAGAACTGGCGTTGGGCGGGCGTGCCCTTCTTCCTGCGCACCGGCAAGCGTCTTGCCGACCGCGTGGCCGAGATCGTCGTGAACTTCCGCCCGGTGCCGCATTCGGCGCTCGGGGCGCCGGCACTGCGCCCCGGCGCGAACCGCCTCGTGATCCGCCTGCAGCCGAACGAGAACATCCGCCTCTACTGCCTCGCGAAGCAGCCCGGCGAAGGCATGAATCTCGCGAGCGTGCATCTGGATCTCGCGTTCGACCAGTTCTTCCGCGAAGGCCAGATGGAGGCCTACCAGCGCCTGCTGCTCGACGTGATCAACGGGCGCCTCGCGCTGTTCGTGCGGCGCGACGAGCAGGAAGCGGCGTGGACGTGGGTCGAGCCGATCCTCAACGAGTGGGCGGCAACGCCCCGCGCGCCCAAGCCGTACGCGGCCGGCACATGGGGACCGGCGGCCGCCAGCGCGATGCTTGCGCAGCACGGCACCTGCTGGCTCGAAGAAGAGAATTGATGGGATTGCATGGCGGCGCGCACCGCAAGCGCGACGCCGGACCGGACAGATGAACTACCCCGTAGACCTACAAAAAAGCAGCATGGAGGAGAAGTGATCGAGCTTCACGTATTCGACGACCCGCGCGTCCAATCCGACGCGCTGGCGCGAGCCGTGGGCGACGCGCTACATGCGTCGCTCGCCGCTCAGCAGGCGGCGCCCGGTACAGCCGCGCGCCGTGCAACGCTCGCCGTCTCCGGCGGCACGAGCCCGCGCCCCTTCCTCGAGGCCCTTTCGACGCACCGTTTCGACTGGGCGCACATCGACGTCACGCTCGTCGACGACCGCTGGGTGCCGGACACCGACTCCGCGAGCAACGCGCGCCTCGCGCGCGAGACGCTGCTCACGCAGGAAGCGGCGCACGCGCGCTTCCTGCCGCTCGTCGACGTGGCGCAGGATCTCGACGCGCATGTCGCCGCGCTCAACGCCGACCCAACCCGCAAGCTGCCGAACGTCGCCGTGCTCGGCATGGGCGAGGACGGCCACACGGCCTCGATTTTCGCCGACGCCCCCGAATGGCACGAAGCCATCACCACGGCGCGCCCGTTCGTGGCCGTGCATCCGCAGGCAGCGCCCCACGCGCGCGTCTCGTGGTCGATGCAGGCGCTGCGCCAGGTCGACCGGCTGTTCCTGCTGATCGCGGGGCAGCGCAAGCTCGAAGTGCTGCAACAGGCCGCCGCGGCCGAACAAAACAACGCCATCTCGAAGCTGGCGAACGACAAGGGAGTGAGACTCGATGTCTACTGGTGCGCCTAATAAAAACGCCCCTGGCGCAGGCCAGCACGCCGACGGTCCGAGGCTGCTCGCCGACATCGGCGGAACCAACGCGCGCTTCGCGCTGGAAACGGGTCCGGGCGACATCGGCCAGGTGCGCGTGTATCCGTGCGCGCAGTATCCCGGCGTCGCGGAAGTGATCCAGCAATACCTGAAGGACAACAAGATCGGCCGCGTGAATCATGCCGCCATCGCGATTGCGAATCCGGTCGACGGCGACCAGGTGCGCATGACCAATCACGACTGGACCTTCTCGATCGAAGCGACGCGCCGCTCGCTCGGCTTCGACACGCTGCTGGTCGTCAACGACTTCACCGCGCTCGCCATGGCGCTGCCCGGCCTGACCGACTCGCAGCGCGTCCAGGTGGGCGGCGGCCAGCGCCGCCAGAACAGCGTGATCGGCCTGCTCGGGCCGGGCACGGGTCTCGGCGTCTCGGGCCTGATTCCCGCCGACGACCGCTGGATCGCACTCGGCAGCGAAGGCGGCCACGCCAGCTTCTCGCCGCAGGACGAGCGCGAAGACATCGTGCTGCAGTTCGCGCGCAAGAAGTGGCCGCATGTCTCGTTCGAACGCGTGTGCGCGGGGCCCGGCCTCGAGCTGATCTATCGCGCGCTCGCCGCACGCGACAAGAAGAAGCTGCCCGCCGAGCTCGGCACGGCCGAAGTCGTGCAGCGCGCGCATGACGGCGAGGCGCTCGCGCTCGAGACCGTCGAATGCTTCTGCGGCATTCTCGGCAGCTTCGCGGGCAACATCGCGATGACGCTCGGCTCGCTCGGCGGCATCTATATCGGCGGCGGCGTGGTGCCGCGCCTCGGCGACCTCTTCACGCGCTCGTCGTTCCGCCAGCGCTTCGAGGCGAAGGGCCGTTTCGACACCTATCTCTCGAACGTGCCCACCTACGTGATCACGGCTGAGTATCCGGCGTTCCTCGGCGTGTCGGCGATTCTCGCGGAGCAGCTGTCCAATCGCGCGGGCGGCGGCTCGTCGGCCGTGTTCGAACGCATTCGCCAGATGCGCGACGCGCTCACGCCCGCCGAGCGCCGCGTGGCCGACCTCGCGCTCAACCATCCGCGCTCGATCATCAACGATCCGATCGTCGATATCGCGCGCAAGGCCGACGTGAGCCAGCCCACGGTGATCCGCTTCTGCCGCTCGCTCGGCTGCCAGGGCCTCTCGGACTTCAAGCTCAAGCTCGCCACGGGCCTCACGGGCACGATTCCGGTGAGCCACAGCCAGGTGCATCTGGGCGACACCGCCACCGACTTCGGCGCGAAGGTGCTCGACAATACCGTCTCGGCCATCCTGCAGTTGCGCGAGCACCTGAACTTCGAGCAGGTCGAGAATGCGATCACGCTGCTCAACGGCGCGCGCCGCATCGAGTTCTACGGCCTCGGCAACTCGCACATCGTCGCGCAGGACGCGCACTACAAGTTCTTCCGCTTCGGCATCCCGACCATCGCCTATGGCGACCTGTACATGCAGGCCGCTTCTGCCGCGCTGCTCGGCAAGGGCGACGTGATCGTGGCCGTGTCGAAGTCGGGCCGCGCGCCGGAACTGCTGCGCGTGCTCGACGTCGCCATGCAGGCGGGCGCGAAGGTGATCGCGATCACGTCGAGCAACACGCCGCTCGCCAAGCGCGCGACCGTGGCGCTCGAAACCGATCACATCGAGATGCGCGAATCGCAGCTTTCGATGATCTCGCGCATCCTGCATCTGCTGATGATCGACATCCTCGCGGTGGGCGTCGCGATTCGCCGTGCTTCGCCCGATGCGGACCTCGGCAACGCCGTCGAAAAGGCGCGCGAGCATGCCGACGACGATGCATCGGCCGTGCTCGACTGGCTGAGCCACGGCGCGTCGCCCACGGCGCGCGACTGAAGTCCGCTGATTCGTCCGCTCTTTCAAGCGACGAAAAAAATGGGACGCCTCGGCGTCCCATTTTTATTTCACGCGACGTATCGACGTGCGGCTCACGACGTGCGGCTCACGACGTTGCGGCTTGCACCGCGTCCGGCGCCGGCGTGCCGTGCCACTTCACGACGAGCGCGCGCCCCACCCACGTCATCAGGCCGCACACGCCGATCGTCACGCCCATGCCGAACGGCGAGATGCCCGGGAACCAGCCGACCACGGCGCTCGCGAGCGCGCCGAGCGCGAGCTGCGTCGCGCCGAACACGGCCGCCGCCGCGCCCGCGTTCTTCGGATAGCGGTACATGAGATCGGTCGCGCAGTTCGCGCCGAGCAGCCCCACCACGCTCACCACGAAGAACAGGCCGAATACGATCGACCACAGGCCGCCCCAGCCCGTCACGCACATGAGCGCGACGAAGAGCGACGCGACGATGCTCACACCCGAAGCGATCGACACCATGCGCAGCGTGCCGAGCCGGCCGATGAAGCGCGTGTTGAGGAAGTTGCCGAGCATGATGCCGAACACGTTCGCGCCGAAGAAAAACCCGTAGTGCTGCGGCGAGACGTGGAAGTACTCGATATAGACGAACGGCGTGGCCGAGATATAGGTGAACATCGCGGCGAACGCCATGCCGCCGCAGAGCATGTGCCCCCACACGAGCGGATCGCGCAGCAAGCGCCCATAAGCCGCGAACGAGCGCAGCACGGCCGCGCTTTCGCGCTTTTCCGGCGGCCAGGTTTCCGGTACGCGCAGATAGGCCGCCACGGCGCATGCGAGCCCGAACAGCGTGAGCACGACGAACACCACGCGCCAGCCGCCGATCAGCAGCAGCTGTCCGCCGATCAGCGGTGCGAGCAGCGGCCCGATCGCCGTGACGATCGCGACCATCGAGAGGACTTTGGCGGCGTCCGATGGCTCGTGGGCGTCGCGCGCGATGGCCCGCGAGAGCACCGAGGCCGCGCCCGCGCCGAGCGCCTGCAGAAAGCGCACGACCACGAGTTCGCCCACCGAGAACGAGAGCCAGCAGGCAATGCTGGCAATCGTGAAGAGCGCGATGCCGCCGAGCAGCACCGGACGGCGGCCATAGGCGTCGGAAACCGGGCCGTAGAGCAGCATGCCGATCGAAAAGCCGGCCATGAAGCTCGTGAGCGTCGAGGCCGCGGCAGCGGCGCTCACGCCGAACGACTGCGCGATGGCGGGCAGGCTCGGCAGATACATGTCGGTGGCGAGCGGGCCACAGGCGGCGAGTGCGCCCAGCAACAGGATCAGCCGGCCATCGGGCCGGCGGCGCGGGGAATGGGACATGGTGTGTGTGGCGGCGAAACACGCGCGGCTCGCGCGGTCTCGATGTCATGGGCCGATTCATCCGTCGCTGCAGGAGCGGACAAAAGCGGACAAAAACAGCAACGCGGTGCCGCCGAATTGTACCTGACGCCCCTTGCCCGCCATGCGCCGCCCCATATGCGGCGGCGGCGCGGCTTTGCGCTAAGCTGCCCGCTTTCGCCCAACTTCAATTTGCCGCGTTGCCGACATGACCGCCTTCCTGCTCATCTGGAGCCCCAAGAAATGGCCCTGGCCTGAACTGCCCGACTTCGCGCGCCGTGTGCGCGCAAGGGAAGCCGTCGCCGACACCTGGGGATGCGGCTTCGCGCGCGGCATCCTGCCGGGCGACCGGGTGTTCCTGCACCGCGTGGCTGCCGAGCCGCGCGGGCTGTTCGGTTCCGGCTACGTCACGCGGGCGCCCTACGAGGTGCCCGACGCCGCGTACAAGCGCGGCTACCGGCTGTGTATCGACTTCGTCTATGACTGGCTCGTCGACGCGGGCGAGGAAATGGTCGTCGCGCGCGACGCGTTGCGCGTGCACCCGTTTTCGATCCAGACCTGGGACGCACAGAGTTCGGGCACCGTCATCAAGCCGGCGGCCGAAGGCGCGCTGGAAAAGCGCTGGGCGGAACTGACCGGGCGGCGGCCCATGCCGGCCCCGGCCGTCGCGGCCATGCAGGCATGGCACGACAACCTGCGCGACACGGCGCCGCACCTCGCGCCGCCAGCCCGCAAACGCCGGCAGTAGCAGGCAGAAAGGGGCCGCAAGCGCGCCGAATCCGGGCGCGCCGGGGACCGCCCGGGCCGCCCCGGGGCGCCGGCCCGATCCGCGCGACTCCGGTACAATTTCGGGAGAACAGCCCCATCGCCCGCGCCCTTGCGGCGCCGCATGGGTCCGTACGCCGGCCGGTCCGTCAGCGCCGCGCGCCACACCACTTTCGCAGGTCCAGCACTCATGTCCAACACCCAGTCCAGCACGCAGAACCGCAACGAAGCCCTCTTCGAACGCGCCCAGCGCACCATCCCGGGCGGCGTGAATTCGCCCGTGCGCGCGTTCCGCTCGGTCGGCGGCACGCCGCGCTTCATCGAGCGCGCGCAGGGGCCGTACTTCTGGGACGCCGAAGGCAAGCGCTATATCGACTACATCGGCTCGTGGGGCCCGATGATCGTCGGCCACGTGCATCCGGAAGTGCTCGAAGCCGTGCAGCGCGTGCTCGCGAATGGCTTCTCGTTTGGCGCGCCCACCGAGGCCGAGATCGAGATCGCCGAGGAAATCTGCAAGATCGTCCCGTCGATGGAGCAGGTGCGCATGGTGTCGAGCGGCACCGAGGCCACGATGAGCGCGCTGCGTCTCGCGCGCGGCTTCACGAAGCGCGACCGCATCGTGAAGTTCGAAGGCTGCTACCACGGCCACGCCGACAGCCTGCTCGTGAAGGCCGGCTCGGGCCTGCTCACGTTCGGCAACCCGACTTCGGCGGGCGTGCCGGTGGACATCGCGAAGCACACCACGGTGCTCGAATACAACAACGTCGCGGCGCTCGAAGAAGCGTTCAACGCGTTCGGTGACGAGATCGCCGCCGTGATCGTCGAACCGGTCGCGGGCAACATGAACCTCGTGAAGGCCACGCCCGAGTTCATCGGCGCGATGCGCAGCCTGACGGCGAAGCACGGCAGCGTGCTGATTTTCGACGAAGTAATGTGCGGTTTCCGCGTCGGCCTGCGCGGCGCGCAGGCGCTCTACGGCGTCGAGGCGGACATGGTGTGCCTCGGCAAGGTGATCGGCGGCGGCATGCCGGCGGCGGCCTTCGGCGGCCGTCGCGAGATCATGGATCACCTCGCGCCCAACGGCACGGTGTACCAGGCAGGCACGCTCTCGGGCAACCCGATCGCGGTCGCGGCAGGCCTGAAGACGCTGCAGCTCATTCAGGCGCCCGGCTTCTACGAGCAGCTCACCGCGAAGACCGAACGCCTCGCGAAGGGGCTGTCGGCCGCGGCACGCGAAACGAACGTGCCGTTCGTGGCGGATTCGGTGGGCGGCATGTTCGGCCTCTATTTCGCGGACAAGGTGCCGGGCAGCTTCGCCGAGGTCACGAAGAGCGATATCGCGCGCTTCAACCGCTTCTTCCACCGCATGCTGGACGCGGGCGTCTACTTCGCGCCTTCGGCCTACGAGGCCGGTTTCGTCTCGAGCGCCCACGACGACGCGATCCTCGACGAAACGATCGCCGCGGCGCGCAGCGCGTTCGCAGCGGAAGCCGCGGCTGAAAACGTCACGCAATAAGGCATCACGCCAACGACCGCCGGCGCGGCGCGCGCCTCGCCGGCCCCCTCTGACCGCCGCCCGGGAGAAAGCCCGACGATGTTTTCGCAATCCGATTTCGTCCACATGGAGCGTGCGCTCGCGCTCGCGCACCGCGGCCTGTACACGACCGACCCGAACCCGCGCGTCGGCTGCGTGCTGGTGAAGGACGGCGTGGTGATCGGCGAAGGCTTCACGCAGCCGGCCGGCCAGGATCACGCCGAAATCCAGGCGATGAAGGACGCCCGCGCGCGCGGGCACGACCTGCGCGGCGCGACCGCGTATGTGACGCTCGAGCCGTGCAGCCACTTCGGCCGCACGCCGCCCTGCGCGAACGCGCTGATCGAAGCGAAGGTCGCGCGCGTGATTGCGGCGATGGAAGACCCGAACCCGCTGGTGTCGGGGCGCGGGCTTTCGATCTTGCGCGACGCGGGTATCGACGTGCGTTGCGGGCTGCTCGCCAACGAGGCGCGCGAGCTGAACATCGGCTTCGTTTCGCGCATGACGCGCAAGCGTCCGTGGGTGCGCATGAAGGTGGCGGCATCGCTCGACGGCCGCACCGGCCTGCCCTCGGGCGAAAGCCAGTGGATCACGGGCGAAGCCGCGCGCGCCGACGGCCACGCCTGGCGCGCGCGCGCCTCGGCCATCCTCACGGGCATCGGCACGGTCAAGGAAGACGACCCGCGCATGACCGTGCGCGCCGTCGACACTCCGCGCCAGCCCAAACGCGTGCTGATCGACAGCCGCCTCGACGCCTCGCCGCTCGCGCAGATTTTCGTGGGCGCGCCCACGCTCGTGTTCTGCGCGGCGCTCGACGCGAGCAACGAAGAACGCGCCGAAGCGCTGCGCGTGCGCGGCGCCGAAATCGTCGCGCTCGGCAACGAGCAGGGCAAGGTCGATCTGCCGGCCATGCTCACGGAGCTCGCCGCGCGCGGCGTGAACGAACTGCACGTGGAAGCGGGCTACAAGCTCAACGGCTCGCTCCTGCGCGAAGGCTGCGTCGACGAACTGCTCGTGTACGTGGCGCCGTCGCTGCTCGGCACCAACTCGCTCGGCATGATCGACATCGCCGCGCCCGCGACGCTCGACGAGCGCACGCGCCTCGCATTTCATTCCGTCGATCGTCTCGGCAACGATCTGCGCATTCTTGCGCGCGTCGTCACGACGCAAGACGCCTGACCCTCACTGATGCACTGAACACAAGGAACAGCACGATGTTTACCGGAATCGTCGCGGCAGTGGGCCGCATCGAATCGATCAAGCCGCTCGGCACGGGCGCCGACGCAGGCGTGCGCCTCGCCGTCAACGCCGGCGGCCTGGGCCTCGACGACGTGCAGCTCGGCGACAGCATCGCGATCCAGGGCGCGTGCATGACCGTCATCGAAAAGTCGGCAACGGGCTTCGACGTCGACGTTTCGCGCGAAAGCCTGAACCGCACCGTGGGCCTCGCGGCGACGGGCGAAGTGAACCTCGAAAAGGCGCTGCGCGCGAACGACCGCCTCGGCGGCCACATCGTCTCGGGTCACGTGGACGGCCTTGGCACCGTGACGCGCTTCGCGCCCGTGGGCGAGTCGCACGAGCTGCGCATTCTCGCGCCGGCGGATATCGGCCGCTATCTCGCCTACAAGGGCTCGATCACCGTGAACGGCGTGAGCCTCACGGTCAACTCGGTCGACGACCGCGCCGACGGCTGCGAATTCTCGATCAACCTGATCCCCCACACCGTGGAAGTCACCACGCTCAAGCATCTTCAGGCCGGCACGAAGGTGAATCTCGAGATCGATCTGATCGCGCGCTATGTCGAGCGGATGCTCTCGGCCGAAAAGGCAGCAAACTCGGCCGCGCAGGACTAACAGCCGCCTGGCCGGCGCCATGCCCGCCCCGGACGCGCGCAAGCACGCGCGCCGGGGCGCTGATAGAATCTAGCCTTCCCTACGCGCTCGCCGCACGGCGTGCCGCGTTCCCATCACCCGAATCGAAACAGGAGGCCCAGTTGGCAACGATTGACACGAGCGCCGCCATGCCGATGGTCCGGGTGATGCTGCACGTTGCGTCGCGTCACGCAACCGTCCCGCTTCCAGCGCAGCCATAGCGCGTCCCGCGCGGCATGTTTTCAGACGCCGCGCCGTATTCAGCGAATTCGAGGTCAGGCCGTCCGGCAACCGATGCCCGGGCGTGCGAAGCCCGTTTTCCGTCTTAACGCTTCACGCTTCCTTCAGGAGAGTCTTCGGGCGTCACGTCCGGAGCATGCTGTCCATGACAGAGCTAAACAACAAACCCGAATCGGGCGGACAAACCTTCCGCAAGGTCCTCGGCTTCACCTTCCGGCACTGGGCGCGCCAACCGGTGCGCGTCACGGCGGTCGCGCTCGCCTCGCTGCTCGGCGCGCTCGCCGACGTGCTCACGCCGCACTACGCCGGCCAGCTCGTCGACGCCCTCACGCACGGCGGCGCAGCCAGCAGCGCCGCCTGGCATGCGGCGGTCGTCGCGTTCTGGGCGCTCACGGCGCTCGGGCTCGGCGGCACGATCATGCGCCAGGCCGCGTACCGCAACATCATCACGCTGACGCTGCACATGATGAGCGAGATCGCCACGCAAGCCTTTCACCGCGTGCAGCGCTTTTCGACCGACTGGCACGCGAACAGCTTCGCCGGCTCCACGGTGCGCAAGGTCACGCGCGGCATGTGGGCGCTCGATCTGCTCAACGACACACTGCTCGTCGCCCTCTTCCCGTCGCTCGTCATGCTGGTCGGCTCGACCATCCTGCTCGCGGTGCAGTGGCACGTGATGGGCCTCGTGGTCGGCCTCGGCTCGGCCGTGTATCTGGCGATCACGATCTCGCTCTCGCTCTTCTACGTCGCACCCTCGGCCCGGCTCGCGAACCAGTGGGATACGAAGATGGGCGGCGCGCTCGCCGACGCCATTTCGTGCAACGCCGTCGTCAAGGCGTTCGGCGCGGAAACGCGCGAGGAAGCGCGGCTCGCGCGCGTCGTCACGAAGTGGAGCAGCCGCACTCGGCGCACGTGGCAGCGCGGCACGCTCAACGGCGGCGTGCAGGGTGCGCTGCTCGTGGGCATGCAGGCGGCTATCCTCGGTGCGGCGCTGCTGCTCTGGGCGCGCGGTCTCGCAAGCGTCGGCGACATCACGTTCGCGCTCACGCTATTCTTCCTGCTCAAGGGTTACCTGCGCGACGTGGGCATGCACGTGCGCAACCTGCAGCGCTCGGTCAACGACATGGAAGAACTCGTCGCGCTCGACGCGGCGCCGCTCGGCATCGAGGACCTGCGCGATGCGCCGCCCATCGTGATCGATCAGGGCGACATCCGCTTCGAGAACATGACGTTCCGCTACGGCGATCACGCGGACGCCAGGGCGCTCTACGAGAACCTCACGCTGCGCATCGCGCCGGGCGAGCGCGTGGGCCTCGTCGGCCATTCGGGCTCCGGCAAGACCACGCTGATCAAGCTGATCCAGCGCCTCTACGACGTGTCCGGCGGACGCATCACGATCGACGGCCAGGACATCGCGCGCGTGCAGCAGGCGTCGCTGCGCTCGCAGATCGCCATCGTGCAACAGGAGCCGGTGCTGTTCCACCGCTCGCTTGCCGAGAACATCGCTTACGCCCGGCCCGGCGCCACGCACGCCGAAATCGAGCGCGCGGCGAAGCTCGCGAGCGCCCACGACTTCATCACGGCGCTGCCGCACGGCTACGACACGCTGGTGGGCGAGCGCGGCGTGAAGCTCTCGGGCGGCGAGCGCCAGCGCGTGGCGATCGCGCGCGCGTTCCTCGCGAATGCGCCGATCCTGATCTTCGACGAAGCGACCTCGAGCCTCGACAGCGAAAGCGAGGTGCTGATCCAGCAGGCCATGGAGCGGCTCATGGAGGGCCGCACGACCGTCGTCGTCGCGCACCGGCTCTCGACCGTGCGCGCGCTCGACCGGCTGCTCGTGCTCGAACGCGGACGCGTGGCGGAGGAAGGCACGCACGACGCGCTCGTGCGCCGCGAAAACGGCCTGTACCGGCGCCTGTTCGAACGCCAGGCGCTGGAACTGACGAAGGGACTCGCCGACGACGTGATCCTGCGCTGACGCCTCGCCCGTTCGCGCCCGCGCCCTCCCGCCGCAAGCCGGCTCAGGCGGGAGCCGCGCGCGCGTGCGGCGTGATGCGCGCGAGCACGTCGGCCAGCGCCTCGCGTGCGATTTCGGTGTCGTAGTGGGCCTGCAACTGCATCCAGTTGCGCGCGTCGGTGCCGAAATAAACCCCGAGACGCACTGCCGTGTCCGCCGTGATGGCGCGCTTGCCGAGCACGATCTCGTTGATGCGGCGCGGCGGCACGCCAATCGCCTTGGCGAGCGCGTACTGGCTGATGGCCATGGGCTTGAGCCACTCGTCGTGCAGGATCTCGCCCGGTGTGGCAAGCGGTGCTTCACGCGCCATGGCTTTTCTCTTTAGAGTTGAATCGGAACGAATAGTAACGTCTCACGTTATTAACGCAAAGCGTTCTGGGCGACGCGCCCGCCCGCGTGGCGTAAAATGTGGCCTTTCCAGCCAGAATCCCAACATGACGCTCGCCTCCACCCCTGAGATCATCGCCGAGCTCAAAGCCGGCAAGATGGTCATCCTCGTCGACGAAGAAGACCGGGAAAACGAGGGCGACCTCGTCATCGCGGCGGAGTTCGTCACGCCTGAAGCCATCAACTTCATGGCGAAGTACGGCCGCGGGCTGATCTGCCTCACGCTCACCCAGGAGCGCTGCAAGCTGCTCAACCTGCCGCTCATGACCTACCGCAACGGCACGCAGTACGGCACGGCGTTCACGGTCAGCATCGAGGCCGCCGAAGGCGTCACGACCGGCATTTCCGCGGCCGACCGCGCCCGCACGATCCAGGCGGCCGTCGCGCACGACGCGCGCGCCGAGCACATCGTGCAGCCCGGCCACGTGTTCCCGATCATGGCGCAGCCAGGCGGCGTGCTCGTGCGTGCGGGCCACACCGAAGCGGGCTGCGACTTCACGGCGCTTGCCGGCCTCACGCCGGCCTCGGTGATCTGCGAGGTCATCAAGGACGACGGCACGATGGCGCGCCTGCCCGATCTCATGGACTTCGCGCAGGAGCACGGCCTGAAGGTCGGCACCATCGCGGACCTGATCCACTACCGCAGCCGCACCGAATCGATCGTCGAGCGCGTGGCCGAGCGCACCATGCAAACCGCACACGGCCCGTTCCGCGCGGTCATGTACGTCGACCAGCCCACCCGCACGCCGCACATCGCCCTCGTGCGCGGCACGCCGAAGCCCGGCGTCGACACGCCCGTGCGCGTGCACGAGCCGCTCTCGGTGCTGGATCTGCTCGAAACGGGCTCGTCCACGCACTCGTGGACGCTCGACGCCGCCATGCGCGAGATCGCCTCGCGCGACGTGGGCGTGATCGTCATGCTCAACTGCGGCGAACCCAAGGAACACCTGATCGACGTCTTCAAGGCGTTCGACCAGAAAGAGCGCGCGGAGGCGCTCGCACGCCGGCCCGTGGACTTCAAGACCTACGGCATCGGCGCGCAGATCCTGCGCGAACTCGGCGTGGGCCGCATGCAGGTGCTCTCGAAGCCGCGCCGCCTCGGTAGCATGTCGGGCTACGGTCTCGAGGTCACCGGCTTCGTGCCGATGCCCGGCGGCAACGCGCAAGCGCCCTGCCCGCCGGATGCCGCTGACCCTGCCTCGTCGCGCGCCTGAAGTCGCATCGCGCTCTTTTCACGCGTCACCACGCTCAACCGAACTTACGGACACCACATGGAAATCGGACAATACCAACCGAACCTCGACGGCGACGGACTGCGCATCGGCATCGTCCAGTCGCGCTTTAACGAACCCGTCTGCAACGGCCTCGCCGACGCCTGCATCGAAGAACTCGAACGCCTCGGCGTGACGGGCGAAGACGTGCTGCTCGTCACCGTGCCCGGCGCACTCGAAATCCCGCTGGCGCTGCAAAAGCTCGCCGAAAGCGGCCAGTTCGACGCCCTGATCGCGCTCGGCGCGGTCGTGCGCGGCGAGACGTACCACTTCGAGCTCGTCTCGAACGAGAGCGGCGCGGGCATCTCGCGCGTCTCGCTCGACTTCAACGTGCCGATCGCGAACGCCGTGCTCACCACCGAGAACGACGAGCAGGCCGTGGCCCGCATGACCGAGAAGGGTCGTGACGCCGCTCGCGTCGCCGTGGAAATGGCGAACCTGACGGTGGCGTTGGAGCAGCTCGACGGCGGCGACGACGACGAGGAAGACGAGGAAGACGAAGAGGAACAGCAATGAAGAGCGCGCGCCGCCGCTCCCGCGAACTGGCCACGCAGGGGTTGTATCAGTGGCTGCTGTCGGGTGTGCCCGCCGGCGAGATCGACGCGCAGCTGCGCGGTTCGCAGGGCTACGACAAGGCCGATCACGAGCATCTGGACGCGATCCTGCACGGCGTCATCCGCGAGTCGGACGAACTGTCCGCTTCCATCACGCCGTGTCTCGACCGTCCGATCGAGCAGCTTTCGCCCGTCGAACGCGCGGTGCTGCTCGTCGCGACCTACGAGTTCAAGCATCACGTCGACATTCCTTACCGCGTCGTGATCAACGAGGCGGTCGAGCTCACCAAGACCTTCGGCGGCTCGGACGGCTACAAGTACGTGAACGGCGTGCTCGACAAGCTCGCGGCCCAACTGCGCGCCGCCGAAGCGCAAAACGCCCGCAAGTCGTAAGAACGCGAGCCGCCGGGGCAAGCGGGTGCGCCTGAGCGCCCGGCCCCGCGCGCCGCGTGATCTGTCAGTACTGGAAAGACCCGCATGAACACCGTTGCCGAACCGTTGCTGCGGCTAGCCGCGCGCGTCGACGAGATCCAGCCTTTCTACGTCATGGAACTGGCGAAGGAAGCCGCGAAGCTCGAACGCGCTGGACGCGACATCATCCACATGGGTATCGGCGAGCCGGACTTCACGGCACCCGAGCCCGTCGTCGAGGCCGCCGCCGCCGCGCTGCGCCGCGGCGTCACCCAATACACGAGCGCGCTCGGCATCCACGCGCTGCGCGAGGCGATCGCCGCGCACTACCAGCACGCGTACGGCCTCACGGTCGACCCCGCGCGCATCGTCGTGACGGCCGGCGCCTCGGCGGCGCTCCTGCTCGCCTGCACTGCGCTCGTCGACCGCGACGACGAAGTGCTGATGCCCGACCCCTGCTATCCGTGCAACCGCCACTTCGTGGCCGCCGCGGAAGGCAAGCCGGTGCTCGTGCCGAGCGGCCCGGAAGCACGCTTCCAGCTGACCGCCGCCGATGTCGAGCGCCTGTGGTCGCCGCGCACGCGCGGCGTGCTGCTCGCCTCGCCGTCGAACCCCACCGGCACCTCGATCGAGCCCGACGAGCTCAAGCGCATCGTGCAAAGCGTGCGTGCGCGCGGCGGCTTCACGATCGTCGACGAAATCTATCAAGGCCTGTCGTACGACACGCCGCCCGTCTCCGCGCTGTCGTTCGGCGACGACGTGGTGACCGTCAACAGCTTCTCGAAGTACTTCAACATGACCGGCTGGCGTCTGGGCTGGCTCGTGGTGCCGCCCTCGCTGGTCGGCGCATTCGAAAAGCTCGCGCAGAACCTGTTCATCTGCGCCTCGGCGCTCGCGCAGCATGCCGCGCTCGCCTGCTTCGAGCCGGACACGCTCAAGCTCTACGAAGGCCGCCGGCTCGAATTCAAGCGCCGCCGCGACTTCATCGCGCCGGCGCTCGAGTCGCTCGGCTTCACGGTACCCGTGATGCCCGACGGCGCGTTCTACGTCTACGCCGACTGCTCGAACGTCGCGCACCCCGCCGCCGGCGACAGCGACGCGCTCACCCGCGCGATGCTGCACGACGCGGGCACGGTGATGGTGCCCGGCATGGACTTCGGCGTCGCCGCGCCGCATCAGTACGTGCGGCTCTCGTATGCCACGGCGTACGAGCGCCTGGAGGAGGCGGTCGAGCGGCTGCATACGTTTTTCGGACGCTAATGCGCTCGTGGTGGAGAAATGGAAAAAGGCACCCGAGGGTGCCTTTTTTGTTTTGTCCGGTCGGTCAGCCAGAGACTCAGGCCCCCAGTTCGGACGAAGCGTGCTTCTGGGCCGTCGAGCTGGTGCTGGCATCGTCCTGAGCGGAGCCGCTGTTCGCGGACGACGACTTCTCGACGATCGCGTGGGCGTTGTCGAGCGTCACGTGCACGCGCTTCTCGCCGTTGATGCTCGCCACCTTCTGCGACGCGGACGTGCTGGCCGTGGTGGTGACGGGCGCCTGCGGCGCGTTGATCGGCACGTTGCGGCCGCGTGCGACGTCGCGCAGACGCCCGCGTTCGGCCATTACCTTGGCGCCGTAGCCGCCGTCGTCGGGCGAGGTCGAACCGACGTAGAGACGCAGGCCGCCCGGCAGCGAACCGCCGCGCGCGATGCAATCCTTGAGCACCAGCGCGCCGACCTTGATGTTGGCGAGCGGATCGAGCGCCGCGCGCTGGCCGCCGAAATACTGGAACTTGTCCGAGTGCACCTTCGACATGACCTGCATGAGGCCCTGCGCGCCCACGCCACTTTCGGCGTACGGGTTGAAGCCCGATTCGATCGCCATCACGGCGAGCAGCAGCAGCGGATCGAGCCCCACTTCGCGGCCGGTGTCGAACGCCGCTTTCACGAGTTCGCCGACCGGCTCCTGCGCCACCCGGTAGCGGCGCGCCAGATAGGTGGCGACGAGCGCCTGCTCGCGCGCCGAAACGAGCACGCGGTCGTCGCGTGCGTCGGGCGTGATGCGCTGGGGCGGAATCATGCGCGCGAGCGAGCCGACGCTGGTCGGCAGCGCGCGCGGATCGAGGCCGTTGAGTGTGACGGCGTCGAGCGTGGCGATGCCGCCGTTCGACACCGAGGTCGCGACCTTCGCGACCGTGCCGTTGGAGCCCGAGGGCGAGATGCCCGTGGTGCCGGCGGCGGCAGTCATACCGGCAACACCGGCATCGGGCGCGAGCGCCGTGGGCAGCATCGCGCCGTCGGCGTTGTCGTCGTTGTTCGTCGTCACGCCGGGGGGCGCGAACGAGGGCAGCGGGTTGCCCTGCAGCAGACGTGCAGGCCCGGCCTGCACCGCCGCCGAGACGAACGGCATCACGCGTGCAGCGAGCGTGATGCGCCACGTGGGCAGCAGCCAGACGGCGACCGCGAGCAGAACGGCACAGCCGCCAACAATGCTGAACAGGTGGTGGCTCAGGCGCGTGCCAAGACGCAGCAACGCGCGCAAGCCGGGAGCTCCACGCTCGTCGGCGCGCCACCACGATAACCAGGTATTCATCTACAGATCTCCCCATGTTGCATGATCCGGCTCAGGGGTCGGCACGAGGCAGACAGCCAATCGCAGGATCAAGACATCGCGCGCCCTGGCTGGTGCGGCAGCGATGTCGGGAAAACGGCAAGTTCGCCGTGGGTGGAACTCCTTTTGGGCAACCAGGCACGCAATGTGCGCGCGCCGGGAGTTCTCACGCGAAAAGCCAGCGCGAAGGGGCGCTGACGAGGACAACCAATCTAGACCGTATGCAAGCCGTGCAGGGGTTCGGCAAAACGGCGACGCGTTGCGTCTGAAGGGCCGGGAAGGTGGTTAAAAATTTCAAACCCTGCAACCAGTGTGGACGGATTCTAGCAGCGTTTTATAGATCGTCAATACTATAGAATCCAAAAAACATAACCAATAGTAATGATAAACACTGTTCAATCCGGCGAAATCCGCGTCGTACGCGCGTCTGCGGGCGCTTATGCAGATTGGCACCCAGCGTGCGCTAGCCAACGCAGGTAAAATCGACAATCGTTACGCCGCGTCTCCCCGGCCAGATGCCTGATACGTCTTGATACGTCTGATACATCTGATACGGCGGCCGCGGAATCCGTGCCGCCGCCCCATGCGGCCCCCAAGCCGGCCACCCGTGTTGGCCACGATTGGTTCCCAATGAAATACAAAGACCTGCGCGACTTCGTTGGTCGCCTGGAGACGCTCGGCGAATTGCGCCGCGTCCCGCAAGCTGTCTCCCCGGTGCTGGAAATGACCGAGCTGTGCGATCGCGTCCTGCGCGCCGGCGGCCCGGCCCTGCTCTTTGAGAATCGTTCGACGCACGCATTCCCGGTGCTCGGCAATCTGTTCGGCACGCCCCGGCGCGTCGCGCTCGGCATGGGCATCGACGCGCCGGAAAGCGGCGGTGACGGCGCGGCGCTCGAGTCGCTGCGCGACGTGGGGCGTCTGCTCTCGGCGCTCAAGGAGCCCGAGCCGCCGCGCGGCCTGAAGGACGCGGGCAAGCTCCTCACGCTCGCCAAGGCCGTCTGGGACATGGCGCCGAAGACCGTGAGCGCGCCGCCCTGCCAGGAGATCGTCTGGGAAGGCAACGACGTCGATCTCGCGAAGCTGCCGATCCAGACCTGCTGGCCCGGCGACGCCGGCCCGCTCGTCACCTGGGGCCTCACCGTCACGCGCGGTCCCAACAAGACGCGCCAGAATCTCGGCATCTACCGCCAGCAGCTGATTGGCCGCAACAAGCTCATCATGCGCTGGCTTGCGCATCGCGGCGGCGCGCTCGACTTCCGCGAGTTCGCGCTGAAGAACCCCGGCAAGCCGTACCCGGTGGCGGTCGTGCTCGGCGCCGACCCGGCGACGATCCTCGGCGCCGTCACGCCGGTCCCCGACACGCTCTCCGAATACCAGTTCGCGGGCCTGTTGCGCGGCGCCCGCACCGAGCTCGCGAAGTGCCTGACGCCCGGCGTCGACACGCTGCAGGTGCCCGCGCGCGCCGAGATCGTGCTCGAGGGCTTCATCTACCCGCAGGCGGGCGAGCCCGGCCCGGCGCCCGCGGGCGCGCCGCCCCGCCCCGCCAAAGGCGCGAGCGCCGGGTACGAACACGCGCTCGAAGGCCCCTACGGCGACCACACGGGCTACTACAACGAACAGGAGTGGTTCCCTGTCTTCACGGTCGAGCGCATCACCATGCGCCGCGATGCGATCTACCATTCGACATACACGGGCAAGCCGCCGGACGAGCCCGCGGTGCTCGGCGTGGCGCTCAACGAAGTGTTCGTGCCGCTCCTGCAGAAGCAGTTTGCCGAGATCACCGACTTCTATCTGCCGCCCGAGGGGTGCAGCTACCGCATGGCGATCGTGCAGATGAAGAAGAGCTACCCCGGGCACGCGAAACGCGTGATGTTCGGGGTGTGGAGCTTCCTGCGCCAGTTCATGTATACAAAGTTCATTGTCGTGGTCGACGATGACGTGGACATCCGCGACTGGAAGGAGGTGATCTGGGCGATCACCACGCGTATCGATCCGGCGCGCGACACCGTGCTCGTCGAGAACACGCCGATCGACTATCTCGACTTCGCTTCGCCGGTGGCCGGCCTCGGCTCGAAAATGGGGCTCGACGCCACCAACAAGTGGCCCGGCGAGACGGACCGCGAATGGGGCCGCGCAATCGAGATGGACGCGGCCGTGAAGACGCGCGTCGACCGTCTCTACGACGAGCTCGGCTTCGGCCGCAGCTAACGCGATCCGGCGCAGCGCCCTCGGGCGCCATGCCGGCCGATTCATACGCGACGCCAGTTCGCGACGCCGCGCTTACCGCGTCACGCCTCGTGCATGGCATGAGCCGCGGCGCCAGTGAACCTGAAGGAGACTCGAGGATGATGCCCGCATCGGAGCGCCTGACGCAACTGAACGACCCCGCCCTCTTCAAGACCCGCGCGTACATCGACGGCGAATGGAGCGGCGGTGCGGCCACGTTCGCCGTGCTCGACCCCGCCGACAACGCCGAGATCGCGAGCGTGCCCGACTTCGGCGCCGACGAGGCGCATCGCGCGATCGCCGCCGCGAACGCCGCGCTGCCCGCGTGGCGCACGAAGACGGGCAAGGAGCGCGCCGCCATCCTGCGGCGCTGGTTCGACCTCGTGATCGAGCACGCCGACGACCTCGCCGCGATCATGACCGCCGAGCAAGGCAAGCCGCTCGCCGAGGCGCGCGGCGAGGTGATCTATGGCGCGTCCTTCCTGGAGTGGTTTGCCGAAGAAGCCAAGCGGGTGAACGGCGACGTGCTCGCGAGCCCCGCCAGCGACCGCAAGCTCGTCGTGCTCAAGCAGCCGATCGGCGTGTGCGCCTCGATCACCCCCTGGAACTTCCCGATCGCGATGATCACGCGCAAGGTCGCGCCGGCCATCGCCGCGGGCTGCACGATCGTCGTGAAGCCCGCCGAGCAGACGCCGCTTTGCGCGCTCGCGCTCGCCGAACTGGCGCAGCGCGCGGGCGTGCCCAAGGGCGTGTTCAACGTGCTCACCGCCGACTCCGCTAACTCCATCGCCATCGGCAAGGCGTTGTGCGAGAGCGACATCGTGCGCCATCTCTCGTTCACGGGATCGACGCCGGTGGGGCGCATCCTCATGCAGCAGTGCGCACCGACGGTCAAGAAACTCGCCCTCGAACTGGGCGGCCACGCCCCCTTCATCGTGTTCGACGACGCCGACCTCGACGCCGCCGTGGAAGGCGCGATGATCTCGAAGTATCGCAACGCGGGCCAGACCTGCGTCTGCACGAACCGCTTCTATGTGCACGACAAGGTGTACGACGCTTTCGTCGAGAAGCTTGCCGCCGCCTCACGCAAGATCAAGGTGGGCAACGGCTTCGAAGATGGCGTGAACCAGGGGCCGTTGATCGACGACGCGGCCGTCGCCAAGGTCGAGCAGCACATCCGCGACGCGACCGCCCAGGGCGCGAAGGTCGTGGCGGGCGGCAAGGTCAGCACGGGGCGCTACGTCGAGCCCACCGTGCTCGCCGACGTCACGCGCGACATGCTGATCGCGCGCGAGGAAACCTTCGGGCCGGTCGCGGCGGTGTTCCGCTTCAGCGACGAAGCCGAAGTCGTCGGCCTCGCCAACGACACCGAATTCGGCCTCGCCTCGTACTTCTACAGCCGCGATATCGGCCGCGTCTGGCGCGTCGCGGAAGCGCTCGAATACGGCATGGTCGGGATCAACACCGGACTCATCTCGAACGAGGTCGCGCCGTTCGGCGGCGTGAAGCAGTCGGGCCTCGGGCGCGAAGGTTCGAAGTACGGCATCGACGAATATGTCGAACTGAAGTATCTGTGCATCGGCGTTTGAAGCCCGCCTGAACCCGATTTGAGCCGCTTGCGCCCGCTTCCTCAAAGGCGGGCGTGCGCGGTACGCAGTCCATACCAACAAGAAATCGTTTTCATGTCTCACGTTTCCCTGCTTTCCGACGGCTTTTTTCTGTCGCTTTCGCTTTGCCTCGACATCGGTCTCGTCAACGTCGCCATCATCTCGCTCACGCTCACGCATGGTTTCCGCCCGGGCTTCTGGCTAGGGCTCGGCTCGTGTTTCGGCGACCTCATCTACGCCGCACTTGCGCTTGCGGGCATGGCCGCGCTGCTGCAGTTCCCGGCCGTGCGCTGGATCGTGTGGATCGGCGGCTCCGCCCTGCTGCTCATGCTCACGTGGAAGATGGCGCGCGAAGCGCTCAATCCGGCATCGGCGCCGCCCGTGGAGGGCGAAGCCGATAGCGCGGCGCCGCTGCCCAACCCGTGGCGCAGCTTCGGGCGCGGCGTGCTGCTCGCCCTCTCGTCGCCGAGTGCGATTCTCTGGTTTGCGGCGGTCGGCGGCGCGCTGATCGCCAAGTCGGGCGCGACGAGCGCTGGCGCGGCCTCGCTGTTTCTGCTGGGCTTTTTTGCGGGCGGGCTCGCCTGGACCCTGTTTATTTGCGGACTGGCCAGTCATGGCCGCAAACGTGCCGGCACCGGCCTGCTGCGCGCCTGCCACGTGCTTTCGGCCCTGCTGTTCGCGTACTTCTCGTACAGCGTGATCGTGCACGGCTATCGCGAAATGATCCTGCAGGGCGCGGGCACGTCGTAATCCGTGTCGGGCGCAGGGTGCGCCTCGCCGTGCGCTTAAGTCCCGATCGGCGCGCATCGATCTGGCGCGCCGTGCACGCGGCGCAAGCGAACGCCAAAAACAAACGGCGCAACGCGGCGTGAGCCGGCGTTGCGCCGTTCGTGAAACCTGCAGCCAGGCGGCGTGCGCCGCCCGTCATGCTCAATGACGGTAGTAGCCGCGGCCGTAGTAACCGTGGCCGTAGTAGCCGTGATGCCAGTACGGACGGCCGTAGTAGCCGTAACCACCGTAGCCGCCTACGACGACGGCAGGCGGCGGCGCGTACACCACCGGCGGCGGCGCATAGACCACGGGCGGGGGCGGCGGTGCGTAGACCGGCGCAGCATAAACGGGATAAGCGGGGGCCACCGGAATGCCAATGCCGATACCCACCGAGACGTGCGCCTGGGCCGCGCTGACGAACCCCACACCCAGCGCGGCGGCAACGATGAACGATACGGTCTTTTTCACTTCTCTTCTCCTGGCGGCCGCCAGCGGCGACGCGCAATAACGGGCACTGCCCACGCATTCAATGTATCGAAAACGGCAGCCGTCATTGGTAGCCATTTGTTTCGAATTGCAATCCTGTTTTGGGGGCGCTTAATAGCGCGTCAAGCCCGGTGGGCGCGGCTGCCGCGAAAAATCGCCGCGCCCGCGCCCGATCACGCCGCCATTCGTTACAAAAACCAGGGCGCTGTCATTGTTACCTGCTCGAGGGCATCGCGCGGCAAGTCTCCCGGTAATGTTTGATTACAAATTGGTTGACCGGGACTACGTTCGGACTGCGGCCGGCGAGGCTGTAAACGACGATGCCCGGTCCTGGGACCGGGCATCTCATCCGACCAGCCGGCGGCGCACAAACCGCCGGCCACGCGAGGCAAACTCTCCGCTATCCGACCTTCACGTAGGTGAACTCGCGCGTGACGTTCGGTGGCACGTAGGCGCCGCTGATGCGCACACGTGGCGTCAGGCGCTTCTTCTGATCCCACCAGCGGCGACGCTGAAAGGGCGTGAGAAACCGCAGATGCTTTCGGTAAGCGAAGATGCTCATGGTGAACTCCCCGAATCGGACTACCGACAGGAACAAACCCAATTGCACGGCTGCAACAACGAAACCGAAACGATGAAAAGTATTGTGCTCAGATTCCGAGACAAAAATGGCAGTGTTGCGCGATAGCCTCACGAGCGGCGTATATGCATAGCGCACTGTTCGTTGCGGCTTCCGCGTGCTGGGTTTGAGTTACTGCGCATAAGTGCGCCGCGAGCCACCAGCAGAAATCGTGCCGCGTCAGGCTACTCGCGCGACGTCGCGCCCATCACTGTCATTTGTAGTCGCACCGGCGGCGCGTGCTCAGTACGAAAGCGAACATTTCGGGCGCCCGCGCGGCTGCGGGGCAACACTCGCGCTGCGAGGCGCCTGACGAGCGCGGTCTGTCGGAAACACTGTAGCCGTTCGCGGAAAAGGCTGCCGTGAGTGCAGCCATTTTGCGCGGCGCGCACGCCGCAAGCCCCGGCCGCGGCCGCGCGCCATGCCCCGAGGCGGAATCGAGCGCGGATACTGACGAGGCGTAAGCCGTGTTAATGTGGCGACGGCGCGCGCATCGCAACGGCAGGCAACGCGCGCCCATGGGACTCACCGACGAGCACGCACAATGATCAAGGTCAGCATCCTCTATCCCTATCGCGAGAACGGGCGTTTCGACACCGGGTACTACTGCACGCACCACATGCCGCTCGCAGCGAAGCTCTTTGGCGAAGCACTCAAGGGCTGGACGGTCGACATCGGCATCAATGCCGGGCCGCCGGGCACGCCGCCGCCGTACGTCGCAGCCGGGCACTTCCTGTTCGAGACGGTCGATGCGTTCTACGCGGTGTTTCAGCCGCATGCCGACACACTCCTCGACGACATTCCCAACTACACCGACGGCGGAAATGGCACCATTCTGATCAGCGAGGTCATGGTGTCCGTCTGACGTGCTCCGCGTGGTTGAACGGGGCTAGCGGAACCCCGGCATGACCTTTTATCGGCCGCCACACGCCAAGCGCGCCGCCACCCACACAAGAAGGAAACAACACCGATGTTCGGCGATATCGCCCGCTTTCTGCTCAATACGGTCTTCACGCTGTTCGGCGCCTCCCTGCTGCTGCGTGCCTGGCTCCAGTACGTGCGTGTGCCGCCGTACAACCCCGTGACCCACGCGATCCAGCAGGTCACCAACTGGCTGGTGCTGCCGCTGCGGCACGTGATTCCCGGCGTGCGCGGCATCGACTGGGCGAGCGTGGTCGGCGCGCTGATCGCGGCCATTGCTTACGTCCTGCTGATGGTATGGATCGCGGGCGTGGACCCATTGGGTCTGTTGCCGACGCTGCTGATCGTCGCGTTGCTCACGCTCGTGAAATGGGCGCTCAACCTGCTGATCTGGCTGACGATCCTGATGGCGCTGCTCTCGTGGCTCAACCCGCGCTCGGCGGCGATGCCCGTGCTGTTCCAGCTGACGGCGCCGTTCCTCAACCCGCTGCGCCGCATCCTGCCGAACCTGGGCGGCCTCGACCTCTCGCCGATTCTGCTGTTCGTGATCGTGCAGGTGCTGCTGATGGTGGTCACGCGCGCGGCGGTTTCGCTCACGCTGTTCGGGATTTGAGGACGCATCGGCATACGGTCTGATGCATCTGGCGGCGCGCCTGGCGCGCCGCGTCGCTTGAGCGCGTCATTGCGCAACAAGGCCAAAAACGCGTAAAATAGCGCGCTCTGCGGGCGTCGTATAATGGCCATTACCTCAGCTTCCCAAGCTGATGACGTGGGTTCGATTCCCATCGCCCGCTCCACGTCGGCTTGCCGGCCTCTCTTCGAGGCCTGGGCTTTCAGACGGCGCCCCTTCCAGGACACCCCTGGAGCGCCAAGCCCGCCCGACCGGCACACGCCGGGCACGACCTGAATTCCTCCGTTGCACATGCACTCTGGCGCTCCTCGGGTCCTCCCGCACGCGCCGCGAGCAGGTCCGCCGACACGTATTTCGCACGACTGCCACATAACGACTCGCTGCGCGCCCTCTGGCGCACCAGTCCCCGATGGATCAATTTTTCATGTCCCGGCCGAGCGCGATCGCCCTGATCGTGCGCTCGCGCAAAGCCCTTCTCGACGACGCCGACGAGCGCCCAGCCGCCGAAGCCGAGCGCCTGCGCGCTGCGGCCGACGACCTCACGCGCCTGCTGTTCGACGTACGTGCCGGCCGTGTGAGCGCGTTCGAATTGAACGAACCCACGCGCATGCGGGTCGTCGTTTCAGCCGATTGAGATGTCGATGGATGCGTGGACCGGCGCGCAGCGAGGCGCTACGGGCACGCCTCGCCGCCTCAGCCATCAGAGCCGTGCGAGCGCGCTGATATAATGCGCGACGGCTTCGGAGCCGCTGGGCTTCGAGCGCGCCGCGCCCGCCTGCCGGGCCGAAGGCCGGCATCGATTCCGGCAAACGCGAAAGCGGCCCACGAGGCGTCCGGCCACTCAGGCCCGCATCGCCCCCGGCACCGCGTCGCCGCGAATAGCCCGGCCTGCCTCGCACCGAGCCGAAGGCGCAGCCCGCCCCCATTATCGACAGCCGCGACTTCCGCCGCTCTCACACCACCCGCGAAGATGAATCACGATCCCAACGACGCCGCCCGTCCCGACGCCACGCAGTCCGACGCACAAGACGCCGCCTCCGAAACGAACGAGCACGGCGACGCGCTGCACCACCGCCGCATCCGCAGCTTCGTGACCCGTGCCGGCCGCGTCTCGACCGGCCAGCGCCGCGCGCTCGACGAACTCGGCCCGCGCTTCGTCGTGCCCTACGCGCCCGAAGCCGCCGACTGGGACGCCGTGTTTGAACGGCACGCACCGCGCATCCTGGAGATCGGTTTCGGGATGGGCGCGAGCACGGCGGAAATCGCCGCATTGCGCCGCGAGGACGACTTCCTCGGCGTCGAGGTCCACGAGCCTGGCGTCGGCGCGCTGCTCAAGCTGATCGGCGAAGAGAATCTGGAGAACATCCGCATCATCCAGCACGACGCCGTGGAAGTGCTCGAGCACATGATCGCGCCGGCGAGCCTCGACGGCGTGCACATCTTCTTCCCCGATCCGTGGCACAAGGCCCGCCATCACAAGCGCCGCCTGATTCAGCCGAAGTTCGTCGCCCATCTCGTCTCGCGCATGAAGCCGGGCGCGTACCTGCACTGCGCGACCGACTGGCAGAACTACGCCGAGCAGATGCTCGAAGTGCTCAGCGCGGAGCCTGCGCTCGAGAATACGGCTGCCGACTACGCGCCGCGCCCCGACTACCGCCCGGTGACGAAGTTCGAGCGCCGCGGCCTGCGGCTCGGTCACGGCGTGTGGGATCTCGTGTTCCGCCGCCGCGCAGACTGATACCGGGAACCTTAAAGAAAAACGGGCGCCGTGATCACGGCGCCCGTTGCGTTGTTAGTCGTCCCAGCCTAGCCCGCCGCCATAGCCGAACAGCAGGACCACGAGACCGAAAGCGATCCGGTACCAGGCGAAGGCGGTGAAATCGTGCGAAGCCACGAAGCGCAGCAGCCAGCGCACACACGCGAACGCGCTGACGAACGCGGCGATGAAGCCGATGCCGAAGAGCCCGAGCCAGTCCACGGAAAGCTCGTGCCAGCTCTTGTACAGCTCATAAGCGGTCGCGCCGAAGATCACGGGAATCGCAAGGAAGAACGAGAATTCGGTCGCGACGCGCCGCTCGAGGCCGAACAGCATCGCGCCGATGATGGTCGAGCCCGAACGCGACATGCCCGGAATCAGCGCGAAGCACTGCGCGCAGCCCACCTTGAAGGCGTCGAGCGGCGTGATCTCGTCGATCGAGTTCACGCGCGCGCCGCGCTGCTGGGCCACCGGCAGCCCCTTCGGGCCACGCAGGCGGTTTTCGACCCACAGGATGACGAGGCCGCCGCCGACGAGCGCGAACGCCACCGGCACCGGTGCGAAGAGCACCGACTTGATCGTCTTCTCGAACATCAGACCGAGCACGACTGCCGGAATGGTGGCGACGATCACGTTGAGCGTGAAGCGCCGCGCATCGGGCCGCGAGGGCAACCCTACGACCACCTCGCCGATCTTGCGCCGGAACTCCCAGCACACGGCGAGAATCGCGCCAAACTGGATCACCACGTAGAAGGTCTTGACATACTCGCCATCGAAATTGAGCAGGCTGCCGGCGACGATCAGATGCCCCGTACTCGACACGGGCAGAAACTCCGTCAGCCCTTCGACGATGCCGAGAATCAAGGCCTTGCAGGTCAAAATCCAGTCCATCCCTTTTATCCCTCTTCTTTGAGCGTCGGCACGGCGCACGCCGCGCCGCACGACCGACGACGGCCGCGTGCGCCGGCGCTTCGTCGGCTTACTTCTCGACGATCTGCACGCGTATGCCGTTTGTAAGGATGGTGATTGTACCGGGTTCGTAGTTGACGCCGGCGAATTGGAGCTGTTCGGGCTTGAACGTATAGACGGGGTAATTGTTGAGCAGCTGGGTGGCGACGAGCGCGGCGACCGCGCTCACCTGCGGCGCGTAGGCGGCGGCGTTGCCCGCCATGTCGACGCCATCGACCGACGGCGAGCGCAGCACCACGGCGCGGTTCGCGCTGTCGTAGGCGAGTTCGCTCGACACCGTGAACGCGCCGCTCACGGGCTGCTGCATCAACGGGCTTTCGAGATGCGCGTCGAGCCGCACGGCCACGCGGTTGCGATCGGGCTGCAGCGTGACGACGGGGTTCGTGAGCGAGACGTCGATAATCTGCTGCATCGAGCGGTGGTAGGGAAACTTGCGCTGCACCGCGTCCTGCACCTGCTGCTGCGAAAACGTGTAGTGATCGGGAATGAACGGGAAGATCCCCGTCGCACACGCGCCGAGCGACATCGCCGTACCCGCCGCAGCGCAGGCTGTGAACAGGAAGGCGCGCCGGGAAACGCGCGTTGCGGTGTGGGCCATGCGAAATCTCCTTGTTGGGCCGGGACTGGCGCGCCGTCATTCTCGCGCATGGCGGCTGGCCGACGCAGTTTGCGCCGGGTTCAGCGCGCGGCTGGCGCTCATGGCTGGTTTTGCGGCCGGGTTTGTGGCTGGGTTTGTGGCTGGGTTTGTGGCTGGGTTTGTGGCTGGGTTTGTGGCTGGGTTTGTGGCCGGGTTTGTGGCTGGGTTTGCGCCTCGAGACGCGTGAGCCAGACGATGGCCTCCTCGCGCGACTCGCCGCACATCTCGAGCTGCGGCTGCAGCCCCGAGCAGCACGCCGGCCGCAGCGGCGAGCCGAAGATCATGCAGCGCAGGTCCTCGCCGAGTTGAACACAACGCACGCCGGCCGGCTTGCCCTGCGGCATGCCCGGAATCGGGCTCGTAATGGACGGCGCGATGCAGCACGCGCCGCAACCGGGACGGCAGGCGTGCCCTGAGGCATCGGCGTGAAAAACGGTACTCACTTCGGCTTCCTGGAACGCTGACAAATCGTGTCCGCGCGGCGGCGGACCAGACGGCATTGTGCCATCGCTCGCGTGCGACCTTTTTACACAATCGCTTCTTCCTACGCGCTCGTACACTTTGTCCATCTGGCGCTGTAGGACAAGGGACAGGCCACCTGTGCGCGGCGTTCCGCGGCGCCGGACGCTGCCCACCCGTGCGCCGCCCTTCCCAGTGAGCTTTGCATGAGCGACGCCGACCTGCTCTTTCGCCCCGACCTGCTTGCCAAATACGGCGCCAATGGCCCGCGCTACACGTCCTACCCCACCGCCCTGCAGTTCCGCGACGACTTCGATCCCGCCGACTACCGGTGCGCCGCGGCCGATCCGGGCGCGAGCGAAACCGACCTCTCGCTGTACTTCCACATTCCGTTCTGCGACACCGTCTGTTTCTATTGCGGCTGCAACAAGGTCATCACGAAGAACCGCGGCCGCGCGAAGCCGTATCTCGCGCAGATGATCCGCGAAGTAGAACTGCAGGCCGCGCTGTTCGACACGAAGCGCCCCGTTTCGCAGCTGCATTGGGGCGGCGGCACGCCCACCTTTCTCTCGCTGGACGAGATGAGCACGCTCATGGCCGCCACGCGCGAACGCTTCGCGCTGCAGCCCGACGACGCCGGCGAATACTCGATCGAGATCGACCCGCGCGAAGCCACGGCGCAGACCATTGCGCATCTGCGTTCGCTCGGCTTCAACCGGCTGAGCCTTGGCGTTCAGGACTTCGATCCGGTCGTGCAGAAGGCGGTCAACCGCATCCAGCCGCTCGAGCTGACCGTCGACGTCATGAACGCCGCGCGCGCGAACGGCTTCGAGTCGATCAGCGTCGATCTGATCTACGGCTTGCCGTACCAGAACGTCAAAACCTTCGGCCGCACGCTCGAGACGATGTTGCTGCTCGCACCCGACCGCATTTCGGTGTTCGGCTACGCGCACATGCCGCATCTGTTCAAGATGCAGCGTCAGATGGACGAAGCGACCTTGCCCACGCCCGCGGAGCGCATGGCGCTGCTGAGGCTCGTGATCGAGCAGCTCACCGAGGCGGGTTACGTCTACATCGGCATGGATCATTTCGCACTGCCCACCGACGAACTCGCGCGCGCCCAGGCCCAGCGCACGCTGCACCGCAATTTCCAGGGTTACAGCACGCGCGCCGACTGCGACCTGATCGGCTTCGGCGCCTCGGCGATCGGCAAGGTCGGCGACGTCTACGCGCAGAACGCGAAGGACCTGATCGGCTACGGCGCAGCCATCGGCGCGGGCAAGCTTGCGACCGCAAAGGGCGTGCGCCTCACCGCCGATGACCGTCTGCGCCGCGACATCATCACGGAACTCATGTGCAATCTCGAACTGCGCTACGACGAGTTCGAGGCCGCCTACGGCATTCGTTTTCCCGCAACCTTTGCGGCCGAACTCGAACGCCTGCGCGAGTTCGAACGCGACGGGCTCGTTGCGCGCAGCGCCGACCGCCTCGAGGTGCTGCCCGCCGGCCGCATGCTGGTGCGCAATATCGCGATGGTGTTCGACCGCTACCTTGGCGCGCAGCAGCCCGAACGGTTCTCGCGGACGATTTGACGGCTTGCCGGCGCCGCGCAGTTGCCTGGGCAGGCGATTTGCGTCATAATCACCGGCTACTTCGAGCGCCTGCAAGTTTGCGCTCGGGTGCGAAAAATGGGCAAAAGCACATTAGCGCACCCAAAGCAGCACCCAAACACACGCCTCGGTGGTGAAATTGGTAGACGCGCCGGACTCAAAATCCGGTTCCGAAAGGAGTGCCGGTTCGATTCCGGCCCGAGGCACCAAAACGCTTTCCGGCAATGCTCCGCCGGAAACCTGAAACCCGCGCAAGCTCAACGCTTCGCGGGTTTTTTGTTGCCGGCCCGAAGCCGGCACGCCCTTGTTTGGACCAGGATCAAGCGTCCTGCGGATGCCGCACGGCGTGCCGCGCCCCGCTGCTATCGTTGTCGAAGTTATTGAGATAGCAAACCGGGAGCGCACGATGGACCGCATTTTCATGGCGCGAGACGAAGCCATACGCATCCTCATCGAGGCCCACGAGTCCGTCTCCGGACGCGCCGCCGCAACGTTGATCCGCTCGAGCGCAGACCGATCCGCCAGGCTCGAAGCGCTGGAGCGGCTGCTGCTCGACGTGCGCGCGGGCCGGGTCGATGAATTTCGCACCTCGCCAGAGGACAGCACCTGCGTCTCGATCACTGACTGACGCAGGTCTGCCGCACGAGCCTCAACGCAAATTCGTCTGCGCCAGTTCCACCACCTCGTCGCCGCGCCCGCTCAGCACCGCACGCAGCATGTAGAGGCTGAACCCTTTCGCCTGCGCCCACTGCAGCTTCGGCGGCATGGCCAGTTCGTGCTTCGTCGTCACCACGTCGACGAGCGCCGGCCCTGCGTGCGAGAACGCCGCGCGCAACGCCTCATCAAGCGCTTCGGACGTCTCGACGCGCACGCTGAAGAGACCCGCGCCTTGCGCGATATCCGCGAAGTTGGTGGCCGCCAGATCGGTGCCCGTCTCCACGTAGCCGCCTGCCTTCATCTCCATGGCAACGAAACCGAGCGAGCTGTTATTCAGGACAACGATCTTGATCGGCAGATCAAGCTGGCGCGCGGTGAGAATGTCGCCGAGCAGCATCGAAAGACCGCCGTCGCCGGAGAGCGAGACCACCTGGCGCCCGGCATGCGCTGCCTGCGCGCCGAGCGCCTGCGGCATGGCGTTCGCCATCGAGCCGTGGTTGAACGAGCCGTGCAGGCGGCGCCGGCCGTTCATCGTCAGGTAGCGCGCGGCCCACAGCGTGGGCGTGCCAACGTCGACCGCGAAGATGGCGTCGTCCTCGGCGAGCGCGTCGAGACGCGCCACCACATACTGCGGATGCAGCGGCTTGCCGGCGGCCGCCGGGCGCGCGAGCTCGTCGAGCCCCTTGCGCGCGTTCGCGTAGTGCTCGCGCGCATGCTCGAGGAAGCGCCGGTCGGTCTTGCGCGCGAGCTTCGGCGTGAGCGCGCGCAACGTCTCGCGTACGTCGCCGATGAGCCCGAGCGCGAGCGGCGCGCGTTTGCCGAGCGCGGCCGCGTCGCGGTCGATCTGCACGATATTCGCGTGCTGCGGATAGAAGTTGCGATACGGGAAGTCGGTGCCGAGCATGACGAGCGTGTCGCACGACATCATCGCGTGGTAGCCCGAGCTGAAGCCGATCAGTCCGGTCATGCCCACGTCGTAGGGGTTGTCCCATTCGACGTACTGCTTGCCGCGCAGCGCATGCACCGTCGGCGCGCCGAGCGCGTCCGCGAAGGCCACCACTTCGTCATGCGAGCCCTTGCAGCCGCTGCCGCACAGCAGCGTCACCGCCTCGGAGCGATTGAGCAGCTCGGCGAGCCGGTCGATATCCGCCGACGAAGGCAAGGTCGCCGGACGCGCCGCCTGGGCCCATGCCGGCTCCTCGTCGGACGCGTCCAGAAGTGCCACGTCGCCGGGCAGCACGATCACGGCGACGCCCTTCTGGTCGATCGCGGTGCGCAGCGCGGTGTCGAGCACGCGCGGGAACTGCGAGGCGTTCGTCACCAGTTCCACGTAGTGGCTGCACTCGCGGAAGAGTTCGGTCGGGTGCGTCTCCTGGAAATAGCCGAGGCCGATTTCCGTCGAGGGAATGTGCGCCGCGATCGCGAGCACCGGCGAGCGGTTGCGATGGCAGTCGTAAAGACCGTTGATGAGATGCAGGTTGCCGGGCCCGCAACTGCCCGCGCACACCGCGAGTCGGCCGGTCGCCGCTGCCTCGGCGCCCGCCGCGAAGGCGGCGACTTCCTCGTGCCGCGTGTGCATCCAGCGGATCGTGCCGAGCTTGCGCAGGCTCGCCGACAGGCCGTTCAGGCTGTCGCCGGTCACGCCCCAGATGCGCTCGACGCCGACTGCCTCGAGCGTTTTCGCCAGATGATCCGCGATTGTCTTCGCCATGGTGTTCTCCACGTGAGCCGTATGGCGCAGCGCGCGCACCGGGGCCGGGCGCTGCGCGAGAAGAAATGTGGGGGCAAGGATTCAGGCGTCCGGGGCCTGCCACTGCGCCGGACCTGCGAATGCCCTGCGTTACGTTACGCCATCCGCCCGAAATACGCAGTCAAGCCGTGCGAAGCGGACAGGCGGCGGGCACGGCGGCGCGGACCACGTCGCCACGGATAAAATAGCCGGCTCTACGCTGTCCGCCGTCCGTCATGAATCTCGAAAGCATTCTCTTCAGCCAGGGTTTCGGCTCACGCCGCCAATGCCGCGCGCTCATCGCCGACGCGCGGGTCGCCGTTGCGGGCGAACCTTGCAGCGACCCGCTCGCCACGTTCGACACGGCCGGCCTCGTCTTCAGCGTGGACGGCACGCCGTGGCCGTTTCACGAGCGCGCCTACCTCGCGCTCAACAAGCCCGCGGGCTATGAGTGCTCGCGCGATCCGCAGCATCACTTGAGCGTGTTTCATCTGCTGCCGCCGCAGTTCGCGCAGCGCAACGTGCAGTGCGTGGGCCGCCTCGATCAGGATACGACCGGCCTCCTGCTGCTTTCCGACGATGGCCAGTTCGTCCACGCCTTCACGTCGCCCAAACGCAAGGTGCCGAAGGTCTACGTGGCGAGCACGCGCCATCCGCTCGACGACACCCAGCTCGATGCCCTGCGTGCAGGCGTGCTGCTGCACGGCGAGCGCGAGCCGATTGCCGCCGTCGCCGCCCACGCACGTGCGGACCACGAGCTGGCGCTGACCGTGCTCGAAGGCAAATATCATCAGGTCAAACGGATGGTGGCCGCGGCTGGCAACCGCGTCGAGGCGCTCCACCGCGAGCGCATCGGCGGCTTTTCCCTGCCCGCCGGTCTGGCACCGGGTGCCTGGCAATGGCTCGACGCCGCGGCGCTCGACGCGTTGCGCAACAACGGGTAAACCACCACCGGGCGGCGCGAGCACCCGCCGCTCAGTGCGTTGACACACCGATGCTTGCAAACAGGCATCGTTTTTGCCGCGCCGCAGCATGTCCTTGCCGAGCTTCCGCCCTATACTCGTCTCAAGAACGATTACAAGTTGCAAGGAGGGGCATCATGATCATCAACGGCTCATTCGAAATTTCATTCGTGTTGATGGCCTTCATGGCGCTAGGGGCGGTTCTGATTGGGGGCCTGCTCGCGTCGATGCATATGCGACATCAGTATCATCCGAACCTCATCGGGGCGCTCATCGGAGCGCTATTGTGCTTCCTCCTGCTCGAAGCGCTGCCGGCCATCACGTGAACGGCACGCTTTGCGCCGCGCCGCCCGCCCGCAGTCACGGGTGCGGCGGCAGCGTGCGCAAGAACGCATCTACGTCGGGATAACGCAAACGCACGCGCAGTTCGCGCTTGAGGCGCGTATTGGCGAGCCGTCTCGACTCCCGCATGAACGACAGCAAGACCGGCTCGAGTTCGCGCTCGGCCTCGGCGCGGCTCACGCGTGGGGCGCGCGCGAGGCCGACGGCATCGGCTACGCGGTCGAAATACTCGCCCATCTTCAGTTCGCTGTCGTCCGTCGCGTGGATCGTGCGCCCCGGGCGGCCGTGCGTCGCGAGGCGCAGGAGAATCGCCGCGAGGTCGTCTGCGTGGATGTGGCTCGTGTAGACGTCGTCGCTCGCGATGAGCGCCGGCGTGCGCTTCTCCAGCCGCGCGAGCGGCAGGCGGTTCGCGGCATAAATGCCGGGAATGCGCGCGATCGTGGCGCTGAGCGCGCCGCGCGCCGTGGCGCGGCGCAGTTGCCGTTCGGCCGACACCCGGCGGATGGCGCGGGCGTTGGCGGGCTGCACCATGCGTGTTTCGTCGATGCGCGCGCCGCCGCAATCCCCGTACACCCCCGTCGTGCTTGCGTAGACGAGCCTCGGGCGAGCGAGGCGCCTGCGCCGGCCGCGGGAAAACCGCCGGATGCGCTCGGGTACAATGACGGATGCTCCAAACGCTGCGGCATCGCCGACAGCGCTGCGGCGCATGCGGTCCACGAGGCAATGCAATGGGGGCCGCAAGGCGCGCGGCGCCACGCCCGCCAGCGCAGGCCGCGACACCGCGCGACGCCGCGCCGCGAGCGCTGCGATCAGGCGGCGCGTGCGCAGGTCGTCGTCGCCGGATTTTTGCGGTGGCGCGAGGTGCAGGACGGTGCCTGCCAGGCCCGCGATGCGCGCGAGACTCATGCGGGAATCGAGGTCGCCGCGCACCGGCGTTGCACCCGCGGCCCGCACCGCGTCTGCGCGCTCGGCACGGCGCGCGAGCGCGAATACGCGCGCGCGGTCCGGCCGCTCGCGCAACTGGGCGACGCCGCGCAGGCCGACGTCGCCGCAACCGACAATCAGGATGCGCGCACGGCGCAAGGTTCGTGTGGCAATCATGGTGGAACCATTTTAGCGGCCCGGGCCTCGCGGCGAAGGCCGGCAAGAAAACGCGGCAACTTACCCAAAGCGACCCGCGCCCGGAATCAACCCTCGGATACAGACTTACGCTTCCCTGAATATGGCTTTCAACGTAACGCTCAAGCAAAGCGGCCGGCAATTCCAGGTCGAGCCCGACGAACCCATTCTCAACGCGGCCCTGCGCCAGGGTATCGGCCTGCCGTATGGCTGCAAGAACGGCGCATGCGGCTCGTGCAAGGGCACGGTCTGCAACGGCGAAGTGGAGCAGCGCGCCCACGCGGCGTCGGCGCTTTCCAATGACGAAAGAACGCGCGGCATGGCCCTCTTCTGCTGTGCGACGGCGCAAACCGACCTCGAAATCGATATCCGCGAAGTGGCGGGCGTGGGCGACGTGCAGGTGCGCAAGCTGCCTACCCGCATCGCCGCCATCGAGCGCCGCGCCGACGACGTCGTCGTCCTCAAGCTGCAGTTGCCCGCCAACGAGCGCCTGCAGTATCTGGCCGGCCAGTATCTCGAATTCATCCTCAAGGACGGCACGCGCCGCAGCTACTCGATGGCGAGCGCGCCGCACGAGGAAGGCCCGATCGAGCTGCACATCCGCCACATGCCGGGCGGCAAGTTCACCGACCACGTCTTCTCGCAGATGAAGGAGCGCGACATCCTGCGCTTCGAAGCGCCGCTCGGCACCTTCTTCCTGCGCGAGGATTCCGATAAGCCGATCGTGCTGCTCGCCTCCGGCACCGGCTTCGCGCCGCTCAAGGCGATCGTCGAGCACGCGGTCCACAAGAACCTGAACCGCCCGATGACGCTCTACTGGGGCGCGCGCCAGAAGAAGGACCTGTACCTGATGGATCTCGCCGGGCAATGGGCGAAGGAGATCCCGAACTTCCGCTTCGTGCCGGTGCTCTCCGAGCCCGCCGACGGCGACAGCTGGACCGGCCGCACGGGCTTCGTGCACCGCGCCGTGATCGAGGATCTGCCCGATCTGTCGGGCCACCAGGTCTATGCGTGCGGCGCGCCGGTGATGGTGGAGTCCGCGCAGCGCGACTTCACGCAGCACCACGGCCTGCCCGAAGACGAGTTCTACGCGGACTCGTTCACGAGCGCCGCGGACCTCGCGAACGCCGTCTGAAGTTGGCCCGAGCGGGTCGTTGCGTATGCAATGCATCGCCCCGCCGCACGGCCGTCACGAAAAATTCTTCGGCCGCCTGGAAAAATTCGGCACATTGATGGTTTACATCGCCATTCGGCTTGTCGTATTCTTGCGCCCATGAACTGCATCCTGTCCGCCCTTCGACGTCGCCGCTCGCCCCATCTTTAGGGCCTGGCTACTCGCGGACGCGCGTTGCACTTCTCAACGCACAGCAAGTTCGAATCACGAAAGCCACGGCCAGTCCGTGGCTTTTTGTTTTTCCGCCGTATCTTCTTCAACCCTTGTGCAGCCCCAACGCGGAGCCCGTTGCCATGAATTATTCCGAGTACCCGATCGAGTCGCTGATGTACATCACCAACCGGCCCGAAATCGTTTTCACGCATGGCAAGGGGTCGTGGCTCTACGACAACGAAGGCAAGCGATACCTGGACTTCATCCAGGGTTGGGCCGTCAACAGCCTCGGGCACTGCAACGACGGCATGATCGAGGCGCTGGAAAAGCAGTCGCGCCTGCTCATCAACCCGTCGCCGGCCTTCTACAACGAGCCGATGGCGAAGCTCGCAGGCCTGCTCACCGAGCACAGCTGCTTCGACAAGGTGTTCTTCGCCAACAGCGGCGCCGAAGCCAACGAAGGCGCGATCAAGCTCGCGCGCAAGTGGGGCAAGAAGCATCGTGACGGCGCCTACGAGATCATCACGTTCGACCACAGCTTCCACGGCCGCACGATCGCGACCATGTCGGCTAGCGGCAAGCCGGGCTGGGACACGATCTACGCACCGCAAGTGCCGGGCTTCCCGAAGGCCGACCTGAACGACATCGCCTCGGTCGAGAAGCTCATCAACGCGAAGACCGTCGCCGTGATGCTCGAACCGATCCAGGGCGAAGGCGGCGTGATTCCCGCCACGCGCGAATTCATGCAGCAACTGCGCGCGCTCACGAAGAAGCACGGCATCCTGCTGATCGTCGACGAAGTGCAGAGCGGCTGCGGCCGTGCGGGCACCCTCTTCGCCTACGAACTCTCGGGCATCGAGCCGGACATCATGACGCTCGGCAAGGGCATCGGCGGCGGCGTGCCGCTCGCGGCGCTGCTCGCGAAGAAGGAAATCGCCGTGTTCGAAGCGGGCGATCAGGGCGGCACGTACAACGGCAACCCGCTGATGACCGCCGTGGGCTATTCGGTGATCTCGCAACTGGTTGCGCCCGGCTTCCTCGAAGGCGTGCGTGCCCGCGGCGAGTACCTGCGCGAAAAGCTGCTCGAGCTTTCGGCCGAACGCGGCTTCCAGGGCGAGCGTGGCGAAGGCTTGCTGCGCGCGCTGCTGCTCGGCAAGGACATCGGCCCGGAGATCGTCGAGAAGGCGCGCCTCATGCAGCCGGACGGCCTGCTGCTCAACGCCGCGCGCCCGAACCTGCTGCGCTTCATGCCGGCGCTGAACGTGACGACGCAGGAAATCGACCAGATGATGGCGATGCTGCGCACGATCCTCGACTCGCTGTAATCGGGCGGAGCACGAGCGATGTCTGTCACGATCCGCGTGTTCAGCGAAGCCGATACCGAAGCGGTGATCGCGCTCTGGCTGCAGGCGTTTCCCGAGTACAACGACGCGAGCCGGCCGCATCGCAATCCGCGTCTGTCGATCGCGAACAAGCTCGGCACGCAGCCGGAGCTGTTCTTCGTTGCGGTTCGCGACGGCGGCGACATCGACGGCGCGCTCGTCGGCACGGCCATGGCCGGTTACGACGGGCATCGCGGCTGGCTCTATTCGGTCGCCGTCGCGCCCGAAGCGCGGCGCCACGGCCTCGGCACGCGGCTCGTGCGCCATGCGGAAAACGCGCTCGCCGCGCTGGGATGCCTCAAGCTCAACCTTCAGGTGCTCACCGACAAGGCCGAGGTGCTCGCGTTCTACGAGCGGCTTGGCTATCGCGCCGATGCCGTGGTGAGCCTCGGCAAGCGGCTCGCCGTGCAGGAGTCCGAAGCGCTCGCCTGAGCCTGACCGATCGATGCCATGAAAAAAGCCGCATGGGTTTCGCACCCATGCGGCTTTTGTTTTTTATGCGGCCGCCAGGACCGCAACGCGAAGCAGCTTACTCGCCCAGGTACGCGGCACGCACCTTCGGATCGTCGAGCATCTGCTTGGCCTCGCCTTCCATCGTCACGAGACCCGAGTCCATCACGTAGCCGCGATTGGCCGCCTGCAGCGCGAGACGTGCGTTCTGCTCCACGAGCAGCACCGTGATGCCTTCCGACGAGATCGTACGCACCACTTCGAAGATCTTCTCGACCATGATCGGCGAGAGTCCCATCGAAGGCTCGTCGAGCAGCAGAAGCTTCGGCTTGCTGATGATCGCGCGCGCCATGGCCAGCATCTGCTGCTCGCCGCCCGAGAGCGTGCCTGCGAGCTGCGTGGCGCGTTCCTTCAGGCGCGGGAAGAAGCCGAACATGCGCTCGACGTCCTTCTGGATGCCGTCGTTGTCGCTGCGCAGGTACGCACCCATCTGCATGTTTTCGAGGATCGACATGCGCGCGAAGATGCCCCGGCCTTCCGGCACCATCGCGAGGCCGCGCTTGAGCAGTTCATACGCGGGCACGCCCTTGATCGACTGGCCCATGTACTCGATGTCGCCCGCCGAGTACGGCTTCAGGCCCGTGATGGCCTTCATCGTCGTGGTCTTGCCCGCGCCGTTCGCGCCGATCAGCGTGACGAGTTCGCCCTGGCGAACTTCCATGTCCACGCCCTTGACTGCCTGGATCCCGCCGTAGTTGACCTGCAGACCCTTGATTTTCAGAACCGATGTCGACATCAGTGAACCCCCGCACCCAGATATGCCTCGATCACCTTCGGGTCCTTCTGCACGTCTTGCGGCAGCCCTTCGGAGATCACCTTGCCGTAGTCGAGCACTGTCATCCGGTTGCACAGGCCCATCACCAGTTTCACGTCGTGCTCGATCAGCAGGATGGTCTTGCCATCCGCGCGGATCTTGTCGAGCAGGCGCGTGAGTTCGACCTTCTCGGTCGCGTTCATGCCGGCTGCCGGCTCGTCGAGCGCGAGCAGCTTCGGATCGGTCGCGAGCGCACGCGCGATTTCCAGACGGCGCTGGTGGCCGTACGAGAGGTTGCGCGAGGTGTAGTCCGCGTATTGCGCGATGCCCACGTATTCGAGCAATTCGATCGCGCGTTCCTTGATCTCGCGCTCTTCCTGACGCTCCGAGGGGGTCTGGAACACAGCGCCGAGCAGGCCGTGCTTCGTGCGCACGTGGCGGCCGACCATCACGTTCTCGAGCGCGGTCATACCGCCGAACAGGCGAATGTTCTGGAACGTACGTGCAATGCCGGCCTGCGCCACCTGATACACGGCGGTCGGCGTGTAGGCCGTGCCGTCGAGCTTGAATTCGCCCGAATCAGGCGTGTAGAGGCCGGTAATCACGTTGAAGAACGTCGTCTTGCCGGCGCCGTTCGGGCCGATCAGGCCGTAGATCGTGCCTTCCTCGATCTGCAGGCCGACGTCGGACAGCGCCTGCAGGCCGCCGAAGCGCTTGTTCACGCCCTTCACGGACAGGCGGATAGCTTTGTTGCTCATATTCTGTTCTCCCCGTTATGCGCGAACCGGCTTCTTGCTGGCACGCTTGGCGATCTTCGCGATCTTGTCTTCGTGCTTCGCCGCCGGCCACAGGCCTTCCGAGCGATACAGCATGATGACGACCATGGCGAGGCCGTAGAGCAGCTGGCGAATGACTTCCGTATCGACGACTTCGTGGCCGAACAGCATGTGCTGGAGCGGGCCCATCGTCGAGCGCAGGAACTCGGGGAAAATGGCGAGCAGCACGGCGCCGAGAATCACGCCGGGGATGTGGCCCATGCCGCCCAGCACCACGCAGGCGAGCACGACGACCGATTCCCAGAACGTGAACGATTCCGGCGACACGAAGCCCTGGAACGCACCGAACATCGCGCCCGACAGACCGCCGAACGACGCGCCCATCGCGAACGCGAGCAGCTTGACGTTACGGGTGTTGATACCCATGGCCTTGGCGGCGATTTCGTCCTCGCGGATCGCGGCCCATGCGCGGCCGATACGCGAGTGCTGCAGACGCGTACACACCCAGATCACGAGCAGCGCGCAGATCACGAACACGTAGTAGTACATGTAGACCGACGTGAACGTGAAGCCCAGGATCTCGTGCGGCTGCGCGAGATTGAAGCCGAACACCTGCAGCGGCGCGACGCCGGTAATGCCCTGCGGCCCGTTGGTGATGTTCACCGGACGGTCGAGGTTGTTCATGAAGATACGAACGATTTCCCCGAAGCCCAGGGTCACGATGGCGAGGTAGTCGCCACGCAGACGCAGCGTCGGCGCGCCGAGCAGCACGCCGAACAGCGCGGCGAGCGCCATGGCGCACGGAATCACGATCCAGTACGGCGTGTGCAGGCCGCCCGGGAACATGTTGGCGATCCACGTGAACTGCGTGGTCAGGTGCGGCGACGTGAGCAGCGCGGCGACATAGGCGCCCACCGCGTAGAACGCGATGTAGCCCAGGTCGAGCAGGCCGGCGAAGCCCACCACCACGTTCAGGCCCAGCGCGAGCATCACGTACAGCATCGCGAAGTCGAGCACGCGCACCCAGTAGTTGCCGCCCGCGGCGCCCACCACGAAGGGGAGCGCTGCCACGACGATGGCCGTCACGATGCCGACCGTGAGGGTCTTCGTCATGTTCTTTTCGGGGATGAGCGTCGTCGACGGCTCGATCGGTTGAATTGAAGTCATGTTGTGTTACTCCCTCTTATGCGCGGTCCGCGACACGTTCGCCCAGCAGCCCCGACGGACGGAACACGAGCACGACGATCAGCACGATGAATGCGAAGACGTCCTGATAGTTACTGCCGAACACCCCGCCGGTCAGGTTGCCGATGTAGCCTGCGCCGAGCTGCTCGATCAGGCCGAGCACCACGCCGCCGACCATCGCGCCGCCGAGGTTGCCGATACCGCCCAGCACCGCGGCCGTGAAGGCCTTCATGCCGGGGATGAAACCCATGTAGAAGTGTGCGTTGCCGTATTCCGACGCGATCATCACGCCGGCCAGCGCGGCGAGCGCCGAGCCGATCATGAACGTGGCCGAGATCACGAAGTTCGGGTTCACGCCCATCAGCGAAGCGTTGTTCGGGTTCTCGGCGATGGCGCGCATGGCGCGGCCGAGCTTGGTCTTGTGCACGAGGAGCAGGAGGCCCGCCATCACGACGAACGCGACGACGATGATGACGATTTCCGTCATCGAGATCACGGCGCCCACGCCGGTTTCAGTCGGCTTGATGACGTTGATCGGGTCGGTCGAGATGAGCTGGGGGAACGCGAGCGGATTGCGGCCCCAGATGATCATGGCGAGCGTCTGCAGCAGGATCGACACCCCGATCGCGGTGATCAGCGGCGCGAGGCGCGGCGCGCGGCGCAGCGGCCGGTACGCGACCTTTTCGATCGTGTACCCGACGACCGCACACACGACCGCGGCAACCGCGAGCGCAATGCACAGCGTGGGGATGTTCCCGAGGCCCGGGAAGTGATTGTGGAGCACGTTGATCGCGGAGAGCGCGACCATGGCGCCTACCATGAGCACGTCGCCGTGCGCGAAGTTGATGATGCCCAGAATCCCGTACACCATGGTGTAGCCCAGTGCGATGATGGCGTAGATGCTGCCAAGCACCAGCCCATTCAGGATCTGCTGGATGAAAATATCCATTTAATGCTCCTTAGCCCGTGCAACCGGATTCGCGCTCGTCATCGGCCGGTGGGCGATGTTTTACGGAACCGCAACGACACTTTCGGGTATTGAAGTAAAAACCGGTAACGGTTGGCCGCCCTGGTTTGCGTTGCCGCTGTGTTGCAGCGGCAGGCTCGCCAAAAGCGGATGCAAAAACGGCACCGTCGGATGGTTCGGTGCCGTCGGGTTCAATCAACTACGCGTCATATTCACGTTGGCGTATTCGCGGCGAGCCTTGCGGCCGGCAAACGCGAATGCGTCAAACGCCATGACTCCCTCTCCCCGGCCACCCGCGCACTGCGGGATCTCAGCTGCGAGATCCGTCGCGCCCAGGCGGCGAACCGGCGTGACAACGCCGGTGCATGCAAAAGCAATCTGCATGCCAGAAATGATCGATGTTGCGCTCGTGCCTGTCTCGACATTGCGGCGGTGCCACGTGTGGCGGGGCGCAACCGCATTGATCGATGACGCGGCAAAAGCCGACTTGAATTGCATTAATCAGGTCTCCTGCGCCTTCCGAAATGCTTGCCTGATGGCCTTCTCATGGGATGTCCAGCCTTCAGAACGCGCGCATTGTAACGCCAATTATGCGACGGGCAATATTGTTGAGCCGGCAGGGTTTTCCTGCATTGCAACCATATTTTTAGATAAGCACCCGAGACGGGTTGCACCGCAGGTTGCGCCGCATTTTCGTGCACCAGTTGCACCAAAAATCGACAGGCTTCGCATCATGTGTTGCAGATAATGGCCGCAATGCCTTGTCGGGCGGGCATCGGTTCAAATGAACGATATTTAAGGGAGGGCATAATAATGCCGCTCCGGCGCGGTGCATTCGTGTCGAAAGCGTGTCAATTGCCCCATTAATTCGGGGTCACACCACGCAATTCGGCCCTGCACGCTAGAGAAAACACTAATAAGAGCACCCGGCCAATGTGAGGTTAACCTGCCTTTTCTCACCATGCGACCCTTATTATTGGCATGCCGCATCTGTCACGGGCATAAAAAAACGCGCCACATGGGCGCGTTCTCGCGGAGTGCGGGAGGCGTCAGCCTGGCTGACCGAGTCCGCGCGGCAACGGGAATGCAATGTTCTCCTCGATGCCTTCGAGCGCACGCACGTTGCGCGCACCAAGTTCGTGCAGGCGGCGAATGATCTCCTGAGCGAGCGCTTCGGGAGCCGACGCGCCAGCCGTCAGGCCGATCCGGCGCTTGCCGGCGAGCCACTGGGGGTCGATCTGCTCGGGCGCATCCACCATATAGGCAGGAATGCCGCGCTTCTCGGCCACTTCACGCAACCGGTTCGAATTAGAACTGTTCGGGCTGCCCACCACGATCACGACGTCGCACTGCGGCGCCATGAACTTGACGGCGTCCTGGCGATTCTGCGTGGCGTAGCAGATGTCCTGCTTCTTCGGCTCGCGAATGGCCGGAAAGCGCGCCTTGAGCGCCGCGATGATTTCCGCGGCGTCGTCCACCGAGAGCGTGGTCTGCGTGACGAACGCCACGCGCTGCGGGTCGCGCAGCTTGAGCGCCTCGACATCGGCAATGTCTTCGACGAGGTACATGCCCTCGGCCACCTGCCCCATGGTGCCTTCCACTTCCGGATGGCCCTTGTGCCCGATCATGACGATGTCGAGCCCTTCGTCGCGCATCTTCGCGACTTCCACGTGCACCTTCGTGACGAGCGGGCAGGTCGCGTCGTAGACGCGCAGGCCGCGCGCCTCAGCGTCGGCGCGCACCGACTTGGAGACGCCGTGCGCGCTGAAGATCACCGTGTTGCCGGACGGCACCTCTTCGAGCTGCTCGATGAAGATCGCCCCCTTCTTGCGCAGGTCTTCGACGACATAGGCGTTGTGGACGATTTCGTGACGTACGTAGATCGGTGCGCCGTGAAGCTGGATGGCGCGCTCGACGATCTCGATGGCCCGATCGACGCCGGCGCAAAAGCCGCGCGGCTGGGCGAGCAGGATTTCCGCGTCGGCCAGTTCTGCGATGAGGGACGTGTCCGTGTTGGTCATGGGCTTTAAAGGATTCCGATGATTTGCACTTCGAACGCAACCGCCTGGCCAGCGAGCGGGTGGTTGAAATCGAACAGGGCGGAGGTCTCGTTCACTTCCTTGAGCACACCCGCGTAGCGCCCGCCGTTGGGGGCATTGAATTCGATCAGGTCGCCCGGGCTGAACTCCTCGCCGATCATGCCGTTCTCGCGCAGGGTCTTGAGCGAGACGCGCTGGATCAGGTCGGGGTTGCGCTGGCCGAAAGCGACGCCCGGTTCTAGCTGAAAGGTCGAGTGGTGACCCACCTTCAGGCCCTGCAGAATCTCTTCCAGCGGCGGCGCAAGCTGGCCGGCGCCCATCAGCAGGGTGGCGGGACGGTCGACAAAGGTATTGACGATTTCGGTGCCATCGGCGAGTGAAAGCCGGTAATTCAGCGTCACGTGGGAACCGGATTTCACTTCGGAGATGTCGATGATGCTCATGCGTAACTCATTTCGTCGTAACGCGCGCTTCGCGCGTGCGCGCCGCAAGGCGCCGGTCCGGCCTGCCTCGGGCGGCCGGAAAGCATCTATTGTAAGCCAGTTGGCCGAGGCGGTCGCGGCACGATTGTGCACTGCCAACGCTCGCACTCGCGCGCGCCGCGCACGCCTTATTTGTCTGTGGAGATTGCCATGAGGGAACTCGCCTGCATGCTGGACACGGCGCCCGATACCGTCGGCGGCGCCCTCGCCGTCCGCCTGCCCGGTCCGGGCTGCGCGGAGCGCGGCCCCCGCGGCGGCGCCCGCCCCGCTCCGGCAGCGCCTGCGGTCTCGACCCACGAGAACGCGACGCCTGCGGCACCACGCCGCGACATGCCCCGCGAGCGGCTGCGCTCGGCCGGCGCCGCCGCGCTCTCGGACGTGGAGTTGCTCGCGATCCTGCTCGGCTTCGGCTTGCCGGGCCACGATGTCTTCGAGGTGGCGCGCACGCTGCTGGCCCAATTCGGCTCGCTGCGCGCCATGCTCGACGCGCCGCCCGAAGAATTCGAGGCCCTGCGCGGCATCGGGCCCGCAAAAGCCGCGATGCTGCAAGCGGTGACGGAACTCGCGCGGCGGGCGCTCGCGCAAGCGCTCGACGACAAGCCGCTCGTCGACTCTCCCGGTGCGGTCGAGGACTATTTGCGCCTCCTGATCGGCGGGCGGCCGCACGAGGTGTTCGTTTGCCTCTTCCTGGATGCGCGCCACCGGCTGATCCGCACGGAGGAAAGCTCGCGCGGCTCGCTCACGCGCATGGCGGTGTATCCTCGCGAAATCGTGCGGCGCGCGCTGACGCTCAACGCCGCGAGCCTGATCGTTGCCCATAATCACCCTTCGGGCGCGGTGCAGCCGAGCGCGAGCGACCGGCGCCTCACGCGGGTGTTGCGCGAAACGCTGGCGCTCGTGGAGGTTCAGCTCATCGATCACCTGGTCATCGGCACCCGGGAGACGTTTTCCTTCGCGCGCCAAGGCTGGAGCTGAGGTGACACAAGCACCAGGCGCGGCGGCACACAACACCATGTGCAAATTGGGTTTGATTTTCCAGGACTTTTTCTGCTAGAATTACGGTTTGCCTATTTCCAACCCTGTTCCGAAGCCCAACGAGGCGTTCCAGGGGAAATATGGCCTGGGTTCGAGGTTGTCTCTCATCCATACGTGAGCGCGCTCTTATTCCGGCCATTTCTCGCCTGGGAAACTTAAGCGGCTCTCGAACTCAGAATTTCCGTAGGAGTGTCTCATGGCACGTGTATGCCAAGTCACTGGGAAAGCGCCGATGAGCGGCAACAACGTTTCCCACGCTAACAACAAAACCAAGCGCCGTTTCCTCCCGAATCTGCAAAACCGCCGTTTCTGGGTTGAAAGCGAAAACCGTTGGGTGCGTCTGCGCATCTCGAACGCAGGCCTGCGCCTGATCGACAAGAACGGCATCGATTCCGTGCTCGCAGACCTGCGCGCACGCGGCGAACTGTAAGGAGTAAATCATGGCCAAGGGCGTCCGCGACAAGATCAAGCTGGAATCGACCGCAGGTACGGGTCACTTCTACACGACCACGAAGAACAAGCGCAACATGCCGGAAAAAATGTCGATCAAGAAGTTCGACCCGGTTGTTCGCAAGCACGTCGAGTACAAGGAAACCAAGATCAAGTAATTGATCGGGTTTCTAGCCTGACGAAGACAGAAAAACCCCGCTTTTTAGCGGGGTTTTTCTTTTTGCGCGCCCGCCCCGCCTCGGTTCGCGCGCTGCAACGGTGTTTTAACGGCGGCGCCCACACTGGCGCTATCCGTTCGCTCCTCTCTCGGAGTATGCTTCCCGCTTTATACCGGCTGCCACACGCGTGTCATATGCCATGACGGCGCAGGACCGCGGCAAACGCGGCGGCCAGAAAGCGTAGAACAAGAGAGACGGAGAAGCAGGATCATGAATTTCGATGTAGCGATCGTCGGCAGCGGCCTCGCAGGACTGAGCGTCGCGCTGAATCTCGCCGATTCGCGTCGCGTCGTGATCATCGCCAAGCGCGCGATGACCGAAGGTGCAAGTGACCGCGCGCAGGGCGGCATTGCCGCCGTGCTCGATTCGGCCGACAGCGTGGAGAACCACGTGGACGATACGCTCGTCGCCGGCGGCGGCCTGTGCGACGAGGCAGCCACGCGCTACATCGTCGAGCATGGCCGCGCGGCCATCGAATGGCTGATTGCCCAGGACGTGCCGTTCACGAAGGACGCCGCCGCCGAACTCGGCTTTCACCTCACGCGCGAAGGCGGCCACAGCCATCGCCGCATCATCCACGCCGCCGACGCCACCGGCCACGCGGTCGTGCAAACGCTGCTCGAACGTGCGCGCTCGCACCCGAACATCACGATCCTCGAAGACCATCAGGCGATCGACGTCATCACGTCCGACCGGCTGGGTCTGCCGGGCCGTCGCTGCCACGGCCTCTATGCGCTCGATCTGAAAAACGACCGCACGGTGACGATCCAGGCGCCGCACACGGTGCTCGCCACGGGCGGCGCGGGCAAGGTCTACCTGTACACGACGAACCCCGACACAGCCACCGGCGACGGCATCGCCATGGCATGGCGCGCGGGCTGCCGGGTGGCGAACATGGAGTTCATCCAGTTCCACCCCACCTGCCTGTTCCACCCGCACGCCAAGTCGTTCCTGATTTCGGAAGCCGTGCGCGGCGAAGGCGGCGTGCTGCGCCTGCCCGACGGCACCCGCTTCATGCCCGCGCACGACGCGCGCGCCGAACTGGCGCCACGCGACATTGTCGCCCGCGCGATCGACTTCGAGATCAAGAAGCACGGCATCGACTGCGTGCATCTCGACATCAGCCATCAGCCGCCGGCGTTTCTCGAAGAGCATTTCCCGACCATCCTCGCGCGCTGCCGCGAATTCGGCATCGACATCTCGAAGGAGCCGATTCCCGTCGTGCCCGCCGCGCATTACACCTGTGGCGGCGTCGTCACCGACCTGGCCGGGCGGACCGATCTCGCGGGCCTCTACGCCGTGGGCGAGACGTCGTACACGGGCCTGCACGGCGCGAACCGCCTTGCGAGCAACTCGCTGCTCGAGTGCCTCGTGATCGGCCGCTCGGCGGCCGAGGCGATCGAGGCGGAAGGGTTCAGTGCGGGCGCGCATGCGCCGCTGCCCGACTGGGACGAAAGCCGCGTCTCCGATTCCGACGAGGAAGTCGTCGTGGCCCACAACTGGGACGAGCTGCGTCGGCTGATGTGGAATTACGTCGGCATCGTGCGCACCGACAAGCGGCTCGAGCGCGCCCAGCATCGCATCGCCCTGCTGCGCGACGAAATTCTCGAGTACTACGCGAATTTCCGCGTCACGCGCGACCTGCTGGAATTGCGCAACCTCGTCGAAGTCGCTTCGCTGATCGTGGAAAGTGCGCGCTCGCGCCGCGAGAGCCGTGGCCTGCACTACAGCCGCGACTGGCCGAACTCGCTGCCCAAGGCGCTGCCGACCGTGCTCGCGCCGGAGCGCGTGCGCAATCGCACGGTTTCATGAGTCGAGCGAACTAAAAGCGCCGCAAAAAACAAAGGCCGCCTCATCGCGAGGCGGCCTTTTTTCGTTCTGGTTCAGCTCAGCGAACTTGCGTCTTCAGACAATGCGCATCGAAAAGTCCGTCGCGCGCACGTCCTTCGTCAACGCGCCAATCGATACGCGGTCCACGCCCGTTTCCGCGATCGTGCGCACCGTGTCGAAACTCACGCCGCCCGAGACTTCGAGCACCGCACGCCCCGCCGTGAGCTTCACCGCGTCGCGCATCATGTCGAACGAGAAGTTGTCGAGCAGCACCGACTGCGCGCCGTGCGCGAGCGCCGCGTCGAGCTGATCGAGCGTCTCGACTTCGATCTGGATCGGCACGCCCGCATCGAGCGCGAGCGCTGCGTCCAGCGCCGCGCCGACGCCACCTGCCGCAGCAATGTGGTTTTCCTTGATCAGGATGCCGTCGTAAAGCGCGAGACGCTGGTTGACGCCACCGCCCACGCGCACTGCGTACTTCTGCGCGAGGCGCAGGCCGGGCATCGTCTTGCGCGTGTCCAGAATCCGCGTGCGGGTGTGCGCGATCATCTCGACGTAGCGGCGCGTCACGCTCGCCACGCCCGAAAGCAGCTGCAGGAAGTTCATTGCGTTGCGCTCGGCCGTGAGGAGCGAGCGCGCCGGACCGCGCAGCGAGCAGACGGTCGTGTCGGCGGCCATGCGCTCGCCTTCGCGATAGTGCCAACGGACTTCGATGCGCGGATCGACCTGCTTCACCACGCCGTCGAACCAGAGCACGCCGCACAGCACCGCGTCTTCGCGCACGATGATGCGCGCGTCGCGCATTTCATCGGCGGGCACGAGACGGCCGGTCTGGTCGCCGGGGCCGACGTCTTCTTCGAGCGCTTCGGCCACGTTGCGTGCGATCGCGGCGTCGAACGCTGCGCCGTACTGCGCACGCACTTCATCGAGCACGGGCGCAACGGCATCGACTGCGAGCAATTCGAGTGCGCCCATTTATGCCGCCCCCACTTGCGAGAACAGCGCGGTGTCGCGCGCGAGGTCGCCGCTCGCCTGCACGCGGCGCTTGTGCTCCGCCGCGAACGCCAGCATGCGATCGATCGGCAGACGCGCACGCTCGCCGATCGCGCTGTCGACGTGGATCTCGTTGTGACCGCGCTCCAGCACGTCGGCGAGATTCGCCAGACCGTTCATGGCCATCCACGGGCAATGCGCGCAGCTCTTGCAGGTGGCGCTGTTGCCGGCCGTCGGCGCTTCGATGAAGGTCTTGCCCGGCGCCGCGAGGCGCATCTTGTGCAGAATGCCGAGATCGGTCGCGACGATGAAGCGTTGCGCGTCGAGCTTCACGGCGGCGTCGATCAGCTGGGTGGTCGAGCCGACCACGTCCGCGAGCGCAACCACGCCTTCCGGCGATTCGGGGTGGACGAGGACCTTGGCGTCCGGATATTCGGCGCGCAGCAGATCGAGCTCGATGCCCTTGAACTCGTCGTGCACGAGGCACGAGCCTTGCCACAGCAGCATGTCCGCGCCGGTCTTCTTCTGGATGTAGCTGCCCAGGTGCCGGTCAGGAGCCCACAGAATCTTTTCGCCCTTCGCGTGCAGGTCGGCGACGATCTCGAGACCGATGGACGACGTGACCATCCAGTCCGCGCGCGCCTTCACGGCCGCGCTCGTGTTCGCATAGACGACCACGGTGCGGTCCGGATGCTCGTCGCAGAACGCCGAGAATTCGTCGATGGGGCAGCCGAGATCGAGCGAGCAGGTCGCGTCGAGGTCGGGCATGAGAATGCGCTTGTTCGGACTCAGAATCTTCGCGGTCTCGCCCATGAAGCGCACGCCCGCCACGACGAGCGTCTGCGCTTCGTGATCGCGGCCAAAGCGCGCCATTTCGAGCGAATCGGCTACGCAGCCGCCGGTTTCGTCGGCGAGCTCCTGCAATTCGGGGTCCACATAATAGTGCGCGACAAGCACCGCCTTCTCGCGCTTGAGCAACGCGCGAATCCGCTCCTTCAATGCCACGCGTTCTGCCGTGGACGGCGCATCGGGCACACGTGCCCAAGCCTGTCCAACGCTGCAGACGGCACCCTGCGGCCGGTCGTATTCGACCTTCCTGATCGCCTGACTCATCATCTCCTGCCCCTACCGATCGCCGCGCCATGAAGCCATTGTGGGGACTCCGGCTTTTTTGCGGCCCAAAAAGAAAAACCCCGCCAGCGCGGGGTTTTGTGACGTCTCGTCATTCTAAAGGATTTTCCTGCGCCCCACTGAGGGGCCAAAATCCGCTCGGGACGATCAAGCCGGTGATCAGGCGTAGCGGCGCAGGCGCGAAGCGAATTCCTGCAGCGCCTTGATACCGCTTTGTTCAGCGCGATGGCACCAATCCTGGAGCTGCGTGAGCAGCTGTTCGCGCGAGGCGCTCGAACGCTCCCAGATCGCGGCGAGTTCGTTGCGCAGTTCGATGAACGTGCGCAGCTTCTGGCTGTTCGCGAAGATTTGCGGCAGCTGGCGCTTTTGGGGTTCGTTCAGGCTGGCTTCTTCCTTGTCGAACCACTTGCGCGCGCCGCGCATGACCTTGTACTTCTCGCGCTCGCCCACTTCCTTCAGGTGCGCCAGTTCCTGGCGATAGGCCTGCTTCACGGCCTTCGCGTAGCTCGCCATGACTTCATAGCGGTTCGAGAGCACGGCCTGCAGCGTCTCGTGGTCGGCCACGAGCTTGCCCTTGGCGAGACGCGGGGTCGGCGCGACCTTCTTCACCTTGGCAAGGCCAACCGCCTGCATCATGCGGATATACATCCAGCCGATGTCGAACTCGTACCACTTGTTCGAGAGCTTCGCCGAAGTCGCGAACGTGTGGTGGTTGTTGTGCAGCTCTTCGCCGCCGATGATGATGCCGAACGGCAGAAGGTTCGTGCTCGCGTCGGACGAATTGAAGTTGCGGTAGCCCCAGAAGTGGCCGAGGCCGTTCACGACGCCTGCGGCCCAGAACGGAATCCACGCCATCTGCACGGCCCACACGGTGAGGCCGACGGCGCCGAACAGCGCGACGTCAATCACCATCATGATGCTCACGCCGAGAATGGGGTAGCGCGTGTAGACGTTGCGCTCCATCCAGTCGTTGGGCGTGCCGTGGCTGAAACGGCGCAGCGTTTCTTCGTTCTTTGCTTCGGCGCGATAGAGTTCGGCGCCTTCGAGCAGCACCTTCCAGATGCCGCGCGTTTGCGGGCTGTGCGGATCTTCTTCCGTTTCGCACTTGGCGTGGTGCTTGCGGTGGATCGCGGCCCACTGGCCCGTGAGCATGCCCGTGGTCATCCACAGCCAGAAGCGGAAGAAGTGGCTCGCGATGGGATGCAGATCCAGCGCGCGGTGCGCCTGGCAGCGGTGCAGGTACACCGTCACGCCGATGATCGTGATGTGGGTGACCACCACCGCGAACAGCACGATCTGCCACCACGAGAAATGGAGCACCCCGTGGGCGAGGAAATCAAGCAGGGAGTTCAACAAGGCATTTACCTGTGAAGCGAAGCGCGTCGGCCTTTCGGCCAGGCGCCGGTGTCAAGAAAGTGAAAGCGACTAGATGCGATTGGACGGCATTCTACTAGAACCGTTCCAAGTGTTTGTAACAAAGGGAGATTTTTTTCTTTAATGGTTACGGCGTCAACATCTGAAGGGCGTTTCGAGGCGCTTTGCCGCACCTCAACTGGCACTTTCCATGATATCTGGCCCCATCTAGTCTTTCACCGCGATCCCATCTTCCGCACGCTCTACCAGGAATCCTAGTTCGAGTTGCCCCGCATCGCCTGATTATTCGATGCGATACGGCGTTCGCTGGGAATCAGGGCGCGATGATGCGTATGTCACCGCCCTGAACAGGGTCCGCGTCGAAGATGTCGCCAATACGCAACGAGCAATCGGCCAGCACGGCTATCGCGGACCGCCCGGCTTCTTCCCACCGGACGGTCCCGCAAACATCGCACCTGCCGCGCGGCCTACTCCAGCGCGGCGTCCGGCTCGGCCGCTTCGCTTACCTGCGCCTTCGCGATCGCGTCGGACGCCTCTTGCTCCGCTGCGGCTTCTTCAGGCGTGGTCTGCGCGCCGGCGGCCCTGGTCTTCGGCTTCGCTTCGCCGCGACGCTCCAGCACGGCGGCAAAGAAGCCGTCGGTGGCGTGTCGGTGCGGCCACAGCGAGAGGTAGTCGCCCGTGTCGAGGCCCACGCGCTGCTCGGCCAGCACGTCGCGCGCGCTCACCAGCACGAACTCGGGGTGCGCCTCGAGGAACTGCTTCACGACCGCTTCGTTCTCGGCTTCGAGAATGCTGCAGGTCGCGTAGACGAGACGGCCGCCGCGCTTGAGCAGGCGCGCCGCGCTCGTGAGAATCGAAAGCTGCTTGGGCGCGAGTTCGGCGATCGACTCCGGCGACTGGCGCCACTTGAGGTCGGGGTTGCGGCGCAGCGTGCCGAGGCCCGAGCACGGCGCATCCACGAGCACGCGGTCGATCTTGCCGATCAGCCGCTTGATCTTGGCATCGTGCTCGCTGTCGATTAGCACGGGATTGACGTTCGACAGGCCGCTGCGCGCGAGGCGCGGCTTGAGCTTGGCGAGGCGCCGGTCGGACACGTCGAAGGCGTAGAGACGGCCCGTCGAGCGCATCATCGCGCCGAGCGCCAGCGTCTTGCCGCCCGCGCCCGCGCAGAAGTCCACGACCATCTCGCCGCGGCGCGGCGCCAGCAGCGTGCACAGCAGCTGGCTGCCCTCGTCCTGCACCTCGAACCAGCCGTTCTTGAACGAGTCGAGTTTCGCGAGCGCGGGCTTGCCCGTCACGCGCACGCCGAACGGCGCGAACGGCGTTTCGCCGCCTTCGATGCCCGACTCGGACAGCGCTCGGATCAGCTCCTCGCGACTCGCCTTGATGGGATTGGCGCGCAGATCGAGCGGCGCCGGATAGTTGAGCGCGGCGGCCAGTTGCGCGAGTTCGGTGGGCTCAAAGCGCGTTTCCAGCGCCTTCATGATCCACTCCGGCAGATTCAGCTGCACGCGCAGCGGCAGGCTTGCCGGGTCGATCTTCGCGACGTGCTCGAGCCAGGTCGCCTCGGCGTCGGAAACGAACGGACGGATCGCCGAGCGGCCCGCCGTCGCCATCAGGCCGAGCAGCGTGAGGCGGCGCGTCGGGCTGCCCGCGCCGCTTTCGGCCAGGTGCGCGAACTCCATGCGCCGGCGCAGCACCGCGAACACGGCTTCGGCGATCACCCCGCGCTCGGCGTGGCCGAGCTTCGGATGCTCGCGAAAAAAGCGGCTCGTCACGGCGTCGGCCGGACCCGTGAATTTCAGGACGTCGGCGAGCAACGTTTCAGTCTGTCCAATCAGAAAACCATGCAGTCTCATGCGCCCTCCCCGGCGGCTTGCGAGTCGTCAAAGAAGAGCCACTGTGGCTCGGCCGGCGTGAGCGTCACGCGTTCGCCGTCGAGCGCGAGGCGCCCTTCGACGAACCAGCGCACCGCGCGCGGATACATCAGATGTTCGGTCTTGAGCACGCGCGCGGCCAGCGCCGCGGCGTCGTCTCCCGCGCGCACCGGAACCACCGACTGCGCGACGATCGGACCATGATCGAGCGTGGGCGTGACGAAATGCACCGTCGCGCCGTGCACGCGGCAGCCGGCGTCGAGCGCTTGCTGGTGCGTCTTGAGACCAGGAAACATCGGCAGCAGCGAAGGATGGATATTGAGCATCCGACCCGCATAATGGCCGACGAACGATTCAGTCAGCACGCGCATGAAGCCCGCCAGCACGACGAAGTCCGGCGCGTAGCCGTCGATGACCTGAGCGAGCGCCGCGTCGAAGCTGGCGCGATCGGGAAACTGGCGGTGGTCGACGACCGCCGTGGCAATGCCATTCGAAGCCGCGAACGCGAGGCCCGCGGCGTCAGGACGGTTGGCAATCACGGCGGCGATGCGCGCGCCCCAAGCTTCCCGCGCGCAGGCGCGCACGATGGCTTCCATGTTGCTGCCCCGCCCCGAAATCAGGATGACGAGATTTTTCATCCGCGGATTTTATCATCGGGGGGCCGGCTCAACGCTCGTGCGGCGGCGATCGTCGCCTCGTGCGTTTATAATCTTCTGTTTCGTCGCGGTCCTTGGGCCGCGAGTGGCCGGGTCTGTCGGCCAGCAGTCGATCATTGGCACGCGTGCTGCGCCGGCGCGCTTTTCGAGGTTCCACCAGGTTCCGCTATCGTGAGAGTCTTCCGCGGTCTTCCCAATGCCGAAAGCCGCGCGCCCTGCGCGCTGACCATCGGCAATTTCGACGGTGTCCACCGCGGGCATCAGGCATTGCTCGCGCGCGTGCGCGCGGCAGCCGACGCGCGCGGCCTGCCCGTCTGCGTGATGACCTTCGAGCCGCATCCGCGCGAGTTCTTCAACCCGGCCAGCGCCCCGCCGCGCATCGCCATGCTGCGCGACAAGCTCGAGGCGCTGCGCGAGAACGGCGTGGACCGCGTGGTGGTCGAGCATTTCAACCATACGTTCGCGAGCCAGTCGCCCGAGGCGTTCGTCGAGCGCATCATCGTGGGCGGGCTGCACGCGCGCTGGATGATGATCGGCGACGACTTCCGCTATGGCGCAAAGCGCGCGGGCGATTTCGCTTCGCTGCAGGCCGCGGGCGCGCAGCACGGCTTCGAAGTCGAGCAGATGGCGACCGTGGCCGACCCTTCGGGCGTGCGCATTTCCAGCTCAGCCGTGCGTGCGCAACTGCACGCGGGCGACCTCGACGCCGCGCGCGCTTCGCTGGGCCGCGGCTATCACATCAGCGCGCACGTCACGCACGGCCTGAAGCTCGGGCGCGACCTGGGCTTCCCCACGATGAACCTGCTGATCGGCCACAAGCGGCCGGCGCTCAAGGGTATTTTCGTCGTGATGGTGCATGGCATTGCCGATCATCCGCTGCCGGGCGTCGCGAGCCTCGGGCTGCGCCCGACCGTGGACGACTCGGGCCGCGTACTGCTCGAAGTGCATCTGCTCGACTGGCACGGCGACGCCTACGGCAAGCTCGTACGGGTCGAGTTTCTCAAGAAGCTGCGTGACGAGGAGAAGTTTCCCGACCTCGAAACGCTCACCGCCGCGATCGCTCGCGACGTGGCGAACACCCGCGCGTGGTTCGCCGCCGCGGGCGCAGACGTGGCCGGCGGCGCCTCCACCGGCTTCGCCACCTCGGCCACCGACCGAATTAGGTGACCTGCGGCCCGCATGCGCGGGCTGCCCCGCCCCCAGGCGCCGCGTGCTCAAAGCACGGCATGCAGCGCCCGAGGCGACGGTTGCGCGGCATCGGCCGCAACGCTGACGCCATGCATCCCCCGAATTCCACGTGATCTCACCATGAGCGACAAGAAAGCATCCTCCGGCAAGCCACAGAAGACCGAATCCAAATACCCCGTCAACCTGCTCGACACTCCGTTCCCGATGCGCGGCGACCTGCCGAAGCGCGAGCCGCAATGGGTCAAGGAATGGGAAGAGAACCAGGTCTACGAGAAGATCCGCGCGGCTTCGAAGGGCCGCAAGAAGTTCATCCTGCACGACGGCCCGCCGTATGCGAACGGCGACATCCACCTCGGCCACGCGGTGAACAAGATCCTCAAGGACATGATCGTCAAGGCGCGCAATCTCGCGGGCTTCGACGCGGTCTACGTGCCGGGCTGGGACTGCCACGGCATGCCGATCGAAATCCAGATCGAGAAGCAGTTCGGCAAGTCGCTGCCCGCCCAGGAAGTGATGCAGAAGGCGCGCGAGTACGCGGCCGGCCAGATCGAGACGCAAAAGAAGGGCTTCAAGCGCCTGGGCGTGCTCGGCGACTGGAACAACCCGTACAAGACGATGAACTTCGCGAACGAGGCCGGCGAGATCCGCGCCCTCGCGAAGATCATCGAGAAGGGTTATGTGTTCCGGGGCCTCAAGCCCGTGAACTGGTGCTTCGACTGCGGCTCGGCGCTCGCCGAAGCCGAAGTCGAGTACAAGGACAAGACCGACCCGACCATCGACGTGCTGTTCACGTTCGCGCAACCGGCCGAAACGGCGGCCGCGTTCGGCCTGCCCGCGCTGCCGCGCGAGGAAGGCGGCATCGTGATCTGGACCACCACGCCCTGGACGATTCCGTCGAACCAGGCGCTCAACGTGCACCCGGAGATCGACTACGCGCTCGTCGACACGCAACGCGGCCTGCTGATCCTCGCCGTCGAGCGCGTGGAAGCGTGCATGAAGGAGTTCGGCCTCGAGGGCAAGATCGTCGCCACGACGAAGGGCGAGAAGCTCTCGCTGCTGCGTTTCAATCACCCGCTCGCCTCGGCGCACCCGGGCTACAAGCGCACCTCGCCGATCTATCTCGGCGACTACGTCACGACCGACACCGGCACGGGCATCGTGCACTCCGCGCCCGCCTACGGCGTGGAAGACTTCGTGTCGTGCAAGGCGCACGGCATGGCCGACTCGGACATCATCAGCCCGGTGATGGGCGATGGCCGCTACATCGAATCGCTGCCGCTGTTCGGCGGCCTCTCGATCTGGGCCGCTAACCCGAAGATCGTCGACGCACTCGACGCCGCCGGCACGCTCCTGCGCAGCGAGAAGTACCTGCACAGCTACATGCACTGCTGGCGCCACAAGACGCCGATCATCTACCGCGCGACTTCGCAGTGGTTCGCGGGCATGGACGTGACGCCCAAAGACGGCGGCAAGACGCTGCGCGAAACGGCGCTCGAAGGCATCGAGGCGACGGCGTTCTACCCGTCGTGGGGCAAGCAGCGCCTGTACTCGATGATCGCCAACCGCCCGGACTGGACGCTCTCGCGCCAGCGCCAATGGGGCGTGCCGATGGCGTTCTTCGTGCACAAGGAAACCGGCGAGCTGCATCCGCGCACGCTGGAGCTGCTCGAACAGGTGGCGCAGCGCGTGGAGAAGGAAGGCATCGAAGCGTGGCAGACGCTCGACCCGCGCGAGCTGATCGGCGACGACGCCAACCTGTACGAGAAGAACCGCGACACGCTCGACGTGTGGTTCGACTCGGGCACGACGCACTGGCATGTGCTGCGCGGCTCGCACAAAGATGAACTCCAGTTCCCGGCCGACCTGTACCTGGAAGGCTCGGACCAGCACCGCGGCTGGTTCCACTCGTCGCTGCTCACGGCTTCGATGCTCGACGGCCGCCCGCCCTACAACGCGCTCCTCACGCACGGCTTCACCGTCGACGGCGAAGGCCGCAAGATGTCGAAGTCGCTCGGCAACGGTGTCGATCCGCATGAAGTGGCGAACCGCCTGGGCGCGGAAATCATCCGTCTGTGGATCGCCTCGACCGACTACTCGGGCGAGCTGGCCATCTCGGAAGAAATTCTCAAGCGCGTGACGGAAGGCTATCGCCGTATCCGCAACACGCTGCGCTTCCTGCTCTCGAACCTCTCGGACTTCGACTTCGAGAAGCACGCGCTGCCCGCGAGCGACTGGCTCGAGATCGACCGCTATGCCGTCGCGCTCACGCATACGCTGCAAAACGACGTGCTCGCCCACTACGACCGCTACGAGTTCCACCCGGTCGTGGCCAAGCTCCAGACGTTCTGCTCGGAAGACCTGGGCGGCTTCTACCTCGACGTGCTGAAGGACCGCCTCTACACGAGCGCAGCGGACTCGAAGGCCCGCCGCGGCGCGCAAACGGCACTCCATCACATCACGCACAGCCTGCTGCGCATCCTCGCGCCGTTCCTGTCGTTCACGGCCGAAGAAGCCTGGAAGGTGTTCCAGCCGCAAAACGAAACCATCTTCACCGAAACCTTCCACGCCTTCCCGGACGTCGAAGGCGCGCCGGAGCTGATCGCCAAGTGGACGCTGCTGCGCGAAGTGCGCGGCAACGTGACGAAGGCGCTCGAAGAGGCGCGGGTGGCGAACCAGATCGGCTCGTCGCTGCAGGCCGAAGTGCGGATTCTCGCGAGCGGCGCGCGCTACGACGCGCTCGCCTCCCTCGGCGACGACCTGAAATTCGTGCTGATCACCTCGGCGGCGGAAATCGTGAAGGTCGACGGCGAAGCCGAAGAAGGCGTCGAAGTGGTCACCTCGAAGTACCTCAAGTGCGAGCGCTGCTGGCACTACCGCGAGGACGTGGGCGCGAACGCGGAGCATCCGGGCCTGTGCGGCCGCTGCGTGGCGAATCTGTTCGGCGACGGTGAAAAACGGAGCGCGGCATAATGGCAAAAACCCTGCCGAAGCAGTCCAGGTCGAATGGCGCGGGCGGCACGCTCGCGCCGTGGCTGGGGGTCGCGGTGATCGTGATCCTCGCCGACCAGCTCACGAAAATCGCCATCAACAAGGTGTTCAGCTACGGCGAAGGCCGCGCGATCACGCCGTTCTTCAACCTCGTGCTGGTTTACAACAAGGGCGCGGCATTCAGCTTCCTGTCGGCCGCGGGCGGCTGGCAGCGCTGGGCGTTCACGGCGCTCGGCGTGGTGGCGGCGCTCGTGATCTGCTATCTGCTCAAGCGCCACGCCACGCAGAAGCTCTTCTGCACGGCGCTCGCGCTCATCATGGGCGGCGCGCTCGGCAATGTGATCGACCGCCTGCTGTACGGCCACGTGATCGACTTTCTCGACTTCCACGTGGGCGGCTGGCACTGGCCGGCGTTCAACCTCGCCGATAGCGCGATCTGCATCGGCGCGGTGCTGCTGGTGTTCGACGAATTGCGGCGCGTGCGCGGCGCGCGCTGAGTGTGCGGGCTGCACACGCAACTTCGTGACATGGGACCGGAGTCAGGCGCTAACGCGCCAACTCTGGTCGACATAGGAGCTGTGACTTGAACACGTCCGCTGCAAACCCAGGCGAACTGGCCGGCCGCCACCTCGTGCTCGGCATGACGGGCGGCATTGCCTGCTACAAGATCGCCGAGCTCACGCGCCTGCTGACCAAGGCCGGCGCGACCGTGCAGATCGTGATGACCGAGGCGGCCACGCAGTTCATCACGCCGGTCACGATGCAGGCGCTCTCGGGCCGCCCCGTCTACACGAGCCAGTGGGACGGCCGCGTGCCCAACAACATGGCGCACATCGACCTCTCTCGCGAGGCCGACGCCATCGTCATCGCGCCCGCCTCGACCGACTTCCTCGCCAAACTCGCCCACGGTTTCGCCGACGACCTGCTCTCCACGCTGTGCGTGGCGCGCGACTGTCCGCTGCTGGTCGTGCCCGCGATGAACCGGCAGATGTGGCAAAACCCGGCCACGCAGCGCAACGTCGCGCAACTGCGCGCAGACGGCATCGAAACGCTCGGTCCCGATTCCGGCCCGCAGGCGTGCGGCGAGATCGGCGACGGGCGCATGCTCGAACCCGAGGCCGTGTACGAGGCGATCGTCTCGTTCTTCGCGCCGAAGGTGCTCGCGGGCCGCAAGCTCCTGATCACCGCCGGCCCGACCTTCGAGCCGCTCGATCCCGTGCGCGGCATCACCAACCGCTCGAGCGGCAAGATGGGCTTCGCGCTCGCGCGGGCCGCGCAGCAGGCGGGCGCCGAGGTGCATCTGGTCGCGGGCCCGGTCGCGCTGGCAACGCCGTGGGGCGTGTATCGCGAAGACGTGCAGACCGCCCAGCAGATGTACGACGCGGTCATGCGCGCCGCGACCGACGCCGATGTCTTCATCGGCGTGGCGGCCGTGGCCGACTGGCGCGTCGATCATGTCGCCGAACACAAGATCAAGAAGACGGCCGAGCACCGCATGCCGACGTTCACGTTCGTCGAGAACCCGGACATTCTCGCCTCGGTCGCGGCCTTGCCGAATCCGCCGTACTGTGTGGGCTTCGCCGCCGAAAGCGGCGACCTCGACGTGCACGGCGAAGAAAAGCGCGCGCGCAAGAAGGTGCCGCTGCTGATCGGCAATCTCGGCCCGCTCACCTTCGGTCAGGACGACAATGAAGTCGTGCTGTTCGAGGCGGGCGGCCGCAAGCCGCTGCCGCGCGCGGCCAAGCAGGCGCTCGCGCAGACGCTCGTCGCCGAAATCGCGCGGCGTCTGCCGGACCCGAGCATCATCTCGTGACGCGCGCGCCGGCGCATCCGTGTGCCGGCGTTGGGCGCCGCGAACCCAGGCAAGGAGCAGTACTGCCATGACACTGCTTTCGGTACTCGACCAGTCGCCCGTCATCGCCGGGCACAGCGCGGCGGACGCCATCGCCGCCACCATCGAGCTTGCACAGCTCGCCGACGACCTCGGCTACACGCGCTTCTGGTGCGCCGAGCATCACGGCCTGCTGGGCGTGTGCAACCCGTGCCCCGAAGTCATGCTCGCGCGCCTCGGCAGCGTCACGACGCGCATCCGCATCGGCTCGGGCGGCATCATGCTGCCCTATTACAGCCCCTTCAAGGTCGCCGAGCAGTTCATGATGCTCGAAGCGCTCTTTCCGGGGCGCATCGATCTCGGTGTCGGGCGCGCGCCGGGCGGCGACATGCGCACGGCGCAGGCCGTGGCCGCGGGCACGTACAACCGCGGCGACCTGTTCGCGCAGCAGGTGCAGGATCTCGTCGGCCTGATGGACGGCACGCTCCCCGCCGATCATCTCGCGAGCGGCGTCGTGCTGCAGCCGCAGATCCAGACGCGTCCGCAGCTCTGGGTGCTCGGTTCGAGCGACTTCGGCGGCAACCTCGCCGCGCAGCTCGGGCTGCGCTTCTCGTTCGCGCACTTCATCAACGCGCACTTCGGGCATCTGGTGGCCGAGGCGTATCTCGACCGCTTCAAGCCGGGCCACGAAGCGAAGCCGTATCTCGCCTGCGCCGTGTTCGCGATCTGCGCCGACACCGAAGCCGAGGCCGCCGACCTCGAAAAGGCCGTCGACCTGCGCCGCGTGCAGATGGCCTACGGCCTGAACGCGCCGATCCCAAGCCTCGAACAAGGACGCGCGCAGGAGTACGGCGAGCGCGAGCAGATCGTGATCGACCGCGAAAAGCCGCGCAGCGTCATCGGCACGCCCGAGAGCGTCACCGAGCGCCTTCTCGCCATCAAGGACAACTTTCGCGCCGACGAACTGATCGTGCTGACCGTTGCGGGCAGCTACAAGGCTCGTCTGCGCTCTTATGAACTGCTCGCCGAGGCGTTCCAGCTGCCTCGCGCCTGAGCGATCCACCACCGCCCCCTCACCCTGACTTCATGAAAATCGACATCAAGATCCTGAACGAGCGCATGCGCGACCAGCTGCCCCATTACGCCACGCCGGGCAGCGCCGGCCTCGACCTGCGCGCGTGCCTCGACGCGCCGATCACGCTCGAACCGGGCGAAACGAAGCTCGTGCCGACGGGCCTCGCCATCCACGTGGCCGACCCCGGCTACGCGGCGCTGATCCTGCCGCGCTCGGGCCTCGGCCACAAGCACGGCATCGTGCTCGGCAATCTGGTCGGCCTGATCGACTCGGACTACCAGGGCGAACTGATGATTTCGACCTGGAACCGCGGCCACACCACCTTCACGCTCAACCCGCTCGAGCGCCTCGCACAGCTCGTGATCGTGCCGGTCGTGCAGGCGCAGTTCAACATCGTCGACGACTTCGAGGCGAGCGAGCGCGGCGCGGGCGGCTTCGGCAGCACGGGCAAGCACTGAGCCAGGCGGTTGCGCCGGCAACAAAAAAGCACGCCTCGGCGTGCTTTTTTGCGTTTAGACGGAAGCTTCGGTTCGCTGCGCGGCGCCGGGACGCCGGCGGTACCAGAGCGCGTACACCACCACGAGCACCGCGAGAAACGCGAGGCCATAGGCCAGCGTCATGCGGAATTCGCGCGTGAAGGCCGTGCCAGCGAGAATGCCGAGCATCAGCAGCGCGCCCAGCACGCTCGTGAACGGGAACCCCCACATGCGGAACGCGAGCGGCGCGGCGCCTTCGCGCGCCTGGCGCACGCGGAAAAAGATCTGCGTGACGAAGATCATGAACCACGTGAACATCGCGCCGAACATGGCGATCGACATCATCAGCGTGAACGCTGCCTGCGGCCAGAGCGCGTTGAGCACGGCCGCCACCGCAATGCCGATGGTGGACAGCGAAAGCGCCGCCGTCGGCACGCCGTGGCGCGTGAGACGTCCGAACGCCGCGGGCGCATAACCCGCGCGCGAGAGGCTGAACATCATGCGCGTGGTGATGTAGAGCTGGCTGTTCATGGCCGAGAGCGCCGCCACGAGCACGATGAAGTTGATCGCGCCCGCCGCGTAAGGCACGCCGGTTGCGGCCATGACCTTCACGAACGGGCTCTCGTTGCCGCCCGCTTCGGTCCACGGCACGATGGCGAGCATGAGCGCGAGCGTGAGCAGGTAGAACAGCACGAGGCGCAGCACGGTCGCGCGAAACGCGCGCGTGACGGCGCGCTGCGGGTCCTGCGCCTCGGCGGCCGCCACGGCGATCGTCTCCACGCCCAGATAGCTGAAGAGCGAGACGATCGTCCCCACCCACACGCCCCACCAGCCTCGCGGCAGCAGGCCGCCGTGCGACGTGTAGTTCGCGAAGCCCACGCCGGAGCCGGCTGGCGCGCGCCACACGAACCATGCGCCCAGCAAGATGAACGCGACGATGGCCGCGATCTTGAGGCTCGAAAACAGATATTCGATGGTGCCGTACGCGCGCACACTCATTGCGTTCACAACGATCAGCGCTGCTGAAAATCCGACGATCCAGTAGAGCCCCGGCACGTGGGGAAACCAGAATTTCATGTAGACGGCGATTGCGGCGACCTCGGTGCCCACCGCCAGCACATACGCCGACCAGTACGCATAGCGCACGACGAAGCCGGCGAGCGGCCCGATGTAGTGCTCGGCGTACGCGCCGAACGAGCCCGATACCGGATGCGCGACGGTCATCTCGGCGAGCGCGCCCATCAGCAGCAAGGCGATCAGCGCGCCGATCGCGTAGGAAATGAGCACGCCGGGTCCGGCGAAGGAGATCGCGAAGCCGCTGCCGAGAAAGAGCCCGGTGCCGACTGCGCCGCCAATGGCGATCATCGTCATCTGCCCGGCGGACAAGCCCTGACGCAGCCCCTGTTCGCGCTCGACGATGGCTTCGAACGCGCCCGATTTACGTGGTACCACTGTTACACCCCTGCTTCGCGCGAGACGCTACTGAGCGCTGCGCATCAAGAAAACGCCGACGGCGGACAAACGCGCATTTTACCGGCTGATTGCCGGCAGACGGCCGGCGCGCCCGCGCGTCACGGCGCAACGCCTGGACCTGCCACAGCACAAAAGAAAACGGCGCAGTCCTTTCGGACTGCGCCGTCTTGCCTTGAAGCCGTGTGCGGTGTCGCTTACTCCACTTCCACCGCTTCCGGATTGCGCGGCGCCGGCTGCTCGTCGAACGTGAGCTGGACCTTGTCTTCCGCATCGACGTCCACGGTCACGCGGCCGCCGTTCATGAGCTTGCCGAACAGCAGTTCGTCGGCGAGCGCACGGCGGATCGTGTCCTGGATCAGGCGCTGCATCGGCCGCGCGCCCATGAGCGGGTCGAAGCCGTGCTTGGCCAGATGCTTGCGCAGCGCGTCGGTGAAGACCGCGTCGACCTTCTTCTCGTGCAGTTGGTCTTCCAGTTGCATGAGGAACTTGTCGACCACGCGCATGATGATTTCCTCATCGAGCGCACGGAAGCTGATCGTCTGATCGAGCCGGTTGCGGAACTCGGGCGTGAACAGGCGCTTGATGTCGGCCAGCTCGTCGCCCTGCTCGCGCCGGGTCGTGAAGCCGATCGTCGACTTGTTCATCGCCTCGGCGCCCGCGTTCGTCGTCATGATGATGATGACGTTGCGGAAATCCGCCTTGCGGCCGTTGTTGTCGGTCAGCGTGCCGTGGTCCATCACCTGCAGCAGCACGTTGAAGATGTCCGGGTGCGCCTTCTCGATTTCGTCGAGCAGCAGCACGCAGTGCGGCTTCTTCGTGACGGCTTCGGTGAGCAGACCGCCCTGGTCGAACCCGACGTAGCCCGGCGGCGCGCCGATCAGACGGCTCACCGCATGGCGCTCCATGTACTCGGACATGTCGAAGCGGATCAGCTCGATGCCGAGCGTGAACGCGAGCTGGCGCGCCACTTCGGTCTTGCCGACGCCGGTCGGGCCCGAGAACAGGAACGAGCCGATCGGCTTGTCCGTCTTGCCGAGCCCCGCGCGCGCCATCTTGATCGAAGCCGAAAGCGCGTCGATGGCCGGATCCTGGCCGAACACCACGGCCTTGAGATCGCGGTCGAGCGTCTGCAGCTTGCTGCGATCGTCCTGCGACACGCTTTGCGCCGGCACGCGCGCGATCTTCGAGATGATTTCCTCGATCTCGCTCTTGCCGATGGTCTTCTTCTGCTTCGACTTCGGCAGGATGCGCTGGGCCGCGCCCGCTTCGTCGATCACGTCGATTGCCTTGTCGGGCAAGTGACGGTCGGTGATGAAGCGCGCCGACAGTTCAGCGGCCGCGTTCAGCGCGCCCGACGAATACTTCACGCCGTGGTGCTCTTCGAAGCGCGACTTCAGACCGCGCAGGATCGCCACGGTTTGCTCGACGGTCGGCTCGACCACGTCGACCTTCTGGAAGCGCCGCGACAGCGCCGCGTCCTTCTCGAAGATGCCGCGGTATTCCGTGAACGTCGTCGCGCCGATGCACTTGAGCGTGCCCGACGAGAGCGCCGGCTTGAGCAGGTTCGATGCATCGAGCGTGCCGCCCGACGCGGCGCCCGCGCCGATCAGCGTATGAATTTCGTCGATGAACAGAATGGCGTGCGGACGCTCTTTCAGTTCTTTCAGCACCGTTTTGAGGCGTTGCTCGAAGTCGCCGCGATATTTCGTGCCCGCCAGCAGCGCGCCCATGTCGAGCGAGTAGACCTGGGCATCCGCGAGAATGTCCGGGACTTCGCCGCGCGTAATGCGCCAGGCGAGCCCTTCCGCGATCGCGGTCTTGCCGACACCGGCCTCGCCCACGAGCAGCGGATTGTTCTTGCGGCGGCGGCACAGCACCTGCACCACGCGCTCCACTTCCAGTTCGCGACCGATGAGCGGATCGATCCGGCCGTCCTTCGCCATCTGGTTCAGGTTCTGCGTGAACTGGGCGAGCGGGGTTTCCTTCTGGCCGGCGGCGTCTTCGGCTTCGGCATTCGCGTCGCTGGCCTTGGCGGCTTCGCCGCTGCCCGTCTTCGCGATACCGTGCGAAATGAAATTCACGACATCCAGACGCGTGACGCCCTGCTGCTGCAGGTAGTACACCGCGTGCGAGTCCTTCTCGCCAAAGATGGCGACCAGCACGTTCGCGCCCGTCACTTCCTTCTTGCCGTTGGAAGTGGACTGAACGTGCATGATCGCGCGCTGGATCACGCGCTGGAACCCGAGCGTCGGCTGCGTATCGACGTCATCCGTGCCGGGAACCGTAGGGGTATTGTCGTGAATGAAGTTGCGCAGGTTCTGTCGCAGGTCTTCGATATTGGCGGCACACGCGCGCAGCACTTCCGCCGCTGTTGGATTGTCCAACAGCGCCAGCAGCAGATGCTCGACCGTTATGAACTCGTGCCGCGCCTGACGTGCTTCCATGAACGCCATGTGCAGGCTGACTTCCAGTTCCTGGGCAATCATGCTTCCTCCATCACACACTGCAGCGGATGCCCGGCCTGCCGTGCGTGGGTAACGACTTGCTCAACCTTGGTCGACGCGATGTCCCGCGTATAGACCCCACAAACACCCCTGCCCTCGCGATGGACCTTCAACATGATCTGCGTTGCGGTCTCGCGGTCCTTATTGAAATATTCCTGCACGACCATCACGACGAATTCCATCGGCGTGTAGTCGTCATTCATTAGCACGACCTTGTACATGGAGGGCGGTTTGACCTTTTGCTCCTGCCGCTCCAGTACGGTTGAATCCTGCTTGTCCGGGATAATCGCCATACACCCATTCTAAACAACTCGGACAGGCCCGCAATCCTGCCGTAACCTGACCGGCCGGCCGGTGAACCCGGCGCTCCCGACCTGCGACCCGCTGCAAGCAATTCATGCGCCCTGGCCCGGCCCCGATCCCTTGGACCGGCTGCGGGGCCGGTACACAATCCTGCTCTCAGCAGCTTTCACGCCACCGTTGAATCGAGTATCGCACAACCTTGACGTTGCCGTGGGAAGCGACTGTAGGCGCCCGCACGCTCAGTGTCAGATTCCATGGTGCGGTGCATCGCATATGCGTCACCTGCGCGATTTTTCAAGACGCTCTCCTGCACCTGCTTTATGCACCGGTGCTCAGCGTCGGCGAAAAGCAGGAAAAACCCTGGAAATGCGCTCTTTACAACGTGTCAAGGAGCGTCTCAAAATATTCTTGACAGCAGATTAAAGACCCTCAACAATCAAGCTGGCACTTTTTTCAACCGCCTTAAATTCGAAAAAATGCCGTTGGTGAGCTTGTGAGGAGGGGGCGATCGCACCGCGATCGTTTAGCTTTTCGAACTGCTCGTGGTAGTGACATGAGTTACAGGGGAAGTTGGTATGGCAACCGGTACGGTCAAGTGGTTCAACGACGCGAAGGGTTTCGGGTTCATTACGCCGGATGAAGGCGGTGAGGACCTGTTCGCTCACTTTTCGGCTATTCAAATGAATGGCTTCAAGACCCTCAAAGAAGGGCAGAAGGTGAGCTTCGAGGTCGTGCAAGGCCCGAAGGGTAAACAGGCATCGAACATTCAGGCAGCAGCCTGATCTGTTCGGTACCCGTACCTTGGAAACCCGGCTTCGGCCGGGTTTCTTTTTGGTGTAATGGTTTTTTAACGTTCGCGTGCTAGCTCACGCGCAACGTACCCATCATGCCGAGATCCTCGTGCTCGAGGATATGGCAATGAAACATGCGATCGCCCGCCTCGTGCTGGACGGTGGCGATGTGCACCGTTTCACCGGGCCGCACGTTCACTGTGTCGCGCCAAGCCAGCAGATCCTCCTCCTTGCGCACACCGCCACGCTCGCGCGCCAGCACCTGAAATTGCGTACCGTGCAGATGAAACGGATGATCCATGTCCGTGCCGTTTGCAATCGTCCAGTGCTCGACTTCGCCGCGCCGACTCGTCAGCGTCACGCGCGCCGGATCGAATACCGCTCCGTTCACCATGAACTGCATACCGCGCGGCATGGGCTGCGCGGACGCGCCCGGTGCGTGCATCGCTTTCATGTCCATCGCCTCGCTGAACAGCACGCTCTGTTTCGGGACCGTTAGGGAACCTGACGAAATGAGCGGCGCAATTTCGCGCAGGCGCGCCGGCAGCGCCGTTTGTGTCGCGCCTGCCGGTGCGAAGCCAACCCTCGCGAGGATCAGCGATGGCCCAGCAGGCAAGCTGCCGTGCGTCATCGCCATCTTGCGACGATCGTATTGCGCGGCAATCAGCGACGCACGCGAGGCGCCCTGCCCCACGCGCACGATCAGCTCCGCGCGTTCGCCCGGCGCGAGCAACAGCGAGGTCACGCCCTCGCGCGGCGCGCCCAGCAGCCCGCCGTCGGTGCCCACCTGCGTGAACGCGCGGCCGTCGTCGAAGGCGAGTTGCAGATAGCGCGCGTTACAGCCATTCCAGACGCGCCAGCGCTCGTCGCGCACGACCTCGATGTGAGGCTGACGCGCGCCGTTCACGAGCACGTACTGACCTTCGCGGCCGTTCATCCAGTCCATCATGCCGTTCGCGGGAATCGTGCCGTCCGCCGCGAGCTTCAGGTCGGACACGAACAGATGCCGCTCGGGCCACCCCGTGATTGGATCGTCGGCGGCCCGGACGACGAAGGGCCCTGCCAGCCCTCGGAACACCTGCTCCGAACTCAGCATGTGCGGATGCGGGTGGTACCAGTAGGTGCCCGCGCTCCCCGGCGGCAGCGTGAAGCGATAAACATGCTGCGCACCAGGCGCGACGGGTTTCGATGGATTGCCGTCCTGATCGGGCGGCACGGGCAGGCCGTGCCAGTGAATCGTCGAAGGCTGGGGCAGCCGGTTCACGAAGGTGATTTCGACGGTGTCGCCCTCGCGTACGTCGATCATCGGGCCGATGACCGGGCCATCGTTTTCGGCCGCTGAGAGTGCATCGTATTGCCAGAAGACCGTTTGCGGCTGTCCGGGCAGCAGCGCCCGCGCAGCGGGTTGCGCGACGAGCGTCGCGCGAAACTGGCCTGGCTCGCGGCTCTGATTGGCGAGCGTGCGCAGCGCGGCAAGCGGCGCGCCGGCGGGCAACGCATCGGCAGGCGCAAGCAGCCCTTGCGCGTGCATCATGCCGCCCGACATCGCCGGCATGTCCGTCATGCCGTGCATGCCGTGCATCGCATCGCCCGCGTTCTGTGCGAATGCATGGCGCGCGAACAGGGTCGCGGTGGCGGCGCGCAACGCGCCGGATAGAAATGCTCTTCGTTTCATCGATGAAATCCTCCTACCTCGTTCATGCCTGGGCACGCGGCGCGCGACAACACGCACGCCGTGCGCGCGGAACTCGTTGCGCTCGCGCGAAGCGCGAGCGCAGTACACCGCCCGGAGCGAGCGGCCCGGCTCAGGCGATTGGAGGAGGCAAAGGAGGCGCGTGCGTAATGCCGGCGCGCAAGGCTGCGGAAAGCACGACAAGCGTGGAACGGGCGCCGGTTTGCGCGTCGAATGCCGTCACGGCAGAAGGCACGCTGCAATGCGCGCAGCAGCCCGCGACGCAGCAACTCGTGCCGCAAGGGGAATGCGAACCGTGACCGTGAGTGCTCGTCCCGGCGCAACGACCGCCGGCGGCGACGACAACGTGCGGCGTGAGTGCAGCGTGCGCCGCCAGTGCATCGTGCTGCGCGTGCTCGCACGCCATCGCGCCGCGCATGGAAAGCAGCGCGAGCAGGCAGACGAGAAAGAAGCGATAGACGACTGGCACGTTGAACGAAGCTGCGGATGAATTCGATTGACCGCTGCCATGATAGCGCACGGGGTGAGCGAAGTCGGATCGACCGCCCAATCGTGACGGATTGACTGCGAGCCGGATAAAAAAACCGGCAGATCTTGCGGTCTGCCGGCTTTTTCCACCAGGACGGCGATGAGCCGTCTTGCGCCTACATATTCTCGATCATCACCTGCCCGAAGCCCGAGCACGACACCTGCGTCGCCCCTTCCATCAAACGCGCGAAGTCATAGGTCACGCGCTTCTGCAGAATCGACTTCTCCATCGAGGCAATGATGAGGTTCGCCGCTTCGAACCAGCCGAGATGACGCAGCATCATTTCCGCCGAAAGAATTTCGGAGCCCGGATTCACATAGTCCTTGCCCGCATACTTGGGGGCCGTGCCGTGAGTCGCCTCGAACATCGCCACGGAGTCCGAAAGATTCGCGCCCGGTGCGATACCGATGCCGCCCACCTGTGCCGCCAGCGCATCGGAAATGTAGTCGCCGTTCAGGTTCAGCGTGGCGATCACGTCGTATTCGGCCGGGCGCAGCAGGATCTGCTGCAGGAAGGCATCGGCGATCACGTCCTTGATCACGATGTCGCCGCCCGTCTTCGGATTCTTGATCTTCATCCACGGGCCGCCGTCTATCAGTTCCGCTGCGAACTCCTTCTGCGCGAGCGCATAACCGTAGTCGCGGAACGCGCCTTCGGTGTACTTCATGATGTTGCCCTTGTGCACGAGCGTGACCGAGCGGCGCTCGTTGTCGATCGCATACTGGATCGCCTTGCGCACGAGACGCTCCGTGCCCTCGCGCGACACCGGCTTGACGCCGACGCCAGAACTGTCCGGGAAGCGGATCTTCGCCACGCCCATCTCTTCGCGCAGGAACCTGATGAGCTTCTTCGCACCTTCGGACTCCGCGGGCCATTCGATGCCCGCATAGATGTCCTCCGAGTTCTCGCGGAAGATGACCATGTTGACCTTCTCCGGCGCGCGCACCGGCGAGGGCACGCCCTTGAAGTACTGCACCGGACGCAGGCACACGTACAGATCGAGCTGCTGGCGCAGCGCGACGTTGAGCGAGCGGATGCCGCCGCCCACCGGCGTCGTGAGCGGCCCCTTGATCGACACCACGTATTCCTTCACGACGTCGAGCGTTTCTTCGGGCAGCCACACGTCGGGACCGTAGACCCGCGTCGCCTTCTCGCCCGCGTAGATTTCCATCCAGTGAATCTTGCGCTTGCCGCCGTAGGCCTTTTCGACTGCCGCATCGACCACTTTCAGCATGACCGGCGTAATGTCCACGCCCGTGCCGTCGCCTTCGATGTACGGGATGATCGGCTGGTCCGAGACGTTGAGCGAGAAGTCCGGATTGACGGTGATCTTTTCACCGCCGGTCGGAACCACGATGTGCTGATACGGCATGATCGACTCCAGTAAGGGCAAGGCTGTGGTAGCGGGTGTGGCGCGCGGCGCCTCGCGGCGGCGGCGAAGCCTGTTCGCCCGGCGAGAGCGGGCGGCTTGCCTGGCGGCGCGAACAGCCCGTCGGCGTGAGGGTCTGGCGGCTATTCTAGCCCACGCCTCGCGCATGCGTGCCGCGCCCTTCACACGAACGCCGGCGCAAGGCAAGCCATTTGCGGTGCTGCGGCGCGGCATGGCGAACATGTCCGTACCCGCGCGCGCGGCGTCCTCGCGTGGGTTGTCGTCGCCACTATGGGATGATCCGGTCCGCTCGTATCTTATGTCTTATATAAGACGTAGAAATCGGCGAAACGCAATATGCATTAAGATCTCGGCGCCAGCCAGTCATCCATTCGTACCCGTCGCCCAGTCATGCGCTTGATCGCCCTCAATAAACCGTTCGGCACGATCTGTCAGTTTTCGCCGCACGAAACCCGTCAGTCTCTCGCGGACTGGGTGAAGGTGCCGGGCGTCTATCCCGCGGGCCGGCTCGACTCCGATAGCGAAGGGCTCCTGCTCCTCACCGACGACGGCGCCTTGCAAGCGCGCATTGCCGAACCGAAACGCAAGCTCGTGAAGCGCTATTGGGCGCAAGTGGAAGGCGAACCCGATGCGGGAGCGCTTGCCGCGCTCGAACGCGGCGTCGATCTCGGTGACTTCGTGACGCAGCCGTGTCGAACAAGAATCATTGTTGAGCCCGAAAATTTGTGGCCGCGTCATCCGCCGATTCGCTTTCGCGCGTCGATACCCACCACGTGGGTGGAGATTGCAATCAGCGAAGGCAAGAACCGGCAGGTGCGACGCATGACCGCGGCCGTGGGCTACCCAACGTTGCGACTCGTACGCGTCGCGATCGGCGCGCTCGATATTTTTTCGCTTGGCCTCGCGCCCGGCGAAAGCATCGACGTGCCCACCAATGCGCCCTGGCAAAACACGTCTCACAGACACAAGTGATTGTTGTGCAAGCACTTTTCACTTGCTGATCGATTTTTTTCGAATCACGCAGGACGTCCCTCATCTTTCTGTCGCGTCTCGTTACGAAGCAAATAAAAAGTTTGCGTCAACCGTCTCGCGAGACCATGCGTTATTCGACGCAGATGCCTCCAGAAGCTATCCGGCATTCAGCCTTCAGGGTCCTCGCAGCAATGTACGGTCCCGACCGCTGGCAGACGCAGAAATCAAATTCACGTGAATTTGTCGAAAGCGACTGTCAACCGAAAGGTGGATGGCACGTTTACCGACCTGACTCCAAAACCCGGGTCACTTGGTTAATCAACTCAAGCTTGAGGATTCACAACATGAACAAACTGATCGCTGCTCTGGTCGCTGGTCTCTTCGCATCGGCTGCATTCGCACAAGCTTCGGCTCCGGAAGCTGCTTCGGCTGCTCCGGCTGCTGCTGCTTCGGCTGCTCACAAGTCGTCGCACAAGAAGGCACACAAGAAGTCGTCGCACAAGAAGGCAGCGAAGGCTGAAGCCGCTTCGGCAGCTTCGGAGTAAGCTTGTTGTAAGACGCATGAAGCCGCGGCACGCGTTGCCGCTCTTCAGCGCGACGAAAGGCAGAGCGCCGCGAGGCGTTCTGCCTTTTTGTTTGGCTGCCCGATTTTCAGCCATTTTTTTGTCACGCACGCTCGCCGCATCACGTCGATGATGTGAACCGCGCCGCGCATTTTGACCCGCTCTGACCTGGTCGCGTAACATGCGCGGATTAACCTACAGCAAGGAGTCTCTCGTGCGATTTTCCCTGCGCTCGTTCTTCGTGCGCTGCGCGCTTGTCGTCGCATTGCCATTGGCCGCCTGCGCGGCGCTCATGTTCACCGCGACGGCCACGTCGAGCATCGCGCTGGCGCAGCAGATCCCGCCGGGCGCGAAGCAGCCGGGCGAATTTCCGCGCGTGAAGCTCACGGCAGGCATGTTCGTGATCGACGCAGCGGTCGCCGCCAACGACGCGGACCGTGAACAAGGCCTCATGTACCGCTCGCAGCTCGGGCCCAATGAAGGCATGCTGTTCGTGTTCGGCGAAAACGCCGTGCACTGCTTCTGGATGAAGAACACGCTGATCCCGCTGTCGATCGCGTTCATTCGCGCCGACGGCACGATCACCGACATCGACGAGATGCAGGCCGAAACGACCAACAACCACTGCCCGCGTAACAACGGCGTCTTCGCACTCGAAATGCCGAAGGGCTGGTTCACGGCGAAGGGCATCAAGCCCGGCATGAAGATTCAGGGACTGCCGCCGCTGCAGTAAGCGCGCGGCGACCCAGCGCGCGCCATTCGCGCGCCGCGCAAAAATTCAAGCCGGCCCCGCACGTACGCGGCGCCGGCTTTTTTTGCGCCCGCCTGCCCGCCGGCGCGCCGCCTGGCGCCCCTGCGCAGCGCCGTCGCCACTTCCCGCGCCGCGGCAAACGCCCTGCAAAACCGCCGCGCAAGCGCTATCCTATAAATCCCCCGCATGGCGCGTGCCACCAACGCGTGCGCCATGCGGCGCATCGGGCCGCGCGCTGGCCGCGCCGCGTGCCGCCCGGCAGCTTCCATGGCGCGTCATTCCAAGGAGATCACCGTGCCTCGCAAGACCCCCATCGAGCGCTATCGCAACATCGGGATCAGCGCTCACATCGACGCCGGCAAAACCACGACGACCGAGCGCATCCTTTTCTACACCGGCGTGAATCACAAGCTCGGCGAGGTTCACGACGGCGCGGCGACCATGGACTGGATGGAGCAGGAACAGGAACGCGGCATCACGATCACCTCGGCCGCGACCACTGCGTTCTGGAAGGGCATGGCCGGCAATTACCCCGAACACCGCATCAACATCATCGACACCCCGGGGCACGTGGACTTCACGATCGAAGTCGAGCGCTCCATGCGCGTGCTCGACGGCGCGTGCATGGTGTACGACTCCGTGGGCGGCGTGCAGCCGCAGTCGGAAACCGTGTGGCGTCAGGCGAACAAGTACAAGGTGCCGCGCATCGCGTTCGTCAACAAGATGGACCGCGTGGGCGCGGACTTCTTCCGCGTGCAGCGGCAGATCGGCGAGCGTCTGAAGGGCGTGGCCGTGCCTATCCAGATTCCGGTGGGCGCGGAAGATCACTTCCAGGGCGTGGTCGATCTCGTGAAGATGAAGGCGATCGTCTGGGACGACGAGAGCCAGGGCGTGAAGTTCGAGTACGAGGACATCCCCGCGAATCTCGTCGAACTTGCGCACGAGTGGCGCGAGAAGATGGTCGAAGCCGCCGCCGAAGCCGACGAAACGCTGCTCGAAAAGTATCTTCACGATCACGAAAGCCTGACCGAAGAGGAAATCAAGGGCGGCCTGCGCAAGCGCACGATCGCCAACGAGATCGTGCCGATGCTGTGTGGCAGCGCGTTCAAGAACAAGGGCGTGCAGGCCATGCTCGACGCCGTGATCGACTATCTGCCCTCGCCGGTGGACGTGCCCGCGATTCTCGGCCACGACCTCCACGACAAGGAAATCGAGCGCCACCCGAGCGACGACGAGCCGTTCTCCGCACTCGCCTTCAAGATCATGACCGACCCGTTCGTCGGCCAGCTGATCTTCTTCCGCGTCTATTCGGGCGTGGTGAATTCGGGCGACACGGTGCTCAACGCGACCAAGGACAAGAAGGAGCGCCTGGGCCGCATCCTGCAGATGCACGCGAACGAGCGCAAGGAAATCAAGGAAGTGCGCGCGGGCGACATCGCGGCCGCGGTGGGCCTGAAGGAAGCGACGACGGGCGACACGCTCTGCGATCCGGCGCATGCCATCGTGCTCGAAAGGATGATCTTCCCCGAGCCCGTGATCTCGCAGGCCGTCGAGCCGAAGACCAAGGCCGACCAGGAGAAGATGGGCATCGCGCTCAATCGCCTCGCGCAGGAAGACCCGTCGTTCCGCGTGCAGACCGATGAAGAGTCCGGCCAGACCATCATCTCGGGCATGGGCGAGCTGCACCTCGAAATTCTCGTCGACCGCATGAAACGCGAGTTCGGCGTGGAGGCGACCGTCGGCAAGCCGCAGGTCGCGTATCGCGAGACCGTGAAGAACAAGGTCGAGGATGTGGAAGGCAAGTTCGTCAAGCAGTCGGGCGGGCGCGGCCAGTACGGCCACGCGGTCATCACGCTCGAACCGCAGACGCCGGGCAAGGGCTACGAGTTCGTCGACGCCATCAAGGGCGGCGTGATTCCGCGCGAGTTCATTCCGGCGGTCGACAAGGGCATCCAGGAAACGCTCAAGGCAGGCGTGCTCGCGGGCTACCCGGTGGTCGACACGAAGGTCACGCTCACGTTCGGCTCCTACCACGACGTGGACTCGAACGAAAACGCCTTCCGCATGGCCGGTTCGATGGCCTTCAAGGAAGCGATGCGCAAGGCCAAACCGATCCTGCTCGAACCGATGATGGCCGTGGAAGTGGAGACGCCCGAGGACTTCATGGGCAACGTGATGGGCGATCTGTCGAGCCGTCGCGGCATCGTGCAGGGCATGGAGGACATCGCGGGCGGCGGCGGCAAGATCGTGCGCGCCGAAGTGCCGCTCTCGGAGATGTTCGGCTACTCCACCTCGCTGCGCTCGCTCACGCAAGGCCGCGCCACCTACACGATGGAGTTCAAGCACTACGCGGAAACGCCGCAAAACGTGGCCGAAGCGGTCATCAACGCGAAGAAGGCGTAAGCCAGGCGACGTGCAGGCGTTGCTGTGCACACGAAAGCCCGTCCCCTGCGGACGGGCTTTTTCGCATGCGCGCGGCGCAATTTTGACCATGCCACAATGCGGCGATGACGCTGCGACGCCCACAGTCAAGGAGACACGACGATGAGCCACGAACACGACCATGAACACCCTCACGACGACGCACCGATCGACTGGCGCGAAAACGGCGTCAAGGTGATACGCGGCGACCAGCTCGACACGAACACGGCGCAAACGCCCGGCATGAACCGCGCGGCCGCGATCAACGCGGCGCGCGTGGGCGCGCAGAAGATCTGGGCGGGCACGGTGACGATTCATCCGAACGCGAAGACCGGCGCGCATCATCACGGCGCACTGGAAAGCGTGATCTACGTCGTGCGTGGTCACGCGCGCATGCGCTGGGGCGAGCATCTGGAGTTCACGGCCGAGGCGGGCCCGGGCGACTTCATCTTCGTGCCGCCCTACGTGCCGCACCAGGAAATCAACGCCAGCACCGACGATCCGCTCGAATGCGTGCTCGTGCGCAGCGACAACGAGGCCGTCGTCGTGAACCTGAACATCGACGCCGTCGAAGCCCCGGAAACCGTGTACTGGGTCGATCCCATCCACCGTCATCCGCACGACGATTGAGCGCCCGGCAGCCCATCCCGCCTTCCACGACGCAATGACGCCATGACGTTATGACGACGCCCGCCGCCTCGCTCCGCGCCCGCCTGATTCCGCTCTACGCCGCGCTCGTCGCCGCCAATCTCGGCGCGTGGGCGTGGGCGCTGATCGCGTTTCGGCACTATCCGCTGCTGCTCGGCACGGCGTTGCTGGCCTACGGCTTCGGCCTGCGCCACGCGGTGGACGCAGACCATATCGCCGCCATCGACGCCGTCACGCGCAAGCTCATGCAGCAGGGGCAGCGCCCGCTCGGCGTGGGACTCGCGTTCTCGCTCGGCCATTCAACGGTCGTGATCGCCGCCACGCTCGGCATCGCGCTCACGGCGCTCTCGCTGCATGGCCGCTTCGAGCTGTTCCACGAGATCGGCTCGACCATCGGCACACTCGTTTCGTCGACGTTCCTGCTCGTACTCGCGGGCGTGAACCTCGTGATCCTGCGCGACGTGTGGAGGCGTTACCGCAGCGCACAGCAAGGCGACGACGCAGCACTCGCCGCCGACGCGCCCGCGCCCGCCGGCCTGTTCTCGCGCGCGCTGCGGCCGCTCTTTGCGCTCGTCACGAAGAGCTGGCACCTGTACCCCGTGGGCGTGCTGTTCGGCCTCGGCTTCGACACGGCCACTGAAATCGGCCTGCTCGCCATCGCCGCCGCCGAAGCGGGCAAGGGTTTGCCGATCTATTCGATTCTCGTGTTCCCCGCGCTCTTCACGGCGGGCATGACGCTCGTCGATTCCACCGACAACGTATTGATGGTCCATGCCTACGGCTGGGCGATGGACGATCCGAGACGCAAGCTCTACTACAACGCGAGCATCACGTTCGTCTCGGCGCTGGTGGCGATCGCGATCGGCGGCGTGGAAGCGCTCGGGCTCATCGCCGACAAGCTCGGCGCGAGCGGCGGCGCGTGGACGCTGATCGCAGGTCTCAACGAGCGCTTCGGCGAGCTGGGCTACGGCATCGTCGCGGTATTCATCGCCTGCTGGATCGGCTCGGTGCTGTTCCATCGCTGGCGCCGGCCCGCCGCGGCCCGCTAAAGCGCTCACGCCCCTCTCGCGACTGCACGTCTGCACGGCGCGCCATGCGCGCGCAACCCCGCGAAACCCCTACCCTTCGCCTCGGTTGCCGAAAGCGCGTAAACTAGGCCCAGCTATTGCGCGCCTGCCGTGCTCGATAGCCCCGTCAATCGTTTCACCTTGCTGCACCCATTCGTCGTCTGCCGTACCGCATGCCGCCGTCGCGCACGCCCCCGGGCCTCGCGCGTCCCCTGAACGGAATCGCACGGAAACCCGCACCGATGAAACGACCGCAGTCCCGCCGTCCGCATGACGTGTCCAACCCGTCCCGCCTCGAAGCGCTGCGCCCCCAGGCCGGCGATCACGGCAACCACGCCCTCGACGAATTCGCTGCCGGCCGCCTCACGCGCCGCGAGCTGCTGCGCTACGCCAGCGCGGTAGGCCTCACGGCACTGCCTGCGCTTGCGGGACTCGCCGTGCCGCGCGGGGCGCACGCCCAGGGCGCGGCGAAGCCCGGCGAGCAGACGATCCGCGTGGCGCACCTGATGCCCGCGGGCGCCGTCGATCCGCTCACCGTGACCGATGCGGGCGCGCTGTGTCTCCTGAACCAGACCGGCGAATTCCTCGCCAACGACGACGCGCAAGGCCATCTGCAACCCGCCCTCGCGCTCTCGTGGCAAGCCAACGCCAAAGCAGACGTCTGGACGTTCAAGCTGCGCCCCAACGTGAAATTCCACGACGGCCAACCGTTCGGTGCGAAGGACGTGGTGGCGACCTTCGATCGCCTCGCCGACCCGGCAACCGGCTCGGCGGCGCTCTCGGTGCTCAAGGGCGTGCTCTCGAAAGGCGGCACGAAGGCCGTCGACGATCACACCGTCGAGTTCCACCTCGACGCGCCCAACGGCAACTTCGCCTACTACGTTTCTTCGGACAACTACAACGCCGTGATGCTGCCCGCCAACTATGCGGGCAATTACGAAAAGAGCTTTATCGGCACCGGGCCGTTCAAGCTCGACAAATTCGAGGCGCGGCGTGGCGTGAGCTTCGTGCGCAATCCCGGCTATTGGGGCGACAAGGCGCTGCCCGCGCGCGTGGAGTTCGCCTTCTACGCCGACGAGCAGGCACAGTTGCTCGCGCTGCAGGGCCACCAGGCCGACGTGATGGGCACCTTCACCGTGCAGGGCGGCATCGGCATCCTGAACAATCCCGACTTCAAGGTGATCGGCGTGCGCTCGAGCGCCCACCGCCAGATCCACATGCGCAACGACTCGCCCACGTTCAAGGACAAGCGCGTGCGCCAGGCGCTCGCGCTGGCGCTCGATCGCGACGTGCTCGTGCGCGGGCTGTTCAAGGGCCGCGCCGTGGTGGGCAACGACAGCCCGTTCGCGCCCATCTTCCCGTCCACGGCGACCGACGTGCCCCAGCGCAAGATCGATGTCGCGAAGGCACGCCAGTTGCTGGCGCAAGCGGGCGTGGCCAACGGCTTCGACGTGACGCTCACCACCGAGAAGTACATGGAGATACCGGACCTCGCCGTGGTCGTGCAGAACGCGGCGAAGGCGGTCGGCATTCGCATCGCGCTCAAGGTGGAGAGCCAGTCGCAGTATTACGGCGCGGGCACGTTCGGCAAATCGGACTGGCTCGATTCGCCGCTCGGCATGACCGACTATGGGCACCGCGGCGTGCCGAACGTGTTTCTCAACGCGCCGCTCACCTCGGGCGGCACGTGGAATGCTGCGCACTTTCGCAACGCGCAGTACGACAAGCTGGTTGCGCAGTTCGCGGCGACGCTCGACGTGGCGGCCCAGAAGCAGGTGGCGAGGCAGATCCAGACGCTGCTGCTCGACGAGACGCCCGTGATCATCCCGTACTTCTACGACCAGTTGATCGCACAGCGCGCCGTGCTTTCGGGCGTGCGCTTCACGGCGCTCGCCCAGCTCTATTTCGACCGCGCGACGCTCGCCGCCTGAACCGGCTCTAGCGCACCCGAAACGGAGGTCCGATGGCTACTCCGCTCCCGCCCATGTCGAATCCGGCCGGCACCGCGCGCGCCTTCGCCCCGCGCGCGGGCGTCGCGCGCTTTCTCGGCCGGCGCGCCGCCTGGGCGATCTTCACGCTCTGGCTGCTCTCGGTGCTCGTGTTCGCGGGCGGCCAGCTGCTGCCCGGCGACATCGGCCGCGCCGTGCTGGGCCCGCTCGCCGACGCGCGCGCCGTGGCCGCGCTCAATCACGAACTGGGCGCCGACCGGCCGGTGCTCGACCAGTACATTTCGTGGATCACGCATGCGCTGCGCGGCGACTTCGGCATGTCGTGGAGCTACAAGCAGCCCGTCGCGCCATTCGTGGGCGACGCGCTCCTGCAGTCGGCCAGGCTCGGCCTGCTCGCGTTCGTGGTGGTGGTGCCGCTCGGCATTGCGGGCGGCGTCTGGGCGGCGCTCCACGAAGGCCGCCTGATCGACCGCGCGATCAGCACGGGCGGCCTGTGCGCGAGTGCCGTGCCGGAATTCGTCTCGTCGATCGTGCTGATCCTCATCTTCGGCGTGTGGCTGCGCTGGCTGCCCATCGAGGCCACCGCGCCCAGCGGCGCGGGCGTGTTCGAACAATTGCGGCACCTCGTGCTGCCCGTGCTGCCGCTCGTGCTCGTGTTCTTCGGCTATCTCGCGCGGATTGCGCGCGCGGGCACCATCACGGCGCTCGACGCCGACTACACGCGCACCGCGATTCTCAAGGGGCTGCCGAGCCACGTCGTGATCGTGCGGCACGTGCTGCGCAACGCGCTGCTGCCCAGCGTGACGGTGGCAGCCACCCAGCTCGGCTATCTGATCGGCGGGCTCGTCGTGGTCGAATCGCTGTTCCGTTATCCGGGCGTGGGCTCCCTCATCTTCAACGCCGCGAAGGCCAAGGACTTCCCGTTGCTCGAAGCGGGCGTGCTTGCGGTGGGCGCCGTCTATACGCTCGCCAATCTCGCCGCCGACGCCCTGCACGCGTTGCTCGACCCGCGCCTGCGCGCGCCGGGAGGCGCATGAACGATATGGCTTCCGAAACAATTTCTCCGGGCGGCGAACCGGGCGAAGAAGCGCTCGCCGACACGCGTTGGCGCGACACGCTGCATCTGCTGCTGCGCTCGCCCTCGTTCGTCGCGGGCGCGCTGATCCTCGTGTGGTGGATCGTCTGCGGGCTCGCGGGCCAGTGGTTCGCACCGCACGACGCCTACGCGTCCGATCCGCTCAGCTCGCTCCTGCCGCCCGACCATACGCACTGGTGCGGCACCGATCAGCTCGGCCGCGACATCTGCTCGCGCGTGATCGTGGGCGCGCGCGACATCCTCACGATCGCGCCGCTCGCCACGCTCGTCGGCACGCTCGCGGGCGCGGCGCTCGGGCTCGTCATCGGCTACTTCGAAGGCGCGTTCGGCACCCTCGTCGCGCGCACGCTCGACGCCGTGCTCGCGCTGCCGCTCGTGATCGTCGCGCTGCTCGTGCTCGCGGCCGTGGGCGCCTCGAATCTCGCCGTGGTGCTCGTGATCGGCATTACGTTTGCGCCGCTCATCGCGCGCACGGTGCGCGCGGCGGTGCTCGCCGAGCGTCATCTCGACTACGTGGCGGCGGCTCGCTTGCGCGGCGCGAACGCGCTCGCCGTGATGTTCACGGAGATCCTGCCGAACGTCTGGCCGCCCATCGTCGTCGAGGCGACGGTGCGCCTCGGCTATGCGATCTTCGCGGTCGCGACGCTGTCGTTCCTCGGCTTCGGCATCCAGCCGCCGTCCGCGGACTGGGGGCTCGCGCTCGCCGAGTCGTACACGCTGCTCGCGGGCGGCGCATGGTGGACCGTGGCATTCGACGCGCTCGCCATCGCCTCGCTCGTGGTGGCCGTGAACCTGATCGCCGACAGCCTGCGCGAGGTGCTCCAATCGTGAACCGCCCCGCTTCTTCACGCCCCGCTCTCGCCACCTTCAGCGCGCCGCGCGACGACGACGCGCTCGCGCTCGTCGGCCTCACCGTCGCTTACCGCGTGCGCGGGCGCGACCGCGACGTGCTCACCGACGTCTCGCTGCGCATCCGGCGCGGCGAAGCTTATGGGCTGGTAGGCGAATCGGGCTGCGGCAAGTCGACGGTCGCGCTCGCCGCGCTGCGCTATCTGCCGCGCAACGGCCGCGTGAAGGCCGGGCGCATCGCGATCGCGGGCGACGACGTGCTCGCGCTCGACGTCGACGGCCTGCGCACGCTGCGCGCCAACGCCGTGTCGATGGTCTATCAGGACCCCGCCAGCGCGCTCAATCCCACGCTCACGATTGCGCGCCAGCTCAACGAAGCGTTCGAAGCCGCGGGCGCCGATGCGAGCGTGGCCCGCTCGCGCTCGCACGCGATGCTCGAGCGCGTGCGCATTGCCGATCCGGGCCGCGTGCTGGCGAGCTATCCGCACCAGCTCTCGGGCGGCATGCAGCAGCGCGTGGTGATTGCGATGGCGCTCGCGTCGAACCCCGCGCTCCTGATCCTCGACGAACCGACCACCGGCCTCGACGCCACCGTCGAGGCCGAGGTGCTCGACCTCATCGCGAAGCTGCGTGCGGAGCTGGGCATGGCGGTGCTGCTCATCAGCCACGACCTCGCGGTGGTCGGGCGCATGTGCGAACGCGTGGGCGTGCTCTACGCGGGACGGCTCGTGGAGGAAGGCGCCACGCGCGACGTGTTCGAGCGTGCGCGCCATCCGTACACGGTCGGCCTGCTGCGCTGCCTGCCGGCGCAGGGCCGCAACAAGCATGCGGGCGCGCTCGACACGATACCGGGCGAGTTGCCGGCGCCTGGCGTGAGTGCGCCCGGCTGCATCTACGCACCGCGCTGCCGCCTCGCCGACGCGCGTTGCCGCGTGGAAGCGCCGCCGCCGCATCGCATGACCGCGCCGCACGGCGAGCAGATGTCGCGCTGCCACTATCACGAACGTGCGATGGAATTGCCGTTCGGCAACCTGATCGGAGGCGGCGACGGATCGCAGACCTCGAGCGATGGCCCGGCGAATGGCGAGGCCGAACCGCGCGTCGTATTGCGCGCGCTCGACGTCTCGCGCACCTTCGGACACGGCGCGCAAGCCGTGCGCGCGCTCGACGGCGTATCGATCGAGCTGCATGCGGGCGAGACGCTCGGCGTCGTGGGCGAATCGGGCAGCGGCAAGACGACACTCGCGCGCATGCTGCTCGGCCTGCATGCGCCCGATGCGGGCGGCGCCGTCGAGCTCGACGGCAAACGCCTGCACGCCCACGTCGCGCGGCGTCGCGCCGACGAGCGCGCAGCGCTGCGTGTCGTGTTCCAGCATCCGGACGCCTCGCTCAATCGCGCACTGCCGGTGAAACGGCTGATCGAGCGCGCGCTGTCCCGGGCGCGCGACGCCACGCCGGCCGCTCACCAGGCCTCGGACGAATCGCGCATCGCGGGACTGCTCGAAGCCGTACGCGTGCCGGCGCGCTATCTCGTGGCGCGCGCGCGGCAACTCTCGGGCGGCCTCAAGCAGCGCGTGGCGATCGCCCAGGCGTTCGCGGGCGAGCCGCGCATCGTGATCTGTGACGAGCCCACCTCGGCGCTCGACGTCTCCGTGCAGGCCGCGATTCTCAACCTGCTCGCACGCCTGCAGCGCGAACGCGGCGTGAGCTACCTGTTCATTTCGCACGACCTCGATGTCGTGCGCTATCTCGCCGATCGCATCGTCGTGCTCTACGCGGGCCGTGTCGTGGAAAGCGGTCCGGCCGGCGCGGTGTTCGACGGCCCCTGGCATCCGTATACAGAAACGCTGCTGGCCGCGCGCGCGCTCGGTGCGGCAACGGCCAACGGCGCGCAGGCCGCGGCGCGCGGCTGCATTTTCAGCGCGCACTGCCCGCGCAAGCTCGGCGCCATTTGCGACGAAGCGCCCCCACCGCTCGCCGACGCGGGCGGCGGCCATCGCATTCTCTGCCATATTCCCGTAGACGAATTGCGCACACAACAGAGCGCCACCACAGCCACGCAAGCGGCGACCTGACGGTGCGATAGCGCGCATATCGCATCCGGCTTCGTTGCGCTGTCCGCTTTCGCAACGCGAATCGCGCCATCCAGCGCACGCGTTTCATCGCCGTAACGTTTTCCGCGTTTTTTCCGCCACGCGGGCGACACATCAATTGTCAAGTCCACCCCGCACGCCCCTCACCGGCCGATGGCACAAAACTGGCTATATCGGCACCAGGCATCCGGCCGCCGCAATCCAGTGCAATGCGCCCCGACACGCGCGGGGCGGCGCACCGGGCACACGGATGACCGGCCGCTCGACGCGCTTGTAATCTGCCGTCCCACGCCATGGGTTCCGACAATCCACAAGGAGTCCTGCGCAAACCGGTCATCCTGCGCGCGGCCTGACCGGATGCCGTTTTTGGCGAGTACCGCTGAAGCCGGATCGAACCCAATACGCCGGCGCGAAGCGGGTTGCGAGCCTGACGGAGTCGGCGCACGCGCACAAGGCGTGCGGCCGGCACGGGGGCATGGGAGACGACAGCGCATCACGCTGCCGCCTTGCGGGGAGAACAAGATGAAAAAGACCAACATTCATCAGTACTGCGATTGGATAAGACGGGGAGCAGGCATGTGCGCGGTGGGCGCGGGCATTTTATTCCCCGTGATCTCCGCGCACGCCGCAGGCGATGCCATCAATCCGGTGATCCTGCTCGCCGATGCGCCTTTGCCAGCGAGCGGGGCCGAGGGCTTCGGGGCTTTCGGCGCGCCGGTTGCTGCGGATTCGCCTGCCGCCAGCGTCTCGTCGAAGACTGATTCGGAGTCCGATTCGGCTACGCTGGCGAGCGACGTTTCTACGGTGTTCGCGCCGAACGATTGCATTAGCCGTACGGGCAGCGCGTGTTTCCGGGGCAACGGCGGCGGCGGCCATGGCGGCTCGGGTGCGTCGAGCGGCAGCAGCGGAAGCGGCGGCGGCGGCGGTGCGGGCGCCGCGACGGCCAGCACGGGAGGGCTTGGCCGCAGCGGCAGCTCTAGCGTGGGAGGGACGGGACCGAGCGGTTCGGGAGGCGGTTCCAGCAACTCCGGCGGCGGCAAAGGCGGTGGTGGGAAAGGAGGCGGTGGTAACAACGGCGGTAGTAACAGCGGTGGCGGCAATAGCGGCGGTGGCAATAGCGGCGGTGGCAACAGCGGTGGCGGCAACAGCGGTGGCGGCAACAACGGCGGTGGCAACAGCGGCGGTAGCAACAGCGGCGGCGGAAGCAGCAACGGCGGCAGTTCAGGCGGCTGTGGCTGCGGCAGCCACGGCGGATCGGCAAGCGGCCCTTCGGGCGGCCCCGCAGGCGGATTCGGCGGCGGCTTTGGCGGGGGGTTCGGCGGATTCGGCGGTGGCTTCGGAGGTGGATTCGGCAAAGGTGGACCGTCGGGCGGCCCGGGCGGCGGGTACGGCGGCGGGTACGGCGGCGGACACGGTGGCGGCCATGGCAGCGGTCATTGAACCTGTACGGCGGTGCAGGCAGAGCGCTGCAGCCACTCCGATCTGGCGCGACGGCCAGGCGCGCCAGTCCTGGCGTCGGCGGCGGCGTCCCGGTCCCCCGGCCGGGCACCGCCGCCGTGGGCCGGTCGCCGGATGCGCGATGCGCGTGGCGTTCCCGGGCGACCACAGCGGCTGTCTGCTCGCCATACGCCGGCACAAACCATGACCGCGCGCGCAAGCGCGCATCCCACTCGCGCCCTACAGCATCTCCAGCGGACGCTTGCTGCGCGGCGGCTTGAAATATGCGTCGAGCGCCGCGTGCTCTTGCGCACCGAGCACGAGATCGAGCGCCGCGCGGTTGTCGCGCACGTGCTCGACGCGCCCTGCCTTCGGAATCGCACAGACTCCGCTTTGGCCCAGCACCCACGCCATCGCCACGCGATAGACCGACACCCCGTGGGCGTGAGCGATGTCGTCGAGCGGCGAGCGCCTCGGCAAGCGCGCGTGATCGACCGGGCTATACGCCATCACCGGCATGCGATGCGCGGCGCTCCACGGCAGCAGGTCGAATTCCGCGCCGCGCCGCGCGATGTTGTAGAGAATCTGGTTGGTCGCGCACCCGTCGCCGCCAGGCGTAGCGAACAGCTCCTCCATGTCGTCGGTGTCGAAATTGCTCACGCCCCAGTGACGGATCTTGCCCGCGCGCACGAGCGCTTCGAACCCTTCGACCGTCTCTTCGAGCGGCACCCCGCCGCGCCAGTGCAGCAGATAGAGATCGAGCCGGTCGGTGCCGAGGCGTTTCAGGCTCGCCTCGCACGCACGCGCGACGCCGCTGCGGCTCGCGTTGTGCGGATACACCTTGCTCACGAGAAACACCTCGTCGCGCAGGCCCTGCAAGGCCTCGCCGACCAGCCGCTCGGTCGCGCCGTCGCCGTACATCTCGGCGGTGTCGATGAGCGTCATGCCGAGCGCCACGCCTTCGCGCAGCGCGGCGATTTCCGCCGCGCGGTGTGCACTGCGCTCGCCCATTTCCCACGTGCCCTGCCCGAGCTTCGGAATGCGTTCGCCGTCCGGCAATGCGACGCTTGCGATATCGGTCGTCATGATCTCCCTTTGCGCGCTGCAACCGCGCCCACTGGCAAAGAACGGCCAGTGTATCGCCTGGCGCGCAATGCGGTCATACGCACTCTCGCAAGCCGTTCATTTCCGCGATTGCGCATCGATGACATAAAATTGCCGTTCGCCTTTCATGCCTGCCTCCCATGAACGCACCCACGGAAGACCGCTGGCGCGACCTGCGCCCGGACCCGGACAACGACACGCCGCTCTATCTGCAGCTCGCGCGCAAGCTGAGCCTTGCGATTCACGACAATCGCTGGAACGCGGGCGAAGCCCTGCCCTCCGAGCGCGTCCTCGCGGAGTCGCTCGGCGTTTCGCGCATCACCGCGCGCAAGGCGATCGCACTGCTCGTCGAGCAGGGCCTGATTCGCCGCACGCAAGGCGCGGGCAGTTTCATCACGCCGCGCATCGAAGACCCGCTCTCGCGCCTCACGAGCTTCAGCGAGATGCTGCGCCAGCGCGGCTTCACGCCGAGCTCGCGCTGGCTCTCGCGCGAAATCCAGCCCGCGAGCCGCGACGAGGTGATCCAGCTCGGGCTCTCGCCGGCGGCGGCCGTCACGCGCCTGAAGCGCCTGCGTCTGGCCGACGGCATCGTCATGGCCGTCGAGAACTCCACCTTCCCCGCCGCGCTGATTCCCGACCCGAACGCGATCGGCGACTCGCTCTACAGCTTTCTCGAACAGCGCGGGCTTTCGATCGTGCGCGCACTGCAACACTTTCGTGCGGTGAACGCGAGCGAGGAAATCGCGCGGCAGATGAGCATCGCGCCCAACGAGGCGCTGCTGCTCATCACGCGTGTGGGCTATACCGCCGATCAGCGCGCCATCGAACTCACCGATACCTACTGCCGCAACGATTATTACGATTTCGTCGCGGAACTGCGCAAGTAGCGCGCGAAAACGCGCCGGCGTCTAGGCGTTCCATGCCGGCGCATCGCTGCCGATCGGCACCGGCGGGCGCGCATGAAACGCCGGCGTGAGTTCGAGTCGCTCGGCGGGCGCCACCGCGCGCACGCGCCCGAACGGCGAAGCCATTTCCTCCAGACAATCGGCGAGATCGGCGGCGCCCACCTCGGGCGCCTGCTGGCCGTCTTCGAGCGTGCCCATCGTCTGCAGCCAGCGGCCCGTTTGCGCGAGCGACAGGCGCACGTGCCAGCTGCCGCCTTCGCGCATGCGCCGCGCGAGTGCGACCATCGCGCCGAACGCGGCCAGATAGCCCGTGGCGTGATCGAGCGCCTGGCACGGCAGCGGGCGAGCCGTAGTGAACGGCGGCGCGCCTGCTGCGGCGCTGCCGTGTCTTGCTGCGGCGACGCTCTCGGCCCACACGATGCCGCTCGCCGACTGCACGAGGCTGTCGAAGCCGCGCCGCTCGCGCCACGGCCCACGATGCCCATACGCACTGATCGACACGCACACGATGCCGGGCCGCACCTGCGCGAGCGCCTCGGGCGCGAAGCCGCGCGCGGCGAGCGCACCTGGCCGGTAGCCTTGCACGAACACGTCGGCATCGCGTGCGAGTGCGCGTAGCTGCTCGCACGCGGCTGCGTCGCGCAGGTCGAGCGTGGCGGAGCGCTTGCTGCGGCCGTTGTCGATCACGAGCGGCGCGATGTTCGGCAGATGCGGGCCGTTGATGAGCAGCACGTCCGCGCCGTGTTGACCGAGCGTGCGCCCCGCCACCGGCCCCGCGATGATGCGCGTGAGGTCGAGCACGCGCACGCCTTCCAGAGGACGCGCGCCGGCGCCCGCCCGCGGCGCCTCGGCGGGCGCGTCGCCAATGCGCTCGATCTCGAACAGCGGCAGGCTCGCCACCGCCTTCGCCTGCTCGTGCGCGGCCCATTCGCGCGGCGCGCGCACGAGCGCGGCGCACAGGCCCGCTTGCGCGAGCGCGTCGTCGAGCGCCGCGCCTTCCCAGCCAAGGATCGCGCGCGCCACGGCGTCGCGCTCGTCCGCGCATTGGAGCACGCGCAGGATGCCCGCGAGGTGATGCGGAAAGTTCGCGTGCAGCTGGACCCAGCGGCCGTCGCCGGTCGGGAAGTGACCCGTCACCGGATGACGCAGCTCCGTGGGCGGCTGGCCGTCCACGCTCAAATGGCGCTCGCTGCGAAACGCGGCGAGCGAGCGGCGCACGTCGATCGCCACGTGCTGCATCCGGCCCGTGCGCAGCGCGTGCAGTTGCGCGGCGGCGAGCCCCGCCGCGCCGATGCTCGCCGCCGCGAGCGTGCCCACGCGAAAGATCGAGGGCAGGCCCGGATCGACGCCTTCGACGTCGAGCCAGTCGAGCGCGGAAGGGTCGCAGCCCGCCAGCATCCAGAGGTGTTCGAGCGCGTCGCGTGGCGTCATGGCGTGCAGTCCTTTTGCGAGGGAAGCGGGGAGAAAGCGAGCCGCAGTGATGTCACGCATCGTCGCGCCGCTCGAATCCCGGATCAATCTTGATTATCATGATCAACATAGATTGATTTCTCCGGTTCCGGGAGGCGAGCCACCATGTCCAGCTATATGACCGCGGAGCAAGCCGCCGCCGAACTCGGCATCAGCCGGGCCACGCTCTACGCCTATGTGAGCCGCGGACTCATCGCCTCGGCGCCCTCGCCCCATGGCCGCCACAACCGCTACGACGCCGCCGAGGTGCGCCGCCTCGCGCGCCGCAAGGCCGACGGCAAGCGCGCGGGCAAGGTCGCACAGAAGGTGCTCGACTGGGGCGTGCCCGTGCTCGAATCGTCGATCACGCTGATCGCCGACGGCAAGCTCTTTTATCGCGGCGAGGACGCCCTCGCGCTCGCGCGTCAGGCCTCGCTCGAGGAGGTCGCGGCGCTGCTGTGGCAATGCGCGCCGCGCCGCGTGCTGCAGGCGCCCGAGGCGCCCATCGCGGCCGCGCAATGGTCGGCATGGCTGAAGATCTGGAGTGGGCACACGCCGCTCGAACGCGCGCTCGTGCTGTTGCCGGCCGCCGCCGCGCAAATGCCGCGCATCTGGGCGCAGGGCCGCGACGCGCAAATCGACACCGGTGCGATGCTCATGCGCCTGCTCGCGGCGGCGCTCGTTTCCGCCGCGCCGTCTAACGAGCCGCTGCACCGCCAGCTAGGCGAGGCGTGGGGCGTGCGCTCGCGCGCGCAAACCGACCTGCTGCGCGCCGCGCTCGTGCTGTGCGCCGACCACGAGCTGAACGCCTCGACGTTCACGGTACGCTGCATCACCTCCACGGGTACGCATCTGTTCGGCGCGGCGACGGGCGGCCTGGCCGCCCTGGCCGGGCCGCGCCACGGCGGCGAGACCACGCGCGTCGCCGCGCTCTTCGACGAAGCCGCGCGCGCCGACGATCTGCATCGCTATCTCGCCGACCGTCTCGCGCCAGACGAACTCGGCGCGGCCGTGCCGCTGTCCGGCTTCGGCCACCCGCTCTATCCCGCTGGCGACCCGCGCGCGCGCCTGTTGCTGGACCTGCTCGCACAGCGCGCGCCGGCGCGCTCGCCGATGGACGAAGTCGACGCGCTCGCCCAGGCCGTGGCCGAGACGAGCGGCGCGCGCCCGACGCTCGACTACGCGCTCGCGGCCATCGAGCGGGTGCTGGGGCTGCCGCGCGGCGCGGCATTTACGCTGTTCGCCGCGGGCCGCGTGACGGGCTGGATCGCGCATGCGCTCGAACAGACCGCCGATGGCCGGCTGATCCGTCCGCGCGCAAGATACGTAGGGGAAATGGCGGGCGAAACGAGGCATGCCGTGCCGCACATCGCGTAACACGCGCCGCTAGCTCAACCCGCCGCCCGCACACCCCACTGGCCGCGCTGCACCCAGCCGCGCAACGCCTCGCCGATGCGCGCCGCGACACCGCTCGCACCCGCCGCGCGCACGCGCTCCACGTCGACCGGCGCCACCGTCCACGCTGGCGCAGCGGCACTTGCGCCGCCCAGCGCCAGCACGAAACGCGCCCCTTCATGGCCCGCGCTCACGTGCACGCGCACGCCCGCGGCGAGCCCGATCGACTCGCCGGCGCGCAGCCAGTAGTCGCCGGCGTCGCCCGCGATCGTGAGCCAGAGTTCGCCTTCGCTCACATGCAATTGCATTGCCTGCGCGAGCCGCCAGGTTTCGACGGGCTCGCCATGTTCCAGTTCGAAGATTCGGATTTCGCGCATTGCCGTGCTCCTTGCAGACTGGCCGCCGAGCACCTTCGGACGGCCACCGGAAGGCTCGCTGACAAGGACTTGAAGCGCCTTCCCGGTAGGAGCATTATTGCGATCAGTGACGTACGATCCCATGTACAGTTCCGAACAGTTCATCTGGAACTGTGCAGCCAAAAAACCGAACAGTCACTGCCGTTTCAAACCGCAGCCTCAAGCGCCCTACCCAGCGAGACCCAGATGAAACTCGAACTCGACCGCGCGAGCGATGTGCCGCTCACCGAACAGATCGTCAGCGGCGTGCAGACGTGGATCCGCTCGCGCGCCGCGCACCCGGGCTCCCGTCTGCCGTCCATTCGCCAGTTCGCCACCGACTATGCCATCAGCCGCTTTCCCGTGATCGAGGCCTACGACCGGCTCGTCTCGCTCGGCTATCTCGACTCGCGCCACGGCTCCGGCTTCTACGTGAGCGAGCACGCGCGCGCGGGACTCTCCGGCATGGGCACCTGCGACCTCTCGAACGCCGCCGACGAATCGGGTCACCTGCTCAGCCAGCTCGAACGCGCGGGCGAGCTGCTGCAGCTCGACAGCGGCTCGATCCCGCAGGCGTGGCGCGACATCGACGCGCTCGGTCAGGCGATCCGCCATGTGTCGCGCAGCGACCCGGCGAGCCTCGTCGACTACGGCACGCCAACGGGCGACGCCACGCTGCGCGAGCATCTGTGCAACCGGCTCGCGCCGCTTGGCATCGTCGCCGGGACGCAGCAGATCCTCATCACCGAAGGCGCGAGCGAAGGCCTCGACCTGCTCATGCGCTACATGCTCAAGCCCGGCGACACGGTATTCGTCGAAGATCCCGGCTACTACAACCTGTACGGTCTGCTCAAGCTGCACGGCGTGCGCCTCGTGGGCATCCGCCGCACGGCAAGCGGGCCCGATCTCGACCATTTGCACGCGATGCTCGCCGAGCACCATCCGCGCGCGTTCTTCGTCAACACCGTGTTCCACAACCCGACCGGCTCGACGATCTCGCCGCCTGTCGCGTTCCGCCTGCTGCAGCTCGCGCGCGAGCACCGCTTCACCATCGTCGAGGACGACATCTACGCCGATTTCCAGGCCGACCCCACCGACCGGCTCGCGGCGCTCGACCAGTTCGAGCACGTCGTCTATGTAGGCGGGCTTTCGAAGACGCTCTCCTCGGCGCTGCGCGTGGGCTACGTGGTGGCCAACCCGGCGATCGTGCGCGATCTCGCGTCCATCAAGGCGCTCACCAGCATCAGCGGCTCGCGCTTCTCGCAGGCCGTGGCCGCCACGCTGCTCGAGCGCGGCGCGTACCGCAAATACCTCGAACGGCTGCGCCGGCGCATCGCCGAGGCGCAAGGGTCGGCCACGCGCACACTCGAAGCGCATGGGTGGGAGCTGTTCGGCAGCGCGGCGTCGGCGGCGTCGGCCACCGCGGCGAGCGCGGCGCGCGGCTATGCGCAAACGGGCGGCAAGTTCGTCTGGGCGCGCGTGCCGCACGTGGAGGATTCCACCCGCCTCGCCGTCTGCGGCGAGCCGCTCGGCGTGGCGGTCTCGCCGGGCAGCCACTTCCGCCCGCAAGGCGAGCCGAGCCCGTGGATTCGCATCAACGTGGCGCTCACGCTCGACCCGCGCGCCCAGGCCTTCTTCGCAGCGGCCGCGCGCCTCGACGGATAAACGCGCGAGGCGCGGCTCGCCCCCGGCGCTCACGCCGCCTGCGCCACATTTGCGGCAGCGGGCCCGGCCGTCTGCGTGGGCACGCCGTTTTCCCTACAATGGCGCTTGCCTGCGCGCCCCCTCTCCTCGCCCATGTCCGAATCCACCGCTGCGTCCAGCACCGCTGTGTCGCCCCGCTCGCTGTCCGTGATGCTGTGGCTCGTCGCCACCGGCTTCTTCATGCAGACCCTCGATTCGACCATCGTCAACACGGCGTTGCCGGCGATGGCGAGGAGTCTCGGCGAACTACCGTTGCGCATGCAATCAGTCGTGATCGCGTATTCGCTCACGATGGCGGTGATGATCCCCGTCTCGGGCTGGCTCGCGGACAAGCTCGGCACACGGCGCGTGTTCCTCGGCGCGATCTTCGTGTTCACGGTCGGCTCGCTCCTGTGCGCGAGCGCGCATACGCTGAACCAGTTGGTGGCCTCGCGCGTCGCGCAGGGCGTGGGCGGCGCGATGCTGCTGCCGGTCGGCCGGCTTGCCGTGCTGCGCACGTTTCCCGCCGAACGCTATCTGCCCGCGCTCTCGTTCGTGGCGATTCCGGGGCTGATCGGCCCGCTCATCGGCCCGACGCTCGGCGGCTGGCTCGTGCAGATCGCCTCGTGGCACTGGATCTTTCTGATCAACGTGCCGGTGGGCGTGGTGGGCTGCGTCGCCACCTTCATCTTCATGCCCGACAGCCGCAACCCCGATACGCCGCGCTTCGACCTGCCGGGCTACCTGCTGCTGGTGATCGGCATGCTCGCGATTTCGTTCGCGCTCGACGGGCGCAGCGAGTTCGGCATCCAGCACGCCACCGTGCTCGTGCTCTTCATCCTTTCGCTCGCCGCGTTCGTGGCCTACGGTCTGCACGCGGTGCGCACGCCACAGCCGATCTTCTCGCTCGATCTCTTCAAGATCCACACCTTCAGCGTGGGCCTGCTCGGCAACCTGTTCGCGCGCATCGGCAGCGGCGCGATGCCGTATCTGATTCCGCTGCTGCTCCAGGTGGCGCTCGGCTACACGGCCTTCCAGGCCGGCCTCATGATGCTGCCCACCGCGGCCGCGGGCATGTTCTCGAAGCGCCTCGTGACGTATCTCATCTTGCGCTACGGCTACCGCAGCGTACTGGTCTCGAACACGGTGCTCGTGGGCCTCATGATGGCGAGCTTCGCGCTTTCCACGCCCCACGAGCCGCTGTGGATGCGCATCGCGCAACTGGCGATCTTCGGCGCCGTGAACTCGATGCAGTTCACGGCGATGAACACGCTCACGCTCAAGGACCTCGGCACCGGCGGCGCGAGCAGCGGCAACAGCCTCTTCTCGCTCGTGCAAATGCTCTCGATGAGCCTTGGCGTGACCGTCGCGGGCGCGCTGCTCACCACCTTCACGGGCATCATGGGCCACAAGACGGGCGAGAATGTGATTCCGGCGTTCCACGCGACCTTCATTTGCGTGGGCATCATCACGGCGGGTTCGTCGTGGATCTTCGCGCAGCTCGCGTCGGACCTGCGCCGCACCGCGAAGAAGACCGATCCGTCCGAGCGGACCTGATTAGCCGGGGCCGCGGTCGTTGCGATCGTTGCGGTCGTTGCGGTCGTTGCGGTCGTTGCGGTCGTTGCGGTCGCATCTTCGCCGAGGGCGCGCGCACCGCAAAGGTGCGGCGCGCCTCGTGGCCGTGCGTCGCCTGGGTTCGCGCCGAATTTGCGCACCAACCCGCACACCATCCCGAAATGCCGCGTGCGCCATTGCACGGGCCTATGGCCACGAGACCAGGCGCTCGCATACTTTTTGCTGCCCTATCCTGTAAACTTGACGCTCACGCGTCCCGCCCGTCACGTCCGTCCCGAGCGCCATCGAAACGAAATGACCAGCATGATCGACCTCGATCCCCCCGGCTTCCAGTCTCGCCCCATCGCCGGCGAAGAAGGCGCCCGCCGCACCGTGCTGTACGGCGGCTACACCGTCTTCAGCGTGTTCCAGCCCGTGTTTTCGGTCGCGCACCGGCGCGCGATCGGCTATCACGCGTCGCTGCGCGCGCACGACGAGCAGGGCCAGCAGGCGCCCTCACAGGAGGTGTTCACGCAGGCGGCGCGCCGCGGCGACCTGCTCGAGCTGGGGCGCCTCGCGGAATCGCTGCATCTGGGCAATTTCAACGCGTTCGATTCGCATGACGAATGGCTCTTTCTGAGCCTGCACCCGGCCGCGCTCATGGACACGAGCTACGGCGACGCCCTGCTCGCCGGCCTCAAGGCGCTCGGCCTGCAGCCGCAGCGGGTGGTACTGGAAGTGTCGGAGCAGGCGGGCGGCGAGAATTCGCGCTTCGCGGAAATCATCGACGGATTGCGCAAGGCGGGCTTCGTGATCGCGCTGGATGGCTTCGGCGCGAAGCATTCGAACATCGACCGCGTCTGGCAGCTGCGGCCCGACATCGTTACGCTCGACCGCAGCCTGCTCGCCCAGGCGAGCCGCCACGCGCATATCGAGCGCGTGCTGCCGGGGCTCGTCTCGATGCTGCACGAGTCGGGTCAGCTCGTACTCGTGGGCGGACTTTCCACCGAGCGCGACGCGCTGATCGCGCTGGAGAGCAACGCCGACTTCGTGCAGGGCGCGTATTTCGCGCGGCCCGACGTCGAGCCGGTGCCGCCGGCCAAGGCCGCGCAGCTCATGGACGATCTTTCGGCGCGCCTGCGCGAGCGCGTGGCCGCGCGCGAGCGTTCGCAGTCGGCGCGTCTCGCGCCGTACGTGAGCGCCATCGAAGCGGCGGCGAAGCAGCTTGCCGAAGGCGCGAACATGAGCGACGCCACGCTGCCGCTGCTCGGCCTCGACGACACGGCGCGCTGCTTCCTGCTCGACGCGTCGGGGCGCCAGATCGGCGACAACGTGCTGCCCGACGGCCGCACGTCGCAGCGCGCCAAGCGTTTCCGGCCGCTGCTGCATTCCGAGGGCGCAAGCTGGGAACGACGGCCTTACTTCATCGGTGCCATGAAGGCGCCGGGCCGCGTGCAGTTCACGCCGCCCTATCTGTCGATCAACGAGGCGCACCTGTGCGTCACGGCCTCGGTCGCCGTGCAAACGGAGCACGGCGTGCAGGTGCTGTGCGTCGATATCAACTGGGACGCCGCCTTGCGCGGCTAGCGTCCGCTCAGGCCGAGACCAGGCTCAAGCGAGAACGAGCGGCTGCGCGTGTAGCGTCGCGTAGCCGTGCGTGGTGGACGCGCGAGCGCTGACGGTAAGCGTAGACACGCACGCCGCGCCGTCGCTCGAGGCGAGCCGGGCCAGCATCTTGCGCACCGCCTCGCCGCCGAATGCCCGGTTGGCTGCCTGAAGCCGGTTGGCCGGCCCCGCGCTCCCCTCTTCCAGCGCCGCGACACAAACCACCGGCTCGGGCAGCCCGTCGCGGTCGTCGCGCACATGCAGCCAGGCGGCGAGCGCGCCGTCCTGAGCGACGAGCGCCACGCCCGGCTCGCCGTCCAGCGCCAGCGCTTCGGCGCGCAGAACGCGCGCGGCGGGCGCTTCCTGTGGGGCCTGACCGTGAGCCGCTTCGGCCACGCTTGCCGCGACCAGCGCGCTTGCCGTCACCCCCAGCAAATCCATCAATCCCACGCGATCCTGTGCGTGCAGCACGTCGCGCAAACGCTCGACCGTGCGCGCGTGCTGCACCTTGTCGGCGGGCGCCGCCTGCGGCGCGGCCTCGCGGGCGAGTCGAACGCGTGCACGCCGCACGATCTGCCGGCAATGCTCATTCGTGCAGCCAGTCAGCGCGCCGATCTGCGCGTAGTCGCAGTCGAAGGCCTCGCGCAGCACGAACACCGCCTGCTCGAGGGGCCCCAGCCTTTCGAGCAGGAGCAGCAGCGCGTCCGAGAAGCGCCGCGTACGCAAGCCCGCCTCTTCCGCAGAGGGCGCCGCGTCGTCGAGCCACGCGGCCTCGTGTTCGCCCGCATGCTCGCGACGCAGGCGCCGCAGCCGGTCGATCGCGAGGCGCACGGTGACCGTGGCGAGCCACGCCTGCGGCGCGCGCAGGGCTGGTGCGTCGGCGTCGCGCCAGCGGAACCACGCGTCCTGCACGACGTCCTCGGCCTCCGCGCGGCTGCCCAGCACGCGTGCGGCCAGCGCAATGAGCCGCCCACGCGCCTCGCCGAAGGCGGCGGCGCGGCGCGCGTCGGTCCACGCTGCTGCGCCAGGCCCGGCTTCGTCGCTCACTGGGGTCGCAGCCTCATTGCGCCCAGCGCCCTCCAGACTCGTTCCTTCGATTGTGTCGATCGCCTGCGTCATTCGCTTCGCTCCTTCGCCATGCGTGCTCGCTCCCGCCCGTTTCCCTCATGACGTCCGGCACGCGGCCGGCGTGACAGCCCCACGCAAAAATATTTTCGTCACGCGCGAGGCACGCCGGGCGTCATGGCAGCAGCGGCGCAGTCGCGCCGTCAACGGAAAAACCACGAGGCCAGTCATGCCATCCCTTGCACTGAATCATGCAGCATTGCCGCCGAGCGCGCTCAATCTCGTCCCGACCGTGATCGAAACCTCGGGGCGCGGCGAGCGCGCCTACGACATCTACTCGCGCCTCCTGCGCGAGCGCATCGTGTTCCTCGTCGGGCCGGTGACCGAACAAAGCGCGAGCCTCGTGGTCGCGCAACTGCTCTTCCTGGAAGCGGAAAACGCGGACAAGGACATCAGCTTCTATATCAACTCGCCGGGCGGTTCGGTCTACGACGGACTCGCCATTTTCGACACGATGCGATTCATCAAGCCCGATGTCTCGACGCTGTGCACGGGTTTCGCCGCCAGCATGGGATCGTTTTTGCTCGCCGCGGGTGCCAAGGGAAAACGCTTCGCACTACCGAACGCACGCATCATGATCCATCAACCTTCGGGGGGCGGCCAGGGCACCGCCGCCGATGTCGAGCTGCAGGCACGCGAGATCCTGTACCTGCGCGAGCGCCTGAACGCGATGCTCGCCGCGCGCACCGGACGCGGCATCGAGCAGATCGCGCACGACAGCGACCGCGACAACTTCATGTCGGCCCACGCCGCCGCCGAGTACGGCTTGATCGACCGCGTGATCGAGTCGCGCGACGACCCGTTACTGCGCTAGGGCGCGGTGTCCGCGGCTCGCGGGCTCACGCGAGCCGCACGGCGAGCCACGCCGCCAGCACGCCCTTGTACTCGGCGACCAGCAGCTTGCGCTCTTTCGGTTTCGCCGCGGCGTATAGTGGGTTGAGGCTCTTGATGACCTGCAGCATGACTTCGGCCACGCGATAGGCCTCATCGGACGCAAGCGCCGGCTGATAACGCAGGAAGAGCGCCGTGAACCGCTGGCGCAGCAGATTGCGCACGGCCGCATCGCGCTTGAAGCCGAGCGGCACGGAAAGCAGGGGCAAATAGGCGGGATAGTCGTGCATCAGATCGACCATCAGGTCGAACAGACGCTCGACGAGCTGCGCGAGCGGCAGCTTGCCTGCATCGTCGTGCGCGGCGATGAGCGCGCTCCAGCGCGCGTCCATCTCGTCGCCGTAGCGCTTGCGCAGGGCGAGAGCGAGTGCCTCCTTGTTCGGAAAGTACTGGTACGCCGCGCCCACCGAAACGCCCGCCTGCTGCGCGATCTGCGTCATCGTCGCCGCTTCGAAGCCGCGCTCGGCGAAGGCCTCGCCCGCGGCCTCGAGCAGCGCCTCGACCGTGCGCGCCGCGCGTTCCTGGCGCGGCACGCGCCGGGCGTTTTCGCGTGCCGCTTCCTTTTGCGCCTCCTTGCGCGCGAGCGGGTCTGCCGCCATATCTGAAGCCTCCTTCACATTCGTGTATGATTATGTGAAGCCATCCTCACATATAGGTGAACCATGACGCAAGCACTTTCACTGAACGCGCGCACCACGGCGCTCGTGATGATCGACCTTCAGCACGGCATCGTAGGCCGCCAGATCGCGCCCTATAGCGGCGCGCAGGTCGTGGCCAACGCCAAACCGCTCGCCGACGCGCTGCGCGCCAAGGGCGGCACCGTCGTCTGGGTGCACGTGCTCCTGAACGAACTGCTCGCGCTGCCCGCCGACGCGCCCGGCCGCACGCCCGACACCCCGCCCGCACCGGCCGAAGCCTCCGAACTCGTGCCCGGGATCGGCGCACAACCCGAGGACGTGATCGTCGCGAAGCGCCAATGGGGCGCGTTCTACGGCACCAACCTCGAGCAGCAGCTGCGCCGCCGCGGCATCGATACCATCGTCATCGGCGGCATCGCCACGAACTTCGGCGTCGAATCCACCGCGCGCGCGGCGTTCGATCTCGGCTTCAAGCTCGTGTTCGTCGAAGACGCCACCTCGGGCCTGAACGAAGAGATGCATCACTTCTCGTTCGAGAAGCTGTTCCGCCACATGGGCCACGTGCGTTCGACGCAGGAAACCATCGCCGCGTTTGTGTAAATCCGTTTGTGTAAAACGCTTCGCGCAAAACAAAAAAGCCCTCGATTCGCATCGAGGGCTTTTTGCATGTGCCGCAGCCAGTGCGGCGCATTCAGCAGGGCTTCGTATTACGCGAAGTTTTGTGCTGCGAAGTTCCAGTTCACGATGTTCCAGAACGCTTCGACGAACTTCGGACGCGCGTTGCGGTAGTCGATGTAGTAAGCATGTTCCCACACGTCGATCGTGAGGAGCGCACGGGCATCGGTCGTGAGCGGCGTGGCGGCGTTGCTGGTCGACACGATGTCGAGCGAGCCGTCTGCCTTCTTCACGAGCCACGTCCAGCCCGAACCGAAGTTGCCCACGGCAGCCTTCGTGAAGGCTTCCTTGAACGCGTCGTAGGAGCCCCACTTCGCGTTGATCGCGTCGCCGAGCGCGCCCGACGGTGCGCCGCCGCCTTGCGGCGAGAGGCTGTTCCAGAAGAACGTGTGATTCCAGATCTGCGCCGAGTTGTTGAACACGCCACCCGACGACTTCTTGACGATCTCTTCGAGCGAGAGCTTTTCGAACTCGGTGCCCGGAATCAGGTTGTTCAGATTCGTGACGTAAGCCTGGTGGTGCTTGCCGTAGTGGAACTCGAGCGTCTCTTCCGACATGTGCGGAGCGAGGGCGTTCTTCGCGAACGGCAGCGGCGGGAGCGTAAATGACATGATGCGGTTCCTTCGTCGTGTTATGGGGAGTTCTGCGTGAAGTTCTACAAATTCGCCGGCATGGAGCACTCGATTGTAGGCGAGTTGGAATAACCCCGCAAACGAGCGGCCTTTATGCCGGATATCGTTTGCGCGGGGCTTTTCCGCATCAACCGCGATGCGGTTTTTCGCCGATCCAGCGACGCTCGAACAACGCTTTCCATGCCCGCTTCGCACGCAGGCCAGACGGCTGCAATCGCGTTGCAATCTCCGCGCAACCGGCGTGCAAACTTCCTGCAACGAGACTGCAACAATCGCTCGCCGCCACGATTTTTCGTCGAGGTGCAGCGATCGGGCGATGACGCCGGTGCCTCGTCGAGCAGCAAGCAACGGGCCCGGCAGGCAGGCTGCGAGCCGAGGTCAGAAACCGTCGGCGAGGCGCGGCTGGACATCGGCGAGCGCGACGTCGGCGCTGCCCTGCGCGAGATGCACGGTAAGCCGCTTGCCGGGCTTGAGCGTCGCGGGCGAGCGCACGGCCGCGCCGCTTTGCGCATCGAGCAGCGCCGCGTAGCCGCGCTCGAACGTGCGCTGCGGGCTCAGCACTTCGAGCCGCGCCGTGAGCTCCGAAACGCGCGCCGCTTCGCGCTCGCGCTGGCGCGCGAAGGCGCCGTCCAGACGCCGGCCGAGCGACTCCAGCCGGGCGCGCCGCGCGGCGGCGTCGGGCCGCGCGCGCTGCCAGCGCATCTGCATGACGTTCAGGCGCGCACGCGCCTCGGCGCTGGCACGCGAACCCGCCGAGGCGAGCCGTATCGTCAACTGGCGCAAGTGGGTGCGCTGCTGCTCAAGCCGTTCGACGGGCGAAACGAGCCGGCGCGCCAGCCAGTCGAGCTGCTGCGCGCGGCGCTCGAGCAGACGGCCGAAATCGCGGGCCAGCGCGGCATGGCGCTGGTCGAGGTCGCGCAGCAGCAGCGTGCGCTGCGGACTGACGAGTTCGGCCGCGCCAGTGGGCGTCGGCGCGCGCACGTCGGCGGCGAAATCGGCGATCGTGAAATCGGTTTCGTGCCCCACGCCGCTCACCACCGGAATGGCGCTGGCCGCGATCGCACGGGCAAGCGCCTCGTCGTTGAACGACCACAGGTCCTCGATCGAGCCGCCGCCGCGGCACAGCACGAGCACGTCCACCTCGTTGCGCGCATTCGCGGTCGCCAGCATCGCCGTGAGCTTTTCTGCCGAGCCCGCGCCCTGCACCGGCGCGGGATAGACGATCACCGGCACGTGCGGCGCGCGGCGGCACAGCGTGGTGAGCACGTCGCGCAGCGCGGCGGCCTGCATCGACGTAATCACGCCGATCGCGCGCGGATGCGAGGGCAGCGGGCGTTTGCGCTCCGGGTCGAAGAGCCCTTCGGCCTCGAGTTGCGCCTTCAGCCGCAGGAAGGCTTCGTAGAGGCGGCCCTGGCCGGTGCGCCGCACGGCCTCGACGTTCAGCTGAAGTTCGCCGCGCGGCTCGTACATCGTGACGAGCGCGCGCACTTCGATGCGGTCGCCTTCACGCGGCGTGAATTCGGCGTACTGCGCGCGGCCGCGGAACATCACGCAGCGAATCTGCGCCTGGGCGTCCTTGATCGAGAAGTACCAGTGGCCACTCGCGGCGCGCGTAAAGTTGGAAACTTCGCCGGAAATCCATGCCAGCGGGAACGTGCGCTCGAGCATCGAGGCGATCGCCCGGTTGAGCGCCGAGACCGGCACGACGACGTCGCCCGAAGGCGCGGAGGAAGCGGAAAAACGGTCGGATAGCATGCGTAAGGGTGTGGAGAAACCTTGGCCGGACAGACGATAGACCGTTCGGGGGGCGGTAGTCCAGCATGAATGAGACCCGGCCAGCAAGCCCCGCGAAGTGTCCACATCGGCGCTGTCATGCGGCATGATGGCCGCGGCTGGCCCGCAAACGCAGAAAAAACGGCTCATACCGTTGATTTTTATACGTTTTTTATCGATATCACATCCTTACAGGCCGATGGAGAGGCCGACGAATGGGCCTTTGCGCCTTCCCGGGACCTACTTCTCCACAAAGTTATCCACAGGCGGCGAATTTTCGGGCGTTTCGCGCGGCTTGCAGGCAACCGACAATTGCGTACGGCCCGGCAACTTGCCGCGTAACGCCTACCCGCGCTAGAGTGCCGGGTTCACGAGCGCCTGTGCCGCGTCACGCGAAGCGCCGGTTGCTCGCCTGCGCAGGTCATTCGTCTGCCGTCTTGTTTGTCGCTCAGCTCACCTGGAACCGGAGAACCGACCCGATGCCCGCCCTGCCTGTCTGCTTCCCGCATGCCGCGTGCGGCGCTTCGCGCGCAACTTGCCGATGAGCGGCCCCGTCTCCAGTCTCAAGGAACGCCTCGAAGCGCAGTTTGCGCACGCCTGGCAACGCCGCGGCGCGCTCGCCTGGGCACTCACCCCGCTCGCCGCCGTGTTCGCCGCCGTGAGCGGTGCGCGCCGCGCCGCCTTTGCGGCGGGCTGGCTCAAGCGCGTGCGCGTGGGCGTGCCCGTGGTGGTGGTCGGCAACGTGACCGTAGGCGGCACGGGCAAGACGCCCACCGTGATCGCGCTCGTCGAGGCGCTGCGCGCCGCCGGCTTCTCGCCGGGCGTGGTCTCGCGCGGGTACGGCGCGAAAATCGCCCGCCCCACGCCCGTCACGGCGGATACGCCCGCGCGCCTGTGCGGCGACGAACCCCTGCTGATCGCCCGCCGCACGGGCGTGCCCGTCTGGGTCTCGCCCGACCGCGTGGCGGCGGCCACGTCGCTGTGCGGCGCCCACAGCGACGTCGACGTGATCGTGAGCGACGACGGCCTGCAGCACTATCGCCTCGTGCGCGACGTCGAGGTCGTGGTGTTCGACCATCGCCTGGGCGGCAATGGCTTTCTGCTGCCGGCGGGCCCGCTGCGCGAGCCGCTCTCGCGCCGGCGCGACGCCACGCTGGTGAACAATCCATTCGAGCGTACGCTGCCGGCCTGGCCTAATACCTTCGCGCTCAAGCTCGAACCCGGCGACGCCTGGCATCTCGCCAATCCGGCGCTGCGCCGTCCGCTCGCGCAGTTTGCCGCGGGCGCGGCCGCACCGTGGCAAGGCGCAGGCACACAGGGATCGCAGGGTGCGCTGCGCATCGTGGCGGCGGCCGGCATCGGTTCGCCGGAGCGCTTTTTCGCGACGCTGCGCGCGGCCGGCCTCGCGCCGCAAACCCTGCCGCTGCCCGACCACTACGCCTACGCCAGCAACCCGTTCGCCGACGTCACCGCCGACGCGATCCTGGTCACCGAAAAGGATGCAGTAAAATTGGGGGCCTGGAACGATGCGCGCATCTGGGTCGTCCCCGTTGAAGCCGCGCTCGATCATCGCCTCATTACCCTGGTTGTGGAGAAACTTCGTGGACGCTCGTCTGCTTGAAATCCTGGTCTGCCCGATCTGCAAGGGCCCGCTCAGCTATGACCGCGCCGCGCAGGAGCTGATCTGCAACGCCGACAAGCTCGCCTACCCGATCCGCGACGGCATTCCGGTCATGCTCGTCGACGAAGCGCGTCAAACCGTGGAAGGCACGCCGGTCGATCCGCACGGGCCGAGCGCCGCGTAAGGCGTGCGGGCGGCGCCTCGCGCGCCGCCGGGTGGCCGCGATCGCGCTCACTTGCGCCGCCTACGCCGCTCATCTCGTCTTACCGGCCCGAAACCGGATCACGCGCGCCGCCCCCGGCGCGCTGTCGTCTCCCAAGGCGGTTTCCCGAACCGGTTTCCCAAACCCCTTTCCTGTCCTAGCTCCAACTGGCCATGACCGCTCCCGTGCAACCCTTCATCGCCGTCGTCCCGGCGCGTCTCGCGTCCACGCGGCTGCCGAACAAACCGCTCGCCGACATCGGCGGCAAGCCCATGGTGGTGCGCGTGGCCGAGCGCGCACGCGATTCGGGCGCGCAGCAGGTGCTGATCGCCTCGGACGCCCAGAGCGTGCTCGACGCCGCGCGCGACCACGGTTTCGAGGCCGTGCTCACGCGCGCCGACCACCCGTCGGGCACCGACCGCTTAGCCGAGGTCGCCGAGCACTACGGCTGGAGCGACGAGACGATCGTGGTCAACGTGCAGGGCGACGAGCCGCTGATCGACCCGGCACTCGTGTGCGACGTTGCGTCGCACCTCGCCGCGCACCCCGAATGCGCGATCGCCACCGCCGCGCATCCGATCACGGCGCCCGACGAAATCTTCAGCCCGAACGTCGTGAAGGTCGTGCTCGACGCCCGCGGCGTTGCGCTCTACTTCTCGCGCGCGCCGATTCCCTGGGCCCGCGACGCCTGGCAGCCGCACTGGTCGCCGGCGCGCCTCGATCTCGGCGCAATGCCCGCCCCGCCGGCTCCCGCGACCGTTTATCGCCACATCGGCCTGTACGCGTACCGCGCGAAATTCCTGCGCAGCTACCCCTCGCTCGCGCATTCGCCGATCGAGCAGGTCGAGGCGCTGGAACAGCTTCGCGCGATGTGGCACGGCGAGCGCATCGCCGTGCTCGTGACGACCGAGGCACCCGCGCCGGGCGTCGACACCCCCGCCGACCTCGCCCGTGTGCAGGCGTTATACCGGCCTTAATTCCGTCCGTGGGGCAAAAATCCCATGGCATAATCAATTGTTTGCGCGAGCCGTCTAAAGCCTTTGTGCGTCGGGGTTTCCCCGCTTTTCGGCACCGTCTTGCAGCGCCGCCCCGTGTCCAGTGCAGGTCATGAACACCGGGCGAAAGCCGCGCGGGACGTGCCGTCGCCCCCGCCAGCACTGCCTCGACGGCCGTGAGCGAACGGGCGAGGAGACGCACGACGCTGACGATGCCGCCCCACCGCGCGTGCGGGGCAGCCGCCGCGCCGCAAGAATTCACACAGATCGGAGATTGTTCACATGCGTTTGATCCTGTTGGGCGCCCCGGGCGCGGGCAAGGGAACCCAGGCAACCTTCATCAAGGAAAAGTTCGGCATTCCGCAAATCTCGACGGGCGACATGCTGCGCGCGGCCGTCAAGGCCGGTACGCCGCTTGGCCTCGAAGCGAAGCGATTCATGGACGCCGGCGAGCTCGTGACCGACGAGCTCATCATCAATCTCGTGAAGGAGCGCCTTCAGGAGCCCGACTGCCAGAACGGCTACCTGTTCGACGGCTTCCCGCGCACGCTGCCGCAAGCCGAAGCGATGAAGCAGGCGGGCGTCGCGATCGACTACGTGCTCGAGATCGACGTGCCGTTCGACGAAATCATCACGCGCATGAGCGGCCGCCGCATGCACCCGGCTTCGGGCCGCACGTATCACGTCAAGTTCAATCCGCCGAAGGTGGACATGACGGACGACGTGACGGGCGAACCGCTCGTCCAGCGCGACGACGACAAGGAAGAAACGGTGCGCAAGCGTCTGGACGTGTACGTCGCCCAGACCAAGCCGCTCATCGCCTACTACAGCGACTGGGCGAAGCGCGGTGAGGAAAACGGCCTGCAGGCGCCGCAGTATCGCGCGATCTCGGGCCTCGGCAGCGTCGACGAAATTCGCGAGCGCGCGTTCGAAGCGCTCAAGTAAGCGGGTCAAAGTCCACGGGTCGAAGTCCGACCCGAAGCCGGTTTCGGCACACTTGCTGGTTTGCCTGCGGGCCGGCTGGCGCCGCACTCCCGAGGTGGTTCGGGACGCGACGCCAGCCGGCCCGTTTTGTTTTTGGTGAGTCTCGCGCGCATTGCCTCTCTACGCGGGACAGCATGGCCACAACGACAGGAGACGAAAGATGCAGATCCGCGGCAACGTATTTCTCATCACCGGCGGCGCGTCGGGGCTCGGCGCAGCCAGCGCGCGTCTGATCGCGGCCGAAGGCGGCCAGGTCGTCATCGCCGACCTCAACGAGGACGCCGGCAACGCGCTCGCGAAAGAACTGGGCGGCGCGTTCGTCAAGTGCAACGTGGCGGACGAGGACGACGGCGCGCGTGCCGTGGCCGCGGCGACCGCGCTCGGCACGCTGCGCGGCCTCGTGAACTGCGCGGGCATCGCGCCCGCCGTGAAGACCGTGGGCAAGGACGGCCCGCATCCGCTCGAGACGTTCTCGAAGACCATTTCGGTCAATCTGATCGGCACCTTCAACATGATCCGCCTCGCGGCGGCCGCCATCGCCCAGACCGCACCCGGCGACGGCGGCGAGCGCGGCGTGATCGTCAACACGGCTTCAGTGGCCGCTTACGACGGCCAGATCGGCCAGGCGGCCTACGCCGCGTCGAAGGGCGGCGTCGTCGCGATGACGCTGCCGATCGCGCGCGACCTGTCGCGCAGCGGCATCCGCGTGATGACGATCGCGCCCGGCATCTTCGAAACGCCGATGCTGCTCGGCATGCCCAAGGAGGTGCAGGACGCGCTCGGCGCGATGGTCCCGTTCCCGCCGCGCCTCGGCAAGCCGGATGAATATGCGATGCTCGTCAAGCAGATCGTCGAGAATCCGATGCTCAACGGCGAGGTGATCCGCCTGGACGGCGCGATCCGCATGCAGCCGAAGTAACGGCGCGCCCTCCCCCGCGCAAAAAAAGCCCGCGACGAAAATCGCGGGCTTTTTTCTGCGGCCTGGCCGCGGGCTTCAGTCGTTATCGAGCGTGCGCTGGCGCAACTCATGCAACTGCGACTCGACGACGGTTGCGTCTTCCGCGTCGGGGCGCTCGTCGAGATAGTGTTCGAGGTCCTCGAGCGCCGGTCGCAGATAGTCGAGCCGCGCATAAGCGAAGCCGCGGTCGCGCACTTCTTCGATGTTCTCCGGCAGCAGGATCACGAGCCGCTGCTGGATGGCCAGCAGGCGCTGCCAGCGCTCGGTCTGCAGATAAACCGACTTCAGGTTGCGCAACATGCGCGCGACGATCTCGCGGCGGGTGGCCGGCTCGAGCAGCATGCGCAGCGCGCGCGCCACGGAATCGCCGGCGTTGGCCACGAACGGTTCGAGCATCTCCACCATGTCGGATTCGGTGAGCGTGCGGCCGGTGGTGGGATCGAGCATCTCGTCGCCTTCGGGCAACGCCACGCGCAGCAGAAAATGCCCCGGAAACGACACGCCTTTCACGGGCAGGCCGAGCTGGGTCGCCATTTCCAGATACAGCACCGCGAGCGAAATGGGGATGCCGCGCCGGCGCTTGAGCACGGCGTTCAGGTGGCTGTTTTCGGGGTCGAGAAAGTCGTTGAGATTGGCGGCGAAGCCCATCTCGCGAAAGAAGCAGCGGTTGAGCACGGCCACCTGCTGGCGCACGTCCGCCCCTTCGGGCATGCGGCGGCGCACACGCAGCGCGAGTTCGTCGATCTCGGCGAGCGTGCCTTGCAGATCGAGATCGGGATAGGCGTCCTGCGCGATCGCGAGTGCCGCCTCGGTCAGCGGCAGGCTCTCGTCGTCGGCAACGAGCGCGCTGAAATAATCCAGAACCCGCGTAGTCATCGTGGTCACTTCGCCCGCCTCTTGAAGTACGCGTATTTGAAGCCCATCAACCAAAGCATACCGAAATATAGCGCCGCGAACAGGACGAGGCACGCACCGAGCAAGGCGATGCGCTCGAGCGGCGCATGACGCAGTGCGATCCAGTCGTAGCTGATGGCGCACCAGTGCATCGCCCCGGCCAGCACGAGACATGCCCCGAGCAACTGCACGAAGAACGTCGTCCAGCCGGAGGACGGCATATAGATGCCACGGCGGCGCAGCCCGATGAACAGCAGCAGCGCGTTCATGCAGGCGCCGAGCCCGACCGAGAGCGTCAAGCCCGCGTGCGAGAAGATCGGCACGAAGATGTAGTTGCTGATCTGCGTGGCGATCAGCACGCCCACACCGATCTTGACCGGCGTCTTGATGTCCTGGCGCGCGTAGAAGCCGGGCGCGAGGATCTTGATGAGAATGAGGCCGACGAGCCCCACGCCGTACGCCGCCAGCGCGCGGCCCGTCATGATGACGGACGTGGCGTCGAACTTGCCATAGTGAAAGAGCGTGGCCGTGAGCGGCTCGGCGAAGAAAAAGAGCGCGACGGCCGAAGGCGCGGCCAGCAGGAACGTCACGCGCAGGCCCCAGTCGAGCAACGCCGAATACTCGTGCGGATCGGCATCGACGTGCGCCTTCGAGAGGCTCGGCAGCAGGATCGTGCCGAGCGCCACGCCGAGCAGCGCGGTCGGGAACTCCATCAGGCGGTCGGCGTAGTTGATCCACGACACCGCGCCGGGCCCGAGACGCGAGGCGATATTGGTGTTGATGATGAGGCTGATCTGCGCGACCGAGACGGCGAACATGGCGGGCACCATCTTCGCGAGCACCCGCTTCACGCCTTTGTGCGCGAGCGCCTTGAGCGGGTTCAGGCCGATGCGCGGCATCATGTCGATGCGCTTCAAGCCCGGCAACTGCACGATGAACTGCAGCACGCCGCCCACGATCACGGCCCACGCGAGCGCGTAGACCGGCTGCTTCATGTGCGGCGCGAAGGCCACGGCCGCGGTAATGAACGAGACGTTGAGCAGCACCGGCGCGAACGCGGGCAGCGAGAACTGCTTGTACGTGTTGAGCACGCCGGACGCGAGCGACGTCAGCGAGATGAACACGATATAGGGGAACATGATGCGCGTCATCGTGACGGCGAGCGGGAACGCTTGCCCGTCGCTCTTCAAGCCCGAAGCGACCACGATCACGACGAACGTCGCGCCGAAAATGCCGAGCAGCGAGAGGATCGCGAGGACCCAGGCGAGCACGGTCGAGGTGGCGTCGACAAGTGCGCGCGTGGCGTCGTGGCCCTTCTGGTTCTTGAACTCCGCGAGAATCGGCACGAACGCCTGCGAAAAGGCGCCTTCCGCCGAGATGCGGCGCAGCAGGTTGGGAATACGAAACGCGACGTAGAAAGCGTCGGTGTACTGGCTCGCACCGAAGGCGCGCGCGATCAGCGTTTCTCGGGCCAGACCGGTCACGCGCGACAGCAGCGTGAAGCCGCTGACTGTCAGCAGGGCTCGGAATAGATTCATGGGGCGGTCATTATACGGGCGTCGTCCGCTCCATCGCGGATGCGCAGCGCAAAGGTCGGCGCACAACCCCGCGCGACGCCGCGGGCGAGCGGGTGCAAAGACAAAGCGCGCTGATTGTGACCGTGCTGCGCGAAAGGCGTTCACGTCCCGCAGCGTCTGGCTTCGCTATCGCGTCGCGATTGCCACTCTCATGATTCTGTTGCTATAATTGCAGATTCGAGTTCTCCCGGAGGGCTCGAAACGCGTCTTGGAAAGGGGGCAGGAAAGAGGTAGAAACCCGCTCTGGCACAAAAGGCGCGGCTGGTTGAGCAAAACTCGGCCGGCAAATACCGTTTTGAACGTCTCGGGCAACGCTGCCGGTCGTTCAAATCCAGGCAAAGAGCGTCGGTCGCACCACGCTCCGCAATCACAAGGAATCGCAATGGCAAACTCCGCACAAGCACGCAAGCGCGCCCGTCAGGCCGCGAAGGCAAACTCGCACAACTCGGCACTGCGCTCGAAGTTCCGCACCGCCATCAAGGCTGTTCGCAAGGCAATCGACGCCGGCGACCAGGCTAAGGCTGCTGAAGTTCTGAAGGCATCGGGCAAGACGCTCGACATCATCGCCGACAAGAAGATCGTTCACAAGAACAAGGCCGCTCGCCATAAGAGCCGCCTGGCTGCTGCCGTCAAGGCGATGCAAGCCGCGCAGTAAAGAGCTTCGGATTGCCGGCCACGGCTGGCAGCCCCCTCTTTGAGCTGCACCGCAAAAAACCCGCTTCGGCGGGTTTTTTGTTTCTGCCGGGCGCAAAAAAACCCGCCGAGGCGGGTCCGTCCGTGGCCGTCGCCGCGCCGTCAGCGCACGTTGGCTTGCTGCGTGGCGTGGTCGTGAGGCAGTTCGCACGCCTCGGTCACGACGAGGTCGTTGTCCTTCGCGAAGTTCATCACGAAATTGAAGGCCATCGGCTCGACGTCCTTCAGGCGCGAGTCCAGCACGACGACCTTGAGGTCGCCGATCATCGTCGGGCGAACATAGAGCGAGTAGCGCAGATAGGCGTTCGGGCCGCGAGCATTGGCCGACGCTTTCGGACCAAAGCTCGACATCACCCCGGCGAGGCGCTCCGACCAGTCACTCGGACGAAACTTCTTCCCCGCGCTGGTGATGCCTTGAATGAAGTATTCGGTTGGAGCTTCGTCGGCCATGCAGGAGTACCTGTGTGTGTAGCTGCTGGGTGCGTTTGCAGCGTGTAACGGCGGCACGAGCGCTGCGCCCGCGCGGGTACCGCGGAACGCCGGCCGCGGGGATCGCCCGCTGCCACACGCATGGACAGTCCGATGGATAGGGAACGGCTGCCGCGCACCCCGCCTGGCGTGAAGTCTCGAAAATCGCCGCCGACGCGTGTCACAAGCAGGTCTCGCAACGGGATCGACAGGACGATTTCGCGGCGCACTGCCAGTCGGCGCACAGGCCGCTCCCGCGGGCTTGCCTGCCGTCGCCGCGAGGTGTCGCCACCTTGGCCGATGGTGTTGCCACCACACGTTCAGGGCCCGTTTGTCGTGCCTAAGAAATCTCTGGGATTATAGCGCACTGACCGTTTTGACGCAGTGCACACAAGGCACTTGAAAGGCTGGATCCGGGCCTGAGCGACGCCCGCGAAACAGTCGCGAAAGCCGTCACGAAAGCGCCGCCCATCGTGCGCCAGGGCACCCTGCCTAAATTTTGGGCAACTCGTCAAAATGCGCAAAATCCTTTATGCTGCTTTGACTTACCACCAACCGCAGCGGCGTCGCCGGCCCAATCCTGCAGTTCGAGGCCGGATCGGGCGCCGTTTTTGTTTCATGACCTCCCGGACCATACGCCATTACCTGCAGTTCAAGGATTTCTCCCTTGACGAATATGAATATGTGCTGGAGCGCGCGCGCATCCTGAAGCGCAAGTTCAAGAACTACGAGACCTATCACCCGCTGCACGACCGCACGCTGGCGATGATCTTCGAGAAGAGCTCCACGCGCACGCGCCTCTCGTTCGAAGCGGGTATCTTCCAGCTGGGCGGCCACGCGGTGTTCATGAACACCCGCGACACGCAACTCGGCCGCGGCGAGCCGATCGAAGATTCGGCGCAGGTCATCTCGCGCATGGTCGACATCATCATGATCCGCACGTTCGGCCAGGACATCCTGCAGCGCTTCGCCGAAAGCTCGCGCGTGCCGGTCATCAACGGTCTCACGAACGAGTACCACCCCTGCCAGGTGCTGGCCGACATCTTCACGTACTACGAGCAGCGCGGCCCGATCCGCGGCAAGACCGTGGCGTGGGTCGGCGACGCCAACAACATGCTCTACACGTGGATCGAAGCGGCGCAGATCCTCGGCTTCAAGCTGCGCATCTCCACGCCACCAGGTTATCCGCTCGATCCGGCGCTGGTCGCGCCGGAAAGCAAGCCGTTCTACGAAGTGTTCGAGGACCCGCACGACGCCTGCGACGGCGCCGACCTCGTGACGACCGACGTCTGGACCAGCATGGGCTTCGAGGCCGAAAACGAAGCGCGCAAGCAGGCCTTCGCCGACTGGTGCGTGGACGCGCCGATGATGGCCCGCGCCAACGCCGATGCGCTGTTCATGCACTGCCTGCCCGCGCACCGCGGCGAGGAAGTGAGCGCCGAGGTGATCGACGGTCCGCAGAGCGTGGTCTGGGACGAGGCGGAAAACCGCCTGCACGTGCAGAAGGCGTTGATGGAGTTCCTGCTGCTCGGGCGCCTGAACCACTGAGCCCGGCGTGCGCCAACATGAAAAAAGCCGACCCTCGGGTCGGCTTTTTTGTGTCCGCTGCGGCCCGCGGTGCGCGCGTCAGACCGTTTCGCCGAGACGACGCGCCAGCGACTTCAAAAGCGGCGCCACGCGCTCGCGAAACACGTCAGGCCCCATCGACGAAGCCGGCCCGCTGCAACTGAGCACGAGCCAGCGACGCTCGCGCGGCTCGCGAAACGGCACCGCCACGGCGTTGACGTCTTCGTGCCAGTCGCGAAACGAATAGCAGCACCCTTCCTTGCCGAACACCTCGATCTCGCGTTTCGCGGCCGCAACCAATGCCGGCCCTTCGGCGCCCGCTGTCTTCTCCAGTTCCGCGAACAACGCCATGCGCACATCGATGGGCTGCACGGCCAGATAGGCGCGGCCCATCGAGCTCGTGAGCATCGAGAGCCGCGAGCCCGAGGCGAGGCCGAGCGTGAGCGCCGTCTCGCTGCGGATCGTCTCCAGATAGATCACGTCGAGGCCGTCGCGGCACCCCAGCGACACCGCGGCGCCCACCTCGCGCGCGAATACGCGCATATGCGGGCGGGCGAGTTCGAGCGTGTCCGTGCCCGAGAGCAGCGCGAAGCCGAGTGACAGCACCCCGGCGTCGAGCGCATATTTGCCTAGCGATTCGTCAAAGCGCAGATAGCCGAGCACGGTCAGCGTGTACGCGAGCCGGTTCACGGTCGCCTTGGGCAGGCCCGTGCGCTCCACGAAGTCGCGGTTGCCGAGCAGCGTCTCGCCGGGACGGAACGCCCGCAGCAGGTCGAGCCCGCGGGCGAGCGCCACGACGAACTTGCGCTCGTCGATCGGCCCCTCGGCCAGCGAAGCAGAAAAAGAGGAAGTCGTCGTCATTCCGGATGCAGACATGGGCGCCCTGGTGCTACACTAAAGTCAATTTGCAAAACATTGTTCCGCATAGCGGAACTCACGTCAAGCGCAAATTTGCCCATTTCAAGGATTTGAGGAAAGGAGAGACACCATGGCCGCACACGCCCAGTTCCATTGGGAAGACCCGCTTCTGCTCGACCAGCAGCTCACCGAAGAGGAGCGCATGGTGCGCGACGCCGCCGCCGCGTATGCCCAGGACAAGCTCGCGCCGCGCGTGCTGGAAGCGTTCCGCCACGAGAAGACGGACGCCTCGATCTTCCGCGAGATGGGCGAAGTCGGCCTGCTCGGCCCGACGATTCCCGAGCAATACGGCGGCCCCGGCCTCAATTACGTCGCCTATGGCCTGATCGCGCGCGAAGTGGAGCGCGTCGACTCGGGCTATCGCTCGATGATGTCGGTGCAGTCGTCGCTCGTGATGGTGCCGATCTTCGAATTCGGCTCGGAAGCGCAAAAGCAGAAGTACCTGCCCAAGCTCGCGAGCGGCGAGTGGATCGGCTGCTTCGGTCTCACGGAGCCGAACCACGGCTCGGACCCGGGCAGCATGGTCACGCGTGCGAAGAAGGTGAACGGCGGCTACTCGCTCTCGGGCGCGAAGATGTGGATCACGAACTCGCCGATCGCCGATGTGTTCGTCGTCTGGGCGAAGCTCGAGGAAGACGGCAAGGACGACATCCGCGGCTTCATCCTGGAGAAAGGCTGGAAGGGTCTGTCGGCGCCGGCCATCCATGGCAAGGTGGGTCTGCGCGCCTCGATCACCGGCGAAATCGTGCTCGACGAAGTCTTCGTGCCGGAAGAAAACCTCATGCCGGGCGTGAAGGGCCTGCGCGGTCCGTTCACCTGCCTGAACTCGGCGCGCTACGGCATTGCCTGGGGCGCGCTCGGCGCCGCTGAATCGTGCTGGCACACCGCGCGCCAGTACGTGCTCGACCGCAAGCAGTTCGGCCGCCCGCTTGCCGCGAACCAGCTGATCCAGAAGAAGCTCGCCGACATGCAAACGGAAATCACGCTCGGCCTGCAGGGTTGCCTGCGTCTTGGCCGCATGAAGGACGAAGGCACGGCGGCCGTCGAGATCACGTCGATCATGAAGCGCAACTCGTGCGGCAAGTCGCTCGACATCGCGCGTCTCGCCCGCGACATGCTGGGCGGCAACGGTATCTCCGACGAGTTCGGCGTGGCCCGCCACCTCGTGAACCTCGAAGTCGTGAACACGTACGAGGGCACGCACGACATCCACGCGCTGATCCTCGGCCGCGCACAAACGGGCATTCAGGCGTTCTTCTGATCGCCGCCCTGCCCGGCATCGCCGGCGCATAAAAAAACGCCGCACGATTCGTTTCGTGCGGCGTTTTTGTTTTGGCGCCCCTCCCGCGCGGAGCTTGGCCCAACGGCTTACTTGTTCGGCTGCGGCGTCATGCGCAGATACGGACGCAGCGCCTTGTAGCCCTTCGGGAACTTCTGCTTGAGGACTTCTTCGTCCTTCAGCGACGGCGCGATCACGACGTCGTCGCCCTGCTTCCAGTTGCCGGGCGTCGCGACCTGGTAGTTGTCGGTGAGCTGCAGCGAGTCGATCACGCGCAGCACTTCGTCGAAGTTGCGGCCCGTACTCGCCGGATAGGTGATGATGAGGCGCACCTTCTTGTTCGGGTCGATCACGAAGAGCGAGCGCACGGTGAGCGTCTCGTTCGCGTTCGGGTGGATCATGTCGTACAGCGTGGACACCTTGCGGTCGCCGTCCGCGAGAATCGGGAAGCCGACGTTCGCGGCCTGCGTCTCGTTGATGTCCTTGATCCATTCGTTGTGCGACTGGGCGCTATCCACCGAAAGCGCGATCGTCTTCACGTTGCGCTTCTCGAATTCGTCCTTGAGTTTGGCGGTCAGGCCAAGCTCGGTCGTGCAGACCGGCGTGAAGTCGGCCGGGTGCGAAAACAGCACGCCCCAGCTATTGCCGAGCCACTCGTGAAACTTGATGCGGCCAATGCTCGAATCCTGCTCGAAGTCGGGTGCGATATCGCCAAGACGTAGACTCATGGTGCGGTTCCTTTGAACGAGGTGAACGGTTTGATCGAAACGGCGCGCGCGGCCCGTTGATCCAGTAGACGTTTACAACACTCAAGCATACAGGCCCTGGCTGCGCCCCGCGAACGAACATCGCCTCACACCGGTATGAGTTTTTGTAATTTTGAACCGGTTGGAGGAAACTTTAGGTGCCGGATCAAATCAATGACTCTCATCTCGCGATTTTTTGTGAGCGGGATCCAGAACCCCGTCCACGCACGCTCGCGGGAACGGATCGTGCGAATTTGCAGGTCGTGGCGGCGCGCCACGCTTGCCAGCGCCCGGATCTTTGTTACGATTCACGCGTGATGTGACACGATGGGAGCCAGTCAATGTCAGAGGTCAACAAGGAGAGGCTGATGTCCGATATCAAAACCGTCCTCGCGGATGCAGAGGACCTGCTCAAGCAGGCTGCGAGCGCTACGGGCGAGCGCGCTTCGGAGTTGCGCGAAACGGCACTCTCGCGTCTGAAGCAGGCAAAAGAGAAGGCCGCCGACGTCCAGGTGGTCGTGGTCGAGAAAGGCAAGAAAGCGGCACGCGCCACCGACGACTATGTCCACGAGCATCCGTGGGCGTCGATCGGGATCGCCGCCGGCGTGGGCGTGCTGGTCGGTTTGCTGATCAACCGCAAATAAAGCGGCTCGCCGCACCACGCGGACGGTCTCCGGGCCGCCCGCGCGGCGCGCTCGACCAGCAGCCGGCGGCGCTTGCCTCACGACTTTTCGCTGACGCGGCCCGCCGCGCCGACTGGTCTCGCCGGGCGATCGAGCCCGCTGTCTTTTCTTGCGTTCTTTCTTGCGCATTGCTCGGGCCTCCGCCTGCGCCACCTGCCATCGCCATGACGACAGACACCCACTCGCAGCGACACGAACACGGGCCGTTGCGCCGACTGCTCGGCTCCGCGTCCGCGATGCTACAGACGCGGCTAGAACTGATCGGCATCGAACTCGCCGAGGAGAAGGACCGCCTCATCGGCGTGCTCTTCCTTGGCCTCGCGGGGATGATGTTCGCGATGCTTGCCCTGATCGCGCTCACGGCGCTCGTTGCCATCGCCTTCTGGGACACGTACCGCTGGGAGGCGCTCGCCGGTCTCACGATCGTCTATGCGATCGCGGCGATTTTCTGCGGCCTGAAGGCGCGCCGCGGGCTGCACACCGCGCCGCTCGTCTTCCAGGCGACGCTCGAGGAATTCGAGAAAGACCGAGACGCCCTGCGCAACCCCTAGCCGCGAGCCGACGCCATGAACCAACCCCGACCGGACACTGCTTTTCGCCCCCGCCGCGGCCGCGCACATGACCTCTCGACGCCGCAGTTGCGCGCGCTGCGCAAGGAACTGCTGCTCGTGCGCGCGAGCGTCGAGCGCGCCGAAATGGCCGAAGCGCTCGTGGACATCCGCGCGACGGTTACGAACTTCAGTTGGCTGCGCTTCGTGGTGCCCGGTTTCGGTCGCTCTGGCGGCGGCGTGGCTTCCGGCCTCGGCAGCCTGCTCAAGGAATATCCGCTGGTCAGTTCGCTCATCTCGCTCATCGTGGCGAAGCCGCTGCGTACGAGCATCGTTTCGGCTGCGCGCCCCGTGATCAAGTGGGGCGGCCTCGCCTTTACGGCGTGGGAAGCGTATCGCGTGTGGCAGCAGGTGCGGCGCCAGCGCGGTACCTCGGCGAACCGGCCTGCCCGCGACAGGTCCGACGAAGACGACCTCACCGGCTAACCGCCGCCCGCACCCGCCCTCCGGGGCGTTCACCGGTCCCTCCAGCACATCTGCGTCGCCGCCGCGACAGCGCCGCCGCCTGCCGCGTGATTGCTGCGCGCGCCGGTTGCATCGAGCACGAAGGCGCCGCACGCATCGCCACGCATCGGTCCCGCTTCCACCGGATCGGCTACGAGGGCGTAGCCGCCGTTGGAATCGTCGGCAGGCATCAGCCGCAAGCGGTAGATGGGCGTTCCGGTTGGCGGAGCCTGGTCGAACCCAGTGGGCAAAAGCGCGATCGACGCGCTCTGCGTGTCGACGAACTGCGCTGCGCGATAGAGCGCGGCCACGGCGTCGATGCGATGTCCCCGCGCGATCTGCGCGCTCCACCCCGGCATCGCGAAGGCGGCGACGATTGCTGCCACCGCCAGCGCAATGACCAGTTCGAGCAGTGTGAACGCGTTGTACCGGTTGCTCTTCACCTTTCCTCCCGTTGGCCTCGTCAAAATGGCCTCGCGACGACGCGACGCCAGTGATGCTCGACGCGCGTCGCGTCACCCTCGGTTTCGATGACCACCTGGTCCTGCAGCCAGCTTTGCGTGTCTTCCGATGCTCCGAACCCTCGCGCCGTGACGAGATACGCGCGAACCAGCGGACGGCTCTCGATGCGCCAGGCTTCGACGATGCATTGCGGCAAGCGCACGGACCCCGGCCACGAGGCAACGGGCGCGGTCGCCTGCCGCTCGAAGCTGTCCCGCCGCCGCCACGCTTGCGGCTCGCCGGATTGCGCGGCCGCCACAGGCACGGCCAGCGAGCCACTCGTCAGCGCGCGAGAGCACAACACGAGCGCGGCGTCGGCAGCATGGAAGGACTGCAGATGATCGGCGACGGCATCCGCGTTGCGCCGCGCGAGCAGCGCGGCCTCGAACCACGCCGCCGAGGTCACGAGCATCATCGCGACGACGAGCAGCACGACCGGGAGCGCCACGCCCCGACGCGCGGCGCGTGTGCGACGCTTCCCGCCCACGCGCGTTCTCATGACGCTCCCGGCACAACGTTGCGCAGCACGATGTGCCGCCAGAACGCCTGTCGCGCACGCCCATCCGCGCCGACGGCCTGCACACCATCGCAATCGACGTGGCGCATGCGCCGCGCAAAGGCCGCCCCGTGCACCAGCACGCACAGATCGATCGCCACGACCGACGCCCACTGATCGCGCGCGAGCGCCGAAGCGTCGACCGCCTGCGCCGCGCCCGCTGTCCAGTAGCGCAGGCGCAAACGCTCGACGCCCTCGACGAGCGGCTGCGGCTTGCCAACGTAGCCGGAGCCCGAGCAGTAAAGCTCGCTCCCGCGAGTCGTCTGGCTCGCCACCTCGGCGTAATAGCGGTTCACGATTTCCACGCTTGCCATGCCAACCCCCTGCCCGAGGCAGTCGGTTACCTGGCCGTTTGCGGTGGGCCACGTCGATGCACTGTCGCCTTGATAGCGCACCGCCAACCCATCGGAGCGGCTCGGCAGCGGCTTGCAGACAAGCGCCACATCGGCGTCGACCGGGCGCCCAGCCGCGCAGCCGAAGATCGCTGGGCCGGCGAGTGGCGAGCGTGCGTCCGCGGCAACAAAGCCGGCCATCTGGATCTGCTCGCCGATCAGCATCAACGCGTTCATGCCGGCCTCGTGGATGTGCGCGGCGTCGTTCGCCTGCGCATAGGCCTGGCGCTGCGTGCGATAAACCGAGAGCGCACCAAGCGTCACCACGAGGCCCAGCGCCACGGCGATCGTCAGTTCGAGCAATGTGTGGCCGGCCTGCCGGCGCACGTGGGCGAAACGCTTGTTCATCGCAGAAACGCCAGCGCGACGCAGGCGCGTCCGGCGGGCGACGTGGCATCGAGACACGGCGCAACCCGCGAAACCGCGGTCGATCCCGACGCTGCGCCGAGCAGTGTCGCCGACCAACTCACGGACGCGATCGATGCGTCGCCGCCCGCGCTCGACAGGGTCAGCCGCCCTTCGGGCACGACGCTCGCCGCCAGCGCCTTCCATCGATCAGTCGCTGCGGGCGTTGCCCCCGCCACGTGCGCCGCTTCGGCCATGGCGTCAGCGGCAAAGGCCGCGCGCTCGCGCGCCGCTGCCAGTTGCGCGTGCCGGACCAGCCCAAGCTGCGTGCTCATCAGGCCGAGCCCGCACATCGCCATGACGCCGAGCGCAATGGCGACTTCCAGCAGCGTCGACCCGCGCGCGCCGCGCTCGCTCACGCGGCTCATGGCGCCCCCGTGCATGCGCCGTCGCTGATGCGTGCCCGGCCTCCCTGCGCGATGCGTATGCAGCGCCGCCAGCCCGCGCCGCGTTGTGCCGCCGACGGCGCCCGCGGGGCGATCTCGAAGTTGCGCAAACTGCCGATGGTCTGCCCCGCCGGCGGCGAAAACGTGATGGCAGCGAGCCCCGACGCCACGGAAATCGCGTCGAGCGCCGGCTGGATGCGCAACGGGATAGACGCTCCGGCGCGCTCGATCATGACGGCCCAGCCGCAGGACCAGTCGGCAATACCGGACGGACACGCTTTGGCCGCCTCGAGGCAGGTGTGCGCGGCGTCGACGCGGCAAACGGTAACGCGCGACTTGCGCCGTATGGCCTCGTTGCGTGCGTAGGCAAGCGTGCCGAGCAGGGCATTGGCGCGCGCGTCGACCTGATCGCGTACGCGCCACGCGGTGAATACGGGCGTGGAAACCGTTGCGCAGACCGCCAGCAGGATGATGACGACCATCGTCTCAACGAGCGTGAATCCTCCGGACTTCATGAGCAATCCTTAGTTCGAGCGGATTGCCATCAATCTACGGACGAAAGCGAAACGAAACAATTAGCCGAACGGCTAGCTGGTGCGCGCAGCGTCGGCTCGCGAGAATGCAAGCGTTACGACCGCGGCCTGGCGGGGAGGAAGAAAAATGCGAATGCGCTCAGCGCTTTTTCGCGGGGTTGTTGGCACCCGCGCGGCGGAATTCCTCGATCACGTCTTCGAATTCGGAGACGTCCTCGAAGCGTCGGTACACCGAAGCAAACCGTACGAACGCGACCTTGTCGAGTTCGCGCAATTCGCCCATGACGAGCTCGCCAAGGCGCTCGCTGCGCACTTCGCGCTCGCCGCTGCCGAGCAATTGATACTCGATACGGGCAACCGCCGCGTCGATCGCATCGGCCGCAACCGGGCGCTTGCGCAGCGCCAGTTGCATGCTCGCCATGATCTTGCGGCGGTCGAATTCCGTGCGGCTGCCATCCTTCTTGACGATCGAAGGCATCGCCAGCTCGACCCGCTCGTACGTCGTGAAACGCTTGTCGCAGGCCGGGCAGCGGCGGCGGCGCCGGATCGCGGCGCCGTCTTCGGACACGCGCGAGTCGACGACCTGCGTGTCTTCGTGCCGGCAAAAGGGGCAGCGCATGGGTTATCGCGTGGCTTAGCGGTAAACCGGGAAACGCTTCGTCAGCTCGGCGACCTGCGCCTTCACGCGCTCGATCGTCGCGGCGTCTTCCGGATTGTCGAGCACGTCGGCAATCAGGTTGCCCACCTGCTCGGCTTCCTTCACGCCAAAGCCGCGCGTCGTCATGGCCGGCGAACCGAGACGGATACCGCTCGTCACGAACGGCTTTTCCGGGTCGTTCGGGATCGCGTTCTTGTTGACCGTGATGTGCGCGGTGCCGAGCACGGCTTCCGCCGCCTTGCCGGTGATGTTCTTGGCGCGCAGGTCCACCAGCATCACGTGGCTTTCCGTGCGGCCCGAGACGATGCGCAGACCGCGCTTGACCAGCGTTTCCGCCAGCACGCGCGCGTTGTCGACCACTTGCTGCTGGTAGGTCTTGAATTCCGGCGAGAGCGCTTCCTTGAACGCCACAGCCTTGCCGGCAATGACGTGCATGAGCGGACCGCCCTGGATGCCCGGGAAGATGGCCGAGTTGATCTGCTTTTCGAACTCCGCCTTCATCAGGATCACGCCGCCGCGCGGGCCGCGCAGGCTCTTGTGCGTGGTCGTGGTGACGAAGTCGGCGTGCGGCACCGGGTTCGGGTAGACGCCCGCGGCGATCAGGCCCGCGTAGTGCGCCATGTCGACCATGAAGTACGCGCCGACCGCTTTGGCAACCTTGGCGATGCGCTCGAAGTCGATACGCAGCGCGAATGCCGACGCACCGGCGATGATCAGCTTCGGCTTGGTTTCGTGCGCGCGCTTTTCGAGCGCTTCGTAGTCGATGTCTTCCTTGGCGTCGAGGCCGTAGCTCACGACGTTGAACCACTTGCCGCTCATGTTCAGCGCCATGCCGTGCGTGAGGTGACCGCCCTCGGCGAGGCTCATGCCCATGATGGTGTCGCCCGGCTTGAGCACGGCGAAGAACACGCCCTGGTTGGCCTGCGAGCCCGAGTTCGGCTGAACGTTCGCGGCTTCGGCGCCGAACAGCTGCTTCACGCGGTCGATCGCGAGCTGCTCGACGATATCCACGTTTTCGCAGCCGCCGTAATAGCGCTTACCGGGGTAGCCTTCGGCGTACTTGTTGGTGAGCTGCGAACCCTGAGCGGCCATGACCGCGGGCGAGGTGTAGTTTTCCGACGCGATGAGCTCGATGTGCTCTTCCTGGCGGCGGTTCTCGAGTTCGATCGCCTTGAAGAGTTCGGGATCGACGTTGGCGATGGTGCTTTCGGCTCTGTCAAACATACGGATTCCGTTAAGTGTGTTCAGGTTGACCGGGTCTCGCGCGGAACGCGTAGCGGGTACGCGGCGCTGCTGGCGAAGAGGCCAGCCTTGACGTGGCGAAAGGGGGTGCCGCACACGCGAGGCAGGACAGCCTCCGCAGCGCAAACGAAAGCGCGCGAAATCAGGCTGCCCAGGCGAACGGCAAAACGGCACCCTGCGCTTCACGGTGGGTCGTTCCACCTTGGGTCCCCAATAACGGGCGCATGGCTACCGCCAATGCCGCCGTTCCGGAACCCTATCGCCAGTCACGCAGGGATTGAGCGCGTTAGTTTATTGGAACGGCAGGGAATAGGCAACCGCCCGCCCCCAGTGCGCCCGGGCGCCCCGCGGCCGGTGGCGCGCCGGGCGGCGCCCGCGGTCATGCGGCCTGCGCGCGTACTGTCCCTTTCTTGCCGCAATGCGGCATTGCAAGTAGGCTCTCCCCTTTTCTCGCCTTCTACCGACTAGAGAGCCACCATGATCGTTTTCGTCACCGGCGCGTCCGCAGGATTCGGCGCCGCCATCGCCCGCGCCTTCGTGAAGGGCGGACATCGCGTCGTCGCCACCGCTCGCCGCAAGGACCGCCTCGACGCCCTCGCCGCCGAACTCGGCGACGCCCTCCTGCCCATCGAGCTCGACGTGCGCGACCGCGCAGCGGTCGAAGCCGCGCCCGGCGCGCTGCCGCCCGGGTTCGCCGGCATCGACGTGCTGGTCAACAATGCCGGCCTCGCGCTCGGCGTGGAGCCGGCGCAGAAGGCCGACCTCGACGAGTGGGAAACCATGATCGACACCAACTGCACGGGCCTCGTGCAGGTCACTCACGCGTTTTTGCCCGGCATGGTCGAGCGCAACCGCGGCCATATTTTCAACCTCGGTTCGGTGGCGGGCCGCTGGCCGTATGCAGGCGGCAACGTCTATGGCGCGACCAAGGCGTTCGTGCGCCAGTTCAGCCTGAACCTGCGCGCAGACCTCGCGGGCACGGCACTGCGCGTGACCGACATCGAGCCTGGCCTGTGCGGCGGCACCGAGTTCTCGAACGTGCGTTTTCGCGGCGACGACACCCGGGCGGCCGGCGTCTACAAGGACGTGCAGCCGCTCACGGCCGAGGACATCGCCGATTCGATCTACTGGATTGCCACGCGCCCCGCGCACGTCAACATCAACACGATCGAACTGATGCCCGTGGCCCAGACGTTCGCCGGCACCAGTGTCCACCGCGGCTAAAATTACCTTACAAATTTAATACTTACGTCAGTCGTACGAAAGACGTAGGGGCCTCGCGTTCCGGTAGAATGCGCGGCATGGAAAATTCCACCAGCAAGCCGGACGCGGCGTCGTCACCGGCCGGGCGCGGCTTTACGTGGCCGGTGCGCGTCTACTACGAGGACACCGACGCCGGTGGCATCGTGTTTTACGCGAATTACCTGAAGTTCTTCGAACGCGCGCGCACCGAATGGCTGCGCGCGTGCGGCGTCGATCAGCGTCGGCTCGCCGAGGAAACGGGCGTGCTCTTCGTCGTGCGCAGCACCGCGCTCGACTACCGTTCGCCCGCGCGCCTCGACGACGTCGTCACCACCGTAAGCCGCGTCGAGAAGCTGGGCCGCGCCTCGGTCGACTTCATGCAGGAAGCGTGGCACGAGAACACGCTGCTCGCCACGGGCACCATTCGTGTCGCCTGCGTCGACAGCACGGCCATGAGGCCCGCACCCATTCCGGCCCCCGTTCATGAAGCCTTGCAACGTGGACCCCAGAAAGACCTGTACGCCGTGTCAACGGCAGTGCAGTAATTACCGTTGATACGACGCCAGTGAACTCGCGCCGGTCAATGCAGGACCAAGCAGGGTTCGGCCGCGACGGCGCGAGAGCTTCCCAACCGCCTACAGGAAGCCTTGCGTTGTCTTGCAGCCGCTCGCCCCTTTCGGGACGTCACAACGAACCTATATGAACACTACACAAGATCTGTCGATCATTTCTCTCGTTCTTAATGCGAGCATACTGGCACAGGCGGTGATGGGGCTTCTTCTGCTCATGTCGCTGATTTCCTGGACTTTCATCTTCCGCAAGTGGTTTGCGATCCGCCGGGCGCGCTCCCAGACAGAGCGCTTCGAGCGCGACTTCTGGTCAGGCGGCGACCTGCAGGCGCTCTACCAGAGCGCAGCCAACAACCGTCACACGATCGGCGCGCTCGAGCGTATCTTTGAGTCGGGCATGCGCGAATTCCTGAAGGCGAAAGAGAAGCGCCTGAACGATCCGAGCCTCGTGCTCGACGGCGCCCGCCGCGCGATGCGCGCCGCCTTCCAGCGCGAAATGGACGCGCTCGAGGCGAACCTCTCGTTCCTCGCTTCGGTCGGCTCGGTGAGCCCGTACATCGGTCTTTTCGGCACGGTCTGGGGGATCATGAACGCGTTCCGCGGTCTCGCGAACGTGCAGCAGGCCACGCTCGCGAACGTCGCGCCCGGCATCGCCGAAGCGCTGACGGCGACCGCGATCGGTCTGTTCGCCGCCATTCCGGCGGTGGTCGCGTACAACAGCTACGCGCACGACATCGACCGTCTGGCGATCCGCTTCGAAACCTTCATCGAAGAGTTTTCGAACATCCTGCAGCGTCAGGCCCACTAATCTTCACGAAGCAAGGAGTCGAAGATGGGAGGCTCAGTCCGTTCGAGCATGCGAGGCAGCCGCTCGCGCCGTGCGATGGCCGACATCAACGTCGTGCCGTACATCGACGTGATGCTGGTGTTGCTCGTGATCTTCATGGTGACCGCGCCGCTCGTGGCGCCGTCCATCGTCAACCTGCCGACCGTCGGCGGCGCGTCGCAGCAGCAGCAGGTGCCGCCCGTCGTGGTCAATATTCGCCCCGACGGCAATCTGAGCGTACGCTACAAGGATGACTCCGGCGCCACTCAGCAGCAGACCATGTCGCGCGCCGATCTCAACGGCTTCGTCGCCGATCGCGAGCAGAGCCATCCCGACCAGCCCGTCGTGATCGCCGCCGACAAGTCCGTCAAATACGAGACGGTGATGAACGTGATGTCCGACCTGAAGTCGCATGGCGTCAAACGTGTCGGACTGCTCGTCAAATCGCAATGATCCGCAAGAACGATTCGTATCCGCTGCAGCCTCCGCGAGAGCGTGGCACGGGACGTGCTATCGCCCTCGCGGTGCTCATGCACGTGCTGCTCGGTCTGTTCCTCTATCACGGCATCCACTGGCAGAACAGCACGCCGGCGGGTGAAGAGGCGGAACTGTGGACCGAGGTGCCGGACCTGTCGACACCGAAGCCGCTGCCGCCGCCCGCGCCGGTCGCCCCTGCCCCGCCGCAAACCGAGGAAGCCGACATTGCGCTGCAACAGCAAAAGCGTAAGCAGCAGGAAGCGCAGCGCGAGGCGCAACTGGCCGAGCAGCAGCGTCTGAAAGCCCAGCAGGAAGCCGAAGCGAAGCGTCAGCAGCTCGCGGCCCAGCAGGCTGCGCAGCTCGCCGCGCAGCAGAAGGCGGAAAAGCTCAAGCAGCAGCAGGAACAGCAGCAGGCCGCGGCGGAGAAGCAAAAGCAGCAGCAACAGCAGCAGGACGCGCTCAAGAAGCAGCAGCAGGAAGAAGAGCAGCAGAAGCAGGCGAAGCTCGACGCGCAGAAGAAGGCCGATGCCGAGAAGGCGGCCAAGGCGAAGGCGCAAGCTGACGCCCAGACGAAGAAGCTCGACGCGGAACGCCGCGCCCGCATCGCGCAGATGCAAGGCTCGATGGGCGGCGGCGAAGGCACGAGCGGCAATGGTCTTGCGAAGAGCGGCACGGGCAGCGGCTCGGGCGGCAACGCGACGTCGCCGGGCTACGCCGACAAGGTGCGCCGCCGCGTGCGTCCGAACATCGTGTGGTCGGGCGAAACGTCGGGTCTCGAGACGGAGATCGCGGTGCGTTGCTCGCCGACCGGCACGCTGCTTTCGGCAACGATCTCGCGCAGCAGCGGCAACTCGTCGTGGGACGACGCCGCGTTGCGGGCGGTCCAGCGCTCGGATCCGATGCCGGTCGATACCGACGGCAAGGCGCCTTCGAGCTTCAAGATCACCTTGCGCCCGGCAGGTTAATGGCGAGCGCAAGGCGCAGAAAGGTTGAGGAAAGCCGCCGCGCAACAGTGGCTAAAAAGGAACGATTCGAACGTTTTCGGGTCAGTCTGCTGTTGCGCGTTATGACAAAATTGCTTTTTTCAGGAAATATCACAGCATGACATTGATGACGAAGCTTGGCCTGCGAACCCTCGTCGCGTCCTGCCTGATCACGGCGGGCGGAGCGGCGAACGCACAACTCAACGTCCTCGTCACCGGCGTGGGCTCTACCCAGTTCCCCATCGCCACGGCTAACTTTGCCGGTGAAGCGAATTCGCCCGAGCAGGTCGCGGCCATCGTCCGCGCCGACCTGCAACGCAGCGGGAAATTCACCAATATCGACGCCGGCAGCGCACCGATCTCGGAAAACGACTCCGTCGACCTCGGCAGCTGGAAGGCCAAGGGCGCCAATGCGTTCGTTGCGGGCAGCGTGAACAAGCTCGCCAACGGCCAGTACGAAGTGCGTTTCAAGCTCTACGACACCGTGAAGGGCGAAAGCCTCGGCGGCCTCGTGCTCACGAGCCCGGCAAGCGGCCTGCGCATGAGCGCGCACAAGGTTGCCGACTACATCTATCAGAAGCTGCTCGGCGATCGCGGCGTGTTCGCCACGCGTCTTTCATACGTGATCAAGACGGGTGGCCGCTTCCAGTTGCAGGTTTCGGACTCCGATGGACAAGACGCGCACATCGCGCTGTCGAGCCCCGAGCCGATCATCTCGCCGTCCTGGTCGCCCGACGGCACCAAGGTCGCTTACGTATCTTTCGAAAAGAAGAAGCCGATCGTCTACGTGCATGACCTGCCGACGGGTCGCCGCGTGATCATTTCGGACCAGAAGGGCAACAATTCGGCGCCGGCCTGGTCTCCCGACGGCCGCACGCTCGCGGTAGCACTGTCGCGCACGGGCAACACGCAGATCTTCGCCGTCAATGCCGACGGCTCCGGCCTGCACCGCCTCACGCAAGGCACGACGATCGACACCGAACCCAACTACTCTCCTGACGGACGCTGGATTTATTTCACGAGCGACCGCGGCGGCCAGCCTCAGATTTACAAGATGCCGGCCCAGGGCGAAAGCGCCGGAGCGGCACAGCGTGTGACGTTCACGGGCAACTACAACACGAGCCCGAAGGTCAGCCCGGACGGTAAGCAACTGGCGTACATCTCACGCACGGGCGGCGGATTTAAGCTGTACATTCAAGATCTGCAGTCCGGTGTCGCCACGGCGCTCACCGACACGACACATGACGAATCGCCCAGCTTCGCGGCGAACGGTCAGTACATTCTTTACGCCACACAGGTGAACGGCCGTGGCGTGCTGGCCGCAGTATCGACCGACGGTCGTACGCGGCAAATCCTGTCCGTTCAGGGCGGCAGCGTACGCGAGCCGTCCTGGGGTCCCTTTATGCAATAACACTTCAGGAGAGAAAAAATGATGTCGAAGAAAGTACGCCTGGCCTTGGCCGTATTGATGATCGGTGCACTGGCAGCGTGTAAGTCGGGTGTCAAGGAAACGAACCCGAACGCCGGTGCGATGAACACCCAGCCGAACCCGAACGCGGTCGCCCAGGTGAACGTCGATGAGCTGAACAACCCGAACAGCCCGCTCGCCAAGCGCAGCGTGTACTTCGATTTCGACAGCTACGCCGTCAAGGACGACTACCAGTCGCTGCTGCAAGCTCACGCACAGTACCTCAAGACGCACCCGGAACGTCACGTCCTGATCCAGGGCAACACCGACGAGCGCGGCACGAGCGAATACAACCTGGCGCTGGGTCAAAAGCGTGCTGAAGCGGTCCGTCGCGCCCTCTCGCTGATGGGCGTGCCCGATTCGCAAATGGAAGCTGTCAGCCTCGGTAAGGAAAAGCCGGTCGCAACGGGCCACGACGAAGCATCGTGGGCGCAGAACCGCCGTGCTGACCTCGTGTATCAACAGTAATTGAGCATTGGATGAAGGGGCGTATGTCGCACCGTTTCTCCCCGCTGCGCGCAGCCGCAGCCGCCTGCGTGGCTGGCGTCGCCTTTGCGGCGCTGCCGGCCCACGCGGGTATCTTCGATGACGATCAGGCGCGCCAGGCGATTCTCGACCTGCGCGCGAAAACGGACAGCCTGTCCAGCCAGCTGTCCGCCGCTCAACGCACGATCCTCGACCAGTCCAACCACCTCGACCAGCTCAACCAGCAGGTCGCGACGTTGCGCGGACAGAACGAGGATATGGCGAACCAGTTGGCGACCCTGCAGAAGCAACAGAAGGACTACTACACGGATCTCGACACGCGACTCAAGAAGTTCGAGCCGCAGCAGGAGACCGTGGACGGCATGCAAGGCACGGTTCAGCCGGGCGAGATGGACGCGTTCAACGCCGCTTCGCAGCAGTTCCGCAACGGCGACTTCAAGAACGCGGCGGCATCGTTCCGCAGCTTCATCGCGAAGTTCCCGCAGAGTCCTTACCAGCCGACCGCGCAGTACTGGCTCGGCAACGCGCTCTATGCGCTGAAGGACTACAAGGGGTCGACCGCGACGTGGCAGAACGTCGTCAATAAATACCCGCAGCATCCGCGCGCCCCAGAGGCGCTGCTGGCCATCGCGAACAACCAGATCGAGCAGGGGCAAAAGGCTGCGGCCAAACGCACGCTCGAGCAGGTCGTTTCGCAGTACGGCAATTCGGATGTCGCCCAGACGGCGCAGAGCAAGCTTGCACAGCTCAAATAAGCGCTGCTGGCTGGTTTTGGCGTGACGTGGCGCTGGTGTAATGCCAAAGCCGCGAAATGCGCCTCTCGCATACAGGGAAGGCCCGGGGCACGGCGTGCTCCGGGCGCTTCCATCGGTTTTATGACGGCAAAGGTTGACGTGTTGACCCGGCGCCGCTATAATCCCGCTTCTCTTTTGGGTCGTTAGCTCAGCTGGTAGAGCAGCGGACTTTTAATCCGTTGGTCACAGGTTCGAATCCCGTACGGCCTACCAAAGCATCAAACAGAAAGCCCAGTCTCCGGACTGGGCTTTTTGCCTTGCAGCGTACGGCGCAAGCTCAAGCGGTTTGAGTGACTCGGCGCGCGAGCATGCGCCCAGCATGTATACTCCCTGCTCCCCCGCCGTCCCGTCCCCGCTGCACAGGCCACGTCATCATGAAGTTCACGACCCTTGCCTGCGCCCTGCTCGCGCTATTCTGGCTCAGTCTGCGCGTTCAGGCGCAAATCCAGCCGCAACCCGAAGACTACGCATACCTGCGCCGCATTCGCGTGCCGGACGCCGTCGTCAATTGCGTCGCCGCGCTCGACCAGTGGGTGCACAAGGCGCAGCGCTACGATTCGCTGCTCGTGCCCGATCGGCGCGCGCTCTCGGCGACGATCGAGCAGCCAGTGCCCGCCAATGCCACGCCCGCGCCCGCCGCGAGCGACACGCTCACGCCGGTCCCGTCCATCGACACGCTGATCCATCTGCGCGCCTTCGCCAAGGTCCGCGGCAAGTACGCCTGGGTGCCCGTGAAGGCCACCTGCGGCATCTGGCATTCGCATGTCGTCGATGTCGTCGATGTCGCGCTGTCGCCGCGCAGCACGCACGCAACCTCGCCGATCCAGTGACGACACTTCGTCGTCCTTATCGCTGCCCGCAACAAAAAAAGCCCGCGCGCCTGACAGCGCACGGGCTTCGCATCGAGCGACGCGCGGTCCATGCCGCGCGCAAACTCAGTCTGCCTTGACGCCTTCCACCTGGATCTGCAGCGTCGTCGCCGTCTTGAAGCCATACGACTGGCCCCAGTTCACGCCGTAGTCCGCGCGGTCGAATTGCGCCGACGCGTCCGCGCCGCACACCTCACGCTTGAGCATCGGGTTCTGGAAGCACTTGAACGAGTCGATCTTCAGGTTCAGCGGCTTCGTCACGCCATGCAGCGTGAACGTGCCGATCACTTCCACGGGCTTGTCGCCGTCGAAGCGGATCGACGTGCCCTTGTAGGTGGCCGTCGGGTACTTCGCGGTGTCGAGGAATTCGGCCGAGCTCACGTGCTTGTCGAGCTTCGCGTTGCCGGTATCGATCGACGCTGCGTCGATCGTCACGTCCACCGTGCCCGTCTTCGCCTCGCGGTCGAGCGTGACCGTGCCCGAGCTCTTCGTGAACTTGCCGCGCCACACCGAGACGCCGCCGAAGTGATCGGCTTCGAAGCTCGGATACGTGTGCATCGGATCGAGGTTGTAGGTCGTGGCGGCTGCCAGCGCCGGCGTGGCGACGAAGGCGGCGAGCGAGGCGGCAACGGCCGCGGCGAAAATCGTGGTCTTCATGAATCGATTCCTGGTGCGGGAGAAACGGGGTGAAAAAGCGCTGCCGTACGCGCGTCAGTGCGCGGCGGACACGATGTGAAACTTGATCTGCACGTCGTCGGCGACGATCGAGGTGTCCTTCCACTCGCCCGAACCGATGCCGTACGCGAGGCGCTTGATAGGCAGCGCGCCGTCGAACACCTGGGTGGCGCCGTCCTTGCGGTACTGCACCGGCACGACGACGTCGGTCGTCTTGCCCTTGATGGTCAGCTTGCCAGCCACCGTGAACGCGCCGTTCGCGCCGGCTTTGATCTGCGTGGAGACGAAGGTCGCGTGCGGGAAGTGCGAGGCGTCGAACCACTCGTCGCCGGCGACTTCCTTGTTGTATTCCGGCGCGCCGAGGTCGAAGCTCGCCACCTCGACGTCGAGCTTCGCGCTCGATGCCGCGACGTTCGCCGGATCGAAGCGCACGTCGGCGGTGAAGTGATTGAAGCGGCCTTCGACCGGCACGTTCATCTGCTTGAACACGGCGCTCACGGAGTTCTTCGCGGCTTCAGCAGCAGCGTTGGCGTTGGTGGCGAAGGTCGTGGCAAACGCCGCGCCGGCGGCGAGCGCCGCGCCGAGCGCGACGACGGAGGCGGAATGGGCAAGACGCTGGATCATGGGCAGTCGGTCCAAGGTGGGAGGCATCGGGAAATGGAGTCGGCGCATGCGCGCCGCACAGTCAGTCACGCGGTGTGCCGAACGGCAGCATGCGCGAGAGGATGTTCTGGCGGTCGATCAGCTGGTGCTTGATGACGGCGAGCACGTGCAGCACGACGACGGTGAGCAAGGTGTAGTTCAACGAGATATGCACGACGCGCAGCACGCCCTTGAGCGCGGTGTCGGGGCCGATCAGCACGGGCATCGGCCAGATGCCGAGGTACACGACCTGGATGCCGGCCGCCGAGCTATAGAGGTAGCCCGTCACGGGAATCGCGACCATCAGCACATAAAGCGCGGTGTGGCCCAGGTGCGCGGCGAGCCGTTCCCAGCCATGCATGGAGCCGGGCATCGCGGGCGCGGTGTGCGTGACGCGCCAGAGAATGCGCACGAGCACGAGCGCGAGCACGGTCACGCCAATCCACTTGTGCCACGAGAAGTAGCGCAGCTTGGTGGGCGTGATGCCGGGAATGTCGGTCATGATCCAGCCGAGCGCAAAGCCCCAGACGATCAGCGCGGCGATCAGCCAGTGCAGCAGCATGGCGACGCCGTTATAGCGCTCGGCGGGCTTGACGTTAGGGTTCATCGGCATACGACTCCATTATTCGAGGTGTGCACTTTACCCGGCCAAACCTATTCAAACAATCGTCTAAAATGGATGGTTATCATCCATTTTTTCGATAGATCGAAAAGGACCGTACCTCGTGGACCGCACCTCGGACCGCTCCCCTAGCCTCGAGCAGCTGCGCGCGCTGATCGCCGTCGCCGAAACCGGCAGCTTCTCGGCGGCGGCGCGCCAGCTCGACCGCGCGCAGTCGGTGGTCAGCTATACGATCGCCAATCTCGAGGCGCTGCTGGGCGTCGCGCTGTTCGAGCGCGGCAAGCGCAAGCCGGAACTCACGGCCGCGGGCCGCGCGATCCTCGCCGACGCGCGCCGCCTCGATCTGCTCATGGGTCAGCTTAACGCCAAGGCGGCCGGCCTGCAGAGGGGGCTCGAGGGCGAGGTTTCGCTGGCCGTGGACGTGATGTTTCCGTCGCAGCGCCTCGTCGAGGCGCTGCAGGCGTTTGCGTTCACGTTTCCCACCGTCGCGCTGAATCTCACCATGGAAGCGCTCGGCGGCGTGCTCAAGCTCGTGCTCGACGGCGACTGCGCGGTGGGGATCAGCGGGCCGAACCATAACTGGCCGCACGTGATCGAGGCGCAGTCCATCGGCACCGTGGAACTCGTGCTCGTGGCCGCCCCCTGCCATCCGCTCGCCAAGGCGGAGCACCCCGTACGCATTTCGGACGCGCGCGAGCACACGCAGCTGGTGCTCACCGACCGCAGCCGCCTCACCGAAGGCCAGAACTTCGGCGTGTACAGCAATCGCGCGTGGAAGCTCGGCGACCTCGGCGCCAAGCACCGGCTGCTGCTCGCGGGCCTCGGCTGGGGATCGATGCCGAAGCACCTCGTGGAAGCCGATCTCGAAGCCGGGCGGCTCGTGCGCGTCGCGCTCGCGGACCGGCGCTCGGTGAGCTACAACATCTCGCTGATCCATCGCACCGACGCGGCGCGCGGCCCCGCCAGCGAGTGGCTCTGCCACTACCTCACGCAAGGCACGCCGCCGCAGGCGCCGCTGCCCGACGCCCGCTGAACGCTGAACCGGCGCGCAAGCGATGCGCGTGCGGGTGGTACGAACGCCACCCCGCGCACGCCTGCATCTCGCCCTGGCGAGGCAGGGTGCGCCGCCCGCTTCAGCCCTTCTTGACCCTGGCAGGCTTGTCAGCCTTGGCCGCCTTGGCCGCCTTGGCCGCCTTGGCCGCCTTGGCCGGCGCCGCCGACGGCGCTGCCGGCGCGGCTGGCACCACGCCCGACCAGCCCGGCAGATAACGCGCGTCGGGATCGTGGGCGTGCGACAGCGCGTCGGCGAGCGCCGCGTCGAAGTCCTTGCGCAGGCGCGTTTCTGATACCTTGCGGCGCAGATAGTCGGCCCACAGGAATTCGCTGAACGGCGTCGTGTCCTTCGCGTAGCCGCCCGACGTGCGCAACTCGCCCGCGAGGCTGCGATACGGATCGTCGGCAAGCCCAAGGAGCTGCCTGGGCAACTGGTCGAATTCGCAGCGCTCGCCCGCGGCATCGAACGGATGCACCCACTGGTTGTGCTCCATCATGCGCCAGAAGATGGTGGGCTCGAGCCACGAGAGATCCTTGAGCACGGTCACCCGCACGCTCTCGACCGATTCTTCGAGCCACGCGCGGCCAAGGTGGTGATGATCCACCACGTAGTAGCGCGACTTCGGCCCGAGCACGGCGGGAAACCAGTGCGAGTCGATGGCCGCCGCGCGCCCCTTCTTGTCGAGCGTCTGCCAGTGCGCGCGCTTGGCGTTCACCTCCCGAAAGCCCACCGTGATCTGCGTGGGGCGCAACTCGTCGAGCTTCACGGTGATGAGATGGAGATCGGTGTTCGGCAGGTTCATGGCGGGCCTCCTGTTTAGTGTCGGTTGGTGTCGGGGTCGATCGCAACGATACAGCCGAACGGTCATGCATGCCGCATCGACCGGACGCGCGCCGCGCGCTCTGTGCGCAGGGTCAACCCTGAGACCGCCGGGCACGCTGGATGCACGCTTTCGCCGCTTCGCCTATAAATGCGCCAAGGGACAGACGACGCGAACCACGGCGCCCGTCATGCTCCCGCCGCTGTCAGTTGCACGTCTTCCAGGCTCAACCAACGACACAAGCGAGGGCATTTTGGATCTCGAAACCATCCGCGTATTCATCATGACCCGGGGCATCGACTTCGGGACCAAGGTCCTGGCGGCGATCGTCCTGTGGATCATCGGACGCTGGGCCATCAACCTCGTCGCCGGTGTGCTGCGCAAGGTGCTCGCGCGCAATGAGCGCGTCGATCCCACGCTCGCGCATTACCTCAGTTCGATCCTCGCCGCCGTGTTGAACCTGCTGCTGGTCCTCGCGATCCTGCAGGTGTTCGGCGTGCAGACCACCTCGTTCGCGGCGCTCCTCGCCGGTCTCGGCCTCGCCATCGGTACCGCGTGGGGCGGCCTGCTCGCCCATTTCGCGGCGGGCGTGTTCATGCAGGTGCTGCGCCCGTTCAAGGTGGGCGACTTCGTGACGGCCGGAGGCGTGACGGGCACCGTGAAGGAACTCGGTATCTTCGGCACGACCATCATCTCGCCGGACAACGTGGTCAACATCGTCGGCAACAACAAGATCTTCTCGGACACCATCTCGAACTACAGCGCGACGCCCGTGCGCCGCGTGGAGCTGACCGCGAAGATCGCCAACGGCGTCGATCCCGTCGATGCGGCCAGCCGCCTGCGCGCGGCCATCGCGAAGATTCCGAACGTTGCGCAGGAGCCGCCGCCCGACGTCGAGATTCTCTCGTTCACGCCCGAAGGCCCGCTGCTGGCCGTGCGGCCTTACACCAGCAACGACAGCTACTGGCAGGTGTTCTTCGACACCAACCGCACGATTGTCGAGACCTTCAAGGACGCGGGCTACCCGACGCCCGAAACGCCCTCGATCATTCGCCGCGCGGGCGCCTAGCGCGCCGCGTTCGACGCACCCGCCAAAACAAAACGGCATCGCCTTCGCAGGCGATGCCGTTCTTCCTTGCGTTGCGCCCCGGAGGCGCCGGACGCTCAACCGCCGTTGGGCTTGCGCACGGCGCCGCCACGCGAGTCCTTGCGCAGCATCTTCCACACGCCGCCGATCAGGATCGGCACGATCGCCGCGCCGATGCCGACGAGCACGATCACGTTGAGGTACTGGCGAATGAACGGAATGTTGCCGAAGAAGTAGCCGAGCAGCACGAGCAGCAACACCCAGAACAGCGCGCCCGTGACCGTGAAGAACTGAAAGCGTCGCATGGGCATTTGCGAGACGCCCGCCACGAACGGTGCAAACGTGCGCACGACAGGAATGAAGCGCGCGAGCACGATGGTCTTGCCGCCGTGGCGCTCGTAGAATTCGTGGGTTTTCTGCAGCGCGGCGCGGTCGAGGAAGCGTTCGAGCACGGGAATGTGCGTATTGAACACCTTCGGCCCGATGGCGCGCCCAATCAGAAAGTTCACCGTATTGCCGAGGACCGCCGCCACGAGCAGCAGCACGATCAGCACGCCGAGATTCATTTCATGCGTCGCGGCAAACGCGCCGCCGATGAAGAGCAGCGAGTCGCCGGGCAGAAACGGCAGCACCACGAGCCCGGTTTCGCAGAACACGATCAGGAACAGCACCGCGTAGACCCAGCCGCCGTATTGCTGGATGAAGACACCGAGAAACTTGTCGATGTGCAAGACAAGATTGACGAACTGCAGGAGCGTATCCAAAAGTGTCCCTTATTGATCGCGGGCCGCGCGCCTGAAAAAGCGCGTTCACCCTGTGTTGCGCGAGAAGCCAAATTGACCGCGCCATGATACCGAAAGTGCCCGCGCGTCACGAAAATATCCCGTCAATTTCGGTGAATTTGCGCACAAAGCGCGGCTAGATGAGGGTTTCGCGGGAGCTCAAGCGCGTCGGGTCCGCAAGCGCCGACTCGCTATAATTGCGCGCATGTCTTCGAATTCCGAACCCACCGGCGCCGCGCCGGATTCCGCCAGCGTCACCGACCCTGCGAGCGCGACCAGTGCCGCAGTCGCGTCGCGCGCCGCACAGCCCGCGCGCGCGATCCAGGCGCTGCCCGACCAGCTCATCAGCCAGATCGCCGCGGGTGAAGTGGTCGAGCGGCCCGCCTCCGTCGTCAAGGAACTGCTCGAAAACGCGCTCGACGCGGGCGCGAGCACGCTGCGCATCCTGCTCGACGAGGGCGGCGTCAAGCGCATCTCCATCGCCGACGACGGCTGCGGCATTCCCGAAGCCGAACTCCCGCTCGCGCTCATGCGCCACGCCACGAGCAAGATCCGCTCGCTCGCCGAACTGGAGAGCGTCGCGACGCTCGGGTTCCGCGGCGAAGCGCTGGCGTCGATCGCCTCGGTGGCCGAGATGTCGATCACGAGCCGCAGCGCCGACGCGCCGCACGCCGTGAAGATCGAGGGGCACACCGGCGCGATCTCGCCGGCTGCGGGCGGCCAGGGCACGACCATCGAAGTGCGCGAGCTGTACTTCAACACGCCCGCGCGCCGCAAGTTCCTCAAGAGCGAGCAGACTGAACTGGGCCATTGCCTCGAGATGATCCGCCGCAGCGCGCTCGCGCGCCCGGACGTCGCGATCTCGGTGCTGCACAACGGCCGCGCGGTCGAGCACTGGAACGCGAGCGATCCGGCCACGCGCGTCTCGAAGATCCTCGGCGAAGTGTTCGCCACGGCGCATCTGCCGCTCGACGAGCGCGCCGGGCCGCTCGCCGTGTACGGTTGTGCGGGGTTGCCGACGGCGAGCCGCAACCGCGCCGACCAGCAGTACTTCTTCGTGAACGGCCGCTTCGTGCGCGACAAGCTGCTCACGCACGCGGTGCGCTCGGCCTATGAGGACGTGCTGCACGGCGACCGCTATCCGTCGTACGTGCTGTTCCTCGACCTGCCGCCCGAAGCCGTCGACGTGAACGTGCATCCCTCGAAGATCGAAGTGCGTTTCCGCGATTCGCGCTCGATTCACCAGTTCGTGTTCCATGCCGTGCAGCGCGCGCTCGCCCGCCACGCGGGCGCCTCGCCCGAGACGACCTCGGGCGGCCATGCCGCTGCGCTGATCGAGCCGCGGGCGCTGCCGGGCGCCGGGGTGCTGGGCGCCTCGGTGGGGCTGGCTTCGGGCGCGGCCGACTCCGCGCGTGGAGGCGCAGCGCCCGGCGCCACGGGCGGCTTCGGCGCCGACGGCAAGTTCGGCACTGCGAGCGTGGCGAGCAGCTTTGGCGGCGGCATGGGTGGCGCGCTCTCGCGCGCGTCGGGATTCGGCCAGCCAGGCGGCGGCGCTGCCAGCGCGGGCAGCGGCAACACCTGGCTGCGCCAGTCGCGCATGACGCAAGGCAGCCTGCCCGTCGCGCAGCCGCTTGCCCTGTATGACGCGTTGTTCGGCCGCAAGGATGTCGGGGCGGGCACGGCGCAAGGTTCGACCGTGCCGCAGGCGCAAGACGGCGCAGTGGATGCGTTCGCTGCCGGCGCGCCGCACGCCGCCTTCGAAGCCGGCGAGGACCATCCGCTCGGCTTCGCGCTCGGCCAGGTCCACGGCATCTACGTGCTCGCGCAGAACGCGCGCGGCCTCGTGATCGTCGACATGCATGCCGCGCACGAACGCATCCTGTACGAGCAGTTCAAGCAGGCCCTCGCCGAACGCTCGCTCGCCGTGCAGCCCTTGTTGATCCCGATCTCGATGACGGCCGATCCCGTCGAAACCGGCACCGTCGAGGAAGAAAAGGCCACGCTCGAAGCGCTGGGCTTCGATCTCGCCGTCCTCTCGCCCACCTCGATTGCGATCCGCGCGGTGCCTGCGCTCCTCAAGGACGCCGATCTCCAGGCGCTCGCGCGCGCCGTGCTCGCCGACCTGCACGAGTACGGCGGCTCGCGCGTGCTCACCGAGCGCCAGCACGAGATGCTCGGCACGCTCGCCTGCCATCATGCGGTGCGCGCGAACCGGCGTCTCACGCTCGACGAAATGAACGCGCTCCTGCGCCAGATGGAAGCCACCGAGCGCGCCGACCAGTGCAACCACGGCCGGCCGACCTGGTACCAGCTCACGCTCGCCGATCTCGATCGGCTCTTCATGCGCGGTCAATGACGCAGTCCACGAAACAGGAAGGCGCAGCGCTGCCCGTCGCGTGTCTGCTCGGCCCCACGGCCTCGGGCAAGACGGCGGCCGCGCTCGCGTATGCCGCGCAGTCGGCGGCGCGCGGGCGCACGGTGGAAATCGTGAGCGTCGATTCGGCGCTCGTGTATCGAGAGATGGACATCGGCACGGCGAAGCCGAGCGCCGCGGAGCGTGCGGCCGCCGCGCATCATCTGATCGATATCGTCGATCCGCTGGATGCCTATTCCGCCGCCGACTTTCGCGCCGACGCGCTGCGCGTGACGGGCGAGATCGTCACGCGCGGGCACGTGCCGCTGCTCGTGGGCGGGACGATGCTCTACTACAAGGCGCTCACGCAAGGCCTCAACGACCTGCCCTCGGCCGATCCGGCCGTGCGCGCGCAGCTCGACGCCGAAGCCGCGCGCGACGGCTGGCCCGCCATGCACGCCCGCCTCGCGCAGGTCGATCCGGCCACGGCTGCACGCCTCGCCCCGAACGACTCGCAGCGCATCCAGCGCGCGCTCGAAATCTTCATGCTGAGCGGGCAGCCGATGTCGGTGCTGCTCGCCGCGCCGTCCACGCGCGAGGATGAAGCCGCGCGTTACCGCTTCGTGCCCGTCGCGCTCGAGCCGTCCGATCGCAGCGTGCTGCACGCGCGCATCGAAGCGCGCTTCGACGCGATGCTCGCGGGCGGTCTCATCGACGAGGTGAAGGCGCTGCGTGCGCGCGGCGACCTGAACCCGAACCTGCCGTCGATGCGCTGCGTGGGGTATCGCCAGGTTTGGGAATACCTCGATGGCGAGGTCGATTACGACACCATGCGCGACAAGGGCGTGTTCGCCACCCGCCAGCTCTGCAAGCGCCAGCTCACGTGGCTGCGCGCCATGCCGGAGCGCATCGTCGTGGATTGCTGCGCGCAGGATGCGACCGATCAGGCCGTCGCGGCGGTCGCGCAGATCGGCGGCTGAGGCCGCCGCCCCCGCCGACCCTTTTCCCCCGCTTTCTCCCCCGGGCGCTTTGTGCGCCACAACATCCTCGCTCGGCCCGCAGGTGGGGCACGTCCGTGCGCTGCACGCGCACGCGCGCCCTCCCCCGCCGCAGCGCGCCACCGAAAACCGCCCTCGCCCGCTTGACTTTCGATCGACCGGATACGATCATTCGTTCATCACTAGAGCAATTGCTCAGGCTCAAGCCGATCGGCCGCTTTGAGTAAGGAGACATCGAATGAACACCGAACGCAGCAATGCGAACGTGATCCTGCACATCGGCGCCGGGTCGTTTCACCGGGCGCATCAGGCGTGGTACCTGCATCGCGTGAACCTCGCGCGCAAGCCCGACGAGGCCGCCTGGTCGCTCACCGTCGGCAACATCCGCTCCGACATGAACGCCGTGATGGACGCGCTGGCCGCGCAGAACGGCGTCTACACGCTCGAAACGGTCACGCCGCAGGGCGAGCGCGCTTACGAGACGATCCGCTCGATCACGCGCGTGCTGCCGTGGTCCGCCGATCTCGCGAGCCTGATCGACGCAGGCGCCGACGCCAACTGCAGGATCGTCGCGTTCACCGTGACCGAAGGCGGCTATTACCTCGACGAACACGACCGCCTCGACACCGCGAACCCCGACCTCGCCGCCGACCTCAAGGGCGGCCGCACGACGATTTACGGCGCGCTCGCCGCGATCCTCGAAGCGCGCAAGGCGCGCGACGGCGGCCCCGTCACGCTGCAGACCTGCGACAACCTGCGCAGCAACGGCAAGCGCTTTCATGCGGGCATGCGCGAATTCCTCGCGCTGCGCGGCGCAACGGATCTGCGCGACTGGTTCGACGCGAACACGGCGTGCCCCGACTCCATGGTCGACCGCATCACGCCGCGCCCCACGCCCGACGTGCGCGAGCGAGTGAAAGCGGCGACCGGCGTGGACGACGCTTGCCCGGTGATGGGCGAGGCGTTCATCCAGTGGGTGATCGAGGATCACTTCTGCGCGGGGCGGCCCGCCTGGGAGCGCGCCGGCGCGGAGATGGTCGAATCGGTGATGCCCTACGAGGAAGCGAAGATCCGCATCCTCAACGCTACGCACAGCTGCATTGCGTGGGCGGGCACGCTCGTCGGGCTCGACTTCATCCACGAAGGCACCCACGACGCCGACATCCGCACCTTCGCGCGCGAGTACGTGAGCGAGGACGTGATTCCCTGCCTCACGCCCAGCCCGCTCGATCTCGCGAAGTATCGCGACGTCGTGCTGGAACGCTTCAGCAATCCGTACATCCAGGACACGAACCAGCGCGTGGCCGCCGACGGCTACTCGAAGATCCCCGGCTTCATCGCGCCCACGCTCGCGCAACGCATCGCCGGGGGCGCGACGCCCGCCGCCACGGCCATGCTGCCCGCGCTCTTCCTGCGCTTTCTGGAACGCTGGCACAAGGGCACGCTGCCCTACCGCTACCAGGACGGCGTGATGGACGAAGCGGCCGTGCACCGCATGTTCGATAGCGGCGACCCCGTCTCGGCGTTTCTCGGCGACAAGCTGCTGTGGGGCGGCCTCGCCGGCAATCCGACACTCGGCGGCGCAGTGCGCGGCGCGCTCACGCGCGTCGACCAGTGGCTCGCCTCGCGCGGCTGCAGCGTTTGAAGACAGACCGCACCGTAATCCGCAACACCCGCGCCACGCGCGCCCTCCGGGTCGGCGCGCATGGCGTCGCGCCCGGCGCGCGGCTAAAGTAGCGCAACTCTCTTCACGACTTCAGCGCGCCTATGTATCTCGGCATCGACCTCGGCACCTCCGAAGTGAAAGTCCTGCTGCTCGCGCCCGACGGCCGCGTGATCGGCACCGCCGGCACGCCCTTCGTCGTCTCGCGCCCTCACCCGCGCTGGTCCGAGCAGAATCCCGCCGACTGGTGGGACGGCACGCGCCGCGCGCTCGCCGCGCTGCGCGAGGCGCATCCGCACGAATTCGCGCAGGTGCGCGGCATCGGCCTTTCCGGACAGATGCACGGCGCCGTGCTGCTCGACGCGCACGACAACGTGCTGCGCCCCGCGATCCTCTGGAACGACATGCGCGCCGTGGACGAATGCGCCGAGCTCACCGCGCGCGCGCCGCAGCTGCATCGCATCGCGGGCAATCTCGCCATGCCGGGCTTCACCGCGCCCAAGCTGCTGTGGGTCGCGCGCCACGAGCCGCAAGTCTTTCGCGCAACGGCCTGTGTGCTGCTGCCGAAGGACTATCTGCGCCTGCAGCTCACCGGCGGCAAGGTCTCCGATCCATCGGATGCCGCGGGCACGCTCTGGCTCGACGTGGCCAAACGCGACTGGTCCGACGCGCTGCTCGACGCCTGCAATATGACGCGCGCGCAAATGCCCGCGCTCGCCGAAGGCAGCGCGCCGTCCGGCACGCTGCTGCCCGCGCTCGCGCGCGAATTCGGCTTGCGCGAGGACGTGGTCGTGGCGGCGGGCGGCGGCGACAACGCGACGAGCGCCATCGGCATCGGCGCCACGCAGCCCGGCGACGGCTTCGTCTCGCTCGGCACCTCGGGCGTGCTCTGCGTGGTGGGCGACCGTTTCCGGCCGAATCCCGCTTCCGCCGTGCATGCGTTCTGCCATGCCATTCCGGACCGCTGGCACCAGATGAGCGTCGTGCTTTCGGCGGCGAGCTGCCTGCGCTGGGTCTGCAAGCTCACGGGCACGAACGAGCCCACGCTGCTCGCCGAAGTCGAACAGCTCAACGCGCCGACCCTCGCCGAGGCCCCGCTCTTCCTGCCGTATCTCTCAGGCGAACGCACGCCGCACAACGACCCGTATGCGCAGGGTGTGTTCTTCGGCATGACGCACGCGACCGACCGCGCGCTGCTCGGCTACGCCGTGCTCGAAGGCGTGACGCTCGCGCTCACCGACGGCCTCGACGCGCTCGCGGCCGCGGGCACCGAAGTGGGTGCGCTGTCGATGCTGGGCGGCGGCGCGCGCAGCGGCTACTGGGCGCAACTGGTTGCGGACGCATTCGACACGCCCACGCGCCAGCACGGCGGCGGCGAGACGGGCGCGGCGCTCGGCGCGGCGCGGCTTGGCTGGCTCGCGGCGGGCGGCGACGCGCGTGAGGTGCTGACCAAGCCACCCGTGGTGGCCGAGTACACGCCCAACGCCGCGCGCCACGCGGCGCTGCGCGAGCGGCTCACCGCCTACCGCGCGCTGTACCGCCACGTGCGCCCGCTCTTCGAGCCCTCGCGCGAACGCCTCGCGTAACGCGTGCAGTACACTTCGGCCCCGCATCCCCCCGACCCCCATCGTGCCCAAGTCCACCGAAAAACTCGATCTCGCGACCCGCGCCGCCTGGCTCTACTACGTGGCCGGCAACACCCAGAACGAAATCGCCGAGAAGCTGCAGGTGTCGCGCCCGGTGGCGCAGCGCCTCGTCGCGTTCGCGGTCGAGAAGAACCTCATTCGCGTGCGTGTCGATCATCGTCTCGCCGATTGTCTCGCGCTCGCCGACGCGCTTTCGAAGCGCTACGGCCTTTCGGTCTGCGAAGTGGTGCCCGTGGACAACGACACGCCCGAGGAAATCGACCGCAAGCTCGCGGTCGCCGGCGCGCAGGTGATGGAGCGCTACCTCACCGAAGAGCGGCCGATGGTGGTGGCCGTGAGCAGCGGACGTACGCTCAAGGCCGCCGTCGATCAGATCGCGCAACTGGAGCGGCCGCAGCATCGGCTGGTTTCGATGGTGGGCGCGATCGCCCAGGACGGCTCGTCGAACCGCTACGACGTCGCGCTGCACATCTCCGAGAAGACGGGCGGCAAGCACTTTCTGCTGCCCGCGCCGCTCATCGCGGATAACGAGGCCGAGCGCGCGCAATGGTGCAATCACCGGCTCTATCGCATCGTCGAGTCGCTGTCGGGCGAGGCCGATGTCGCGTTCGTCGGCATCGGCAACATCGGCGAGCATTGCCCGCTGCATGAGGACGGCTTCATCACCTCCGACGAAGTGCGCGAACTGATGGACCAGGGCGCCATCGCCGAAATGCTCGGCCTGCCGATCGACGCCGCCGGCAAGCGCGTCGATTCGCCCACGGGCCGCCGCGTGACGAGCGTGTACCTCGATTCGCCGCCGCGCCGCCCGACCATCGGCTTCGCCGGCGGCGCGCGCAAGCGCGAAGCGGTGATCGCGGCGCTCAACGGCGGCTGGCTCTCGGGGCTCGTCACCGACGAGCAGTGCGCGCGCGCCGCGATCGAACGCTAAGCCCAAAAAAGAAGCCCGCACGAAGCGGGCTAACAAAGGCAACCTCAGGTACCTCGCCACACAAGACACCGCCTCACCCTCCTCCGAGGCGGTGCGTCCGGCAAGCCAGTGAATTCACGCAGCCAGTTGCTGCGCGAAGCGACGCTCGAACGCCAGGCCGTTCGCGTCGAAGAGATGGCAATGGTCGGGCGTCGATCCCACCTTGAACGCCTCGCCGCGCTCGTGCCGCTCCAGCGGCGGAATGCGCGCGATCAGGCCATCGGGCGCGACCGGGCATTCGGCGTAGAGATAGGCGGCGTCGCCGAGCGACTCGACCGTCATCGCCTTCGCGCTCACGCCCTCCGCGCCCGTCATGATGTGCAGATGCTCGGGGCGGATGCCCACGGTCACCTTGTCGCCCTCGCGCGCCTTGCCCGGCTCGACGCCCACTTTCTGCGTATCGCCCGTTTCGTAGCGCACGACGATGCCGTCGCTGCCGATCTGCTGCACCGTGCCGTCGAGGAAGTTCATCTTCGGCGAGCCGATGAAGCCCGCCACGAAGCGGTTCGCCGGCGCGTGATAGAGACGGTTCGGACTACCGACCTGTTCGACATTGCCCGCCGAGAGCACGACGATCTTGTCGGCCAGCGTCATCGCTTCGACCTGATCGTGCGTCACGTAGATCATCGTCGTCTTGAGTTCGTCGTGCAGACGCGCGAATTCGAGGCGCATCTTCACGCGCAGCGCGGCGTCGAGGTTCGAGAGCGGTTCGTCGAACAGGAACACCTTCGGCTTGCGCGTGATCGCCCGCCCGATCGCCACGCGCTGGCGCTGGCCGCCCGAGAGCTGCTTGGGCTTGCGGTCGAGCAGGTGGTCGATGTGCAGGATCTTCGCGGCGTTCTTCACGGCCGCGTCGATTTCGGGCTTCTTCGCGCCCGCGAGCTTGAGGCCGAACGCCATGTTGTCGTACAGCGTCATGTGCGGATACAGCGCGTACGACTGGAACACCATCGCGATGCCGCGCTTGGCCGGCGGCACGTCGTTCATGCGCGTGCCGTCGATCATCAGGTCGCCGCCGCTGATGTCCTCCAGCCCCGCGATCATGCGCATGAGCGTGGTCTTGCCGCAGCCGCTCGGGCCCACGAACACGACGAATTCGCCGTCGCCGATGTCGAGGTTCACGTCGCGCAGCACTTCGTTGTCGTCGTAGCGCTTCAGTACGTCTCTGAGGATCACGCTTGCCATGATGTGTCTCCGTTTCTGCTTAAGTCTGCCTAAGCCGGTTCAGTTTGAACGCGTTTGCGCCTGCTTCATCCAGTACGCCACCCGCGCGGGCAGCGTCGTCATGTCGTCGAAGATTACGCTTGCACCCGCTTCGCGCAATTCGTGCGCGTGCGCGTCGCCGCCCACGTGCGTGCCGCCCACGAAGCCGAGCACGGTCATGCCCGCGGCGCGCGCCGCGCTCACGCCCGTCACGCTGTCCTCGACCACGAGGCACGCAGCGGGCGCGACGTCCATGCCCTGCGCCGCCGCGAGATAGACGTCGGGCGCGGGCTTCGGCCGGGCGACGATATCGGCGCAGTACACACGCGCGCCAAAGAAGCGGTCGAGGCCGTTGCGCGCCAGTACCTCGCGCACCACCGCCGTGTAGCTGTTGCTCGCGCAGGCCTTGGTGAGCGCCACGGCTTCCAGCGCCGCCACGACGCCCGGGAACAGCGGCGCCTCGCGCGCTTCGGCCTCGGCCACGGTGCGGATCGCATCGACGTCGGCGGCGGTGAGGCTGCGCCCGAGCGCTTCGCCCGCGCCGCCCAGCACGCGCTCGATGCGCTGGCCGAGCAGCGGCATGACGACGGGCGCCGCGTCCACGCCGGGCCAGCGCGCTTCGAGTTCGCGCACCAGCACGCGGGCCGCCACGGCTTCGCTGTCGATCAGCACGCCGTCGCAATCGCAGATCAGGGCTTGAATGGACATCGCATTGGCCATTACTTGACAGCCCCGAAGGTAAGGCCGCGCACCAGTTGCTTCTGCGACAGCCAGCCGACGATCAGCACCGGCGCAACCGCGAGCAGCGACGCTGCGGAAAGTTTCGCCCAGAACAGCCCCTCAGGACTCGAATACGAGGCGATGAACACAGTGAGCGGCGCGGCGTTCGAGCTGGACAGGTTGATGCTCCAGAACGCTTCGTTCCACGAAAGAATGATCAACAGCAGCGCGGTGGATGCGAGCCCCGGCACCGCCATCGGCATGAGCAGATAGACGATTTCCTGCCAGGTGGCCGCGCCGTCCATGCGCCCGGCTTCGAGAATGTCTTTGGGAATCTCGTTGAAATACGTGTACGCCATCCACACGGCGATCGGCAAGTTGATGAGCGTGTAGACGATCACCAGTCCGCTCACAGTGTCGAGCAGCCCCGAGTTCTTCCACAGCAGGTAGATCGGCACGAGCACGCCCACCGAAGGCATCATCTTGGTGGAGAGCATCCACAGCAGAATGCCCTGGGTGCGCTTGTTCGGGAAGAACGCCATCGCGTAGGCCGCGGGCACGGCGAAGATCAGGCAGACGATCGTCACGCCGGCCGAAATCATCACCGAATTCCACGCGAACGCGAAGTAGTTGCTGCGAGCGAACACCTCCCTGAAGCTGTCGAGCGTCGGCACGAAGAAGATCGTCGGAATATAGGCCTGCTGCTCGGTCTTGAACGCCGTGATCGTCATCCAGAAGATCGGGAAGAACAGCGCGATCGCGATCAGCCAGGCAAGCACCCCCGGCAGCACGCGCCCGATGAACTGCATCGGCGACGAATGGTTGACCGCGTCGGGCGATTGCGCGGGCGTAGCGGTAATCTGGCTCATTTTTCGTACTCCCCTTTGAGGTTGCGCGCGAGCATGCGCACGAGGAAGAACGACACGATGTTCGCCAGCACGACGGCGAGAATGCCGCCAGCCGAAGCGATGCCCACGTCGAACTGCTGCAGGCCCATCGAGTAGATCAGGTAAGTGAGGTTGGTGGTCGCATTGCCGGGACCGCCGCCCGTGGTCGTGTAGATCTCGGCGAAGATCGACAGCAGGAAAATGGTTTCCATCATCACGACGACGGCAATCGCGCGCCGCAGGTGCGGCAGCGTGATATAGAAGAACAGGGCGATCGGGCCCGCGCCGTCGATCTTCGCGGCTTCCTTCTGCTCCTGGTCGAGCGACTGGATCGCCGTGAAGAGAATGAGGAACGCGAACGGCAGCCACTGCCACGCCACGATCATGATGACCGCGGTGAGCGGATAAACGGCGAACCAGTCGATCGGTGTCATGCCCATCGAGCGCATCGCGATGGCCACGAGGCCGTACACCGGATGCAGGATCATGTTCTTCCAGATCAGCGCGCTCACCGTAGGCATCACGAAGAACGGCGCGATCGCGAACAGGCGCGCCACGCCCTGGCCGATGAACTTGCGGTCGAACAGCACCGCCATCAGCACGCCGCCGACCACGGTGATCACGAGCACCGCCACGATCAGCTCGATGGTGTGCACGATCGACGGCACGAACGAGGGATCGGTGGCGAGAAACTTGTAGTTGTCGAAGCCCGCGAAACCCTTGAGATCGGGGTTCAGCAGGTTGTATCGCGTGAACGAATACCAGATCGTCATCGCGAGCGGGATCGTCATCCACAGCAGCAGCACCGCCACGGACGGCGTCACGAGCCAGCGTGAGGCCGAACGGCGCGATTCGACCTGCTGCGGTTTCTGTGGCGTGCGCGCTCGATTGAATATAGGCATGGGGAGATGGAGATGACGCATGAGGACCACCCTTCTCGGTTGCGCGCCTGTGCGAGGCACGGCGCGGCATCGGCTGTCGCGAGGGTGCGCGCCGCGCCGGGTGGCCCGGCGCGCACTTCGCGCTACTACACTGGCTGCCTGAACGGCGCAGCCTGACTTCTCGCAGTTACTTCTGATACCCGGCTTGCGCCACGGCGCGGTTGGCAGCGGCGTTACCCGCCGTGAGCGCCTGATCGACACTCATCTGCCCTGCCACGGCGCCCGCAATGCTCTGGCCCACGACCGTACCGAACGACTGGAACTCAGGAATCCCGACGAACTGGATACCCGTGTACGGCACCGGCTTCGCGGTCGGATGGTTCGGATCGGCGGTCTGGATCGCCTTCAGCACAAAATCGGAGAACGGCGCGGCCTTCTTGTACTCGGGATTCTGATAGGTCGAAATCCGCGTACCCGACGGCACCGAAGCCCAGCCCTCGTCCTGCGCGACCATCTGGACGTATTCCTTCGACGTGGCCCATTCGATGAACTTCTTCGCGGCGTCCTGCGACTTCGACGACTTCGGAACGGCCAGCGCCCACGACCACAGCCAGTGCGCGCCATTGGGCGTGACTTCGGTCGGCGCGGCCGCGAAGCCGATCTTGTCGGCCACCTGCGACTGCTGCTTGTTGTAGAGGATGCCGGCCGCCACCGTCGCGTCGATCCACATCGCGCACTTGCCCGACGACATCAGCGTGAGGTTTTCGTTGAAGCCGTTCGAGCTGGCTCCCGGAGGGCCGTCCTTCTTCAGCATGTCGACGTAGAAGTTCACCGCCTTCTTCCACTCGGGCGAGGTGAGCTGCGCCTGCCACTTTTCGTCGAACCAGCGGCCGCCGAAGGTGTTCGCGACCGTCGTCACGTACGCCATGTTCTCGCCCCAGCCGGCCTTGCCGCGCAGGCAGATGCCGTAGGTGCCGGCGGACTTGTCGGTGAGCTTGTCGGCAAAGTCCTTGATCTGGTCATAGGTCGGCTGCTCGGGCATCTTGAGGCCCTTCTTGTCGAACAGGTCCTTGCGGTAGTACGTCATCGAGCTTTCGACGTAGAACGGCAGCGCGTAAAGCGTGCCGTTGTACGAGAGGCCGTCGCGCGCGGTCTTCACCACGTCGTCGAGGTCGTAGCTCGCGGGGAGGTTCGTCATCGGCACGATCCAGCCGCGCTTGCCCCATTGCGGCGCCTCGTAGGTACCGATCATCATCACGTCGAACTGGCCGCTGTTGGTCGTGATATCGGTGGTCGCGCGCTGGCGCAGCACGTTTTCTTCGAGAATCACCCAGTTCAGCTTGATGCCCGGATTGGCCTTTTCGAAGGCCGGCGAGAGCTTCTTCAGCTCGATCATGTCCGGGTTGTTCAACATGGCGATCGTGACGGTCTGCGCGTGCGCGGCGCTCGCCGCGGCGACGAGTGCACCCACACTCACCGCTCGACTTATGCACTTTGCGGCGGTCTTCATTGCTGGCTTCATGACGTTGTCTCCTTGTTCGTTGCGTTATGTCTTGCTGCAGCCGGGCTGCTGTCGTGATGCGTTGGGCAAGGGTTGCGGGCGAGGGTTGCGGTTCAGCTCATCCAGTTTCCGCCGTCGACGTTGAGGGTCTGCGCGGTGATGTAATCGGCGTCGGCAGAAGCGAGAAAGAGCGCGGCGCCCGTGAGATCCTCGGGCAGGCCCATGCGCCCGAGCGGCACGGCCTCGCCCACGAGGCGCTTCTTCTCGCCGGGCGGACGATGCTCGTAGCGTGCGAAGAGCGCGTCGACCTGCTCCCACATGGGCGTGTCGACCACGCCCGGCGCGATGCCGTTCACGTTGATGCGATGGGGCGCGAGCGCCAGCGCCGCCGACTGCGTGTAGCTCAGCACGGCGGCCTTGGTTGCGCAGTAGTGGGAGACGAGCGCTTCGCCGCGGCGGCCCGCCTGCGAGGACATGTTGATGATCTTGCCGCCCTGGCCCTGCTCGACCATGCGGCGCGCCACGGCCTGCATGAGGAAGAACATGCCCTTCACGTTCACCGCGAAGAGGCGGTCGTACACGTCCCAGGATTCGTCGAGGAGCGGGCGCATGTCGAAGAGCGCCGCGTTGTTGAAGAGGATGTCGATGCGGCCGAAGCGTTCGACCGCGCTCGCCACGATGCGGTCGATGTCCTCACGGCGGGTGACGTCGGCGGAGATCGCGAGCACGCGCTCGGGGTATGCGGCGGCCAGCGCCGGCGCGACGGAACCGGCGGGCTTTACGTCGACGAGCACGCAGCGCGCGCCTTCGTCCAGATAACGCTGCGCGACCGCCTCGCCAATGCCGCTCGCCGCGCCAGTCAGCACGGCTACCTTGTCCTGCAAACGTCCGGCCGCTGGGGTCGCGGTGTGTGCCACAGGTTGTCTCCAATTTCGTTCGTGCGGGGCGCGCCCGGCAGGCACTCCAGAAGAGCCGCTGAGCGATCGCCCGACATGTGAGCATTTGCTCTGTCGTTGATCGAATGATCGGATACGAGTCGGAGACTGTCAAGGCGAACAAACGCGATTGGCCGAGATTTCGATGGTGCGACGCGCAAGCCTCGACGGGCTGCGGCCTGCAGATCCGGCCCCCTGACCGGATGGCGAGCTGACTCGCCAATCGAAGTGATACGTTATATCATCTCGCCTTCGCGACGCCGACGCGCCCGCGTCCGCTTTCAGGCTCCCTATAGAGAAGGATAGAACCATGATCACGTTCAGCCGCGCCAACTGCACGCCCCGGGCTGCCACAACCGGCGCGCGCCGTCGCGTCACGCTCGCGCGCCTCGCGGGCGGGCTCGCTCTCGCGCTGGTCGGCGCGATCGGCGGCGCGAACGCGGCCCTGGCGGCGCAGGCCGGCAGCGCCACGATTCCCGTCGTTGCGGCGGAGAACTTCTACGGCGACGTCGTCAAGCAGATCGGCGGCAATTACGTGGACGTGACGAGCATCCTGAGCAACCCCGACCAGGACCCGCACCTCTTCGAGGCCAGCCCGAAGACCGCCCGCGCGCTCCAGAATGCGCGCGTGGTGGTGTACAACGGCGCCGACTACGACCCGTGGATGAGCAAGCTGCTCGGCGCCACCGGCGCCGGCAAGAACGGCACGAGCCGTACGACGATCGTCGCGGCGGACCTCGTCGGCAAGAAAGCGGGCGACAATCCGCACCTCTGGTACGACCCGAAGACCATGCCCGCCGTGGCGCGCGCGGTGAGCGCCGCGCTCGGCGCAGCGGACCCCGCGCACAAGAGCGTGTACGATGCCAACCTGGCAACGTTCCTCGCCTCGCTGCAGCCGGTCGACGCCAAGGTCGCGGCGCTGCGCGCGCGCTACCAGGGGCAGCCCGTCACGGCCACGGAGCCGGTGTTCGGCTATATGTCGGATGCGATCGGCCTCGACATGCGCAACCTGCGCTTCCAGCTCGCGGCGATGAACGACACCGAGGCGAGCGCCTCGGACATCGCCGCGTTCGAGCGCGACCTGCGCGAGCGCCGCGTGCGCGTGCTGATCTATAACAGCCAGGCGACCGAGGCGCTCACGCGGCGCATGCTGGCGCTGGCGAAGCAGTCGAAGGTGCCGTCCGTGAGCGTGACCGAGACGCAGCCGGCCGGCGTGAACTTCCAGCAATGGATGCTCGCGCAGCTCGACTCGCTCGACAAGGCGCTGGCAGCGGGAACAGCAGGGCAACACTAACCGTATTCAGCAAGGACAGACGTCATGACCGGGGCCGGCTCTTCGCCCACCGATATCGCTTCATCGCACCACGCACAGCACAACGGCGCGCACCGCGCGCCCACGCCTGTGCTCACGCTGGCGGGCGTGACGCTGACGCTCGGCGAGCGCACGATCCTGCGCGACGCGAACTTCGCGGTGAACCAGGGCGAATTCATCGGCGTGCTCGGGCCGAACGGCGCGGGCAAGACCACGCTCATGCGGGCGATTCTCGGCCTCGTGCCGGCCTCGCACGGCGCGATCCGCGTGCTGGGCGAGCCGGTCGCGCGCGGCAACGCCAAAATCGGCTACATGCCGCAAACGCGCACGGCGCTCGCGAGCCGCCGCGTGCGCGGCCGCGACTTCGTGGCGATGGCCGCCGACGGCCACCGCTGGGGCCTGCCGCGCGCCGACGCCGCCACCCGCGCCGACGTGGCGCGCGTGCTCGACCTCGTGGGCGCGACCGCGCTCGCGGACCGTCCGCTTTCGGAGCTGTCGGGCGGCGAGCGCCAGCGTCTGCTGCTCGCGCAATGCCTGCTCGGCGACCCGAAGCTGCTGCTGCTCGACGAGCCGCTCATCAGCCTCGACCCCAACCACCAGCGCGGCGTGGTCGAACTCGTGCGCCGCGTGCAGCGCGAGCTCGGCATCGCGGTGCTGTTCTCCGCGCACGAACTGAATCCGCTCCTCAACGCGCTCGACCGCGTGCTCTATCTCGGCAACGGCGTGGCCGCGCTCGGCAGCGTGGATGAAGTCATCACCGCGCCCGTGCTGTCGCGCCTCTACGGTTCGCCGATCGAAGTGATGCGCATGAAGGGCCGCATCTTCGTGATGTCGGGCGACGTGGAAGTCGAAAAGCACGATCACGAGCATGAGCACGATCATGGCCACGACCACGGCGGCCACGGCCACGCGCACGGACACAGTCACGCCCACGGCAACAACAACGACAACACCCACGGCCACACGCACGATGCTTGAATACGATTTCATGGTGAACGCCTTCGCGGCGTCGGGCATCGTCGCGGTGCTCGCGGGCGTGGTGGGCTATTTCCTCGTGATGCGCGGTCAGACCTTCGCGGGCCACGCGCTCTCGCACGTGGGTTTCACGGGCGCAACGGGCGCCGTACTGCTAGGCGTCTCGCCGATGTGGGGCATGGTGGGCTTCACGCTCGCCGCCGGCGTTTCGATGGGCGCGCTCGGCGAAAAGCTCGCGGGCCGCGATGTCGCGATCGGCGTGATCCTTTCGCTGGCGCTCGGCTTCGGCCTCTTGTTTCTGCACTTCTTCACGTCGTATGCCACGCAGGTCACGGCGCTGCTGTTCGGCAACGTCCTCGGCGTGAACCGCGAGACGCTCGGCGTGCTGGCCGCCCTCGCCGTGGCGAGCCTGACGGCGCTGGCCGCCATCATGCGGCCGCTGCTGTTCGCCTCGCTGCAGCCCGAACTCGCCGAAGCGAAGGGCGTGTCGCTGCGCGCGGTCTCGATGCTGTTCCTCGCCATCGCCGCGCTCGCGGTGGCCGCGTGCACGCAGATCGTCGGCGTGCTGCTCGTCTTCACGCTGATGGTCGGTCCGGCCGCCGCCGCGCAGAATCTCACCACGCGTCTGTCCACCGGACTCGTGCTCGCCGCGCTGCTCGCGCTCGTGCAGGCCTGGCTCGGCGTGACGCTCGCGTTCTACACCGACTGGCCCACCAGCTTCTGGATCACGGCGCTCGCCGCACTCGTCTACGGCGCGAGTCTGATCGGGCGTCGCTAGCACGCTGTACCCGCCATGAAAAAGGCGTTGCCCCTCGCGGTGGCAACGCCTTTTTTGCTGTTACGCGTCGCTCAGTAGAGCACGACCGAGCGGATCGACTCGCCCTTTTTCATGAGGTCGAAGCCTTGGTTGATCTGGTCGAGCGCGAGCGTGTGCGTGATCAGATCGTCGATGTTGATCTTGCCTTCCATGTACCAGTCGACGATCTTCGGCACGTCGGTGCGCCCGCGCGCGCCGCCGAACGCGGAGCCTTTCCATTGGCGGCCCGTGACGAGCTGAAACGGGCGCGTGCTGATCTCCTCGCCCGCTCCCGCCACGCCGATGATGAACGACTGGCCCCAGCCCTTGTGCGTGCATTCGAGCGCCTCGCGCATCACCTTCGTGCTGCCGATGCATTCGAACGAATAGTCGGCGCCGCCATCGGTCAGTTGCACGATGTAATCGACGATGTTCTCGACGTCGTTCGGATTGACGAAATGCGTCATGCCGAACTGCTTTGCGAGTTCGACGCGCTTCGGGTTGATATCCACGCCGATGATCTTGTCGGCGCCCACCATCTTCGCGCCCTGGATCACGTTCAGGCCGATGCCGCCCAGGCCGAACACCGCCACGTTCGCACCCGCTTCCATTTTCGCCGAGTACACCACGGCGCCCACGCCCGTCGTCACGCCGCAGCCGATATAGCAGACCTTGTCGAACGGCGCGTCTTCACGGATTTTCGCCACGGCGATTTCCGGCACGACGATGTAGTTCGAGAACGTCGACGTGCCCATGTAGTGATAGAGCGGCTTGCCGCCCAGCGAGAAGCGCGAGGTGGCGTCGGGCATGAGGCCCTTGCCTTGCGTCGCGCGAATGGCCTGACACAGGTTCGTTTTACGCGAGAGACAGAATTTGCACTGGCGGCATTCCGGCGTGTAAAGCGGAATCACGTGATCGCCTTTCCTCACCGTACCCACGCCCGCACCGACATCGACCACGATGCCCGCGCCTTCATGGCCGAGGATCGCCGGAAAGATCCCTTCGGGGTCCGCGCCCGAGAGCGTGTAGTAATCGGTATGGCAGATGCCCGTCGCCTTCACCTCGATCAGCACCTCGCCGGCGCGCGGACCTTCCAGATCCACTTCCTCGATCGTCAGCGGGGTCCCGGCTTTCCATGCGACGGCGGCTTTCGTCTTCATCTTCGCTGCTCCTGTGTCTCGGTGATGTCGATACGCCTCATCACGGTGCCGGTGCAAACCAGGTTCGCACGCGGCCATACAGATCGATGAAGCGCGCATAGCGCTGCGCGAGCGCGGCGTCCTCGCGCGGCGACGCCACCTGCGTCGCGGCCGGCGCAAGCGCCGCGAGGTCGTTCAAGCGCCAGTGCCCGCAGGCGAGGCCGCCCAGCATCGCGGCGCCGCGCGCCGCTGCGTTCGGGCAGTCGATCGCGTAGAGGTCCGCGTCGAGCGTGTCGGCGAGCAACTGCCGCCAGCGCGCGTCCACGGAGCCGCCGCCCGCGAGCTTGAGCGTCGGCACACTGCGCGCATCCCGCGTGCCTCCATCGGCGGCTTCATGGGTGCTGCGCACGGCGTCGAGGCCCGCGCGCAACGCGAACGCGACGCCTTCGAACGCCGCGCGCATGAGCGTACCGCGCGAGTCGCCGAGCGTTGCGCCGAGCCAGCCGCCGCGCGCCGCCGGGTCGAGCCACGGCGAGCGCTCGCCGCTCAGGTAAGGCAGGAACGCGAGCGTCGCCGATGGCGGCACGGCGAACGCGTCCACATAAGCCGAAGCCCAGTCGTAGGCCAGCCAGCCGCGCGCCGCTTCCAGCGCCACGCCCACGTTCTGCATGGCCGCCATGGTGTACCAGCCGCCAGTCGCCGAGCGGTAGCGATGCAGCCCGCGCCGCGCGGGCGGCTCGCTGCGCGCGGTCACGACGATCTGGCCGCCCGTGCCGGTCGTGAGGAGCGCGTCGCCTTCGTCGGCGAGGCCGCTGCCGAACGCGGCGCAAGGCGTGTCGCCCGCGCCCGTCGCGAGCACGATGCCGGCGGGCAGCCCGAGCGCCTGCGCCGCTTGCGCGCTCAGCGCGCCGCTCGCTTCATGCGACGCGGCCAGCGGCGCGAACCACCGCGCCGGCAATCCCAGCCGCTCGATCAGCGCGAAGTCCCATGTGCCATCGGGCGCGGCGAGCGCCGTCGCACACGCGTCCGAGGGATCGGCTTTGACTGCGCCACCCAGCGCGACACGCAGCCAGTCCTTCGGCTGCAGCGCCCAGCGCGCGGCTTGCGCGACTTGCGGCTCATGCTGCAGGACCCAGCGCAGCAGCGGCCCCGCCATGCCGGGCGCCACGGGATTGGGCTGCGCGTGTTCGGCGTCGTCCGGCCAGGCATCGAGCAGCGCATGCGCGCGCGTGTCGGGCCAGAGCATCGCGGGGCGCAACGCGCGGCCCGCTTCGTCGGTGAGCACGACGCCGTGCATCTGTCCGGAAAAGCCAATCGCCCGCACCGCGGCGCGTTCGCTCTCGGGCAGCCGCGCGCAGGCCGCGACGAGCGCGTCCCACCAGCGATCCACGGCGATCTCGGCCCAGCCGGGCTGCGGCGTTTCGAGCGCGTAGGCCACGCTCGCGGCGGCGCGCTCGACGCCGTCGCCATCGATGATGCCGAGCTTGAGTGAACCAGTGCCGAGGTCGATGCCGAGGAAACGCGTCTGCGATGGGCTCATGAGGAACGATGTGCGAGGTGGGTGAGAACGGGAAAAGCCATCATAACGGCGAGATGCGCGGTGCCAAATGCGCGTTAAACGGGGCTTTCAAACCTGCCGCGAACCCGCGCGCAACACAGCCGATTTCGACGCGAAAAACGTCCATTCGCGGGTTAACCCGGTGGGTCGCCGCGCGATGCAAAATGGCTCACATTGCGCATTCGAAATAGAGATCATAACGGCGCGGCCATATGTGACATGACCCGCTGGGCATCGCCGGCCTGCGCTCGACGCACCCTCACACGCTCTGGCATGGCGACGCACCGCCAAGCCCACGCCGCGGCGCCCACCGCGCGAAGGCGCTCAACCGCCGCAAACAGGGGGCTTCCCGCCTTGCGCCGCGACACGCGCGGTCCAAAACAGCACCTGGTGAAGCCACCACGAAGCGGCCGCGCACGGCCTCCGCGCGGCGATCCCACCCTTATGTCGCCGGCCCATACCGACGCGCGCATATCGTCGCCGGAAAGCACGGAATAGTCTCCAGTGGTCTTGTTGCATATTTTCTTACCGCATACCTTGGAGGCCATATCCTTAAACCAAGAGACGGAGACAGACGACATGCAAGCCAAGGGCATTGAGGACCAGGCCGCCCAGCGGTCTGGCCAGAAGCAGGTCCACCCCTGCGACGAGCGCCTGCCGTTTAGCCAGTTGCTGACACTCGGCATCCAGCACGTGCTCGTGATGTACGCAGGCGCGGTGGCCGTGCCGCTCATCGTCGGCGGCGCGATCGGGCTGCCGAAGGACCAGATCGCCTTTCTCATCAGCGCCGACCTGTTCGCCTGCGGCATCGCCACGCTGATCCAGACGCTCGGCCTGTGGATCTTCGGCATCCGCCTGCCGGTGATCATGGGCTGCACGTTCGCCTCGGTGGGCCCGATGATCGCCATCGGCACCAATCCCTCGCTCGGCCTGCTCGACATCTTCGGCTCGACCATCGCGGCCGGCGCGATAGGCATCGTGATCGCGCCGATGATCGGCAAGCTGCTGCGCTTCTTCCCGCCGGTCGTGGTGGGCACCGTGATCGCGGTGATCGGCCTCTCGCTGATGGAAGTGGGCATCAACTGGGCTGCGGGCGGCGTGGGCAACCCCGACTATGGGAACCCCATCTACCTCGGCCTCTCGCTGCTCGTGCTGATGCTGATCCTGCTCATCAACAAGTTCGGGCGCGGCTTCATCGCCAATATCTCGGTGCTGCTCGGCATTGTCGCGGGCTTCGCCATCGCGCTCGCGCTCGGCCGCGTGAACCTCGAAGGCATGGCCAGCGCGCCGTGGGTCGGCATCGTCATGCCATTCCACTTCGGCATGCCGAAGTTCCACATCCTGCCGATCGCGACGATGGTGATCGTGATGTTCGTGACGTTCATCGAATCGACGGGCATGTTCCTCGCCGTGGGCGACATGGTCGAGCGCCCCGTCGATCAGGCCACACTCGTGCGCGGCCTGCGCGTGGACGGTCTCGGCACGATGATCGGCGGCATCTTCAACTCGTTCCCGCATACGTCGTTCTCGCAGAACGTGGGCCTCATCGGCGTGACGGGCGTGAAGAGCCGCTATGTGTGCGCGATGGGCGGCGTGATTCTCGTGCTGCTCGGCCTCTTTCCGAAGATGGCGCAGATGGTCGCCTCCGTGCCCGCCTTCGTGCTGGGCGGCGCAGGCATCGTGATGTTCGGCATGGTGGCGGCGAACGGCATCAAGGTGCTCTCGCGCGTGGACTTCGTGAAGAACCAGCACAACCTCTTCATCGTCGCCGTGAGCGTGGGTTTCGGCCTCGTGCCGGTGGTGTCGCCGCACTTCTTCGCCAAGCTGCCGCCCGCACTTTCGCCGCTGCTCCATAGCGGCATCCTGCTCGCCTCGGTTTCGGCCGTGGTGCTGAACCTGATCTTCAACGGCGCGAAGAGCGAGAAAGCCGCCGAGCGCGCCATCCGCCGCGCCGGGCACGATCTCGAAGGCCGCCCCGATGCCGAGCCGACGCCGGATACGGGCCACGAAATGCCGCGCTCGGCGGCGCACTGAGTCGATCTCGCTGTACTGATCGAACCGGGTTTGAATGTATTGAGTTGACGCGAGAGGTGCCCCGCTCGCAGGTGCCCATCCATCCACAGGCGGGCGGGGTCTTTTGCTGGTTCGGCGCCATGGGAAACCATGGCGCTTTTTTTTCGTCCTTACGTTGCGCACGCTCACGCGCAAAAAAAACGCCACGGTCTCCCGTGGCGTTCTGGCTTCCGGTTCCGAAACCGTAGCGCGTTACCCTGCCGTAGCCGCCGAAGCCGCCACCGGCGCGCTGGCCGCGCCGTAATCGGCCGGCGCATCGGGTTCGCGCGGCGTCTCGCCCGCATGCGCGATCCAGCCGCCGCCCAACGCGCGATACAGATCGACGAGGTTGGTCAGGCGCGCCAGACGCGCCGTGACGAGCGACGTTTGCGCCGTGTACAGACTGGTCTGCGCCGCCAGCACCGGCAGGTAGCTGTCCACGCCGTTCTTGTAGCGCAGTTCCGAAAGCGTGAGCGAGCGCTGGTTCGCAAAGGTGCTGCGCTCGAGCGCGGCGATCTGCTCGTCGTAGGTGCCGCGTGCAGCCAGACCATCGGCCACTTCGCGGAACGCCGACTGGATCGACTTCTCGTAGTTGGCGATCTCGATGCGCTTCTCGACATTCGCGAGTTGCAGGTTCGCGATGTTCGAACCGCCCTCGAAGATCGGCAGCGTGATCTGCGGCACGAAACTCCACGCCGCCGTGCCGGCCTTGAAGAGCCCGCCGAGCGACAGGCTTTCGGTGCCGAACGCCGCCGTGAGCGAGATCTTCGGGAAGAACGCCGCACGCGCCGCGCCGATGTTGGCGTTTGCCGCGAGCAGCGTTTCTTCGGCCTGCATGATGTCCGGACGACGCGTGAGCAGATCCGAAGGCAGGCCTGCAGGAATGTCGTTGAGCAGCGCCTGGCCGTCGAGCGGCAGACCTTGCGGCAGATCCGCCGGCAGCGGCTCGCCAATCAGCAGCACGAGCGCGTTTTCGGCCTGGGCTCGTGCGCGCAGTTGCGCCTGCATGTTGGCCTGCGCGTTCTCGACCACGGTTTGCGCCTGACGCAAATCGAGTTCGGTGCCGGTGCCCGTATCGAACTGCGCCTTCGCGATGTTGTACGAGTCCTGCGCCGTCTTGAGCGTTTCCTGCGTGACCTTGAGCAGGTCGTCGTCGGAGAGCATGGTCAGGTACTGGTCCGCGACTTCCGAAACCAGCGTGATCTCGGCCGACTTGCGCGCATACGCCGTGGAGAGGTACTGCGCCAATGCCTGGTCCTTCAGGCTGCGGATGCGCCCCCAGAAGTCGATTTCCCACGACGCCTGCACGCCCACGTTGTAGACGCTGTACGGATTATTCACCGTGGTCTGAAAGTTCCTCGGCACGCGCGTGCGCGTGTCCGAAGCCACGCCGTTGATCGCCGGGAACAGCTCGGCGCGCGTGATCTGATACTGCGCACGCGCCGCCTCGACGTTGAGCACCGAAACTCGCAAGTCGCGGTTGTTCTTCAGCGCGATGTCGACGAGCTGCTGCAGGCGCGGATCGACGAAGAACTCGCGCCAGCCGATGTCGGTCGCCACGGCGCCATTGGCGCTCGGGGCTGCCTGGCCGTTCTGACCATTCGCGCCCGCAGCAACGGGCTGCGTGGCGTACACGCCGCCCTGCGGGAAGCTCTGCGACACCGGCGCTTCGGGCCGGTGGTACCAAGGCTCCATCGTGCAACCCGCGAGGAGCGCGGCGGCCACCGCTGCGGCGGCCGTTGCAATTACGGATAGTTTATGCATCTCAATGTCCTTCCTTGCCCGGGCCGTCGCCGTTGCCACCTTCGCCACCACGGTCGTTGCCACCCGTGCCACCCTGACCGCCGGCGCCGCCACCATTCGCGCCATTGTCCTGGTCATGGTCGTGCGCGTGGTGCTCTTCGTAGTGCTGCAGCGCGACGTCCGCGTCTTCCTTCTCGCCGGCGAACTTCGCGCGAATCACCACGAAGAACATCGGGATCATGAAGATCGCGAGGAACGTGGCCGTGATCATCCCGCCGATCACGCCCGTGCCGATCGCGTGCTGCGAAGCCGAACCCGCGCCGTTACTGATCGCGAGCGGCAGCACGCCGAGAATGAACGCCATCGACGTCATGAGAATCGGCCGCAGACGCAGTCGCGAAGCTTCGAGCGCCGCCTCGATCGGTCCCATCTTTCCTTCGGCCTGCAGGTCGCGCGCGAACTCCACGATCAGAATCGCGTTCTTCGCCGACAGACCCACAGTGGTCAACAGACCCACCTGGAAGAACACGTCGTTCTCGAGGCCGCGCAAGGTCACCGCCAGCAGCGCGCCGAGCACGCCGAGCGGCACCACCATGATGACCGCGAACGGAATCGACCAGCTTTCATACAGCGCCGCGAGACACAGGAACACGACGAGGATCGAGATGCCGTACAGGATCGGCGCCTGCGAGCCCGACTGACGCTCCTGGTACGACAGGCCCGTCCATTCGTAGCCGATACCCGCGGGCAGCTTCGCCGCGATCTGCTCCATGGCCGTCATGGCCTGGCCGGTCGACTTGCCCTGGCTCGCCTGACCCTGGATTTCCATCGCCGAAATACCGTTGTAACGCTCGAGCTTCGGCGAACCGTACGTCCAGTGGCCGCTCGCGAACGACGTGAACGGCACCATCCCGCCCGAGCTGTTGCGCACGTACCAGAGACCGAGGTCTTCCGGGTTCATGCGGAACGGCGCGTCGGCCATCGCGTACACCTTCTTGATACGGCCGTCGGTGTCGAGGAAGTTGTTCACGTACGCCGATGCCCACGCGATCGAGAACGTCTGGTCGACCGCCGCCGACGTCACGCCGAGCGCATTGGCCTTCTCGCGGTCGATATCCACCTTGAACTGCGGCGTGTCGTTCAGGCCGTTCGGGCGCACGAGCGCAAGCGACGGGTCCTTTGCAGCCATGCCGAGCAGCATGTTGCGTGCTTCCATCAGCTTTTCGTGGCCGACGCCGCCGCGATCCTGCAGTTCGAAGTCGAAGCCCGACGCGGTGCCGAGTTCAGGAATCGAAGGCGGATTCACCGGGAAGATCATCGCGTCCTTGTAGTTCGCGAAGTGACCGTACATGCGGCGCACCAGCGCCTGGACCTTCTGGTCCGCGTGCTGACGTACCTTGTAGTCCTTCAGACGCACGAACACGAGACCCGAGTTCTGGCCGCGGCCCGCGAAGCTGAAGCCGTTCACGGTGAAGGTCGATTCGACGATGCTGCCTTCGTCCTTGAGCAGCCAGTTCTGGATGTTCGCGAGCGTGCGCGCAGTGGTCTCCTGCGTCGAGCCCGAAGGCGTCTGCACGATCACGAACATCGTGCCCTGGTCTTCATCGGGCAGGAACGACTTCGGCAGGCGCACGAACAGCATGCCCACCGCGACGATCACCGCGAGGTAGATGATGAGCCAGCGGCCCGAGCGCTTGATCACGTGATGCACGCCGCTGTGGTACTTGTCGCGGCTCGTTTCGAACGTGCGGTTGAACCAGCCGAAGAAGCCCTTCTTCTCTTCGTGGTGGCCCTTCGGAATCGGCTTGAGGATGGTCGCGCACAGCGCCGGCGTGAGAATCAGCGCGACGAGCACGGACAGCACCATCGCCGCCACGATCGTGAGCGAGAACTGCCGGTAGATGGCGCCGACCGAGCCGCCCGAGAACGCCACCGGCACGAACACCGCGGAGAGCACGAGCGCCACGCCCACCAGTGCGCCGGTGATCTGGCCCATGGCCTTGCGCGTGGCTTCCTTCGGCCCTAAGCCCTCTTCCACCATCACCCGCTCGACGTTCTCCACGACCACGATCGCGTCGTCCACCAGCAGACCGATGGCGAGCACGAGGCCGAACATGGACAGCGTATTGATGGAGAAGCCCACCATCGCCATGATCGCGAACGTGCCCAGCAGCACCACCGGCACCGCGATCGTCGGAATCAACGTCGCGCGCAGGTTCTGCAGGAACAGATACATCACGAGGAACACGAGCACGATGCCTTCGAGCAGCGTCTTGATCACTTCCTCGATCGACAGGCGCACGAACGGCGTCGTGTCGTACGGGTACTTCACGACGAGACCGTGCGGGAAGTACTTCGAGAGGTCGTCGATTTTCTGGCGCACGAGCTTCGCGGTCTGCAGCGCGTTGGCGCCCGTCGCAAGCTGAATGCCGAGGCCGGCGGTCGGCGCACCGTTGTACTTCGTGTCGAAGTTGTAGTTTTCGCCGCCCAGCGTGATGCGCGCCACGTCCTTCAGACGCACCTGCGAGCCGTCCTGGTTCACCTTCAGCAGGATGTCGCCAAACTGCGTCGGCGTCTGCAACAGCGTCGCTTCGGTGATGGTCGCCTGGAACGACTGCCCTGCCACCGCCGGCGTGCCGCCCAGCTGGCCGCCTGCGATCTGCACGTTCTGCGCGGTGATCGCCGCTGTCACATCAGATGGCGTGAGCTGGAAGTTCGTGAGCTTGTTTGGATCGAGCCACACACGCATCGCGTACTGCGAGCCGAACAGCGTGACCGTACCCACGCCGTCGATACGGCTGATCGGGTCTTTCACGTTCGACGCCACGTAGTTCGCGAGGTCGTACTTCGTCATGCTGCCGTCTTCGGACACGAACGCGAGCACCAGCAGGAAGCTGCTGCTCGATTTCGTGACGCTGATACCGAGTTGCTGCACGACCTGCGGCAGAATCGGCGTGGCGAGCTGCAGCTTGTTCTGCACCTGCACCTGCGCGATGTCGGGGTTGGTGCCCGCCGCGAAAGTCAGCGTGATCGTAGCCGTGCCCGAGTCATCGGAAGTCGACGAGATGTACAGCAGGTGGTCGAGACCGCTCATCTGCTGCTCGATCACCTGCGTGACCGTGTTTTCCACCGTCTTGGCCGACGCGCCAGGATAGTTCGCGCTGATCTGGATGGAAGGCGGTGCGATGGTCGGATACTGCGCGACCGGCAGCGTGAACACCGACGCCACACCCGCCAGCATCAGGATGATGGCGATCACCCATGCAAAGATTGGGCGATCAATAAAGAACTTTGCCATGAAGCAGGCTCCCCGTTATTGCGCTGCCGAGGCGGCAGGTGCAGCCGAGGCAGCCTTCGGCCCCGATGCGGCGCTGGCGGCGTTCGCATAGCCCGAAGCCGTTGCCATGTCGGCCGAAGGCGCGCCCGGCGCCGGCGGCGGCGGAAGCTGCGCGGGAACCGGCTTGACCTGCGCACCCGGCTTGACCTTGTCGGTGCCCTGAACGATCACGCGGTCGCCGGCATTCAGACCGCTCTGGACGACCCAGTCCTGGCCCTGCGTGCCCGCAGTGGTGATCGGCGTCGGCACGACCTTGTTGTCCTGGTTGACGACGTACACCGAAGCCTGACCCTTCTGGTCGTGCTGCACGCCGACCTGCGGCACGAGGAACGCGTTGTTGTTGATGCCCTCTTCGATGCGCGCGCGCACGAACATGCCCGGCAGCAGCACGCGGTCGGGGTTCGGGAAAATCGCGCGAACCGTGACCGAGCCCGTGGTCTGGTCGACGGTGACGTCGGAGAACTGGAGCTTGCCCTTTTCCGAATAGGTGCGACCGTCTTCGAGGACGAGCGAAACCTTGGCGGCGTTCGGGCCGTTGGTCTTCAGGCGCCCTTCCTGGATCTCGCGGCGCAGCTTCAGGCCTTCGAGGCTCGACTGCGTGACGTCCACGTACATCGGATCGAGCTGCTGCACCGTCGACATCAAGGTGGCCGCGCTCGCCTGCACGTAGGCGCCCGGCGTGACCTGCGAGATGCCGACCTGGCCCGAGACCGGCGAAGTGACGTCGGTATAGCCGAGGTTGATCTGCGCCGTGTCGACGGCGGCCTTGCCGGCGGCGACGTCGGCTACTGCCTGGCCCTGGGCGGCAACGGCGTTGTCGTAGTCCTGCTTGCTCACCGCGTTGGCCTGCACGAGCACCTTGTAGCGCGACACCAGCGCGTTCTGCGTGACGAGGTTGGCCTGCGCCTTGGCGAGCGTGGCCTTGGCGTTGTTGAGCGCGGCGATGTACGGCGCCGGGTCGATCTTGTAGAGCCGCTGGCCCGCCTTGACGAGCGCGCCTTCGGTGAATTCGCGGCGCAGCACGATGCCGTCCACCCGTGCGCGCACTTGCGCGACGAGGTAGGCACTGGTGCGGCCGGGAAGCTCGGAGACGACCGGCACGGCGGTCGGCTGGAGAGTGACGATACCCACTTCGGGGGTTTGCGGCGGCGGCGCCGACTGCTTTTGCCCGCAGGCTGCAAGCACGATGGCAGCCGTCGCGACACTGATTAGGCGGAATGGAACCCGTTCGACGCGCATGGAGCGACCTCTGTCTATAACTGACAATAAAAGCGTGCGGCGTCCTGCAACGAGGAGGACGACCACGCACGCCAGCATCTGGCAAATACCTGACGGATAAACCCGGTACTTCTTCTAGAAAGGCGCGTTCCGGTCTGCACATCCGTCCGGGCGATACTGCCGCGCGCCGCCGCGAGAGGCGTCGCGCATTGGGGTTTCTACGACCACTTGGCCAAGGACGGATATTAACCGGACATCACCACTTGAGGCACCCAGGTGGTGGGGTGCTATTATAGATACATTCGCGAACGAATGTAAAAGGACGTTACGTAACCGTTGAGTGGTACTTCAGGAGCGATCCGCGCATCACCTCCATATTACAAATCAATACATTACGGTTCGCACCCCAAATACATTCATTCACCCCTAACCCGCTGCAACGCACTGACTTTACAAAATGGCCCGCCGCACGAAAGAGGAAGCGCTGGAGACGCGCAACCGGATCCTCGACGCCGCCGAACACGTCTTTTATGAGAAAGGCGTGTCGCGCACTTCGCTGGCCGACATCGCCCAGACCGCGGGCGTGACGCGCGGCGCGATTTACTGGCATTTCGAGAACAAGGGCGACCTGTTCACGGCCATGTTCGACCGCGTGGTGCTGCCGCTCGACGAGCTGAAGGTGGCATCGACCGACCCCGGCGAGCCCGACCCGCTCGGGCGCATGCGCGATCTATGCATTCTGTGTCTGCGCAATACGGCCACCGACGCGCGCCGCCGCCGCGTGTTCGAGATCCTGTTTCTGAAGTGCGAGTTCGTCGAGGAGATGGGCCCCGTGATGGCGCGCCATCAGACCGATATGCGCGAGGGGCTGGCCAGCATCGAGCAGGGTTTGCGCAATGCGATGTCGAAGGGTCAACTGCCCGCCGATCTCGACCCGAAGCGCGCTTCGCGCGTGCTCCATTCGTTCATCGGCGGCGCGCTGCGCGATATGGCGATCCTGCCGGACGTGTTCGACGTGGCGAGCAACGCCGAACTGCACGTCGACGCCATGCTCGACGCGCTGCGCTTCAGCCCGTCACTGCGCATCGGGGCGGCCGAGCCGGACGCCTGAGCCCTGCGCGCGCAGTTCCCGGATCGACCGAGGCGGCCGCTGACGAGGCCGCCTTTTTCTTGAGCGCTCAGGCCGGCACACGGTTCGCGCGGGCCCGCTGATTCGACGCGTAGATGTTGTCGCGCGCGAGCGGCACGCCTTTTTCGACGGCGGCAAGCCAGGCATCCGTGCTCACGACCGCCGCGAAGCGCGTGTGCATCACCACGCTGAACGCGCGGTGGATCTCCTCGGCGCTCGCCGTTCCCGCCTCGTTTGCATACGGCACCGCACCGGTCGCATCGGCCAGAAACTCCACGGCAAGACCCGCGTGGGTCGCCTCGAACACCGTCGACGCATCGCAGTTGTGCGTCATGTAGCCCACCACCGTGAGCGTGTCGATGCCGCGCCCGGCCAGCCAGGCCTCGAGATCGGTGCCCGCGAAGGCGCTCGGCAGCGCTTTTTCGACGTAGTGATCGCGCTCGCGCGAGGCCACGACCGGATGCAGCTCGGCGCCCACGCTGCCGCGCGCGAACAGCGGCGAATCCGCCGGGGCGACGTTCTGCACCACCACGACCGGCACGCCGGCGGCGCGCGCGGCGTCGATCGCGCGACCGATATTGGCGAGCGACGTCTCGATGGGGGGATATTCGATCAGCAGATCGCCGCTGACATATTCGTTCTGCACGTCGATGACGACGAGCGCCCGGCGCGGATTCGCGGACATGGCCATGCCTCCTGGGGTTGAGAGAAACCGACCGGTCCGAAGACGCGCAGTCGATGGCGGGATTGTGGCGCTGCGTGCGCCCACGCGACAGTGGCCCGGATGACAACTTTCGCTAGAATCGGGCCATTCCTCTTCGGGACTCGTCATGGCCACTGCTATCCGTCAGGCTCCTTCACCGGCCCCCTTGCGCGTCGCCGTGATCGCGTTCGACCGCATCAGCCCGTTCCATCTCTCGGTGCCTTGCGTCGTGTTCGGCGAAGACCGCAGCGAAGGCGGCGTGCCGCCGTTTGAACTCGCCGTCTGCGCGGCGGAGCCCGGCGCGCTCACGACCACGGCCGGCTTCACGATCGGCGCGCCACACGGCCTCGAGGGACTGCGCGGCGCGGACGTGATCGTCGTGCCCAGCTGGCGCGACACCCACGAGGCGCCGCCCGCCGCGCTTTGCGACGCGTTGCGCGACGCGCACGCGAGCGGCGCGATCCTCGTCGGGCTCTGTCTCGGCGCCTACGTGCTCGCGCATGCGGGCCTGCTCGACGACCGCCCGGGCACCACGCACTGGGCCGCCGCCGACGACTTCGCGCAGCGCTTTCCGGCCGTGCGCTTCGACCCCGGCGTGCTCTACATCGACGACGGCGACCTGCTGACCTCGGCGGGCACGGCGGCGGGACTCGACTGCTGTCTGCATCTCATGCGGCGCCTGTGCGGCTCGGGCGCCGCGAACTACGTGGCGCGGCGGCTCGTCGTGCCGCCGCATCGCCAGGGCAACCAGGCCCAGTACGTCCAGCAGCCGCTCGCGGCAGCCGGGCGCGGCGAGCGGCTGCCGGGTCTGCTCGACTGGATTCGCGCCCACCTCGACGCGCCTCACACGCTCGACTCGCTCGCGCAGCGCGCCCTGATGAGCCGGCGCACCTTCACGCGCCAGTTCCGTTCGACGACGGGAACGACGGTGAGCGCGTGGCTGCTCGGCGAGCGCCTCGCCCGCGCGCAGCAGCTGCTCGAAAGCACCGATCAGCCGATCGACGCGATCGCCCAGCGCGCAGGCTTCGGCTCGGCCGCGTCGCTGCGTCAGCATTTCGTGGAGGCGTTCAGGATCTCGCCGTCGGCGTGGCGGCGGGAGTTTCGGGGGGCGTGAACGTTTCGTTGCGCGGTCCGGCGGGCGGCGCGCCGCCCGCCGCCGATTTCAGGTCGCAGTAAACCAGCGGGCCGCATAGAGCAGCAACGCGACGAAAAAGATCATCGCGGCCCAAGCCCAATAAGGCATGGCATGCGGCGGAGGCTCGTGATGCAGCGTGCTTGCCGCGCGGCCCGAAAGCGTGCCGCCCGCATGGTGCTGCGGCAAGATATGCGCGCGCCGGGCGAGACCGGCGAGGTTGATCGGCCGCAGGAACACGTGCTGCCGGCGCGGCTGCTCGCCCGCCACGCGGTTCGGCGCCTGGCCGTGCTTGACCGCAACCACGGCGCAGAACTCCGTGAAGAAGTCGTCGGCGAGCTCGTGCAGGGCGTTCTCGATCTGGCGCGGCGGCAGCTCGGAAAGCGGACCCGTGAGCGTGGCCCACACCGAGTAGTCGATCCGCGTGCTCACATCCTTGCCCGTACCCGGCTCCCGCGTCGTGGCGCGCTCTTCGGGGCGCAGCGCGACGTCGATCTGGCCGCGCAGCGAGCCGATGCCGTCGGCGCGGGCGCGAAAGCTCAGCACGCGCCGGGGCGTGAGCGGCACCTGCGCCGTGTCACTGGCAATGTGGGCGCGCACTTCATAGCGTGCGCGCAGCGGCCCGAGCGGCACCGTGAGCGTGATCGCGTATTCGCCGGGGCCGAGCCGCCTGAACGACTCGCAATGCTCCATGCTCGCGCGCACGAGCGCCACGTCCTGCAGCGCCGCCCAGACGGCGGCCGGTTCGAGCGGAATTCTCAACGCATCGTTCAGTTCCATGGCGGCTCCCCCTATGCAAGCTACCGGGCCATTTCAGGAGGTCTGGTCGATCCGGTCCACGCGAGTCGCGTAGAAGGCCAGATACCCCTTGATGCCGCGTGCGTCATCGAGCGGCGCTTCGTAGCTCCAGGCCGCGTCGTCGACGCGCCCGTCTTCGGTACGCAAATGGAAATACGTCGCCTCGCCCTTGAACGGGCAATGCGAGATCTGTCCGGAGCGTTCGAGTCGCGCCATGTTCACGTCGGCGCGCGGAAAGTAGAAGACGTCGGGGTAGCCGGTTTCGCAAAGGGTGACGGCGTGCAGCGTATCGGCAATGGTGATGCCGCCATGAATCACGCGCACGCGGTGACGGTTCGCGACGAGTTCGATGCGATGGTCCGCATCCGGTTCGACCGCCATGTTCGGCTCCCCTGTTGGTAGGCGGCGCCCGCGGCGCCCTGCCCTCGCCGGGCGGCAGGCCGCACCGGTTCGCGTGGCCCGCCGCCACGAAGGCGCGTGCCGTGCAATGCCACGGGATGGCCGCTCGCCAGCCGCCTGTCGCCGCGCCGGTCACGCAAGCGACGGCGACCGACGGCAACACGCGAACCCGCTCGCGAAACGCCTGAGCGATCGCGGCCTCCCCTCGGCCTCATTATCGGCCAAACTCGTCCTGGCTGCGTGAATCTTATGCGCGGCGCGCGTGCGGCAGCGCCCAAACGCGGCGGGGCCCGGCCAGGCGGCTTACCAGATGAACGCCGCCCGCGCGCTGCCGTTCGAGCCCACCGTCACGGCGCTCGTCTTGTCGACGCCCGCATGGCTCACATGCACGTTGTAGCGACCCGGACGCACCTTGACGAGCATGTACGGCCCGCGGGAAGTCGTATCGAGCACGCTCGCGCCGTGCGAGTCGGTGATCTGCACGCGCACGTCCGCCACGTACTCGCCGCTGCGCTGGGTGAACCGCAACGCCAGTGGCCATTCGCGCTCCGCGCCGAGCAGCGCCCTGGATTCGTCGAGACCCACGCCGCCGGAGACGAACGACACGTCGCCCTGCTGCTGAACCTGGGGCATGCCGCCGCCGTTGGTGTTGCCGGCGCTCGTGTTGTCGGTGGTCGTGCCGCCGACCGTGCCCGAGGCATCGGCCTGCTGTGCCGCCGCGCCGCCCGCGTAGCCAAGAGCAAGCGTGGCCGCGAGGAACGTCGCGCAAGCGGTCGTATGGATGGGGCGCGAGTTGCGGAAACTCTTCATCGATCGCTCCTTTCAGGTGGTCCGATGTAATGCTTCCGCAAGGGGCGTGCCCGATCCGGGCGCGCAGCAGGTTTTGTGCGCCCCAAAAAACCGCTGCCGCCGGGGCCAGGGGCCAACGGCGGCAGCACAGGTACAACGTAATGAAACCTGCTCTCGCCGCGAATCCGGCGCACGGAGCCGGATTCGCGACAGCAGGGATCAGCCGAGATCGACGGGCACGAAAATCTGTGCGTCGTCTCGCTGGATCAGGAGCGCAATGCTGTTGCCAGCCTTGGAAACCATTTGCTTGAGCTGATCGGCGCTCGTCACCGGGCGGCCATTCACGGCGAGAATCACGTCGCCGGGCTGGACACCCGCGTTTTCGGCTGCACCACCCGACTGCTGGACGAGCAGACCGTGATCGAGCGAGCCGTTGCTCTTCTCTTCCGGCGTGAGCGGGCGCACGGCGACGCCGAGGCGCCCTTGCATCTGCGCCTGCGGTGCCTCGTTCGAAGCCACCTTCGCGTCCCCCAGCGTGCCGATAGTTGCGCTGAGGTCCTTCGTGCTCTTGTCACGCCACACCTGAACGTCGGCCTTCGTGCCCGGCTTCATGCCGGCGATGAGCGAAGGCAGAGCGGACGAGTCGTCCACGGCCTGGCCGTTCACGGACAGGATCACGTCGCCGGGCTTCAGGCCTGCCTTCGCGGCCGGACCGCTCGCGTCCACCGAGCTCACCAGCGCGCCACGCGGCTTGTCCATGCCGAACGAGTTGGCGAGCGTCTGGTTCATCGACTGCACCGCAACGCCGAGACGCCCACGGCTCACGTGACCGGTCTTGACGAGTTCGTCCTTGACCTTGATCGCCTCATTGATCGGGATTGCGAACGAAAGGCCCTGGAAGCCGCCCGTCTGCGAATAGATCATCGAGTTGATGCCGATTACTTCGCCCTGCAGATTAAACAGCGGGCCGCCCGAATTGCCGGGGTTGACCGGCACGTCGGTCTGGATGAACGGCGTGTAGTTTTCGTCCGGCAGCGAGCGCGACTTCGCGCTGATGATGCCCGAGGTCACCGTGTTGTCGAAGCCGTACGGCGAGCCGATCGCCACCACCCACTGGCCAACCTTGCTCTGGCGCGGGTCGCCGATCTTCACGGTCGGCAGGTCCTTTGCGTCGATCTTGAGCACGGCGACGTCCGACTGCTTGTCCGCGCCCACGACCTTCGCCTTGTATTCGCGCTTGTCGGTGAGCTTCACCGTCACGACGTTGGCGCCGTCCACGACGTGCGCGTTCGTGAGAATGTAGCCGTCCGGGCTGACGATGAAACCCGAGCCGAGGCTCGCGCTCGGCTGATCGGCCTGCGGACCGTTGTCGCCGCCGCCCATGCCGGGCGCGCCGCCATAGAAGTGCTTGAAGAACTGGTAGAACGGATCGCTCGGATCGATCGGCAGTTGTTGCGAACCACTGCCGCCGCTGCGCAGCGCCGTCTGCTTCACGACGTGCTTGGCGCTGATGTTGACCACCGCGGGCCCGTAGGTTTCCACGAGACCCGAGAAGTCGGGAATGCCAGTCTTGGCTGCGGCTTCGGCGGGCATCATCGCCGCGGCCTGGGCCTGCGAGATGACCTGCGGAGCAGGCAGATCACGGTGCCCTGCTACGTAGCCCGCCGACAATGCGACGACCACGGCGGCTGCCACGGCACTGCGGGAAAGAACTTTTGTATTCATTGCGGACTCCTTGCGCGGGGTACTCATCACGACGTACCGAAGAGTAAGCCGTGTCGCTTAAAGGAGTCTTAAGTACGCGGAAATCGCAATAATCGCGCAAACGCCCGCGCGGCGGTCATTTGCGGGCAGTTCGGAGTCACAACCGGACGTCCACGAGCAGGCCGCCGGCGGGCGAATCGCCGAGTGTGATGGTCGCGTCGTGCTGATCCGCGATTCGTCGCACGATAGCGAGCCCGAGGCCCGTGCCGGCGATATCGGTGCGTGCGCGATTCGCGCCCGCGCCCACGCGATAAAAGCGATCGAACACGCGTGCACGCTCCTCTTCCGGAATGCCCGGCCCGCTGTCCGCGATGCGCACGCGCGGATGCCCGTCGACGACCGCGAGGCTCACGTCCACGCGGCCGCCCGCGGGCGTGTATTTGGTCGCGTTGTCGAGCAGGTTGTTGAGCATCACGCGCAACGCATCGGCGTCGCCATGCACGCTCGCCGCCGCGCTTTCCTCGATGCCGAGATCGACGCCGCGCTGCTGGGCAAGCGGCGCATAGTTGAGCACGCAATCATCGAGCAGCGCATGCAGATCGACGTTCTGCGCACGGGCATGACCGTCGGGTTCGGAACGCGCGAGCGCGAGCAGCTGCTCGGCGAGACGCGTGGCGCGCGTCACGCCCGCCTGCAGATCGACGAGCGCTTCGCGGCGCGTTTCGTCATCCCTTGCGCGCGCAACGAGTTGCGCCTGGATCTGCACGGCCGCCAGCGGCGTGCGCAACTCATGTGCGGCATCGGCGACGAAGGCCTTCTGTGTGTCGATGGCCTGCGCGAGGCGTTCGAGCAGCGCGTTCAACGCATGCACGAGCGGCGTGACTTCGCGCGGCAGACGCTCTTCGGGCAGCGGGTCGAGCGCTTCGGGATGACGCGTGTCGAGCGCCCGCGCGACGCGCGAGAGCGGCCTGAGCCCGCGACCCACCATGATCCAGACCGCGATGCCGAGAAACGGCAGCACCACGATGAGCGGCCAGAGCGTGCGCAGCGCGACGTTCGCGGCGAGCCGGTTGCGCACCGAAACGGGCTGCGCGAGCTGCACGACGTTGTCGCCGACGATCGCGCCATACACGCGCCAGTCGCCGCGATCGGTGCGCTCCGTCGAAAAGCCGAGTTCCGCGCGCGGCGCGAGCGGCGCGCGCGGATGCGAGTAGTACATGAGCACGCCGTTGCGATTCCAGATCTGCAGCACGATGCCTTCGTCGCCCGTGTCGCGCGAACTGAGGATCTCGTTGAATGGCTCGGAGGGCAGCGCCTCGGCGATTTCCTGCAGCTGGTAGTCGAACAGCTCGTTGGCTTCGGCGAGCGCCTGGCGATAGATCAGCCAGCCCGCGAGCCCAACGCCCGCGACGACGATCGCGAGCAGCCAGAACAGCAGTTGTCGTCGGATGGAACTCATCGGCTAAAGGGGTCTCCCTGTCGATCCGGAATTTGCGCTGCAGCTGTCGGCCGGAGTTGGTGCTTTAGCATCTACTCCGGCCCCATGCAAAGCACTTACCCCGGCCCCATGCATGGCCGCGCTTGATTACCTGCTTCATGCGTCTTTGGCGATCATGTAGCCGAGGCCGCGCACGTTGCGGATCAGGTCGGCCCCGAGCTTCTTGCGCAGCGCGTGAATATAGACCTCGACGGTATTGCTGCCGATCTCCTCGCCCCAGCCGTACATCTTCTCTTCGAGCTGGGTTTTCGAGAGCACCGCGCCCGGACGCGCGAGCAGCGCCTCGAGCAGCGCGAATTCGCGCGCCGAGAGCGCGACGGGCGAACCGTCCTGGGTGACCTGGTGCGAGGCCGGATCGAGCGTAATCGAGCCGTGGCGGATGGTCGAATCGCTGCGGCCCGCCTGGCGGCGGATCAGCGCGCGCATGCGTGCGCCCAGTTCGTCGAGATCGAACGGCTTGATGAGGTAGTCGTCCGCGCCGGCGTCGAGACCCTTCACGCGGTCGGCGACGGCGTCGCGCGCGGTGAGGATCAGCACCGGCAGCGCCGCGCCGCGCGCGCGCAGGGTACGCAGCACGTCGAGACCGTCGCGCCGCGGCAATCCGAGATCGAGCAGCATGAGATCGTAAGAATCCGCGCTCGCGGCGGAGAGGGCGGCATCGCCGTCTTCGACCCAGTCGACCGCGAAGCCTTCGCCGCGCAGCGCCTTGCGCACGCCTTCGGCGATCATGCGGTCATCTTCGACTAGCAGTATGCGCATCGTAATGTTGGCCGGGCGGCGCTGCTGCGCCGCGCTGCGTGAGTGGATGAGGATGCGAGCATTCTAGCGCCTGAACAGGGGCGCCGCGCCGCTGCGGCACGCAGCCGGTCGCGCTGCAATGGCGCGCGGGGTGGGCACATTATGGGCAGTGTTTGCATCACGCCACGCAATGTGCAACGTTTTCTTGCGGCAATGCGCGCACGCGGCGCGAGGTCTTTACAATGTGCGCTTTTGCGGCGCTCCACTCGTGATTCGGCCGCGATGCGCGCGTGCGGGTTTGTACAGTACGTTCAAGAGAGCGCATCGCGCGCGCACCACGAATCACACGCCGCCCCAATTTTCGCGTCCGCGCGCAGCACCGGAGAGTCTCCGCTTTCCGTACGCCGCGCGCGGCCCAAGCACCGCCCCTGCACTCGCCCGAACGCATTTCATGCTGCCCGCATCGCTGTCCCGCCTACGCTCCTTGTTCAGACTGCCTGCCTCGCACACCGACCGCACGCATCGCGCCGCCGCCACTGCGCGCCTGCCTCGACCGCTCGCCCTCGCTCTCGCCTGCGCCACGCTCGCCGCGGGCTTCGCCGCCGCGCCGGCCGCGTATGCGCAGCCCGAAGGCGCGCGCATTCCCACGGTCAACGTGACCACCGTGCTGCCGCCCACCGTGATGGCGGGTCTCGAGCGCGCGCACGTGCCGCTCTCGTCGGTCAGCGTGGTGATCGAAAAGGTCGGCGACCGCCAGCCCAGCGTCGCCGTGAATGCCGGCCAGCCGATGATGCCAGCCTCGACGATGAAGCTCGTCACGACGTGGAGCGGCCTCGCGATGCTCGGTCCCGACTATCGCTGGAAAACGAGCGCCTATACCGACGGCGAAGTCGATGCGAGCGGCACGCTGCACGGCAACCTCTATATCAAGGGCACAGGCGACCCGAAGCTCGTGCCCGAAGAGCTGATCGACCTCGTGCAAAAGATTCGCGCGGCGGGCGTCGCGCGCATCGACGGCGCGCTCGTGCTCGACAAGAGCGAGTTCGATCCGTCCACGCGCGACCTCCCCTCGTTCGACGGCGACGACAGCGCGCCCTACAACGTCGGCCCTGATCCGCTGATGTACGCGTTCAAGTCGGTCTCGTTCACGTTCTCGCCCTCCCGCGAGGGCGTGTCGATCGACGTGGTGCCGCCCGTTGCGCAGTGGCAGATCGACAACCAGATCCGCGAGCGCGCCGGCGCGTGCGGCGGCATGCTGCCGAGCCCGCAGGTTTCGCCGGGCGGCAACGGCGTCGTCACCGCGAGCTTCGCCGGCAGCTACGCGATGCGCTGCGGCGAGCGCACGCTCAACATGGCCGCGCCCGTGGACCACAGCACGTTCTTCGCGGACGGCTTCCTCGCCCTCTGGCAGCAAACGGGCGGCAGCCTCTTCGCCACGCCGGCCGGCGCGGTGCGCGAAGGCGTCGTGCCGCCGCGCGCGCGTTTGCTCGCCGTGCACCAGAGCCCGCCGCTCTCGGACGTCGTGCACGACATCAACAAGTTCAGCAACAACGTGATGGCGCGCAATCTGTTCCTCACGCTCGGCGCCGTCGAGGGCAGGCCGCCTGCGACCACGACCAAGGCCGCCACGGCGGTCAATACGTTCTTGCGGCGCAGCGGCCTGAACATGCCCGAACTCGTGCTCGACAACGGCTGCGGCCTCTCGCGCGAAGAGCACGTCAGCGCGCTCTCTCTTGCGAACCTGCTGCAGAACGCGAACGCGAGCCCGGTCGCGCAGGTGTTCATCGACTCGCTGCCGATCGTCGGCGTGGACGGCACGATGCGCAACCGCCTCACCAACGCGGGCGTGGAAGGCAACGCGCATATCAAGACGGGCACGCTGCGCGACGTGCGCGCCATCGCCGGTTACGTGGCGGCCGAGAACGGCGAGAGCTGGATCGTGGTGAGCCTCATCAACGATCCGCGCGCCGAATCGGCACGCGCCGCGCACGACGCGCTGCTCGAGTGGGTCTACAAGGGCATGCCCGAAGAAAAGCCCGTGTACGTCGAGCCGCATCCGAAGCGCGCGGCAAAAGGGTCGAAGGTCGCGAAGGCCACGTACAAGGCTCCGGCCAGACGACGCGGCGCGCATTGACCACGCGCTACGCGCACGTTGTTTGCACACGGCGTGCACGCCGTGTCCGCGCCCGGCGGGCGCCGTGGACCTGTCCCCGCACGCCTCACCCGAGCCCGCCGCGATGCGCCGGGCTCGAAGTTTTCCTCTAGCAAAGCCCCGCCCGTCCTGGGCCTGGGGCGTGTACTCTGGCGAGCAAAGGCCGGTAATGCATTGAAAGTTTTATCTTGCGTGCCCGGCCATCGAGCCGCGCACCCTGCGAACGCACACCAACGCGGCCAATACGATACGAGACAACAAATGCCGCGCTGCCCGCCAGCGCCGCCCACGGGACAAGGAGGACGACGTTCGTGCAGTTCGACGCGCAATGGCTGCTGCTCGCCCTCGCCCCCGTGTTTCTCGCCTGCATCGGCTGGGAAGCGTGGCATCTCTCCCGCACGCGGCCGCGCGCTGCATCGAACGCCAACCCTGACAGCGCCCGCTACGCCTGGCCCGATACGCTGTGCAACGCCGCGCTCGCGCTCATGCACCAGGGCGCCGACAAGCTTGCGTGGCTCGTCGCGGTGCCCGTCTATGCGTACGTCTACCGGCACTTCCGGCTCGTTTCGTGGCAGCCGGGGCTCGTCGCATGGTTCGCACTCTTTATCGCGCAGGACCTGCTCTACTACGTGTTTCACCGCGCGAGCCATCGCGTGCGCTGGCTCTGGGCCGCGCACGTCGTCCACCATTCGTCGGAGCGCCTGAACCTTTCCACGGCGTTTCGCCAGAGCCTCATGTATCCCGTGGCGGGCATGTGGATCTTCTGGATTCCGCTCGCCATGCTCGGCTTCACGCCGGAGCAGATCGTCGCGATCGTGCTCGTCAATCTCGCGTTCCAGTTCTTCGTGCACACCCAGGCCGTAGGCAAGCTCGGCTGGCTCGAATACGTGTTCAACACGCCGTCGATGCATCGCGTCCACCACGCGCGCAACGCGCGCTATATCGATCGCAATTACGCCGGGGTGCTCGCGATCTGGGACCGCCTGTTCGGCAGCTATGTCGAGGAAGACGCGCACGACGCGCCCGATTACGGCATCGTCAAGCCGCTTGCATCATGCAATCCGCTTAAGGCGACATTTCACGAATGGCTCGCGATGGCGCGGGACTTCGCGCGCATGTCCGGCTGGCGCTCGCGTCTCGCCGCGCTGTTCGCGCCGCCCGATTGGTGCGAGCGCCACGACGCGCTCGGCCTCGCCTCCGTGACGGCGCCGGCGACACCCGCGGGAACGCGCTACGGCGTGCCGGAAAACAACACCGAGGGTGAGTTCGGGTCGCGCAATAGCTGAGAGATTGCGTAGTCTGTCGGCCTTGGCCCTGACCCTGGGGCAGCAGCGCACAGGGGGTTGCATGCAAGGCCGGCGATCGAGAAAAACATCGACAACGGGGCAGCCGCTCGTGCCACGAGCACCCGTTGCATGAGTAGGCAAGCATGGCATCAAAGGCCACACACAGAGGAGATGAAGTGAATATGAAGCATCAAGGACCGAGACACCGTACGTTGTTGCGCGCCACCCAGATCGCGGCCGCGAGCGCCGCCTTTGCGCTGCTCGCCGCCTGCGGTGGTGGCAGCAGTGGGAACAACAACGCGAGCACGCCGCCGCCGTCGGGCGTCAACATGCAGGTGGTGGCGTTCGGCACGAGCCTGACCGACGCGGGCACGTATTCGGAGCAGATTCTGCCGGGCTTCGGCGGCGGCCGCTTCACGACCAACCCGGGCGAAGTCTGGGCGCAGCATGTGTCCGAATACTTCGGCAACACGCTTTCGCCGGCCTTCGAAGGCGGCTTCGGTCTACCGCTCACGGCAACGGGCGGCCTCGACTACGCGCAAGGCGGCGCGCTGGTGACGGGCGGCGGCGTGGCGAATACCAGCGCCGTGATCCCTGCCGCGAGCGAGCAGCCGGTCACTTGGCAGCTCCAGCAGTATGTGGCGCAGCACGGCAGCTTCAATGCGAATCAGCTCGTGCTCGTGGAAGGCGGCGCGAATGAAATCCTGAACCTGCTGGACGTGCCCACGGACGGCAGCCCGACGAACCTGGCATTGTTCGGCGCGGCGCTCGTGGCGAACAATTTCTCGGCCGCTGTCGCTTCGCAAGGCACTGCAGCCGTCACGGCCCTGATGACGCAAGGCTTCACGCAGGCGCAAGCCACGGCGCTCGCGCCGGCGTACATCGCGCTCGGGCTCGTGAAGGCGAATCCGACCGCCTTCTCGTCGGTCACCCCCGTCATCACAGCAGCGGCGACGCTGGGCGCGCTCGTCCATGCGGATATCGTCCCCGGCAATCCGAAGATCGCGCTCGTCACGGTGCCTGACATCGGCAAGACGCCGGCGGCGCTGAAGGCCGATGCCGCCATCGGCGCCACGCCGGGCTCTTCGACGTCGGCCGACGTGGCGCTCTCGCTCATTTCGGCGATGTACAACCTGACGCTGATTCAGGCGAGCGCAGCCGACGTGCAGGCGAAGAAGGTCGTGCTGGTCGATACGTTCTCGTGGCTCGACCAGTCGATCGCGAACGCGGCAAGTCTCGGCTTCACCGTGACGAACACCGATACGGCCTGTAACCTCACGGCCATGACGAACAGCGCAACCAACTATGCGCTCGCCAATCCGCAGGCAACGCTCGGGTTGAACCCGGCCACGACGCCGCAAGCCACCATCAACGCGTATGCCGCGGCCTACGGCCAGAGCTTCGGCAGCTCGCTGTTCTGCTCGCCGCAAACGCTGACGACGGCTAACGCGCCGACGACCTACATGTTCGCGGATCTCGTGCACCCGACCACGGCGCTGCACTCGCAATTCGCGACGTTCGTCGAAACGCAGCTGGCTGCTGCTGGCATCGGCAAGGCGCCCTGATAAGCGTCGCTTGCACCGGGTCTTCCGGTGCAAGAGAAAACACCCCACGGACCGTCAGGCTCGTGGGGTGTTTTCATTGAATGCGAGAAAACCGGTTCAGCCCTGCTGCTGCGCCTCGAACGCCGCCGCCGCCCGCCCCAACCGGTCATTGACCGCGATCCACTCGATCGTCTCCGGCAGCTTCTCGATGAGAATGCGCGAGACGTTCGCGCGATCGAGCGCGCGCAGCAAGCCATACAGTTCGCGTGCATATTCCTGCGGCTCTTCCGGCGCGGTGACGAAGTGCACGCCCTGAGCCTGCGCCCAAACGCCAGCGCGCGAGGCGCGCGCCACCAGCGCCACCGTTTCGCCCGCATCGCGCGCCGCCGCAAGCAGCGGCTCCAGCGCTTCGAACGGCAGCAGCGCGAGCGGCGTGCGCGGCGCGTAGTGCGCCTTGAGCGTGCCCGAGGCGCGCGGCGCCGTGGCGTCCGAGCCGTCGGGCAAGCGCGGCGCCTCGCCCAGCACGCGCGCGATGTCGTGCGGCGTCACATGACCGGGCCGCAGCAACGCGGGAAATCCGCGCGAAAGATCGAGAATCGTCGATTCGATGCCCACGTCGCATGCGCCGCCGTCGAGCACATGCACCGCCGCGCCGAATTCGTCGCGCACGTGCTGCGCCGTGGTCGGGCTCACGTGGCCGAAGCGGTTCGCCGACGGCGCCGCCACGCCGCCATGGCCGCCGCGACGCGCGGAAAACGCCGCCAGCAACTGCTGCGCGACCGGATGCGACGGGCAGCGCAGCCCCACCGAATCCTGGCCGCCGCTCACGGCGTCGGGAATGCGTTCGTGGCGTTTGACGATCAGCGTGAGCGGGCCGGGCCAGAAGGCGTCGACGAGCTTTTGCGCCGCCTCGGGCCACTCGGCGGCCCAGTACTGCGGGTCGCCGCCGGGCGGCAGGTGAACGATCACCGGATGGTTTGCCGGCCGCCCTTTGGCCGCGTAGATGCGCGCGACCGCCTCGGGGCTCGCCGCATCGCCGCCCAGACCGTAGACGGTCTCGGTCGGGAACGCGACCAGCTCGCCCGCGTCGAGCAGCGCGGCGGCGTGCTCGATGTCGGCTGCGGTCAGGGGCGGCGTGCCATCGTGCGACGCGTTCTGCGGATCGGACATGATGCGGCTCAACCTCAGCTCGTGGCGATGTGCAGCAGGCGCGCGCAGTCGCGTGCGGCCGTGCGCGCTTCGTCGAGCGTCGGCGCGGTGAAGTTCACATGGCCCATCTTGCGGCCCGGACGCGCGTCTTCCTTGCCGTACAGATGCAGGCGCGCGGCCGGCATCGAGGCCACCTGGTCCCACGGCGGCGTGACAGGCGCGGCGCCCTTCTGGGGCTTCGCCTCGCCCACGGCGCAGGGGAACCACACGTCGCCGAGAATGTTCAGCATCACGGCCGGCGAGTGCTGGCGCGTGTCGCCGAGCGGCATGGCCGTCATGGCGCGCACCTGCTGCTCGAACTGGCTCGTGGCGCACGCATCGGTCGTGTAGTGGCCCGAGTTGTGCGGACGCGGCGCCATTTCGTTGGCGACGAGCGAGCCGTCTTCGAGGATGAAGAATTCCACGCACAGCACGCCCACATAGCCGAGCTTCGCCGCGATCTGGATCGCGGCCTGCTGGGCCTGCTGCACGAGCGCCGGGCTGGCGTCCGGGGCGGGCACGATGGTGTGCGAGAGCACGCCGTTGCGGTGCGTGTTCTGCGCGAGCGGATACACCGCGGCCTGGCCGTTCGTGCCGCGCGCGATCAGCGCGCTCACCTCGAACTTCAGCGGCAGGCGCTTTTCCAGCACGCACGGCACGCCGCCGAGCGACGCATGGGCCTCGCGCACTTCCTCGGCGTTGGAGACGCGAATCTGGCCTTTGCCGTCGTAGCCCATGCGCGCGGTCTTGAGAATGCCCGGCAGCACGGCGGCGAGCGCCTGGTCGTCGATGCCGGCGAGCGCCTGCGACGACTCGATCACCACGTGCGGCGCGACCGGCACGCCGGCCGCCGCGATAAAGCGCTTCTCGGCGATGCGGTCCTGCGCCACCGCCACGCAGCGCCCGGCCGGGCTCACGAAGGTCGACTTCGCGAGCGTGTCGAGGCTCGCCGCGGGCACGTTCTCGAACTCGGTCGAGATGGCCGCGCACAGGCGCGCGAGTTCGGTGAGCGCCGCTTCGTCGTCGTACGCGGCGCAGATGTGGCGGTCGGCCACGGTGCCCGCGGGGCTGGTCGCGTCGGGATCGAGCACGGCGACGCGGTAGCCCATCGCCTGCGCGGCAAAGCAGAACATGCGGCCGAGCTGGCCGCCACCCACCATGCCCAGCCAGGCGCCGGGCAGGATCGGTGAAACCGGTGAATTGTCAGGAGTCATCTTCGTGGTCGGCCGCGGGATGGCCGCGGCGCGTGGGGACGATCAAAGCGGGGCAATCAAAGCGGGGGCAGCACCATGGCGTGCGCCGCTTCGTTCTGGCGCACGCGGAAAGCCGCGAGCTTGTTCGCGTATTCGGTGTTGGTCACGCTCAGGATCGAGACGGCGAACAGCGCCGCATTGGCCGCGCCCGCCTCGCCGATGGCGAAGGTCGCGACCGGCACGCCCTTGGGCATCTGCACGATCGAGTGGAGCGAATCCACGCCCTTCAGATACTTGCTGACCGCCGGCACGCCCAGCACGGGCACCGTGGTCTTGGCCGCCAGCATGCCCGGCAGGTGCGCCGCGCCGCCCGCGCCGGCGATGATCGCGCGCAGGCCGCGCTCGCGCGCCTTTTCCGCGTACTCGAACATCTCGTCGGGCATGCGGTGCGCCGAGACCACCTTGGCCTCGTACGCGACGCCGAACTCCTGCAGGATCGCGACCGCGTGCTTCATCGTGTCCCAGTCGGAGCTGGAGCCCATCAACACGCCGACGAGCGGCGCCGCATGCTGGTGAGCCGTCTGAACTTCGCTCATTGTGCTTCCTTCTTCCCTCTTCTCGCTCACGCGAGCTTTTGACCCGTGAGACGCTCGAGCGCCTCCTGATACTTCGCCGACGTTTTGGCGATCACATCGTCCGGCAGCTTCGGCGCCGGCGGCTCCTTCTTCCAGTCCTGGGTTTCGAGCCAGTCGCGCACGAACTGCTTGTCGAACGACGGCGGGTTCGAGCCCACCTGATACTGGTCGGCCGGCCAGAAGCGCGACGAGTCGGCGGTGAGCGCCTCGTCCATCAGATACAGCTGGCCGTGGTTGTCGAGACCGAATTCGAACTTCGTGTCGGCGATGATGATGCCGCGCGTGGCCGCGTAGTCGGCGGCTTCCTTGTACAGCTTGATCGAAATTTCCTTGATGGTGCGCGACAGCTCGGTGCCGATGCGGCGCTCCATCTCTTCGTACGTGATGTTCTCGTCGTGGTGGCCCATTTCGGCCTTGGCTGCGGGCGTGAAGATCGGCTCGGGCAGCTTTTGTGCATTCTGCAGGCCCGGCGGCAGTTCGACGCCGCACACGGCGCCCGTTGCCTGATAGTCCTTCCAGCCGCTGCCGGCCAGATAACCGCGCACCACGGCTTCCACGAGGATCGGCTCGAGGCGCTTCACCACGACGGCGCGGCCCTTGACCTGCTCGACTTCGTCGGCGGCCACGACGGTTTCCGGCGCGACGCCCGTGAGGTGGTTCGGCACGACGTGCTTGAGCTTTTCGAACCAGAAGTCGGCCATCTGGTTGAGCACCTCGCCCTTGCGCGGAATCGGCTCGCCCATGATGACGTCGAACGCCGACAGACGGTCGGTGGTGACGATCAGCAGCTTGTCGTTGCCCACGGCATAGTTGTCGCGGACCTTGCCGCGGCCGAGAAGCGGCAGCGAGCGGAGCGTGGATTCGTAGAGGGTAGACATCGTCGTGATTCGCTAAAAGGACAATCGAAACGGAGGCGGGTTCGGTCCAGAACCGCGGTTGCAACCGCGCCAGGAAACCGTAAAACCGGAGGTAATGCGAGGGTAAACCAAAAACCGGCAAATTTCCCGGAAAAGCCCATCGCCGTTCCCCCAAAACAGGCGGAAACGGCGATGTTTTGACTACTCGAGGCGCGGCCGGCAAGGCGCGGCCGGCAAGGCACGACGCGCCTGGCGCAGAAGCCCGCTTAGCGAACGATCTGCGCGAATTCGCCCGACTTGTACTTTTCGGCGATCTTGTCGAGCGCGACCGGCTTGATCTTGCCGGCCTGGCCTTCCGAGCCGAACGCGAGGAAGCGGTCCACGCACACCTTCTTCGCGGCTTCGCGAGCCGGCTTCAGGTAGTCGCGCGGGTCGAACTTCGACGGGTTTTCATACATATAGCGACGGATCGCGCCCGTGATCGCCAGACGCAGGTCGGTGTCGATGTTGATCTTGCGCACGCCGTGACGGATGCCTTCCTGGATCTCTTCGACCGGCACGCCGTACGTTTCCTTCATGTCGCCGCCAAATTCGCGGATCTCGGCCAGCAGCTCCTGCGGCACCGACGACGAACCGTGCATCACGAGGTGCGTGTTCGGAATGCGCGCGTGGATTTCCTTGATGCGCTGGATCGACAGGATGTCGCCCGTGGGCTTCTTGGAGAACTTGTACGCGCCATGCGAGGTGCCGATGGCGATGGCCAGCGCGTCGCACTGCGTGAGCTTCACGAAGTCGGCGGCCTGCTCCGGGTCCGTCAGGAGCTGCTCGCGCGTCATCGTGCCTTCGGCGCCGTGACCGTCTTCCTTGTCGCCCTTCATCGTTTCCAGCGAACCGAGCACGCCCAGTTCCGCTTCGACCGTGACGCCGATCGAGTGCGCCATTTCGACGACCTTGCGCGAGACTTCGACGTTGTACTCGTACGATGCGACCGTCTTGCCGTCGGCTTCGAGCGAGCCGTCCATCATCACGCTGGTGAAACCGCTGCGGATCGCCGCCATGCAGACCGCCGGCGACTGGCCGTGGTCCTGGTGCATCACGACCGGAATATGCGGATACGACTCGACCGCGGCTTCGATCAGGTGACGCAGGAAGGGCTCGCCCGCGTACTTACGCGCGCCGGCCGATGCCTGCATGATCACCGGCGAACCGACCTGGTTCGCGGCTTCCATGATCGCCTGGACCTGTTCCAGGTTGTTCACGTTGAACGCGGGCAGGCCATAACCGTGTTCAGCCGCGTGGTCGAGCAGTTGACGCATTGATACGAGAGGCATTGTTGCTACTCCTTTGATTTGAAACGAAATGCTTCTGCCGCCGGCTGTCTTGCGCAGCCGGTCGAGGGCGGCCTGGCAGCCGCCGCCCGCGTGACCTGCCGCGGGCTCGATGGCGTGATTTTATCGCGAAGCGCGTCCGTTCCCGGCGCCAGGCACGTAACTGGCATGAAATTGGCGTATCGGAGCGTCAAAAGCGCGAGAAGGTGCAAAAGGAGTTGACAGCCCGCGCGCCGTTTCTCCGGCGTACGGGCTGCAATTGCGGGGAAAAGGCGTCTAAGTGGCACCGATCTGGCGCCGATCTGATACCAGTGTGATACCAGTCGGCGCCGACCGCATTTATTTTCGGGAGTCGCGAAAATAAAGCGAAAAAAATCGCCGCGAGAATTACAGCACGTCGCCGACGCGCACGATCTTCAGCGTGTTCGTGCCACCCGGCTGACCCATCGGCTCGCCCACGGTCAGCACGACCATGTCGCCGCGCGACGCATAGCCCTTGCTCACCACCACCTCGATGGCCTGCTGAAGCGCCGTGTCGCGGTCGCTGCTCGTGTCGAGGTGCAGCGGCGTGACATTGCGGTAGAGCGACATGGCGCGCTCGCTGCCTGCGCGCGGCGTGAGCGCGAAGATCGGCACGTGGGTCCAGTGGCGCGACATCCAGAGCGCGGTCGAGCCCGACTCCGTGAGCGCGACGATCGCCTTCGCGCCCAGGTGGTAGGCCGTGAACAGCGCGCCCATGGCGATCGACTGGTCGATGCGCGTGAAGGTGCGGTCGAGGAAGTCCTTGTCCAGCTCGGATTGCTCCGACTTCTCCGCTTCCAGACAGATCGCGGCCATGGCCTCGATGGTCTGCACCGGGTACTTGCCCGCCGCCGATTCGGCCGAGAGCATCACCGCGTCCGTGCCGTCGAGCACGGCGTTGGCGACGTCCGAGACTTCGGCGCGCGTGGGCACCGGCGCGTGGATCATCGACTCCATCATCTGCGTGGCCGTGATGACGAGCTTGTTCGAGTCGCGCGCCATGCGGATCATGCGCTTTTGCAGCGCAGGCACGGCGGCATTGCCCACTTCCACGGCGAGGTCGCCGCGCGCGACCATGATGCCGTCCGACGAATCGAGAATTTCCTGCAGCGCCGGAATCGCTTCGGCGCGCTCGATCTTCGCGATCATCTTCGGCTTGATGCCGTACGGCGCGCCCGCGATGTTCGCGAGCTGGCGCGCCATTTCCATGTCGGTGGCGTTCTTCGGGAACGACACGGCGACGAAGTCCGCGCCCAGCGACATGGCCGTGCGGATGTCTTCCATGTCCTTCGCGGTGAGCGCGGGCGCCGTCAGGCCGCCGCCCTGGCGGTTGATGCCCTTGTTGTTCGACAGGTCGCCGCCGACCTTCACGGTCGTGTGGATCTCGCTGCCGATCACGCGTGCGACGTCGAGCACGATCAGGCCGTCGTTGAGCAACAGGATGTCGCCCGGCTTCAGGTCGCGCGGCAGGTCCTTGTAGTCGAGACCGACGCGCTCGTCATTGCCGAGCTCGCATTCGGCGTCGAGGATGAACGGATGGCCCGGCTCGAGCGTCGTCTTGCCATTCTCGAATTTGCCGACGCGAATCTTCGGGCCTTGCAGGTCCGCCATGATCGCAACTTCTCGGCCAGCCTGGCGGGCGCAGTCCCGCACCATTTCAGCACGCTGACGGTGATCGTCGGCGGTGCCGTGCGAAAAGTTGAGGCGCACCACGTCCAGTCCTGCGCGGATCATTTTCAGCAGGATGTCCGGCGTGCTGGAAGCCGGACCGATGGTGGCGACAATCTTGGTGGCGCGATGCATGAGTCTCCTCGTCTGGATAGGATCGCTGGGAAAACCGTTGCTGCGAGAAGTGCTGGCCGGCTGAGCCGCGGGTGCGGAGGCGCCGGAACGCGCACCGGGTCTACCCGGCGTCGCTTTCTTGGAGGGCGCCGCGGGGCTCACATGAGCCGCTGCGGCGCTATCTACATGCGTAGTCGTATTCGATGCGGGCGTGGCTGGGCGCCCTGCCGGATTCTGTGCGGCTGTCGATTCAGCAGTCGACTGCGTCGCCGCAATGTCCATTTTGGCAGCGGCGGCGGGGGTCGCGTCGGCCCCCGCCTTTTCCGTCCCTGCCTGGGGCGCTGCGCGCCCCTTCTGTTTTGCTGCGGCCCCGGCTGCGCTGCGCGACTTCTGTGCGCCTGCACGAGGAAGTTTGCTCATGGCCTTCCCGGCCGGGGCGCGCGGCGCCACTTAACCGGCCGCCCGCGTTTCGAGCACTTCGACCGCCGGCAGCTTCTTGCCTTCGAGGAACTCGAGGAAGGCGCCGCCGCCGGTGGAGATATAGCTGACCTTGTCGGCGATGTTGTACTTCGCGATGGCCGCGAGCGTGTCGCCGCCGCCGGCGATCGAGAACGCGCCCGAACCGGCGATCGCATCCGCGAGCGTCTTCGTGCCGTTGCCGAACTGGTCGAACTCGAACACGCCGACCGGGCCGTTCCACACGATCGTGCCGGCCTGCGCGAGTTGCGCGGCGAGTGCGTTGGCGGTGACGGGACCGATGTCGAGGATCATGTCGTCGTCGGCCACGTCGGCCACGTTCTTCGTCTCGGCCCTGGCCGTCGGCGCGAATTCCTTCGCGGTCACGACGTCGGTCGGGATCGGCACCGAGGCGCCGCGGGCGCGCGCCGCGTCGATGATGGCCTTCGCGTCGTCGATGAGATCGACCTCGGCAAGCGACTTGCCGATCTTCAGGCCTGCCGCGAGCATGAACGTGTTGGCGATGCCGCCGCCCACGATCAGCTGGTCGACCTTCTCGGCCAGCGACTTGAGAATGGTGAGCTTGGTCGAGACCTTCGAGCCGGCGACGATCGCCACCAGCGGGCGCTTCGGCGCGCCGAGGGCCTTGCCGAGCGCGTCGAGTTCGGCGGCGAGCAGCGGACCCGCGCAGGCCGTCGGCGCGTACTTCGCGATGCCGTAGGTTGTGGCTTCGGCGCGGTGGGCGGTGCCGAACGCGTCGTTCACGTAGATATCGCAGAGCTTCGCCATCTTTTGCGCAAGCTCGTCCGAGTTCTTCTTCTCGCCCTTGTTGACGCGGCAGTTTTCGAGCAGCACCACGTTGCCCGGCTCGACGTTCACGCCGTTTTCCACCCAGTTCGCGACCAGCGGCACGTCGCGGCCGAGCAGTTCGGCGAGGCGCTTCGCGACCGGCGCGAGGGAGTCTTCGGGCTTGAATTCGCCTTCGGTCGGGCGGCCCAGGTGCGAGGTGACCATGACGGCCGCGCCGGCGTCGAGTGCGGCCTTGATGGCCGGCACGGAGGCGCGCACGCGGGTGTCTTCGGTGATGTTGCCGTTGTCGTCCTGCGGCACGTTCAGGTCGGCGCGGATGAATACGCGCTTGCCCTTCAATTTGCCTTCGGAGATCAGATCGGAAAGACGCAGAACCTTGTTCATGGGCATGTCATCTTGATGGTGGGAAGGCGGTGGCAAGGCGATGCGGCGCCGCGGGCCTGATTCTGGCGCGGCAAGTACGTACTCAACGGCACGGCGCGGGATCCGGTTTCGAACGCTGTCCCGGATCGCCGTGTCGGCTGCTCGTCGCTGGCACGAGCCGGCATCGAATTGCGAGATCGGTATTTTAGCTGATAGCCAGGACGATCTGAGACGTGTCCAGGCGAATCTCCCGTATTTGGGCAGACGCTGCTCGCCGGGCGGGCGTTCGCGCGATTTGCTGCGTTGCAGCACGCGCGAAACCCGAAAAAAATCGGCGGGAGGCGGTGCGAAACGACCCTAAAATCGCCCGAAAACCCCGCCCCATGCGCCGGCGGGACGCTGGCAGGCATCAAATGACGCTAAAATAATCGTCTTTGCCAATCGCAGCCACGCGGCGCGCGGCGAAACCCCTGTATAAGCCCGATATTTACTGCACTTGTCTGGAGAATCGTATGTCAATGGCCGACCGCGACGGCAAGATCTGGATGGACGGCAAGCTGATTGATTGGCGCGACGCCAACATTCACGTGCTGACCCACACGTTGCACTACGGCATGGGTGTTTTCGAAGGCGTACGCGCCTATCAGACCGCCGACGGCAGCACGGCCATCTTCCGCCTCGCCGAGCACACCAAGCGTCTGCTCAACTCGGCCAAGATCTTCCAGATGGACGTGCCGTTCGACGCAAAGACGCTCGCCGACGCGCAGCTCGAAGTCGTGCGCGCGAACAAGCTCGAGTCGTGCTACATCCGCCCGATCATCTGGGTCGGCTCGGAAAAGCTCGGCGTTTCGGCCAAGGGCAACACCATTCACGTGGCCATCGCCGCATGGCCGTGGGGCGCCTATCTCGGCGAAGACGGCCTTGCCAGGGGCATCCGCGTGAAGACGTCGTCGTTCACGCGCCATCACGTGAACGTGTCGATGGTGCGCGCCAAGGCTTCGGGCTGGTACGTGAACTCGATCCTCGCCAACCAGGAAGCCACCGCCGACGGCTACGACGAAGCGCTCCTGCTCGACGTGGACGGCTATGTCTCGGAAGGCTCGGGCGAGAACTTCTTCCTCGTGAACAACGGCAAGCTGTACACGCCGGACCTCGCGTCGTGCCTCGACGGCATCACGCGCGACACCGTCATCACGCTTGCGCGCGACATGGGTATTCCCGTGATCGAAAAGCGCATCACGCGTGACGAGGTGTACACCTGCGACGAAGCGTTCTTCACGGGCACCGCCGCCGAAGTCACGCCGATCCGCGAGCTCGACAACCGCACCATCGGCAGCGGCTCGCGCGGCCCGGTCACCGAGAAGCTGCAATCGGCCTTCTTCGACGTCGTCTCGGGCAAGAACGACAAGTACGCGCGCTGGCTCGCGAAGGTCTAAGAATTAAAGGTCCGGGCGCGCCAACGCCTGGCCCCCACAGCTACACAGAGAATCGTCCTCATGAGCGAAATTAAGGAAATGCCGCTGGTCGAACTTTCGGCCAAGGATCTGCCCGCTTACTGCCCGAATCCGTCGATGCCGCGCTGGAGCAACCACCCGCGCGTGTTCCTCGACGTGACGCACGGCGAAGCGAAGTGCCCGTACTGCAGCACGCGTTACAAGCTGCGCGCGGGCGAGGTCGTCCACGGCCACTGACGCGTTTCGCCTCATTCGCGGCGCGCCGCCGTGCATGCGGCGGCGCGTCTTACGTCATGCCGCCGCCCGTTCACCGGCGCGCGGCTGTTCGTCATTTTCCCAACCGTGTTTCGCGCGCGGCCCGATACGCCCCCATGCCGGCAAGTGCCGGCCCCGGGCACGCAAGCCGCACGTGCAACCTTTACCCTCTCCGGACCCTGACTCCCGATGCGCCGCGCGCTGGTAATCGCACCGAACTGGATCGGTGACGCACTGATGGCGCAGCCGCTTTTTTCGCGGCTCGTGAAACTGCACCCGCGCATTCAGATCGATGCGCTCGCGCCAACCTGGGTTGCGCCCGTGCTCGAGCGTATGCCCGAGATCCGCGACGTCTACGCCACCGACCTCGGCCACGGCAAGCTGCAGTTGCTGCGCCGCTGGCAACTGGCGGGCGACTTGCGCGCCGAGCGCTATGACGCCGCCTACGTGCTGCCCAATTCGCTCAAGTCCGCGCTGATCCCTTGGCTCGCCAATATCGGGCTGCGCATCGGCTATACGGGCGAGAACCGCTACGGCCTCTTGAACGTGCGCCACGCGAATCCGCCGAAGGACGAGCGCCCGCCGATGGTCAGGCACTACGCCGCGCTCGCCTATGCGCCCGGCGCGAGCGTGCCCGACGACCTGCCGATGCCGCGCCTCGAGTCGGACCCGAACGAGGCGTCGCGCGTGTCGGCGCGCTTCAATCTCGATACGCGCGTGCCGCTGCTCGTGTTCTGCCCCGGCGCCGAGTACGGCCCCGCCAAGCGCTGGCCGCCCGAGCATTTCGCGGCGCTCGCGAAGATGGTGGGCCAGTCGTTCCCGTACACGCAGATCGTCGCGCTCGGCTCGCCGAAGGACGCCCCGCTCGCCCAGGCCATTGCCGATCGCGCGCCGAACGTGCGCAACCTGTGCGGGCAAACCGCGCTCGGCGAAGCGTGCGCGCTGATCTCGCGCGCGAACGCCGTGGTCACCAACGACTCGGGCCTGATGCACGTGGCCGCCGCGCTGCGCCGGCCGCTCGTCGCGCTGTACGGATCGACGGATCCGCGCCACACGCCGCCCTTGTCCGAGCTTGCAAAGGTACAATGGCTCCATCTCGAATGTAGTCCCTGCTTTGCGCGAGAGTGTCCGCTCGGGCATCTGAACTGCCTGCGCGAACTGAGCCCGGAGCAGGTTTTCGGCGATCTGCGCGGCATGCTGCTCGGGCAGCGATAAGCAACAGGCATCGCCGGCGGCGTGGGGCGGCTATGTGCCGCCCGCCACGCTGAAAACATCGCGCACACAAATGGATGTGCGCCACGCAACGGACGCCATGCGCGTTGCGCGCGCCCAATAGAGGCATCGGAGGCGCGGGAGAGACCAAAGCGCCGCATCGGAGCACGTCACAGGCCTGTCTCGCGAAAGCGGCATGCTCGCGGCAAACGCGCGGCATGTAGCGACAGCCGCGCAGCGACGCAACCGATCAATCGCCAACCCGCGCCCAGGCAGACGCCACCGAGCGCACAAGACCAACGAGCCATGCCACGTTTTGCCCACATCTTCGAAGCCGCCGCGGACACCCTCAACGCGTACTACCAGGCCGTCGCGGAAGTCAACATCGACAGCTTGATGGGTCTGTGGATCGATGAAGAGTTCGTGAGCTGCATCACGGCGGAAGGCGCGCATCTGCACGGCCTGCCGAGCATCCGCGCGGGCCTCGCCGCGCAGCTCGAAGCGGCGCCGGTGTCGATCGAGCCGCTCGACATCCGCGTGTACGACAGCCTCGGCACCGTGGTCTATGCGATCGTGGAAGCGCACCGCCCGGTCGATCCCAGCGCGATTCCCACCATGGTCTTCACGACCTACGTGATGGTTCACGAGCGCGGCGAGTGGCGCATTGCGCACATTCACGCGAGCCGCATGCCCGACGACGCAGCTACCCAGTTCTCGGCCAGATTGCGCCACGGCCAGGGCGCGCTGCACTGACATAAGGGCGCAAAGCAGGGGGCAGTGATGAGTACGACCGACGACACCCGCAGGCCCAGCGAGGCAGCCCGCGTCGCGGCCGCGCTCGATGCCCAGACTGCCCTGCTCGGCCCCCAGTACGACAACGACTACCGCGCGCCGTTTTGGCTGCCCGGTGCGCACATCCAGACCATCGTGCCGGCGCTGTTCTCGCGCCTGCCTGCGCCCGCCTACCGGCGCGAGCGCTGGAACACACCGGATGGCGACTTCATCGAAGTGGACTGGCTGGACGGCAAACATGCCGGTGCGAATTCACACAACGCCCCGCTTTTCGTCCTGTTCCACGGCCTGGAAGGCGGCTCGAGCTCCCACTATGCGCGCTCGCTCGCTGCCGCCGCGCAGGCGCGCGGCTGGCATGCGGCGATCCCCCACTTTCGCAGCTGCAGTGGACCGCTCAACCTGCTGCCGCGCTTCTACCATCTCGCCGATTCCGCCGAAGTCGACTGGGTGCTGCGCCGCTTCGCCGCCCGCCACGCAGGCCCGCTCGTGGTCGCGGGCGTGTCGCTCGGCGGCAACGTGCTGCTGCACTGGCTCGCCCAACGTCGCGAAGACGCCGCGATCGTCGCCGCGGCCGCCGCGATCTCCACGCCGCTCGATGTGCATGCAGGCAGCGAGATGCTGACGCAGGGCTTCGGCATGATCTACACGCGCAGCTTCCTGAAGACGCTGAAGGTGAAGGCGCTCCAGAAACTCGAACAGTACCCCGGCCTGTTCGACGCGCAAGCCGTGCTCGCCAGCCGCACGATGTACGAATTCGACAATGTCGTGACGGCGCCGCTGCACGGTTTTCGCGACACCCACGACTACTACACCCAGGCGACGATCCGCCCGAAGCTCGGCGAAATCGCCGTCCCCACGCTCATACTGAACGCGCGCAACGATCCGTTCCTGCCGGGCCGCGCGCTGCCCGCTCGCCACGAAGTGAGCGCCGCGGTCGAGCTCGATCAGCCCGCGCACGGCGGCCACGTCGGCTTCATGACCGGACCGTTCCCCGGCCGCAGCGACTGGCTTTCGCAGCGCGTGTTCACTTATCTCTCGCCTTTCGTCTCTCATGGATGACATCGTCAAACAGGCGCTCGCGCGCTGGCCCAACGTCCCGCATTGCACGGGCTGGCTGCTGCTCGACGCACGCGGCAACTGGCGCATGCGCGACGAGGCCGCCCAGGCTCAGAACGCCCCCGGCACGGCGATCCGCCACGAAGCGCTGCTCGGCTTCATCAACCGCAATTACGAGCGCGACGAACAGGGCCAGTGGTACTTCCAGAACGGGCCGCAGCGCGTGTACGTCGAGCTCGAATACACGCCGTGGATCGTGCGCCTCGCCGCGGGTCATGACGGCGACGACGACGCGTTGACGCTCACCGATCAGGGCGGTCAGGCGTTCGAGCCCGTGGCCGCCTACCTCGACGAAGCGGGCAGCGTGATCTTCGCCGATGCGGGCACGCCGCCGCGCGCGGCGCTGCTGCACGACCACGACCTCGATCTCTTCACGGACCACGCCACGCTCGCGGACGACGCCCACAGCGGCACGTTCCACTGGCGCGCCGGCACCGCGCTGCCGCTGCAGCCGGTGAAGCGCGCCGAGGTGAGCGCGCGCTTTGCCTTCGTGACGAGCCCGGCGCGCGCCGAGCGCGACGCGCAGGCCGCGCAGCAAGGCGCGAGCAGCACGCCGCCGGCCTCCGCGGACTGAGCGCCGCCTCAGCCGCGGCCCTCGTCCTTCTCGTCCTGGCGCTCCTGCTGGTAGCGCGCCTCGAAGTCGTGCAGGCGCGCTTCGATCGTCGACAGGTCGTAGTAGCCCACCGATTTCATGTCGCGCGCCTCCTTGAGCTGACGGATGGCCGAGGGCCAGGCGCCGTCGAGCGCCAGCTTCTCCGCCATCGCCCGATGCTGGGTGAGCGCGTCGCCGAGTCCGGCGCTCGCCTGCGCCAGATAGAGCCACCATGCGTCCTGCTGCGGTTCGGCCTCGGTTTCGCTGCGCGCGAGCGTCTGCGCCTCCTTGAAGCGCCGCGCCGCGATCAGCGCCTGCAGCAGCGCATCGGTGGCCGCGTGTGACCCTGGCCACGCCTGGTGCGCGGCCAGGGCCTGCCGCACGGCGTCGTCGGTGCGGCCCGCGCGGCGCGCGATGTCCGCGGCGAGCACGTCGAGGCTCGGCGAGTTGCGCGTCTTGCTGCCATCTGCCGCCTCGAACTGCGCGAACGCCGCGCGAGAGTTCGCGAGCGACGCCGTGGCGTCGTCGTAGCGCTCGAGCAGCATCTGCGCGTAGGCAATGCCATACCAGTTCGCGGCGACGTTGAGCGCCGTGCGGTCCTCGAGCTCCGAGCGCAGACGCGAGACCTCGTCGATGTACTCGTTGCGCGTGCGGTCCTGAAGCACACGCACGCGTGCGCGCACGAAACCGTACTCGGGCGCCTGGCGCGGCTGCCGGTAAGCGGCGCGGCGCGCGCGGTCCTGCATGTCGGCGATGCGCTCGCCGGTGAGCGGGTGCGTGCGCGCGTAGGCCGGCACGCCCGTGTCTTCCATCGAATCGCGCTCGAGCCGCTCGAAAAACGCCACCATGCCCCACGGGTCGTAGCCCGCGCCCGTGAGGAGCTGGAAGCCCACGCGATCGGCCTCGTGCTCCGCCGCGCGCGAGAAGCGCAACTGGCTGTCCACGGCATACGCCTGGCTGCCGAGCGCAATGCCGGCGCCGAGATCGCCGCTATGCGCGAGCACGCCCGCAAGAATGCCGAACAGCACGCCCGCCAGGGCGGCCAGACCCGTGCGCTCGCTCTGCGAAAGCATGCGTGCGATATGCCGCTGCAAGACGTGGCCCATTTCGTGACCGAGTACGGAGGCGAGCTCGGACTCCGTTTGCGTGACGACGATGAGCCCCGAATTCACGCCGATGAAGCCGCCCGGCAGCGAGAACGCGTTGATCTGGCCGTCGCGGATCGCGAACAGCTCGAAGTCGGGCCGATAGCCGCCGATGAACTGCGCGCTAGCGGCCGCGGCGAGGCGCGCGGCGACCGAATTGAGGTAGTCGCGCACGAGCCAGTCGCCGATATAGTCGGGGTCGCGGCGAATCTCGCGCATCACGCGCTCGCCGATACGGCGCTCGGCCTGCGGCGTGAGCGCGCCACCCGAGCCGTCGCCGAGGTCGGGCAGTTGCGGCACCCAGGCGGGGGCGCGCACGCTGGTATTGCCGCTCGAAGTCGAGGACGCTGCGCTGGCCTGGCCCTGGGAAGAAAAGCGGCTCTGCGCGCCGCCGTAGGTGCCGAACACGCCCTGCGCGATCGAGGCGGGGACGACGGGGTCCGCCGCGTCGTCGAACGGGCCGCTGACGAGTGGGGGCGCCGCATTGGCCGCATTCGGTGCGGGGCCGGAGGGAGCGGGGGCAGGCTGCGTGGCCGACGGCGGGGCCACGCCGAGCTTGAGCACGGCGGCATTCGACGCCTGCGCGTTCGCTTGCGGCGAAACCGCGAGCGACGCGCACAACCATGCAGCAAGCAGCCGTTTCAGACGCATTGATGACAGGATCGGGGAATGCGGGGCACTGGCGCGGCGGCGCGCCCGGTGCGGACCGCCAATCAATCGATTGTAGCCCGCCTTACAACTCTTGCGGCAAGGCAAGACGCGTAGAAAGCGCGGCGTGCCGCGCTGTTAAGATAGGTACCCCTCAAGGAAGAACCCACCATGCCTGAACTCACGCATTTCGACGCCGCCGGCGACGCCCATATGGTCGATGTCGGCGGCAAGGCAGAGACGAAGCGCATCGCGCTCGCGAGCGGCACGATCCGCATGTTGCCGGCAACCTTCGCGCTGATCCGCGACGGCCACGCGAAAAAAGGCGATGTGATCGGCGTTGCGCGCATCGCCGCGATCCAGGGGGCGAAGCGCACTTCGGATCTGATTCCGCTGTGCCATCCGCTCGCGATCACACGCGTGAAAGTGGACTTCATGCTCGACGAAGCGCTGCCCGGGGTTCACTGCACGGCGCAAGTGGAAACGCTCGGCCGCACGGGCGTGGAGATGGAAGCGCTGACCGCCGTGCAGGTCGGACTGCTGACCGTCTACGACATGTGCAAGGCCGTGGACCGCGGCATGACGATCACCGATGTGCGCGTGCTGGAAAAGCACGGCGGGAAGTCGGGGGATTGGGTGGCGGAGCGCTGACGCCATGACGCTCGACAAACTGCTCGCGCAGGTTCTGGCCTTCCGCGACGAGCGCGACTGGAAGCAGTTTCACACGTTGCGCAACCTGATCGTCTCCACCAGCATCGAGGCAGGCGAGCTGCTGGAAACGGTCCAGTGGAAGACCGATGCGCAGATCGACGCACAGCTCGCCGATCCCGCGCAACTCACGCATCTCAAGCACGAATGCGCGGATGTGTTCATCTACCTCTTGCTGGTCGCGCATACCGCCGGGATCGATCTGGTCGATGCGGCAGCGGAGAAGCTCAAGCTGAACGCGCAGCGCTACCCCGTGGACAAGGCGAAAGGCAGCGCCGCGAAATACTCCGAGCTTTGATCGCCCTGGCGGCGGCACAGAACGCGGCGGCGAGCTGACTCGCCGCCGCTTCACGCACGAGCCGTGAGGCTCAATCGTCCGAATCGTCCTCGTCGTCCTGTTCGACCGACTTCGCCGGCATCCCGTATTTCTTGACGAGTTGCGCCTTGAAGTCGGCGAGCGTGGGCTGCTCGTCGAGCAGGCCGTAGAGCGAAGCGAGTTGCGTCTGCCAGTCGTGCAGCTCCGTGGCGAAAATGCGCAGGCGCTCCACCGTATCGAATGCGCCCGCCGTATCGCCGTCCAGCGCCTGCAAGACCGCGTAGCGGCGCAGCACCGTCTCTCCGGGCAGCAGCGCGATGGCGCGCTGGTGCGCGTAAAGCTTGCTCGGCAGGCTCGCGGCGTTCAGCGGCAACAGCGTGGCCATGCCGTAGTCGCCCCACGCGCCGAACAGGCGCGAAGGATCGTCGCCGTAGTCGCGCGCCGGGTGCTGTCCGTAATACAGCACCTCGGCGCGGTTGTAGTCGCGCAGCACCGGGTACAGCGCCGCGACGCCGCCGAACACGACCACCGCATACACGCCGAGCGAGACGCGCGACGGCACGACACGCAGCGGCTTCGTCTCCAGCAGACCGAACACGAACATCGCGGGCAGCAGGAAGAACATGTACTGCTGCGGATATTCGACGAGTGCATGCATGACGAGCACGCCGATCAACATGAAGCCGAACACGCGCTCGGCGGTGTGCGGCGCGCGCAGTCCGCGCACGAACCACGCGACGAGCCCGATCACGACGATGGCAAGACCGACGAGGCCGGTCTTCGCGAGCAGGTCGAGGAAGATGTCGTGCGCGTTGTTGGCGATCTCGACGCCGCCAAGCGAGCGCGCCAGCTCGAACTGGTGCACCGGGAAATCGCCCCAGCCAACGCCCAGCACCGGATGCGACTTGAACATCGTCCAGCCGTAGCGCCAGAGTGCGAGGCGCGGCGCGATCTGGCTGGCGTCCTTCATGCGCTCGGCGGCCGACTGCGCAAGGTCGAGGCCGTAGTGGACGTTGGCCCAGCGCACGAACGCATTCATGCCGAAGAAAATCAGCACGAGCACGACCGGGATGAGCCAGGCGCGCACGCCGCCGCCCTTGCGGCCCGAGCCCGCCGCCGATCCGAAGCCTTGCGCACCCACACCACGTCCCTCGTCGGCTTCGCTGCGGCAGCCCGCGAGCGCGATCCACAGCCCCGCGACGAAAATCACGCCCATCTGCAGCCACGGCCCGCGCGACACGGTGAGCGCGAGACCGCCCGAATAGATCGCGGTCAGCACGCCCCAGAGCAGGATGTTCAAACGCCGCGTGAGCACGAGGTACATCGCACCCGCCATCGCGAAAGCGATATAGGTGGCCAGGTGATTGGCCTGCGCCATGTTGCCGAACGGCCGGCGCTCGACGGTAATGTTGTACGCCACCACGAGCGGCGTGACCTTCGTCTCCAGGTGAAAGAGCTGGATCACCTGGGTGAACACGGCGAAGAGGCCGCCGAACTGCAGCGCGAACGCTCCCCACACGAGCGCGGACTGCATGAGGCGCGCGCGCGTGATGGTGTAGCCGGCGTGCGTCGCGAGGAACGCGGCGAGCAGATAACCGGCGCCGAGCCAGTTCATCGAAGGCTCGGCGAGCGGCAGCGCGAAGGTCTGCACGATCAGCAGCAGACCGAAGAAAAGCGGCACGAGCGCGACCGTGGGCGACGCGAAGCCCTCGCCCGTGCGCGCCGGACGAACGAGCAGCAGCATCGCGGCGCCCATCAGCACATAAAGTGTCAGTGCAACGAATTCCGCGTAGAAAGTCGGAATCGGATAGGTGTGGTTGACGACCGCATAGGGCAGCGTCAACGCGAGGGCCAGCAAGACGAACGTAAGGTAACGCGCAAAATTGGAAGGCATGGTTGGGCGGGGGCGTTCAGCAACGGGGCACTATACAAAACTTTTCCCCCGCTGTGCGGTTGCGGCCGGTTGGCTCGCATCGGCGTGCGCTGCGCGAATGCGCTCGAAGGCGCTCACCGTTGCCCCCGGACCTGTGCGCAAACCTTATGCGCGGCACTCCGGCGGCGCGAGATTGCCCGCCAGCGTGGCGGCGTCCGCCGGCGACGGGCCCGTGCCGGGCGCGCCCAGCGACGAAGCCGCCTTGCCCGCAGCGAAGCACTCCCACGTGAGCGTGCCGCCCTGCACGCCGCCCTGCGCGAGCGCGACACGCGCGGTGGGCTGATCGGCGTTGTCGGGCACCGAGGGCACGAGCACGATGGTGTTGCTGCCCACCGGCGCCACGCGCGAGGTGAAAGCAACCGTGATCTGGCCGGTCGTATCGTCGATATGCAGCGACTGCACGTTGCGGGTGGCGGGCGGCACCGTGTAGCCCGCGCCGAAGGCGTTGCCGCTCGCGGCGTTTTCCGCCACGGCAAGGCGTGCGGAAGACGCGAGCGAAAGGCCCTCGCCCACGCGGCTGCGGGCGAGGTAATCCTGGTACGCGGGAATGGCGTAGGCGGCGATCACACCGACGATCGCGAGCACGATCATCAGTTCGATCAGTGTGAAGCCGCGCGCGGTCCAGCGCGCGGCAACGCCGGCGAGACGCGACAGTCTGGCTGCAAAACACGCGCAGCCGTTGCGCGGCGGCGGGCTCATGGGAAGGGCGGATACGGTCATCGTCAGGGCTCCTGAAACAAGAAACGCCTGCTCACAGTCGTGAACAGGCGTCTTGATCGTATCGGCGGCCCGCTTTGCGCAGCAGTCGGCCGGATGGCCCAGGCGCAATGGCACAGCCCTGCGCGCTCAGTGCGACTGCGGCCCCTGCGCCTGGCTGCGCCGTGCGTTGCGGCGCCTGAGCCACGACCCGAGCGCGACGACGAACACGGCCCCCGCCGCGCTCATGCCGTATTCGGCCGCGGGCGTATCGAGCAGCGGCCAGCGGTCGCCGGCGGGGTCGTTGATGATGAGCCCACCCGCGATCCAGCCGAGCAGCGCCGCGCCGAGCGTCACGATCACCGGGTAGCGGTCGAGCAGCTTGAGCACGAGCTGACTGCCCCACACGATGAGCGGAATGCTCACCATCAGCCCGAAGATCACGAGCGCGATGCGATGGCGCGGATCGGCCGCTTCGGCAGCGCCCGCAATCGCGACCACGTTGTCGAGGCTCATCACCGCATCGGCGACGATGATCGTCTTGATTGCGCCCATCAGCTGCTCGGCAGGCTTCACGTTGGCGTGCTCGAGTTGACTGGGCGCGAGCAGCCGAACGCCGATCCACAGCAACAGCAGGCCGCCTGTGAACTTGAGGAACGGCACGTTGAGCAGCACCACGGCGAACGCGATCAGCACCACGCGCAGCGCGATCGCGCCGGCGGTGCCCCACAGGATGCCGCGCATGCGCTGCTGCGCAGGCAGATCGCGGCAGGCGAGCGCGATCACCACGGCGTTGTCGCCGCCGAGCAGGATGTCGATGACGATGATCTGGATGACAGCGCCCCAATGGAGCGTCGCGAAAAACTCGAGCATGGAGACGAAGACTCAGCCGTGACTCAGGATGGGCGGCTCAAGCGGCGAGCCAAATAAAAAAGCGAGGAGGCCATGACTGGCTCCCTCGCTTTTGTTCGGAAACCTCGTGAAAGGATTCCGCAAGCATATCAAAAAACGCCGGCCGCCCGCGCATACATGATGCACGAGTGGCGGCGCATTTCGAATTTACAGCATCGCCTTCAGCAGACGACCCATTTCCGACGGATTGCGCGTCACCTTGATGCCGCACGCGTCCATGATTTCCAGCTTCGCGTCGGCCGTATCTGCACCGCCCGAGATCAGCGCGCCGGCGTGGCCCATGCGCTTGCCCGGAGGCGCCGTGACGCCCGCGATGAAGCCAACCACCGGCTTCTTCATGTTGTCCTTGATCCACTCGGCGGCGTTCGCTTCGTCCGGACCGCCGATTTCGCCGATCATGATCACGGCGTCCGTATCCGGATCGTCGTTGAACATCTTCATGACGTCGATGTGCTTCAGACCGTTGATCGGGTCGCCGCCGATACCGACTGCCGACGACTGGCCGAGGCCGATCGCGGTCAGCTGGGCAACCGCTTCATACGTCAGCGTGCCCGAACGCGACACGACGCCGATGCGGCCCTTGCGGTGGATGTGACCCGGCATGATGCCGATCTTCAGCTCGTCCGGCGTGATCGTGCCGGGGCAGTTCGGGCCGAGGAGCAGCGTCTTGCGGCCTTCGCGGCGCATACGGTCCTTGACTTCGATCATGTCGCGGACGGGAATGCCTTCCGTGATACAGATCGCGAGATCGAGGTCGGCCTCGACGGCTTCCCAGATCGCAGCGGCAGCGCCTGCCGGCGGCACGTAGATGACCGAAACGGTCGCGCCGGTCGCGTCCTTCGCTTCACGCACGTTCGCGTAGATAGGAATGCCTTCGAAATCTTCGCCGGCCTTCTTCGGGTTCACGCCAGCAACGAACGCTTCGCGGCCGTTTGCGTACTCACGGCACGCGCGGGTATGGAACTGACCGGTCTTGCCGGTAATGCCCTGCGTGATGACCTTGGTGTCTTTGTTGATCAGAATCGACATGTATTGACCTCTTTTCGTTTGGCGTCGCGCGTCGCGTCATCCGCGCCTTGCGTTGCGGATTTCGCGCCGGCACGCCGCCATTCGTGTCCGGTGAAAATTACTTGCCTTCGGCAGCCGCGACGACCTTCTGCGCGGCTTCTTCCATGCTGTCTGCCGAGATGATCGGCAGGCCCGATTCGGCCAGCATCTTCTTGCCGAGGTCCTCGTTCGTGCCCTTCATGCGCACGACGAGCGGCACGTTCAGGTTCACGGCCTTCGAACCAGCGATCACGCCTTCTGCGATCACGTCGCAGCGCATGATGCCGCCGAAGATGTTCACGAGGATCGCCTTCAGGCCCGGGTTCTTGAGCATGAGCTTGAACGCTTCGGTGACCTTCTCGGTCGTGGCGCCACCGCCCACGTCGAGGAAGTTGGCCGGCTCGCCGCCGAACAGCTTGATGGTGTCCATCGTCGCCATGGCGAGGCCTGCGCCATTCACCAGACAGCCGATGTTGCCGTCGAGCGAGATGTACGCGAGGTCGAACTTCGAGGCTTCGATTTCGGCCGGATCTTCTTCGTCCAGGTCGCGGTAAGCGACGATTTCCGGATGACGGGACAGCGCGTTGGAGTCGAAGTTGAACTTCGCGTCGAGCGCGATGACCTTGCCGTCGCCGGAGACGTTCAGCGGGTTGATTTCAGCCAGCGATGCGTCGGTTTCCCAGAATGCCTTGTACAGGCCTTGCAGGATGGCGCGGGCTTGCGGAATCGAAGCAGCCGGCACGCCGATCTTTGCGGCGAGGTCGTCGGCCTGGGCGTCGAGCAGACCCGTCGACGGCTCGACGATGACCTTGTGGATCAGTTCCGGGTGCTTTTCGGCGACTTCTTCGATGTCCATGCCGCCTTCGCTCGAACCCATCAGAACGATCTTTTGCGACACGCGATCAACGACGAGGCTGACATACAGTTCCTGCTTGATGTCGGCGCCTTCTTCGATCAGCAGACGGTTGACCTTCTGGCCTTCCGGACCGGTCTGGTGCGTGACGAGCTGCATGCCGAGGATCTGGTTCGCGTATTCGCGGACTTGCTCGATCGTCTTGGCCACCTTCACGCCACCGCCCTTGCCGCGGCCGCCAGCGTGGATCTGCGCCTTGACGACCCAAACCGGACCGCCCAGCTCTTGAGCGGCCTTGACCGCGTCATCCACCGAAAACACCGGGATGCCGCGCGGGACCGCGACTCCGAATTTCCGCAGGATTTCCTTACCCTGGTACTCGTGAATCTTCATGCGTGATTCCTTCAGTCTGAGAGTTGGAGTGAACTTCGATTCCGCTGTTGTTATTCATGCGAGACGGCGTCGGCCCTGCCCTCTTGGCCCGGGCTCCGGCTGTCGCGCACGCTGGGGGTTTCCGCGCCGCGTGCTATTGAACGCGGCACATGGCCATACCAGCGCGGATAAAACTGCTTCACCGCCTCCCCGTCGAACCGCAGCGCGTGGCAGCGGCCAAGCTGGAAGGGCGGCTTTTCACCGGCGGCCTCATTGCCTCCGGCGGTCTTGCCGAGTTCCGGTCCGGGCGCTTCACCCGGCGAGCCATTCGATGTGTCCCACACTGCCCCGACGAACGCCTGGATCGCAGCGGTCGGCAAAACGCCCAACATTTCTGTGAGGTGTGTGCAGCCGACCGTGCCGGCGAGGAGCCGGCCCGCTTCACGGCGGAAATTGTCGAGGAGATTGAGCCCGATAAGGGCCCGATAGGCGGGATTGGCGTTCTGGCACTGACCGTCGTAAGGCACCCAGTCGGACGACGCTTCGGCGTCGACGACGTTGAGCTTGCGATCGATCGTAATGCGCAGCCAGAGTTCATGGATCGGCAGACCATTGGGCCGGACACCGGCGGCGAGCGGCACGTCGCGTGGCTTGTGGTCGGTCAGGCACGCGTCGATGTCCCACAGGCCGTCTTCGCGCTCATAGGCAACCGCCCGGATGGCGCGCTGATGGCGCAACTGGCGGGGCACGGGCGGAGAAAGCGGCATGCTAAAGGTAAGACCGGATTGGAAAACCTCGTGATTTTAACATACCGGGTATTTGAGACAGCCGCGAACACACAGGCCGGGCGGGGACTTGCCTGCGTGGATTTTTCGAGACGGCCGGCTCAGTTGTCGGACCAGTCTTCGTCGATTCCCTTGAGGATCTTGCCGATGATCGACATCGAGAAGCCGCGCGCCGCGAGAAAGCGCGCCTGACGCGCGCGCTCGGCAGGCGTCTCTGGCAACTGGCCGTACTTCTTCTGCCAGACCGTGCGGGCACGCACGAGCTCGGTCTCGCGCAGTTGCGAGCTCACCTCTTCGATGAGCGCTTCGCCCACCGCATGGCGCTTGAGTTCGCTGACGATACGCCCCGCCCCCACGCGCGACGCGCGCCGGTGCACGACGCTTTCGGCAAAGCGCGCGTCGGAGAGCCAGCCCTCGCGTTCGAGCGAGTCGAGCAGCACTTCGAGTGCGTCGGCGTCTTCGGTGTACGGCATGAGCTTGCGCGAGAGTTCGGCGCGGCTGTATTCGCGGCGCGAGAGATAGCCGAGCGCGCGGCCCTTGAGGGAGCGCTCGGGGCGCTGCTTCGCCGTGGACGACTTTTCGCGCTCGCTGGCGCGTGCGGCGCGGCTGGCCGAGCTACGCTCGTATTGGTCGCCTTGCGGCGCGCTGGATTCGCGCGCTGTTTCGAGCGGCGCGCGACGCGATCGCTTGAATGTTGGTTCGGACAGCGGTTCTGGCGGCAGGCTTGCCGCCGCTTCATCCGCCCCGCCGAAGAAAGCCTCGAACGGGACTTCGAAGACTGCGCCGCCATCGTCGCTGAGATCGGCGGGCGACGAATACGCGGCGCCAGAATGCGCAAAGCCGCGATCGCCCGGCTGGGCGTCGCGGCTCAAATGGCTTGAGCGGCTCGTGCGCGAGTCGGCAGGCTTGACGGCGGAGCGCCGCTCGGCGCCCCTGTCCGCAGGCGAACCCGCTCGCGGGTTAGCCTGCTCGCCGGAAGGCGAGGACATGTGTGACCCGCCCTTGCGCATCAGCTTGCCTTATCTACGAGAGCCTCGTGGACTTATTCTTCGTCAGCGACTTCGACTTCGCCGGAATCCTTGACGCCGTCCGGCATCGTGCTCACGCCAAGCGATTCGCGGATGCGGTTTTCGATCTCGCGAGCAATGTCCGCGTTCTCGCGCAGGAATTCGCGTGCGTTGTCCTTGCCCTGGCCAATGCGCTCGCCGTTGTAGCTGTACCACGCACCCGCCTTGTCGACGATCTTGGCCTGCACGCCGAGGTCGACGATTTCGCCCTGACGCGAGATGCCCTCGCCGTAGAGAATGTCGAACACGGCTTCGCGGAACGGCGGCGAGACCTTGTTCTTCACGACCTTCACACGCGTTTCGCTGCCGATCACTTCGTCGTTCTTCTTGATCGAACCGATGCGGCGAATGTCCAGACGTACCGACGAGTAGAACTTGAGCGCGTTGCCGCCCGTGGTGGTTTCCGGGTTGCCGAACATCACACCGATCTTCATGCGGATCTGGTTGATGAAGATCACCATGCAGTTCGTCTTCTTGATCGTGCCGGTGAGCTTGCGCAGCGCCTGCGACATCAGACGCGCCTGCAGTCCCGGCAGCGAGTCGCCCATTTCGCCTTCGATTTCGGCCTTCGGCACGAGCGCCGCGACCGAGTCGATCACGATCATGTCGATCGAGCCCGAGCGTACCAGCGCGTCGGTGATTTCGAGCGCCTGCTCACCCGTGTCCGGCTGCGAGATGAGCAGTTCGGGCACGTTCACGCCGAGCTTGGCGGCGTATTGCACGTCGAGCGCGTGTTCCGCGTCGATGAACGCCGCCGTGCCGCCGAGCTTTTGCATTTCGGCGATCACCTGCAGCGTGAGCGTGGTCTTGCCCGACGATTCCGGACCGTAGATCTCGACCACCCGGCCGCGCGGCAGACCGCCCACGCCGAGTGCGATGTCGAGGCCGAGCGAACCGGTGGAGACTACCTGGATGTCCTCGACCGCTTCGCCGTCGCCGAGTCGCATGATCGACCCTTTGCCGAACTGCTTTTCGATCTGCGCGAGCGCGGCGGCCAGCGCCTTGCTCTTTTCAGCAGTCAGCCCAGCCGAGCCTTTCTTGCTATCTTCCATGAATCGTCCTTTGCTATGATGAACGGCGTCTCGTGACCTTGCGCACGCCTCATTCGGGCTAATGCACACGAACGCAGACACTGTATAAAAAAACAGTGGTTTTGGCAAGCCTTTCTGGCGATCCAGAACCGCGAATTTCGGGAGACCGCCGCGCGTCGCCTGGCCGCGCCTTCAAGGACGCGGCGCGGCGCGGGTGTTACGAGCCTGACTACGAGGTCAAAACGCCTCGAAGGCGACGCTGGCGCAACATGCGAATCCTCATTGCCGAAGACGACAGCATACTCGCGGACGGGCTCGTGAGATCACTCCGCCAATCAGGCTATGCCGTTGATCACGTGCGTAGCGGCGTGGATGCCGATACCGCCTTGTCGATGCAGTCGTTCGACCTCCTGATCCTCGATCTGGGCCTGCCGAAAATGCCGGGCCTCGAGGTGCTGCGCCGTTTGCGCGCGCGCAATTCCAACCTGCCCGTGCTGATCCTCACCGCCGCCGACAGCGTGGACGAGCGCGTCAAAGGCCTCGACCTCGGCGCCGACGACTACATGGCCAAGCCCTTCGCGCTCAACGAGCTCGAAGCGCGCGTGCGTGCGCTCACGCGGCGCGGCGCGGGCGGCGGCCCGACCGTCGTGCGGCATGGCGCGCTGGCGTTCGACCAGGTGGGGCGCATTGCGCGCATCAACGACCAGGTGCTCGACCTTTCCGCGCGCGAACTGGGCGTGCTCGAAGTGCTGCTGCAGCGGCTCGGGCGGCTCGTTTCGAAGGAGCAGCTCGTCGACCACCTGTGCGAATGGGGCGAGGAAGTCAGCAACAACGCCATCGAAGTCTACGTGCACCGGCTGCGCAAGAAAATCGAAGCGGGCGGCGTGCGCATCGTGACCGTGCGCGGGCTCGGCTACTGCCTCGAAAAGGAGGCGAAGGACACGCAGGCCGGCGCAAGCCAGACACCCGCCGGCACGCCCGACGCCGCGCCGGCGATGCCGGCCAGCCACTACTTCAAGTAGGCGGGATCGACGATGGCCGGGCGTCCTCCCATCGCGCGCGCCGTGCCGCCCAAGGGCGCCGCAGGCGTGGCCGGTTCGGCCGGCGACAGCGCCCCGGGCGCGACCGCATTCGCGGCCGACGCCCTCGACGACGACGCGCGCGACGCCCGCTACGCCAATCCGTTCGCCCCGCCCGACGAAGCCGAAGCCGCCGCCGAGGCGCGCCCGCGCTCGCTCTTCGGCGAGATTCTCGACTGGATGCTCGCGCCGTTGCTGCTGCTCTGGCCGATGAGCATCGCGGTCACGTATCTCGTGGCGAAGTCGATCGCCAACGGCCCCTTCGACCGCGCGCTCGAAACCGACGCCTATGTGCTCGCGCGCCAGATCCAGCCGGTGAACGGCGTGGCCGAGCTGACGCTGCCCGCCTCCACGCGCGACTTCCTGCGCGCCGATAACGTCGACAGCGTGTTCTATCAGGTGCTCGGCAGCCGCGGCGAGCTGATCGGCGGCGATCGCGACATGCCGCTGCCGCACGACGACGACCGCCCGCCGCCGGGCCTCGTCGAGTTCCGCGACGACACGCTGCATGGCATCGACATCCGCGTGGCCTATACGACGGTGGAACCGACGCACCCGAGCGCCGGCGATCGGTCAGGTCAACCCGTGCTCGTGCAGGTCGCGGAAACGCTCGACAAGCGCCGCCAGCTCGCCAACGACATCATCAAGGGCGTGATCCTGCCGCAGTTCGTGATCTTGCCGCTCGCGATCCTGCTCGTGTGGTTCGGCCTCTCGCGCGGCCTCGCGCCCCTGCACGCGCTGCAGTCGAACATCCGCATGCGTCGGCCCGACGATCTATCGCCGCTCGAAGCGCGCCGCGCCCCGCCCGAAATCGAGCCGCTCGTCACCTCGTTCAACGACCTGCTCACGCGGCTCGAACAGAACATGGAGCTGCAAAAGCGCTTCATCGCCGACGCCGCGCATCAGATGAAAACGCCGCTCGCGGGCCTGCGCACCCAGGCCGAACTCGCGCTGCGCCAGAACGCGCCCGCCGAAGTGCACCGCTCGCTCGAGCAGATCGCGACGAGCTCCGAGCACGCCGCGCGGCTCGTCACCCAGCTGCTGGCGCTCGCGCGCGCGGAAAACCGCATGTCGGGGCAGGTCTTCACGCCGGTGGACGTGGCCGACGTGGCGCGCCACGCCGTGCGCGACTGGGTGCAGCCGGCGCTCGCCAAACAGATGGACCTCGGCTACGAAGGCCCCGAAACGGCCTGCGGCAGCGAGGAAGGCGATGGTGAAGCGGCGCGCGTCGAAGTGGACGGCAACCCGGTGATGCTGCGCGAGATGCTCTCGAACCTCATAGACAACGCGATCCGCTATACGCCCGCGGGCGGGCGTATCACCGTGCGTGTGCGGCCCGAGCCCGCGGCGGGCGTGGTCCATCTCGAGGTGGAAGACACGGGCATGGGCATTCCGTCCGCCGAGCGCGAGCGCGTGCTCGAGCGCTTCTACCGCATTCTCGGGCGCGACGGTGAAGGCAGCGGGCTCGGGCTCGCGATCGTGCGCGAGATCGCCACGATGCACGGCGGCACGCTCGCCATCGACGATCACGTCTATCAGGACACGCCGCGCCTTGCCGGCACGCTCGTGCGCGTGACGCTGCGGCTGCGCACGCGCGCTTGAGCGGCATCGCCGGCGCTTTGGCGGCGAAACCACCGCAAAACTGACGGATCGCGTCAGAAAACCGGGATGGGACTTACCCTTATCCGATCCGCGACGCACGAGTCAAAGCTCGAACTTTATAAGATGTTAAAAACGGAATGCGCGATTTTACTGGCGCATTCCGCGAACATAACCGATTAGACCCCACTCCGATACCACCCTCAGAAACCCACACGCGCGTCAGAAGCCCGTAAGTTTCCATTCCAATAATGCTCCGCAGGACCGCGGGTCTACGAGTCGCCTGCCCGACGGACCACACGCATATCAATACTGGAGACATCTATGGCAACCGTTGGCGGACAAGTCTCGCACGCGCCGATGACCAGCGACGAAAAACGCGTGATCTTCGCGTCGTCGCTCGGCACCGTGTTCGAGTGGTACGACTTTTACCTGGCCGGATCGCTTGCGGCCTTCATCAGCAAAAGCTTCTTTTCCGGCGTCAATCCCACGGCCGGCTTCATCTTCACGCTGCTCGGCTTTGCCGCCGGCTTCGCCGTGCGTCCGTTCGGCGCGATCGTGTTCGGGCGCCTCGGCGACCTCGTGGGCCGCAAGCACACGTTCCTCGTCACGATCGTCATCATGGGTGTCTCGACCTTCGTGGTCGGTTTCCTGCCCGGCTACGCGTCGATCGGCATTGCCTCGCCGGTGATCTTCATCGGCATGCGTCTGCTGCAGGGCCTCGCGCTCGGCGGCGAGTACGGCGGCGCCGCGACCTACGTCGCCGAACACGCGCCGCCCGGACGCCGCGGCTTCTACACCTCGTGGATCCAGACGACCGCCACGCTCGGCCTGTTCCTCTCGCTGCTCGTGATCCTCGGCGTGCGCACGTTCGTCGGCGAAGAACAGTTCGCCGCGTGGGCCTGGCGCATTCCGTTCATCGCCTCGATCCTGCTGCTCGCCGTTTCGGTGTGGATCCGTCTGCAGCTCGACGAATCGCCGGCGTTCAAGCGCATCAAGGCGGAAGGCAAAGTCTCGAAGGCGCCGATCAAGGAAGCGTTCGGCCAGTGGAAGAACCTCAAGGTCGTCCTGCTCGCCCTCTTCGGCCTCACGGCCGGCCAGGCCGTGGTCTGGTACACGGGCCAGTTCTACGCGCTGTTCTTCCTCACGCAAACGCTCAAGGTGGACGGCTCGAGCGCCAACATCCTGATCGCGCTGGCGCTGTTGATCGGCACGCCGTGCTTCCTGTTCTTCGGCGCGCTGTCGGACAAGATCGGCCGCAAGCCCATCATCATGGCCGGCTGCCTGATCGCGGCGCTCACCTACTTCCCGATCTTCAAGGCAATCACGCACTACGCGAACCCGGCGCTCGAAGCCGCCACGCAGCGTGCGCCGATCGTCGTGATCGCGGATCCGGCCGAGTGCTCGTTCCAGTTCAACCCGGTCGGCACCTCGAAGTTCACGAGCTCGTGCGACATCGCCAAGAGCGCGCTTTCGAAGGCCGGCCTGAACTACGACAACGTGGCCGCCCCGGCAGGCACGCGCGCGCAGATCAAGGTGGGCGACACGACCATCGACACGTTTGACGGGCGGGCGCCTGGCGCCAAGGAAGCCGGCGCGCTGTTCGAGAAGACGCTCGCGGCCACGCTGAAAGCGGCGGGCTATCCGCTCAAGGCCGACCCCGCGCAGCTGAACTGGCCGATGACAGTGGTGATGCTGACGATCCTCGTGATCTTCGTGACCATGGTGTACGGGCCGATCGCAGCGATGCTGGTCGAGATGTTCCCGACCCGCATCCGCTACACCTCGATGTCGCTGCCCTATCACATCGGCAACGGCTGGTTCGGCGGCTTCCTGCCGGCAACAGCCTTCGCGATCGTGGCGGCGCGCGGCGATATCTACTCGGGCCTCTGGTATCCGATCATCATCGCGCTGGGCACCTTCGTGATCGGCATGCTGTTCGTGAAGGAAACCAAGGACTCGGATATTTACGCGCAGGATTGAGGCTGTGAGCGCCGCCGGGCGGGGCTTCTCGCCCGGCGGCCGCCCTCCCTGCAAAAAAGATGACGATGGGGGTTGACAGCCTCATCGTGTACAGCCATAATTATTTTCTTCGGCGAATTAGCTCAGCCGGTTAGAGCGACGGAATCATAATCCGCAGGTCCGGGGTTCGAATCCCTGATTCGCCACCAGTTGCAAAAAAAGCCGCTGTCCCACAAGGACAGCGGCTTTTTTCATTTCCGCGCGCCTGGCGAAGCGAAAACCCTGAGCCCGCCAGGCCAAACAGCATTTACCTGATCTGCTTGCGCTCCCGCTTCGTTTCGTACATCGAACGATCCGCGTATTCGATCAGCGCCGTCATCTCGGTGCCGTCTTCGGGCAGGATCGCAACGCCCACGCTCACGCCGAGATCGATGCGATGTCCTTCGAACTCGAACGGCTCGCCCACCGTGTCCACGAGCCGGCGGCTGTATGCCTCGGCGTCCCTGCGCCCCGCGATGCCGGGCAAGATCACGGCGAACTCGTCGCCGCCCACGCGCGCGGCCGTGTCCACGCGGCGGCTGTGGCGAGCGATGCGCGTCGCGGTCTCGCGAATCGCCGCGTCGCCGGCGCGATGGCCGTAGCGGTCGTTGATCGGCTTGAGGCCATCCATGTCGAGATTGAGTACGCCGAGACCGCCCGACGAGCGCACCGCGAGATCCACCGACTGGCGCAGGCGGTCGTAAAAGAGCGCGCGATTGGGCAAACCCGTGAGCGCGTCATGCGTCGCGCGCAGATAGAGCTCACTCGTCTCGTGTTGCGCGGCATGGAACATCGCCGCGGCGATGAGCTCGGACATCAGCGAGAGCGTGCGGATGTCCTCGTCCTTGAAGGCGTCGACTTCGGAATTCGTGACTTTCAGAACGCCGACGGTCGTCTCGAGATGTTTGAGCGGCGTGACGATCATCGAGCGCAGGCCGGCGCGCCGGCAGGCTTCGCGGTCCACGCGCGGATCGGTTTCGGAGTCGTCGCAGCGCAGGATCTCGCCCTCGCGCACGCACAGGCCCGACAGGCTCGTTTCACGCGCGAGGCGCAGTCCAAGGAGGTCCGCGACATTGCCCGAGGCCGCGCGGTAGACCATGTCCTCGCCCTCGGCAAGCTCGACGACCGCGCCCTGCGCTCGCGTGAGCTGCTCGGTGCGCTCGGCCACGTAGGCCATCACGCCGCCGAGATCGAGCCCGAGCTTCGCGATGTCCGACTGCGCCTTGATGATTTCCAGCAGGGTTGCGTTGTCCAGTTGCGTGTCTTTCGCTTCGCTCTTCTTCATCGCTCAACCGTTTGCCTTGCCTTCGACTTGCTGACGGCACTGAAAGCCAAAGCGCCGTTCGATCGGCCTAAAGCATAGCAAACGTTATTGATTGCGCCAGCGCAAACGTTTGATAGCCACAAATCGCTGCGCCTTTTTGCGATTCGTTGCGAAGACACCCATTGGGCATACGCGTTCAGCGCTCGATGCGCTCGCGCGTCAGGCGCAGCAGCGCCGCCATCGCACGGCTCGCCGCATAGGCGTCGCGTTGCGCGATCGCGTCGTACACGAGGGTGTGGTCGGGCAGCGCGGCGTTGAACACGTCGGCGCGCTTCGCATTCACGCGCAACTGGCCTTCGAGCGTGCGCTCGATCAGCGTGCCGAGCGGCACCAGCAATTCGTTGCGGCAGGCGCCCAGCACCGCGAGATGAAAGCGCAGGTCGGCGCGCACCCATTCGTCCACGTTGCGCGCCTCGGCCATGGCCTCGTGCGCGGCGGCGATCGAGGCAAGCGCATCGGCATCGTGCGCGTTCGCGGCAAGGCCTGCCGCAAACGGCTCGATCATCTCGCGCATTTCCTGGAGCTTGAGCGCGAACGCGAGCGGCGGCGCCACGCGCGCGTACCAGTCGAGCACGTCGGCATCGAGCAGGTTCCACGCTTCGCGCGCGCGCACCCGCGTGCCCACGCGCGGGCGCGACTCCACGAGCCCTTTCGAGGTGAGCGTGCGCAGCGCCTCGCGCAGCACCGTGCGGCTCACGTCGAACGTTGCCATGAGTTCGGCCTCGCGCGGCAGGACCGTCGCGGGCGGGTAGTCGCCGCGCAGGATCGCGCTGCCGAGTTCGTAGGCCACAGTGCCGTGCAGATCGCGTTGAATCGCCGTTCTCCTGGATATTGGGAAGCGTCGCGAAATAATACTATTAATAGCACTTAAAGGCGAATTTTGCAGTAGCATGTGCGCTTGAAGACGTCGCCGCTCGCGCGTGGTGCGAGCGCCGCCCTACCGCTCAAGGTCATGGAGACACCGCATGAAAATCACCAGGCTCGAAACCTTCGTCGTCCCGCCGCGCTGGCTCTTTCTGAAGATCGAAACGGACGAGGGGATCGTCGGCTGGGGCGAGCCGATCGTCGAAGGTCGCGCGCACACGGTGGCCGCCGCCGTCGATGAGCTCGCCGACTATCTGATCGGCAAGGATCCGCTCCTCATCGAGGACCACTGGCAGGTGATGTATCGCGCAGGCTTCTACCGCGGCGGCCCGATCTCGATGAGCGCCATTGCCGGCGTCGATCAGGCGCTCTGGGACATCAAGGGCAAGCATCATGGCGTGCCCGTTCACGCGCTGCTCGGCGGCCAGGTGCGCGACAAGATCAAGGTGTATTCGTGGATTGGCGGCGACCGTCCGAGCGACGTCGCCAACAACGCGCGCGCCGTGGTCGAGCGCGGCTTCAAGGCCGTGAAGATGAACGGCTCGGAAGAACTGCAGATCATCGACACCTTCGACAAGGTCCAGGGCGTCATCAACAACGTCGCGGCCGTGCGCGAGGCCGTGGGCCCGAACGTCGGCATCGGCGTGGACTTCCATGGCCGCGTGCACAAGCCGATGGCCAAGGTGCTCGCCAAGGAACTCGATCCGTTCAAGCTGATGTTCATCGAAGAGCCCGTGCTCTCCGAGAACGTCGAGGCGCTGCGCGACATCGTCAACCAGACCAGCACGCCGATCGCGCTGGGCGAGCGTCTGTATTCGCGCTGGGATTTCAAGCACATTCTCGCGGGCGGCTACGTGGACATCATCCAGCCCGACGCCTCGCACGCGGGCGGCATCACCGAGTGCCGCAAGATCGCCGCGATGGCCGAAGCCTATGACGTCGCGCTCGCGCTGCACTGCCCGCTCGGGCCGATCGCGCTCGCCACCTGCCTGCAGATCGACGCGGTGAGCTACAACGCGTTCATCCAGGAGCAGAGCCTCGGCATCCACTACAACAAGGGCAACGACCTGCTCGACTACATCAGGAATCCCGAAGTCTTCAAGTACGAAGACGGCTTCGTCTCGATTCCGCAGGGCCCGGGTCTCGGCATCGACGTGAACGAGGAGAAGGTGCGCGAGATGGCGAAGACGGGCCACCGCTGGCGCAATCCGGTGTGGCGTCACGAGGATGGCAGCGTCGCCGAATGGTGATGCGCAAATGAACGCCGAAACGCGCGGCGCGCAGCGTGGCGTGACACGCTGGCCATCGCGCGTTTCGGCGAAGTAACGTTTCGCGTGGCTTAGCGCGCTCAGGCGCGCTCGCTCGCGAGACGCGCGCACGGCCTATGTCGTTTGCGCACACAGCCAGTTCATGGAAAGCCGCGCCGCGCAAGGCGCGGCCGTCATCGAACGCACGCGCCGAGCGCGAACGCCCCCCACTGGCCTGCTCCTTGCTGATTCCTTTGCAACCCAACCTCGGTGTTGCAAGGGACTCCATGGACGCGTCGCTTCCCGACTATCTGATCCGCGAACAAGCCGCCGTCGGCGCACTCGTCGCCTTCGGCTTCCTGCGCGTGCTCGCTGCCGCAGTCGCCTTCACGCGCGGCTGGCGCATTCGCTGGATCGAGTACGCCGCGATCGGCGCCGCGGCGCTGTGGTGCGCGCCGCAGCTGATCGCGCTGATCGCCAATCCAGCGTCCGTGGCCGCACTCGCGGAACTCGAAGGCAATGCCACGGGCTGCGCCCTCGCCCTCTTCTTCTCACCGATCTTGAGTCACCGGCTCGGCTACGAATAAGTTGCAGCGACGACGTTTCAGCCCTGCAACACGTAGGCCGGCACGCTGTGCGCGAGCGCGGCCGCGGTCACCAGCACACCGATCATCACGATCGCTTCGAGATGGATCACGTTGACGAAACGGCGCGCCGCCGCTGTCGACGCCGCGCGCCGCAACTCGGGCATCGCCACGAGCCGGTTGAAGCCGCCCATCGCGAGCGCGAGCAGCACGAGCACGGCCTTGAGCATCAGCACGCGGCCCCAGGTGCTACCGACGATGGCGTCGATCGAGCCGCCGCTGCCGCGCAGCGCATCGAACACGCCCGTCGCGATCACGAAGCCCACCGCGAAGAACGCGACGTTCGAAATCTGGCCCGCCGTGCGGATCAGCACGCCGCGTGCCGTCGATGCGCCGAGCGCCGGCAGCACGGCAAGCCCCCCCGCCATGACGATGCCACTCCACGCGCTCGCGCTGAGCAAATGGAGCGTGTGCAGCCCGAGCGCGGCCGAGGCGAAGCCCGCATCGGCCGCGTGGCCGAGCCCCGCGCGCCCCGCGGCGATGGCGACGAGCGCGAGCCACAGCACGCCGTCGCGCGCCACACTCGAAGCCGCGAACGCGCAGCCGAGCAGCACGAGCGCGCCGACGAACGCGACGGTCCACGCGTGGCCGACGTGCGTTTGCGAGAGCACCGTGCCAACCACGCCGAACGCGCTGGGCAACGGTTCGCCGCTGACCGACGCGCTCTCGTAAAGCATCCACATGATGAGCGCCGCCACGAGCACGAACGCCGCGGCGCGCAGCGAGCGTTGCGCACGCAGCCATGCGAGGCGCGCGGGCGCGACCGGCGTGCGGCCGTCCTTGTCGAGCCAAGCGCCATAGAACGCCGAGCCGAGCGCGAACGCGTAGGCGATGTTGACGATGGCCGCCATGGCGACCTGCCCGATCCAGAGCCAGTCAGCTTTCATCGGACCTCGCCCTCCCGCGTGTTGCGGGTCGCGCGGACTTCGCGCGAAGGGGATCGGTCGGCTTGATGCAACGATAGGGAAAGTGCAATTGGAGTCATCGAGACAAGTGGCAAGGAAACAACATGAAAACGGCAACAGCAACACGCACACGCATCACATCGCGTGTCCCGCAAGGGTGCCTGCTTCGATAGCCGCCGCGCCATTCGGTTCAATGCGGGCTCCATGCGGCTTCAACGCGGATTCCATGCGCGAGCATCGAGCGAAGGCAAGAGACCGTAAGCGGCGGCAGCATGCGCCCGGCATCGGGTCATGCATGCAGCCGGCAACGAGCGGCTCGCCGAGTGTGGCGCGGGTGCGGGACAACCCCGTGTCACCGATTGGCGAACAGGTGCAGAATCATAACCGGCACCGACGCGACGATCGGCCGCAAGCACGTCGCGGTGGCGCCTCGAAGCCATCGGAGGGCGCTTGTGGCGCATGCGGCAAATGGTCACTATGAGTTCCCGATGCTAGAATCTGCTGCGTCGCCGCAGCGCGCACGGTCTTCTGCTTTCATCGCGCGCAGCCTGGAAGCCGGGCCGTTCGAAGCCTGGTCAGGTCCACGATAAAGATGGAGTTACGCGTGTCCCCAAGACGTATCTTCCGACCGCTCATTCCGCTCGTCGCGCCTCTGGCAGCAGCACTTTTGCTCGGGACGACCGGCGTTCTCAGCGCTGCACATGCCCAGACGGCGGCCTCCGCGCCGCAGGCCAAAGCCCCCGACACGATCGCCGCGCGCGTGCAGGGCTGCACCGCGTGCCACGGCTCGCACGGGCAGGGCACCGACAACGACTACTTCCCGCGTCTCGCCGGCAAACCGGCCGAGTACCTGTTCAACCAGCTAATGAACTTCCGCGAGGGGCGCCGCAAGTACCCTCCGATGAATTATCTGGTCACCTATCTCTCCGACGACTACCTGCACGAGATCGCGACGTTCTTCTCGCAGCAGCGGCCGCCCTACCCGCCGCCCGCGAAACCTTCGGTCGGCAGCGACACGCTCGCGCGCGGCCAGCAGATCGTCCTGCACGGCGACCCGGCCAAGCAGGTGCCCGCCTGCGCAGCTTGCCACGGCGCGAAGCTCACCGGCATGGAGCCGGCCATTCCGGGTCTGGTCGGTCTGCACATGGATTACATCAGCGCGCAGATCGGCGCCTGGCGCTCGGGCTCGCGGCATGCGAAGGCACCCGACTGCATGCATGAGATCGCCACGCGTCTCACCGACGAAGACGTGAACGCGGTCGCGGCCTGGCTCTCCACGCAGAGCGCGCCGCAGAACCCCGTGCCGGCGCCGGCTGGCTCACTCAAGACGCCGCTTGCCTGCGGCAGCGAACCGCAATAAGGCGCCGGGGGAGACAGCCAATATGAACCGCAAGTCCCTGTTCGCACTTTCCGCCGTCATCGTGGCCGCCGCCGCGGCCCTCGTACCGGTGCTCTGGTCGGGCACCCACTATCTGCACAACGGCGCGGCGCAGGCCGCGACGCCCGTCGACCAGGGCGATCTCATCAAGAAGGGCGAGTACCTCGCGCGCGCCGGCGACTGTATCGCCTGCCACACCGTGCGCGGCGGCCAGATGTTCGCGGGCGGCCTGCCGATGGCCACGCCGTTCGGCACGCTCTACACCCCCAACATCACGCCCGACGACCAGTACGGCATCGGCAAGTGGAGCGCCGACGACTTCTATCGCGCCATGCACACGGGCCGCTCGAAGGACGGCAGCCTGCTCTATCCGGCGTTCCCGTTCGCGAGCTACACCAAGGTCACGCGCGCCGACGCCGACGCGATCTTCGCCTATCTGCGCTCGGTCCCGCCCGTCAACGTGCCCAGCCGCCCGCACGAACTCAAGTTCCCGTTCAACAACCGCAACCTGCTGATCGGCTGGCGCACGCTGTTCTTCCGCGAGGGCGAGTACAAGCCCGATCCGACCAAGTCGGTCGAATGGAACCGCGGCGCGTATCTCGTCGAAGGCCTCGGCCACTGCGGCATGTGCCACACGTCGATCAACGCGGTGGGCGGCCCGGTCAACTCGGCGGCCTTCGCGGGCGGCCTGATCCCCTTGCAGAACTGGTACGCGCCGTCGCTCACGTCGAGCGAAGGCGGCCTCGGCGACTGGGACATCAGGGACATCGCAAGCCTCCTGAAGACCGGCGTGTCCGAGCGCGGCGCCGTGTTCGGCCCGATGGCGGACGTGATCCACAACAGCCTGCAATACCTCTCGGACGACGACATCCACGCGATGGCCTCGTACCTGAAGACCATCCCGCAGAAGAAGGAAGCGCCCGAAACGATGCAGATGGAGACGTCGGAAGCGTTCGGCGGCGAACTCTTGCAGCAAGGTCAGAAGATCTACCACGACCAGTGTGCCAAGTGCCACGCGGAGAACGGTCTCGGCATGCCGCCGAACTTCCCGCCGCTTGCGAACAACCAGTCGATCCAGATGCATTCGGCCGTGAACCCGATCCGCATGGTGCTCAACGGCGGCTATCCGCCGAGCACGGGGGGCAATCCGCGCCCGTACGGCATGCCGCCGTTCGCGCAGTCGCTCTCGAACCAGGAGGTTGCGGCGGTGGTGACGTTCATCCGCATGTCCTGGGGCAACAAGGGCACGCCGGTGTCGCCGCAGCAGGTCGCGGACCTGCGCTCGTCGCCGCTCGACTGACGCAAAGCCGTCCACCGCCGTAAGGGCCGGAGCCCTTACGGCGGTCCCACGCAAGTGGTTACTGTTATAGTGACGGTTGCCTGATAAGGGCGCAGTCCGCACAGCGCGGGCTGCGCCCTTCGCTATTTGGCGCCGGGGCCGTGTGGTGAAAGCGGCTCCGTGGCCCGTCAGGCCTGGTTTTGAACGCTGCGCTCGGGCACGGCGCCGTACGCGGTGGAACACTGTTCCGCCGGCGCGCGTCGCGCCCAGGAAGAACAAGGAGTGGTCGTCATGCACGCCGGTGAGCGTCTGAACAGCATTACTCACCTCGTGGGCGCGATGTTGTCGGTGGCGGGACTCGTCTCGCTCGTGACGCTCGCGGCGCTGGATCACGACGCGTACAAGGTCGTGAGCTTTGCGGTATACGGGGCGATGTTGTGCGCGCTGTACACGATCTCGACGCTGTATCACGGCGTGCGCGGCATCCGCCTGAAGGCAGTGCTGCAAAAGTGCGACCACGCCGCGATCTATCTGCTCATCGCGGGCAGCTATACTCCGTTCACGCTGGTGACGCTGCGTGGTCCCTGGGGCTGGTCGCTCTTCGGCGTGAGCTGGGGGCTCGCGGCCCTCGGCATCGTTCAGGAACTCACGCTCGGGCGGCGCACGAGAGCGCTGTCGATGGTGCTCTACGTGGTGATGGGCTGGCTCGCGGTGGTCGCGGTTCGACCGCTCATCGAAGCCTTGCCGGCCGCGGGCACGGCGTGGCTGCTGGCCGGCGGCGTCATTTACAGCGTCGGTATTTATTTTTTCGTCAATGACGAACGCATCCGGCACGGACATGGAATCTGGCATCTGTTCGTGCTCGCCGGGAGCGTCTGTCAATTCGTGAGCGTCGCGCGCTACGTCGCGTGACGCGTCAATGCGAAGACATCGTACGGCTGCCGCAGTGTCCGCGGCCGCGCGATGCAACTTAACGCCCGACGCCAGGTCTCGATAGACCTGTCCGTTCCATGAAGAAAAAACGCGGCGCGCGCACTGGCGCGCCGTCCGAACAACGCGAAAAGGCGGCTTCACCGGGCGCATTCGAACCCGGCAACACCGCTTTGGCTGCGCAGCGCGCCTTCGGGCCGCGAAGCGACGCCCGCGCTACTGCAATACAACAGGTGTTTATGTCTTTCGATTCTCTCGGCTTGTCCGAACCGCTGGTCCGCGCAGTCAACGAACTTGGGTACAGCACGCCCACGCCTATCCAGGCGCAAGCGATTCCCGCCGTGCTCGGCGGCGGCGACCTGCTCGCCGGCGCGCAAACCGGCACCGGCAAGACCGCTGGCTTCACGCTGCCGATCCTGCAACGCCTCACGGACATGGCGCCAGCCGCAGGTGGCAAGCGCGTGGTGCGCGCGCTGATCCTCACGCCCACGCGCGAACTCGCCGCGCAGGTCGAAGAGAGCGTGCGCGCCTACGGCAAGTATCTGAAGCTCAAGTCCACGGTGATGTTCGGCGGCGTGGGCATCAATCCGCAAATCGACGCGCTCAGGCGCGGCGTGGATATCGTGGTCGCGACGCCGGGTCGCCTGCTCGATCACATGCAGCAAAAGACGATCGATCTGTCGCAGCTCGAGATTCTCGTGCTCGACGAAGCGGACCGCATGCTCGACATGGGCTTCATCCACGACATCAAGCGCGTGCTCGCGAAGCTGCCACCCAAGCGCCAGAACCTGCTCTTCTCGGCCACCTTCGCCGATGAGATCAAGGCGCTCGCCGACAGCCTGCTCGACTCGCCCGCGCTGATCGAAGTCGCGCGCCGCAACACCACGGCCGAAACCGTGGCGCAGAAGATCTATCCCGTCGACCGCGACCGCAAGCGCGACCTGCTGACGCACCTGATCCGCCAGCACAACTGGTTTCAGGTGCTCGTGTTCACGCGCACCAAGCACGGCGCCAACCGCCTCGCCGAGCAGCTCACGAAGGACGGCATCAGCGCGCTGGCGATTCACGGCAACAAGAGCCAGTCGGCACGCACGCGCGCCCTGAGCGAGTTCAAGGACGGCACGCTCCAGGTGCTCGTCGCGACCGACATCGCCGCGCGCGGGATCGATATCGACCAGCTGCCGCACGTCGTCAACTACGATCTGCCGAACGTGCCCGAGGACTACGTCCACCGCATCGGCCGCACCGGCCGCGCGGGCGCGACGGGCGAAGCCGTGTCGCTCGTGTGCGTGGACGAGCATCAGCTGCTCAAGGACATCGAAAAGCTCATCAAGCGCGCGGTGCCCCAGGAGGTCATCGCGGGCTTCGAGCCGGACCCGAACGCGAAGCCCGAGCCGATCCAGCGCCGCAGCCAGCCCCAAGGGCGCTCGCCGCGCCAGGGGCAAGGCCAGGGCCAGGGCCGTGGTGCGTCGAATGGCGCCAATGCGGCGAACGGCGGACGGCCTGCGCAGGCGCGTGAGCCGCGTGAGCCGCGTGAGCCGCGTGAATCGCGTGAATCGCGTGAATCGCGTGAATCGCGTGAATCGCGTGAGCCGCGCGAGCCGCGCGGCGGTAATCGCGAAGGCAACCGCGAAGGTGGCCGCGACGGCAACCGCGCGCAGGCAGCCAACGGTGGCGGCAACGGCGGCCAGCGCCCGGCCAAGCCGGCCTCGAACGGCGGCGTGCGCACCGCCAAGCCCGTGAAACAGCAAGGCGCGAATCACGGCGCACAAGGCGCGCGCGGCGAGCATACGCGTCGCGAAAGCCAGCGCGGCGTTTCGCACGAAAGCGCACTGGGCCGCCCGCAACAACGCAAGTCGCAAGGCAACCCGGGCGCGCTGCTCGGCGGCCGCCCAGGCGGCAATGCGCGCCGCGACGGCAACGGCCAGCGCGATCGCTGATCTTTGCGCCCAGAAACGAAAAAGCCCGCTCCAGCAGCGGGCTTTTTGTTTTCGCGGGCCGATGTCCTAGCGGAAGAAGACGTGTTGTGTGATCTTCGCGAGCGGATAGTGCACGCCGGGCCGGATCTTCGCGGGCAGGTTGAGCGGCTTGAGCAGCATCTTCACGCACATGTCGGCGGAAAGATTGTGGCGCACCAGCCTGTTCACGCGCGCGGTGAGTTCGCGGCTATAGGCGTCGTCGCGCACGCGGTCGGGATAGCGGCCCGCGTACACATGGCGCAGCGCGATCTCGGAATCTTCGTTCTTGATCTCCATCACGCGGCGCATGAGCGCGCCGAGCACGGCGAGACGCCCGTGCCCTTCTATCTGGTTGTACTTCTTGAAATAGCGGAAAAAGTGCTTGTAGTGACGCACTTCGTCGCTGCGAATGTTGTCGGTGATTTCCTTGAGCACGGGCTCATCCGAATACTCGCCGATCGCGCGATAGAGCGTGGCGGTGCCGGTTTCGACGACGCAGCGCGCGACCATTTCGAGCGCGCGCGTTTTCTCGAATTCCTCGAACGAACAGGTCTTCGAATACTCTTCGATGAAGGTCTGAAACGCCGCGTCCCAGTCGAACTCGGGCCACACGTACTGGATGTACGTCTTCAGCGCGCGTCCATGCTGAAGCTCCTCGGGCTCCCATTCGCGGTTGAGCCACTCGGAGACCTCGGGGTCGCCGTTGAAGAACACGTTCAGGTTGCTCGTGTAAAGATCGGAACCGCTTTCAATGAACGAAGAGGCGGCGAGGAGCAGCATCAGGTCTTCGTTGGCGGCGGCACGTTGACGGTCGATACGGGTGAGATCGATGTCTTCGATGCGCCAGGGCATCACATGGCGAGGCTCATTGTCGTTACGCATTGTGTCCTACTCCCGAAGCGGCGTTTTACGCTCTCGACGCGCGGCGCCCAGCCGGAAGCCCGAGGCCCGGCGAGCTGCGCCAGTCACGCGCGGCGAACGTTACAAGCCATCCCTAATTCCATCTTAGCTGTACTTTCGCGTAGCTGCAGTCACAAAGCACAGACCGGGCCCGCTTCCCGCAGTTCCGGGAATAGACGACCTCTCCGCGTTACGTCATGTGACGATCACTGGCCGACGCGCAAACGCAATACCCGCGGGCATACCGTGCGTTTGATGCGTAGCGTATCGAAGTGGATTCGCTCGCTGCGTGCCGCGCTGCGGCACGAACTTCAAGTGATTTCGCGAATCCAGGCGGCTCGCACGACCGCTGCGTGCGGGCTCGAATGTCAAAGGGAAAATTTTCGGGGCGTGGTTTGTACAACGCAGCGGCGTTGACTACACTCCAGTTCCCCGAGGTAGATCCCGGGCTGGATGCCGTTTGGGCCGCGCACAGGCGGTCCGGGCGGCCGGTCCCTCCAGCCAGTCGATCTGCACGGTCGCAGGCTTTCGCTCACACCACCGCATTCCTGTCGCTGCGCCGCCCTGCGGGCCGCAACCGGCGACCTCTGATGCGGCAACACGGAGAGAACGATGCTGAGTCCGCATGAATTCGCCACCCTGCTGCTAGTACAGGACGCCCCCAACCAGCTCGACATGGAGCGAGAAGAACTGGACGCCTTGCTCGAACGACAGCTCGTCCAACTGGAGCGCCTTGCATCCGGCCTTCAGCAATGGCGACTAACCGAAATCGGCGACTCTGCGTTGCGCGCCATCAAACGGTGTTCGTAGCCTGATCCCGCGGGCCGAGCACCCGCGCAGCCACAGGCTCCATTGCCCTTTATCGATTTGCGCGGACGCATGGGTCGTCCGCCAGCCCGACTTGTCGGGCACGTCCCCGATGCAGGCGCACGGCTGTAGACGTACGCGCCTGCAGTGCATGGTCACGCGGACCCGCGCGCTTCATGCCCGCGTGACCATTTTTTTGCGCATGCCTCCGTGCAGCGCGCGTACGCGCGCACCCTGCCGCAGCGCCATCCGCCTGTTCGCCTACCCGGCTCTCAGCGTGGGGTCGACCGCCGACCGCCAGCTCAGCGCCTGGGCGCGCTGTGCGTTGAGGAAGTTCACCCACTCACCCCGCGCCTCGCCATTGCCGCTCTTGCCGAGCGTGGTGTATTGCTGCGCGAGCTGAGCCTGGAAGCCGCAAAACTGGTCCTGGGGCAGCCTGCCGCGCCGATTCGCGACCCACGCGTCGAAGATGGCCGCGTAGACGCCCGGCGCATACGCGCCGAAATCGACCGTCTGGCCGCCGCACATCTGCTGCAAGGCGGCGAGCGACGGCGCGCGCCCCCCGCCTTCCGGGCCCGGCGGCGCGCCCACGCACCCCGCGAGCAGCACGGCCGCACCGATCATTGCAATTGCACGCATGATTGCCTCGTTATCGTTTTCGACTGGTTGGAACGACTGCATCCCGACTCGGTCATTGTCGCACCGCGCCGCGCGAGCGACACCCCGGCCGTTCCGTTGCACCGAAGCGAGCGCAAACCGCTTTCGGGCTATGCTGGGTTCGATGCCACGCGCTTCAGTGCGCGCCGGTCGACGGCCGGCCGACGCGCGTACCGCCGCGCACCCTCCAGGGAGACTGCACGATGCCTCAGTCGCACGCCGAGTCGTACATCCTCGCGCTGGACCAGGGCACGACGAGTTCGCGCGCCCTGCTGCTCGAGCGCAGCGGCGCGATCGTCGCGCTCGCGCAGAAGGAGTTCGCGCAACTCTACCCGCGGCCCGGCTGGGTCGAGCATGATCCGCGCGACATCTGGTCGAGCCAGGCTGGCGTCGCGGCGGAAGCGCTCACGCGCGCGGGCGTCGGCGCCGCCGCGATTGCGGGCATCGGCATCACGAACCAGCGCGAAACGACCATCGTGTGGGACCGTGCGACGGGTCAGCCCGTGTACAACGCGATCGTCTGGCAGGACCGCCGCACGGCCGGCTATTGCGACGAGCTGAAAGCGCGCGGGCTCGAGCCGATGGTGCGCGCGAAAACCGGCCTGCCGATCGACGCGTACTTTTCGGCCACGAAAATCCGCTGGATTCTCGATCATGTCGAGGGCGCGCGCGAAAAAGCGCGCGCGGGCCGGCTCGCCTTCGGCACCGTGGACGCCTGGCTGCTGTGGCACTTGACACGCGGCGCGCTGCACGCCACCGACGTCACCAATGCCGCGCGCACGATGCTCTTCGACATCCACACGCTGCGCTGGGACGACGACCTGCTCGCGCTCTTCGAGATTCCGCGCAGCATGCTGCCGGAGGTGCGTTCGTCGTCGGAGGTCTATGCGCGCACGGCGGCGTCGCTCTTCGCGGCCGAAATCCCGCTCGCCGGCGTGGCCGGCGACCAGCATGCGGCGCTCTTCGGGCAGATGTGCATGCGCCCCGGCATGGTGAAGAACACCTACGGCACCGGCTGCTTTCTCGTGATGAATACCGGCGCGCAACCCGTCGAGTCGAGCCACCACCTCGTCACGACCATCGCGTGGCAAGCGCTCGGGCAAACGCAATACGCGCTGGAGGGCAGCATCTTTATCGCGGGCGCGGTGGTGCAATGGCTGCGCGACGGGCTCGGCATCATTCGCAGCGCAGCGGAAATCGAACCGCTCGCGGCCAGCGTGCCGCACAGCGACGGCGTGTACCTCGTGCCCGCGTTCGCCGGGCTCGGCGCGCCGCACTGGAACGCGCACGCGCGCGGCACGCTGTTCGGTCTCACGCGCGGCACGACTGCGGCGCATATCGCACGCGCGGCGCTCGACTCGATCGCCTATCAGTCGTTCGACGTGCTCGCCGCCATGGAGGCCGATTCCGGTATGCGCATAAACGAGCTGCGCGTGGATGGCGGCGCCAGCGCGAACGATCTGCTCATGCAGTTCCAGGCCGATCTGCTGGGCGTGAACGTGTTGCGGCCGCGCTCGAGCGAAAGCACCGCGCTGGGCGCGGGATATCTGGCCGGGCTCGCGGTGGGGTTCTGGCGCGATATCGACGAACTCCAGCAGCATTGGAGCCTCGAGCGCCGCTTCACGCCTTCGTTGCCGAGCGACACGGCCGCACGTTGCGTGGCCGGCTGGCAGCGCGCGATCAGCGCGGCAAAAGCGTGGGCCGACGCCGGCACGGCAAACGCCGCGGACGACGGCTGAGCCTTGCAGGCCGCGAGTGCACTGCGTGCAAAAAGCAAAAGCACGTATGATTGGGGGTTTCCACCTTCCCGCCTGCCTGGCTCAGGCGCACGCACCGGCCGCTGACCTCTGGCCGCGCGCTGCGCCCGGCCTCTCGTTTCACGCATGATCGACCATCTCATCTGCGACTGTGACGGCGTGCTCGTCGACAGCGAAGTCATCGCCGACCGCGTGCTGTTCGACACGCTCAGCAGCACCTTTCCCGGCATCGATTTTCACGCCGCCGTGAATGCAGCGTTCGGCCAGCAGACCTCGCGCTTTCTCGCCGACGTCGCCGCGCGCTTCGACCTCACGATGCCCGAGGACTTCCTCGAGACCATCGAACATCGTTGCGAAGCCGCGATTGCCGAGTCGGTGAGCCCGATCAACGGCGTGCGCGACGCCTTGCGCCGGGTCACGCTGCCTGCCGCCGTCGTTTCGAACAGCCGGCTCACGCGCGTGCACGCTTCGGTGCGACGCGCCGGGCTCGACACGATCTTCGGCGAGCGCATCTTCAGCGCCGAGCAGGTCGCGCGGCCCAAGCCTTATCCGGACGTGTACCTGCACGCGGCGAAGCAGCTCGGCGTGGAGCCGGCGCGCTGCATCGTCGTCGAAGACAGCATTTCGGGTTTGAACGCCGCGCGCGCCGCAGGCATGAAGACGATTGCGTTCGTGGGCGCGAGCCACATTCCTTCGGGCTACGCCGACGTGCTGCGCGAGATGGGCATCACACGCATCATGGCGCACATGGAAGAGCTGCCGGCGCTCGTCGAGGCCGGCGTGCGCGGCGAATTCGGCGACGTGCAGTCGTAAGGCTGCGCGCGCCACCGGCGCACAGATCGCACAAATCGCGCATGCCGCAATGAAAACGGGACGCGGCGCCCATCGGCGTCACGTCCCTCACCTCACCTTGCGACTTTCAGCGTGACTCAGGCCGGCTCGGCACAGCGCTCGCGCGCCACGGCGAGCGACTCGCGAAACGCCACCAGCTCGGCAATCGAGAGCACCGGCAGATTGTGCAGCTTCGCGAAGTCGTCGACCTGCTTGCCGCGCGCCATCGTGCCATCCAGGTTCATCAGCTCGCACAGCACGCCGGCCGGAGCGAGGCCCGCGAGCACCGCCAGATCGACGGTGCCTTCGGTATGGCCGCGGCGCGCCAGCACGCCGCCCTTCTGGGCACGCAGCGGGAACACGTGGCCGGGGCGCACGATATCGGCAGGCTTCGCGTCCGCGGCGATCGCGGCGCGGATCGTCGTCACGCGGTCGGCGGCCGACACGCCCGTGCTCACGCCGTCGCGCGCTTCGATCGAGACCGTGAACGCAGTGCGGTTGCGGCTCTCGTTGTGGGCCACCATCGGCGGCAGTTCGAGCGCGCGCACTTTTTCGTCAGAGAGACACAGGCACACGATGCCGCTGCATTCGCGGATGAAGAGCGCCATCGTTTCGGGCGTGAGGCGTTCGGCGGCGACGATCAGGTCGGCCTCGTCCTCGCGGTCGTGGTCGTCCTGCAGCACGACCGGGCGGCCTTCGCGCATGGCTTGCAACGCGGCGGCAATGCGCGGCGGCACCGGCTCGGAATCGATGAACGGGAGATCGGCGGCGGCGTCGAGCGGCGCGCCCTGGGATGCAGCGAGAGGGGTACTGGCAGTAAGGGACATGTGAAACGCTCCTCGCGAGAGTTAGGCGAAAAACGTTTCAGGGCATTGCAAACAGACAGGAATCCCCGGCACGCGCGATTCGCACGGATGCCGCGCGCCCCGAAAATGGGGACGCACGCACATCGGCCGAAACGCCGCGGCGGATGGGCAAACATGACCATCTGCACATCTTCTTTCATCCGGACTATGACCGTCGGCTCTGGCTTCGCACCAGATCTGCTGACCCTGCGCACGACACAATGAGGCTCGCGCAGGCGCTCGCGGGCTCGTCGACCTTGCCTTGCGGCGCGGCCGGCATACCGCCGGTGGGGAATTTCGCCCCGCCCTGAAGACGCACTGATTACCGGCTTATTACCTGACTTAACCGGCGGGCAAAGGATACAACAGGCTGCGCAACTGTGCAGCGCAAAAAAGTACGACTAGAGAATTTTCTCGACGATGCGACGCGGCTCATGCCGGCTGCGCCGCCGCGACAGTGACCGACTCGACCGCTTCAACCGTCCTGATCGCTTCGACTGCCGACGCCGCTTCGCCGCCAGCCGTCGCGGCCGGCACGTCCCAGCGCGGCGGCGTCTCGGCGTTGAGCGTCACGCGAAACACGCGCGCCTCGGTGTCGCCCGGGTTGCGCAGGCTGTGCGGCTGGTCGGCGTCGAATACGATCGCATCGCCGGTGGCGAGCAGCTGGCGCCGATCGTGCACGCTCACTTCGAGCGTACCCTCGCTCACCACGAGGTTCACCGTCGTGCCGGGCGGGCGGCGCACGCCGGGCTCGGTGTGCAGCGGCGCGATGCGCAGTTCGTGGAATTCGGCGGCGGCGGGCTCCGCTTCCGGATAGAGCGCGCGCGCCGAATAACGGCCGTCGGCGGAAACGAGGCGTGACGCCCGATCGGCCGGCAAATGCTCGAAGCCGTTCACGGCATGCCGCCGCAGGAATGCCGACACCGAGACCTTGAGCGCCGCTGCCACCTTGCACAGCACCTTGATCGACGGCACGCTGCGCGCCGACTCGACCTGGGCGAGCATCGCGCGCGAGACACCGGAGGCGCGTGCGAGCGCATCGAGCGAAAGCTGGCGTTCGGCGCGCAGCCGGGCGAGGTTCACGCCCACGAGATGCTCCAGCGTCTCGTAAGATCCTTCGGTGTGCGCACTATCGGGTTGTGCATCGCGTACGAGCGCGAGGGGTGAATGCATGGCTGCCTCCAGGCAGCGCCGCGTCATTGCGGCGCAAGAGCATGAATGGAGGCAAGACTAGCATCGCGATTTGCCGCGCCCAACGAAGTTATCTTCACACTGTTATCAGCATTGCAGAGCGCGAATCGTGGATTGCTTTCGCGCCCTGCGCATAAGGCGCGCTGCCTTCAGCGCGGCCTTGCGCGTTGCCCTAGTCGGGCGCTCACGAATTCTGCCGCGCCGCCACGTGCGCGTCGCGCAGCGGTACGGCGCGCGTGTCGAGCCGCGCCGCCGCCCAGGTGAGCACGAGCGCCGCCACCGAAACGGCCGCGGCCACCCACGGCAGCGAGTCGAGCGCCACGCCGTGCGCAATGGCGAGGCCACCCATCCACGCGCCCATTGCGTTACCCACGTTGAACGCGCCGATGTTCAGCGTCGAAGCGAGATTCGGCGCCGCCGCGGCTTTCGCGACCACGCGCATCTGCAACGGCGGCACGGTCGCGAACGCGGCGATGCCCCACACGAACACGGTGATCGCGGCGGGCCACATGGCGTGGCTCGTCTTCGTGAAGATGGCCATGACCACGGCGAGCACGACGAGAATGCCCATCAGCGAAGGCATCAGCGCGCGGTCCGCGAGCTTGCCGCCCAGGGTGTTGCCGAGCGTCAGGCCCACGCCGAACAGCACGAGCATCAGCGTCACGCCGCGCGGCGAGAAGCCGCCCACCTGCTCGAGAATCGGCGCGATGTAGGTGAACACGACGAACACGCCGCCGAACCCCAGCACCGTCATGCCGAGCGCGAGCCACACCTGCGGGTCGCGCAGCACGCGCACTTCGTGGCCGAGCCCGGCCGGGCCGCTATCGTGCTGGTTGGGCACCAGCGCCGTCACGCCGACGAGCGAAATCACGCCAAGGCCGCTCACGATCCAGAACGCCACGCGCCAGCCGAACTGCTGGCCAATGGCGGTGCCGAACGGCACGCCCAGCACGGTGGCGAGCGTGAGCCCCGTGAACATCAGCGCGATGGCGCTCGCGCGCTTTTCCTGCGGCACGAGCGAGGCGGCCACCACGGCGCCGATGCCGAAGAACGAGCCGTGCGCGAACGACGCGACGACACGCGCAACCATCAGCAGCGAATAGTTCGACGCGACCGCGCACATCACGTTGCCGACGATGAACACGCCCATCAGCAGTTGCAACGCGAGCTTGCGCGGCATGCGGCTCGTCAGCGCGGCCAGCAGCGGCGCGCCGGCCGCCACGCCGAGCGCATAGCCCGTCACGAGCAGGCCCGCGGCGGGAATCGTCACGTTCAGATCGCGCGCCACGTCGGGCAACAGGCCCATGATGAGGAACTCGGTGGTGCCGATGGCAAAGGCGCTGATGGCCAGCGCGAGCAAGGGGATAGGCATCGAAATCTCCGAAAATCAGCCTGGATTCAAATGGGCTTCAGTGGCAGCCAGCGGCCATCAAGCCGCCACGCCGGCCGCCAGCGACGTCACGAACTCGACGACGACACCGGGCGCGAGCGCAACGAACAGCTGCACTTCCGCGCTCGCGGGCACCTCCGCCAGCTGGTACGGCACGCGGTGCGCGGCCAGCCGCTCGACGAGCGCGCGCCACTCGATGCCCGGCGCCACGCGAAACGCCACGTGGTCGATGCGCGGCGCGACGAGCGCAGACGCACCGCCTGGCAACCGCGCGGGCCCGGTCGCATCGACCAGATGGATGACCGGGCGGCCGTGCGCGTAGAGCCAGTGGCCGTCCACGCGAAACGGCGGACGCGGGCCGTCTTCGAGGCCGACGACGTCGCGAAAGAAGCGGCATGTGCCTTCGAGGTCGGGCGTGACGAGGGTGACGTGATCGAGTTGCATGGCGTGCAGGCCTGGGCGGCTGTCCTGAAAACACGCGCATTGTCGCGGCTACGCTCGAATTTGATAATTGGCGTAGCATTTGAATCATTTTCAATCCATTTCTAATAATCGCGATGGACAACCTCGGCGACGTGCGCCTGTTCGTGGAGGCGGCACGCCTCGGCAGCCTTTCCGCGGCGGGCCGCAAGCTCGGCCTCACGCCCGCGGCGGCCAGCGCCCGGCTCGCGCGGCTCGAAGCGGAGCTGCGCGCGCGTCTGTTCGACCGCACCACCCGCCAGCTGCGCCTCACCGACGAAGGCCGCCTCTACCTCACCTGCAGCGAGCACGCGCTGCGCTCGCTCGATGACGCCAAGGCGGCCTTGCAGGAGGGCCAGAACGCGGTGCGCGGCAAGGTGCGCATTTCGGCGACCTCGGATTTCGGCCGCAATCTGCTGATGACCTGGCTCGACGAATTCCGCGCGCTCTACCCCGACGTGCGTTTCGCGCTAATGCTGACCGACTCGCTCTCGAATCTCGTGCTCGAAGACATCGATCTCGCGATCCGCTTCGGCACGCCGCAGGACAGTTCGCTCGTGGCGCGCTGGCTCGCGCCGAACCGCCGCGTGCTGTGCGCCTCGCCCGCGTACCTCGCGCGCTGCGGCGAGCCGCGGGAGCCGAACGATCTGGCCCGTTTCGACTGCATCGTGATCGGTTCGGCGGCGGGGCCGGTGAACGAGTGGCGCTTCACGCGCGGCAGCGGATCGCAAACCGAAACGCAGACCTATACGGTGCCGCTCGATGGCGCGCTCGAGTCGACGGATGGCGAAGTCGCGCGCCAGTGGGCGCTGTGCGGCTACGGCCTCGCGGTGAAGTCGATCTGGGATGTCGCGGAGGATCTGCGCGCCGGGCGGCTCAAGACCGTGATGCCCGAGTGGCGCTACCCCGACGCGCCGCTGCACGCGCTCTACCACCGCAACCGCTTTCTCGCGCCGCGCGTGCGGGCGCTGCTCGATTTCCTCACCGAGCGCTTCGCGCAGACTTCGGGCGAACTCGAGGCGCTCGTCCCCTGCACGGATCCGGCCGAAGCGACGCAAAGCCGCAGACGCAAACGGATATAATGTCGGATTGCGCAGAAAGCGATCCGCAGGCGCGTCCGCATTGGCCAATATCGGCAAATGCGGCACCGGCAAACAGAACAAAAGAGCAACCCGGAACGTCCCAAGTTGCCAGACGCGCATGGCCAGAAACAGGATGCCAACGCCGGCCTCATAGCCGGCTTCCCTGCATCTCGATTCGGCCCCCATAAAACACCGTAGTCCTGACGTGCAGACCGTGCATCACGCGCGTGCATCAAGCGGACGACGCCCCCAGGTCAACCACTGCGAACGGCGAAACCCGATGACCAAGAAAGTTTATGTAAAGACCTTTGGCTGCCAGATGAACGAGTACGACTCCGACAAGATGGTCGACGTACTCGGCGCTGCCGAAGGTCTCGTGAAGACCGACACCCCCGAAGACGCGGACGTCATCCTCTTCAACACCTGTTCGGTGCGCGAAAAGGCGCAAGAGAAGGTCTTCTCCGACCTCGGCCGCGTGCGCGAACTCAAGGAAGCGAACCCGAACCTGCTGATCGGCGTGGGCGGCTGTGTGGCCAGCCAGGAAGGCGCGGCGATCGTCGCGCGCGCGCCGTACGTGGACCTCGTGTTCGGCCCGCAAACGCTGCACCGCCTGCCGCAGATGATCGACGCGCGCCGCGCCTCGGGCCGCGCGCAGGTGGACATCAGCTTCCCCGAAATCGAGAAGTTCGACCATCTGCCGCCCGCGCGCGTGGAAGGCCCGAGCGCGTTCGTCTCGATCATGGAAGGCTGCTCGAAATACTGCAGCTACTGCGTCGTGCCCTACACGCGCGGCGAGGAAGTCTCGCGTCCGCTCGACGACGTGCTCACCGAGATCGCGGGCCTCGCCGACCAGGGCGTGCGTGAAGTCACGCTGCTCGGCCAGAACGTCAACGCCTATCGCGGCGCGCTCACGAGTGGGGCGCACGACGTGGCCGACTTCGCCACGTTGATCGAATACGTCGCCGAGATCCCCGGCATCGAGCGCATCCGCTACACGACTTCGCACCCGAAGGAATTCACGCAGCGCCTGATCGACACCTACGCAAAGGTGCCCAAGCTCGTGAGCCACCTGCATCTGCCGGTGCAGCACGGCTCGGACCGCGTGCTCATGGCGATGAAGCGCGGCTACACCGTGCTCGAGTACAAGTCGATCATCCGCAAGCTGCGCGCGATCCGCCCGGACCTGTCGCTCTCCACGGACTTCATCGTCGGCTTCCCCGGCGAGACCGAAGAGGACTTCCAGAAGATGATGGCGCTCGTCGAGGAGATGAGCTACGACACGAGCTTCTCGTTCATCTACAGCCCGCGCCCGGGCACGCCCGCCGCGAATCTCGAAGACGACACGCCGCGCGAAGTGAAGCTCAAGCGCCTGCAGCATCTGCAGGCCACGATCGAAGAGAACGTGGCGCGCATCAGCCAGTCGATGGTCGGCCGGGTCGAACGCATTCTCGTGGAAGGCCCTTCGCGCAAGGACCCGAGCGAACTCTCGGGCCGCACGCAGAACAACCGGGTGGTGAACTTCCCGGCGCCGCTCGCTTCGCACGCGCGCCTGATCGGCCAGATGATCGACGTGAAGATCAACCACGCGTACCCGCACTCGCTGCGCGGCGAACTCGTGCTCGCGCACGAAGACGCTTCGACGCTCGCGCACTAATCGGCTCGACGCACCCAGCCAGGAATTCAGGAGTTCAGAGACACCTTGAAGCCCAATCAGCAGCATCTGGAATTCACCGCGCCGCGCGACGACAACGCGCGGCTCGCCAACCTCTGCGGCCCGCTCGACGAAAACCTGCGCCAGATCGAGCAAGCGCTCGACGTGACGCTCGCGCGGCGCGGCCATCGCATCACGATTCGCGGGCGTGGCGCCAAGCTGGCGCTCGCGGCGCTCGAGAACTTCTACAACCAGGCGCGCGATCCGCTCTCCGTCGACGACATTCAGCTCGCGCTCGTCGAGGCCCGGCACCCTGCGAACTTCGGCGGCAACTCGGCGAACGATCCGCGCGGCAATGGCCACGGTGGCGTGCGCGGCAACGTGAACGGCGGCAATAGCGGCGGCAACGACGCCGCCGAGATCGACCCGCGTTTTCGCGGCGACCCCGATCATCCGTTCGACGAGCCCGCGGGCGAAGGCGTCGATGTCGAGGAGCTGGGTCCGAAGCTGTACACGCGGCGCGCCGACCTGCGCGGCCGCACGCCCGCGCAGCGCGAGTATCTGAAGCAGATCATCTCGCACGACGTGACGTTCGGCATCGGCCCCGCGGGCACGGGCAAGACCTATCTCGCCGTGGCCTGCGCGGTGGACGCGCTCGAGCGCGACCAGGTCAAGCGCATCGTGCTCACGCGTCCGGCCGTGGAAGCGGGCGAGCGTCTGGGCTTCCTGCCCGGCGATCTGTCGCAGAAGGTCGATCCGTATCTGCGTCCGCTGTACGACGCGCTTTACGATCTGCTCGGCTTCGACAAGACCGCGAAGATGTTCGAGCGCCAGATGATCGAAATCGCGCCGCTCGCCTACATGCGCGGGCGCACGCTCAATCACGCGTTCATCATTCTCGACGAGGCGCAGAACACCACGCCCGAGCAGATGAAGATGTTCCTCACGCGGATCGGCTTCGGCTCGAAGGCGGTCGTGACCGGCGACACCACGCAGATCGACTTGCCGCGCGGCCACAAGAGCGGCCTGATCGAAGCGCAGCATGTGCTGAAGGACGTGCGCGGTATCGCCGTCACGCACTTCACGAGTGCGGACGTCGTGCGCCACCCGCTCGTCGCGCGTATCGTCGAGGCTTATGACGCGCATTCGAAAAAGGACGAAGGCGTTGGCGACGCGCGCTAACGCCGCCGCCTGCGTCGCTTCATAGCTTGAGCCCCATGCCCCGCGCACCAAAACTCAAACTGACCGTGCAGTTCCCCGCCGCGAAGGCGTTCCCCGAGCACAAGGCCGCGCTGCCGCGCGCCACCGTGGCGGCGTGGCTCAAGGCCGCGCTCTTCGCGGACGCGGAACTGGCCGTGCGCTTCGTCGACGGCGAAGAAGGCCGCACGCTGAACCGCACGTATCGCGGCAAGGACTACGCGACCAACGTGCTCACCTTCGCGTACGCGGAGAGCGAGGACGATCCGGTCACGGGCGATCTGATCCTGTGCTGCCCCGTGGTGGAAAAGGAAGCCGCCGAGCAGGGCAAGCCGCTCGCCGCGCACTACGCGCATCTGCTCGTGCACGGCGCGCTGCACGCGCAGGGTTACGATCACGAAGACGAGACCGAAGCCGAAGAGATGGAAGGCATCGAGACCGAGGTCCTCAACTCGCTAGGCTTTCCTGATCCGTACAAGTAAGCCCCCGTCATGAACGACAAACGCACGCCCGATTTCGCCGAACCCTCAGCACTGCCCGAGGCGGGCGATGCGAGCGTGCCCTGCCCCGGCTACCCGCCGGCACTCGGCGAGTCGCGGCTCCTGAGCGAAGACGAGTTGCGCGCCTCGCTCGACTGCACGCTGAAAGCGCGAGGCTGGGACAGCGCGAGCGACATCTGGCTGTTCGGCTATGGCTCGCTGATCTGGAACCCGGGCCTGCCCACCGTCGAGAACGTGCGGTCGCGCGTGCACGGCTACCATCGCGGGCTATATCTGTGGTCGCGCGTGAACCGCGGCACGCCCGAGCAGCCCGGCCTCGTGCTCGCGCTCGACCGCGGCGGCTCGTGCGCGGGCGTCGCGTTCCGGCTTGCGGCCGAGGGCGTGATGCCGCACCTCGAAGCGCTCTGGCGCCGCGAGATGCCGATGGGCTCGTACCGCCCCGCCTGGCTGCCCTGCGTGCTCGCAGACGGCCGCCGCGTCGACGCGCTCGCCTTCGTCATGCGGCGCGATGTGGCCTCTTACACCGGCAAGCTTTCCGAAGCCACGGTGCGCACCGTGTTCGGCTGCGCGTCGGGCCGCTACGGCTCGACGCTCGACTACGTGCGCCGCACCGTGGATGCACTGCGCGAGAGCGGCATGCGCGACCGCGCGCTGGAGCGGCTGCTCGCGCGCTGCGCTTGAGGCCGCGTTTCTGCGGTTGCGCTTCTTAGGTTGCACTTCCGAGGTTGACCGGACGGCGGCTGCCGTCACGCCGCGCCGCTTTTTCGTCCACCGGGCGGCCACGCCGCATCTGCGTTAGGATTGATCTGCCGGTGTGTGTCCTTTGTGTGGCAATACACGGTAGCGCCACAGGCATGTTGTATCCTTAACCCTCCGCAACAGCGCGCCCTGCCCCCAGCGGCAAAGGGCGCACCACCATGAACGACTCTTATCCCAGTCGACGCCAGACCGACAAACCGCAGGAAAAGCGCTCGCTACTCGAGCGGCTGACCGACTTCATCTCGCCCGAGCCCGACTCTCGCAGCGAGCTTCTCGAAATCCTCCAGGACGCGCACGCGCGCAACCTGATCGACGCCGATTCGCTTTCGATGATCGAAGGCGTGTTCCAGGTGTCCGAGCTTTGCGCGCGCGACATCATGATCCCGCGCGCCCAGATGGACGCGATCAACATCGCCGAAAGTCCTGACGAATTCATTCCGTTCGTGCTCGAGAAAGCGCACTCGCGCTACCCCGTGTACGACGGCAACCGCGACAACGTGATCGGCGTGCTGCTCGCGAAAGACCTGCTGCGCTACTACGCCGAAGAGGAATTCGATGTGCGCGGCATGCTGCGCCCGGCCGTGTTCATCCCCGAGTCCAAGCGCCTGAACGTGCTGCTGCACGACTTTCGTCAGAACCGCAATCACATCGCCATCGTCGTCGACGAATACGGCGGCGTGGCCGGGCTCATCACGATCGAAGACGTGCTGGAACAGATCGTCGGCGACATCGAGGACGAGTACGACTTCGACGAGGAAAGCGGCAACATCATCGCCTCGCCCGACGGGCGGTTCCGCGTGCGCGCGCTCACCGAAATCGAGCAGTTCAACGAGGCGTTCGGCACCCATTACCCGGATGAAGAAGTCGATACGATCGGCGGCTTCGTCACGAATCACTTCGGGCACGTGCCGCATCGCGGTGAGAAGGTGCGCATCGACGACCTGATCTTCGAGGTGCTGCGCGCCGACGCGCGCCAGGTTCACATGCTGCTGGTGCGGCGCGACCCGCTGGCAGGACAGCGCGAAGCCGCGCTGCAGCCGCCGGGCACCTGACCCAACGCGGCGCGCCGCCTCTCGCGCAAACGACGCCAGCCTTCGGGCTGGCGTTTTTGCTTCGAGCGCGCCGACGCTTCGATCCGTCCCCTGGAGACCATCCCGGTACCGTCGCACGAAAGTGCTATCGTTGCGCTCGTCGCGCAACCCGCGCTCGCGCTTTTCAGCGCGCTTTCCATCGCCTTCCACCGCACCGCATGGCCGAACCGATCGATACCCGCACGCACACCGAGACGCGCGCGAGCGAAACCACCAACGGCGCCGCGCGCCGCGCGCTGCCCTTCTGGCACTATCTCGCCGCCGCCGGGCTGGGTGCGCTCAACACGCTGTCGTTCGCGCCCACGCCGCACGGCGGCTGGCTCGCCATTGCGATCTTTGCGCTGTTCTACGTCTGGCTCACGCGCACCACCGGCTGGAAGAGCGCGCTCTTCACGGGCTGGGCGTTCGGCTTCGGCAACTTCGTGAGCGGCGTCTGGTGGCTCTACGTGAGCATGCACTTCTACGGCGGCATGCCCGCGGTGCTCGCGGGCGCCGCGCTCGTGCTGTTCTCGCTTTACCTCGGGCTGTATCCGGCGCTCGCCGCACTCGTCTGGTCGTTTTGCGCGGGACACGCGAAGAACGGGCGTAGCGGCGAATTGCCGTTCTCGCCCACGTGGCACGGCGCGTTCGCGTTCGCAAGCGCGTGGGCGCTCGGCGAATGGGCGCGCGGCTATGTGTTCACCGGCTTTCCCTGGCTTGCGAGCGGCTACGCGCAAGTGGACGGTCCGCTCGCCGGTTTTGCGCCGATCGTGGGCGTGTATGGCGTGGGCTGGGTGCTCGCGCTCGTCGCGGCGCTCATCGCGCAGGCGGTTTTGCGTGCAAGCGACGTGAAGGGGCGCGGCGCGGCGCCCCGGCGCGGTGCGGTGGCGACGCCGGCACTGCTTGCGCTCGCCGTGATCGCAGCCGGCCTGCTGCTCTCGCTCGTTTCGTGGACGCAACCCTCGGGCACGCCGCTCAACGTGCGGCTGCTGCAAGGCAACGTCAAGCAGGACATGAAGTTCTCCGAGCAGGGCACGATCGACGCCCTCAACGAGTTCCAGAAGCTGATTACCGAAAAACCCGCCGATCTCGTCGTCACGCCCGAAACCGCGGTGCCGGTGCTCGTGCAGGAAATCCCCCAGAAGTTCGGGCGCGATGTCCGCGCCTTCGCCGACGGCACCAACACCGCTATCCTGTTCGGCGCCGTGGGCGGCACGATCACGTCCGATGGCCGCGTGATCGACTACACCAACAGCCTCTTCGGCATCACGCCGGGCCAGAACGGCCTCTATCGCTACGACAAGCATCACCTCGTGCCCTTCGGCGAATTCGTGCCCTGGGGCTTCCGCTGGTTCGTCAATCTCATGAACATCCCGCTCGGCGACTTCGCGCGCGGGGCGCCCGTGCAGCCGCCCTTCCGCGTGCACAGCGAGCTCGTGGCGGTGAACATCTGCTACGAGGACATCTTCGGCGAGGAGATCGCGCGCACCGTGCGCGAGAGCCCGACCTCGCCGGGCATCCTGATCAACTCGACGAACCTCGCGTGGTTCGGCGACACCATCGCGCTCGACCAGCACCTGCAGATCGCGCGCATGCGCTCGCTCGAAACCGGCCGCCCGATGCTGCGCGCGACCAATACGGGCGCCACCGCCGCCATCGACGCGAAAGGCCGCGTGATTGCACGTTTGCCGACGTTCACGGTGGGCTCGCTCGACGTGAAGGTGGAAGGTACGAGCGGCTTCACGCCCTACGTGACGAGCGGCAACAACACGGTGATCGCCGTTTCGTTGCTGCTGCTGGCGCTCGGCTTTGCGTTCGGACCGGCCTTCAAGGGCGCGAAAGAGCGCAAGCCGGCGAACGAAAAATAAGCCGCGCGCAAAGCACACGCGACCTCGCGCCGACGACCCAACCACACCGCTGCCGGCGGCCCGAACCCGTCCAGGTCTCAAGGCGCCGGCAATCCGGTAAAATTCAACGTTTTAGCACCTGGCCGCCTCCCGGCCCGGGCCACGCAAGGGGAAGGGGCAAGGCTGAGCATCGCCGCCCCGCTGGCGCGCTCGCCTGGCTCCGGCCGCCGCATTCCGCCCCCGAAAGCCCGAAAGACACTGCAGGCACACATGCTCACGTTTCAGCAAATCATCCTGACGCTCCAGTCTTACTGGGACAAGCAGGGCTGCGCACTGCTCCAGCCGATCGACATGGAAGTCGGCGCCGGCACCTCGCACGTCCACACCTTCCTGCGCGCAATCGGCCCCGAGCCGTGGCGCGCGGCCTACGTGCAGCCTTCGCGCCGCCCGAAGGACGGCCGCTACGGCGAGAACCCGAACCGTCTGCAGCACTACTACCAGTACCAGGTGGTGCTCAAGCCCGCGCCGGAGAACATTCTCGACCTGTACCTCGGCTCGCTCGAGGCGCTCGGCTTCGACCTGAAGCAGAACGACGTGCGCTTCGTCGAAGACGACTGGGAGAACCCCACGCTCGGCGCCTGGGGCCTCGGCTGGGAAGTGTGGCTCAACGGCATGGAAGTCACGCAGTTCACCTACTTCCAGCAGGTGGGCGGCATCGACTGCAAGCCGGTGCTCGGCGAAATCACCTACGGTCTCGAGCGTCTCGCGATGTATCTGCAGAAGGTCGAGAACGTCTACGACCTCGTCTGGACCGAGTGGGAAGAGCAAGGCCCGAACGGCCCGGAAATGCGCCGCCTCACCTACGGCGACGTCTACCACCAGAACGAAGTCGAGCAATCGACCTACAACTTCGAGCACGCGAACGTCGACCTGCTGTTCACGTTCTTCAACGCGTACGAAGCCGAAGCGAAGCGCATGATCGATCTGCAGCTCGCGCTGCCCGCTTACGAACTCGTGCTCAAGGCCGGCCACACGTTCAACCTGCTCGACGCGCGCGGCGCGATCTCCGTGACGGAGCGCGCGGCGTACATCGGCCGCATTCGCGCGCTGTCGCGCAGCGTGGCGCAGTCGTACTACGAGTCGCGCGAAAAGCTCGGCTTCCCGATGCTCGGCAACCCCGTGCACGGCGTGCCGGGCCTCACCACCGACGAACAGGACGCCGCGATGCCCGCCTGGGCGCCGCCGCTGAAGGTCGAACGCAAGTTCGACGAGGCATGACCGGATCTCAAGAACAATGACGCAAGCTCATCACGCCACTCTCCTCGTCGAACTGCTGACCGAGGAACTGCCGCCGAAGGCCCTCGCGCGCCTGGGCGACGCGTTCGCCGAAGGCATCGCGCAGCGCCTCGCCGCGCGCGACCTGATCGAAGGCGATCTGTCGTTCGAACGTTACGCCACGCCGCGCCGCCTCGCCGTCACGATCAGGAACGTGCGCAGCGTCGCGCCCGAAAAGCAGGTGCGCGAAAAAGTGCTGCCCGTTTCGGTCGCGCTCGACGCCAACGGCCAGCCCACCGCCCCGCTCGCGAAGAAGCTCGCGGCGCTCGGCTTCCCCGATTTCCCCGTGAGCGACCTCGAGCGCGCGAGCGACGGCAAGAACGAAGCGTTCTTCCTGCGCTACTCGGCGCCGGGCGCCACGCTCGCCGACGGCCTGCAGGCCGTGCTCGACGAAGCGCTCGGCAAGCTGCCGATCCCGAAGGTCATGACCTACCAGCGCCCGGACGGCAGCAATGTGCAGTTCGTGCGCCCGGTGCATCGCCTCACGGTGCTGCACGGCGACCAGATCGTGCCGGTCACGGCATTCGGTGTCGACGCCGACGACACCACGCGCGGCCACCGCTTCCTCTCCGAAGGCCTGATCGCGATCCAGCACGCCGACGAGTACGCGCACACGCTGCAGCACAAGGGCTTCGTGATCGCGAGCTACGCCGACCGCCGCGAATCGATTCGCGCGCAACTGATCGAACAGGCCGGCAGCGACAAGGTCGTGATGCCCGAGTCGCTGCTCGACGAAGTGAATTCGCTCGTCGAATGGCCGGTCGTGTACGCGTGCAAGTTCGAGGACGAGTTCCTGCAAGTGCCGCAGGAATGCCTGATCCTCACGATGCAGACGAACCAGAAGTACTTCGCGCTCACCGACGACCAGGGCCGGCTGCGCTCGCGCTTCCTGATCGTCTCGAACATCGCGACGCCAACGCCCGACGAGATCGTCGAGGGCAACGAGCGCGTGGTGCGCCCGCGTCTGGCCGACGCGAAGTTCTTCTTCGAGCAGGACAAGAAGAAGCCGCTGGCCGACCGTGTGCCGCTGCTCGCGAACGTGGTGTATCACAACAAGCTCGGCTCGCAGCTGCAGCGCGTGGAGCGCCTCGAAGCGCTCGCCGGCCGGATCGCCTTGATGTGCGGCGCCGACATCGCGCTCGCGGAACGCGGCGCGCGCCTCGCGAAGGCCGACCTGTTGACCGACATGGTGGGCGAGTTCCCCGAGCTGCAAGGCACGATGGGCACCTACTACGCGCGCCACGACGGCGAGCCCGAAGAAGTGGCGATTGCGTGCTCCGAGCACTACCAGCCGCGCTTCTCCGGCGACGCCCTGCCCGCCACCACGACGGGCACGATCGTCGCGCTCGCGGACAAGCTGGAAACGCTCGTCGGCATCTGGGGCATCGGCCTCGCGCCCACGGGCGAGAAGGACCCGTTCGCGCTGCGCCGTCACGCGCTGGGCGTGCTGCGCATTCTCGTCGAGAAGCAGCTGCCGCTCGACCTCGTCGAGCTGCTGCGCGCCACCTCCGCGCAATTTGCCGGCATCGAGGCCGTGACGGAATCGACCCAGGCCATCTACGAGTTCTGCATGGACCGCCTGCGCGGCATGCTGCGCGAACGCGGCTTCGCGGCCACCGAAGTGGACGCGGTGCTCGCGCTGAACCCCACGCGCTTCGACGACATCGTCTCGCGTCTCGACGCGGTGCGCGAATTCGCAGCGCTCGCGGAAGCGGCCTCGCTCGCGGCGGCCAACAAGCGCATCTCGAACATCCTCAAGAAGTCCGAGGGTGCGGAAGACGCCGGCGTGCAGATCGCGCTCTTCGTCGAATCCGCCGAGAAGGCGCTCTTCGCGCAGCTCGAACAGGTCGCGCCGCGCGTGGAAACGCAACTCGCCGCGCGCGAGTACACGGGCGCGCTCACCGCGCTCGCGGCGCTGCGCGAGACCGTGGACACGTTCTTCAACGACGTGATGGTCAACGCCGAAGACCCGGCGCTGCGGGCGAACCGCCTCGCGCTGCTCAAGGCGCTGCATCGCCAGATGAACAGCGTCGCGGACATCTCGCGGCTCGCTGCATAAGCGGAACTGAGCGAAACGCCATGCCGACCAGCACCACCAGAAAACTCGTGATCCTCGACCGCGACGGCGTGATCAACGTCGACTCCGACGCGTTCATCAAGTCGCCGGACGAATGGGTCGCGATACCCGGCAGCCTCGAAGCGATCGCGCGCCTGAATCAGGCGGGCTATCGCGTCGCGGTCGCGTCGAACCAGTCGGGCATCGGACGCGGACTGTTCGACATGGCCGCGCTCAACGCCATGCACGCGAAGATGCACCGCCAGGCGGCAGCCGTGGGCGGCCGCATCGACGCCGTGTTCTTCTGCCCGCACACGGCGCAGGACCACTGCGAGTGCCGCAAGCCGCAACCGGGCATGCTCAAGATGATCGCGGAACGCTTCGAGATCGAACCGGCCGATACCCCGGTGGTGGGCGACTCGCTGCGCGATTTGCAGGCAGGCGCGGCGCTCGGCTTTCGTACGCACCTCGTGCGTTCGGGCAAGGGCGAGAAGACGCTCGCCGCCGGCGGCCTGCCCGAAGGCACGCTGATCCACGACGACCTGCGCGCTTTCGCGCTCGACTTTCTCGCGAACGTCACTGCGTAAAGGCGCAGGCGGCTTACGCGAACATTAAACCGGCTCGACCGATGCGCTTTCTCCGCTCCCTGCTGCTGTTCATCTATTTCATCGTTTACACGATGCCGTACGCCACGGCGTGCTTTATCGCGTTCCCATTCATGAACGCGACGCGGCGCTACTGGATGGCCGTGGGCTGGTGCCGCTCCACGCTCTTCGTTGCGCGCCACCTCAATGGCATTCGCTACCGCATCGAGGGCATGGAGAACCTGCCCGACGGGCCGGCAGTGCTGCTTTCGAAGCACCAGTCCGCATGGGAGACGCTGGCGTTCCCCGCGCTCATGCCGCGGCCAATGTGCTACGTGTTCAAGCGCGAGCTGCTGTTCGTGCCGTTCTTCGGCTGGGCGCTGGGCATGCTGAAGATGGTTCACATCAACCGCAAGGAAGGCAAGAACGCATTCACCTCGGTGATCCGCCAGGGCAAGCAGCGCATGGCCGAAGGCGCATGGGTGATCATGTTCCCCGAAGGCACGCGTATACCGGTGGGCAAGCAGGGCAAGTACAAGACCGGCGGCCCGCGCTTCGCCATCGAAACGGGCGCGCCCGTGGTGCCGATCGCGCACAACGCTGGCCACGTCTGGCCCCGAAACTCGTTCATCAAATATCCGGGTATAGTCACGGTGTCGATCGGCAAGCCGATCGAGACGACCGGACTCACGCCCGACGAAGTGAACACGCGCGTGGAAACGTGGATCGAAACGGAAATGCGGCGGATCGATCCTGAGGCATATCGCGAAACGGATGGCGCAGCGGCGAAAGCGGCACGGATTTGAGGCGCAGGGCGGGCTCACTCGCATCGCGCGAAGCGTCGTAGCGCGGATGTGGGCGCTGCTCGCCGCACGGCTGGGCCCGCCGCGCGACACGGCGCCAGCAGCCCCGCGCAAACGCCCCGCGAACGGCACACGTCCACGCCGCGCACGCCCATCCGCACCAGGCCTGACGATGCAGAAGTCCCCCACGCCGCGCCCAAACGCGGCACTCGACAACCGGCAGCTCGACTTGCCGCTCTTTGCTGAACCGGCGCCTGTTGTGGCGCCTGATGCGTCCTCCCCCACTCTCACACCGCAGCCCGGAACTCCGCTGTCGCCCGAAAAGCCCGGCAAGGCACCGCTTGCGCCCGATGGCACGCGGCTGCGTACTGTCGTGCTTGGCGCGCGCACGCTGCATTACCGGCTCAAGCGCTCGTCGCGTAAATCGATCGGGTTCGTGATCGATGGTACCGGGCTCAGCATCACGGCGCCCCGGTGGGTCACGATCGCCGATATCGAAACCGCTATCGCCGAGAAGCAGCGGTGGATCTTCGCCAAGATCGCCGAATGGCAGACGCGCACGGAGCAGCGCGCCTTGCCGCGCGTGGAATGGAGCGACGGGGCTGAACTGCCTTTTCTTGGCAAGCCGATTACGGTGAAGCTGGGGGCTTCCTTGCTCGCGTTCGATCAACAGACGCGCGTGCTTGCGTTGCCGCTGCCGCCGCATGCCGACGCGCAGCAGATCAAAGACCGCGTGACTGGATGGCTGCAGGGCGAAGCGACGCGGATTTTCGGTGAGCGCCTCGAGGTGTATGCCGAGAAGCTTGGCGTCTCGTTCCAGTCTTATGCGCTTTCTTCGGCAGCGACGCGGTGGGGCAGCTGTTCAAGCGAAGGCAGGATTCGCTTGAACTGGCGGCTGATTCATTTTCCGCTCTCAGTTGTGGACTACGTGGTGGCGCATGAGCTCGCGCATTTGCGCGAGATGAATCACAGCCCAAGGTTCTGGCAGACGGTGGAGTCGATTTTTCCGGAATTTCGCGAGGCGAGGAAGCAGCTTAAGCAGCATCCGGTGGAGATGTGATCAGTACGGCACGACTGCCATTTCGCTATTTCGCGTAAACATTGCAACCGGCGAATTCGAGCTCAGATTTGGCGTGAAGCCAAATAAGCTTTCGCAATCATTAGCGCAAATTGCGCGTTTGTCGCCAAGTATCGACGCCACATCCGCTTTGGTTCCTGAACAACGCGATACAACCACTCCAGACCGCCACGCTGCATCCATTTCGGCGCTCTACGCACTTTCCCGGCGACGACATCGAACGTTCCGCCAACCCCCATAACGAAATCCACGCCCAGCTCCCCTTTCCATTTATTAATGAAATTCTCTTTCTTTGGCGAACTGATTGCGACAAAAAGAAGTCTTGCACCGGAACTACGAATACTATCGACAACGCTTTTTTCGTCATCCCAAAAATATCCATTGTGATAACCGCTAAGCTCTAGTGTTGGATATCTGCGCGTGACCACTTTTGCGGTCTGCTCAACCACTAAGTTCGTACCCCCCAATAAATAGACGGGATAATTGTTTCTGGCCGCCAATTCAAGTAATCGCTCGAATAGATCCACTCCCGCTACACGCTCCGGCACCTCTTTACCAAGCATTCGAGCCCCCCAAACGACCCCCATGCCATCGATATTAACGATGTCGCAATCACAAACGGACCTAGCAAGCTCAGGATTTTTTCTCATGTGCACAAGCTTTGCGACGTTTACGGCAACATGCTGGGTGAAAAGATTTCTCACCAGACGATTCTGTATTAAGCTAACCGTCTCATCCATCGTAAGAGAATTCATTCGACAGCCAAATAATTCAATGCTCTTCATGTTTCAATGAATATATCGTTATTGAATATTTTTCGACCACAAACATCAGGACGATAAAATACTCATCCTCACTATTAGAAATAGTAATATTTAGATTATCCACTTTATTTCAAAATTCGAACGGACACAGGTCCATAGTAAAGAATTCTACTGTCAACATCGGATGGTTTTTTGAGCCAATCCGCCTTGTATATTCCGAGCTTTAAATAAGATTTTTCGTCGCCTTCGTACGCATTTCTCACCCCCCTTGTCGCATAAACGATTTCTCCATCCTTCTTCAATTCGGTAACGGCCCCTTCTCCAGTCGCATCGGGAATGTAGTGTAATTCCCAGCGAACCCGATGACCTCTATCATTAACCAGATTTCCAAAAAAAACATTGACTGAGTCGATATTTGACTGCGTCCTATTGTGAACCTCATATTTTCCGTCGCCCGAGAAAAAGAGGGCGAATGGAGGATATCCCGCCGCCGGGCCTTGATGAATTTGAGCCACCAACTCTGCTTGCCCCGTATCAAATCGATAATCTTCGGGGATGTATATTTCCCATTTTATTAAATACTCTCTCTTCTGTTCAAAATGAATAAATCCATTAAAAGACAATTCGGCCCTAGGCGCGCCATTTGCGACATGCGTATAGTCATCGCCCTTATATATCGTTACCTTTATCATCCTCTCAAGATCACCACCATCGACCTTGACAGGTTCAATTGAGTCCGGTCTCGGCTCCTGATATTGGATACGCTTGTCAATTCCGTTTGTCCAATCTGACGAGAACAGAATCGTGATACCATGCGCCTCTGCAAATGCACTGAAGCTCACAAGGTAAAGCGCAGCTACCTGTATGATCTTTCGCATGTATTTCGTCCTTCTATTTCAGGTCGATTCATTAAGAACTAACAACCTCTAATACCATATGCGCCTTTCTTAACGGTGCGAAGCAGTTTTGAGAAAGCAGACAGCATCACCGATACCACACCAAACAGCATAATTTTTGTGAGAAATACACTTACACCCTCTCGATACAAATTAAACACGAAAACAAATGAAAATGAAAAAAAGAAAGCCACCAAAATTTTCTTTCTCGAACGAATAACTATTTCATCCAGAACTCTCAGGGCAATTCCAGAAACAAAGACACCGGCGCAGCACATCACATTTCCGCCGATTAGATAAAGCTCACCCAACAAAGTAGGAGAATATGTAATGGCGTCAGTTCGACCGATTACAACTTGCGTATAAAAATTTCCTGCATTTAAAACAACAAGCGGCTTATCTGACCATATTGCGCGTGGAATGACAGTTAAGAACTGATTTACGAACACATTTTCCGAAATTTCGTGATTTTTAGAATACTCCACGATATTATAAAATGCATCCACCGGAGCAAATCCATCATATAAAAATATGATGAGCCTTCCGTAAACTCCACCCACGTCATCTGCGCTAGTTCCTGTATATCTCAGCATCGCGACCGCTAGTGTGATAATGACCAGCAGTCCGGAAAACATCGTGAACTTTAAGAACGAAATATCTCCCCGCATCAACGCAATTACACCGAACGAGAAGAGTGAAGCAAAGCCCAATTGCCGGTACCCACCCAAAACAACAAATGTCATCACGCAATAGGCTATCGTACATCCAAGTGCAATTCGCTTTTTTCTCTTCGTTTCGGCACGCAGTGACAGCATTGTGCATCCGAGCAATCCCATGGAGAAAAATAGCGAATACCCCCCCATTCCAACGTTCGCATCGTATCTATTTTCGTAGCCCCCCTCCTTAAACAACACCACCCCCCCAGAGCCGACAATATAGGCAGCCATCGCTACAAAAAATGACACCAACAGCACACAGATAAAAACCTTCGTGTTTTTATTCCAATTCAAGCTGTCACGTTTCGTAACGATCTTCTTTATGGGAGACGCGATAACGTAACCTAGAACAAGCAGGCCCAGACAAATTTCAGACAATATTACGAGCCGCCAAGCCGTTCCATCCGGCACTCCAATTTTCTCAATACCGAGCATCGAAGAAAGAGCAGCCGCAAGCAGAATTCCGCCGAAATATGTAAAGACATAGCAAGAAACAAAAATAGTAAAGTAAATTCGTTCCAAGCCAATCTCGGCATATTTCCTCCAAAATAAGAGCAAGCCGAGCATGTTCGCGAAGCAAAATAAGAACAGCATCTTTGCAACCTCAAAAATCCAAGTAGCGACGCTAGAGAACACGCCTGGAAACTACACGATAGGATGATCCATCTCGGCGCCTCGATAAACTTCCTTGATCATCAAATCCAACTCTCGCGAAACACGGTCAACTCCAAAATTAGTCAATACCCATTCCCGGCCAATTCCGCTTTCGATCGTCGAGTTAAGATCATTCGCTCGCGTAATCGCTTCAGCAATCTCTGCCGGCTCGGCGGACTGAACGAATACGCCTCCACGTGGTCGAATGACCTCGACTACCGGTGGATGAGAATAAGCGACGATTGGCAAGTCATATACCTGTGCTTCCACGAAACTCATTCCGAAAGAATCTATCCGGCTCGGCAGGCAAAATACATTTGCAGTTGATAGCAACTTCTTCTTAGCTTCACCAAGGACCCACCCCTTCATCTCCACCCGTTGATTCAAGCCAAGCTTGGCAATCAAATCAACAATCTTCTCGCGCAAATTACCATCTCCAGCAATCACTAACCGATAATGACTAGGCAGCCTCGGCATCGCCTCCAGTGTTTCGATGAACCCCTTTCCTTCAACAAGACGACCCATCGCCAAGACAAGCACACCTCCATCCTGTGACAAACGTCTTTCCATAAGAGGATGTTCAATCTTGTACGGATTTGATATAACGTCGACATTATTTGAAATGCCATTCTTCTCTAGCAATTGCCGTGCATAAGAGGTCAATGCAATTACTCGATCACTACATTTAACAAGTGAAGAAATTATCGCCCGCCAAAACGAATTTCGGAGATATCGCTCGAGGTAAGGTGTATGTAGGTAGACGATTACACGCTGCCTCAGACCAAATCGGAGGTAGGCGGCCAGCAATAACATTCTGAGGATACAAACCCCCGATCCGGGATGAAGATGAAAAAAAATATCAGCCTCCCGGTGCCTGCGAACGACATCAGACGAGCGCTGAAATGAGCGGATCCAAGGCCAAACTTTCCCCCTGATCCCAATACCGGCGTGAGTCGGGATGAACTCGGTATCTCCAAGCCTTTTTAATGCTTCGAGATACATTGGAATAACGGTAGCCACTCCCCCTTTTCCCACGCCAGGTTCTGTCGACAAGACCACGTTGAACATTTTCATACTGAATCTCGATCATCACTAAGCGGCTGGCGACGCGAGCCACCTTCAGCGGTTGGCGACTGCGCGCGAAGCGAGAAAAATCGAACTTCGGCGCTTGAGCATCCTGTTTCTGAATATCGTCACTGCAACACACGCAGCTAGTACGAAGGAGAAGTCGAAGTGTCCCTCCGTCAGGTAGAAAAGTCCTACCGATGCGACGAACAGGCTGCAGGACGCCAGATTGACAATTACTGAGTCGCGGCTTGCCTCACGCACCATTAGCACGCTGCTATGCGCCATACCAAGCATGCTGATGCAGCCTTGGGCACAGATCACTAAACCGCATATCAACGCGTACCAGAACTGTGCGCGGGTCCCCTCATAAGACACAATCGCCAAAACGATCACGCCATTAATCAAGAAGGTTGCCCCGCTCGCAAGGGTGATTTCGCGAGCGGTCTGCATGGTCAACTTCACCAACGGCTCGCCAACACTGACAAGCCGACTCAGTTCAGGCAATCGATACATCGAAATTGCACGCGGGATCAGTGCACTGATTGCACTAAAGGATGCAATCAAGGAAATGACGCCAGCAAAGCTCGCCCCATCCGTGAGGTTTGCAATGGGCACTAGACTTAACGCAACGCCGCCGGACAGAAAGTTCGTGAAGCCAAATTCAAGTCCTTTGAGTTCGAAAGTCCAACTCCCGAGCCGTTGACGCGGCGGCCCGATATTCAGGAGCATGAGCCCACCGACTATTGCCAGTGCGACGCCCAACGTCCAGCCAGCCGCTACACCCAGCCTATGGAGCCCGACAATGAGTACCGCCGTTGCTGCGAGCAGGACGAAGTCATAGATGACGACTCGACGATATTCTCTCTGGGCGAGATAGTAGTGCCGACACAGTTGATATAGCGTCCACCCGCTTAGAATCGCAACTATTTCCGGCCCAGAAACGTTCCGGAAAAAAAAATGCGACCAAAGCAGAGTACACGCGCCAATTAGCGCGACCGAAACGCTCCCCATTCGGACGAGTTCGTAAAAGCGCTGAATGCGTTCGGATCGATCTCGCGCGGCAGGTATGCGAACAAGAATTAGGCTTGCCCAGCCGATAGCCGTAAAGAACGCAAGAATCTGCGCAACTGAGAAGGCCGAAGCCGCGCTTCCCAAGTCTCCGATGGAATAGACCCTCTGGATACAGAGAAACGCGATCACTCGATAGAATCCGGGCATCCCGGTCGCAACGATCGCTTCGGCCTTTTCGACTAGTCGCCCATAGTTCATCGTCTACCTAACCTCGAAAAGGAGGCTCAATGACATGTATTGCTGGTGTGCGGCCTGCTTGACTGCAATAGTTGCATTGCCAGCTTCTGCTTGATTACGTGGCACCGTCACTTCGCCAACACCCCACGCGTATCAATCACCACCTTCGCCTGCAGCCGGATCGGATCGACCAGCTTGAACTGCGAGTGATCGACCAGAATCACAACCACATCGGCCTCAGCTAACGCTGTACGCAGATCACACAGATGCAGGACACCCTGCAACCCCGCCGGCATTTCGCGAATATTCGGCTCAACCGCCACCACCTGTCCCGGAAAACGCTGGGCCAGTTCCTTCGCAATCTCCACCGCCGGGCTTTCCCGCAGATCGTCGATGTTCGCCTTGAACGCGAGCCCAAGACACGCGATCACCGGCTCACGAAAACGCTTCGCCGCGCGCTCCACACGCTCGACAACCCAATGCGGTTTGTCATCGTTCACCGTACGCGCGGCGCGAATGAGACGAGCCTGCTCAGGCGCCGAGTCCACGATGAACCACGGATCTACGGCGATGCAATGCCCGCCCACGCCCGGCCCCGGCTGAAGAATGTTCACGCGCGGGTGGCGATTCGCCAGCTTGATCAATTCCCACACGTTGATGTCCAGCCGGTCGCAAATCAGCGAAAGCTCATTCGCGAACGCGATATTCACATCGCGGAACGAGTTCTCGGTGAGCTTGCACATCTCGGCGGTTCGGGCGTCCGTAACGATGCATTCGCCACGCACGAACACCTGATAAAGCTCGCGCGCCGCCTCGCTGCAACGCGCCGTCATGCCTCCAATCACCCGATCGTTTTCAACGAGTTCCCGAATCACGTGTCCGGGCAACACCCGCTCAGGGCAGTGTGCAATACGCACGTCGGACGCATCACCCATTTGCTGCGGGAAGGTCAGGTCCGGACGCATCCCGGCCATCCACTCGGACATTTGCGCGGTCGCACCAACCGGCGAAGTCGATTCGAGCACGACCAGGTCGCCCTTTTTCAGTACCGGCGCGACGGCACGGCTTGCCGCTTCGATGTATGAAAGGTCGGGTTTGTGGCCGTCCGAAAACGGCGTGGGAACGGCGATGAGAAATGCGTCAGCGGGTTCGGGGTTCGTCGTCGCGCGCAGATACCCCTGCGATACCGCCGCCTGAACCAGCATGTCGAGTTCCGGTTCGACGATATGAATGGCGCCGCGATTGATCGTGTCGACCGCGTGCTGGTTGACGTCAACGCCAATGACTTTCTTGCGGCGCGCGGCAAACGCTGCTGCTGTGGGGAGGCCGATATAACCCAGACCAACAATCGAAATCGTTTCGAAGTTCATGGTAGCCAAGCCTTTATTCTTCAGTTCTCACGCCGCGCGAGCGGCGGTGCCCCACCAGTCATTCAACGCACTCGCAATGCGCTCGCATGCCTGTCCGTCCCCGTAAGGGTTGTCGCCTCGGCGCATCGACGCGTAAGCCTTCCCGTCTTCCAGCAAGTGCGTCACGCCCTGCACGATTGCGCCTACGTCCGTGCCGACGAGCCGCACCACGCCCGCATCGACTGCCTCCTGGCGCTCGGTCGTTTCACGCATCACAAGTACCGGCTTGCGCAGCGAGGGAGCCTCCTCCTGAATTCCGCCCGAATCCGTCAGGATCAGATGAGCGCGGTCCATGAGGGCGACGAAGGGCAAATAATCGAGCGGCTCGATCAAATGCACATTCGCAATTCCGGTAAGCAGGCGATTGACGGGTTCGCGCACGTTCGGGTTCAGATGAACGGGATAGACCACGTCCACGTCCTGCCACGCCCGCGCGATTTGCGCGAGCGCCGTGCAGATGCGTTCGAAACCATCACCGAAACTCTCTCTGCGGTGGCCCGTTACCAGAATGAGCGCACGCCCGGGGTCGAGCTTCGGGAGAGCATGTTGTGCCTGCTCGTTCAGCTTTGTATCGGTCGCGAGGCGCTCTCTCACCTGCAGCAACGCGTCGATAACGGTATTGCCCGTAACAATGATTGATGGCGCCGAAACGCCTTCGCGCAGCAAGTTTTTCCGCGCAGTTTCAGTGGGCGCGAAATGAAGCGACGCGAGCGCGCCGGTCAGCTTGCGGTTGGCTTCTTCCGGCCAGGGCGAAAGCAGGTTCCCGGTCCGCAATCCCGCTTCAACGTGTGCGACCGGCGTGCGGTGATAGAACGAGGCCAATGTTGCCGCCATCGTCGTGGTCGTATCGCCATGCACGAGCACCAGATCGGGTTGCGCTTGTGCGAGCACGTCACGCATGCCCGCCAGAATGGACGCTGTGACGTCGTAGAGATCCTGACCGCGTTTCATGACGTTCAAATCGAAGTCGGGCTCGACGGCGAACAGGCTGAGAACCTGGTCCAGCATCTCGCGATGCTGCCCGGTGACGCACACCCGGCACCGAACGCCCGGCTCGCGCTGAAGGCGCTTGACCAGAGGCGCCATCTTGATCGCCTCCGGTCGCGTTCCAAATGTTAGTAGTACATTTTTTTTCATCGGCATCGCCTTAAACGGATCCGCGTTACGCGGCGCCGGGTCTCAGTCGGACTTCCTGGTGTAGTTCGAGTACGCGCCGTAGGATATGCCGCGACCAGGCACATCCGTCAGCAGCAAGCCATCGACATTGACGCCCGCGCTCGCAAGCTGGCGCGTGCATTCGCGTAGTTCGGCGGCGGAATGGCGCCCATGGCGCACGACCATCAGCGTGGCGCCTGCGTGCTTGCCAAGCAAAACCGCGTCCGTCACCGCTAGCACAGGCGGTGAGTCGATGATGACCATGTCGTATGTCAGTGCCAGCGCCTCCAGCGTTTCGCCAAGTCGATCTCGAGCGAGAAGTTCCGCCGGACGCTCAGGTATCGAGCCCGACATCACCACGTCCAGGTTGGGCAGCACTTCGCGATGAATGACATCCTTCGCCTCGCGCCCAGTCAGCAGCTCGGAGAAACCGGGCTTGCGATTGATGGAGAAGTACGCGTGAACGTCGCCGCGGCGCATGTCGGCATCGATCAGCAGAATGCGCTTGCCGGTTGCCGCCAGCACGGTTGCGAGGTTCACCGATACAAACGATTTGCCGACACCCGGCCGCGGCCCGGTAAGCATCACGATGTTGTTCCCGGGCTTGAGTACCCCGAATTGCATGGCGGTACGCAAACTGCGCAACCCTTCCACCGCGACGTCGTCTGGATACGCCGCTGCGAGAACGGCTGGCCTCGTCGGGTCGCGGCGCACGGACTGACGCAGTGCAAGTTCCTTGTCGCTGTGCGAGATGATGGCGTGCACGGGAATATCGACGGCGTGCTCAATTTCCGCCGGGGTCTCCAGCCCGCGATTGAACATGCGGCGCGCGAGCGCGAGCGCACACCCAAGCAGCAGACCTAGCATCAGGGCTAGAGGCAGGACCAGGATCTTCAGCGGGCGGACAGGCGCTTCGGGCACGACCGCGTAATCGACCGTGCGCACGTTGCCAAGCTGGCCCGCCTTCAGCACGCGCAATTGCTGCGTGCTATCGAGCAATTTCATGTAGAGATCGGTACTGACCTTCACGTCGCGCATGAGCCGCAGCGCCTGCTGCTGCGTGTCGGGCAGCGCCGTCACCTGCCTCTCGTATTGATCCTGCTGGCGCTCCAGTTCCGCAATCCGCGCGTCCACGGCCGCGACCATGGGATGCGATGCCGTGTATCGCTGGACAAGATCAGCGCGCTGTTGCTGAAGCTCCGTCAAACGCGTTTGTATATCGACGACCGTTTGCAGCAGGAGCTTGCCCTGCGCATCGAGATCGATCGCGCCGGACATCGCCCGAAATGCGTTATAGCGCGCTTCCGCCTTGTCCAGGTCGGCGCGCAGTTGCGGCAACTGCTCTCCAAGGAAGCTGAGCATCTGCTCCGCCTGCGCCGATTTGCGATCGACGTTGCGCTGCACGTAAAGGCTCGCAATCATGTTGACGATCGCCGTGACGCGTTGGGCGTCGATGCCATCGAGCTTCATGCCGATGATTCCGGACTGCTTCGTCTTCTCGGCAATGTCCAGTTTTTTCTGGAGTGCGGCGACGGTCAACTGCGTCGACAAGCGCTTCAAGTCGAAACGCGCGCCGGCATGAGCCAGCAACGACGTCACCTCGAGCGTGACCGGGCCGTAATCCGTTCTACCGTTGACTATCGTTCCGACGCGTCCCCGAAGCACCACATTGTTGTCAGGATCAGCGAGTTCAAACGCTTCGTCATCAAGGACCGTTAGCTTGAACTTCTTCTCGTAAAGCGCCGCAGGTACGTTGAACTGCGCCACGCCAATGCGCTCACCGCCCCAGGCGAAGCTTTTCATCCCGAGTATGGGCGAGAGCAATCCATCGCTGGATTGCATGCGATAGCGCGCGATGGGCGCACCGATCAGCGGAAAATAGTGGGGACGCGCGTCGATATCGACATGGAGCCTGTCGACGGTCTCGCCTACCACGGTACGCGAGCGTATCAGCTCGATTTCCGCGTCCGCAGTCGCCTTCGACTGGAACAGCGTCGCCAGGTCACCCAGCTTGTCGTTGATCGATCCCATGCCCGAGTCGTCGTCCACCTGAATCACTGCATCCGCGCGATAAACAGGCGTGCCGAGAAACGCGTAGAGCGCCCCCAGAACGAACACGATTGCCGTGACGATACCAATCAAGGAAAGGTTTTCGCGAAGCACGGCAAACAACTCCGAGAGGTCGATCTCATCGTCGTCCGCGGTATGGGACTGCGGATTCTTTTTCAGAAGAGTCATGGTTCAATAGACTTGCTGTCCTGCGAGGACGTCGCGCCAGTGCGCGACGCCGTGTTCGATCTGTGCAACCGCGAGGTCGAACGTCGCGCGATGACGCCGATACGGGTCGACGATGTCGATGCCTTCTGTTTCGTTCAGCCGATACACCTTGCCGCGCACGAACGGCCACGCGCGCTCGATATGCTCCCGCTGCAGCTTCGTCATGGTGAGGATCAGGTCGGCGTTGCGCACGCGCTCGTCAGTGAGCGGCGTCGCTACGTGATCCTCGAGTTCCACGCCACGAACGCGCGCCAGTTCGATCATGAGCGGATCCGCGCCCTCGCCGGTCAGCGCGTGCGTACCCGCCGAACTGAAATTGATGCCCGGGACCGAACGCGCCAGCATCGCGCACGCCAACGGACTGCGGCAGATGTTGCCTTCGCAGACGATCAGAACGCTCTCGATCATTTCGCCATCACCCCCGCAGTCAAGCCCGCATTGATCACTGGAATCAACAACGTCAATACGCGGTTGAAGCGGACAAGGCCGTTGCCATCGACATACACGACATCTTTGGGCTGAAGGTCGAATTCCTTCGCAACGAGCATTGCCACCGGCGAACGACCATCCAGATGGAAAACTTCAGGCTTGCCGCTCAACGCGCCACGAATGACGAACATTTGCGCTGCGTCTGCGGTCGACGAATTGACGCTGCCCGCCTGAGCGATTGCGTCGGCGAGGGTGATGCGCCCCGTGCGACGCGGAATGGCGGAGATCGGCTTGTTGACTTCGCCCATCACGTAGACGTCGTTTTCGTCGCGCGCGACGACCCGTAACATGTCGCCCGGCTTGAGATAGAGGCGCGACGGGCTGAGACCGCTCGCCACCATCTGCGTGAGATTCACGCGGTGCGATTTGCCGTCGCGCACGAGCACGAGGTCGCTTTGATCGGCCGTGTCTGCAAAGCCGCCCGCGCGCGAAATCGCTTCATAAAGCGACATCGGCACGTCATTGACTGCAACCACACCTGGGTTGCGCACTTCGCCGTCCACATAGACCTCGTGCGCGCGATAGGAAGCCATGCGCACCGTCACCTGCGGTTTGACGAAATAGCGGCCAAGCGACGCCGTCAAGCGGCGTTGAACCTCCTCGGTGCGAAGTCCGGCAACGCGCATCGTGCCCGCGTACGGAAACGTGAGGTCGCCCGCTTGATCGACGATGAAGCCGGTGAACGGATCGCCGGGCCGCGTGGAGGCTTGCGACTGTGTGCTGCCTACGGCCGCGGAGAGTTCAGGATGGTCCCACACGACGATCTGGAGCACGTCGCCGGCGCCAATCGTGTAAGCCTGCGGAGTCGTCGAAAGCAAGTCGACCTGCTGTTGCTGCTGCTTCTGCCGCGCTTCCTGGAAGCGCTTTACGGTGTCGACATTGAGTTCCGTTATGGCCACTTCGGGCGTGGAGGAAGTCGCGCTGGCCACTTGCGTGCCTTCGCCGCCTGGGGATGCCTCGGATGAGGCCGTCGCGGCATTCGCGCTGGTGCCGACGCCCGGCGCGGCTTGAGTCGTTCCCGGCGCAACCAGCATGCGCATGCCCGGCGCGATGGCACAGGCGCCCAGCGCTACACAGAGCGCGATTGCCATGCCGCAGCTCGCAAGCCGGGCGGCGGCCTCGTACCGCTGCCCGCAACCTGCGCGACTAAACGGTTGATTGATTCGTGTCAGCACGTCCACATTCCGGCTATTCAATACGCGTTGCGATGTACCAGTCCCTTGAAGATCGTTGCGACGATGATTCGCATGTCGAGCCAGAAGGACCAGTTGCTGAGGTAATAGAGATCGTGTTCGACGCGGCCCCGCATCTTCTCGACAGAATCCGTTTCGCCGCGAAAGCCGTTCACTTGCGCCCAGCCCGTAATTCCCGGCTTGATGCGATAGCGGTGGACATAGTCGTCCACGATGTTTTGATAGAGCGCGTCATGCTCGATGGCGTGTGGGCGCGGCCCGACTACCGACATTTCGCCGCGCAGGACGTTTAAGAATTGCGGTAGTTCATCGAGACTCGTACGACGCAGGAAAGCGCCAACCCGCGTAATACGGGGATCGTTACGCGTTGCCTGCCTGACGACGCCGGGAGCCGTTTCATGCACTCGCATGCTGCGGAACTTGTAGATGTCGAAGACCTTGCCGTTGGCACCTTTGCGACGCTGCGTGAAGAGCACAGGCCCCGGCGAGGAAAGCTTCACGGCCAGCGCGATGATGCAAAGCGCTGGAGCCAGCCCGATGACAGCCAGCAGCGCAAACACGCGATCGAAAATGTCCTTCGACACGAGGGCGCCAGTCGAAAGCGGTGAACCGACGAGGTTGATCGCAAACGTACCGTCGAGATTGACCATTTCGCCTTCGAAAAGCGCCAGGCCACTAACATCGGGAACGAACCGGATGTTCACGAGGTCATTGCGAAACAGGTCGATGAATTCGCGAATCGTGTTCTCTTCCGAGAGTGGCAACGCGAGCCAGACTTCCGCGACGTGATGACGCCGCACGAACTCGGCAAACCGTTCTGGCTCACGAAACACCGGTACGACGCCTGGCGCCGTGGCAGTCCCGGTGCCGGTGTCGAAGACAGTCGACACGCTGTAAATCGAATACGGCGTTGTTTCAACCTTGCGCAGCAGGTGATCGCAATACGCCCCGCTGCCGACGATCGCAACCGCGCGCGTATGTGCGCCCTGCTCCTCCCGGCGCCGACAAAGGCCGCGTTCGACGATCCGGCACATCACGAGGCCCAGACCGGAGAGGGACATCCACCAGATGAACCAGTCACCCGCCGGTCGATACGGATCGAGCACAGTGGTCGCGATCAGCAATGCGCCAGCGAAAGCGAGCACCAGAGCGACTACCGGCGCGCAAACGCAGCGCCAGAAGATGTGGCTGCGAATGGCCTGATACAGTCCGAAGAGCGGAAAAAGAAGGGCTGACGCCAATAGCGCGAACGCGACAAGCGCGTTGTCGCAGCCGGGTTGAGCCGCTGTTGCCTCTAGCCGCAGCGCAATGAACGCGCACGCTGCGATCACGGCGAAGTCCACCAGGCGCATCAGTGCGCCAAAGCGGCGTCTCGATGGGGTGCGATTGCCTTGAGCGGGCAAGTGCATTGGGATATCCACGAATGAATTGACTGCCGCGTCTCTGCAGACGGAGTTCATCAACGCTGGTGCACTCGACTCGTCGTCAGTGACTGCAGGTTGATTCGTGAAATGTCCCGCGACGCCGCGAATCCACTACGGACAAGAGACGAAATACACGAAAACTGGTTGCTTGCCTGCACGCTGCACTCCCTCGTTCGACGAATTCGATTACGGCTCGCGCGGATGCGCACGACCTGCGCGTGCCAGCCCGAAGGTGGCTACCCCGCGCGTGGGAGCGACTTGCCGAATCCGTTTCGTGTCTAATGACAGGGGAGAGAGTTTCGTTCGCCGATACTTCGACGTATATAGGAAGAGTCTGAAATGGACTCGTAGGAGATCGCGCCGAGGCAGTCTCGCAAATTTCAAATCCACCGAAAACAAGTACCGGGAAATGACATGCGAAATCGATCGTCAATAGTAATGAGACGTGCAATCGACAAATAGCCGCACTCGTATCCCAAACGAGATAGAGATATCGGAATATTTAAATTCTCACCAATCGCCCAATATTTTCTTTTTAATTTCCGGACGATTGCCAATTCGATTCAAAGCTCGAGGAGCTCGAAGCGACGGCATCGGGCAATCCCGACACCGCCACGAGAAAGACGTTACTTCTTGCGCTGAATAAACTCGATCTTGTACCCCGAAACACCCAATCATTCCATAGAAGATGGACAAATATATCTATAAATATCAATAACTTAAAAAATATCCTCTTGTCCATCTATCTCCAAAGGAAATGGACAAAGGGTAGCGTGATGAGAACACATCCTGTCCTGCGCATCGGCCGCCGAGCCACAACCGCGTCCTCGGAGAACGACGTTTGAATTGCCGACACAAGCGACAACGCTGGCGTGCCCAGATAAGGCGACCGCACGCGACGCTCATGTTCTAACGCTCCCAACACGCGTCCTCCATCAATGATGGTACGCGATTTTGACGCTTCGATTGGTCACGGGGTATGGTCCAGCCCATGAGCGCAGTCGGATGTACCCGCGCTGAGTCTGGACATATCCACATCCAAATCAGTCAAATCGACGGTCCGACGTAGTCACAGTCGATGTATATTGACGTTGCCATAATCTCAACGTCTGACAACTCTGGCGGCACGCCCTCATCCTCCAGCGGCCAAAACGTCAAAATCGCACTGCTCGCTATTGCTCGCTTTTCTTTGACGCGCGTGCCGCCGATTGCAACGCAATCTTTGTCAATGCCATCGCGCAGGTAGAATGAAAAGGAAACCTCAATTTCGAGATTGAGCACCAACGGGACCTCGATCACCCATTCTTCAGCGCCCGCAGAGATAACGGTGGCTTCGTCTCCAACTTCAGCACCGAGAAGAACTCGGTCTATGACCTCGTCTTCAAAAGAGTACTCTGAGTTGGCATCCACGGTGATGGACATACCCCAAAGTGCGTCTTCAACGGCAGATTCAACTCGCGCCCAATCGCCATTCGTCTCCGCCCACTCTTCCAGCGAACTTGCGAAATTCGAAGCTGCAGTTACGTGTTGAAACAGGCCGATGGCGTGTGCTAAGTCTCCGATGATATGTAGTCTTCGCGATCCCGCACAGAAGTTCTTCCAGTCATTGTCGTGAGAGACAACGAGCACGTTTTTGTCGTGCTTGTCAGCCCACCCTTCGAGGCTGAGTAACGCAATTGCGTCCGGAAATTCAGCTTTTTTATCCCCGGCCTCCGAAAACGGCGCCTCCGATTCGAAGTACCGCCGCTGCAGCTCCGCTGCGTCGACAAGACTCGCGGGAGACAATACAGTTGTACCAGTTGATTCGATAAACGAATCAAAGCGCGACTTTGCGAGCTCATCCGCCTGCAGACCACCTAATGCGACCTCAAGGACTCTATCCTGTACATCGCGAGCCAGCCCCAACCCAAACCCTGCATCCTTTAGTGTCTTCCTCAAATCGCGAGCAGACTCCGTCGCGCGTGTGGCAGCATGTCGAAGGGTCTCTTCGTATACCACCTCTGGCATCAGCAGCTCGACAGGCTCCTTTCGCGAGAACTGCTCAAGTTGCTTAAGCATGCGTCCCTCAAAGAAGCCCTTGAGACCGTCGTAGATATTTGTGTCAATCGCAATGGCCTGCAGCAGCTCGCAGTCTGACAAAGCTTCTGCCGCAGCCTTATTATCGAAATCTTCGATATTCATGCGTATTACTCGGTGCCATCAGTGACCAAATCCATCTGCAACACGGCCAGAGGCTCCATGAACTTCTCAAGCTCCTTCTGCTGCGAAACTAGGAACGGCGTGTCCTTCACACGGCTGTGCAGATTGAGTAGCCGCTTCTCGGCCCTTATCAAGATAGTGTCGTAAAGCATTGGAGAAATCTTCACTTCTTCTCCATGCTTTATGGGTTCGTTCTCGCCTTCTTCAATTTTGTCCCCAAGAACGAAACCGTCGACCTTCGTGAATTTTTTGATGTAGCCGCGTGAACGCAACTCCTTCACGTACTTCCAAACCTGATCCCTTTCTCTGCTCCCAAGAGGCAGGCCCGTTGTCTTCAGGTCAATGATCACCAAGTGATCCACTCCATCTTCGTCGTGATTTTCGTCATACGACGGTCGAGCGTAGAAGCCAACGCTGGCATCAGCGAGAGCGACGAAATCGGGGCGATTTCGGCTTCCTTTTCCGGAGGCATCTTTGAAGATAGTCTTGATGACTTGAGTCATCCCAACGTTGGAGGTGAAATCGATAGATTCGAACTGTGCGCCAAACATCCAAAGACCGCGCTCGAACAGCGGTTGGAGCTCGTGGACTTCGTCGATTCCAACCTTCTTCAGTTTAATGCGCAATTCACCGATGAGCTTCAGCCGATTCTGTATTTCATCCAATACAAGCTTCGCCATGCTGACGCTCCACTGCGTCAGGATTTCGTGGAGGCCATCGTAGTCGTTGGGATCGCATTTCTGGAGAACGTCGAGAAGCCCATAGCGGGACTTCGACTTCTCGAGCTTGGTCAGAATCGTCGTAAGCTGAACGAGTTCGTTCTCACCAAAATTCGGGCATGTCTCAACCACTTCTTCCACAAAAGATGCGACGCGGTCCTTGCTCACGGGAGAGAGAGAGTTTATGGCATTGCCGACGCGCTCGATGACTGCGCTCTTCGTAGCCTCTCGCTCACTCTTGCCAGCGTCATGGATAATCTTCCGAATTCGATCCTGGACAGCTTCGCGAGTTTTCAACCAAGCCGGATTGACCTCGTCGAAACCGCTCCAGTCCTCACTTACGGCGTCGTGGTCATTCAGAAAGTCCGCTTGGACGATAAACGTGTAGCGCTTCGCCTCCGAGGTACGACCGTCAAGCACACGCTCGTAGTCACTCGGACTCCAGCTGCACTGACCAACCGCCCGGCTCTGCACCCACCATGCGATACCATGCTGCTTTGTCGTTTTGTCCGCCTTCTTTGTATCAATGTGCAGAATTCGGACTGTACCCAAGCCCTCGACGTCGAACTCTTCTTGCGACAGGTAGGCAGGAATGTCGTTGAAGCTTATCTGCTTCGAGCCGATGGATACCTTGAATGCAGGGTTTGCGAGAAAGCGGCTACCGATAATCTCTCGAGCCTTCTCTTCAGTGAAGAGAAGTTGAGGAATGTCACCGATGCCTTCAATTATCGTCCCGTGTCCTTCCACACCTTGAGCGGTATAGGAGATTTCATCAAGAACTAACGGCTTCGTGCTTGTCCGACCGACCCGACAGACAAATTCCTGGCCGTTCTTACGTGACCTGACGATGTATTCTGAGGCGAAACAGAACGAGGCAAATCTTCCCTTTCCGTTCTTCCCAAAGACCTCGCGCGGAAGGCCGGCGGTCCCGTCAGGCGGCAAGGATTTCTTCCCTTGAGCCGCGATACGGTTATACGACCATGTGCGCCAGATGTACTCAAACTCATCGCGCGTCATGCCGTTGCCATTGTCTTCAATCTTGAAGTGGCGTTCGTTTCTTGCGCTTGGAAGAGTTATGCGAACGTCTGTTGCGTACGCATCCCAACAATTCGCTACCAATTCAACGATAGCGGTCGGTGGGTCAGATACTATGGCACCCGCATAGTTATTCAGAAATCGCTCGTCAAATAGCGGTTCTTGCTCCACTTGGTCCCCCGAAGGTTTCTGCGTGCGGCCGCCCAATTGGCTTTTGAGTTCGCGGCTCACACTCTCTAACAAACGCCACTCGGCCATTCGCGAGGGCGTCGCTCGTCCTTTCCCGTTTCTCGTCGTTAGCTGGGCATCCACGCGCTCGAGCAACGAAAGGGGCCCGTGGATGCGGCTGTGGCTGCCAGCTTTCTGCCTAGATTGTAAGCTTAACCGACTGTTCGTTGCGGTCCGCTACCCGACGATGGGCGGCAAATTCTGCGCCGCGGCAAGAATGCGCGCAACGCAGAATATGCGATTTGGATAGCAGATCATCCATTTTCGCCAGAGACAGTATCACGCCGGCCGCCGCAGGAGAACGAACGCCCCACGCATCTGCGCTGAGTCATGCTCAACGAAACCGTATGAACCGGCCAACGTTCTAGAGGTCGCCTGTCGCGAGTTCGAAGCCGACAAGATTCGGGCGGCCGGTATCGCACGGCTCTTCGCCCCTAAAGACATCCATTCGCGACTGGGTGGCTCGCCAAGGCACTGCGCAGCAACGCAACATTCGCTTCTATCTCGCCGTGGGGTCCTTACGGGTTAAAAGTGAAGTTGGAGAAAGTCCCGTATTCCGGCGCGAATACGAGCCGTATCGGGCCAATCGGACCATATTGGTTTTTACCAATGATGAGTTCTGCCGTTCCCTTGTCCGGTGAATCGAAATTGTAGAACTCGTCCCGATACACAAAAGCGACCAAATCGGACTCGTCTGCGAGTTCGCGCCAGTTTTGGAGGTCCGATGTGTACGGTCGCTTGTTCGGTCGAACTTCAACCGCCCGTGCAACAGGCGCAGTTACGAGAACCGCACATTCGAGTTCACGGGCGAGTGCTTTGAGTCCTCGAGCTATGACCTCTTCCTGGGCGCCAGTTTCTGAAGAAACATTGATATACGAAACAGAGTCAACTACCACCAAGCCCAAAGCACCAAGCTTTTTCTTCGCTGAAACACATCTTTCGCGAAGCGAGCTAAACGCCAGGTCAGTGCTGTCGTCGAACCAAATCTGCGCTTCGGAGAGTTGGTGTACCGCATGCGTTACGCGCGGCCAGTCATCGTCATTAAGCCTCCCGACCTGAAATCGAGAGTGGGAAACGCGACCCGTGATGGTTATCAACCTGTTCATAACCTCCCGACGCGGGGCTTTGGTGCTGAAAACAAGAACTGGTAGGCCAGATATGGCGACCGACAATGCAATGCCTAGCGACAAGTTAGTCTTGCCCATGCCTGGACGAGAAGCCAGCGTTATTAATTGCCCGGCGTGTATCCCATCAGTAATATGGTCAACGTCTAGCAAACCGAAGGAGACGCCGCTGATAGTTCCGGAATTATCGAGCCGGTCGAGGCTCTCAACCATCTCTGCCAAGGTTTCCTGGAGTGTGCTAAAGCCGGACGGTTCATGATGCCGGCGCTTCCTTTCCAGTATCTCGTCTACGACGACACGAAGGCCTCGGGCAACGTCACGCCAGCCTAAGTCTTCGTTCTGCCATTCGGTGATTGAGACAGCGTCTTTCGGCAATCCCTGGAATCCCATCAAGGGCTCGTCCGTAAGGTCAACGGGCCGCACGAATACTGGAATTACGACCGCGCTCTCGGCCTCATGCCTCTTGATAGCACGCGCAAGCTCCTTCTCGTAGCAGTATCCAGACGCTATGAAACTCGAGCTGACGAGCAAAAGAATGATGTCGGCGGTCTCGATGTTGCGGTCGATTTCCGCCGCCCACGAGGTTCCGGGAACAATTTTTCGGTCTGACCATTGCGAAATCTTCTTCGCGCGCCTCAAAACCGCGAGGTGCTCCTCCAGACACTCCTTGAAGGGCTCGTCCTTGTGCGAATAGCTGATGAAGATGGAGACTTGCGGGTCTTCGGTGACATCCATGGCGTGTACCACCCGATGAATAGTTTGAACGCGTTTCCGGGGGCTCTCGGGAACGCCGGCCTGAAGGCATGGCGCCGAACCGTATCCAGCTTCTAAGTGAGCAATGTTCGCACTATGCCACAGGCGAAGCGCCAATCGGCCATATCTAGCAACCGCGGACGCGCTAGCGACGCGTTCGCCGATGGCCCGTCCAGCCGATTGACGTCGCCCGCCCGATGGCTTTTGCGCGAGCCAATCCCGGGCATTCATATCACTGGAATGATGTTCTCGTAGAGTGACCACTCGCAGTGCCACACAGCAATGCAATACGTTACAAATTTCGCGAGCGAATATAAACCCGGCTGCCTAGATAGGGTAAGCAGTGACCCAACCATCTAGGCATCTCGATATGAAACGATACAAGGCCGCCGCACCTCAACTCAGTGAAGTCGACTTGGCTCTCGCAGAAGCAATCCGGCTGATTGCGCGTATGGACGAATCCGCCCGCGCCGGCAAGCCTATTATTGTCGTGGAGCTTATAGTTTGGGCTCTTACGAAGTCTGTGCCTTCAGTCATTGAGCCGCTGCTCGAATCCGGGCGGGTGGAGAGTCTTGCCGGGCTCCTTCGCGATTACGCAGCGTTGCGACCAATCGCCGAGTCTAATCGGTTCAGCAACTATCTGAAAGGCTGCGCAGAGGCGGGCGTTGATTACGACGACGACGGCTACCTCACCCCCGAAGACATGCGGCGCGCACTTAAAAGCCGCGCCTGGGGGTGCGGTGACCCAGAAGCACGTGCTGCCATCGGGCGCGCCTTGCATTTTGTCTTGGCGGACTCGAAAGACGCGGAGACCTCTGGGCCTCCGCATTCCGGGGCGAACCGTACCGCGCCCGAAAACACTCACCGAAACCACGTGGAGTGTTCGAGTGACGCGCGAGCCGCAGATGAATTGGACCCGGTTTTGCAGCCTGCGCTGGCCACAGCTGTCGCCCATACGCGTCGCGAATTGCTCGCTTGCGACAACGGCGGCGTCCCCGACTTCTGGGACAAGATTTACACGTCGGTTCTGGGTGACTGGCTGGAGACTGACGTACCCGAGGTTGCCGCCGAGCTGCTGGCAAACGGGCTGACGAGCGAATACTTCAAGTCAGTTTGGCACTATGTCAAACAGATGTGCTGGGTGGAGAGACTCTGGGCCGGTCTTGGACACCATATTCGCGACCTACTCCTTAGAGAAATAGATGAAGTTTTTGCGCTCCAGCTAATTGGCGCGGTAGTCAGAGCCGGCGAGCTGCACATTGATGAGCCTCGGGCTGACGCGTGGTCTCGGCGCGTGTGGCAAATGCTTCAACGACGTGACTCGCGCACCAAAGAAAGCGCAGACAGCCTAATTGTATCTGCTGAATCGAATACGTTTCTCGAATCAGTAAGAAGCTCGACGAACGGCTACGACACCGGCTACCTTGTGGACGCAAAGACGCTACCGAGCAGGTTCCGTGGCCTCACCGACGAGAGGCAGGTCCTCGTTGTCCGCCTTCCGGAGGATTGGCTCTCCGCATTAGGCGAAATAGAGTCCCAACCACATCTCTACTGCTTCTACTGGGAGAGTGGCGAAGACTGTCGTCTCGCGCTCTCGATAAATCGTGCGTTCTGGTGTGATTACGACAAGCTGTGGTTGAAGCTATTCAAATTCCGACGCTTCATCCCCGTTCTGTATGTATTTGGGACATGTTGCATCTTTGCGCGCTACCGATTTCAGCATTTCAGCGACTTACGCGCCGTCGCTGATGTTCCCAACAAAAGGAGGGAGACACTCGACATATCCGGTGAAAATTGGGAGCACTATCCCGGCTCAGCTTATTGGACGACTGCACTACCTGACGGAAGTCACCTCAAACCGACCATCCTCTGCAATCTGGTAGATAAGACGAGCGGCACACCACGACGTGAGCTTCGCGAAGTCTATCTGCGAGAGAATCCGGATGCCAGGCTATCGCCGCAGGAGCGCAGCATCCGCGACGCGTTAGGGCGTATGCGCGAAGCGCACGTGAATGCTTGAACAGCACCTAACGACACACGAGGGATAACTTAATCGGCTGTCCAAGACGTCACTCTGGCGCAAAATGATATTTATCCCACACGTGTCGCGTAGACAAATCGCTCACGTGTGGGTTTCCCCATTGCCCCTAGATTGAACGGCAACAGCATTCACGATTCGACTTACCCCGATAGGCCCATCATGTTCTTCATCATCCATGCACTCGACAAGCCTGACCACGTGCAGAGCCGCTTGGACGGCTACGCCGATCACAAAGCGTACCTTTCTAGCGCGAGCATCAAAACGCTCGTGTCAGGTCCCCTGCTGGCAGACGACGGCGAAACGATGATTGGCTCTTTTTTCCTCGTCGAGGCTGATAAGAAAGCAGACGTTATTAAATTTAATGCAAACGACCCGTTCGCAAAGATTGGGCTGTGGCAGAACGTCAGCATCCATCAGTTCAACAAGCGCGTCGATAATCGTGATATGGGCACACCAGCGTAGAACCGGCAATCTACCGCTGCATGCCTACACGCTCCCTCTTACGAGTGAAGATAGCTGCCCCATGCACTCGTGCGCCTCCGAAAGTCAGACGGCAGACTTCCAGTGCCGGCCACTTTCGATAACTGGATCAATCGAAGACACGGCCGCTCTAGATCAACTTCCGCCTACAGTCATCCCGTGTTCTCGCCCCGATATCCCCGGTTGGCGGTGCTGGCCGGCGGCAAGCTCGAAAGCAAGTTCGGTGTCGGCTCGCTATTGGCGACCCACACGCTGATCCAGTGTCGGTTTTCGTTGGAGAGGGGCAGCAGGTAGGTCGCCCTGCGCCATTGCGGCCCGCGATCGTTTCAGTTTGGGCTATGGCTTGAGCTGAACGCGTTGCGCGCAGAGACGCGTCTTGCCGCGACGATGCGTGAATACCGCGCTGAAAGCGAAAATGATGTGGGAGCCCCCACTTTTGGTGCGATGTGTTTCAGAAATAGGTGCTCTCGGCTGTCCTTCAGAAGTCGCAGGAACTTCGGACCAACGTCGATACCATACCGAACGATGGTCAATAAGCGGGAGAGTACGATCTGGAGGCCACGCGGAACGATGCATACGTGCGTGGCTCTGTTACTCTTACGTGTTCTTCAGCCGGCAGTGCAAGAGCAAGCAGGGCTTCCTGGAAAGCGCGCTCGATGCCATCCTGACACTGATCGTCAGACTTGTTTGTCATCTGATCAGTGCTCACGCAAAGCGAAATCTGATCCAGTGTATATTGAATCTGACCAGCCGTTGCCCCTCCCGCTACAAGCCGCGGGGACTTGTGCATAACAAGGTGGGTATGAGTCAGCGAGCGATAAAAGCGCTCCGAGAATCCGATTTCCCTTGAAACCGCTCAATAGCACGCCGGATCGCCTGATCGAAGCTGGATTCGGTGGCCAGATGCCGATTGTTGATTGATACAAGCCAACCTCGTGCAGACTTACACCAGCGGATGCGATGCTCTTCGCAGAGAATGGAAAACATCCGCCATAGGTCAGCGTCTTCCTGATTTGCGGTTGCCGCCGCCATAATTCGCCGCAACTCAAAGTTTGTCATTCCACTACCTCGCCGGTGTATCTGGTCACGCTTACAGGCGCTCAATCGCTATAGCAATCCCCTGCCCGACACCGATGCACATCGTGCACAGCGCGAAGCGACCTTGCGTGCGTTGCAGCTGATACATCGCGGTCGTGACCAGTCGTGCGCCGCTCATGCCAAGCGGATGACCCAACGCGATCGCGCCGCCGTTCGGATTGACGCGCGCGTCGTCATCGGCAACACCCAGCGCGCGCAGCACCGCGAGACCTTGCGACGCGAACGCTTCGTTCAGTTCGATCACGTCGAACTGATTGATGTTCATGTTCAAACGCGCTAGCAGTTTTTGCGTCGCAGGCGCCGGGCCGATGCCCATTACGCGCGGATCGACACCCGCCGTCGCGATGCCGAGCACGCGTGCGCGCGGCGTCAGGCCATAGCGCTTCGCGGTCTCTTCGTTCGCGAGCAGCAAGGCCGCTCCGCCGTCGTTGACGCCCGAAGCATTGCCCGCCGTCACCGTGCCGTCGGGACGCACCACGCCCTTGAGCTTCGCGAGCGCCTCGATGCTCGTTTCGCGCGGATGCTCGTCCTTCGACACGACAATCGCGTCCCCCTTTTTCTGCTGAATCGTCACCGACACGATTTCCTGCGCGAGCGTGCCGTCCTGCTGCGCGCGCAACGCCTTCTGCTGGCTGCGCAGCGCGAACGCATCCTGGTCGGCGCGGCTGACGTTGTAGTCGGTTGCGACGTTTTCGCCCGTCTCGGGCATCGAGTCGACGCCGTAAAGTTGCTTCATCAACGGATTGACGAAGCGCCAGCCGATCGTCGTGTCGTAGATGTCGGCCTGACGCGAGAACGCGCTCGTCGCCTTGCCCATCACGAACGGCGCGCGGCTCATGCTTTCCACGCCGCCCGCGATCATCAGCCCGGCTTCGCCCGACTTGATCGCGCGCGCCGCAATGCCGACGGCATCCATGCCCGAGCCGCACAGACGGTTCACGGTCGAACCGGGCACGTCCTTCGGCAAGCCTGCCAGCAGCAGCGACATGCGCGCGACGTTGCGGTTGTCTTCACCGGCCTGATTCGCGCACCCGTAGATCACGTCGTCGATTGCGCTCCAGTCGACCTCCCTGTTGCGCTCCATCAGCGCCTTGAGCGGCACGGCGCCGAGATCGTCGGCGCGCACCGACGACAGCGAACCCGCATAGCGGCCAATCGGCGTGCGAATAGCGTCGCACAAAAGAGCATCCGTCATGCTTTCTTCTCCAATTCGAGGTTACAGGAGCAACTTCGCTCCTTCGTTAGTTAGATAGTCGCCGCGAGATCTGGCACGGCCGAGAACAGATCGTCAACCAGACCGTAGTCCGCCACGCTGAAGATCGGCGCATCTTCGTCTTTGTTGATCGCGACGATGACCTTCGAGTCCTTCATACCGGCGAGATGCTGGATCGCGCCGGAGATGCCGACGGCGATGTACAGTTGCGGCGCGACGATCTTGCCGGTTTGACCGACCTGATAGTCGTTGGGCACGTAGCCCGCATCGACGGCTGCGCGCGAAGCGCCCATCGCTGCGCCGAGCTTGTCGGCCAGTGGCTCCAGCACCTTCGTATAATTCTCGCCGCTGCCCAAACCACGGCCACCCGACACGATGATGTTCGCGCTAGTCAGTTCCGGGCGGTCCAGCTTCGTCACTTCGCGGCTGACGAACTGCGAGAGACTTGCGGCAGCCGCAGCTTCGACCTTTTCGACCGATGCGCTGCCGCCTTCCGCCGCCACCGGATCGAAGCCCGTTGCGCGAACCGTGATGACCTTGATCGCGTCGTGAGATTGAACGGTGGCGATTGCATTGCCCGCATAGATCGGGCGTTCGAATGTATCGGCGCTGATCACCGCAGTGATCTCGCTAATCTGCGCGACGTCGAGCTTCGCGGCAATGCGCGGCGTGATGTTCTTGCCGTACCCGGTAGCGGGCGCGAGGATGTGCGAATAGTTCCTCGCCGGGACTTGAACAAGCGTCAGCACCGTCGCTTCGACATTTTCCGCGAGACCTTCGGCCAGTTGCGACGCGTCGGCCAACAGCACCTTCGCGACGCCTGCCACCTTCGCCGCTGCATCAGCGGCGCCCTGTGCGTTGTGGCCCGCGATCAGCACATGAATGTCGCCACCGATCTTCTGTGCGGCGGCAACCGCGTTCAGCGTTGCTGCTTGCAGCGCCGCGTTGTCGTGTTCAGCAATTACCAGAATCGTCATGTCATTCGTCTCCGTGTGCCCGTGAAAATCAAAGCACCTTGGCCTCGTTCTTGAGCTTCTCGACCAGCGCCTTCACGTCGGCCACCTTCACGCCAGCCGAACGCTTTGGCGGCTCACTTACCTTCAGCGTCTTCAGCCGCGGTGTCACGTCGACGCCCAGGTCTTCCGGCTTCACGGTTTCGAGTGGTTTCTTCTTTGCCTTCATGATGTTCGGCAAGGTCACGTAGCGCGGTTCGTTCAGGCGCAGATCGGTCGTCACGACCGCGGGCAATTTCAGCGACAGCGTTTCAGCGCCGCCGTCGACTTCGCGCAACACCGTTGCCTTGCCGTCAGCGATTACGACCTTCGACGCAAACGTTGCTTGAGGTAAGCCAGCCAGCGCTGCGAGCATCTGGCCAGTCTGATTCGAATCATCATCAATGGCCTGCTTGCCAAGAATGACGAGAGAAGGCTGTTCTTTGTCGACCATCGCCTTGAGCAACTTCGCCACGGCAAGCGGCTGTAGATCCTCATTCGACTCGATCAACACCGCGCGGTCCGCACCGATCGCCAGTGCGGTGCGTAGTGTTTCCTGACAATGCGTCACGCCACACGAAACGGCGATCACTTCACTGACAATGCCCGCTTCCTTCAAACGCACCGCTTGTTCAACAGCGATTTCGTCGAACGGATTCATCGACATCTTCACGTTGGCGATATCAACCCCCGTGTTGTCCGACTTCACGCGGACCTTCACGTTGTAATCAATCACCCGTTTGACAGCTACCAGAATCTTCATAACATCCTCGATTTCAAACTAGGCCGCAGCAACGCACTGCGAAGCACGGCCGTAATCAGCCAACACGGTCACGCATTCTGCGGGTCGTAGAGCTTCTCCCTGATGAACAATGCGGGCACGACACCGGCGAGAAAGTACGCGCCGCCCATGACCAGAAAGCCGAGTCCGATCGTGCCGCCCGTCGCGAGAAAACCGATGGCAGCAGGCGCGATGGCGGCACCCGCACGCCCGACGTTGTACGCGCCGCCCACTGCCGAGCCGCGAATGCGAGCCTCGAAGCTTTCGGTCATGTAAGTCGCGTTCACGCCGTACGGCATCCCGTACAGGAAACCGAACACGGTCATCAGCCAGGCGATGTTTTCTGGCGTATGCCACAACACAATGACAGGCAAAAACACCGCCGCACCGAAGGCACCAAATGCGAATATCGCGCGTCGCCCAAACTTGTCGGCGAGCCAGCCTGCGATGATTTTTCCCAGGATCATCGCGACATAAGTGCCCACCATGTAGCTCGTCATCGACGAAAACTTCAGGTGCAGTTCCTTCTCGAGATAGGTCGGCATCCAGTTGCTGACGCCGTAGTAGCCGAACTGCAGCAGACCCGCGGTCAGCGACCACAACAGGAACATGCGGCGGCATGCCGGATCGCCAAAAATCTGTCTGGTCGCACCGATGCCCTGCTCTTTCCGCACGACGTTGCCGGAAGCGCGTCCTTGTCGCGACGCGATGTAGCTCTCCGGCTCGGGAACCAGACGCTGCATGACCAGCGCAAGCACGACGGGCACGATGGAGAGGAAAAAAAGATAGCGCCACCCGAACGTCGGCAGAATCAGTCCGGCCAGCACCGTCGCGACGACATAGCCGACCGACCATCCCGCCTGCAGCGTGCCGAGGATCGTCGTACGGATGCGGGTGGGCGAGTATTCCGACATCAGCGTATTGCACGCGACGTACTGTGCGCCAAGCCCAAGCGATGCAATGAAGCGGAACGCCGCGAACTGCGTGAAGTTTTGCGTCAGGCCAAGCGCTGCCGTGCCGATCGAAAAGACCCCGATCGTCCACACCACCGTACGCACGCGACCGAAACGGTCGCAGGCCCAGCCCCCGTAGATGCCCCCGATCGCCATGCCTGCAAGCGTGACGGTGCCGAGCGCGCCCGCTTCGACGTTCGAAAGCCCGAAGTCGTGCTTGAGGCTCGACAGGCTATAGGAAAGGAACATCAGGTCTGCACCGTCGACCATCAGACCGAGAAAAGCAAACACGAACACAGCGATCCACACACGATCGCGCGCAACCAGACCTTGCTGGCTGAACGAATTGACTTCCATCCAGACTCCTCCATGCGGCTAACAAGCCAACAAGCGCTCTACGGCGCCTTGACGGCAAACGATTGTGCGGTGACCACTCACCGCCTCCTTCACGACTGCGTGACTGCACCCGCGCTCAAACGCTCGCGTGGCGAAGCATGTTGCGAGCGATCACGAGCTGCTGGATCTGCGTCGTGCCTTCGTAGATGCGGAACAGGCGCACGTCGCGGTAGAAGCGTTCGATCGCGTACTCCGAGACGTATCCCGCGCCGCCGTGAATCTGCACGGCGCGATCGGCGACGCGGCCGCACATCTCCGAAGCGAACAGCTTGCAGCACGACGCTTCCGTGGATACGTCCTCCTTGTTGTCGCGGCGTCGGGCTGCGTCGAGCACCATCGAACGGGCCGCGTAGATTTCTGCCTTGCTATCGGCGAGCATGGCCTGGATGAGCTGGAATTCGCCGATCGGCTGACCGAACTGTTGCCGCTCCATCGCGTAGCGAAGCGCATCGTCAAGCATGCGTTCGGCGGCGCCGACGCAAATCGCCGAGATGTGCAGCCGCCCCTTATCGAGCACCTTCATCGCCGTTTTGAAGCCGACGCCCTCGACACCGCCGATCAGATTCCTCGCCGGCACCCGGCAGTTCTCGAAAATGACGTCGCACGTATGGGCGCCCTTCTGTCCCATCTTCTTGTCGATCTTTCCGAGCGACACGCCAGGCGTGCCCCGTTCGACGATAAATGCGGAAATGCCGCCCGCGCCCTTGATGTCGGGATTGGTGCGGGCCATCACGGTATAGATGCCCGCCTCGGGCGCGTTCGTGATGAAGCGCTTGGCGCCGTCGATGATGTAGTGGTCGCCATCGACCCGCGCACGCGTGCGCAGCGAGCCTGCGTCCGAACCCGAACCCGCTTCCGTCAATGCGAACGAAGCGATCAGTTCGCCAGATGCGAGCTTCGGTAGATAGCGTTGTTTCTGTTCTTCGGATCCGTCGATGATCAGGCCTTGCGATCCGATACCTACGTTCGTGCCGAACAGCGAGCGGAAGCATGGCGAAGTCTTGCCGATTTCGAACGCGACGCGCACTTCCTCCTCCATTGTCAGCCCAAGACCGCCGTACGCCTCGGGGATCGACAGGCCGAAGAGGCCCATCTCGCGCATTTCGTCAACGATGTCGGCGGGAATCTCGTCGGTTTCCGCCACTTCGTTTTCAGCAGGGACGAGCCGCTCGCGCACGAAGCGCGAAACGGTGTCGAGTAGGAGGTTGAGCGTTTCCTGATCACGAATCATCTGTTTTCCTTGATTCCACAAGGGGCGCTTCACGCGAGCGCACCGTTGTCGGTCATCGCCGCCCTATGGCGGCGCCTAAACGTCGCACAAGGTCCACAAGGCGTGGACCAATGTCGTTTTCCAGCGTGTCGCGGCTCATCACAAATGCGGGCCCCCCGCAGTTGAAAGCCATGCGGGTGCCATCGGGGGCCGTGAACGGAGCGGCAGCGCTCGCGATATCCTTGTCCCAGTCGCCCACCGAGAGGCAAAAGCCGCGCTCCTCATAATCCTTCACGGCCTGATCGATGCCGCGCTGGATGCGCGGCCAGTCCGACTCGTCCTGAAGGCGTACCTGCTCGAGCACTTCGTGGCGCTCCTCCTCGGGCGCCGCCGCAAGGTACGCCCGCCCCATCGACGTCGTCGCGAGCGGCAATCGGACGCCGACGCCACGCATGACGGTAATCGGCGCGCTGCTGCGCACCCACTCGATATAGACGACTGAGAGCCGGTCACGAATCCCCAAAGCCACCGATGCGCGGGCATATTCGGCAAGTTCCTGCATGAATGGGCGCGCGACATCGCGGATGTCCAGATTCGACAGCATCGAATAGCCGAGCGAGAGAACACCCGTCCCGAGGCTGTATTTGCCGAGCGATTCCGAGTAGCGCAGATAGCCGAGTTTCGCGAGCGTGCCGGCCAATCGCGCTACCGTGGCTTTCGGCAAGCTCGTGCGACGCGCCAGCTCCGACAAACCGAGATAGCGGTCCGCGGGTCCGAAGCACCGCAGCACTTCGAGCCCTCGCGCGAGTGCGGTCACGAACTGCCGGTCCGTGCCGGCCTCGTCGTCGAAGCGCGCGATGTCGCGCTGCTCATACGGAGCGTCCGACGGTCCCGCCGGACTCTTCATCCTCGGCATAGCTGCACTCTGTCCTTGCTCTTTCGAACCCTTTCCTTTGCTAAATCCTGTCATGTCGAAACACTCCCTGTCAAACATTTTAGAAATTCGGTCCGCATAGCGGACCACCATATATTCATCACCAGCAGATGCTGAAATCGTTTGTCAGATTAGATAACGCCTATTAACCAGGGTTTACATGCGTTATCAAGTCGATTATCTTGCTTGCCTGGCGGAAATTCTATCCTATCGGTTCGCATTGCGGACCATCAATCAGGGAGTAAACCGCTGCCGCGGAATCCCCTTCAATTTCAGGATGACTTACATGTCTGGAGCACTTTCACATCTTCGCGTTCTCGATTTATCCCGCGTCCTGGCCGGCCCTTGGGCGAGCCAGATCCTTGCGGATCTCGGCGCCGAAGTGATCAAAATCGAACGTCCGCGCACGGGCGACGACACCCGCGCATGGGGCCCGCCCTACCTTAACGACAGTGAAGGCAATGCGACCGGCGAGTCCGCCTATTTTCTGTCAACGAATCGTGGCAAGAAGTCGGTCACGCTGGACATCGCGACGCCAGAAGGACAAGCGATCGTGCGGAAACTGGCGAAGCAGAGCGCTGTGTTCATCGAGAACTACAAGGTCGGAGACATGGCCCGCTACGGTCTTGCCTTCGACGACCTACATGCGCTCAACCCGCGCCTGATCTATTGCTCGATAACGGGCTTCGGTCAAGATGGTCCGCTTTCTCAGCAAGCGGGTTACGACTTCATCGTTCAGGCCATGGGCGGCCTGATGAGCATCACCGGCGAGCGTGACGATCTGCCGGGTGGCGGACCGCAAAAGCTCGGCGTCGCATTCGCTGATCTCATGACGGGCATGTATTCGACCGTCGCCATGCTCGCTGCGCTGGCGCATCGAACCAAAACCGGCAAAGGCCAGTACATCGACATGGCGCTGTTCGACGTTCAGGTGGCTGCGATGGCGAACATGAACCTCAACTACCTCGTGTCGGGCAAGACGCCGAAGCGTGAAGGAAACGCGCACGCGAACATTGTCCCGTATCAGGTGTTCGACGCGAGCGACGGGCAGCTCGTACTGGCCGTGGGCAACGATCGACAGTTCCGAAAATTCTGCGAGGTCGCCGATTGCGCGCATCTCGCACGCGATCCGCGGTTTGCGACCAACGCAGCACGCGTGGTCAACCGCGAAGCATTGGTTCCGCTGATTCAGAAAGTTCTGGTCGCTCGCACGATCGGGCAGTGGGTTACGGCGCTCTCAGCAGCGGGCGTGCCCTGTGGGCCGATTAATGACATAGCGCAGACGTTTGTACATCCTCAGGTCCACTTCAGGGGCATGCGGGTGGATTTGCCTCATTCGCTCTCGGGCACCGTGCCGACAGTGGCGAATCCGATCCGGATGTCAGGCTCTCCGATCGAATATCGAAGTGCGCCCCCGACGCTTGGACAGCACACGGATGATGTGCTGGCATCGCTGTGCCAGATCGACAGGGAGGAGCTCGACGCATTGAAGAAGACCGGAGTGATTTGAGACGAACCGACGCGACCCAGGAGCCCCGCCCTGCGCCCAGATGACGCTTCGGCCAACGCCAGCAAGCGCACCGCATGACAGGCACGCGCTCCAGCGTCCAACATGCGCTACCGCATTTCCGAAGCGCATGTCGGTTGCACCGCGCAAAGAGGCTCCCCCGCTGATGAAGTTGTTGACCGGCTCCCCGGTGAGTTCCGCTTAGTATGAAAATCCATCGTTGCAAATTGCCCGATTTAACTGCGCTCGGCACAGCACTGCGTCGCTCACTGCCGGGTGTGCCCTGGGCCTCCATAGCTTTTGCCGTACGCACCACAGCGGCGTCGTTGATCGCACTCTACATTGCCTTTCGGATGAACCTGGACGATCCGAAATGGGCGGCAACGACCGTATGGATCGTAGCTCAAGGTAATCGGGGAATGAGCCTCTCGAAAAGTCAGTACCGGATTCTCGGCACGACAGTGGGTGCAGTGGCGGCGCTCGCACTGATCGCACTTTTTGCGCAGACGCCGGAATTGTTTGTACTTTCGCTTGCCGCGTGGATCGGCCTTTGCACCGGCGTGGCGACTTCATCGAGAAATTTCCGCGCCTATGCCGGGGTACTTGCGGGCTACACTGCTGCAATCATTGCCGTGAGCGCAGCGTCTGCCCCGTCAAATGCCTTCAATCTGGCAGTAGCCCGCTTTCTATACGTGATCCTTGGCATTCTGGTCGAGGCGACGCTGACGACGATCTTCGCACCGGGCGAACCGGTACGCGAAGTTCGTGAAAGCCTTGGCCGATACGTAAAGCAGGCAGCAGATGTCTGCGCAAAAGTGCTCCGCCGCAAGCCTGACGGCCTCGCAATTCACAGGCTTTTCGCGGGTGCGCTCGAGTTGGACACCACTGCCGAATATGCCGCAGCGACATCGTTGACTGTGCGACGGAAGATAGGCCACTTGCGGGCCGTAGCACTTGCTGTACTTTCACAACTGGCGGCTGCACAGACGCTAAGCGAGCAGTTGACCCAACGTCCTGACATCAAGGACGAACTCATCGAAGAAACCGCGCAACTACTGGAACGCGTTGCCATGGCTCCGGCCAGACTGGACGCCGAAGTCGTGGCTGCGACGTCAGCGGTCGACTCGGCGCTGCTGGTAGAAGCAGACGCGTCAGGCGAATCATTCACTCCCCGGCTGCTCGTTTTGAACCGTCTACGCTTGCTTCTGGCCGCGCTCAATGAAGTTCTCACGCGCACAGCGCAGATGGAGCGGACCGATGCACCGACAGCGCGTCCAGACTTTGCCTGGCATCGCGATCCCGTCCTCGCCTGGCACAATGGGATTCGGGCGTTTGTCGCGGTACTGGCCGCGTCGGCATTCTGGATTTTCAGCGCCTGGCCGTCCGGTGCAGGCTTTGTGACGATCGTTGGGGTGGTCAGTGCGCTGTTCGCCACTCGCCCGAACCCCGTGGATGGTGCGCTCGGCTTCCTGAAGGGCGCGGCATGCGCAGCACTTGCGGGGGCACTGTGCAACTTCGTCTTGCTACCGGCAGTGTCGGGCTTCGTCCTGCTCGCATACATCGCTGGTTTCTTTATGGTCTGTGCGGGCCTCGCCATGCGTAATCCTCGCACGGCAGCCATCGGCAGTGGTTTCGCGCTTTTTTTCTGGAATTTTATCTCGCCGGTCAACTCCACACGGATCAATGACGCCTCGTTCCTCAATAGCGCGATCGCGACTTTACTCGGCATCGCATGCGGCACGGCGATATTCGCGATTCTGTTTCCGAGGGATCCAGAGGCCATTCGAGCCCGGTTACACCGCGCGGTCCGCCGGGATCTGGCCGAGATGGCTCGCAGCCCACGGGAATGGAACGCAGACGCATGGCTGAGCCGGACCGCCGACAGGTTGAGTCGCCTGCTTGCGATCGGGAGTGCGGTACCACGAGCGAGTAAAGAGAGCGATCTTCGGGGGCTGGTTGCGGCATGGACCATTGGCGATAGCTTGCTGGCTCTGCGTGACTTTGCTGCGAAGCATTCGGCTGCGCGCAGACCCGTAAGTGTTGTCCTGAAGCGGCTCCAACGCTTCGATGTCGGGCGACTCGTAAGCGTATGCGATGCGGCCGCAAGGCGACTGAAACGACAAGGCCGCGAACTGTCGGACACGGACAGGCGGGAGCTATTGCGCGGCGCCATCCTCATGCAAACAATCGCTGACGCTGCAAATGCACACGCGGATTTTCTTCGCGGTCGGATGACAGCGCCCTGAAATGTGCGCACAGAAGAACTCGTGCTGAAACGGGCACACCACTAACTTCGGGGTTTCTCTACGGATGAGTATGGATACGTTTCAAAAGATGAAAGCGTTTGCACGTGTGGTTGAAGCCGGAGGCTTCACCGCCGCGGCCGCGCGTCTGGATTTGACAGCAGGTCAGGTTTCGCGTGCTGTCACTGAGCTGGAACAACGTCTGCGCACGCGGCTCCTCTATCGCACGACCCGCAAGATTGTGCTGACGGAGGCCGGAAAGCGATATCTGCACCGGTGCTACCAGATTCTGGACTACGTCGACGAGGCCGAAGCAGAGGCATCAAATGCGCATGTGCTTCCGTCCGGGCGCTTGCGTGTGCACGCCACTGCGAGTTTCGGTCAGCATTACGTGATGCCCGCTGTTATGCGCTATCAAAAACGGTACCCACACGTTGCTGTCGAGCTGACCCTGTCTCAGCATGTTCCTGACCTCCTCGAAGAGGGTTACGATGTCTCGGTTCAACTCAGTCGGACCGAACTACCGAGTTCCAGTTCGGTAGCTGTTCGAGTCGGCAACTCCTATAGTATCTTGTGCGCCTCGCCCTCATATCTTGCCGACCGTGGAACCCCAAGTTCGGTTGCCGCGCTTGCCGACCATACGTGCTTGCAGACGACCAGTCTGACACTTCCCTCGTCACGTTGGGATCTGGTCGGGCCAAATGGCAGGGAAGTTTTCGAGCTGCATTCATCACCCTTTCGGGTCAATATCGCTGAAGCGATGGCTTTCGCCCTACGCGATGGTTTAGGCATTGGCGCACTGCCGCTGTGGACTGCATTGCCCTGGTTGCGCGACGGCACCCTGATCCGTGTGCTGCCCACATACCGCCTGAGTGAGATGCAGATTCATGCACTTTACCCTTCCCGCGAGTATCTGGATGCCAAGATAAGGAGCTGGATCGACTTTTTGCGGGAGTCCGTTCCCCAAATGATCGACGACGACGAGCCGGCAACGAATATACCGCGCTCACACTGACGCGCCGTCTAGCATATAGGGTTAGCGCTGAAGGCTCGATTACCAGAACGGGAGGATCGCATGGTAGCCCTGCTTGAAAAGGTCGAGCGCCGGAATGTCACGACGTTTCGGTGCCTTCACGGCGTGGTTCTCGGGTGGCTCGGGACCACCCATTGCCTGAAATGTCCGTCAAGCGGCCTTTAAACCGTCATCGCTTTCGGTGCCGGCCTTGGTCCCATTGGAATCATCGTGATGCGAATGTGCTGGCGTGCAGCACGACAAGAGCAGCTCGGCATCCTGTGAGGCAATTCTCGCGCTTAGCTCTTGCTTGATGAAATCCACGAAGGTGCGGATCGTTGCGCGCACGTAGCGACGCGAAGGATAAACAGCATATACGTTCAAGGGTGGCAACTGCAGCCGCGGCAATACCCGAACCAGCATTCCGACCCGAAGATCGTCGATTGCGCAATAGACTGGCAGCACGCCAATGCCCGCACCCGCCCGCAATGCCGCGCGCATTGCTTCCGGATCAGTGAACTTTAGACGCATGCTCACAGCATCCAACAAAGGCGCGCGGTCCGTGGGCAGCACTAGCCAACCATCCGACGTGGTTGGCACTAGCAACTGCGCGCAAGCATGTCCTGCCAGGTCGCCCTCCGAGAGCAGAGGACGCATCTTCAGGTATGACGGTGCGGCCACTAGCACGCCATGGATTGTGGCCACCACCTGACTGACGTAGTCGGAGTCAGGAAGCGCCTTTGCCGCGATCACCGATATGTCGAACTGTTCTTCGACGAGCCGTGGCAACGTCGGCGACGATGTCAGGTCGACCTCCACCTTTGGGAAGCGCCTTTGGTAGTCAACGATGCAAGCAGCGAGATGTGCCTTCCCAAGACCAGCTATTGTGTGAACGCGAAGCAGGCCGGTCGGCTCTTTCGCTGCATCGCTGGCTTCGGCATCGGCGCAGTCGAGGTCGGCGAGAATCTGTGCGCAGTGGTGGAAATAGCGCTCACCCACTTCGGTGAGCCTGATACGGCGCGTCGACCGGTCAAACAATCTGGCGTGCAAATCATCTTCAAGTTCCGAAACGACGCGCGAGACGTACGCGACGCTGCAATCGAGAACGTTGGCCGCGGCCGTAATACCCCCGGCTTCGCCGACGCGCAGAAACACGCGCAACATACGGATCTTGTCCATCTTACTCCACCAATTGTGCTGACAATTACAGGGCGACTTCGCGACTGGATTGACAAGAAACAGCGTTGTACCGGCACTCGTTTGTACGGACCGTCACCGCCAGCTTTTCTGAATCAGATCGATCATGTCGTCGCTCCGATGTTCACGACATACTCGCTGGTCTCGATCGCATTGCGCGCTGAAATCCTTGCGGCTGCCTTCGGTTCCGCGCCCCATGTTCAAGCCGAGTAGCGGCGGCTCGTACGAAACGATCGTAAACGCGCTGAACGGGGCGAGATTCACCAGCCCGTCCGCCGATCGGCTTGTGATTCAGGCAATCGGCCGGGGGACGACAATCGCATTGAGCAGTTTGTATCGCTCGGGAGCTTCGAGATCGGCTAAGTACAGTTCCACAGATCTGCCGTGCATCCGCCGCGGCGATGCCGCCTCGAGCTGACAGATTGGCCAGCTGCTTGATACCTTTGAGTGCAACGGTCGGAGCTGCTGCGAGTTGCCGTGCCCATGACATCGATACCGAAGGCAGTTCCGATTCGGCTGCGACGAAATTGATGACGCCCCATCGCGCGAGCGACGCCGGGTCGTGCCTGCGCCCGAACATGGCCATTTCCTTGACCGGTGCGGGACCCACGCGCTGCACGAGACGCTGCACACCACCCGGAGGCGGGAGCAGGCCGAGCGAGGCTTCTGCCATTCCGAAGAATGCCGTGTCCGCGGCCACAGTGATGTCGCAGGTCAGCGCGAGTTCGAAGCCCCGGCCGAGCGCGCCACCATGCACCGCAGCGACAGTGGGAACAGGTATGTTCTCGAGCGCATCGAGCAACGATTCGAACGAGGCCTCGTCATGTCGCCTGGCGCCGGCACCGTCCCCAAAACCTGCAACATCGGCGCCGGCGCAAAAATGACGCATCGCACTACGCAGCAAGATCGCCCGGCAACCCTGTTTGATGGCACGCGCGTACGTACCGAGCAGATCTGTCATGAAGGAGGTCCCGATCAGATTGTGTGGCGGGTTAGACATCGTGACGACGCCCACCGCGCCATCCGTTTCATACAAAACAGTGCTCATTTCTCGTCCTGCATGGGGGCCGGGGGTGTTACCGGCGGGTTGATCACAAGATCATCTCGAGAGATGCGAACGCAAGATGACAGGCCTGCAATATGTGGCCCTAGAGATAGTGACTGTCGTGCACGCCGCCAGGAATCGCTTCTCACGACTTAATCCTAACGCCGTTAATATCGATAACAATACGGGTATTCCCGAGGCGTGAAGGGTTAGCGCTCCAACATCACCGATTCCAGGATGCGCTGGTGCGTGTGTCGCTGCGTTAAACGCACTAAACAGCGCCATTTACCGGGAAATTCGACATCTTTTTACCGATGCGCAAAGCGCCATGACTGGCAGCTGTGGAAAACGCATTCCGGCCCCGTGCGTGGATGTCCGTCGATCCCCCTCGACCGCGAGCATAACGGTGTTAATATGTGATCGAGCGCCCAGCCCTTGAGTTGCGCCGGCGAGATAGCAAGAGATATCCGGATTAATGCCCCGATCTACCCTCTGAGTGACCACTACGCTGGACAAAACGATTGTTACTTGGGCACTTACTGGAAACGGCGATACGGCGCGCCTCAACCCCGCTGGAGCAAATCGCCAATGAGGCCATCGCTGCATGTGAGGCCGGCGCGAGCATTGCGCACACTCATGTCCGTCACCCCGCGACCGGCGCGCCAAGTACCGACCTGTCTCTCTACAGGGAGGTTGTTTTCAAGGATCCGCGGAAGCGGATGTCCGATCTTGATCAATCTGACGACCGGGCCGGGCGGAGGCTTCTATCCAACCGACGAGGATCCGAACAGGGGAAGCCCGGAGAGCACGATGATGACGCCTGAGGCGCGCGTCCAGCATGTACTCGAATTGCGTCCGGAAATTTGCAGCCTTGGCGTAGCGACCATGAATTTTGGCAAGCGCGTGTTCGTCAACGTGCCCGACCATCTGGTTAAAATGGCTTCCCTTGTCGAAAGTGCAGGCGTAAGGCCGGAGATCGAGGTCTTTTCTTGGGCACGTGCGCCTCGCGCGTCATCTGATCGAAACACAAGGTGTCCTTCAGTCTCCCCTCTTCCAACTGTGCCTTGGAGTGCCAATGGGTGCGGACGCCGACATAGAGGCTCTGCTGATGATGAGGCGCTATTTGCCCGATAACGCGGTTGGTCGGCGTTCGGCATTTCGCGAGCCCAATTTTCGACAGTGTCTCAAAGTGTGATTCCTGGAGGGCACGTTCGTGTCGGTCCCGAGGACAACCTTTATCTCGGAAAAGGGGAACTCGCGCCGGGTAACGCAGCGCTGGTCAAACGTGCGGTCAGTATCATCGAAAGCATTGGCGCCGAAGTCGCCACCCCCGACGAGGCGCGCTCCGTACTCGGCCTGCAGCCTCGACGGCTAAACTAGCCGGCCACCCGGCGACGATGCTTGATACGGCCACCGCGGCATCATTTCAATGTTGGCGCCGTAACCCACGCGCTACCCGATTGGGGCCCGTTTCACCACAGATCGATTCGGTGTTAAGATTCTGGCATGGAAGAGACCGCAAGAACCAAACGCACGGCCAGAGCCGGAACCAACGCCCGACGCAAAGCAGCAGGGGTCGAGGAAGCCACGGCCAATCCTCCCGCTGCGAACCGTTCCCGTACGCCAAAGAACAGGACGGAGGCTGAGGTTGCTGAACCACGCCCGTATCACCACGGTAACCTCCGTGAGGATCTCGTACGATGTGGCAAGCAGCAACTCAGCGAGGTGGGTCTTGCCGAGTTGAGCATGCGGCGTATTGCAAGCACCGTGGGTGTATCGCAGGTCGCACCCAAGCATCACTTCGGAAACAAGGAAGGCTTGCTGGCCGCCATTGCGGCGAGCGGCTTCCGGGATCTCACAGAGTTCCGCTTTTCCCGGCTTCGCCCCAACATGTCTGCCGAGCAGCGACTGCGATCGCTGTTGTCGAACTATGTGGCATTCGCGGCGCTTCATCCGACGCTGTTCCACCTGATGTTCTCACCGCAATTCCGCTCGCCTCAGGTGCATGCCGAACTCGACGACTCCGCGCGCCAGTGTTACCACACGCTCGTCCGGGCTGCGGCGGACTACCTCGCCGAACAGGGCAAGGCGGACGAGGCGAAAGCGTTTAGCGTGGCGCGTATAGCATGGATGTGCGTGCACGGTGTAGCGACTATGACGGTCGACTTCAGGATCAACCCTTTGGGCGCGCCAAAAGTCACTTCGGAGCAACTCACCAATCAGACGCTCGACGTGATATTTGCGGGTATCCGCGGGCTGAACGGAATGTAGCCGCGACTGTGACGGCGGCGCGAGTTGGCGCGCCTGGCGCGAGGCGGTCTCGCCCGGTCAAGAACCTTCCGCAAGCACGGGCGACGCAAGCGTGGACCTAAGGTTGAGCATGTCGCCGCCCGCGTTGCGTCGAAACGCGGGCGGCGGTTGCCCGAATATGCGCAGGAACGCTTCGCGCATTCTCCGAGGATCGGACAAGCCCGTCTCAACGGCAATCTCATCCATAGTGTGTCGGCTTTCCTTGAGCATCAGGCGCGCTGCCTCGAGACGCAATCGTTCGACGGGCCTTCGCCCGAGTCTGTCCGGTTTTCGTCCGAAACGCGCGGCTAAACTGCCGCGGACTCAACCGCGCGCCTTCCGCCAATTGTTTAACTGAAAGAGGCTCTGCGAGATTTTTCTTCGCGTACGTCAGCACCGCCTGAATGCGATCCGACTTCGGCTTCAGCTCTGGCGGCGCCGAATGCTACGACTGCCCCCTGTCCGCCAGTTCGACTTCCTAAGGCCTGCTACCCGTCTGCGTCACACGTCACGCATGGTCTCGACGCCGCCTGGATCTCCCAACCATTAACGGTTGGCGCGGCTATTTTTGACAAACGACGGCGGTCATGACGAGTGGCATCACCTCCTTCACGGTCGCGGGACTTCCGATCTCGTGAATGCGTTCGCCTACCGCGTCTTTTCCTGCCATGACAACGACCCCGTACACCTCGTTGGTCGCCCCACCGCTACCGTTCTGACTGAACATATCGTCGTTGGGAGAAAAGCCGAATACAGCCGAGACCTTGAATCCCAGTGCTGTTAGATCACCTGTTGTCCTCGGCTGATATGCATTGACCGAGTTGTCCGACACTCTCATCGGCTTCGAACCGATCTCCTGAGCGTCGACCAGTTGCTTGATGAACTCGTGCGCACCCGACTGACAATCCAGCCTCGCATCCAGCTCATGTGCATGGATCATGTTCGAATATAACGACAGGCCAATAGAGAAACATCGAAGCCATTTTGAACTTTTCACTTTTCATACCTCCCCGGGCGTGCATGTGAAAAAGCAATCTCACTCATGCGTACGGTCAAACCGACGGGACAAAGGTTACGCCATGTACTCCATCAGTCCGAGCCGCAACGTGTCGGTCACGACGTTGAATAGCGCTTGTCGGTGGCGTCAGGCCATCAGCCTCATGAAACGAGAAGTGAATCTCAGGCACGACTGCCGCTAGTATCATCCGATCACGATTCGGGGGTACATTCGATTTACGCGCACGAGGCTGGAATACGCGATTGCCAGGACAAATGCGCATGCCTGTCAACGCGCAGATGGACGGTTTGCGCGCAACACCTTTGCGCCACACCTGATCGGCATAGTGTCCGGATTGTGGATCGCTCCAGCAGACACTGAGCGTTTGCGACGTAAGCTGCTCGACAATTGAAATACGGGCGACCACGGGTTCGCCAACAACAGGTTCGATTGTCCGGGGTGCCGTGCCGCCGCTCCGGCGAAATCTGCCTTTACGGGTCTCTGTGTCCGCAGTGGACGCCGACGCGAACGATTCAGGCCTCAAAAGAGCTATCAGTGTGCGTCGAACGATGTCGTTTTCATTTCGACAAGTCATACCTCCACCTCTTCTGCTGTAATCTGTCTCATCTGGCTCTGCGACGGGTAGCACGCTGAACATTGACAGCAATGCCGGCTCATTACGCCCGATAAGCTCATTTTTCTTCGTTGACTGTGCGGTTAAGCACGCTCAGCCGCTCGCCAACACCGTCTCTCCTCATCGCTGCGACTGCGAGTGATGCAACGCATGCGGCTTTGCTAATGCATTCAACCGTCGAGAAGAGTGCAATGGGAATGCAGCGCGTGTACTCAAGAGGTAATGCCGGCGTTATGGCGAGTACGCTCGCTCCGCAGATGAAGGCAAACACTTGACGAGCAAACCGCAAGTTGGCGATGGCGGCCGCACCAATGACGCACATGAGCACCTTCGACGTCACCAAGGCGAGCAGCGAGGTGGAATTGATCGTTCCGATGAGTTCCAGCGGTGCCTCAATCAGTGCCCAGCCGCAGACGAAAATGACAGATGTTTTGAACAGGCGCGCCAATCCGATGGCATCTGCCGGGACAGGTTGCGAAAAGAAATTCACGTAATCCATCGCGTTCATTAACCTGGCTGCTTTTCGGGAATCACAGGAATCCGTCCTGAGCGGAACGTGCGCCTTCATACGCAAACGCAACGACGATGACTAGGTTTGGGGATGAACAGCTGATGCCATAAACCGCCGGCTAGGCACCCGCCCCTGCAATAACCGAAAAACGAACGTCGGTGCTTTGACGCATATCCGCGTCTGCCATCGGCCAAATTTAAGGTATGCCCAGCGCAGCCGCAATTGCACTTTAGGTGCAGGGCGAAACGGGGAAGTCATCAGACTGGCAAACATGCTGCATGGATACACTCTTGTGCCAACGCTCCCACGTGTGCGTCTTCTTCAGCGGATTCCCGCGGTCTGATCTCAGATACATCTGCCATGATTTCTCCTCCTTGGCCTGGTGTCATGTAGCTACCATCCGTACTTCAGTTCTACGCCAATGTAATCTGCGTTCTTGCCACCTGCCTCGCGAATCGAGTTGCCTACCTGGAAGTGCACTGCTTCAACGGACCCGATCAGGTTCGCTGAAATGGTCCAGTCGGCACGCACCTGGGCATACATGCCCGTCCAATGGCTCCCATGTCCGGCTGTTCCCGGCACCACGGCATTGGCCTGCTGATAAACGGCGTCCGCGGTCGTCTCTCGCCACTGGAATCCAAGTGCACCGAGCAACGTGAGAGTATTCGTCGGCTTGAGCATGATGGAAGGCTTGATGTGAATCAGGTTCGCATAGCCCGTGTAGCCCGCAAGCGTGAAGTAGTACCCGTTCGGAAAGAGCGGATTGAACGTTTCGACCCGCCCATCACCGGGATGGCGGTCGCCCGACGCCGCATCGACTTGCACGCCCACGCGCGGGGTCCACGGCAGGTCCAGCGTGTAGCCAGCCAGCGAGCCAACCGCCCACGCGCTGATGGTCTTGGTACCGATGTGCCCCGATTGGTACATCGACTCCACATCCCAGTCGGCGCGGCCGACCTTGCCTGAGTAGCGAAGGTCGAAGACGTCGCGATGCTCGTCGCCCGTCGCATCCAGAAAGTGCGCGTTCGAGCGGTTATATCTTGAGTAGTAGCCGGAGAGATCGCCGGGTCCGACGCCCTGCCGCTCAAAACGCACACCGCTGAACGTCAGGTGCCGGTTGGAGAAATCGTCGAATGCCGTCACGTCGCGGTACTGCACGGGCTGGGTCAGGTAGCCGATGAAACGCCATTTCTGATACTCGTAATCCACCCAGACGGCGTCGTACGCTTGCCTCACATTAGGCCCGTCGCGAACGGAAATAAACCGTTGCAGATCGAACGCCATCTCCTGGCGGCCAACGCGGAACTTCAGCGTGCCGGGCCCGAATGGACCTGCCCAAGCGACGAAGGCCTGTTCCAGGTCAAGCGGATTTTTGTCGACAGGCGTCACCGTGTCCTTGCCGAAGGGCCTCGCATCTTCGAGTTGCGCAAAGAACTGGAGATACGGGCCAATACGCGCATCAGCACTGACCTCCGCACGCTGTATCACGTACGTATCCGGATGCCCCATGCCGATGCCGAAGAGCGGCGCATCGTTGACCTCCAGTCGCTCACGCAGATTCGCGCCGAGCGACAGATACGAATGGGGATCGCCACCTAGCGGAATGTATTTGAGGCTGTCGAGCGGTTGTCGGGGCACGCAGTCTTCTGCAAGCACAGACCAGTCTTCCTGCCAGCGGTTGAACTCCACTACAGGCCGTTTCGCGGTGCATTCGGCGGCCGGGGTATCGGCGGTTGCCGGTTCCTGCGTGCTCGCCCGCGCGTTGCCGCTCGACGCCAGCACCAGGGCGCCAATGAGAATGGCAACGTACGCAAGCGCGCCCACACCTGCGAACGGCCAAGGCCACGCACGCGTCATAGCATCTCCGTGTCGTGAGACGGGTGCGATCGGATGCGCGCCATACCCGTCAGGGGATATCTGAAATGTGATCCGTGCTGCCCGATCGATCAAACGCGCTCGCTGTGACAGTCGGCAGCACGGCCAGGCCTGGCCGGCTTTTTCCTCGCGTCTGTCGCCGTTGCGGAGGCATCCAGTTGCGTCTGTGCGCCGCGTGCAGTCCTCAAAGCCAGACACAAGAGCGCAATGCAGGGCAGCAGCAATGCCGAGAACCCTACGTGCTGATACGCGAGTGCGCCAAGGATTGCTCCAGTTGCAAACGCGAGAATTGTCGGCAACATCTTCCCCAGACGCGTTCGCGCGACCGTTCGCGCGTCGGATGGCATCTTTTGGGACAGGATGTCGACCGTATCGAGCACGGCTTGCGTAACGTTGCCCGTCATCACGGTGTTGGGCACGCCGGGACGCGGGACAAGGCGGTCGTGCGCATTCTGTACGCCCATTGCCGCGGCGCCGATCATCCCGCAAACAATGACGGGCGTGCCATTCGCATGCACAACGGGCGAGACGCCAACACCCGCGAGGCAAAAAGCCAGCATGAGGGAGGCCTGGAAAATGTAGAGAACGCACCCCGCCCGGTTGGAGGTCGCGGGTTCGACGCGCTTCACAATCACGCTGCTGACGGCGACGCCTGAGACGAACGCAGGGAATGCCATCAGCTTCATGAACGCGCCCTGGCCGAACCCTGCCGCCTCAGCACCGATCAGTACGAAGTTGCCCGTTACGTGTGCGGTGAACAGCCCGAATAGCGCCACAAAGCTGAGCGTATCCACATAGCCCGCAATGCCTGCGAGCAGGTTGTCTTCAGAATTCATCGCTCGTGTCCCGTCCCAGGAATGGCATCGGATCGAACTGCGTGGACACGCTCGCCAAACATCGCTGTGTCGGCAAGCAGCTGACGCTTCTCGCCAAACTCACTGCGCAGTTGTATGAATCTCGGCAATGTAACCACCCGGGAACTGCACCAGTGCCGCTTCACGCTGATCGGAAGTGAACGGCGGAACCAGCACTGTCACTCCAGCCGCCTTTGCCTTTCGCAGCGTGTCGCTGAGATTCGTCACTTCATAGCCCGTCATCTCGCGGCCAAAGGGATAAGGCAGGTGCCCATCTGTCACGAGCACCGTCATCTTGCCGAATCCCGACTCGATTCGCACACGCCGGTACGTCCCGCCCGGTTGGCCAATCTCGACGCCAGGCGCGTTGCGATCATCGGACACGACCTTGCCATGCGAAAAGGCGACGAAGTTGCGAATCAGCATATTGGCGCGCGCAGGCGACACGTACACCCGGTTCTCTGGCACCGTCTGCAAAGCAGCGTAGTTCGGCGCCTGGGTGTGCCAGTACAGTTGCATGCTGACGCCGCCCGGCCAGGTGATGATCGCGTCGCGGCCGATCGGATCGGGGAACGTCGTCACAACGGCGTCAGCGTGGTGTCGTGTAGCCGATTTGACGGCGGCGTCGATGTCGGACACGAGATACCCTGTGCGCTCGCTGCCGAACGGATACGGGACAGGGGTCTTGAAGCCGAACACCGACAGCGTGCCGACCGGCGTGAAGACAAGTTGCGACATCGTCTGGCTCGGCGCGGGCGTTACCTGAAAAACGCCCTTCTGAGACTTGTGACCGCCGAAAGTCGCAACGACACTATCGGTGAACTTGTCGAAGTCTTCCGGCGCGACATAGACATGCGTGGTGTCATATTGTGGCCCCACCGCGATATGCGGTTCTGCAACGGGATGTGGAATTTTCGGCGGTGCGGCCAACGTGACCGACGACGCCGCGAGAAGAATGATGGCGAGCGCGGTCACTGCCTGGGAACGGAGGTTACGCATGGTGTTGAGCGTCCTTTGAAGTTTACTTAACGCCGGCACGGCCGGAGGAATATGTATTGCCGGCAAGGCATGTCGTCATGACGAGTGCAGCGATGAGTCCGAGATGCTCGAAGAATCCGTTCAACGCGAAAACACGCGGATCGCCTGTCAGGTTCCAGAAGTCGTTCGCGACGAGCATCGCTACGGCCGTCAAGACTCCCAACCCGCCCGCGCCCAGCCACACGAACCGGTTGAGGATCACGCAGGCCGAACCGCCAAGCTCGACGACTATCGCGAGCGCTGCCCACAGCCATCCCGGATGCAGGCCGAAGTGTTGCTGCTCGAGCATGGCGCCATGAAAATTCGCGAGCTTAACGACGCCCCCGATCACATACATGGACACGAGCGCCGAGCGCACCACTACCGGCTGCCAGCGCTGTGCGAGCAGCGTCGCGATCCACGGTGGATTTCCTTGTGCGTGTGTGCTCATGTCAGACCGCCCAGCAGGCACAGCCGAGCGCGCCCCAGAACGAACGCAGATCGGAGGTCGGTGCGCTGTTCGACCACGCGCGCGCATGGTTGTGACCATGCACGGCGCAACCGTTCGAGCAAGCACACGACGACGCCGCAATTTGCTGCAGCGAAGCTTCAGCCTCAACTCCGGCCTTCGAATCCTTCCATGCCGCGAAGCCACCGAAGCGCCGCACGGGCGACCAGTCGGGCATCGCCGGAGGCGGCGCGCTGTCGTCGAGATGAGAGAACGCCGCAGCGCCATACACGATGCGGCCGCCCACAATCGTCAGCTCTGAAACTGTGTTCGCGATGTCGTCCTCGGGGCACGCGAAGAAGTCGCGATCGGGAACGATCAGGTCCGCGAGTTGACCCACGGCGATCTGGCCTTTCCTGCCTTCCTCATTGGAAAACCAGGTGACCATCTCGGTCCACATCCGCAGCGCCGTATCGCGGTCGAGACGATTACGCTGCGGATAAAGGCGCAGCCCGCCTACCGTTTTGCCCGTCACGAGCCACGCAAGCGACACCCACGGGTTGTACGATGCGACACGAGTGGCATCCGTGCCCGCAGACGTCCGAACCCCCTTCTCGAGCATGCGCGCGACCGGCGGCGTGGCCTCAGCCGCGGCCGAACCGTAACGTTCGACAAAGGACTCTCCCTGGTATGCCATTCTGTGTTGAACGGCTACGCCCCCGCCGAGCGCGGCGATTCGATCCATCGAGCGCTCGGATATCGTCTCCGCGTGGTCGAAGAACCAGTGGATGCCATCGAGCGGAATGTCGCGATTGACTTTCTCAAAGACGTCCAGCGCACGGCTGATGGTCTCGTCGTAGGTTGCATGCAAGCGCCACGGCCAGCGGTTTTCGGCGAGCACGCGCACGACCTCTTCCAGTTCGTCTTCCATCTGCGCCGGCATGTCCGGTCGCGGCTCGCGGAAGTCCTCGAAGTCTGCTGCGGAGTACACCAGCATCTCGCCTGCACCGTTGTGCCGGAAATAGTCGTCGCCCTGCTTGTACTTCGACGCTTTCGTCCAGTTCAGGAAGTCCTGCTTCTCCGCCTTAGGCTTCTGCGTGAACAGGTTGTACGCAAGGCGCACTGTCATCTGCCCTTCATTGGCAAGCTTCTGTATAACTTCGTAATCCTCAGGATAATTCTGAAAACCACCGCCCGCATCGATTACGCCGGTCACGCCAAGCCGGTTCAGCTCACGCATAAAATGGCGAGTCGAGTTTACCTGATAGTCGAATGGCAGCTTGGGACCCTTCGCCAGCGTCGCATACAGGATCGACGCATTCGGCTTCGCAAGTAGCAACCCAGTTGGGTTGCCATTGCCGTCGCGCATGATCTGTCCGCCGGGCGGCTCCGGCGTGTCCTTCGTATAACCGACCACACGCAGCGCCGCAGCGTTCAGCAACGCCCGGTCATAAAGATGCAGGATGAAGACAGGCGTGTCGGGTGCAACGGCATTCAGCTCCGCGATGGTGGGCAACCGCTTCTCGACGAACTGCTGTTCGGTGAAGCCACCGACCACGCGAACCCACTGCGGTGGCGGAGTCACTGCCACCTGGCGTTTGAGCATGTTCATCGCATCGGCCAGCGAGCGCACGCCGTCCCACCGCAGTTCCATGTTGAAGTTCAGGCCGCCGCGCACCACGTGTGTATGGTTGTCGATGAGTCCCGGCAGAACGGAACGTCCCTTCAGGTCAATCACCTTTGTCGCCGTTCCGGCCAGCGACATGACGTCGGCATTCTCGCCAACAGCCGTAAACTTGCCATCCCTGATCGCGACCGCGCTCGCTGTCGGGTTCGCCCGGTCTAGCGTCGTAAAGCGGCCGCTGTGAAGGACAAGATCAGGGGTAATTGCAGATGCTTTCATGAGTGCCGCTCCTTGCTATCGGCATTCTCTCGGCTAGCCTGTTCCACCATATGACCGCGCAGCGGCATGACGGACAGGGACGGCGCACTGTGCGACTCTTGCGGAGCCGTCGAAAGTGGCGAACCGAAAAAGAGATGCTTGCTTACGGGAATGATCTGCTCGCCGCCCAAAATGCCGAGCAAGCCGACGAGCGCGACAAGCGGAGGTGCCGGTGAACGCACACGAATCAGGTTATAAATCACGCCGACCAAGATGCCGGCTAACAGTGACAATAAATAGGCTTTCATCGACACACCTTGGTCGCATCGTCCGAGCATGAAAACAGCGGCTGGCGCGCGAGCGCGCCAGCCTTCGCCGCCATTTAAGGTCAGTGACCCTCGCTACCGCCGAACATCGTCTTCGCGTAGACAAGGCCGAGACCGTAACCGCCGCCGTGCTGGATCGACGTCGCCACAGTCTGGTTGTACGTTTCGCTGCGTGCCCAGTCGCGTTGCAGTTCGAGCAGATATTGCAGCGAAGTCATGGGACGAGCGCCTGCCTGCACCATGCGCTCCATCGCTCGCTGATGGGCTTCGTCGCTCACGTCGCCGCATGCATCGGCAATCACATACGCTTCGAAGCCCTGATCGATCGCGGACAGCGCCGGACCAACAATGCACACGCTCGTCCACAGACCCGCGAATACGATGCGAGGCTTGCCGATTGCATTGACGCGGTCGGCGATACGCTGGTCTTCCCATGTATTCATCGACGTGCGGTCGATGATGTCCGTTTCCGGGAAAACCGATTTGATCTCGTCGAAGATTGGGCCGGAAAAAGTCTTCGCGGCAACCGTAGTCAGAATGGTCGGGACAGCAAACTCCCTGGCGGCGTTTGCTACGAGCGCTGCGTTGTTACGCAGTACGACTGGATCGATCGACTTCGTCGCGAAGGCCATCTGCGACTGATGGTCAATCATGATCAGCGTGTGGTCGGCCGGTGAAAGCAGTCGCTCTCCCGGTTTGGCTTGAGCTTGAGGCATGTGTTCTCCAATGTGGAATCTGCAAACGTGACATTGTGTGATGAAGACCGATCCATGCTGCCGGCGCTACCGGAGTTCACCGCAGCGACTGGGCAGGATGTGATCCATCACCTAACGAAAGAGCGGCGACGCAATCGGTGTTGTTGGGTCGTCTCGGATTCGTTGGCAGAATGATGCCGTGGGGTTCGAGGTGGAACAACGACAGGTTCGGTTCATAGGTCTGAACCAACTCGGAAACTGTGGAAGGTCAGATGGATTTCATCGCACGAATGAAGAAAGAAGTTACCGACTACTCAATCCGGGGGCACGAACAGATGAACGGGTTTCGATGTTCAGTGGAATCGGAGGCGACCTAGCGCCAACAACGCGCGAGTGTTGTTCCCAAGCCTGACATTCTTCCACGCTCTCTGAGGCAGGACGTCGCGCTGCCTGCTGATTTCTTGCGCAAAAGAGAAGTCCTGCAGGCGACGGCATATATTTTTGGAGCGCTTACCGCGCTCCTCTGCTTCCTTTATGTGCATGTGCACTACTAGATTCGGCCAATTCATGGAAACGCGCTTCTGTGCAACGCTTTGACAATGACGATCAAGACCTTTGCCTTACAAACGACTGCCGGTACAACGCCGTTACTTGTCAATTCAGTTTCAAAGTCCGCGCTGGGATTGTCAGCAAAGCCGTTGGAGTGAGATGGCCAAGCTACGTATGTTGCGCGTGTCTCTGCGCGTCGCCGAAGCCGGCAGTATTACGGACGCGGCCAACGTTCTCGATTGCGGCGTCGCGTACATCTCGCGCGTCGTTTCGTAACTTGAAGATGATTTGCACGCCAGATTGTTTGACCGGTCGGTCAAGCGATGAAGATTACATTGACGACTGCTGCGACGCGAATACTAATGCGGAGGCGGCGGGTGTCCGCGGGATCAGGGGTCCAAAACTGGGGCGGACCATAGATTTTCCGTGCGTGAGCTAGCGAATTTCTCCGGGGAAATGTGAAACGTAACCGCGCTGCTTAGATAAGTTTTCTTATAGTGACGAGGCGTGCGCCGAAGCCGTTCCAGATGAACAGATCCTCGGCGACGCGTGGGGTAATCTGCAGCCGGAGATGAATCCGCTGACTCACTAGCCACGAACCCGAACTCCAATAACTCCATCTTCGGCCTGAGGGCTTGCGCTGCCGACAATGGGCCTAGGCGCAGTTCACGTGTGCGTGACAGAGCGCTTCGCCAATCCTTGTCACCAAGCCCACCACCAAGGCGTTGCCCATCAGCATCGCTCGCGCCGCGTCTGAAGCCCGACCATGTTGCGTGAACCCGCGCGGGAAGCCATTGAGCTCTTCGAGTTCCTCAGGAGTCAGGCGGCGAACAAGGCCGGAAGCCTCTCTAACCGCATGCTTCGTTCTAGACGCGGTCGAGCCACCTTCCGACGTGATGATGGTCCGCGATGGACGGTCCAAAGGGTCAGGGAACGCCATCGCCCCTTCCGCATACTCATACGCAAAGCCATCTTTCTCACGCGGCACCCTCTTGGCAGCCTTCGCCGCCAACCACTTCGGCGCGTCCTCCTCCCGCACATAGAACGCTGTCGGCACTGGTCCCGTCTTGCGCACAACATCTCCGAGCGTTAGCGGAGAGACCGAACCTGTAAAGGCGCTGAAGTCGTCAATTGCGTTTGCCTTCGCCGTACCTGTCCATACTTTGCCGGCAACCATGATTCCGCTGTTTGCAAACCGGCTCTTGCCGTTCGAAAGCGGCCGATACGTGAGCTGCTCGTTGAAAGGCTCATCGCGCAAGGTCAAAGCTGGAGCCGATGCGTCAAGCTCATTCACCAGTGCCGCGGAGAACGCGCGGCTCAGAACCGATTGCTTAAACCACGTCGCACCACCCTCGCCAACGCCACTAGCAGCCCGCTCAGCAACGCCGGTGGTAACGTGGTATGCGACGATGAACACTCGCCGGCGGCGTTGCGGAAAGCCGTAGTCAGCGGCGTTGACCACACGCCACTCGACCGCATAGCCCATGCTATAGAGCGTGGACAATACCATCGCGAAGTCACGACCTCGGCACGCAGCAGGAGACGAGATGAGACGGTCGACGTTTTCAAGGACGAGGTACTTCACTGGCTCGCCTTCTGCGATTCGCTGCCTCAGCAGTTCGGCAATCGACCACCAGAGCACACCCTTTTTGCCTTCAATGCCCTGCGACTGCGAGAGCGGTTTGGCTACAGAGTAGTCTTGGCAAGGAAAACCTCCAACGACGACGTCGGGGCGAGCCTTGCGAATCGCTGTGCGTCCTGCTTCGGATTTCAGTACCTCGGCGATGTCCTCGTTCAAGTGAACGTCGCCCTGCCACCGAGCTTGATATACAGCGCTTGCATGCTGGACCTTTTTGCCAGGTTCCCACTGATTGCTCAACACGATTTCGAAGGGGTTGCCGTGCACTTGCTCAAGGCCGAGCCTGAAGCCACCGACACCGGCAAAAAGTTCGACTACGCGAAGCGGGTTCTGAAACTGGTACGACGTGTTGACTGCTGCCACCGTGGTTCTCCGAGGAAGGACGATGGGCAGTCAAGGGAGACGTGTTTATATTTCCGTCGAGGTAAATTTTTAGAAGACGGTCAGGGTTCGGATTCGACAATGGCGCGAAGCTACTTCGGTAGCGAGCGAAGTTCCGTCGATGCGGATGACGGCATCGGGGCGTGCGCTCGTCGCAGGCAAAGCAACGCCGTGTGCGTCGGAGTAGCTGTGCGCACGTGAGCAAAATTTCCTTGGCACGCGCTAATTTCAGAGCGCTCGCTATATGGTGAGTGCCGACTTTTAGTTGACGGCATGAATTCAGACCTCGACCGGTCCAGACTGGCGAGGCTTTAGGCACCTATCAAATTGAGAGAGAAATGACGGACGTAGCTCACAGCATCAACTGCATCCAACTGACCGGCCGCTCCGCATCGGAGGCACTGGACTACATCCGGCGATATGCGCAGGAAAATGGCGGACTTGTGTGTGCCCAAGTTCCCGCGGCGCAACTCCCGCCTGAAATTCAAGGCGTACTCGAGGAGGTGGCATGCATTTGCATCACGACGCCAGCAGAGCTTGATGAGAGCAGTGAGCCGCTCACGGTCGAATGCTTTGATGTGTACAACATAGATGGGCCGAATCTTCCGGGCATGGCAACGGTATGCCTGGTTGGAGGGAGAATCGAGTTGGACGCACGGAAGCTTTCGTTGTTCGACGCCCTTGAAAGCACTTTTCCTGTGGTCTTTGTGCACAAGACTTCGTGGACATTTATTGCGTATCCATGGAACCCGTCTACGGACCTCGATTTGCTTCAATGCGCAATGATGTCCTCTGGCGAAAACCACAGGCCGCTTCGCGACGAAAACTGTCTTCAGGGGCAAGCTGACTACGTCAAGGCTGTACGAGCGAAGTGCCGCCCGTCCTGGTATGGAAGCATGTACGACGCTAAGGAGTTGATTGAATCTAAGGGGCGCGAGCTTAAGGTGCGTCGAAACTAGCGAAGCCGATCATAGTCAGGCCGGAATATCGGCATTAAAGGTTATGTCGTTTTCTGAATTCCTTTGGACGGTTCTTCTCGCAATCCCTTTCGATAGATGTCTTCCACCGAAACGATCGCGGCCAGAAGCTATTCACTAGCGAGCCCACTGATGCCCACCTCCGTCAAACGGGTAATGAGCGCCGGAGCCGGAATTTAAACGTTGTTTATGAGCAGCACACTGCTTGCGGGGAAATCCATTTCGTCGCCGCCCGGAGACGCAAATTTCGGCTTCGAGACCGATGGAATTTAAAACTCTCGTCCTAGACGTACATGTCGCCCGTCTCATATCCACATCAACAGTTCGAAGCCAGGCGGATTACTCCATATATTCAGTTGAGGATGTTCCTTGAATGCAGTCGCTATATAGGCAAGACGCATGGTCCGAATGCGTCGTCAACCTGCGGCACGGTGCGTTGAACTGTGCTAAGGAACAAACTAACTGGCAACAACTGGCTAACTAGAAACCGTCAGGAACTCATAGACATGCAAGACTTTGACTACACTCTTCTCAACGTCGGCGGCCTGCGCCTCGCGCATGAATTTGCGTCGGAAAATCAGCTCGCCGGAAAGGTGCCTGGGAACCTGCCGATTCTCACGTGCCCCCTGGATGAGAATCTGTTAGCAACCGTTCAGCGTCAGAAGACCGGCGTCTGCTTCGGATATGGCAGCATGGGCGTAGGTGATGACCGACTCCTCACGTTTCGTCTACAGGTCGGTGGCATTCAGATTTACTGGCTTGCCGATATCACTGACCCGGAGGTATGGAGCGCAATGGACCTGTGGCATCGACAGCGGTATCTCCCTCACGCGTTTGAGACGGCAGTCGGAGGTCGCGGACTTGTGGGTGCGTTCGGTCGAGTTGGAATCGGCTCGGATGCACCAATCATCGGGGAGTATCGGACACTGCAGTGCGCGGAGGAACCCGATGGGATGTGGGAAAACTTGACTTACGTTGCTGCAAGCGGATTCATGCAACTTCATGCGAGCACCGACATTCCGGGCGTCCGCCTTGAGAACGTTCTTGTCAACGTGCTCGTAACAAAGCGGTACATGCCGCGCATTCAAGGAACAGTCTTCTCAGAGAAGCCGACAATCGCAGTTCGAGGAAACGCTGGAACGAGTGGAGTACACTGATTTCACCCCCTCATGCTTTTGATGGAAAGTCTCGCGTCCAATCTGATTCGAAACGCACGGCCATCTTGGTCGTGCTTTTTTTATGTCCGACCTGCCACGGTTAGCTGACCAACGCTAGACACGGGGCGCTGCTCAAAACCCGAAATGTGCTCATCGAGCGCGGCCCCGTTGAAGAGATGAGCGTTCCCGGAGTCTTTGCCGCAGGCGATGCCGCCACCGCTTGGGCAAATGCCTCATTCGCCGCTGCAGCTGGAGTTGCCGCCGGCGTCGCTACTCACCGCTCAGTCATTTTCGGCATCTAGACCCGACAGTCCCGAGTCATTGGAAAGAGAAGTCGCCTCGGCGGCACTCGGAGGCCTCGGCTGCGCAACAAAATCAGCAGCTTCAAGGACGACCCGGCAGCCGTTTTGTGGCAACGTCTTCTGCTTGATGGCTCGAGCGATTCGCGGGTGGTTAAGCTGGAATGCGAGCAGCATTTCCTGCTGGGTCTGATTCGCCATGGCCACATAAACTCCGAACGTAGCTTGCAAGGTCACCTGTTCGCCAAACTGCGTCAGCGGATGCGCGCGGAAGGTGAGCCAAGTCACAAAATTTTTATTGAGCCGCTGGTCAGGCTTGGTTCTGAGAATCGCGTCGTACGTCCCGACGTTGTCGTCTGTAATTCAGAGGAAGTGATATGCGTCGTAGAACTGAAATACACACCTACGTGTCGTCTCCACTGGAGAAGCCATAACGTGACAGGCTGCGCCATCAGTTGCTTCAGCTCGATAGTCTGCTGTCGGGAAACAACGTCGACCGTGAACTCATAATCACGACCGATTCTGGACTCACAGATTGCGCGCTGGAGCAGAAGAACCTGTGCATCAAGCGGGGGCTCAAGAATGAGTGTCCTGTTCGCCTTCGCCAGTCCAGCCTCAACGAACAGTGAATGGGCCGACCTACACGACATCGGGCGCAGCGAGCGGAAGCCACTCCTTCGTTACGAGCTTGTGTGTGCTCGTGTCCCACGCCATGTACTGCCCTCTTAATTTGTTTTTCGAGATTGCACTTGCGGCCCATTGCAGGCAGCCAACAAACCACGGCCCGAACGCGGAGATTATGTGGAATTCATAAACGTGCCGCGATGTTAGCAATTGTCCATTCGCCCGATTGGAGCCTCAACAAAATCGCAGGAATTGGAGATTTATTTGCTAACCAGGCTTCTGTACAAAAGCTAACGTCTGAGTGCAGGCGTGCAGCGCTTTGCGAAGCGTAAACGTCACCTTTCAAAAACCGTCTTTTTCTCCTATACATATCCTTGCACACAACAAACAACTAACTTACATTTCGCGGACCGGGGTCGGCAGCAGATAGTCCTCATGCTGCTGACCACTCTTCCTTTACTCGTCTCGCTTTGCAATTTGGGCAGAAGGCTACACCGCCTGCGCTGTGCAAAGCACCACCGCAAGGAGTGGACATGGAAGCGAGATTACACGGCACGGATGAGACAACTGAGGCGTCTGGTTCTGCGGCACTTCATCGCGATGACAACCGCACGGTTCCACCGGGTCGCTTGCTTGGAGTCACCGCAACGGGGCCGGTCTATCGGGGGCTACGCGAATATACACTTGCACCCGTGGCAGGAATTTTTGCGACACTGCAAGAACTCGCGCAGCGAATCGACCGGGATGATGCAGTCGTCACGTCGTCTATTGCGAAGCGAGTTGCGGGCAAAGACGCCTACCAGGCCTGGCTCACGCTCTCCGTTTCGTGCGCAGCTCAGCTTGCGCAATTGAGTCCACGTGGCCGAATCAAATTTCTTAGCTTGGTAATTGCATTCATTAGAATGACTAAGCGAAGTGCCGGGCTGGAAACCATCTACACTGGTGCCATTAACGCGACTTGGCCTTGGCTCTCTGCCTCTACCTGCAATAGCGTATTGGCCTTGGCAGAAGGCTGGAATTCAAAATCTGAAGTTGCCCAGCGTCATCCTGTTGCTGTTGTTGACGTGAATCGGCGCACCGCTGGAATCTACGGGGCGGGTAAGCTTGCTCAGCTTGACCTGGCGGATTGGCGTGCGTCCCAGTCCCTTCAGCAGGATGGTCTTTTGCCCGGGAATACCGGTGGGCTGTGTGACGCGCTTGGCGAGGCAATGAAGAGCCCACTTGAACGAGCTATCGACCAGTTTTTTGGCAGTGATTCCTCGGGCAGGGATAGCGCCGGTTCATTGATGCCGGGGAAGGACACATCTGGCGTTCCGGGAGGATTGCCGAGCGCCGGTGATTTACCGGGCCAGAAGAACTCAGCTGGGGGCCGCGGTCAAAGTATGGAGGACAAGGCATCGGACCTGATGGGCAGCTCCAAGTCTGGTGGTATCCCCGGCGGCTTGCCGAGCGCGTCAGACCTACCGGGCCAACACAAGGACAGCAAACCCGGCAAGTCTATCGAGGCCACGGTTGACGGCCTTCTTGCCGGCGCGCCGACCAACGAGTTTTCGGGTGGCGGTGTGTCGAGCTTCTTGCGGGAGCACGGCTCAAGTGGATTCAAATCTGGCATCTTCGATCGAGCGACTCCCGGAGGGCCATTCGCGCCGCCAGGACAACTTGGCATCAATGGCAGAGGCGGAGAAAAGGATGAGGACGAGGCCAATATTGCGAATGGCGTTATTGCCGTTGGGGCTACTGTAATCGCAGTAGCGCTCGTTCCGGAGGTACCCCTCATCGTAGCGGGGGCCGCTATTGCCGTGGGTGCCGCCGGCGGGTGGCTAATCGGAATGGGACTGAGCGGCGTCATCCATGGCCACGACAAACCAGAGCCACCAAAACACGAGCCTCGTAAGGGTGACCTCTATCCCGACCCATTCGGAGAAGGCGGCGGCAATCCAGCACAGTTACCCGCGTTTGACGGGTCCGGAGGCGGCAATCCCGCCACGCTACCAGACATTGATGGGCACGGTGAAGGGATGCCCAACACGATATGGGGAAAACCTACTGGAGGCGCCTCAATCTGGGATGATAGCTTCGGGGGACATGGACCGACAGTGAAGCCCGAAAGCTTCGCCGTGCCCGCGCTCGTCGGTCCGGGGCTGATGGTTGACGTTGTGCAGGTCGGACGCTCAGCACTCCGTTACTAGCGGCTATTCTCAAACACCCGGAAATCGTGTTGCACGGGTGTCCGTCATGTTTAGCCGCTTCCGAATGACTTCAGGCGCTTGTCCTCGATGAATTTGAGAAGCATTCCTACCGATATTTCGAGAGGCGGGGTGTTGCTATTTTCGCTTTCGACGGCGGGGTCTATTGCCTCGAGCTCGCGAATGACACAGGCGCGCCGGGCGTTCGACGCTGATTGGCTCATTTCATCACTTTATGTATCGGGACTAAAACGAAGTGGTGCGGTCTGGTTCAGCGACTCGGACCTCACGGCTTTTTGTTACGCGCTGTGCTCACAAAGCGCTTTGCCAGAATCTGTACTCGCTGCTCGAGAACCTCCGTTGTCGGTTGGTCTGCGAGAAGCCCGTCAAGCGCCAGGAGAAAAACCTCAGCTGCCGCGGCGTCTCCCAGTACCGTCGTGACACATTCATGCGCCACCGCTCGATGCAGAGCATCGACTTCCGGGTCTAGCCGCTCACAGACGTCGAAGAACTCACCTGCCATCGGAGCGCCGAGCATTTCTTCCCATGGCTCGAGGACCATCAGTCGACACACATCCATAAGACGCGATAGCTGAGCGTCGGGGCCCGAAGCAGCAGAGCGGGCTGCTGGGTGTCGGGAAACTAGCCAGTCAGTGAAGACCGCTATGAATATCTGCTCCTTGTCCTTGAAGACGCGGTAGAGCAGCGTGCGTGAAATACCGGCACGCTTTGCAATGTCATCGAATGACGTCTTTGCGAATCCGAAATTGAGGAAGCACCATCGAGCGGCGTCGAGGATGCTCCTCCGACGCGCAGCGACCTGTTCAGGCGTATGTGTGGCTGTCATGTTCACACTTTGACAATTATTGTTTATATTGTCAATGTCGGCACAAAAAAAACGTGCCTCAGTGCGCGCCGGCAGTTACCGGAATTGCACCCAGTCCACAATTCTCACGACTTCTCGCGACATTTGAGAATTCTCGAGCCCGGTGAGAATTCCTAGACCCAGCTTGAGATTGCCGAAGCGGCCTGCTGCTCGTGCCCTAATGACAGCCACGAGGTCGCCCGATAATCTCGGTAACGTCGGGATTTTTTCTTTGCTTGGGTGAGAGCCAGGAGCGACCTATTCTGTAAGTCCCGTCTGCCACCAAGAGACTCGCCATGGAACCCTATGCAATCGACGTGGCCTTCGATGGGCCGACGATGTACATCGACTTGTCTGATGGCCGCGCTATCCAATTGCCCCTACGCCTGTTCCCTATTCTCGACGAAGCATCCCGCGAGCAGCGCGAGCACATCGCAATCTCTCTGGACGGCCAGCAATTATTCTGGCCCGAGCTCGACGAGGACATGAGCGTCACCACCCTGCTAAACGCTCTCGCGCACAAGACCATGCATTGAAGTATTTGGGAACTTTCGCACTTGCTGACTTGTGCCTCTTTGTCTCAAATGCTCCGAATAACAACAACCAATCTCGCAGGTCAATGCGGCATCGATGTTGAAACAATGCTTCAACATCGATGCGCCGAGGACGAAAATCGGGGAGTTACCGACCGTTACAGATTAGCGCGAAACGTTGCATTTCCGGGTGGGTCGAGCGACTAAGCTTCATTGAGCCGTCTCACAGTCGGGGCAAATTGGCGAACCGACGGGAAGTCACATCATGAAGTACGCAATCTCGCTGCTGTCAATCGCTGTGACCGTCTGCGCACCCGCGTCAGCAGCTTTGGCTCAAGCCAATGTTGGTGGCTACTACAACCCGATTCCTGCGCCACCACCGCCGGTATTTTACCAATCCCACTACGCCCCCCCGGGGGCCTATGGGGCGCCGGGCACTTATGTCACCCAGTCCTATCCACCGCCAGTCGTGCACGGGCCACCGGTCGTCGACAGCTATGGTCAGCGGGGCCGTGGTTGGCACAAAGGCTGGGAGCATCACCGCTGGAACGACGATTGGTGACGGGCGACCGTTTGCGTTGAGGACGTCTCACTCCATATCCACCGGAATTGCTCCGATTGGCGCGACGTGCTACTGCGCGGCGCCCTCGATAGGCTGCAGCTCTGCCAGCTTCTGCTCTATGAGCGGCCGGAACTCCGGCGCGGCGGACGGCACGCGCGAGCAGAGCCCGCCAATTTCGTTGTTGCGCTTCATGATGGCCGGCAGCGTCTTCTCAATCAGGGCGTTAATGTCGACCGTCGGCATGGTCAGCCCGCCGCTCGCGCCAAACGACCCCAAAAGGGCCACGAACTGGTATCCAGTGTGGCGCTCCCAGAGCTTGAACGCGGGAGCCGTCAGACGGGAGCGCAGGTCCTCGGGTGCCGAGCGCTTCATAACGGCGTCCCGACTGGAGTCCGTCCGGTCGAAGATGAAGACGTAGTGCGGGGTTTTGCCCGTATTGATGGCGTCAAAGATGGCCCGGTTATTGGCCATGGCGGCCGCCGGCTCGCGTGTCGACCTTCGTGCTCGTGCTGCATCTAACCCACGTGCGTCGCTCATTCCCACCGCCTGTTCATTTGACACCCTCGACCTCTGATGTAGTCGCTCGAGCCTTGGCCGCTCTCGTGGGAGCGGGACAAGCTTCTGCATGCATCGACTGGAAACAAGTTCAGAAATGACCGCGCCTCGTCCATTGAACGACTGGCGAGCCAGCCGTCGTAGTCCGACGGCCGGACAACGACCACAGAGCGCTTCTCGTCTCCGGGTTTGTGAAATCGGCGCATCAGGGCGTGCTCGTTCGAGTTGACCGTTAACATCGCGCACGAAAGTGATTTGCCCCCCTCGCCTTCATCCCACTCCCGCCAAAGACCTGCGATGCCGAAGGTCTCGCTTGACGCCATCCGATGCGCCAACGCATTTTCCTTGGTGTTGACCATCAGTAGCGGTAGCGGCACGAAACGATGTTGATTTGCGTGTTTGCTACTTCGTAGACCAAACGATTCGTTTCATCAATGCGGCGCGACCAAAAACCAGTCAGGTTTTCCTTCAACGGCTCAGGCTTACCGATACCTTCGAAGGGCGAGCGCTGCACGTCCCCAATGAGTTGATTGATGCGCCTTAACGTCTTTTTGTCTTGCCCCTGCCAGTAGACATAATCGTCCCAAGCCTCGGCAGTCCACATAACGTTCAAAGCGCCGCTCATTCGGTGTCGTCAACCAGCGTGCGGGGCTGTAGTGTACCCGCGCGCGCCTGCGCAATGGAGCGCTCAAGATGGGCTACGTTTGCCGGGGAACGCAGAAGATGGACCGTCTCCATCAAGCTATCGTAGTGCTCCTGGGACATGACAACCGCATTCGGTGCGTCGCGGCGGGTAATGAGGGTCACGTCCACGTCCTCAACAACCTGGTCGATGACGCGCTTTAGATTGGCGCGAGCGTCGGTGAAAGGGATGGTACGCATATGTCCTCCTTCGCGATTGACCTGTACCGATACAGGTACAACTCTACCATGTGCTAACAGACGAAGAGGCGCGTGGGGACTGGTATGCGTACGACATGTGCGTCTACCGGTTGGACCACACGAAGCGTGACCGCAACAGCATGGTGGCTCCGTACGTTGACCCTCCCGCGCCAGATTTGCCTTGGCAGCGTGAACGCAGACTGCGCGCTGAACGCGCCCGGTATGGGCTTCCCCCTTTTGTGACCCCGCTCGATGACGAGTTACGAAGGTTATGGCGTGGGCACCGCTCGGAGCTTGTGCGCAAACTAGCCCTGGAGGTGCAGTGCGGCCGCTACGCTATCTCCGAGATTGAGGCCCTCGCAGCCGAAGGCTATTGGCGCATGCAAAAGGACTACGCAACCGTCGAGGACGCGAAAAAGTCCTTGGGCCGCCTACGGCGGCGTCTCATGCAGGAACTGCAGCGCATTGGTCCCATCAAATGGCAACGCTGAGAACGAAGTTTCGACGATGCGGACGGCACTCTCCGAGATGCGACGGCATCTTGGAGGGTGCCACTGTCAGATTGGCGGCGGAAGCCGTGCTTCGTAAAAAGCGACTCGTTGTCCGAGTTCGTCGGGGTGGTGCTGCAAGCAGGCATTTCACGTCGCAAGATAGACTAGTTGCGCTAGGGCGCACACAAGGGGCATCGACGCCGCGAGGTCGTGTGCAAGGTATGAACCGACACGGACCAACACCGTTATTGCAGGCGGAGGCGGCCGATGAAGTTTGTCGTCGGGCATCGGGACGCCTACTAGCTAGCACTACACGCCACTCACGTTGGCTCGCAAGACATTGAGCACAATGGTCACCGCGCTGTCATCGGGTTGATACCGAACGCGTTCGGTATCCCAGGCTGGGGTCCGGCTCACAATGGTCGCTGTCGCTTCGCCATTGTGCGCATATACGTCCAGGCGAATCAGCGGCTCGACCTCGGTATCGCCGCGGTTTTGGCGACGAATGAACACGGTTAAGCAGTCGCTGCGCGGGGGCGGCGTCGTGTACCTCTCGGCACACATCTCTAGCAGTATCCACGCCTCTTCCAACGGAGAGAATGGCGGCCTTCCGTAAGGGGTGACACCGCCCTCAATGGAGCATATCTTCGCGAAGGGTGACATTATTCCGAGGAACTCGCCGTCGTACAGGGATATTTCAAGTAAACGTTCGTCGTCGTGTGCCATGATTGCGACCTCGTCGGTACTCGTCAGTTAGGCTGTCAGCGAGACCCAGAGCAATGCGATAGCGCGCTCCTCGGCGTAATGCTTGCAGCGGTGATTTGTCGCCCAGTGACCCTCTCCGTGCCATGAGCAAGTCGAAAATCAATTCGGGTGGCAAGACTGGAGGCAGGCGTCGGAGCAGCTTGGTAAGCCGACGTCGATTGAGAAAATGTTCGGCAAGAAACGCCGGGTAGCGTCGGCTACCTTCGACTACGATGGCAAATACAGCTCGGCAACGCTCTTGTCGCGCGAGTTCCGTGCGTGAAATGCCTTTGCGCCGGCAAAACTCGTCCGCAGCCAAAAGAATATTTTTGCGCACAAAACTTCGACGCAGCCGCCTGCTGTCTCGTGCGACATCGGCACGAGTCCTATAGTGCATCTTCCTCATTCGCGCACCATTGCTGCCAGCTTTGCTTGTAGCTCGTCGCGGACACGCGGCGCGCTGATACCAAGCTCCGAATCAGTGTGCACAAGTTGGTCACGGCACCACGCGGGCCACGCCTCGTCATCATCGTCAAGTGCAAGCCACCCTCCCGGACGTCTGCGCAGCACGTCCGACCATATCTGCCATCCACGCGGCGCAGCGGCATAGGTCGCGGGGTCCATGCGGCTATGGAAAGTGGCGCCAATCACTCTCGCCTGAAGTGCCGGTGTTAGCCCGCGAGACACACGCCGAATGCTGCCTCTGTACCGCCTTATCCAGCTTGTAGAAAGGACAACTTTCACATCCGGATACGGAACGAGCAATTCAATTAGTATTCCGACATTTTCGAATAAGTGATGACTGGGACGATTCAGGAGAATTGGTCCACGCTTGGGGTGTGCATAAACAGCATCTGGGTGCAAAACGCCGTCATAGTCGAGATAGACCACGAGGCCGCCGCAGCTGCGCGGGGGCGGGAAAAGGTATGCCTCGCCGGCCAAACCTGTCAGCATTCGTACCATCCGTATTCTTGCGCTTCGCAGGCCGGCCTGCGCATGCCCCTGAGTACAATCCGTCGGCGCTTACGGCAATATGCTTCCGCTATTGTGCGAAGCACGTATCTCTCACAATGCAGTACTTCGCTTTGCTCTCGCGTCACCTTGACTGGCCGCAAGACTTGCTTTCGGAGCAGCCAATTGCGCAGATACTGCGGTGATACGAAAAGCAGTTGCACCAGCTCTGCCAGCGACATCAGTTCACGCTGCTTCCCTTTCAATGCGTCAATGGCCTCATCCTTCCCCACGCAACATTGCCGATAGCACCTTGCGGATGATGGAAACGACGTCATCATCGGCTTCGAATACCGTCTCACACTCGAAAGTGTGCCCACTGAAGTCCCGTGAGACTGATTTTGCCGTGCCGCGTAGCAGCTCGATATCCACATTGAACAATGGTGCCAAGTTGCCTCTGTCTTTTCGCCAAGCAAAAACGGTGAGGTCTTCCTGTGTGGGACAAGGCGTACTGTACTTGTCGGCACACAGCTCCAACACTCGTATTGCCTCCCCCCAAACAGTGAGGGGAGCGCCATTTTCGAGGATTACACCTCCCTCAAGTTCGCAAAGCAGCGAGGCTTTGCCGGTCCGAACGCCCTCGTGGATCGTTATTTTCAGGCCCGCGCTTTCGTCAGGGTGGTCGTCTTTTACGTGCATCGAAGCCTCAGGAGCGCAACAGCTTTACGGTGTCGTCGTACATGCACACAGCAAGGCGACACGCGTCTCGGAGTGAGATGTCCGGAAGCGCCGGCGTCGTATCAGCGGCCCACTTCGCAAGCTTTATTACCTCGCCAGAGTCCTCCGAAGACGCACCGAGCGCCGCGAGTCCAATCCGCAACAGTTCGTCGTTCGGATGTACCCGTCCCTCCATTTCAACCCCACGTGCTTCAGCGACTGCGCATAGGCAAAAATACGCGGCGTCGAAAGCGCAGCGATATCGCGTTAGGCTGGAAACCCGGTTGTTGTGTGCATCGCGTAGATATGCTGAGCTGTATGCAAGCCGTGGATGTTCGACTTCCACGCGCGGGCGACCGCCGCGAATCAGGCGACCGATAAGCCACCCGAGCAACGCAGCCGCTGTGGGCAGCCCAAGTAGCAAAGCGCCTTGTTCGAACATGGAATTATTCATCCCCGGCAAAGCAGCTTTAGGGGGTAGTTGGTGGCGAAGCCGACTCACGAAGCTTGCAGTGCCGCGCAACCATCCTTTCAAAGCGCTTGATCAGGCGTTCTCCTTCACGCTTCGTCAATGCATCAAAGTAGACGCTGCAACGCTCGAGTGCTGCGAGCTCCTGGTCCGTCAGGTCGCTTATCGATACAAGCGCGCCTTCCGCGACAGCGTGAGCTTCGATTGCGTGAAGCCAAGTACGGCGTATCAGATCGTGCTCGACCCGAAGCAGCTTTTGAATGCGGTCGTCCGGTGCCACGGATGCAAGGTAGAAAAAGACCTTTCGACCTAGCCATCGAAGCAGTTCTAAGCGCCACTCGACCTCCCCTGGCATTTCCTCCGGGGTGAGCTCGTACGAACGACCAGCTACTTCCATCGTAGCCGGTGCCCCTGCGCGCGACATGACCGCGCGTACGGTCGCAGGGACGTAACGCAGTTGAAGCACTTCCATACCATTCTCGAGTCTCAAGTTCGCTAGCCCAATGTGGGGTATCGGCAATGCACGACAGCGCTGAGCTCCTGCTCTATCGCTACAGCTCGCGGATCGGGCTGAGCATTTTGAAGTGCGAGTCCTGAGTTCCGAGGCGCTTGGCGTCCATCCCCATGGCTCCAGCCGCCAAGAAATTGCGGCGACATGCCCGTCGGGATGGAATTAGTGTAGATGCAAACTCTGTAGATGTAAACTCTGTAGTCGCAAACAATGTAGTCGCAAAATATGTAGATGAAAAGGCTGTAGATTCATCGTCTTCGTTCGGCGATGCTTCGCTTATGAACGAAAACCTCTTGCCCGAGCAGATAGCGCTGCGCCAGCGGCTGTCCTCGAACTTAAAAAGGCTCCGCGCAGCACAGAAAATTTCGCAGGAACGACTTGCCGACCTTGCTGGGCTTCATAGGACCTACGTAAGCCAAGTGGAGCGCATGGTCACAAATGCTTCGCTCGACAACATTGGGCTCCTAGCGAAGGCGCTAGCAAGCGACCCAGGGGAGTTGTTCGCAAAAGTTGAGGAATCAGCGGTTGCACAAGACGCTGGAGGCGTGCCAACGAAGAAATCTAGGCGCGCGATACCTAAAATTTAGCTCGCACCCGACAATCTGAGGCGAGCCAGCTAAAGACGACGTCGGATTGCTAGGTGCAAAGCAGTTCGGGTGCCCAAGGCTGGGCACCGCTAATTTGAGTTGTCAATCGAGATCGGTTGAAATGGAAATCCCTGAAGCGACCGTTGAGAATATAGAAGGCGCGATAAGGAAGCTGGCCGGCCCCGATGCCAACGAATTGCGCCTGCCTGCCCCCAGCACTTTCATGTCGTTCTTTGCCGACGCTGGCCTGCTACAACTCGTCCTCACATGGGCAAGAAAGTCTGCTGACGGCAAAGCCAAGTTCGAAAGCATCATTAACAAGGCGCCCAACTTCACCGAGAGCTTAGAGAAGCTCCTAGGCAGGCCGTACGCACTTGCCGCATGGGTCATGGCGAAGCACCTGCTCGACGCCAATGGGGACCGCATTGGCCGCTCGGAAGGTAAGGTTTTCAGCAACTACCTCGATGCGATGGATGAGTTCGACTTTGCCCGAACTCATCCATCAAGTGATGGCGTCAATCTGCTTTGCGTGCAGGGTTCACCGCGTGAATACATACGCCCGCTGTACGAAGGGGGTAATGGCGAACGGAAGCTGAGACAGTTTGGCGAAATCCGCGTTGTAGTCCAAGCCGCGCTGGCGCACATCGCACAAGACTGGCCCGCCAGAAAGCTGCTCGACATCTCTGAAGCCGCGACGCAACTGACGCGCGAACTCGTCGAAAACTCGGACTGGTGGGCACGTGCCGATGAGCGAGGCGTCTTCTATTCAAAGGGCATCCGCGCAATCACGTTCCGGCTAGTGAGCGTCGACGACGACCGGGTAGAACCCTTCTCGGGCTCCAACACTCATGTCCGAAATTACCTGATACAGAGCTTGGCAGCTGAAAGCAGCGTCCGACATCCGGCGTTAGGAAGCGACAAGAAAGAGGACCTCAAAGAACTGTCGTTCATTGAGCTTTCAATCGTCGATTCCGGCCCTGGTCTTGCCCGTCGTTGGCTGTCGAGTGGCGCCCATGAGAAGCGCCAAATTGCGGACGTGGACGCACTGACACTCGCCGAAGAGGAAGAAGCCGTCGTTGCGTGCTTCCGAAAGTGGGCAACGTCGTCGGGCGATGCCAACCGTGGCATCGGACTCTTTGCGGTGGCACGCCTGCTCCGCAGACGCAATGGCTTCTTGCGCTTGCGAACAGGCAGGCTGTCCTTTCTATTCGGTACCCGCTCAGCGATTGCAGATATCGAGCGGCGCCTGACGTTGGAGCAAAAGGACACTTCCCAACCCTACCTTCAGCTTGTGGACGGGACTCACGTGTTCATGGAAGACGGGAAGATGCTGTTCTTTCTCCGAGCTTGGACGCATGAAGCTCTTGGAGCGGTCGAGGGTACCTCGTTCTCCGTCCTGCTGCCGGTGTAAGGGGAAAAGCCATGTTGATTTTCCCGTTTTCCGGGGCAGCATTCGCGTCTGCATTTCGATACAGCGTCCTCATCTTCCTTGGTCAAGAGCGAGCAGCCTGGCCAGAAATCAGCTCCAAGTTTGGAGATTGGGCAAAGCAGAACGTGGTACCGCCGCGAGCGCTTCTGGTCGCCACTCAAGCGCACGCGCAGGCATTGCGCGATTCAATTCGTGACAACAGCGCGAAGGGGTACACCGAGATTCTCGCGAAGGGCGAACTCACGATTGGCGGGTTCGACAGCTCTGGCAACGTCGTGGAACTGAGGATTGAGGAGCCCGCTGAAGGCGAAACGGCCGACGCTCTCGACCTAACAAAATGCTTCGCCTGTGCAACGACAGAGTTTCTCGTACAGGCAAGTCGTAGAGGCGATGTGGTAGTTGCGGCGCCGCCGGGGTTCTACTTCGCGAAGCAATCGGACCGCTACGCGAGTCACTTCCTGCGTGCGGAATCGTTGCTGAGTGGCACAAGTGAAATTGAACTGCTCGCATTGACCATGCTGCCGCGCTTCTCAAAATTCTGCGCAGAGGAGCAGTCGCCAACTACCGTCCGCATCTTCATTGACTCCATGGCTATCTGGCCCGTCGCGCAGATGGTCGTTCAAATGCACTGCGCCGGGAATGAAGGGGCTAGACGCTGCACAATCGAAAGCTTCCGGGGCTACGAAGGACTCGAGGACTGGGGCGTGCAGCCCGGCGACGCTTTCGTCATCATCTCCGCGTCAACATCGGGCGGCCTCGAGGAAAAGGTACGAGACAAACTTGGTAAGTCAAAGAACGTTCAGCTCGTAACCCTGTTGGGGCTCGAGTCGAGCACGGACAACGACGGTGCGGCCGCAACGGAAGGCGCGCAATCGTCGTATTTGTACCGAGTACCCCGCAAACTCTCTGGCGAACCAGGCCTCGACGGATTGCAGCCGGAGTTTCTGCCAAACGTCACCAGCCTGCCCGCTGGCGCGGAGAGCGTACGCGTCATCGGCGAGCGCTTTTTGAGTCACAACAACAAACCGAAGCTGGTTCGCCTGGTTCACAAGTCTCTCGCCGCCGGAAACAAGCGCACTCTAGCCGAACTGGCGGATGAACACATGGTGCTCGTCGGCGAGCGCAAAGCGGTGGGAAATAAATGGTGGTCGCTCTCACTTGACGTCAAGCGATTGATGGCGCGATACACCGTTGCGAGCGCGGAAGGCGATTGTCAACTTCAGGATTGGATCCGCAACTATGCAGCGCCGGGCCCTACCGTTATCGTCTACCCGAAGGATTTGACGAGTGGGGAGCCTTACAATTTCCATCTTGCGCAACGGATTGACGAAATACTGAAAGAACGCGCGCCTGGAACTACGACGCGCATCGTTGATCACCTCACGTTGGAAAGGCCGGACGAGGAACTCGCCGCCTTCCTGAAGTACGCGGCTGCAATTGTCGCCAGCCCAATCGTGTCAAATGGGTTTATCTTCAAACAGATAAGCGCGACGCTGCGTATCGTTCAAAGGTCCGGTCCGAGGCTCTACATTGCGCTAGCCGTCCTACCAGAGTCTGAGACTCGGTTCAAAGAGCTCACGAGCGATATCGGCTCTAATTCTGCCGATAGCGCTTATCGGTTTAAGCATGCATTCGTGCTACCCGTGGGACGTGTAGACAAGGCTATCAAGTGGGATGATGAAGTAACGCGTATCGACGAACTCATCGAAACCTGCGAAGCAAATCACATCGACGTGCCTGAACGATTGACTCGCCGGCGCGATGCATTGCAAGCATCGGACGGACTCTCTGACGAGCTAGCTTTTTTGCCCTCTGCACGAGGAGAGCCACAACCGCTTTCGGCCGGATTTCTGCTCTGGAACGCCGGTCATACCCTAGCGGGCGATAACTTCGGCGCCGGTGTACTTCTTACGGTTGCGGCCTTCCTCGAAGCATCGCGATGCGCTCGCTCCGGTGACCCAGAAACGTCACTCCGCAGTGGCGTGTTTCAGCAGACATTGATTGAGCCGGCGACGTTCACACGATTCAACGACGGTGCGATTCAAGCCGCCCTGCTCCGCGCGGCCTATTCGTCCGAACTGGACTATTCGGTCGATAGGGGCGCGAGCAGAGATATGGCGCGCCTAATAGCAAAGTTCATTGAGCTCCATACGTCCGCTGCCGGTAGCGCGGCCCCAGAATTCTTGCTCGCGCTCATCTTGAAGAAGTTGAAACTGCACCAGGATGACCTACCAACAATACAAGATGCCTGTGCGAATCTTACCGGTTGGCTCGGGACGTTGAGCGAGATGCTTTTCCAACGCGATTGAATTGAGTGAGCGTGTCCGCTCGCATACACGCGCGGACACGCTCTCTGCGCAGCGGACCCGGCTCCCACAATTGCCATCCGCTCCAGAGCCTTACGCCCGATTGACGCCGTTGGATGCGGAAAGCAGAACGCCCTCATATCCTCTACAATTTGAAGACGTCGTCGCATTTGTCGACGCGCCATCAAAGGACTATTCATGCGAATCCTGCATACTATGCTTCGAGTGGGCGACTTGGACACGTCCATCCGTTTCTATACCGAAGTTCTCGGCATGCGCTTGCTTCGAAAGCACGACTACCCTGACGGGAAGTTCACGCTAGCTTTCGTCGGCTACGAAGATGAGTCCGAGGCAGCGGCTATCGAACTGACCCACAACTGGGACACAGACAAGTACGACTTGGGAACCGGATACGGCCACATCGCGTTGGAGGTGGAAGACGCGTATGCCGCATGCGAAGAAGTTAAGAAGCGCGGTGGCGTGGTGACTCGCGAAGCTGGCCCCATGAAGCACGGCACTACCGTGATTGCCTTCGTAGCGGACCCGGATGGCTACAAAATTGAACTGATTCAGAAAAAAGGTCGCGTCGACTGAGTCTCATGCCGCGCCGGCTTTCCCTAACTCGTACGTCAGAGCACCGCAGCCGGCACTCATCTTTCCCTTCGGATGTTCGTTGCACCGCGAGTGCGCTTCAAGGCTGCGAGCTCTGCCTTTAAGTTCTCGTTCTCGGTTCTGAGACTATCCCGCTCCTCTTTCAACGCCTGATTTTCATAGAGCAAGGACACTTCCCGCCCGAGTGCTTCCTGGTACATTCGGAAATTTTTGGTGTCCGTAACCTTAGCCTCGTCAGCCACCGCGGCTTTTTGCGGCCCCGCTTCCGCTGACAATATCTGCTCCTCTTGCTCCTTGGCTGCTGCTTCAATCGCGCGGATTAGCTCGTCGAAGCTTGCTCTGCTCTTCTTGATAGTCCCCTTTCCGCGGCCCGCTTCTAAGGATACAGCGTCGTTTGATATGCGCGTGCCAGCGGGAACTCGCAGCGTATCCCCTTTTCGCAGCCGTTCGAGCGCATCCTTGTACTCTACAATCACACTCATTCCCTGCTCTCCTTGATTAGCCGAATTTCCTAACTCGGTACTCCTTCAGGGCGCGCAGGTCTTCTTCTTCTGCGGAACGCTCCATCGTACCCGGAGTGAGACGCTCAACAAAGATGATTTGCCGTTCGATGACAGCATCTAGTTTCGACTTCTTGATGCCAGCTCTGGGACAATCGATACAGCTGATATACGACCTCATTGCGCGCTTATCGCAAGGCCCCGGCTTCCCACATCCCCCAAGACTCGTCTCCTGATACGCAATTTGGCCAAGTGCAACCTGCTGCTCGATGAACTGGAGACTATCGACTATTGTTCCCACTCCCTGAGACCGAACATGTCGGTCAACGAAGGCCGCCAATGGCCCCGCCCACTCTTCGCGGGAGTGAACCAAGTCTCGCAAGAAATGAAGTGCTTCAGCCGTCGGCTGGCTTTCTTGGTACACACCACACATATGTTGGCCGTCCATCTTCAGGATGTCTCTAGCGCTCGCGCTGCCGTTTGAGTAGAACTCCGCAAGCCCAGCTGAGACATGCTTGAGCATTCTTCGAATGGTTGTCGAGCTTACCAATCCAGACGCTTTCCCATATAGAGGTAGTGAACGTCTGAACTGATTCCAACGCATTGGCCAAGTCGCGCCCATCTTGAATTGCGGCTCCTTTCGCCACGCTCTAAACTGGTCGATCTCTTCGAGTTCTTTTAAATCGTCATCTCGAATTCGGAGGTCCGCGCCGTGAAAAATCTTCCAATGACGACTAAGTCGCACAACCAGCGGACGGTTTGGCCGCTTGGGCGCCCTTCTACCGCGATACAGGTATCCGGAACTTAAAAACAATAAGGTTTCGTTTCCATTTAATTTTTTAGGAAGCTTAGGGAAGTAGCTGCGCGATATTTTATAAATGAATTTGCATATCCTTTGAGCACACTTAACGAATCTCTCACTTTCTCTGCATGTTACCCAATATGCCCCCTTTGGAATTCCACCATTTGATTTTGTCATCGTTGATACTATAAGATAGTATTTCAATCCATCTAAAACAACGGTTTTCAAACAATTATATTTCGCATAGGCTAGTTCCTTATTTCTTGCCCCGGAGAAAGCATGAAGAAATGTCTTACACGTAACTTGAATACAAGTGATTGCACTCATAAGGTCGTATGTGTGAACTCCTAAGCCACGATCGGCTAGATATCCTCGCAACTCCTTTGATACAACGCCCTGAAGTTGCTTTTGGCGCTCATGGTACGCAGACGACGCCATGTGCCCCAAGACCCTGCTCCGGCGAGAGCGTGGATCCGTTAAGAGCGTTTCAAGCCTACTCAACAGTTCAGTTTCCACCGCCTCAAAATCCGATAGCTCATTCACCAGTGCTGTAAGCGCCTCTTCATAAATGCGCGTCGGAATTGGCGCAGTTTGCAGATTTTTGCTTTGATTGGCCTTGGCAATCTTTCGGATGGGGATTTCCGCTTTGACCGAGAAGATTTGAAAACCCGTCATCTCCGCCCTCATTCTTCGGAGCATCGACGCCAAGGAGAGCAATGTTTTTGCGTAACTTCCACCTGCACATCTAATAAACCAAAGGGCTCGAGTCTTATCAGAGAGGAATTGCTCTATAGTTATGCGACTCTTATAGCAGTACTCCGCCATAGCTCCTATTAATCTTCCGTATATGCACAATGTTGATACAGCGTACGGCGCACCGCTTCTCCTCCAAATAAGAATAAACATTAACTTCTTTGCTGCCAAAATAATGGCCTTCATCCTTTCGTCATAATGACGCCTGCCCCAATAAGCGAAACTAATGACGCTGGACTCGCCGCGCCCATTGTATGGAGATAGGTCCCATTTATTTTCACGAAAGATAGAAAGTACTTCTCCGTTTTTTTGACGACTCACAACAAAATTTTCTGGAGGGTAGAATTTTTGAGTCGCGGACGCCGTATCTGGAGGACAGGATCCCATCGGCAATTCAATCTTGGCCTTATAGATGCTTACCATGTCACATCTCCTGATATTTCATCAAGCATGGCCATCTTCGCCTCCCAATATGGATCGAGTTTGCCGTACTTGTCTACCTCGACGCGCACGCGCGCGACAAGCAGTCGGTGCCGTTCGCTCTTGGCGGCGATTCTATTGAGCAAGTCTTTGATTCTCGCGAGCACAGGCCTGAAAAGGTCTTTCCAGTGCTCTTTTGAACTGCTGAAAGGGCGCGTGTGTAGGATGCAGTAACGCAAACTCAACAACTTGCGTATATCGATCTCGTCTGCAACTATGGTGTGCTCCGCGCAGAACAAGCAGCCCTCAGGTTGATGACAGTCTGGGTTGACAGGTGGATCAGCGAGGGCTGGCGTAGGGTGGTTAATGTTGTTGCAGCCCCCTACGGGTGATGTGTGCTTCGTATCAGCATGCTTGCGGGAAACGAACTTTGCACTGAGCCGCGAAAGAAATTCGCCGGACTCCTTGATAGCGTTGGTCTCTGTACCTGCCGAATATTTGGTTTCGACGACTGCTCGGCTGTTCTGAGCTATAGCGGCAGCGGCAGCCGTGCCGTAGCGATCGACGTTCCAGTTCGTTTTCGTCGAACGCCACTCTCTGCTACCAACTACGACGAGATTTGGAGCGAGGCGCCGGTGTACATGCAGGAGGTCTAGGCTTGCCAGTGGCAATGGTTCGATTCTGAATCCACCATCCGCGCAAATTCCTACTGGCCTGAAGAATAATAGATCGCATTTTTTCCCATTCAACACCCAGTTTCGGAGAGAAAGATACAGGCGAAAACGTGGGAGAAATACGTTGGTAATAGTAAATGTAACGACTACGCCCTTCGCCCTATTTTTGACAGCGGAAAAATCCTGCGTCAGTCGCTCAACCGTAAAGTCGTCGCCTTCCCATTGCAGCGTTCTCACCTGTTCCCAATCCATCCCGGCATTGGCGAGGAACATGTCAACAAACGAGTTCATGGCAACTTTCGCGATAGAAATCCGGGGACCACTTCGCTTATTCTCATTTGCCTTCCCCACCAGTATTCTTGCCTTATGAATTACAGCCTTTGCTACACTCTTAGATTCATAAAGGCTCTTGCATTCTTGGTACGTTCGCAGCCGGCCATTTTCGAAATCGTATGCAAATTGACCGTATCCATTCTGCATGGCAGAACTATTGATCTCTGCAGCCGTCCGGAAGAGCCCCCGTGTAGGGAAAATCCAAATAACGTTATATGGCTGTTGTACGAACGGCGGTACTCGTAGGGCGAATGGCAGACTCTCCTCCTGTAATACGAGGGTCCGGAGACCTTCGAAGAGTAAAAGGTCTATTGCTAGTTGTTGTCCAATGTCTTTCTCAGACCGCGGGACAGTGCCGTTTTCGCCATCGCCGCGGCGCAAATGCGTCAGTCCGTCTGCCAGATGTTCCGCGCCCGTGAGGTACCTGAGACAGGATATCAAGCGGGCCTGTTTGCCCCCTGCGGTATCCTTCGCGATCCGTCCCGTTCGCACTTCGTGTGTCAAATAGTCGGTGTATCCGACAAGGGCAACGGCGATCGTCTCCGCCGATGCAAGCGCATCCGAATCCAGGTTCGCGTCTGCCCAAGCGATGAAGGAGAAGAGAATCTGGCTACAGAGGTATTGCCCCCGCTGGCTCAACCCCTGCCTGATTCCTTCCGACAGCCAATAGATGAACTTCGCCATGAAGCGACGACGGCTCGGGACAAAGGAAGCTAAAACGACCTTCGTCGGTTTCCCTTTCGCTCGAATAGCCCGGCTCTCTCTTTCGAGATAACAGAACGAGCCAAAGTCTCGCGTGAGTCCAGTGTCGCCGAATCGAATCACGACATTTTCTACACTGTGTACTTTATCTCCGACCTCCAAAGGTAACTTGTACTCTCTAATAGGCCTATCGGCCAGATCGTCTTGACCTCCTGCTTGTCTCTTCATCTTCGCTCCAGCCGTCGTTAATTGCTGTCTCGATTAACGCCACTAGATGAGTTTCGTAACGACTCTGGATGTCGAAGAACATTTCTTTATTTGACTTAAAATTAACGTATCTATCCGTGACCTCGAAATTCGAGTGCCACAGGAATTCTCTCAGCCTATCCCGTGCCTGGTTTAGGTTTATGCGTTTCAATGCGACCAGCTCCATCAATTGTTCCCATTTGTTTAATCCTCCGGTGGCCTTAAGGTCATGTGGCCGTAAGGTAAAAGATTCACCAAATTTTAATCGAAGCTTCGGAAGCAATTGTCTGCGAAAGAATGACTGGACGGCAGCCCCCCGGTTTGCCTGACCAGATTCGGTATTCGGGTCATACGTGCTGCGGTCGAATCTTGATTCAAAGTACGGCCGGCCCCTATTGGTTAAAAATAGATAGGCTTCGTCGAGGCTTTGTCCGGCCTTTTTCCGTCGCTTGGCAGCTCGGTCGCTCATTGCGTAAATCTGGACGAGGCGATAGAGGCTGCCGGGAATGTGAAGCACCTTCTTCTGGTTGGCTTTAGTGTCTACGCCAGTGCCAGGTCCGGCTGGAATCCGTACATCGAGCAACTCGGCAAATTTTTCGTCCAGGAAATCTCTTGCACGCAATGTCAAAACGGTCTGGATTCGCGCTGCGGCGATCATCAAAATCAGGACGATTAATATCATCTCCGTGTTTCTACTTCCAACCACTTCGTCTAGCAGAGCGATCTGCTCTTCAGCCGGCAATGGTCTTAATTTTCCGCCATCGACGATATGATCGCTAATGGCCGGCTGTTTCGTCGGGGCACTGATTGATAGGTCAGTCGTTCTGACACTTCGCCTATATCGAGTGCCATCTCGCGCCTCTGTTTCAATATAAACATCATTCTCATCCCAGATTTCTAAATCCGATGGGAGAATTTTGTGAGACTTAAGATTGCGATAAAAGCCGATAACGTTCGCCATTCTCCGGCGGGCGACGCTCCGCTGGAGTGCGCCGGCGTTGATTTGTGCCATTAAGTGGGCGCGATATCGGTAAGGCGGCCGTTTACGCTTGTTGTCTGGGATGCTCAGATAGTCTAGGGATGCGAGTTCCAGAAACCTCTTGAAGTCCGCCAAATCAGTCGCGACGGGCTGTGCGTTGTCGATACCGTTCGCAGGAAGGCCTGCTTCCTCGATGATGTCAATTAGCTGGATGACTGCATGGCTCCAAGGACGCCCACTGGAGTCAACTACGACGGGTACATGGTTGTAGCTTGAGGTGCGGGACTCTCGTTCGGAGAGCGGGAGGGAAGAAAGGGGTCGGTAGAAATATTTGATGGCTTGGCCATCGACGACAACGGAACGAAGCTCTGCTCCGGGGGAATCAGCGTCGCAGGTCTGGCTCAGCACCAGCCTTGGTAGCAGCGTCCTCCTAGTTCCGTCGTGGCGCACAGCGCTCCCCATCCGTCCAGGTCATGTCCATCTTGGTCAAAGTTTTGGTGGAAGTCAAGGTCGGTAGAAGTTATGGGTACATCCGGATCGGTCACGAACGCGATCACCGTAGTTCCGTGCTTCATCGGGCCGGCTTCGCGCACCACCGTCCCACCCTGCTCCTTGATCTTCGCGCAGGCAGCGTAGGCATCTTCCACTTCGACCGCCAGGTGGCCGAAGCCCGTCCCAAGATCGTAGGAAGCCGTATCCCAGTTGTGGGTCAGTTCGAGCACGGTGCCGTCGCGCTCGTCCGTGTACCCGACGAAGGCCAGCGTGAACTTGCCATCGGGGTAGTCTTCGCGGCGCAGCAGTTTCATGCCGAGCAGTTCGGTATAGAACTTGATCGAGCGATCGAGGTCGCCGACCCGGATCATCGTGTGCAGCAGGCGCATGGTGTACTCCGTTTTGCCGTCGTCAAAAAACGGACTGTACCAAAAACGCGCCGGCCCTGCCGGCGCCGGCAAGATATGCCGATTTGCTCTAGCATGGACGCCATCCCGAAATTGCCGCGGCAATTTCGCCAGCCAGGCGTAAGCAAACGCGCAAGCAACGAACATAAGGATCAAGGAGTAGACATGCGAATTCTGGTAGTCGGTGCGGGTGCGACGGGCGGCTATTTCGGCGGCCGGCTCGCCGCTGCGGGGCGTGACGTGACGTTTCTGGTACGCGAGGCGCGCGCCGCGCAACTGCGCGAAGCGGGGCTCGTCATCCGCAGTCCGGCGGGCGATCTGACGCTGCGCGACGTCAAGACCGTCACGCGCGAAGCGCTCGACTCGCAAGGAGGCCAGCCGTTCGATCTCGTACTGCTGAGCTGCAAGGCCTACGACCTCGACAATGCCATCGATTCGTTCGCCGCAGCAGTCGGGCCCAACACGTTGATCCTGCCGCTGCTCAATGGCATGCGTCACCTCGAAGTCCTGCAGGCGCGCTTCGGTACGCAGGCAGTGCTGGGCGGCGTCTGCCTCATCGCGTCCACGCTCAACGACAAGCGCGAGATCGTCCATCTGAACGACGTGCAGGCCATCACGTTCGGCGAACTCGGCGGCGGCGTCTCGGCGCGTGTGCAAGCCGTGGCGGATCAGTTCGGCAATGCCGGCTTTCACGTGAAGGCGAGCGATCACATCCTTCAGGAGATGTGGGAGAAGTGGGTGTTCCTCGCGTCGCTTGCGGGCAGCACGTGTCTTTTCCGTGCTCCCATTGGCGTGATTCTCGCTACGCCTGACGGCGCCGCGATCATCGAGCGCCTGTTCGCCGAATGCCGCGCGATCGCAGCCGGACACGGCCACGCCGTGCGCGACAGCTTCCTCGAGCGTTCGCGGGCGATGCTGTTCGCCAAGGGTTCGTCGCTCACCGCCTCGATGCTGCGCGACGTGCAGAACGGTTCGCGCATCGAGGCCGATCACGTGCTCGGCGACCTGATCCAGCGTGGCGGCGCGGCACCGCACGCGTCGAGCGAGCTTTCGGTGCTGCGCGTCGTCTACAGCCAGCTCAAGGCCTACGAGGCGCAGCGCGCGGAGGCGGCCTGAGCGACGACGCTTAGTGCACCGGCAAGGCGGCGGCGCGCCACGCGCATATCACGCGCCGCCAGCCCCTTCCAGCGCCTGCGCGAGACTCACATACTCCTCGACGGGCACTTCCTCGGCACGGCGCGCCAGGTCGAAGCCTAGCGCGTCGAAATCGAGGCGCTCGCGGTAATCGCTGAGCGTGTTGCGCAGCATCTTGCGGCGCTGTGAGAAGGCGGCCGTCACGAGTTCGCCGAGCATGGCGTCGTTCACCTTCGGCAGTTCGTGCGGCGCGTAGGGAATCATGCGTACGATCGCCGAATCCACCTTGGGCGGCGGCTGGAACGATTCGGGCGGCACGTCGATCAGCTTGTCGATCACGTAGCGGTACTGGAGCATCACCGTGAGACGGCCGAACGCCTTGCTGCCGGGCTCCGCCACCATGCGCTCGACCACTTCGTTCTGCAGCATGAAATGCTGGTCGATCACACGCTCGGCGAACGTGGTGAGGTGAAACAGCAGCGGGCTCGAAATGTTGTACGGCAGGTTGCCGACAATGCGCAGCGAGGGCTTCTCGCCCGGCGCCGCGAGCGAGCCGAAGTCGAACGCGAGCGCGTCGCCCGCGTGGAGTTCGAGCAGCGGGCCGAACTTCTTCGTGAGGCGCGCGATCAGGTCGCGGTCCAGTTCGACCGCGTGCAGCGGCGACTCGGGCGTGGCGAGCCGTTCGATGAGCGGCTCGGTGAGCGCGCCGAGTCCCGGCCCGATTTCGACCATGCGCTCGCCGCGCTGCGGGCGGATGACGTCGACGATCGAATCGATCACGCCCGTGTCGACGAGGAAGTTCTGGCCGAAGCGCTTGCGCGCGAAGTGGCCCTGATGCTGTCTGCTGCTATTGGACATCTTCTCTGGAATCAATCAGATAGCACGCCGGTGGCGCGCCATCGAAACGGCGGTGTCGAGGGCGGCGATCAGGCTCCCCGCGTCCGCGCGGCCAGTGCCGGCGAGGTCGAGCGCGGTGCCATGATCGACCGAGGTGCGCACGATCGGCAAGCCGAGCGTGACGTTGATGCCTTCGCCGAACGTCGCGTATTTCAGGACCGGCAGGCCCTGGTCGTGGAACATCGCCAGCACGCAGTCCGCGTCCTTGAGGTAGCGCGGCTGGAACAGCGTGTCGGCGGGGTATGGACCGCGCGCGTCGATGCCTTGCGCGGCGGCGGCGGCCAGCGCCGGCGAGATCGTGTCGATTTCCTCGCGCCCCAGGTAGCCATTCTCGCCCGCATGCGGGTTGAGGCCGGTCACGAGGATGCGCGGCAGCGGCACGCCGAAATGATGGCGCAGGTCATGGTCGATGATGCTCAGGGTTTCGACGAGCCCCTCGACGGTGAGCGCCGCCGACACGTCCTTGAGCGGCAAATGCGTCGTCGCGAGCGCCACGCGCAGCGGGCGCGCGCCGGTGCCCGCCAGCATCATGACCACGCGCGGCGTGTGCGTGCGTTCGGCGAGGTATTCGGTGTGGCCGGTGAAGGGCACGCCGGCGTCGTTGATCGTGCTCTTTTGCAGCGGCGCGGTGACGATGGCGTCGAACTCGCCTGCCAGTGCGCCGTCGATGGCGCGGTCGAGCAGCGCCAGCACATAGCGGCCGTTCGCGGCGTCGAGCTTGCCGGCCTTGGCGGGCGTGGCAAGCGCCACATGCTCGACCTGCACGGGCTGGTTCGCCAGCACGGCGGCCCAGTCGACGCTCGCGGCCTGTGCGCGCGCTTCGAGCAACGCGCTGTCGCCGAGGACGACGAACTGCGCGTCGGGCCAGTGTGCCGAGGCGCCCGCCAGTGCGGCGGCAGTCAGCTCGGGGCCGACGCCGGCCGGCTCACCTGTGGTGATGGCAACGCGGATCGGCCCCGCCCTCCGCGGAGCCGGCGACGACGATGCGGAGGCGTTCATGGCTCGATCCCTTGATGACTCTTAGTTGTGCGGCGGCGTCATGCCCGCGATCTTGTAATCGACGTAGGCGCTGTCGCGCAGCTGGCGCAGCCAGTCGGCGTAGGCCTGCTCCGCCTTGCGCTGGCCGATGGCCTGGCGCGCGAGTTCCATTTGCTGCGCGATCGAGCCTTCGGCGTCGCGGCGGCCCAGCACCTGGATCAGGTGGTAGCCGTACTCGGTGCGCACCGGCTCGCTGAGCTGGTTGTCCTGCAGCGTGTTCATGGCGCGCTCGAATTCAGGCACGGTTTCACCCGGGCTGATCCAGCCGAGGTCGCCGCCCTGCGAAGCCGAGCCGTCCTGCGAGTAGGTGCGCGCGAACTTCGCGAAGTCGCCGCCCGCCGCGATTTCCTGGCGGATTTCGAGCAGCTTCTGGCGCGCCTGGGGCTCGGACATGCCGTCGCCCACGCGCAGCAGGATGTGGCGCACGTGGGTTTGCACGAGCTTGGGCGCATCGGCGGCCGTGCCCTGGCCCTGGCGGCGCTCGACGAGGCGCACGATCTCGAAGCCGTCGTTGGTGCGGATCACCGACGGGTTCACCTCGCCCGGACGCATCGTGGAAGCGGCGGTCACGAATTCAGGCGGCAGCTTCGACTGCGGCAGGAAACCCATGTCGCCGCCCTTGCCCGCGTCGCTCGCCTGCGAGTTCGACTTCGCGAGGCTCTCGAACTTGCTACCCGACTGGGCTTCCTTGAGCAGCGCATTGGCCTTCGCCTGCGCGGCTTCGATGTCGGTTTCCGAGGCGTTCAGCGGCGCCTTGATGAAGATGTGCTGGAAGTGCAGGTCGCTCGACTGGCCCGCGTTCGGTCCGCGCTGGCTCGCGATGTAGTTCGCGACTTCGGCGTCGGTCACCGTGACCTTGCTGTCCACTTCCTTCTCGCGCAGCTTCGAGAGCGTGAGCTCCGTACGTGCGTCGCGCGTGAAGGTGGTCCAGGGCACGCCGGCCGCCTCGATGCGCGCGCGATAGGTGGCGAGATCCATGCCGTTGGCTTGGGCCAGGCGCTCCAGCGTGCGCTGCACGCCGGCGTCGTCGACGGTGATGCCGTCTTCCTTGGCCTTCTGGAGCTGAATGCGTTCGAGCACCATCTGGTTGAGCACCTGCGCGCGCAGCTGCTCGTCGGGCGGAACCGGCGCGTTCTGCTGCTGCAGCCGGTGAGCAATCATTTCGGCGCGGCTGTCGAGCTCGCGCTGGGTGATCACGCCGTCATTGACGACTGCGGCGATCGTGTCGACCGTCTGGCCGTTGCCGGCCGGGAGACCTTGAGCTTGCGCCGGCGCGGCCGGCAACACGCCTGCGACGGCGAAGAGACTCGCAGCGTACGCTGCCAGGCGAAGCTTTTTCATGATTCCCACAGATACTCCAATGTTGGCGGGCACGCTTCGCCCGTCTCTATGCAACCGACACCGCGTTGCCCCGAGGCGCAAGCCATGCGCTCCGGATCACGCGTTATTGATAATCAGTGAAGCGCGAGTCCGGCGGCGCCTGACCCGGCAGCTGCGTGTACCCCGGCACTGCCGTCCGGAACGCCGCCACCAGCCCGTTGTCGACGTTCGACAGTCCCTTGAGCGTAAGCTGCGCGAGAAACCGCGTTGACGAATTCGGCGTGCCCGACGTATTGAGCCCGTTCGCGTAACGCTGCAGGCCGACCCCGAGCACCCAGCAGTCGGCGTCGTACTGCATGCCGACCAGGCCGTCGACGATCCGATGGCCGTTCAGATCGTAGTTGAAGCGGCCCACGGCGTACACCCGGTGCGAGAACGGCCATTGAGCCGAGATCAGAACCTGATTGATCGGCTGGAAGTCGAGCGTCGTGTTCGCGCGCGTGTAGCGGTAGGCCACGTTCAGCACGCGGCTCGTTCCCGGGCTGTACCCGAAACCGATGCTCGCCTTGGTGAGCTGGTTGCTGTCCGCATTATATTGGAACGCCGTTTCCGAAGCGAAACCGGCCCCGATTTTCAGGGCGGCGCCCGCAATCAGGTCCGAATGCGTCGCCTGGCTCGTGCTTTCGCCCGAGTTGAGCGTGACGCGCTGATCCTGGAAGTAGTACTGCTGCGCGATCACGAAACGCGCGCGCTCGTCGCCCGAAGCCGGGTCGATGAAGCGCGTGGTCAGTGCGGCCGTCAGACGGTTCGCGTCGGCAATGCGGTCGTTGCCGACGAAGGTGTTCGGCGTGAAGATTTCCGCGAGGCCGAAGTCCGACTCGGCGGTATCGAAAAGGGGCGCGAACTGCTGGTTGCGGTACGGCGTGTACACGTAGTACAGGCGCGGTTCCAGCGTCTGGATGTAATCCTGACCGAACAGGTGGACCGAGCGGTCGAACACGAGGCCCGTGTCGAAGCTGAAGGTCGGGATCGATTCGGTGAAGCTCTTCGGCGTACCGACCGGCGAGCCGAAGGTCGTGCCCGCCGGGCCGATGTTGCTCAGGTTGTACGACGCGAAGTGCCACTGCACCTTCGGCGTGACGAAGTAACCCGGCCCCATCAGGGAGTACGACACGTACGGGTTGAAGACGACGCGGTCGCCTTCGGTCGCGTTGTCTTCCGTGATGCGGAAGCGCGAGTAGTCGGCTTCCATGCCGTAGTCGAAGCCGCCGACGTTGTACTTCGCGTACTTCACGTTCAACTGCGGCTCGCGGCCATAAGGCGGCGTCGACGACTCGACCGTCTGCCAGTGCTGGTAGCGGCCCAGCACGGACCACGGCCCGTTGTTGTACGTGAGGCCGGCTTCCTGCTGGTACAGCGTCTGAGTACCGTTCAGGAACTGGTTGGCCGGCGACGACAGGTCGGACGGATAGGTGTTGTCCGAGACCTTGTTGTAGTAGACGTAACCGCCGAACCCGTTGCCGAAGTTCTGGTTGTGCTGGATGAACAGCGCGTAGCGGTTCGTCTTCGTGATCGCGTCGTCCGGCAGGAAGGTCCCGGTGATCGAACCCGAGTAATTCGTCGAGAGATACCGGTAGTTGCCCTGCAGGAACACGCCGCGCTTCGAGATGATCTCGGGCGTGAACGTGAAGTCGCGGTTCGGCGCGATGTTGAAGTAATACGGCAGCGAGATTTCGTAGCCGTTCGTCGAGCTGACCGAGAACGTCGGCGGCAGCAGGCCGCTGCGGCGGTCGCCCGAAAGCGGGAACGACAGCCACGGGCTCGCGAAGATCGGCACGTCCTGGAAGAACAGCACGGCGTTGTGCGCGACGCCTTCGTCGCTGCCGGTGTCGAAATCGAACTCGCTGCCCTTGATGTACCACGCCGGATTGGTCGAGCAGTGGCACGCAGTGTAGGTGCCGGTCGTGAGCACCGAGCGCTCGCTGTCCAGCAGGTCGGCGCGCGCGGCGCTGCCCGAGCCGCCCGTGAGCGTGAAATGGTACTTCGGCGCGGGCATGAAGCCCTCGTTCGCCTCGACCTTCAAATGCGCCTCGGGCCCCGAGAACGTCGTGCCGTTCTGTACGACCGTGACATTGCCGTAGGCATTGGCCATGTCGGTGTCCTGGTCGTAGTGCAGGGCGTCGCCCTTCACCACGTTCGAACCCTGACGCAGCTCGGACGCGCCTTTCACGGCGAGGTCGGTGTCCACGGTGCCCGTCGTCGAATCGCCGAGCACGAACGTCGCCGGGTGCTGGCCCGACGCATTGGGGTGATCCTCGAGTTGCGGTGCGATCCGCAGGCTCCACGGGCCGTCCAGCTGCTCGGGCTGCGCGGCCGCGCCCGAAAGCTGGGCGTGCGCGAGCGCGGGCACCAGACCCGGTACGGCCAGGAGTGCCGCGATGAGCCGCCGCTTGCCCGGCACGCCGTCGTCACTAGGGGAGATCGTCTGGAAAAACTGTCTGGGCGGCATGTATGGTTTTGGCGAATCGGCCCGGCCGCCTGCCCTCTCCATGATGGTGGCCCGCCTGGGCACCCGCCTCCCGATGAACCGGATCGAGGCCGGGCTGCAAACAAATAATTACAATTCATCGCCCCCCTGGAGCGACGATGAATGCGGCGAGCGAACCGTCATGCGGGCTTTGGCGCGAGTCGCGTCAAAAAAGTCGTGGGGTATTATATGGCAAGACGTTGATCCACTGATTTTGCCTCTGGCTTTCATGACCTTTTCTGCCGCGCATTCTCCCGCCGCTTCCCCTGGCGCCTCGCCGACTGACAATCGCCGCGACCTGCTCGCCGCCTGGCTCGGCGGCCACGCCGGCCAGTACGCCCTCGACCTCGCAACGCTCGCCCCGGCCTCGGCCGACGCGAGCTTTCGGCGCTATTTCCGCCTCGCGAGCGCGGGCGCACACGGCACGTCGCTGATCGCCGTCGACGCCCCGCCGCCCGAAAAAAGCCGCGAATTCGCCCAGATCGCGCAGCTGCTCGAGGCGGCCGGCGTCCACGTGCCGCGCGTGCTCGAAGCCGATTTCGACGCGGGCTTCATGCTCGTGACCGATCTCGGCACCGCGCCCTACCTGAATGCGCTGCAGGAAGCCGGCCCCGGCGCGCGTTCGCGCGAACTGATGCGCGACGCCGTCGACGCGTTGATCCGCTGGCAGCTCGGCTCGCGGCCCGGCGTGCTGCCGGAGTTCGACGAAGCCTTCATGCGCCGCGAGATGGAGCTGATGCCCGAGTGGTATCTGGAGCGCCATCTGGGCCGCAAGGTGGACGAAGCCACGCGCGGCGTGCTCGATCGCACCTTCGCCCTGCTCGTGGCGAGCGCCCGCGCGCAGCCGCAAAGCTTCATGCTGCGCGATTTCATGCCCCGCAACCTGATGATCGCCACGCCCAACCCCGGCGTGCTCGACTTCCAGGACGCCGTGTACGGCCCGATCACCTACGACGTCGTCTCGCTGCTGCGCGACGCGTTCCTGAGCTGGGACGAGGAGTTCGAACTCGACTGCTTCGCGCACTACTGGGAGCGCGCGAAGAAAGCGGGACTGCCCGTCGATGCCGACTTCGGCGAGTTCTACCGCCAGCTCGAGTGGATGGGCCTGCAGCGCCACATCAAGGTGCTCGGCCTGTTCTGCCGCATCAACTATCGCGACGCCAAACCGCATTACATGGCCGACCTGCCGCGCTTTCTCGCCTACGCGAGCAAGGTCGCGCACCGCTACCGCCCGCTCGCGCCGTTCGCGCGGCTCATCGACGAGCTGCAGGGCAGCGCCGTCGAAGTCGCTTACACCTTCTGAAACGGGCCGTCATGACCGAATCGAATCACACGCCGGCCACGGCGGGCCACGGCCGCACCGCCATGATCTTCGCCGCCGGACGCGGCGAGCGCATGCGCCCGCTCACCGACACCTGCCCGAAGCCGCTCCTCGCCGTGGGCGGCAAACCGCTCGTCGTGTGGCAGATCGAGCGGCTCGCCGCGGCGGGCTACACGCGCATCGTCATCAATCACGCCTGGCTCGGCGCGCAGATCGAAGCCGCGCTCGGCGACGGCGAGCGCTTTGGCGTGACGCTCCACTATTCGCCCGAGCCCGACGCGCTCGAAACGGCGGGCGGCATTGCCCAGGCGCTGCCGCTGATCGAGTCGACGGGCACGCCCGAGGTGTTCCTCGCGGTGAGCGGCGACGTCTACAGCGCCTACGATTTCGCGCGCCTGAACTCGCACGCGCAAGCGCTCGCGGCGCAAGCGCAGCCGGGCATGCATCTCGTGATGGTGCCGAATCCGCCGTTCCACCCGAAGGGCGACTTCGCGCTGGGCGCCGACGGCCGGCTCGCGCTCGACGGCGCGCCGCGCTACACGTTCGGCAATATCGGCCTCTATGACACGCGTATGTTCCGCGATCTCGCGCCCGGCACGAAGCGCGCGCTCACGCCGTACTATCGCGAGGCGATTGCGCAAGGACGCGTGAGCGGCGAGCTATACGAAGGCGTCTGGGAGAACGTCGGCACGCCCGCGCAGCTCGAGGCGCTCGACGCCGCGCTGCGAGATTCGACCCGCGCGCACCACGGCTGAAACCGGCAACGCAAAGCGCCGCGCCAACGCCGGCGCGGCGCGCTTCTTCAGTGTCCGCCCGCCGCCGGCAACTCCACCTGCCCCTGTTGTGCCTGCGACTGGGACGCTTCACCCGCCTTCTGCTGCTGAAGCGCCCACATCTGCGCATAGTGGCCGCCCGCGTGCAGCAATTGCGCATGCGTGCCGCGCTCGACGATGCGCCCGTGATCCATCACGATGATCTGTTGCGCGTGCACGACGGTCGAGAGCCGGTGCGCGATCACGAGCGTCGTGCGATCGCGCGCGATCTGGTCGAGTTCATGCTGGATGGCGCGCTCCGAGCGCGAATCGAGCGCTGACGTCGCCTCGTCGAACAGCAGGATCGGCGGATTCTTGAGCAGCGTGCGCGCGATCGCCACGCGCTGCTTCTCGCCGCCCGAAAGCTTCAGGCCGCGCTCGCCCACAGACGTGTCGTAGCCCTTGGGCAAGCTCTCGATGAACGCGTGAATGTGCGCCGCGCGCGCCGCCGCGATCACTTCCTCGCGGCTCGCCGTGGGCCGGCCATAGGCGATGTTGTAGTAGATCGAGTCGTTGAACAGCACCGTGTCCTGCGGCACGATGCCGATCGAGGCGCGCAACGAATCCTGCGTCACATCGCGGATATCCTGGCCGTCGATCGTAATGGCGCCGCCGCTTTTGCCAGGATCGGAGCGATCGAGATCGTAGAAGCGGAACAGCAATCGCGCGAGCGTGGACTTGCCCGAGCCGCTATGCCCCACCACGGCCGTGGTCGTGCCCGCCGCAATCGTGAAGCTCAGGTCGTGCAGAATCTGGCGCGACGGCTCATACGCGAAGTTCACGTGCGCAAAGCGCACCTCGCCGCCGCGCACCGCGAGCGCCTGCGCGCCGGGCACGTCGGCCACTTCACGCTCGACAGTGAGCAGCGTGAACATGCGGTCCATGTCGGTGAGGCTTTGCTTGAGCTCCCGATACACCACGCCGAGAAAATTCAGCGGAATGTAGAGCTGCAGCATGAAGGTGTTGATGAGCACGAGGTCGCCGAGCGTGAGCCGCCCCGCCATCACGCCCTGGGTGGCGCGCCAGAGGATGAACACGAGCCCGGTGCCGATGATCGCCTGCTGCCCGAAGTTGAGCGCGGAAAGCGAGTGCTGCGACTTGATCGCGGCCTGCCGGTAGCGGTGCAGGTTCTCGTCGTAGCGCTTCGTCTCCCACTCTTCGTTGCCGAAGTACTTCACGGTCTCGTAGTTGATCAGCGAATCGATCGCGCGTGCGTTGGCGCGCGAATCGAGCTCGTTCATGGTGCGGCGGAAATGCGTGCGCCACTCCGTCACCTTCACCGTGAACACGATGTAGGCCACGAGCGCGATGAGCGTGACGATCGCGTAGTACGCCTCGTATTTCACCGCGAAGAAGCCGAGCACGAGGCCCACTTCCACGAGCGTCGGCAGGATGCTGTAGAGCGAGTACGAAATGAGCTGTGTGATGCCGCGCGTGCCGCGCTCGATGTCGCGCGACATGCCGCCCGTCTGCCGTTCGAGGTGAAAGCGCAGCGAGAGCGCATGCAGATGGCGGAACACCTTGAGCGCGAGCTGGCGCACGGCGCTCTCGGTCACCTTCGAAAAGAGGATTTCGCGCAGTTCGGTGAACAGCGACGTCGACAGACGCACGACGGCGTACGCCACCACGAGCAGTCCGATGCCGCCCGCGAGCACGATGCCGGGCGCGTGCTCGGCGCGGCCGAGCGCCGTGAGATGGCGCACCGAGGCGAGACCGTCGACGATGTGCTTCATCACGATCGGCACGCCGAGGTTGGCCACCTTCGCGCCGATCAGGCAGGTGAGCGCGAACGCCACGCGCCATTTGTAGGCCGTGAGGTAAGGCAGCAGCGAAACGATCGTCTGCCAGTCGTTGCGCGGCCCGGTGGCGGGCAGCGCGGGTTCGTTGGAAGCGGGAAAGCGGCGCATGGGGCGAGATGCCTGTGCCAGATGGCGCGCCAGGGCCGGTTCGGGGACCGGAAGCTGGCGCGGCGCAAACGGCGCGGCGAGTCAAGTGGGGCTGTTGTGAGGTTCCTGGCGACGGGTTTCGCGCAGGTGGAGGGCTCGAATCGACCGCCCGCCGCGCCTGATGCTTTCCCGTACAATTCCTGATCAACGTATTGTCGCAGAAGGCGGCGCGCGCCGCTGGGCGCCCCAGGCGGGCCCCACGCCCGCGCCGCAACGCCTTGCGCCGTTCGATCCCTTTTCATGGAAGCCCGATGACCGACTCCTTCCCGCTCCCCCAAAAATCGCCTGCGCTGCGCGTCGTGCCGCAGCCTTCGGACGCCAACGTTCACGGCGACGTCTTCGGCGGCTGGATCATGGCGCAGGTCGACATTGCCGGCTCGATTCCGGCGAGCCGCCGCGCCAACGGGCGCGTCGCGACCGTCGCCGTGAACTCGTTCGTGTTCAAGCAACCGGTGTTCGTGGGCGATCTGCTGAGCTTCTACGCCGACATCGTCAAGACCGGTAACACCTCGGTGACCGTCGAGGTCGAGGTGTACGCGCAGCGCATGCGCCTCCAGGAGGAAGTCGTCAAGGTGACGGAAGCCACGCTCACCTATGTCGCGACCGGCGCGGACCGCCGCCCGCGTCAGCTGCCGCCGATCGAATAAAAGGCAACGCAGCCGCGAACGCCCGGCCGCGGCGCCGGGCTTAACCCGTCCATGCGAGCCCGGGCGCTTCCTCGTAGGTTGCGCTCGCGCGCAACAGTGCCGCGGCCTCGTCGCCGGGTAGCGGCGGCGCGAAGAAGTAGCCTTGCAGCTCGTCGCACGCGCGCTCGCGCAGGAAGGCGAACTGCGCCGAAGTCTCCACCCCTTCCGCGATCACCTGCAACTGCAGCTCGTGCGCCAGCGCGATGATGGCCGCCGTGATCGTTTCGTCGTCGCTGCTCGTGCCGATGTCGGCCACGAACGAGCGGTCGATCTTGAGCCGGTCCACCGGCAGACGCTTCAGGTAGCTCAGGCTCGAATAGCCGGTGCCGAAGTCGTCGATGGCGATGCCGATGCCCAGCGCGTGCAGCTCGTTCAACATCGACACGGCCTCTTCGGCATTGCGCATGAGCGTGCTCTCGGTCAGCTCGATCTCGAGCCAGCAGGCTTCGAGGCCGGTTTCCTGCAGCACGTCCTTCACGAGTTGCGCAATGTCGCGCTGGTGGAACGTCTTCGCCGAGAAGTTCACGGACACGCGCACGGGCGGCAGCCCCGCGAGCTGCCACGCGCGATTCTGCCGGCAGGCCTCGCGCAGCACCCAGTCGGAAAGCGGGCCGATCAGGCCGCTCTCCTCGGCCACGGGAATGAACTGCGCAGGCGAGACGAGCCCAACCTCCGGATCGCGCCAGCGCACCAGCGCCTCCATGCCGATGATGCGCCCGCCCTCGATCTCCACCTGCGGCTGGTAGTGCAACAGGAACTCGCTGTCGCGCAGCGCGCGGCGCAGGCGCCGCTCGAGATTCAAACGCGCGCCCACATTCGCGTTCATTTCGGGCTCGAAGAACTGGAACGTGTTGCGGCCCATGTCCTTCGCGCGGTACATCGCGACGTCGGCCTTCTTCATGAGCGTTTCGGCGTCGTTGCCGTCCTGCGGGTAGACGCTCGCGCCCATGCTGCAGCCCACATACAGCTCGGTGCCGTCGATCCACACGGGCTCCGAGATCAGCGAGCGCGCCCGCTCCATCCAGCCGATCAGCGACTTCTCGTCGATGGTGTCGGTGAGCACGATCACGAACTCGTCGCCGCCGTGGCGCGCGACCGTGTCGGTCGTGCGCGTGCAGCGCTGCAGCCGCTCGGCCACCACGCCCAGCAGCCGGTCGCCCACGCTGTGGCCGAGGCTGTCGTTGACGTTCTTGAAGCCGTCGAGGTCGATGAACACCACGGCCACGCCCGTGTCGTGCCGCTGCGCCGCGAGCAGGGCGTGCTGGAGACGGTCGCGCAGCAGGTTGCGGTTGGGCAGCAGCGTGAGGCTGTCGTAGTTCGCCTGGTATTCGAGCTGCTCCTGGTAGCGGATCAGCTCGGTCACGTCGTTGATGATGCCGATGTGATGCGTGATGCGGCCATCGAGATCGGGCACCGGCGCGATCAGCAGCTGGTTCCAGAAGAGCGCGCCGTCCTTGCGGTAGTTGCGCAGCACCGCGCTCACCTCGCGATTGGACAGCAGCGCCTTGCGCACCGCGATGAGGCCGTCCTGATCGCGGTCGTCGCGCTGCAGGAGGCGGCAGTCCTGGCCGATCACCTCGGCCGGATCGAAGCCCGTGATGCGGCGAAACGCCGGATTCGCGTACTCGATCAGATTGCTGCCGCCCGGGCCCGGCGCGGTGATCAGAATGGCGTTCACGCACGCGTCGAGCGCGCGGCTTTGCAGGCGCAGCGCGAGGTCGGCGCGCTTGCTTTCGGTGGTGTCCGAGTACGAGCCGAGCACGCCGATCACGCGGCCGTCGCCGTCGAGCAGCGGCAGCTTGCTCGTGAGCGTCGTGCGGTGCAGGCCGTCGATCGTATGGTTGTCTTCATAGTTGATGCGCGGCAGCCCCGACTCGATCACCTCGCGGTCCTGTTCGCGCATGCCGTCGGCGTAGGCGCGCCACGGCAGGTCGTCGTCGGACTTGCCGATGATCTGCTCGGGATACGCGAGCCCCGCGTCGCGCGCAAAGGTCATGTTGCAGCCGAGATAGCGCGACTGCGCGTCCTTCCAGAAGATGCGCTGCGGGATGTTGTCGATCACCGACTCGAGCATCTGGTTCGAGCGCTGCGCCTCCGCTTCGGCCTTGATCTGCTCGGTCACGTCGTCGGCGAGCACGAACACGGCATCGCGGCCGAGGAAGGTGAGCGAGTGATGCGAGATGTCGGCGCTGATGATCGAGCCGTCGCGGCGCCGATGGTGCCAGATGCCGGCCATCATGCGCACGTTCTGCGTGAGCGTGTCCGAGCGCGTGAGGTGTTGCTCGAGCCGCGAAACGTCTTCGGCGGGACGGATATCGCGGATCGTCATGGTGAGGAACTCTTCCTCGCTGTAGCCGTACTGCTGGATCGCGGCGGCGTTCACGGCGAGAAAGCGCAGCGTTTCGCGGTCGAACACGTACATCGGCACCGGATGCGCGTCGAACAGGCCCTGAAAGCGCTCGCTGCGCAGGCGCATGCCGCTCACGGCGCGCAGCTTCTCGCGGGCGGCGCTCTCGCGCGCGCCGAACGTGCAGATGAGGAGCGTCCCACCCGCGAGCATCGTCACGATCAGCAGCAACAGCGCGCGGCCGCCCGAGCGCGCCGAGTCGGCGAGCGCGGCGGCGAGCGCCAGGTCCTCGGCGCGTTGCAGCGACGCGATCTGCCCGTCGAGCTGATCCACGAGGTTGTCGAAGCGGATGTATTCGCCGGCGAGCCACGCGGCCGTGGCGGGCGACGGCGTTGCCGGGTCGGGCGCAGCGGTCGCCGTGATGGGGTTCTGGGCGCCGTTGGTGACAGCCGGTGCCACCGTCAGGGTATCCAGCGTCACGGCGCTCGCCGCCTCATCCGCTGCGGCGTGCAACGGCAGGATCGTGCCGGTCACGACATGACCGGCCATGCGCGCGTCTGCGGTGCTCCCGGGTTGAGCCGTCTTCGCGGCGCCGGCGTTGCGGGCGAGCGCCTCGCGGCCCCCCCACGGCGCCGCGGGCGAGCGCGCGGCATTCGCGGGCATGGCCGTGCCGAATTCCTGGCTGGCCGCGCCATCAGCCGGTACCGCCTGCGCTGCCACGGTCCCGCTCGCCCCCGCCGCTACGGCCGCCTGCCCGCGCTCGTCGGTAACGCGTTGCTCGGCGCGCGCAAGCGTCACGTCGATCTCGTTCGCAATCGTGGCGCCCTGCCCCGCCAGCGCCTCGAAACGGGCCGCGAGGTCGGCGTTGCCGGCCAGCTCAGTGCGCAGGGCGCGGGCGGTTTCGTCGAGCATGGCGGTGCGCGCGTCGTGCGCGGCGGCTGACTCCGGCTGGCCCTGCACGGCGAAACGGCCCAGCGCGCTCACGCCGCTGCCAAGCGCATCGCGATAGCGGTCGAGGTCGTGACGGATCGTCGCCGCCTGGCTCGCGCGCTGGTCGATCTCGCGCTGACCGTCGATCTGCGTCCAGGCGACAAAAGCGTTCGCGCCAACGGCCGCCGCGACGACGGCCAGATTGATGAGTTGGCGCTTCGAAAAAAGAAGGTTCATGAATGCCGAGCGTCGTTCGCGCCCGCGCCGTGAGCGCGGGATGATGGGTCACGACTGCGCGCGACCGGTCGGCGCCTGACGCGCCAACCCGAAATAACGGCAGGGCCGGCCGGGTCTTGAGGGTCAAGGTGGAGAAAGAAGCGGAAAACGACCCGCGGCGGCGCGAGGCTGCCGCGGTCAGCGGGAATCGGGTAGGGATCGACGATGAATCGTGACGGGCAGGCGCGGCGGGAATCAGCGGGTGAGCATCACCGCGGCACCGCCAGCCCGAACTCGTGCATCGCCGGCGCGAAGTCGTGATTGCTCTCGGGCTTGCGCGCGAGCTTCGCGAGCACGTAGCGCTGGAACGGGTCGAGCTGCGCCCAGTCCTCGAGGCCGGGCGCCTGCAGGCTGGCAAGCTCGGACTGCAGCGCAATGCCGCCGGGCACCGCATTCACGTCGCGCCAGGCCGGCGCTTCTTCGGGCGCGAACCATTCGGGTTCGACGTTCGCGTGCGTGCGCATCATCTCGAAGAGCGCGTGGTCGAAATTGGGCTCGATCTGCGTGTCCTCGTCCACGGGGAAACACGCCAGCAGCCGGCGGTCCTCGTAAGGCAGCAGTTGCCATTGCGCGAGCGAAATGCGCAGACCAAAGCGATCCAGGTTGAAGCGCACGCACATCGGGATAAAGGTGAGGTTTTCCGACGAGTCGACCTCGAACCGGAAAAGCAGCGGAGCTTCGTTCAATGCCATGACGGTATCCTCGCGAGGCGGGCATAAGCGCGGGCGGCCCGCTTGAGGTATTTTAGAACCTTCCGCGCGCGGCGCGGCCCCGCTGTCCCCCGGCGGTGCTGCGGTACCGCGCCGCACAAGGACTGATGGAGTTTTGCGCTTGCCCCTCTCAACTCGCACCCCAACCCGCACGCCAATGAGCACCGCAGACCGGCCGCAGATCTCGACGACGAATCCGCCGACGCATCCCCTCGAAACCGACGGCCAGCCTGGCGCCATCGAATTGCGCGTGCATCGGCACCGCGGCGGCGCCGTGGAAACGCGCAAGGACCACGTGGGCCAGGAATGGCCCGTCGCGCTGGTTTTCAACGGCATCTCGCATGCGGTCATGATGTGCACGCCGCGCGACCTCGAAGCGTTCGCCGTGGGCTTCGCGATCTCCGAAGGCATCGTCGGGCGCAACGCCGATATTCAGGACATCGAGGTGTACTGGCACGAGGATGCGGACCTGCCGCATGCCGAAGTCCACTTGACCGTGGTGCAGCAGGCGTTCGTCGAGCTCAAGGAAAAGCGCCGCGCGCTCGCCGGGCGCAGCGGCTGCGGCGTGTGCGGCATCGAGAGCATCGACCTGCTCGATCTCGAACCCGAGCAGGTGCCCGATACGGGCTTCATTGCGCGCCTGGCGCCCGACGCCATCGCGCGCGCCGCACGCGAGTTGCCGCAACACCAGGCGCTCACGAAGCTCACGGGCGGCCTGCACGCGGCCGCGTGGTGCGACGAACACGGCGCGATCCTGCGCGCCTTCGAGGACGTGGGCCGCCACAACGCGCTCGACAAACTCATCGGCCAGCTCGTGATGGAGCGCGCCGACTCGCAGCAGGGCTTCGTCTTCCTCTCGAGCCGCGCGAGCTACGAACTGGTGCGCAAGGCCGCGCGCGTGGGCATTCCGATGGTCGCGACGATCTCGGCGCCCTCCTCGCTTGCCATCGCCATCGCAAAGCGCGCCGGACTGCGGCTCGTGAGCTTTTGCCGCGAGTCCGGGTACGTCGATTACGAAACGGCCTGAAGCGCCGTTAGCGCTCAATCGAACTGCCGGAAATCCGGCTTGCGCTTTTCGAGGAACGCCGTGAACGCCTCGCGCGCTTCGGGCGCGAGCAGCATCTTGCCGAAGTGCACGAACTCTTCGCTCATACGCGTCTTGATCTCGTGCGTGTCCGCGCGCTTCATGAGCGACTTCGTCACGCGCAGCGACGACGCGGGCAGCGCCACGAGCTTCGCCAGTTGCGCGCTAACGAACGCGTCGAGTTCGGCCGTCGGCAGCACGCGGTTCACGAAGCCCATGCGATGCGCTTCCGCCGCGTCGAAGGTCTCGCCGAGCAGCAGCTTTTCCGCCGCGCCCTGGTGGCCCGCGATGCGCGGCAGCAGCAGCGACGAAGCCGCTTCGGGACACAGCCCGAGTTGCGAGAACGGCACGGCGAAACGCGCGTTGTCGGCCGCATAGACCATGTCGCAATGCAGCAGCAGCGTCGTGCCCACGCCGATCGCCGGCCCTTTCACGGCGGCGACGAGCGGTTTCTCGAACGCCGCGATGGCGTCGAGAAAGCGGATCACGGGCGAATCGGCGCCCGCGGGCGGCCCCTTCAAGAAGTCTTCGATGTCATTGCCGGCCGTGAAGATCTCGGCGTGGCCGCGCAGCAGCGCCGCGCGTACCGAGGCGTCCTTGTTCGCGCCGTTGAGCGTGTCGGCCATCGCCTGATACATCGCGGGCGTGAGCGCGTTCTTGCGTGCAGGCCGGTCGATGGTGATCGTGAGCACACCGTTTTCGTGTGCTACCAGGATTTCGTTGCTCATAAACCTGTCTCCTCGTATCCCAATCGTGATACGAAAAACGGCCCGCAGACCGCGAAGTCTGCGAACCGTGTCGATAACGCCAATGCGTCAGTCGGATGTACGCTTACAGCCGCTCGATGATGCCCGCCGCACCCATGCCGGTGCCGACGCACATCGTCACCATGCCGTACTTGTAGTTGCGGCGGCGCAGGCCGTGCACGACCGTCGAGGCGCGGATTGCGCCCGTCGCGCCGAGCGGGTGGCCCAGAGCGATCGCGCCGCCAAGCGGGTTGATCTTCGAAGGATCGAGGCCGAGGTCCTGGATCACCGCCAGCGACTGCGCGGCGAACGCCTCGTTGAGTTCGATCCAGTCGAGATCGTCCTGCTTCAGGCCCGCGGCCTTGAGCGCCGCCGGAATCGCTTCCTTCGGACCGATGCCCATGATCTCCGGCGGCACGCCGCGCACCGCGAAGCTCACGAAACGCGCGAGCGGCGTGAGATTGAACTGCTTGAGGATCTTCTCGGAGACGACGATCAGCGCGCCCGCGCCGTCCGAAGTCTGCGAGCTGTTGCCGGCCGTGACCGAGCCCTTGTTCGCGAACACCGCGCGCAGCTTCGCGAGGCCTTCGAGCGTCGTATCGGCGCGCGGGCCTTCGTCGAGCTCGATCAGGCGCTTCTTCACCTTCACTTCGCCCGTGGCGAGATCGGGCGTGCGCTCGATGATCGTGTACGGCGAGATCTCGTCCTTGAATTCGCCGGCCTGCTGAGCGGCGAGCGCGCGGCGGTGCGATTCGACCGAGAACGCGTCCTGCGCCTCGCGGCTCACTTTCCAGCGCTCCGCCACTTTCTCGGCCGTGAGGCCCATGCCGTAGGCGATGCCGATGTCTTCGTTACGATCGAAGATGTGCGGCGAGAGCGACGGCTTGTTGCCCATCATCGGCACCATGCTCATCGACTCGCAGCCGCCTGCGATCATCGCGTCGGACTCGCCCACGCGGATGCGGTCCGCGGCCATCGCGAGCGCCGTGAGGCCCGATGCGCAGAAGCGGTTGACGGTCACGCCGCCCACGCTCTGCGGCAGCCCCGCGAGCAGCGCGCCGATACGCGCCACGTTCAGGCCCTGCTCGGCTTCCGGAATCGCGCAGCCGACGATGGCGTCTTCGATCACGCTCGTGTCGAGGCCCGGCACCTGCGCCACAGCCGACTTGATCGCGTGAACCAGCAGCTCGTCCGGGCGGGTGTTCCTGAACACGCCGCGCGGCGCCTTGCCGATGGGCGTGCGGCTCGCGGCGACGATGTATGCGTCCTGCAACTGTTTGCTCATCTCTTACTCCAGTATCTGGTGTGCGTCGTGCCGCTTAGTTGCGCACCGGCTTGCCGGTTTGCAGCATGCCCATGATGCGTTCCTGCGTCTTCTGCGTGCCGAGCAAATCGACGAAGGCGCGGCGCTCGAGCTTGAGCAGCCATTCTTCGTCGACGAGACTGCCCGCCTCGACGTCGCCGCCGCACACCGCTTCCGCGATACGGCTCGCGATCAGGAAATCGTGGTCGCTGATGAAGCGGCCGTCGCGCATGTTCACGAGCGATGCCTTGATGGTCGAGATCGCCGAGCGGCCCGCCACCGGAATCTGCGTGGCGCGCAGCGGCGGACGGTAGCCCGCGGCGGAGAGTGCGCGCGCTTCCTTCTTCGCCGTGTCGAGCAGTTCGAACACGTTGAAGACGATCGTGTCCGAAGGCTTCAGGTAGCCCATTGCGCGGGCTTCGTGCGCCGAGGCCGAAACCTTCGCCATCGCCGCGTTTTCGAACGACTTCTGCAGGAACCGGAGCAGATCGCTCGGTGCCGCGCCGATCGCCTGCGCGGCTTCGGCTGCGCGAATCGCCGCTTCCTTCAGGCCGCCGCCAGCGGGCACGAGACCCACGCCCACTTCCACGAGGCCGACATAGCTCTCGACGTGCGCGACGCGCTTCGCGCTTTGCAGCATGATTTCGCAGCCGCCGCCGAGCGCGATGCCCGACACCGCCGTGATCACCGGCACGTTCGCGTACTTCACGCGCAGCATCGTGTCCTGGAACTTCTTCACAAACGGCTCGATGCCCTTCGCCCCGCCCATCATGAACGCGGGCATCGCCTCTTCGAGGTTCGCGCCGGCCGAGAACGGGCCACCCGGCGCGCCGAGCTTGAGCGACGTCGGTTGCCAGATCACGAGGCCCTTGTAGCCGTCTTCCGCGATGTCGATGGCCTTCACGAGGGCGTCGAGCAGGGCCGGGCCCATCGTGTTCATCTTGCTCTTGTACGAGACGATGACGACGTCGTCCTCGCCCGCGCGGTCGTCCACCCAGGCGCGCAGGTTGTCGTTCTCGAACAGCGTCTTGCCCCAGGTCTTCGGATCGCGTGCGCTCGTTTCACCGAACAGCGCCGCGCGGAACACCTGGCGCTCGTACACCGGCAGATTCGAGCGCGGCACGAAGCGCGCTTCGGCGGGCGACCACGAGCCCTCCGCACCGTGCACGCCACCGTTCGCCGCGACCGGGCCTTCGAACACCCAGGCGGGCAGCGCTGCATTCGACAGCGCCTTGCCAGCGTCGATGTCTTCCTTCACCCACTCGGCGACCTGCTTCCAGCCCGCGGCCTGCCAGCCTTCGAACGGACCTTCGTTCCAGCCGAAGCCCCAGCGGATCGCGAGATCGACGTCGCGCGCGTTGTCCGCGATCGACTGCAGATGCACGCCGATGTAGTGGAACACGTCGCGGAAGATCGACCACAGGAACTGCGCCTGCGGATGCTGCGTTTCGCGCAGCAGCTTCAGACGCTCGGCGGGCGGACGCTTGAGGATGCGGCCCACCAGCTCGTCGGCCTTGCCGCCGCCGTCGACGTACTCGCCCGTGTTGGCGTCGAGCACCTTGATGGCCTTGCCTTCCTTGCGATAGAAACCGCCGCCCGTCTTCTGGCCGAGCGCGCCCTTCGCCACGAGACCCGCGAGCACGGCCGGCGTCTCGTAGACCGGGAAGAACGGATCGTCCTTCAGGTTGTCCTGCATTGTCTTGATGACGTGCGCCATCGTGTCGAGACCTACGACGTCGGCCGTGCGGAACGTCGCCGACTTCGCGCGGCCAAGGCGCGCACCCGTGAGGTCATCGACTTCGTCGAAACGCAGGCCGAACTTCTTCGCCTCGGCGATCACCGCGAGGATCGAGAACACGCCCACGCGGTTCGCGATGAAGTTCGGCGTGTCCTTCGCGCGCACCACGCCCTTGCCCACCACGCTCGTGAGGAACGATTCGAGCTGGTCGAGGATTTCGGGCTTCGTCTGCGTCGTCGGGATCAGCTCGACGAGGTGCATGTAGCGCGGCGGGTTGAAGAAGTGCACGCCGCAGAAGCGTGCCTTCAACGCATCGTCGAAGCCATGCGAGAGTTCGGTGATCGACAGGCCCGAGGTGTTGGTCGCGAAAATCGCGTTCGGGCCGAGGTGCGGCGCGACCTTCTTGTAGAGGTCGTGCTTCCAGTCCATGCGCTCGGCGATCGCCTCGATCACCACGTCGCATTCCGCGAGCTTCGCGATGTCGTCTTCGTAGTTCGCGGGCGTGATGTATTGCGCGTCGTCCTTCACGCCGAACGGCGCGGGCGAGAGCTTCTTGAGCGTCTCGATCGCCTTCAGCGCGATCGCGTTCTTCGGGCCTTCTTTCGCGGGCAGATCGAACAGCAGCACGGGCACGCGGGCGTTGATCAGGTGCGCGGCGATCTGCGCGCCCATCACGCCGGCGCCGAGCACGGCCACCTTGCGAATATTGAGGTTGCTCACGTTGTTCCTCCAGCGGGTATGCAATGTCGAGCGGATTGAGGTGTGAGGGCGGCGCGCATCGACGTGGGCCGCCTCTGGACATCGTGTTGACTGGGCGCGCGCCTTCGAAAAGCGCGCGCCCGTTGGCTCTTAGAACAGCGCTTCGTCGACTTCCATCAGCGTCTTCGAACCCGCGCGCGCCTGGCGGATCGACGTGGCCGTTTCGGGCAGCAGCTTCGCGAAGTAGAAACGCGCCGTGGCCAGCTTCGACTTGTAGAACGGATCGCCCGAGCTTTCCTTGTCGAGCGCGATGCGCGCCATACGCGCCCAGAAGTACGCGAACACGAGATGGCCCGCCGTGCGCAGGTACGGCACCGCGGCCGCGCCCACTTCGTCCGGGTTCTGCATCGCCTTCATGCCGATTTCCATCGTGAGCTTCTGCATCTTGTCGCCGATGTCGGCGAGCGGATTCACGAACTCCTGCATTTCCGGCTTGATGCCTTCGGCTTCGACGAAATCCGTCACGAGCTTGCCGAACTTCTTGAGCTTCGCGCCCATGTCGCCCAGCACCTTGCGGCCCAGCAGGTCGAGCGACTGGATCGTATTGGTGCCTTCGTAGATCTGGTTGATACGCGCGTCGCGCACGTACTGCTCCATGCCCCACTCGGCGATGAAGCCGTGGCCGCCGAACACCTGCATGCCGAGGTTGGTGCTCTCGAACGCGTTGTCGGTAAGGAAGGCCTTGATGATCGGCGTGAGCAGCGCGACGAGGTCGGCCGCTTCCTTGCGCTCGCCTTCGTCGCCGTGCGAGAGCTCCTTGTCGATCTGCAGCGCCGACCAGTACGTGAAGGCGCGCGCACCTTCGGCCCAGGCCTTCTGCGTGAGCAGCATGCGACGCACGTCCGGATGCACGATGATCGGGTCGGCGGCCTTCTCGGGCGCCTTCGGGCCGGTCAGCGCGCGCATCTGCAAGCGCTCCTTCGCGTACACGAGCGAGTTCTGGTACGCGACTTCGGTGAGGCCGAGGCCTTGCATGCCGACGCCCAGGCGCGCCGCGTTCATCATCACGAACATGGCGTTCAAGCCCTTGTTCGGCTCACCCACGAGCCAGCCCTTTGCGCCATCGAGATTCATCACGCAGGTCGCGTTGCCGTGAATGCCCATCTTGTGCTCGATCGAGCCGCACTTGATGCCATTGCGCTCGCCCACTTCGCCGGCTGCCGTGGGGATGAACTTCGGCACGACGAACAGCGAGATGCCCTTGGTTCCCGGCGGCGCATCAGGCAGACGCGCGAGCACGAGGTGGATGATGTTCTCGGCCATGTCGTGCTCACCGCTCGAGATGAAGATCTTCGTGCCGGTGATCGCGTACGAGCCGTCGCCGTTCGGCTCGGCCTTGGTGCGCAGGATGCCGAGGTCGGTGCCGCAGTGCGGCTCGGTCAGGCACATCGTGCCGGTCCACACGCCTTCGACGAGCTTCGGCAGATAGGCCTTCTGGAGTTCGGGCGTGCCGTGCGCATGCAGACACTCGTAGGCGCCATGCGAGAGACCCGGGTACATGGTCCACGCCTGGTTCGCCGAGTTCAGCATTTCGTAGAGCGCGTTGTTCACGAACGCCGGCAGGCCCTGGCCGCCGTAGTCGGGATCGCAGCCGAGCGCGGGCCAGCCGGCTTCGACGTATTGCCTGTACGCTTCCTTGAAACCAGCAGGCGTGGTGACGACGCCGTCGCCGGCGTAGGTGCAGCCTTCACGGTCGCCGACCTGGTTCAGCGGAAACAGCACCTCGGAGCAGAATTTGCCGGCTTCTTCGAGCACCTGGTTGATGGTGTCGGCGTCGAGGTCGGCGTGCTTCGGCATCTGCTTCACTTCGCCTTCCACGTTCAGCAGTTCGTGCAGAACGAACTGCATGTCGCGCAGCGGCGCGGTGTACTGTCCCATGTCTTCTCTCCAAAATTTGAGCTTCGGGTCCCTCGCGCGCCGCCGCGACTTCGATGTTGCGGCCTGGGCGCTACTGGGTCTCGCTCTGATACGAAACAATCAGCTTCTCGAACGCGGCCCACGTATGCTCGACCGCGTCCGGCAGATGCAGGAAGCGGCCGTCATGATGCAGGCCGAGCGTCACGCTATACAGTTCGAAGAGCATCAGCGCGGGATCGGTCTCCTTGCGCAAATGGCCTTCTTCGATTGCCTGCGAAATGGCCCTCAGGAGCGCCGCACGCCACATCGACACGCTGGCGACCAGCGTCTCGCGCACCTGGCTGTCCGCGCGGTCGTCGTACTCGACGGCGCCGCTGATGTAGATGCAGCCGGTCGTGACTTCGTGAATGCGCTTCTCGAACCATCGCGACAGCATCGCACGCAGACGCGGCAAACCACGTGGCTCGCGCAAACTCGGAAAGAAGACTTCTTCCTCGAATCGACGGTGGTACTCGCGCACCACCTCGACCTGCAGGTCTTCCCGAGACCCGAAGTGAGCGAAGACGCCACTCTTGCTCATCTGCATGCGCTCGGCGAGCAGGCCGATGGTCAGGCCTTCAAGGCCATCGCGACCTGCGAGGTCGAGTGCTGCATCCAGAATGGCGGCTCGTGTCTGTTCGCCTTTTCGCATAGCTTTCTTTACCGTAACGATGTGGCCGCGATGTCGCTGTCAACTGCTCATTAACTGCTTACATCTCGGCCTGAATTAAATCGAACGGCCGTACTATTGTTGAGGACAGCCGTCCGCGAAACAAGGACTTTATTAGAAACCGATTTCTAACCGGTACTCTAATTTTCGGGGTTCGTGCGCCGTGCGCAAGCCGACATTCTCTCGATTGCACATGCGCGGATTCGTATGGCAGCGTTCTCTTTCTAGTCGTAGCCGCCCACGGTGATGAGTTTCATGAGCGCACGATAGAACGCCCACGCGAGCCAGTTCACGGCGCGCACGTGCCACGGCCGCGCCTCGTAACGCGCGCGGTCGATCTGCGCGGCGTCGCCGAACGCGGCGAGGATCTCGCCGCGCAGCTGTTCGATCTGCGGATGCTGCACGAGCAGCACGTTGGCCTCGTTGTTGAGCACGAGGCTGAGCGCATCGAGGTTCGAGGAACCCACGGTGCCCCAACTCGAGTCGACGACGGCCACCTTGCCGTGGAGCATCGTTTTCTCGTACTCAGCAATCTGCACGCCCGCGCTCAGGAGCTGGTGATAGAGGAACGGCACCCCGTAGTCGAGCACCTTGAATTCCTTTCGTCCGACCAGAAGCTTGACCGCCACGCCGCGCTCCGCGGCGCTCACGAGCGCGCGACGCAGCCGCCGGCCCGGCATGAAGTACGGATTGGCGAGCAGCACTTCCTTGCGCGCCTCGCCGATGGCGTCGAGATAAGCCTTTTCGATCGCGCGCCGGTTCACCACGTTGTCGCGCGCGACGAACGCCACGCAGGGCACCTGCGCCGCGCGCGGATCGCGTACGCTCGCGCGCAGGCGCTCGCGCAGACGCGTGAAGAAGCGTTTCGCGCGCGACGAGCGCACCGTGGGCGCAAGCGCGCGCAGCGCGTCGTCGACGATCTGCGTGGGGCGCCCCACCGTGTGGCCGGTGGGATGCGGCGACATGAAGCCCGCGCTCGCGGGCACGCCGGGTGAGACCTGCTGGGGCAGCGGCGGCCGGTAGCCGAGCCGGATACGCCGCCACTGCTGTTCGATCGCGAGCCGCACGTCCACGACCACGGGGCCAGACAGCTCGACGGCGAAATCCCAGCGCGCATACGGCAGCCGGTGGCCGTCCTGCTCGAAATCGTCGATCACGTTGATGCCGCCGCAAAAGGCAAACTGGTCGTCGATCACGGCGAGCTTGCGGTGCGTGCGCGAAAAGCCGAAGCGCCCGAAGATGTGCGGGTTGTAGACGCGGTGCTCCACCCCCGCGCCCAGCCAGGTCTCGAACAGCGCGATGCGCGGCGAGCCGATGCCGTCGGTGATGACGCGCACGCGCACGCCGCGCGCCGCCGCGCGCATGAGCGCGTCGGAGAGCGCGCGGCCGATGTCGTCGTCGCAGAAGATATAGGTTTCGAGCGCGACGTCGCGCTCGGCGGCGTCGATGCGTTCGATCATCGCGCCGAACAGACCGGCGCTCGAGCCGAACAGGCGCACGTCGTTGCCGCTCGTGAAGCGATAGCGCGAACGATAGCGCCGGCCAAGCAGCGCCTCGCGCAGCCTCACCACGCGCTGCGATTCAATGCCGGGATCGGTACTGGTTTCGCTCATGTTGCGCTCACCCGCGTCCTTCACGTAGCCGCATGGGCAGTTGCAGAATGGCCTCGCGGTTCGACCACGAGAAGCACTTCGCCGCCGCCTGCTCGTAGGGCAGCCACACATACGCCGTATGCTCGCGCGGCGCGAGCGTGACGACTGTGCCCGTGGGCACTTCCAGGCTGAACCAGTGCTCGGTGTTGCGCGTGACGCCGGGCGCATAGCGATGGCGCCACACGGGATAGATTTCGTACTCGATCTCGTGGTGCCAGTCGAGCAGCGCCGCCTGCGGAACCTCCACCGCACCGACGGCAATACCCGTCTCCTCGCCCACCTCGCGCACGGCGGTTTCGGCGAACGGCTCGTCGAGGCGATCTTTCGAGCCGGTGACCGACTGCCAGAAACCCGGCCGGTCGGCGCGTTCGATGATCAGGACCTCCAGTTGCGGCGTATGGATGACGACGAGTACGGATTCCGGAATCTTCGGCGGCTTCTGCATGGTGATGGAGCGTGGGGAGGAACGCGCGCTGCGCGCTTGCGGCGCGTCTAAAGGTAATTTAACGCAAAAAGCAAAAAAGGCGCACGATGCGCCTTTTTTGTTGTTGCGATGCAAAAGCCCTGACGGGCCTTCGCAGCCGGAATGCGGCTTACTGCGCCGTCTTCTGCTCGGGCTGACGCAGACGGATGTGCAGTTCGCGCAGCTGGCGCTCGTCCACCGGGCTCGGCGCCTGCGTGAGCAGATCCTGCGCGCGTTGCGTCTTCGGGAACGCGATCACGTCGCGAATCGAATCGGCGCCGGCCATCATCGTGACGATGCGGTCCAGGCCGAACGCGATACCGCCATGCGGCGGCGCGCCGTATTGCAGCGCGTCGAGCAGGAAGCCGAACTTCGCGCGTGCTTCTTCCGCATTGATCTTGAGCGCGCGGAACACCTTGCTCTGCACGTCTTCCTGATAGATACGCACCGAGCCGCCGCCGATTTCCCAGCCGTTCAGCACCATGTCGTAAGCCTTGGCGAGGCAGCGGCCCGGATCCGTTTCGAGGTATTCCAGGTGCTCGTCCTTCGGGCTCGTGAACGGGTGGTGCGCGGCCACGTAGCGGTTTTCTTCCTCGTCGTACTCGAACATCGGGAAGTCGATCACCCACAGCGGCTTCCAGCCCTTCTCGACGAGGCCGTTGGCACGGCCGAACTCCGAGTGGCCGATCTTCAGGCGCAGTGCGCCGAGGCTGTCGTTCACGACCTTCGCGCGGTCTGCCGCGAAGAAGATGATGTCGCCGTCCTGCGCGCCGGTGCGCTCGAGGATCGCGGCGATCGCGGCGTCGTGCAGGTTCTTGACGATCGGGCTTTGCAGACCGTCACGGCCCTTCGCGGCTTCGTTGACCTTGATCCACGCGAGACCCTTCGCGCCGTAAATGCGCACGAATTCCGTGTAGCCGTCGATGTCGCCACGCGACAGCTCGCCGCCCTTCGGCACGCGCAGCGCCGCGACGCGGCCGTCCTTCGTGTTGGCCGGTGCGCTGAACACCTTGAAGTCGACGTCCTTCATGGCGTCGGTCAGCTCGGTGAATTCGAGCTTCACGCGCAGGTCCGGCTTGTCCGAACCGAAGCGGCTCATGGCTTCCGCGTACGGCATGATCGGGAACTTCGCGTCGAGCTCGACATCGATCGTTTCCTTGAACACGTGACGCGCCATGTCTTCGAACAGGTCGCGGATTTCCTGCTCGCCGAGGAACGACGTTTCGCAGTCGATCTGCGTGAATTCGGGCTGACGGTCGGCGCGCAGGTCTTCGTCGCGGAAGCACTTGACGATCTGGTAGTAGCGATCGAAGTTCGCCACCATCAGGAGCTGCTTGAAGAGCTGCGGCGACTGCGGCAGCGCGAAGAACTGGCCTGCGTTCACGCGCGACGGCACGAGGTAGTCGCGCGCGCCTTCCGGCGTGCTCTTCGTGAGCATCGGCGTTTCGATGTCGATGAAGCCGAGCGCGTCGAGATACTTGCGCACGGCCATCGTCACGCGGTAGCGCAGACGCAGGTTGTGCTGCATCTGCGGACGGCGCAGGTCGAGCACGCGATGCGTGAGGCGCGTGGTTTCCGAGAGGTTGTCGTCGTCGAGCTGGAACGGCGGCGTGACCGACGCGTTGAGCACCACGATTTCGTGGCACAGCACTTCGATCTTGCCGCTCGTGAGGTTCGCGTTGACCGTGCCTTCCGGACGATTGCGAACGAGACCCTTGACCTGCACGCAGAACTCATTGCGCACGCCTTCGGCGATCTTGAACATTTCCGCGCGGTCCGGATCGCAGACGACCTGAACGAGGCCTTCGCGGTCGCGCAGGTCGATGAAGATGACGCCGCCATGGTCGCGGCGGCGCTGCACCCATCCGCACAGCGAAACAGTTTGGCCCAGCAGCTGTTCGGTCACCAGACCGCAGTATTCAGATCTCATCGACATGATGTTCGTCTTTCGTTATGCATGAATGAACGGGAGCGGCGCGCGGCAGCGCGTCGTCCGGTATTAAAGCGGAGGATCGATGGGGCGGCGTGGTGAGGTTGCCGGCGCGACCACGCCCATCGAAACAATATACTTGAGCGCGGCGTCGACGGTCATGTCCAGCTCGACCACCTCGCTCTTTGGCACCATCAGGAAAAAGCCCGACGTCGGATTCGGCGTAGTCGGGACATAGACGCTCACGTGATCTTCCTGCAGGTGGTTGACCACGTCGCCGCCGGGAATGCCGGTGAGAAACGCGATCGTCCACGAACCCTTGCGCGGGTATTCGATCAGGAGCGCTTTGCGAAATGCATTGCCGTTGCTCGAAAGCAGTGTATCGGAAACCTGCTGGATGCTGCCGTACAGCGGTCCGATGATCGGAATGCGGCGCACCAGCGCGTTCCACCACTCCACCAGCTTCTGCCCGATGAAGTTATGCGTGAGCAGACCGACCCCGAAGATGAACGCGAGCGTGAGCACCGCGCCGAGTCCCGGCAGGCGCACGCCGAACATGCGCTCCGGCCGCCACGATTCGGGCAGCAGCAGCAGCGTCTGATCCATCGTGCCGATCACGAGGTTCAGCACCCACAGCGTGATGGCCAGCGGCACCAGCACCAGCAGGCCGGTCAGGAATACCGATTTGAACGTCGCTTTCTTGATCGTCATGTACACCGCCATGCGGGCCGCGCGCGGCAAACGGGCTGCCGGCGCGGCTTCGGCGCAGCGCGGGTCCCCGGGAATGCAGGGATCGCGCCGCAGGTTTTTCAGGTCGAGGCTGCCGGGCTGGGCGTGCTCGCTGGGCTGCTCGCGGCGGGCGCGGCTGCACCCGCATCGCTGGAAGCGCTCGCGGCGGCCTCGCCGGCCGGCTTGCTGCCCTCCGCCGACGCGTTTTCGCCAGTCGCCTGCGCGCCAGTCGCCGCCGCGCTCTTGCCGCCGTTGCCGCCGCGGAAATCGGTGACGTACCAGCCCGAACCCTTCAGCTGGAAGCCCGCTGCGGTGACCTGCTTGCGAAAGGTATCCGCGCCGCAGCTCGGGCACTGCGTCAGGGGCGCATCGCTCATCTTTTGGAGCACGTCCTTGTCGAAGCCGCACGACTCGCAGCGATAAGCGTAGATCGGCATGATCTCTATCCTGATGAAATTCTGATAATTGCTTGCAAAGCCTTGAATTATAGCCGCAAACCAGGATCGCCCCTGGCATTTACCGGGGTGGGGTGTCCTGCAGGGAGGTCGGCGGGTTGCGGCTGCCTCGATACAGATGAGGGCAGGTTGCGCGCACATCAAGAGCGCGCGCGGCCAGGCAAGGCGGCGAGCGCACGGCGTGAGCGCGGCGGAACGCTCAAACGGGCGACGGCGCGACGTCGTTGCGGCGCCACACGAGCCAGCGCTCGCGCCCGACGAACACGGGCAGCGAGTCGGCCACGGGCTGATCGTCGGCCAGCGTGAAGTACGGCGTAAGCAAGGCGTCGAGTTCGTCGCGCGCGATCGCGAACGGCGGCCCCTTGGGCGTCTCGCCGATGAAGAAGTAGCCCGCGAGCAACGCGCCGGGCGGCAACAGCTGGGCCATGCGGGCGGCGTAGCTCGCTCGCTGCGCCATGGGCAGCGCGCACAGGAACGCGCGCTCGAACGCCCAGGCCGGCGTGAACGGCGGCGTGTAGGCGTAGAAGTCCGCCTCTTCGACGACACCCGCGTACGGCCCCAGCGCCGTGCGCGCGCTCGCGACCGCGGCCGGCGCGAAGTCGATGGCGCGCACCGTGCGGCCGCGCTCGGCGAGCCAGCGGGCCTCCCAGGCGTTGCCGCAGCCCGGAATCAGCACCGCGGCCTCGGGGTGCGCCGTGGCGAAGGCTTCGAACTGGCGCTGCACGCCCGCCTGATCCCACGGCGTGAAGCCGCGCGCAAAGCGCTCGTCCCAGAACGAGGGCGACGCCGGGTCGCGGGTTTCGAACTCGGGCACGTCGCCCGGTTGCGTCGGCAGGGTCGGGTCGCTCATCGTCTCACTCCTTGTTCTCGTGGTCCGTCAGCCGCCGTAGGCGAACGCGAGCCACACGCGCGCCGCCACCATGCCCACGCCCACGGCCACGCCGAACACGAGCAGGCCCTGCAGCAGGCGGTTGGTGCGGCGTTGCTCGGCGAGCATCGCGCGGATCGTCTCGTCGTTCGCGAAGCCGCCCGGCTCCTGGCGGTGCAGCAGCACCTGGTGCACGAGGCGCGGCAATTGCGGCAGCGTCTTGCTCCATTGCGGCGCTTCGATCTTGAAGCGCTCGTACCAGCCGCGCAGGCCGATCTGCTCGGTCATCCAGCGCTCGAGATACGGCTTCGCCGTCTTCCAGAGATCGAGCTCCGGATCGAGCGAGCGCCCGAGACCCTCGACGTTGAGCATGGTCTTTTGCAGCAGCACGAGCTGCGGCTGGATTTCCACGTTGAAGCGCCGCGAGGTCTGGAACAGGCGCAGCAGCACCTGGCCCAGCGAAATGTCCTTCAACGCCCGGTCGAAATACGGTTCGCACACGGCGCGAATCGCGCTTTCCAGCTCTTCCACGCGCGTATTGGGCGGCACCCATCCCGATTCGATATGCAGCGTCGCGACGCGGTGATAGTCGCGCTTGAAGAACGCGAGAAAGTTCTGCGCGAGGTAGTTCTTGTCGAAGTCCGACAGCGCGCCGACGATGCCGAAATCGAGCGCGATATAGCGGCCGAAATGCGCGGGATCGAGACTCACCTGAATGTTGCCGGGGTGCATGTCGGCGTGAAAGAAGCCGTCGCGGAACACCTGCGTGAAGAAGATCTCCACGCCCTCGCGCGCGAGCTTCGGAATGTCCACGCCCGCCGCCCGCAGCTTGTCCACCTGGCTGATCGGCACGCCGACCATGCGCTCCATCACGAGCACGTTGGCCGTGCTGAATTCCCAGTACATTTCCGGCACGAGCAGCAAATCGAGGCCCGCGAAATTGCGGCGCAACTGGCTGCCGTTGGCGGCCTCGCGCATGAGGTCGAGCTCGTCGTGCAGGTACTTGTCGAATTCGGCCACCACTTCGCGCGGCTTCAGGCGCTTGCCGTCGGCCCACAGCCGCTCGGCCCACACGGCGATATCGCGCAGCAGCGCGAGGTCGGAGTCGATCACCGGACGCATGTTCGGCCGCAGCACCTTGATGGCCACCGGCTTGCCCGCGTGCTGGCCCGACTTCACCTTGGCGAAGTGCACCTGCGCAATCGACGCGCTCGCCACCGGCACGCGTTCGAACTCGTCGAAGATCGTGTCGACCGGTGCACCCAGCGACTTCTCGATCAGGCCGATCGCCACGTTCGAATCGAACGGCGGCACCTGGTCCTGCAGCTTTGCCAGTTCGTTGGCGATATCGGGCGGCAGCAGGTCGCGGCGCGTGGACAGCACCTGGCCGAATTTCACGAAGATCGGGCCGAGGCTTTCCAGCGCGAGACGCAGACGCAAGCCGGGCGGATCGTCGAAGCGACGGCCGATCGTGGTGATGCGCAGGAGCAGCGCGACACGCCGGTCGTTGATCCGGCTCAACATCATCTCGTCCAGGCCGAAGCGGATGACGGTGAAGAAAATCTTGAGGAAACGCAGAAAACGCATGTCTGGGGGGCCTGTTGACTAGCGCGAACCGCGCGGCGCAGCGCTTTGGCTCCCGCCGCCGGCCGGTGATTTTTGTTCGAGCCGCTCGATGCGCTTTTCCACGCGCGCCAGCGCATCGCGTGCGCGCGACAGCTCCTCGTTGAAGCCGTCGAGCTCGGCGCGCCGCACGAGCTGCGGATTTTCGTCGAGCAGATATTCCGTGACCGAGCCGAGCACGTTGCGCCCGGTGCGCAGGGCCTGCTCGCTTGCGGCGCGCGCGAGCGTGGCGATGCGTGAAGCCGGCGCGTCGCCGATCAGCTTCGCGAGGTCCTCTTCGGGCTCCCAGCGCAGATGCTCGGCGAGCTTGCCGATGACCTGCGCAAACTCGGCATCGCCCTCGATCTTCACGTGCTTCATCACGGCCGCCTGGCCGCCCTGCATGAACGACGAGAGCGCGCCCGCGGGCAGCGACAGCGTCACATCGACGTCGCCTGCATCATGGTCCTCGACCGCGCCCAGATAGCCGTCCGGCTGCACGAGCAGCGTGAGCACGACGGGCGGACAGGTGAGGCGAGCCGTCTTGCCGGCATAGGGGGCGAGACGCTCGCGTGCCCACGTTTCGCGGGCGAGCAGGTGGTTGACGGCAGCAGCGAAGGGCTTGGCGGCAAGAGTCATCGGCATGGAATAAGAAAACCCGCTCGGGCACAAGCCCGGGCGGGTTCCTATTGTAACGTTCGAGCCACAGTATCGCGCCGCCGCCCTGCCCTGTCTCATGCGGCGCGGCGCCCGGAAGGCGCCGCACGCCGATCTGGATCAAGTCACGAGCCGCGCGGCCCGGGTGCCGGCTCAGTGAGATTCGACCTGCTGGATGCCCGCGAGCAGCCAGCCTTCGCCCGACGTGCGCGACTTCGAGAGATTCCACACCTCGACGAACGGCGCGGCCGGCTCGCCCATGGCTTCGCGAATCAGGCCGGAGAAACGCACGCTCGCCAGGTATTCGCTGCCGCGGTCCTCAACGCCGAGCAGGTCCGCGTTGAGCTGCACGACGTCGGTTTGGTTGGGCTGCGCGCCGCGGCCCGCGAGATCGACGCGAATTTCGGCGAACATCTCGGGCGTCGTGAATTCGCGGATGTCGTCCATGTTGCCGGCGTCCCACGCGGCCTGCAGGCGCACGAAGTAGACCTTGGCATTGCGCACGAAGGCTTCGGTGTCGAAGCCGGCCGGAATCGATGCAGCTGCCGGCGTATCGATGTTCGGCGTGCTGACCGGATTGGCTTCAGGCGCGAGGTACTGCCCCGTGGGCGGTGCGGTGTAGCGCGGCTCCTGCGGCTGATACCCGCCCGACGACGGGTTCATGCTGTTCGACGAGTACCCGCCCTGGTACGCGGGTTCCGTGGCACGGCGGCGGCTCATGAACTTGCGGATCAGCCAGACGGCGATAAAGGCGATGATCGCGATCACGATCATGTTGGCCATCATGCCGGCAAACGCCTCGCCAAGACCGAAGTGCGAAAGCAGCGCGGCGATGCCGAGACCGGCCGCGAGGCCCGCGATCGGTCCGAGCCAGCGATTGCGCGCCGGTGCGGCCGCAGGCGTGGGAGCCGGCGTGCCGGGAGCGCGCTGGGCTCCGGCCTGCTGCGCGGGATTCGTGGGGGTGGGCTGGGCCGGCGGCGGCGTGGTGCTGCGCTGCGTAGCCGTGGACGACTGCTTGCCGAAACTGCGGCCGCCACCCATGCGGCGAGCCTCTGCATCGAACGATGCGAGGCTGCCGGCAATCATCACGCCGGCAAGGGCCAGGACGCCGATTCGTCTGGCCCATGACGATGAAAGCTTTTTGGAAGCAACGTTGCAGGGCTCAGACATGGCGGAAATTCCTTTAAAGACAGTGAGTTGGGAACACTAATACTTTGTGCCGACGTGTAAGGCTACCACGCCAGCTGACAAATTGTAATATTTGACGGCGTCGAGGCCGACTTGTTCCATCATGGTCTTGAGTGTTTCCTGGTCCGGATGCATGCGGATCGATTCCGCGAGGTACTGGTAGCTGTCCGCGTCCTGGGCGAAGCGCTTGCCGAGCCACGGCAGCACCTTGAACGAGTAGACGTCGTACGCCTTCTTGAGCGGCTCCCAGACCTTCGAGAATTCGAGCACGAGCACGCGCCCGCCCGGCTTGAGCACGCGGCGCATCTCGGCGAGCGCGGCGTCCTTATGCGTCATGTTGCGCAGCCCGAAAGCCACGGTCACCACGTCGAAGTAGTTGTCCGGAAAGGGGATTTTCTCGGCGTCGCACAGGAGCGCCGGCGTGATCACGCCGTTGTCGATGAGGCGGTCGCGGCCCACGCGCAGCATCGACTCGTTGATGTCGGTGTGCCAGACCTCGCCCGTGGGGCCCGCCTTCTTCGCGAACGCCATGGAAAGGTCGCCGGTGCCGCCGGCGATGTCGAGCACCTTCGCGCCGGGCCGGATGTTCGCCTGCGCGATCGTGAACGCCTTCCACGCGCGGTGCAGCCCGCCCGACATCAGATCGTTCATCAGGTCGTAGTTCGAGGCGACCGAGTGAAACACGCCGGCCACCTTCTTCGCCTTGTCCTGTTCGTCGACTGTCTGATAGCCGAAGTGGGTTTTGCTCATCGCGCTCGTCCTTTCGCGGAAGGGTGTTCTATTGGTGTGCTGCGCCGCCTCTGTCAGAGATGCGGCGGGGCTGGATCGTAACAGGAAGCGTCAGTGGCAATGGCCATGCGCGGCAGGGGGCGCCGCCATGGGGGCGTCGCGCTCGACGCCCGCCGTCTTCAGTCTGGCGAAATATTCCGCCCAGAGTTCGTCCTGGCGCGTGGCGAGCTCGTAGAGCTGGTCCCACGAGTAGATGCCGGTGTTGTGGCCGTCGGAGAACGTGGGCTGCAGCGCGTAGTTGCCGACACCTTCGAGCGCCGTGATCGTCACCTCGCGCTTGCCCGTCTGCAGCGTTTCCTGGCCGGCGCCGTGCCCGCGCACCTCGGCCGAGGGCGAATACACGCGCATCAGCTCGAAGGGCACGCGGTAGCTCTCCCCGTTCGCATACTGGAGTTCCAGCACGCGCGAAACGGCGTGCACCACGACGCCGGTCGGCACCGGCGTATCGGATTTCAGTCCACTCATGTTCGTTCCCGCTGTTGGACGCGTACTGGACGCAATTGGTCGCGCATTGGACGCTCACCGCCCCCGCCTGCTCAGGCCTTAAGCCTGCTCCATTTCCTGGCGTACCGCGTCGCGCAGCAGCGTAGCCTGCGCGCGGCGCTGGCCCAGCATCGCCTCGGACACCGTGCGCTGGCGCGGCGCCCAGACGGGCAGCGGGAAATGGGCATCGTTCGTGAAGCGCGGAATGACGTGCCAGTGCACGTGCGGCACCTGGTTGCCGAGGCTCGCCAGATTCACCTTCGATGGCTGCATGACGCGGCGCAGTGCACGCTCGACGGCGTACACGGCGCGCATCAGATGTTCCCGGTCGGCCGCGCCCAGGTCCGAGAATTCGGCGACGTGCGCATTCCAGATGACCCGGCAAAAGCCGGGATAGTCGGCCTCGGCAGTCGCGAGCACGACGCGCATGCGCTCGTCCTGCCACAGCAGATCGCCGCCTTCCTCACTGCAGAATACGCATGTCATCGTCGTCCTCGAACCCGTTCACGGAAAATTGAGCGCTGCCATTAGACCAGCACGCGCTCGATTCCGCCATTGTTCGCGTTCTGAACGTAGTCCGCCATCCAGTTTTCGCCAAGTATGTGGCGGGCGATTTCCACCACGATGTAGTCGGCTTCGATGTTGGCGTCTTCGTTGTACCGCGACAGACCCTGGAGGCAAGACGGGCAAGACGTGAGAATCTTGACGTCCTGCGTCGTACCCTGCCCGCCCGCTTCCTGCTGCGTCGCCGGCTGCACCCCGTTCGCGCCGTTGCCGACGATCGGAATGCCGCGCAGCTTCGCCGCGCCCTTGCGGATTTCCTCTTCCTTGCGGAAACGCACCTGCGTCGAAACGTCCGGGCGCGTCACGGCCAGCGTGCCCGATTCGCCGCAGCAGCGATCGTTCTTCTCGATCTTGTAGCCGTCCTTTTCAGAACCCATCAGCTCATTGACGAGCTTGACCGGATCCATCGTCTTGATCGGCGTGTGGCACGGGTCGTGGTACATGTAGCGCGTGCCCGTCACGCCGTCGAGCTTGATGCCCTTCTCGAGCAGGAACTCGTGGATGTCGATGATGCGGCATCCCGGGAAAATCTTGTCGAATTCATAACCCGCAAGCTGGTCGTAGCAGGTCCCGCACGACACCACGACGGTCTTGATGTCGAGGTAATTGAGCGTGTTCGCGACGCGGTGGAACAGCACGCGGTTATCGGTGACGATCTTCTCGGCCTTGTCGTACTGGCCCGAGCCGCGCTGCGGATAGCCGCAGCACAGGTAGCCCGGCGGCAGCACCGTCTGCACGCCCGCTTGCCAGAGCATCGCCTGGGTGGCGAGGCCCACTTGCGAGAACAGACGCTCCGAGCCGCAGCCGGGGAAGTAGAACACCGCTTCCGAATCGACGTTCGTCGTCTTCGGGTTGCGGATGATCGGCACGATCTTGTTGTCTTCGATGTCGAGCAGCGCGCGCGCCGTCTTCTTCGGCAGGTTGCCCGGCATCTTCTTGTTGACGAAGTGGATCACCTGCTCGACCACGGCCGGCTTGCCCGTCGATGCGGGCGGCAGCGCCGTCTGCTTCTTCACGACCTTCTTGAGCAGGTCGTTGCCGAGGCGCTGCGCCTTGTAGCCCACGCCCATCATCGCGGTGCGCGCGAGGTTGATGGTCTGCGGGTTCGTGGCGTTCAGGAAGAACATGCCCGCCGCGTTGCCCGCGTTGAACTTCTTCTTGCCCATCTTGCGCAGCAGATTGCGCATGTTCATGGTCACGTCGCCGAAGTCGATCTTGACCGGGCACGGCGTCACGCACTTGTGGCAGACCGTGCAGTGGTCGGCCACGTCGTTGAACTCATCCCAGTGCTTGATCGACACGCCGCGGCGCGTCTGCTCTTCGTACAGGAACGCCTCGACCAGCAGCGACGTGGCGAGAATCTTGTTGCGCGGGCTGTAGAGCAGGTTCGCGCGCGGCACGTGCGTCGCGCACACCGGCTTGCACTTGCCGCAGCGCAGGCAGTCCTTCACCGAATCGGCAATCGCGCCGATGTCGGACTGCTTCATGATGAGCGACTCGTAGCCCATCAGGCCGAACGACGGCGTGTAGGCGTTGCGCAGGTCGGCGCCTTCGAGCAGCTTGCCCGCGTTGAAGCGGCCTTGCGGATCGACGCGCTGCTTGTAGGCGCGGAACTCGGCGATCTCTTCGTCAGTCAGGAATTCGAGCTTCGTGATGCCGATGCCGTGCTCGCCCGAGATCACGCCGTCGAGCGAACGCGCGAGCTTCATGATGCGCGCGACCGCATGGTGCGCGTCCTGCAGCATCTCGTAGTTGTCGGAGTTGACGGGCAGGTTCGTGTGCACGTTGCCGTCGCCGGCGTGCATGTGCAGCGCCACGAACACGCGGCCGCGCAGCACCTTCTTGTGGATCGCCTGGGTCTCTTCGAGGATCGGCTTGAATTCGCCGCCGTTGAAAATCTTGCGCAGTTCCGCACGGATCTCCTGCTTCCACGAGATGCGCACCGTGCGGTCCTGAGTCACGTGGAAGACGTTGGCCTCGGGCTGCGCGTCCACGCGGTCGGCGAACTTCTCCGCCAGCGCCTCGTAGCCCAGCTGCACGAGATAGTGCTGCGCCTCGCGCAGCGACAGATCGAGCTTCTCGCCCACGAAGGTCCAGCGCTCGCGAACGCGCTTGAGCAGATCGAGCGCCTGCTGGACGCGGTCTTCGAGCAGTTCCGCGGAGGGAATCTCGTTCGCGTCGTCGGTCTTGCCGAGCGGCAGCTTGCCCGCCTTGAAGAACGCTTCGAGCGCGTCGACCAGTTGCAGCTTGTTCTTGATCGACAGCTCGATGTTGATGCGCTCGATGCCGTCCGTGTACTCGCCCATGCGGTTGAGCGGGATCACGACGTCTTCGTTGATCTTGAACGCGTTGGTGTGCTTGGCAATGGCGGCCGTGCGGCTGCGGTCGAGCCAGAAGCGCTTGCGCGCCTCGGCGGACACCGCGACAAAGCCTTCGCCGCTCTTGCCGTTGGCCATGCGGATCACTTCCGAGGTCGCGGCGGCCACGGCATCGGCGTCGTCGCCGACGATGTCACCGATCAGCACCATCTTCGGAAACGCGTTGCGCTTGCTCTTGGTCGCGTAGCCCACGGCGCGCAGGTAGCGCTCGTCGAGGTGCTCGAGGCCCGCGAGAATCGCGCCGCCCTGCTTCGACGTCTCGAACAGGTAGTCCTTGATCTCGACGATGCTCGGAATCGCCTCGCGCGCCTGGCCGAAGAACTCCAGGCAGACCGTGCGCGTATGCGCGGGCATCTTGTGCAGCACCCAGCGCGCGGACGTGATGAGCCCGTCGCAGCCTTCTTTCTGCACGCCCGGCAGGCCGGCGAGGAACTTGTCGGTGACGTCCTTGCCGAGGCCTTCCTTGCGGAAGCGCTTGCCTTCGATATCGAGCGATTCGGAGCGCAGCAGCTTTTCGCCCGGCGCGTATTCGCCGTCGAACCACTTCAGCTCGAAGCGCGCCACGGGAATGTCGTGGATCTTGCCCATGTTGTGGTCAAGACGCGTGACTTCGAGCCAGTTGCCCTGCGGGTCGACCATGCGCCACCAGGCGAGATTGTCGAGCGCCGTGCCCCACAGCACCGCCTTCTTGCCGCCCGCGTTCATCGCGACGTTGCCGCCGATGCAGGACGCATCGAGCGAAGTCGGATCGACGGCGAAGACGAAGCCCGCGGCGTCGGCGGCCTCGGTCACGCGGCGCGTGACCACGCCCGCGCCCGAGAAAATCGTCGCGACCTTGCGGTTCACGCCCGGCAGGTCGGTCATCTCGACCGGACCGAGCTGCTCGAGCTTTTCGGTATTGATGACGGCCGAGAACGGCGTGAGCGGCACCGCGCCGCCCGTGTAGCCCGTGCCGCCTCCGCGTGGAATCACGGTGAGACCGAGTTCGAAACAGGCCTTGATGAGGCCGGCGATTTCGGCTTCGGTATCGGGCGTGAGGACGACGAACGGATATTCCACGCGCCAGTCGGTCGCGTCGGTCACGTGCGAGACGCGCGCGAGGCCGTCGAAGCGGATGTTGTCCTTCGCCGTGCGCTTGCCGAGCACCTTGGTCGCGCGGCGGCGCAGGTCGGCCATCTTCTCGAACTCGCCCGCGAAGGCGTCGATGGCGCGGCGCGTGGCGCCGACCAGTTTTTCGACGCGCGCAGCGCGGTCCACGCCTTCCTTGTCGGTGTGCTCCTGCAGGTCGGCGCGGCGGCGCTTCTCGATTTCGGCGAGGCGGTGGTTCAACGCCTCGATCAGGAGCGCGCGGCGCTTCGGATTGTCGAGCAGATCGTCCTGCAGATACGGGTTGCGGCGCACGACCCAGATGTCGCCCAGCACTTCGTAGAGCATGCGCGCCGAGCGGCCGGTGCGGCGCTCCGCGCGCAGCTCGGCGAGCGCGTTCCATGCGTCTTCGCCGAGCAGGCGGATGACGATTTCGCGGTCCGAAAACGACGTGTAGTTATAGGGAATCTCGCGCAGGCGCGGTTCGATGTCGGTGGCCACGGCGGCGGCGGCGGCGGCGCCGTGAGGATCGAAAACTTGAGGTGCGTTCATGGTTGGACGACTCTTTGGGCCAGTCCCGCGCACGGCTCGCGGCCGCTGCGACGGATACTGACGGGGCGCGTGGGGCGCTATTCTGAAATCGTGTCCGCCTGTGGCAGGCTGCGGACGAAAGGGGTGGGGAGGCACATGGCGGCAACGCTCACGCCGATGGTTCCCCGGCGCTCGGATTTAGCGACACGATCGTGCGTGGCGGGCGTGCCGCTGCGCCGCCGGGCGGGTTACGCGCCGTGCGGGCGTCAAATGGGCTGTCCGAGGTTGCCAGTGCATCATCCGATCCTTGTTTCGAAAAAGGATTTTACCGCATGATCCGCACCCGCGCTGACGCTGCGTGGGAACTTGCTGAACACACAAGATTCACTTGCGTTGACGGACGATTCGCGCCCGATTACGCCCGCTTTGACGAAGATTTGCCTTCCGGCCGGTCGGCGAATCGCGCCGCCGCACCCAGCACCAGCCACCTGCCCGTGCCGCCAGCGCGGGAGCCGTTGGCGCTATCATTTACGCTTTCCCGCCCTGAACCCGCGCCCGGCGCGCCCTCGCATGGCCTCCCACGACGATTACCTGAAGAAAATCCTCACCGCCCGCGTCTACGATGTTGCCCGCGAGACCGAACTCGAACGCGCCCCGAACCTCTCGGCGCGCCTGCGCAACGCCGTGTTCCTCAAGCGCGAGGACAACCAGCCGGTGTTCTCCTTCAAGCTACGCGGCGCCTACAACAAGATGGCGCATCTCACGCCCGCGCAGCTCGAGCGCGGCGTGATCACCGCCTCGGCGGGCAATCACGCGCAGGGCGTGGCGCTGTCGGCGGCGAAGCTCGGTGTGAAGGCCGTGATCTGCGTGCCGGTGACCACGCCGCAGGTGAAGGTCGATGCGGTGCGCGCCCACGGCGGCGCGACCGTCGAGGTCGTGCAGGCCGGCGAGTCGTACAGCGACGCCTACGCCCACGCCGTGCGCCTGCAGGAAGAACGCGGCCTGACCTTCGTGCATCCGTTCGACGATCCCCACGTGATCGCCGGCCAGGGCACCGTGGCGATGGAAGTGCTGAGCCAGCATCAGGCCCCGATTCACGCGATCTTCGTGCCGATCGGCGGCGGCGGCCTGGCGGCGGGTGTGGCGGCGTACGTGAAGGCCGTGCGCCCCGAGATCAGGGTGATCGGCGTGCAGACCGACGATTCCTGCGCAATGGCGCAGTCGATCGAGGCGGGCAAGCGCGTGGAACTCACCGAAGTCGGCCTGTTCTCGGACGGCACGGCCGTCAAGCTCGTGGGCGAGGAAACCTTCCGCCTGTGCCAGCAGTATCTCGACGAAGTGCTCACGGTCGATACCGACGCGCTTTGCGCCGCGATCAAGGACGTCTTCCAGGACACGCGCAGCGTGCTCGAACCCGCAGGCGCACTGGCCGTGGCGGGCGCAAAGCAGTACGCGGAACGCGAGGGCATCGAGGGGCAGACGCTGGTGGCGATCACCTCGGGCGCGAACATGAACTTCGACCGCATGCGCTTCGTGGCCGAGCGCGCCGAGGTGGGCGAGGCGCGCGAAGCGGTGTTCGCCGTGACGATCCCCGAGGAGCGCGGCAGCTTCAAGCGCTTCTGCGAGCTGGTCGGCACGCGCAGCGTGACCGAGTTCAACTACCGCATCGACGACGCCGAACGCGCGCACATCTTCGTGGGCGTGCAGATCCGCAACCGCGGCGAGTCGCAGCAGATCGCGAAGACCTTCGTCGATCACGGCTTTCCGAGCGTCGATCTCACGGGCGACGAGCTGTCGAAGCAGCACATCCGCTACATGGTGGGCGGTCGCTCGCCGCTCGCGCACGACGAACGTCTGTTCCGCTTCGAGTTTCCGGAGCGGCCGGGTGCGCTCATGCGTTTCCTTTCGTCGATGGCGCCGAACTGGAACATCAGCCTGTTCCACTACCGCAACCAGGGCGCCGACTACAGCTCGATTCTGGTGGGCATCCAGGTGCCCGCGGCCGAAGACGCCGAGTTCCGCCGCTTCCTCGCCACGCTCGGCTATCCGCATTGGGAAGAGACGAGCAATCCGGCGTACCGGTTGTTCCTCGCGTAACGAGCGGCCATCGTGTCCGTTTCGCTTTCCGACAAGCTCGTCGTCGCCATTTCGTCGCGTGCGCTCTTCGATTTCGAGGAGGAAAACCACGTGTTCGAGGCCGGCGACCTGCAAGCCTACGAGGCGCTCCAGCGCGAGCGCCTGAACGTGCCCGCGCGGCCAGGCGTGGCGTTCGCGCTGATCCGCAAGCTGCTCGCGCTCAATAACGGCGCACATCACGTGGAAGTCGTGATCCTCTCGCGCAGCGATCCCATCAGCGGTCTGCGTGCGTTCAGCTCGTGCCGCGAACACGGGCTCGACATTCAGCGCGGCGTGTTCACGCGCGGGCGCGAGCCGTGGCACTACCTCAAGCCGCTCAACGCGTCGCTGTTTCTCTCCGCGAATCCGGCCGACGTGAAGAGCGCGCTCGACGCCGGATTCCCGGCCGCACGCGTCTTTCCGGAATCGGCGACAATGGCGGAACGCAACGCGCACGAGATTCGCATTGCGTTCGACGGCGATGCGGTGCTGTTTTCCGACGAAGCCGAGCAGATTTTCCAGAGCAAGGGGCTGTCCGCCTTCGTGAGCCACGAGCGCGACAACCGCGAACTGCCGCTCGCGCAAGGCCCGCTGCAGCCGCTGCTGGCCGCACTCAACCGTCTGCAGAAGCTCGCCGACGCGAACGCGCAAATGCGCATCCGCACCGCCCTCGTCACCGCGCGCTCGGCGCCGGCGCACGAGCGCGCAATCCGTACGCTGATGGCCTGGAACATCGAGATCGACGAAGCGATGTTCCTCGGCGGACTCGACAAAGGCCCGTTCCTGCGCGAGTTCGAACCCGATTTTTTCTTCGACGACCAGATCCGCACCTGCGAATCCGCGCGCTCGGTCACGGCCACCGGGCACGTGGCAAGCGGCGTGACCAATCTCGCAACCGAAGCCAACGCATCATGACTCCCGACCAATCTCCGCTCGGCAAGGCCTCCACCTACACCGAGCAATACGACGCTTCGCTCCTGTTCCCGATCCCGCGCGCCGGCGCGCGCGAGCAGATCGGCATTGGCGCGCAACTGCCCTTCTTCGGCAGCGATATCTGGAACGCCTACGAGCTTTCGTGGCTCAACGCGCGCGGCAAGCCGCAGATCGCGATCGCCACGTTCTTCATTCCCGCCGACTCGCCGAACATCATCGAATCGAAGTCGTTCAAGCTCTATCTGGGCTCGTTCGCGCAAACCCCGTTCGAATCGGCCGATGCGGTGCGCGACACGATCAAGCGCGATGTGACGGCGGCGTGCGGCGCATCGGTTTCGGTGCGGCTCGATCAGCCGGGCGCATTCGGCAAGATCCCGTTCGAGGAGTTCGACGGCCTTTCGCTCGATCGCCTCGACCTCGACACGGAAATCTATCACCCGGACCCGACGCTGCTGAAGGCGGCCTTCGACGAAGCCCCGGTAGAAGAAACGCTGATCTCGAACCTGCTCAAGTCGAACTGCCCGGTGACGGGCCAGCCCGACTGGGGCAGCGTGCAGATCCACTACGTCGGGCCGCAGATCGATCAGGCGGGCCTGTTGCGCTACATCATCTCGTACCGCAATCACACGGGCTTTCACGAGCAGTGCGCCGAGCGCATCTTCATGGACATCCTGCGCGAATGCAAACCGGACCGGCTCGCCGTCTACGCGCGCTACACGCGGCGCGGCGGCCTCGACATCAATCCGTTTCGCACCAACTTCAACATGCCGATGCCGGATAACGCGCGGCTCGCGCGCCAGTAAGCGGAAGTTCGCAGCCGCCGGTAAAAAGCAAAACGCGCCGCAGAGACGGCGCGTTTTTCATTGGCGTGGTGATTCGATGGCGCTTCAATGCGGCAGCTCGGCCGCCCCCATGCGCCGTGCAATCACGGCGGTGCGCTGCGCGAGATACGCCGAGTTGCGATGCTCGTCGAAGTACTTGGGACGCGGCAGCATCACTGCGAGCCGCGCCGACTGCCACGGCGTGAGCTTCGCGGCGCTCGTGCGGTAGTAGTAGCGCGCGGCGGCTTGCGCGCCGTACACGCCGTTGCCCCACTCCACCGAATTCAGATAGATCTCGAAGATGCGCTCCTTGTCGAGCAGCGTCTGCAGCATCCACGTGATGATGAACTCCTGGCCCTTGCGGATGTAGCTCTGCTCGCGCGAGAGGAACAGGTTGCGCGCGAGCTGCTGCGTGATGGTCGAGCCGCCGCGCACGATATGGCCGCGCTGCTTGTTCTTTTCCCACGCCTGGAGAATGGCGTCGGTTTCGTAGCCGTTGTTGTTGACGAAATTCGCGTCCTCGGACGCGATGATCGCGCGCTTCAGGTTGCGCGAGATCTGGTCGTACGGCACCCATTCGTGCTGGATCGAGAGACCGGGGCGCTCGGTGGAAAGACGCGCGGCGTCGGTGCGCATGAACGCCGTGGTTTGCGGATCGACGAAGTTCCAGAGCGCGATTTGCGCGAAGTAGAAGAGTTGCGTGGCGATCCACGCCATCGCGCACACCGAGACGACCCAGGTCAGCCAGCGCAGCGCGCCGGGACGTTTGCGCGACTGCGCGCGCCGCCCGCTGCCGCTCGCGGCCGCCGCGGCTTGCGCACCGATGGCTTGCCTGCGCATGGCGTCGTCTCCGTTCTGTGCGAGAGGCGCTGGGCGTTACGCGGCCTGCGCGGCGAGCTGCGCGCGCAATGCCGCCAGCACCGGCGCGCCCTCGGGACGCACGCCGCGCCACACGAAGAACGACTCGGCGGCCTGCTCGACCAGCATGCCAAGGCCGTCGGCCGCGCGCGCGCCGAGTGCCTGCGCGTGGCGCATGAACACGGTGGGCTGCGCGCCGTACATCATGTCGTAGGCGAGCGTACCGGTGCCGAACGCGCGCTCGTCGCACTCGGGCAAGGCCGCATCGAGGCTGCCCGCCGTCGCGTTCACGATCACGTCGTAGGGCTTGGGATCGAGTGCATGAGGGCCACCGCCGTTGAGCATGCAGCCGAACTCGCCCGCCGCGCCTGCGAACTGCTCGATGAGCGCGTGCGCCTTGGGCGCCGTGCGGTTCACGATGGTGATCTCGCGCGGCCGGCGCTCGAGCATCGGCAGCACGACGCCGCGCGCCGCGCCGCCCGCGCCGAGCAGCAGCACGCGCGCCCCTTCGAGCGCAACGCCGAGGTTCACCTCGATGTCGCGCACGAGGCCGAAGCCGTCGGTGTTGTCGCCGAAAATGCCGTCCGCGTCGAAGCGCAGCGTGTTGACCGCGCCCGCCGCCGCCGCACGCGGCGAGAGCTTGTGCGCAAGCGCGTGCGCTTCCAGCTTGAACGGCACGGTCACGTTCAGGCCGCGACCGCCCGCCGCGTGAAAGGCCTGCACATGCTCGACGAAACCGTCGAGCGGCGCGAGCAGGCGGTCGTATTCGACGCGCTCACCCGTTTGCAGCGCGAACTGCGCGTGGATGTACGGCGACTTGCTGTGCGCGACCGGGTTGCCGACGACGGCGTAGCGGTCGGCGCTCACAACCGGCTTCGACTCGCTGGCACTCATTCGCGCGGCTCCGTGGCGTGCTGTTCGCTCGATTGTTCTTCTGCCGCGGGCGCGTCGCTTGCCGCCTCGCCTTCTGCGTCGCCTGCTTCCGCGACGGCTTCCGCTTCGCTTTGCGCGGACTCGTCGGCGGCTTCGATCAGCTCTTCGTCTTCGCCCGTATCCTCTTCGGCCTGCTCGCCGCTCGTCACGACGGGCGCGTCGAGCACGCGCAGCATGCGCACCGAAGCCTCGATGGTCAGCTCGTCGATCGACAGCACTTCCATCATCAGACGGGTGCCGCGCGCGTGCACGCCGAGCGCGGGCACGTGCATGAGCAGCGGCACTTCCTCGAAGCGCACCAGGTCGTCCTTCACCACGCTCGCCGGGAATTCGCGGCGCGGCTCGCGGCCCGCCTCACCGCGCATCTCCTGCTGCAGCCAGCGCAGGCACCAGAAGTACTCCATGCGGCGCTGATGGTCGGCGTAAGCGGTGTAGGTCTCGTCGAAGCCCTGCACGACGGCGAACAGATCGGCGTCCTTGGGCTTGAACGGCGCGACGAGCTTGGCGGCCACGCCGTGCTCCACGCAGGCGAGCAGCTGCCACTGGTTCACGAGGTCCACATAGCGGCGCAGCGGCGAGGTGCTCCACGCATACTGCGCGACGCCGAGGCCCTCGTGCGGCGCGGCGTTGGTCTGCATGCGCGTGCGCTTGGGACCGGTCGGCGCGCCGAACGCGCGCTGCGAGCGATAGATGCCCGGCACGCCATGATCGTGCAGGAACGCGCCCCACGTGGAGTTGGCGAGAATCGCCAGCTCCGCGACGATCATATCGAGCGGCGAGCCGCGGCGGCGCGGCGAGATGGTCACATGCTCGCCTTCCACGTAGAAGTTGAAGTCGGTGTTGCGCTGGACTTCGCGGCGCAGGCCGTAACCGGCGCGCGCCTGCTGGCGCTTCTCGAACAGCGCCTGCGCGAACGGCCACAGCACGGCGATGTCGTCCTTGTGCGGATACTCGCCCGTGCCCGCTGCGAGCGTCTCTTCGGTGACGACTTCGTCGAGCGTGTTGTGACGCAGATTGTTCTTCACGAACACGCGCTCGGCGCGCGTTTCGGTCGCGACGATCTCCTGCGTCTCGCGGTTCACGATGCAGTAGAGCGAAAGCGCCGGGCGCAGACCGCCTTCCTTGAGCGTGAACGCGTCGACGAAATCGTCGGGCAGCATCGTGATCTTGTCGCCGGGCATGTAGACCGTCGAAAGACGCGTGCGCGCGATCGTATCCGCCGTGTCGCCGCGCTGGATGCCGAGCGCGGGCGCCGCGATGTGAATGCCGATGCGCACGCGGCCGTCGGCCAGATGCTCGATCGAGAAGGCGTCGTCGATTTCGGTCGTGGTGACGTCGTCGATCGAAAACGCCTGCACGTGCTCGGCGGCGTCGGGCAGATCCTCGGGCAGCGTGCCCACTTCGACGGGCGGGAAACCCGTGCCGTGCGGGAAGAAGTCGGCGAGGAAACGTGCCTCGTGCAGCGCGCGCGGCGAAGCGATGCCGCCGTTCTCGAGCATGAGGCGCGGCATCGAAATGCCGCGCGCGGCGGCCGCCGCTTCGAGCGCCTTGTATTCGATCGAATTCTTGTCGGGCTTCGTGAGAAGGCCGAGCGCTTTGCCCTTGAACGCCTCGGGCAGTCCACCCGCCTTCAGCTCCTCTTCGTAGCCGGCCTGCACCAGCGCCTGCTGACGCTTGCGCTCGAGCGAGGCGAGCGCCATCTTGAGCTGCTCTTCAGGCGCGCGCTGATACTGGCCGCGTCCCTTGCGGCGAAAGTACACGGGCGAGCCATGCAAGCGCAGCACGAGCGCGGCGCGCTCGACAGGGCCATAAGTTTCGCCAAAGTACTCGCTTGCGAGCGCCGTATAGGCGAATTCATCAGCCGGCGCGCACTCCCACAGGAAGTCCAGATCGATCTCCTGGGCGGCAGCGTCCGCCTGCTCCAGCAGTTCACTCGCGGCCGGCTTCTCGAACTCGATCAGCACATCTTTCGCGCGCACCTTGGCGCGCCGGCCGCCCGGCAGCTCGACCTGAAATGCATCGCCCTGGCGCGACAGCACGCTGCCGGCCTTGAAACTGCCCGATTCCTCAAAGAAAACGTTCACTCAATACTCTCGTTCAGACTTGCTTCGACCGCCGGCGCGGCGCGCGGGCGGTGCTGTATACATATAGGCGTTCGCACGCATCAGGCGGCGTCGCAGAAACGGATCACTTCGTCGACGTAATCTGCGAACTCGCTGATGCCATGATCGCTGCCTTCGATCAGGTGTGTGGGCACACCCGGATAGTGCGCGAGCATCTCGCGGTAATCGAGCACTTCGTCACCGGTCGCGGCGACCAGATAGTAGCGCGCGGGTTGCGTCACCTTCGTCACGGCCAGCGCGCGCAATTCTTCCAGATGACGCGGTTCGACGACGATGCTGCCGCCGCCGTGCCAGAGCGGCTGCTCGCCGAGATACTTCGACAGATCGCGGTCAGGCACCACGGCGGGGTTCAGCAGCGCGGCGTGCCAGCCGTGCTTTTCCGCGAGATGCGTGGCGAAGTAGCCGCCGAGCGAACTGCCGATGAGCGTGACGCGCTCGCCCGGCTTCCATTGCGCGCCGATCTCCCGCTCGGCGAGCGCAATGGCGTCGCGTGGCGAAACCGGCAGCGTCGGGCACAGCCATTCGCCGCTGCGTCCCAGCTCGGCCATGCGCGCCGCCAGCAGGCGCGCCTTGAACGACTGGGGCGACGAGCGAAAGCCGTGCAGATAGACGATCACGCCGCGCTCCGTGCCGAGAGCGCATCGAGCAGCTTTTGATGCACGCCGCCGAAGCCGCCGTTGCTCATCACGAGCACCTGGTCGCCGGGGCGTGCGGCTGCGACGACCGCCTTCACGAGCGCGTCGAGATCGTGGAAGGCGCGGGCCTTCTCACCGAGCGGCGCGAGGGCACCGGCGAGGTCCCAGCCGAGCGCATCCTTGCCGCTCGCTGCGCCGTAGCCGAACACGAGGTCGGCGTCGGCGAGACTGGCGGGCAGCTGCGCCTTCATCACGCCCAGCTTCATCGTATTCGAGCGCGGCTCGAGCACGGCGAGGATGCGCGTGTTTTCGTGGCCGACGCGCGTGCGCAGGCCGGCGATCGTCGTTTCGATGGCCGTGGGATGGTGGGCGAAGTCGTCGTAGACGGTCACGCCGTCGACGCTGCCGCGCACTTCCATGCGGCGCTTCACGTTGCGGAACGTGGCGAGCGAGGCCGCGGCCTGAGCGGGCGGCACGCCCACGCTGCGCGCGGCGGCAATCGCCGCGAGCGCGTTCAGGCGGTTGTGTTCACCCTGGATCTGCCAGTCCACCACGCCTGCACGTTCGCTGTTGTGATAGACGGCGAAGCGCTCGTCCACGGCCACGCCGTCTTCCGCCGGCAGCGCCTGCCAGCCGCCATCCACGCCGAAGCGCTCCACGTCGCTCCATACGCCGCGCGTGAGCACGCGTTCGAGCGCGTCCGAGCGGCCGTTCGTGACGATGCGGCCCACGCCCGGAATCGTGCGCACGAGATGATGGAACTGCGTTTCGATCGCCGCGAGATCGGGGAAGATGTCGGCGTGATCGAATTCGAGGTTGTTGAGCAGCGCCGTGCGCGGACGGTAGTGAACGAACTTCGAGCGCTTGTCGAAGAACGCCGTGTCGTATTCGTCGGCTTCGATCACGAAGAAGCTCGAATCGGTCAGACGCGCCGACACGCCGAAATTCAGCGGCACGCCGCCGATCAGAAAGCCGGGATTCAGGCCCGCGTCTTCGAGCAGCCACGTGAGCATCGAGCTCGTGGTGGTCTTGCCGTGCGTGCCCGCCACCGCGAGCACCCACTTGTCGCGCAGCACGTGGTCGCCGAGCCACTGCGGACCCGACGTGTACGGCAAGCCGCGATTGAGGATCTCCTCCATCAGCGGGTTGCCGCGCGTGACCACGTTGCCGATCACGTAGAGATCGGGCTTGAGTTCGGTCTGGCTCGCGTCGTAACCCTCGATGAGGCGGATGCCCTGCGCTTCGAGCTGGGTGCTCATCGGCGGGTACACGCCGGCGTCGCAGCCGGTCACCGTGTGGCCCGCGCTGCGCGCGAGCACCGCGAGTCCGCCCATGAACGTGCCGCAGATGCCGAGGATATGGATGTGCATAAGCCTGTCGCGCCGCGCGGGCGTCGTGAACGCGTTGATCGGTTTGATCGGGTTGAAAAGGACGGGGAAGCTGGAACGACGGCAGCCCTGCGCCGCCGCAGCAAAGAACCGGTATTGTACCCGAGGCCCTGAGCCCTATTGGCTCGACCTCGGCCCCCGCAGCGACGGAAAATCCCTGGGCACCCCGGCAGCGGGTGTGGCGCAGTGGCCGCCTGCAGGAGCCCAGGGCGATCTCTAGTATGATTGAAGGATGGTTCGCAGATCACATTTCGATCCCCAGCGCGTGCGCGAGGAAATCGCCATCGCGGCAGCAAGGATGATCGCCGAGGACGGCCTCGACTACGCCACCGCCAAACGCAAGGCAGCCCGGCAGGTGGTCGGGGAAACGCGTATCGAAGGCACCTGGCTGCCCGACAACGACCAGATCGAGGAAGAGATCCGCGAATATCAGGCCCTCTTTCAGAGCGACAGCCAGCCGGTGGTGCTGCGCCGCCTGCGCGAGATCGCGCTCGAATGGATGCAGCGGCTCGAGGCGTTCAATCCGTTCCTGACCGGCGCGGTGCTCAACGGCACGGCGGGCGAGCACTCCGACATCCATCTGCAGATTTTTTGTGACAACGCGAAGGATGTCGCGATCTGGCTCCTGAACGCGAACGTGCAGTACGACGTGTCGGAAACGCGCCATTTCGCGGCGCGCGGCTTCGTGGAGACACTGAGCTTCATGTGGCGTCCGTCACGCGCCGAGGAGCCGGTGGGCATACACGTTGCGCTCTACAATACGGACGACTTGCGCGGCGCCGTGCGCGCCGACGCGCGTGGCAGGCTGCCGCGCGCCAATGCGCAGGCCCTCCAGGCGCTGATCGACGAGAGCGGCGCCACTTCTTCCACAACCTGATAACGGCAGCGATGAACACGAAGCGGATTCTGGCCGGCGTGGCAGTGGCGGCAATCGCCGCAGGCGGCGGCATACTGGCTGGGCACTGGGCAACGAGCGGCAGTGCCGGCGTGGCCGACGCGGCCTCGGTAAGCGCGGCGCCGGCGAGCGGCAAGCAGAATGCGGTCGGCCAGCTCTGGTCGGCGGCGGTCACGAACCCTGACGGCAAGGCGCAATCGCTTGCCATCTACAAGGGCCGGCCGATCGTGGTCAACTTCTGGGCCTCCTGGTGCGGCCCGTGCGTCGAGGAAATGCCGGAGCTTTCCGCGCTCCAGCGCGAGTACGCGAAGAAGGGGATTCAGTTCGTCGGCGTCGGCGTGGATTCGGCCGCGAACATCAGGACGTTCCTCAAGAAGGTGCCCGTCGATTACCCGATCTACATCGCCGGCTTCGGCGGCGCGGACGTCGCGCGCGCATTCGGCAACAACGCAGGCGGCTTACCTTACACGGTGGTAATCGACGCGAACGGCGCCGTTCGTGCGACAAAATTAGGGCAAATCAAGCCGGACGAGCTTCGGCGCACGCTCGACGCGCTTTGACGCAGCGGAATGTTTGACACAATCTTAAGCGCCATAACGTAGCTTTTGCCGTGAGAATCCTGTCATTTGACTGAAGATCGGCCTAGACCCTCGCCGCAAGGCGTAGTCAGGGCCATATCCCCTTATCGGAAAACTAGACAAATTTCTCTAATCGGCGCTAAAGTTCGCGCAATTCCACGGAAAAAGAAGCGACCATGACGCGACTGCTGGTTCTGCACGGCCCCAACCTCAATCTTCTCGGCACCCGGGAACCGGAGGTGTATGGGCGCGTGACGCTGCCGCAGATCGATCAGGCGCTCTCGGACCGTGCCGCGGACGCCGGCGTCGAGCTCGCGACCTTCCAGAGCAACCACGAAGGCGCGCTGGTCGACCGCATCCAGTCGGCCCGCACCGAGCAGACCGACTTCATCCTGATCAACCCGGCCGCGTACACGCATACGAGCGTGGCGATCCGGGATGCGCTGGCAGGCGTCGGCATCCCGTTCGTCGAGATTCACCTGTCGAACGTGCATCGCCGCGAGTCCTTCCGGCACCATTCGTATTTTTCCGACCAGGCCGAAGGCGTGATTTGCGGCCTCGGCTGGAAGGGTTATCTCTACGCGCTCGAATACGCGCTCGACCGGCTCGCTGCCCGGTCGGCGGCCTGATTCCCGCGCCGGATGACCGTCAATACCTGAACAACAACCCGTGCCGGGACGCGCGCGCCCCGGCACTTCACGTATTCAAAGTAAAAGGGGCTGCACCATGGATCTACGTAAGCTGAAGACTCTGATCGACCTCGTCTCCGAATCGGGCATCTCGGAGCTCGAAGTGACCGAGGGTGAAGGCAAGGTGCGCATCGTCAAGAACGCGCCGCCCGTTTACGTGCAGCCGGGCCCCGCGCAATACGCGGCGCCGGTCATGGGCGCTCCGCTCGCCGCGCCCGCCCACGTCGGCGACGCCGCCGCTGCGGCTCCCGCCGCGCCCGCCGTGCCGCAAGGCCACGTCGTGACCTCGCCGATGGTGGGCACGTTCTACCGCGCGCCGTCGCCGGGCGCCGACCCGTTCGTCCAGGTCGGCGACACGGTCAAGGAAGGCCAGACGCTTTGCATCATCGAAGCGATGAAGCTGCTCAACGAGATCGAGTCGGATACGGCCGGCGTGGTCAAGGAAATCCTCGTCGAGAACGGTCAGGCAGTCGAATACGGCCAGCCGCTCTACGTGATCGCCTAAGTTTTTCTGCGCGCGGCGGCGGCCTTCTTTTTTGGCCGCGCCGCGTTTGTCGCGTTTGGCGCCCCATGACGGCGACGCACGTGACAGATCCTCTGCGTTTTACATGGGATCGCAGTAACCGCTAAAGCGCTAACTCCGATCGACAGGCGTGCGCAGATACGACTTGCGACGCCCATTGATGAGTCGAATACCCACCATGTTTGAAAAAATCCTCATTGCCAATCGTGGCGAAATCGCGCTCCGCATCCAGCGCGCGTGCCGCGAACTCGGCGTCAAGACGGTCGTCGTCTATTCGGAAGCCGACAAGGAAGCCAAGTACGTGAAGCTCGCGGACGAGGCGGTCTGTATCGGCCCGGCGCCTTCGAACCTCTCCTACCTGAACATGCCGGCGCTCATCAGCGCGGCCGAAGTCACCGACGCAGAAGCGATCCACCCCGGTTACGGCTTCCTCTCCGAGAACGCCGATTTCGCCGAGCGTGTGGAGCAGTCGGGCTTCACGTTCATCGGCCCGCGCCCGGAAACGATCCGCATGATGGGCGACAAGGTCACGGCGAAGCAGACCATGATCAAAACCGGCGTGCCCTGCGTGCCGGGCTCGGAAGGCGCACTGCCCGACGATCCGAAGGAAATCGTGAAGATCGCGCGCGCGATCGGCTACCCCGTCATCATCAAGGCGGCGGGCGGCGGCGGCGGGCGCGGCATGCGCGTCGTGCACACGGAAGCGGCGCTCGTGAACGCGGTCAACATGACCCGCGAGGAAGCCGGCCGTGCGTTCGGCAACCCGCAGGTCTACATGGAGAAGTATCTCGAGAACCCGCGTCACATCGAGATCCAGATTCTCTCGGACTCGTTCAAGAACGCCGTGTGGCTCGGCGAGCGCGACTGCTCCATGCAGCGCCGCCACCAGAAGGTGATCGAGGAAGCGCCGGCGCCGGGCATCGCGCGCCGCCTGCTCGATCGCATCGGCGATCGTTGCGCCGACGCCTGCAAGAAGATGGGCTACCTCGGCGCGGGCACGTTCGAGTTCCTGTATGAAAACGGCGAGTTCTACTTCATCGAAATGAACACGCGCGTGCAGGTCGAGCACCCGGTCACCGAGCTGATCACGGGCATCGACATCGTGCAGGAGCAGATCCGCATCGCCGCGGGCGAGAAGCTCTCGTTCCGCCAGCGCGACATCCAGCTGAAGGGCCACGCGATCGAGTGCCGTATCAACGCGGAAGATCCCTTCAAGTTCACGCCGTCGCCGGGCCGTCTCACGTCGTGGCACATGCCGGGTGGCCCTGGCGTGCGCGTCGACTCGCATGCCTACAATGGCTATTTCGTGCCGCCGAACTATGATTCGATGATCGGCAAGCTGATCACCTACGGCGCGACGCGCGAGCAGGCCATTCAGCGCATGCGCATCGCGCTCTCGGAAATGGTGGTCGAAGGCATCCAGACCAACATCCCGCTGCACCGCGAACTGATGCTCGACGCGAAGTTCGTCGAGGGCGGCACGAGCATTCACTACCTCGAAAGCCGTCTGGCCGAACGTCAGGCAGTGAAGAAGGACGAAGCGTAATTCATGAGCTACCGGGAACTGATCGTCGAGCTCGAACGTGACCGCGCGGAAGAACTTTCCGACGCGCTGATCGAGCTTGGCGCCCTCTCGGTGTCGGTGGAAGACGCCGACGCCGACACGCCCGACGAGCAGCCGCTCTTCGGCGAGCCGGGCCTCACACCCGAGCGCACCGCATGGCAGCATTCGCGCGTGATTGCGCTGATCGGCGCCGATCAGGATCCCGCCGTGCTGCTCATGGCCGCTTCGAACGAGCTGGGTCTCACGCAAACGCCGAAGTTCTCGCTGCGCGAAGTCGAGGAGCAGGACTGGGTTCGTCTGACGCAATCGCAGTTCGACCCGATCCAGATCGGTGAGCGCATCTGGGTCGTGCCGTCGTGGCACGATGCCCCGGACCCGAACGCGCTCGTGCTCGAACTGGACCCGGGCCTCGCGTTCGGCACGGGCAGCCATCCCACCACGCGTTTGTGCATGGAATGGCTCGAACAGCACGTGCAGCCCGGCAATTCGCTGCTCGACTACGGCTGCGGCTCGGGCATCCTCGCGATCCTCGCGAAGAAGTGCGGAGCGAATCCGGTGATCGGCATCGACATCGACCCGCAGGCGGTCGACTCGGCGCGCCACAACAGCGAGCGCAATCGCACGGAGGTCACCTACGGCCTGCCCGACGATTGCCCCGCCGGCGAGTTCGACATCGTCGTCGCCAACATTCTGTCGAATCCGCTCAAGCTGATGGCCTCGATGCTCTCCTCGCGCGTAAAGCCGGGCGGACGCATCGCACTTTCGGGCATCCTCGCGCGCCAGGCCGAGGAAGTCGCGCAGGTGTACGCGCAGTGGATCGACATCTCGGTCTGGCGCGAACACGAAGGCTGGGTCTGCCTCGCGGGCACGCGGCGCGCGTAATCCCTGTGCGCTCCGATCGGGCTCGCACGCGCCTGATCGCGCCCCAAGCGGCAAGACCGAAGTCGTAGCCTGCGGTGGATTGCCAGTAGAATGCGGGTATCACCAATCCTCCGGTCTACCCAGATCCTCGGCCCACATGCTTCTGGCAACGCGCTGCCCCTTCTGTGAAACCGTATTCCGCATCCAGCCCACGCAGCTTGCCGTGCGGCGAGGCCTCGTGCGTTGCGGACATTGCCAGGAAGCGTTCGACGCGTCGGGCAGTTTGTACGAGATGCCCGAAGGTGGCGACTTTACGCGCGCGGTGCCCGTTGCTGCCGAAATCGCAGCCAGCCTGACCTCGCCGCCATCGGAGCCCGCTTCACGCTTTGCTGCGCAGCCCGCTTCGGGACTCGCTTCACAGTTCGCATCGCAGTCACAGTCCACTTCGCAGCAGCCCGATGTTCAGCCTGATCAGGCGGATCAGCCCGCAGCCGCGCCATCGCAAGAGCCGCCCCCCACGCTGGGCGCCACCCCCAATTTCACGAATCGCACGTGGGACCCGTGGGCACCGCCGCAGGACACCCAGCGCGATCCGCGCCTGAAATACGACGCCGACAAACTGCCAGGGGCAAGCGTTGCCCGTGGCGCCTCGCCAGGGGTTGCGCCCGGAGCCGAGTCGCGGGTCGCCTTCGACGACGAACCGACGCTCGGGCGCGCACCACAACAAGCTGCGCCGCACGCGCCGGCGGCACCCGCAGCAGCACCGGTACCGCCGCCCCGGCAGCCCGCAGCCGCCGAACCCTTCCCGCCCGCCGCGCGCTGGACGCGCAGCGAGCCGAACCTGGGCACGGGCGGCCCGACCGAGCCGACCTTTTCGGCCAACGAAGCATCGGCTGCGGCTCGCATGAACGACCCGGAGCCCGCACTCGGCCCGCGCACCCGCGAAGCCGCACCGGAGCCCGCGTTCAGCGCGCTCTCGCCCAACGACGGCGCCTCACCGTTCGCCGTCACCCGCGAAGCGCCCGCCCGCCCGCGCGGCTCGCGCGGCCTCGTCTGGCGCATTCTCGGCACGCTCATCGCCATCCTGCTGCTCGCGCTGCTCGTCGTGCAGATCGCGTGGTGGCAGCGCGAAACGGTCATGGTCTACTGGCCCGACTCGCAGTCGCTCTATCAGCAGGCGTGCGAGCAGCTCGGCTGCCGCGTGCTGCCGCCGCGCGACATCGACGGCCTGCTGGTCGAGCCGTCCGATCTGCGCCAGGTCGACAACGAGCCGCATCACCTCGAACTGAAAGTGCCGCTGCGCAACCGCTTCAACGTGGCGCTCGCGTACCCCGCGATCGAGCTGTCGCTGCTCGACCGGCAGAACAACATCGTCGTGCGGCGCGTGCTATGGCCGCAGGACTACGTCACGCCCGGCACGTCGATCGAAGCCGGTCTGCCCGCACGCACCACGCAGACCATGATCGTGCGGCTCGACACGGGCGACGTGGTGGCGTCGAACTTCCGCATCGAGATTTTCTACCCCTGATTTTCCGTCTGTACGCGGGTGCACTGGCGTGCCCCGCGCATTTCCCGGCGTCCCGCATCGCGCGGGTGCGCCATTCACCACACCATGCATTCCCGGAGAGCACATCATGAGTCAAGTCACGCTAGGCGGTAACCCGATCGACGTCGCCGGCACCTTCCCGAGCGTCGGCCAGAAGGCCCCGGCGTTCTCGCTCGTCGGCAAGGATCTGAAGCCTGTCTCGCTCGCCGATTTCGCCGGCAAGCGCAAGGTGCTGAACATCGTGCCGAGCCTCGACACGCCGACCTGCGCCACCTCCACGCGCAAGTTCAACGAAGCCGCCGCCGGCCTGAACAACACGGCTGTCGTCGTGATCTCGGGCGACCTGCCGTTCGCCGCCGCGCGCTTCTGCACGACCGAAGGCATCGCCAACGTCGTCACGGCCTCGACCTTCCGCGGCCATGAATTCGCGCAAGCCTATGGCGTGGACGTGACGAGCGGCCCGCTCACCGGCCTGACCGCGCGCGCCGTCGTCGTGCTCGACGAAAACGACAACGTCCTGCACGCCGAGCGCGTTGGCGAAATCAAGAACGAACCGAACTACGACGCCGCACTCGCCGCGCTGAAGTAATCCGGCGGCGGCGCACACTCACTCAGAGCCTGCTTGCTGATGCCAATGCGCAGGCCGGTGCGCCGCCCCTTCCCCTACCACGCCCTACAGGAATTTCCGCCTTGGCTACGCTGATCTGCGGCTCGCTCGCCTACGACAACATCATGACCTTCGAGGGTCGCTTTCGGGAGCACATCCTGCCCGAGCAGGTGCACATCCTGAACGTGAGCTTTCTGGTGCCGACGATGCGCCGCGAGTTCGGCGGCTGTGCCGGCAACATCGCGTACGCGCTGCATCTGCTCGGCGGCGACGCCCGCATCATGGCGACGCTCGGCGCCGCCGACGCACGCCCGTACCTCGAACGCCTCGACACGCTCGGCCTCTCGAAGGCGCACGTGCGCGTGCTGGAAGATACGTGGTCCGCGCAGGCGATGATCACGACCGACCTCGAGAACAACCAGATCACCGCGTTCCACCCGGGCGCGATGATGCAATCGCATTTGAACCGCGCCGACGAAGCACCCGGCATCAAGCTCGGCATCGTCGCGCCGGACGGCTTCGACGGCATGGTCCAGCACGTCGAGCAGTTCGCGAAGGCCGGCGTGCCGTTCATCTTCGATCCGGGCCAGGGCCTGCCGCTCTTCGACGGCGCCTCTTTGCGCCGCGCGATTGAACTTGCGACCTACGTAGCGGTCAACGACTACGAAGCCAATCTTGTCAGCCATCGCACCGGCTGGTCGTTCGACGAAATCGCCAGCCATGTCGACGCGCTGATCATCACGCGCGGCGAGCACGGCTCGCAGATCTACCACAGCGGCAAGATCGAGGAGATTCCTCCGGTCAAGGCCGCTCAGGTGCTCGACCCGACCGGCTGCGGCGACGCTTTCCGCGGCGGCCTGCTCTACGGCATCGAGAACGGCCTCGACTGGGCAACCACGGGGCGTCTCGCGAGCCTGATGGGCGCGCTCAAGATCGAGCATCTCGGGCCGCAAAACTATGCGCCCACGCGAGCGCAGATCAACGAACGGTTCAAGGAGGCATTCGGCTACGAACTGCCGAACTGAACGCGGGTGCCGCACACGAACGGCGCCCATTGGAGCTACGGGAATGAAAATAACAAGTCGTCTGATTGTTGCAGCCATGCTCGCGGGGTCGCTCGCGATGTCGGGCTGCGCCTACAACAGCAGTTCCGCCGATGTGTACACGGCCTCGCAGGCGCAGCGCGAGCAATCGGTGCGCATGGCCACGGTCGAAAGCGTACGCGCGGTAAAGATCAGCTCGAACAACGGCCAGCCTAGCGGCCTTGGCGCGATCGGTGGCGGCGCGCTCGGCGCGGTGGCCGGCAGCCAGATCGGCGGCGGCACGGGCTCGATCGTCACCGGCATCATCGGCGGCATTGCGGGCGCCGTGGCCGGCAACGCGGTCGAGAACGGCGTCGCCATGCGCGACGGCCTCGAGATCACGGTGCGCCTCGACAACGGCGACTACCGCGCCATCACGCAATCCGCGACCGGCGAAGTCTTCAACGCGGGCGACCGCGTGCGGCTGCTCTCGAGCGGCGGCGTGACGCGCGTCACGCACTAAAGCTTTCCCCTGTACCGCAGCGGCGCCTCGCGCCGGATGCGGAACCTCAGGCGCATGTGCTCCCCTGTGCATGCGCCTTTTTTCATGCCCGCGCGCGGCATGCGGGTGACCTCACCCCAACTATTACGAACTCCAGACGAAAAAAATCCCGCCGCGGACAACCCAGCGACGGGATCGGGATCGAGCCTTGCGCATCAAGCCGCCCGGCCCGGCCAACGAAGCGCGCGTACGACGTACCTTGCGCGCTTCGTCTCGGACTGCTTACGGACGGCTGCCGGTCGGGAACGGCCATGCTGCGGCCGGGTTCAGGGCAGTCTTGACCGTTGCTGCGGGCGCGGACGGTTGCGCAGCAGGGGCAGCAGGTGCGGCAGCGGCCTTCGCAGGCGCCTTCTTGGCAGCCTTCTTGGCGGCAGCCTTCTTCGCAGGGGCAGCCTTCTTGGCAGCAGCCTTCTTCGCAGGCGCCTTCTTGGCGGCAACCTTCTTCGCAGCAACCTTCTTGGCTGCGGCCTTCTTCGCCGGCGCTGCCTTCTTCGCAGCAACCTTCTTCACGGCGACTTTCTTGGCTGCAACCTTCTTCGCTGCGGCCTTCTTCGCCGGTGCTGCCTTCTTCGCAGCAACCTTCTTCACGGCGACTTTCTTGGCTGCAACCTTCTTGACCGCGACCTTCTTCGCTGCGGCCTTCTTCGCCGGTGCTGCCTTCTTCGCAGCAACCTTCTTCACGGCGACCTTCTTAGCCGCCGGTTTCTTCTTGGCAGTAGCCATTTTTTTCTCCTTCAGGTTCAGATGAGAGTCAGTTCAAACTACACCCTTCGTCAAAACCCGCTTCCCGCGAACGCTTCTCACGGCGCACGCTGCGAAGCGGGCTATTCATCGGCGTACGCTGATCCTGCGCGCTTACGCTAATGAATGCGGTAAGGCGCGCCGTGCCACGAGGCACAGCGCGCCAAGTCATTCCGGCGTCGGCTACCGACACCGGGCAACGTTCGTTGAAAGCGGCAGCCTCACGACACGCGAAGCCTGCGCGCTTTTCCGGGGGGAAGTTTGCCCATCCCTCTGAAGGGTTCGCAAAGTGCCTGTCACGTCGATGAGCCAGCCTGGCTCCGGGCATGCTTTGCATCAGGCGTTCCTGCTCCTAATCATCATGCCGGTCAAGGCGCCTGCACGGCGCCTCGCGGCAACCCCAAAAGACTTGCACCGCAGTGCGCCCGGGTTATTCCCAGGACAGCGCACCGCCCGTCTGATATTCGATCACGCGCGTCTCGAAGAAGTTGCGTTCCTTCTTCAAGTCGATCATCTCGCTCATCCACGGGAACGGATTTTCTTCGTTCGGGAACAGCTGATCGAGACCGATCTGCTGGCAACGGCGGTTGCAGATGAAGCGCAGATAGCTCTTGAACATCGATGCGTTCAGACCGAGCACGCCGCGAGGCATGGTGTCCTCGGCGTAGCGGTACTCGAGGTCGACCGCATGCTTGAACAGTTCGGTGATCTCCGCACGGAACGCCGGGGTCCACAGGTGCGGGTTTTCAAGCTTGATCTGGTTGATGAGGTCGATGCCGAAGTTGCAGTGCATCGACTCGTCACGCAGGATGTACTGGTATTGCTCCGCTGCGCCGGTCATCTTGTTCTGGCGGCCGAGCGCGAGAATTTGCGTGAAGCCGACATAGAAGAACAGGCCTTCCATGATGCAGGCGAACACGATGAGCGACTTGAGCAGATTCTGGTCGGCTTCGAGCGTGCCGGTCTTGAACGACGGATCAGTCAGCGTCTGGATGAACGGGATCAGGAACTCGTCCTTGTCGCGGATCGACTTGACCTCGTGGTACGCGTTGAAGATCTCGCTCTCGTCCAGACCCAGCGACTCGACGATGTACTGGTAGGCGTGCGTGTGGATCGCCTCTTCGAACGCCTGGCGCAGCAGGAACTGGCGGCATTCGGGCGCCGTGATGTGCCGGTAGGTGCCGAGCACGATGTTGTTCGCGGCGAGCGAGTCGGCGGTCACGAAGAAGCCGAGGTTGCGCTTGACGATGCGGCGCTCGTCCTCGGTCAGACCGTTCGGGTCCTTCCACAGGGCGATGTCGCGGGACATGTTGATTTCCTGCGGCATCCAGTGGTTCGCACAGCCCGCCAGGTATTTTTCCCAAGCCCACTTGTACTTGAACGGGACCAGCTGATTCACGTCGGTCTGGCCGTTGATGATGCGCTTGTCGGCGACATTCACGCGCGCTTCGGTCGAGACCGGCGCTTGCGGCGGCGGTGCGACGGCGAAGTCGCTGGCGAAGATGTTGGTCGCCGTGGAAGCCTGTGGAGCGGAACGCAGACCAAACTGCACCTCGGCAGCCTGGACAGCCTGACCCGCGGGGTTGCGCATTGCGTTTTGCTGCGCACCGCTCGACGGAGTTACGGCCGTGATCTCGTCATCCCAGTTGAGCATAAATGTCACCATCAATTTAGATCGGTTTGTACCATCTTTTCGTGAGCGATAAAAGGGTTCGCACACGAAAAATCCTGTTTTCGATTCGCGTTGCGACCTCGATACAACACTTTGTTATCGCATCGTGTCGATTGCATCGCGTGAGCACTGTGTAGAGAGCAGTGATTCGTCGTGCTCACTTCGCATGTGCGAGGTGCTTCGAAGGTCTTCGCGACATCGAGAGCGTGTGTGAAAGACGGGGTTCGCCGCGCGCTTTTCGCTCGCGCTGCGAGTGCGTTTTCACTCGCCGCTCACTGCCTGCCGCGCGCGGCGCTGGAAGCTCGCGCGGCCTTGAGTCTTGTCCCTGCGAGAAACTCCAGGGATTCCTTCCTGTTGCCTCTTTCGCGTAGCGCAACGCGCGTGGTGCGAGTTGCCGGGAGAGTCGGCGCGCATTGCGCGCGCCTCGTTCGTTGTTACATCTCGCTACGACTGCTTCGACTACTGTTTACTACGGATGCTGCGGTCCTCGCATGATGCGAGCGGCGTTGCACCGCACGCATCATGCGCAGCCAGCTTTACTGGCAAGCCTCGCACTCTTCGAAGCCGGGGTCGCCCGGACGCATCATGCACACCGGACCGTCTGCTTCCGGCGCCGCTTCAACCGCGGCTTCCGGTGCGGCCTGCATCGTGGTCGAGCCTGCTGCACCGCCGAATGCGCCGCCCGTTGCACCGCCGAACGCGCCGCCTGCATTGCCGCCGCCTTCGCCGCCCGTCGGCACGGCGTTGAGCGCGCCGTGCGCAACCGTCGACTTCTCGACGTGCGTCGCCCCCATCGTGCGCAGGTAGTACGTGGTCTTCAGACCGCGCACCCATGCGAGCTTGTAGATCTCGTCGAGCTTCTTGCCCGATGCGCCGGCCATGAAGATGTTCAGCGACTGCGCCTGGTCGATCCACTTCTGGCGACGCGATGCGGCTTCGACGAGCCACGTCGGGTCGACTTCGAACGCCGTTGCATACACAGCGCGTAGATCGGCCGGCACGCGGTCGATGCGCGAGAGCATGCCGTCGAAGTACTTCAGGTCGGCGACCATGACTTCGTCCCACAGCCCGCGCGCCTTCAGGTCGCGCACCAGGTAGTCGTTCACCACCGTGAATTCGCCCGAGAGGTTCGACTTCACGTAGAGGTTCTGGAACGTCGGCTCGATGCAAGGCGACACGCCGATGATGTTCGAGATGGTCGCGGTCGGGGCGATCGCGATGCAGTTCGAATTGCGCATGCCGTGCGTCGCGATGCGCTCGCGCAGCGACGTCCAGTCCATCGACTCGCTCGAGTCGACTTCGACGTAGCCGCCGCGTGCTTCGGCGAGCAGCTTGAGCGTGTCCTGCGGGAGGATGCCGCGATCCCACAGCGAGCCGCGGTAGGTCGAGTAGCGGCCGCGCTCGGCTGCCAGCTCCGTCGACGCCCAGTACGCGTAGTAGCAGACGGCTTCCATCGAGCGGTCGGCGAACTCCACGGCTTCCTGCGAAGCAAACGGCGTGCGCAGAACGTGCAGGCAGTCCTGGAAGCCCATGATGCCCATGCCCACCGGACGGTGCTTCAGGTTCGAGTTGCGCGCCTTCGACACCGCGTAGTAGTTGATGTCGATGACGTTGTCGAGCATGCGCATCGCCACGCTGATGGTGCGCTTGAGCTTGTCGTGGTCGAGCGCGTACGTGCCGTCGGCCTGCTCCACCATGTGCGCGACCAGGTTCACCGAGCCCAGGTTACACACGGCGATTTCGCTGTCGCTGGTGTTCAGCGTGATTTCCGTGCACAGGTTCGACGAGTGGACGACGCCCACGTGCTGCTGCGGCGAACGGATGTTGCACGGATCCTTGAACGTGATCCACGGGTGACCCGTTTCGAACAGCATGCCGAGCATCTTGCGCCACAGCTGCGCGGCCGGCAGCTTCTTGAACAGCTTGATCTCGCCGCGCGCGACCTTCTCTTCGTAAGCCGTGTAAGCCTGTTCGAACTCGGCGCCGAACTTGTCGTGCAGATCCGGGCAGGTCGAGGGCGAGAAGAGCGTCCAGTCGCCGCCTTCCATCACGCGCTTCATGAACAGGTCGGGAATCCAGTTCGCCGTGTTCATGTCGTGGGTGCGGCGACGGTCGTCGCCCGTGTTCTTGCGCAGCTCGAGGAATTCTTCGATGTCGAGGTGCCACGATTCCAGGTACGCGCACACCGCGCCCTTGCGCTTGCCGCCCTGGTTCACGGCGACCGCCGTGTCGTTCACGACCTTCAGGAACGGCACGACGCCTTGCGACTTGCCGTTGGTGCCCTTGATGTGCGAGCCGAGCGCGCGCACGCGCGTCCAGTCGTTGCCCAGACCGCCGGCGAACTTCGAGAGCAGCGCGTTGTCCTTGAGCGCCTCGTAGATGCCGTCGAGGTCGTCGGCCACCGTCGTGAGGTAGCACGACGAGAGCTGCGAGCGGTGCGTGCCCGAGTTGAACAGCGTGGGCGTGGACGACATGAAGTCGAACGACGAGAGCACGTTGTAGAACTCGATCGCGCGCGCTTCGCGGTCGATCTCGTTGAGCGAGAGGCCCATCGCGACGCGCATGAAGAATGCCTGGGGCATTTCGATGCGCGTGCCGCCGACGTGCAGGAAGTAGCGGTCATAGAGCGTCTGCAGGCCGAGGTAGCCGAACTGCAGGTCGCGGCCCGCGTCGAGCGCGTTGCCCAGACGCTTGAGGTCGAACTGCTGCAGCTTGTCGTCGAGCAGGCCCGCTTCCACGCCGCGCTTGATGAACTGCGGGAAGTAGTCGGCGTAGCGCACGGCCATTTCGGCTTGCGTCACTTCCTCTTCGAGAATTTCGCGACGGATCGTGTGCAGCAGGATGCGCGAGGTCACCTGGCTATACGCCGGGTCCTTTTCGATCATCGTGCGCGCAGCGAGGATGGCCGAGTCGTAGACCTGGCTCATCGGCACGCCGTCGTACAGATTCTTCACCGTTTCCGCGACGATCGGGTCGGCGTTGACCGCGTCGCCGAGACCGTCGCACGACGAGTCGATCAGCGCGCGCAGCGCCTGCATGTCGAGCGGGCGCGTCACGCCGTTGTCCGTGACGTTGATACCGGGCGCTGCGGGCGCGGCCGTTTCCGGCGCGTTGGCGCGTTCCTGGTTGCGCTTCTCGCGATACAGCACGTAGGCGCGCGCGACGTTGTGCTCGCCGCCGCGCATCAGCGCGAGTTCGACCTGATCCTGGATGTCTTCGATATGGAACGTGCCGCCGTTCGGGCGGCTGCGCACGAGTGCGCGCACGACGTTCTGCGTGAGCTGCTCGACGAGCTCGCGAACGCGCGCCGAAGCCGCGCCCTGGCCGCCGTTCACGGCGAGGAAGGCCTTCGTCATCGCGATCGCGACTTTCGAAGGTTCGAACGACACCACGCTACCGTTGCGGCGAATCACCTTGTGGTCGGCGAACTGCTGCGCGCTCGTCTGGCCGTCTTGCGGTTGGCCACCCAGCGTGTGCGCGGCGGGCGCGCCTTCATACCGGGTCGAGACGTTATCGGTCGTTTGCATGTGCAAAGCTCCTGGGTCCTGGAAAGGTGCGAAGAGAGTTCGCGGATTAAGACGGACGCCGACGTCGTGCCCCCGTGTGCACGCTCGATCGGGCAGAGAAAAAAGTCCAGCCTGGCGAGGCTGCCGGATGCGACAAGGCAGATGAATCACGGACTGCTTCGGTCTTCATCGTGGATGTCGCGATCATTGGCTGTACCTTCTCTCTCGATTACAGCCGGTGCGCCGGTTCTCTCGGCCGACGGCACCGTACAAAGTTTCTGTTTTTTCTATGCTGGTAACGCGCGCGGCGCCTTGCGAGTGAAGCGGGGCGCCGCGGTACAACACAACATATGGTGTGAAGCCTTGTTTCGGGTACCAAGTATAGTGGAAGAAACAGTACGATCAAATGGCTTTTTTTGCTGGTCCTATCTTGACAAGGCCACAAGCCAAGCAGCGCGGGGCCTGGCGGCGAATGCCCCTGCAAGTGGTCTGCGAGGCGCGCGCGAAGACCCTGCGTTTGCGCGCGAGCGGTGCTTATTTCTTGTGCAGCCGGAGAGGGTTCAGCGGGCGTTCGAACGTGTCACGACGCCGCGTTCTGCGCGCCGTGCCCCTGGATATAGGGGAAGCTGGCGTCGGCGAGCTGCGTATCGTGTTTGAGGCGCGCCCAGTCGAAGTGCGGGCCGGGGTCGGTCTTGCGCCCAGGCGCGATGTCCGAATGGCCCGCCAGCGCCTCGATCGGATAGTGCGCGACGAGCGCCTTCACGAGCGCGGCGAGCGTGGCGTATTGCGGCGCCTCGAAGGCCGTCGTGTCGCTGCCTTCCAGCTCGATGCCGATGGCGAAATCGTTGCAGCGCTCGCGCCCGAAGAAGCTCGACGCGCCCGCGTGCCACGCGCGCTCGTCGCACGAGACGAACTGCTCGAGCGCGCCATCGCGATGAATGACGAAGTGCGCCGAGACGCGCACGCCGCGCAGGTTGGCATCGAAGTACGGATGCGCGTCGCAGTCGAGGCGGTTGAGAAAGAGATCGGCGATCTCGGGGCCGCCGAAGACGTTGGGCGGCAGGCTGATGTTGTGGACGACGATGAGCGTCGGCACGGCGCCTTGCGGACGGGCCTCGAAGTTGGGCGAAGGCAGGCGGCGCGCGCCGGACACCCAGCCCTGCGCATCGACTTCGTACGCGCGCGATCCTGGCGATGCAGCAGCGCTCATCGTGCGGGGCGATCCTGGGCCGTGGTGCGCGCGTCGTACGCGCGCGCGTGCTCGGAACTGCAGAACGAGCGCGTGCCGACATTCACCGATTCGCTGCGCGGCGCATGCACACCGCACTCGGCGCAGCGCACCATCGGCTCGGGCAGCGCAGGTTTGCCGCTCGCGCTCGCGCCGCCATTGGCGCTGCGCGCGGCGCCCTGCCCCGGCTGCGCGCCCTGCCCCGGTTGGGCACCGGCACGCGTTTGCGTCTGCGCCCGGCGCAGCGCCTTGACGAACCACTGTCCGACCACGAACAGCAGGACGAGGAGAAGAATCTGTCTCATCGGAACACGCGACTCATACGACTCAAACCACGGGGCGGTGCAGCAGCACCTCGAAGACGAAACGGCTGCCCACATAAGCGAGCAGCAAGGCGATGAACGATGCGATCACCCAGCGCAGCGCAGCGCGGCCGCGCCAGCCGGAAATCTTGCGCGCGGTGAGCAGCGCGCCGAACATCAGCCACGAAAGAATCGCGAAGACGGTCTTGTGATCGAGCGAAAGCGGCCGGTCGATCAACTGCTCGCTGAACACGATGCCCGAGACGAGCGTGGCCGTGAGGAGCACGAAGCCCGCGCCGATCAGGCGGAACAGCAGCTTTTCCATGGTGAGGAGCGGCGGCAGCGTCTCGATCCAGTTCGAGAGCCAGCCGCCGCCGCGATTGCTCGCGTTGCGCTGGAAGCCCGCGCCCTTCAGGGCATGCAGCCGGCGCTCGACGGCGAGCATCAGCACTGCATGCAACGCGGCGATCGCAAAGAGCCCGTAGGCAATGTTCGCGATGACGAAGTGCAGCTTGAACATCGGCGCGGCCGCATAGGGCAGCACGCGCACGCCGCCGAACACGAACGGCAGGATCGACGCGACGGCCGCCAACGGCAGCAGCAGCAGGCGCAGGCCGTCGAGCGCAAAGAAAAAGCTCTCGATCCAGTAGATGCCGGCGCCGAGCCAGAACATGGCCGACAACGCGAAGGCGAAGCCGAACACCATTTCGTTGGCGGGGAAGATCGTCATGTGCAGGAGCACGCCGTGCGCGGCGAGCGCGACGAAGAGCAGCGCACGCGAAAGCGGGCCGAAGGTCCGCGCGCGCAGGGCGTCGCCGCCCGCGCCGAGCGTCACCGGAACGGGCGGCACGCTGCCGAGCAGCGGCGCGGTGCCCGCGCGGCGCAGCGCACGCCAGTCGGCGGCGCACAATCCGCCGTACAGGAGCACGGTGAGGGCATACAGTACAATATCCATGTTCGAAGTTTACTATAGGCCCCCTGGCCGCGCGGGATCGCGACGAAACGCGGCGCGTTCCCGTTTTGCGCGCGCGGGCCGGGCCGCACTGCTCACCGCCTCCCCATGCTCGACAATCTCACTCAACGGATGGCGCGCGTCGTCAAGACGCTGCGCGGCGAAGCCCGGCTGACCGAAGCCAATACGCAGGAAATGCTGCGCGAGGTGCGTCTCGCCCTGCTCGAAGCGGACGTGGCGCTGCCCGTCGTGCGCGAATTCATCGCCAAGGTGAAGGAGAAGGCGCTCGGCGAGGAAGTGATCTCCAGCCTCTCGCCGGGCCAGGCGCTCGTCGGCGTGGTGCAGCGCGAGCTGACCGCCGTGATCGGCGGCGACTACGAAGGCCGTGCTGCCGAACTCGATCTCGCCGTCACGCCGCCTGCCGTCATCCTCATGGCGGGTCTGCAGGGCGCCGGTAAGACCACCACCACCGGCAAGCTCGCCAAGCTCCTGCGCGAGAAGTACAAGAAGAAGGTCCTCACCGTTTCGTGCGACGTCTACCGCCCTGCCGCTATCGCGCAGTTGAAGACGGTGACGGAACAGGTCGGCGCCGACTTCTTCCCCTCGCAGCCGGACCAGAAGCCCGTCGAGATCGCCGCCGCGGCGGTCGACTGGGCCAAGCGCCACTATCACGACGTGCTGCTCGTCGACACGGCCGGCCGCCTCGGTATCGACGAGGCGATGATGAACGAGATCACCGCGCTGCACGCCTCGCTCAAGCCCGCTGAAACGCTCTTCGTGGTGGACGCCATGCTCGGCCAGGACGCGGTCAACACCGCGAAGGCGTTCAACGACGCCCTGCCGCTCACCGGCGTCGTGCTCACCAAGCTCGACGGCGACTCGCGCGGCGGCGCGGCGCTCTCCGTGCGCCACATCACGGGCAAGCCGATCAAGTTCGTCGGCGTCGCGGAAAAGCTCGACGGCCTCGAGGTGTTCCACCCGGACCGCATGGCGAACCGTATTCTCGGCATGGGCGACATTCTCGCGCTCGTCGAGGAAGCGCAGCGCGGCGTGGACGTGCAGGCCGCGCAAAAGCTCGCCGACAAGGTCAAGAAAGGCGGCGACTTCGACCTCAATGACTTCCGCGCGCAACTTTCGCAGATGAAGAGCATGGGTGGCCTGTCGTCGCTCATGGACAAGCTGCCCGCGCAGTTCCAGCAGGCCGCCTCGGGCGCCAACATGGGCCAGGCCGAGAAGCAGATGCGCCGCATGGAAGGCATCATCAACTCGATGACGCCCGCCGAGCGCGCCAAGCCCGAGCTCATCAAGGCCACGCGCAAGCGCCGCATCGCGGCGGGCGCGGGCGTGCAGGTTCAGGAAGTCAACCGCATGCTCAACCAGTACGAGCAGATGCGCACCATGATGAAGAAGCTCAAGGGCGGCAATCTGCAGAAGATGATGCGCGGCATGAAGGGCATGATGCCCGGCATGCGCTGATCCCGCGGGCCGCGCGGCGCACATCGCGCGCACGGCGGCCCCACTCGACGCGGCGCGCGACGGACCAAATGCGCGGGTTTATGCTGTAGCGCGCGCCGCCGTTATTTTCCACACTTCAGTAGCTACAGCTACCTTCCCGCCAGAGTCATGAATCGCGAAGAAGCCCTGCACATTTTCCGCCACTCCGAAGAGATCGTTTCGGAGGGCGACGTCAATGCGTCGATCGGCCGGATGGCCGAAGCCATCCGCGCCGAGATCAGCGAGGACTTCCCGCTCGTGCTGTCGGTGATGGGCGGCGCCGCCGTGTTCACCGGCATGCTGCTGCCGCACCTCGACTTCCCGCTCGAGTTCGACTACATCCACCTCACGCGCTACCGCAACGCGATCAAGGGCAGCGCCGAGATGCAGTGGCGCGTGGCGCCGCGCGAGTCGGTGAAGGACCGGGTGGTGCTCGTGCTCGACGACATCCTCGACGAAGGCGAGACGATGGCCGCGATTCGCGACCGCATCATGGACATGGGCGCGAAGCGTTTCCTCTCGGCCGTGCTGTGCGAGAAGACGCTCACGAAGGCCAAGCCGCTGCATCCCGACTACTGCGGCTTTTCGGTGCCGGACCGCTACGTGTTCGGCTGCGGCATGGACGCCAAGGGTTACTGGCGCAATCTGCCGACCATCCGTGCGCTGACCGAAGGCGCCTGAAGCGCTTCTGAGGCAATCGGAGCGTCATGAAAAAAGCAGCCCGCGGGCTGCTTTTTTATTGCCTGCGACGCGCGCTGCACGCGGCGTCAGAGGTGATGCACGAAGGTCGCGATCCCCGCGAGGATCATCTCCACCGATATCGCCACGAGCACGAGGCCCATCAGCCGCTCGAAGGCCGTCACCACGCGCTCGCCGAGCCACTGCTGGATGCGCTCCGCCATCACCAGCACGACCGCGCAGATCACCATCGTCACGACGAGCGCGGCCACCCATTCATAGAGTTTGCCGGGCGCCTGCGAGGTGAGCAGCATGACCGTGGCGAGCGCCGAAGGCCCCGCCAGCGCGGGAATGGCGAGCGGCACGATGAGCGGCTCGCCGCCCTTGTCGCCACTGCCGAACGGGCCGCCCGGATGCGGAAAGATCATGCGCAGCGCGATCAGGAACAGCACGATGCCGCCGCCGATGCGCAGCGAGGTATCGGTGAGCCCCATCATGCGCAGGAAGCTGTTGCCGGCGACCATGAAGATCAGCAGGATCACGAACGCGATCGCGACCTCGCGCAGGATCACGACCGCGCGGCGCTGCTTGGCAACGCCGCGCAGGCAGCTGATGAAGAGCGGAATATTCCCGAGCGGGTCGGTGATGAGGAGCAGCAGGACCGTAGCGGACAGAAAACTGTACTCCACGCTCGCAGCGCTCCTTTAACCGGGATGGACCGTCGTTAAACCGCGAGTGCCGCGCGGATCTTCTGTGCCACCGTCTGCGCGGCCTCATCGGCCGCCAGCAGCGTCGCTTCGGTATCGCGGCGGCCCTGGTACTCGATCTTGCCGTCCTTCAGGCCGCGCTCGCCGATCACGAGACGATGCGGCACGCCGATCAGCTCCCAGTCGGCGAACATCACGCCCGGACGCTCGCCGCGGTCGTCGAGAATCACGTCCACGCCTGCTTCGAGCAGTTCGTTGTAGACGCGCTCGGCGTGCTCGCGCACGAGCTCGCTGCGGTCCATACCCATCGGGCACACGACGACCTGGAACGGCGCAATCGACTCAGGCCAGATGATGCCCTTCTCGTCGAAGTTCTGCTCGATGGCTGCACCGAGGATACGCGTGACGCCAATGCCGTAGCAGCCCATCTGCATCGGCGCCGGCTTGCCGTTCTCGGCGAGGAACGTGGCGTTCATCGCTTCCGAGTACTTCGTGCCGAGCTGGAACACGTGGCCCACTTCGATGCCGCGGCAGATGTCGATCACACCCTTGCCGTCGGGCGAGGGATCGCCCTTCTTCACGTTGCGGATGTCGGCGACGACCGGCTCCGGCAGGTCGCGGCCCCAGTTCACGCCCGTGGTGTGGAAGTCGACTTCGTTCGTGCCGACCACGAAATCGCTCATGTTCGCGACCGTACGATCGGCGATCACCTTGACCGGCTTCTTCGTGTTAAGCGGTCCGAGGTAGCCCGGCGGCGTGCCGAACCACTCGACGATTTCCGCTTCGGTCGCGAAGCGGAAGCCGCTCAGGCCTTCGAGCTTGCCGACCTTGATCTCGTTCAGGTCGTGGTCGCCGCGCAGCATCAGCAGCCAGATCGTGGGCTCGGCGCCTTCGTTGTCCGTCGCGAGGATGATCGACTTGATGGTGCTTTCGAGCGGGATGCCGAGCAGCTCGGCGACGGCTTCGCACTTGGCCGCGCCCGGCGTGGGCGTTTTCGTCAGCGCCTGCGTGGGCGCGCCGCGCTGCGCGATGAGCGGCAGCGCTTCGGCGGCTTCGACGTTGGCCGCGAAGTCCGAGCTCGGGCAGTAGGCGATGTCGTCCTCGCCCGTTTCCGCGATCACGTGGAATTCGTGCGAGCCGCTGCCGCCGATCGAGCCGTTGTCGGCCGCGACCGCGCGGAACTGCAGGCCCAGTCGCGTGAAGATGCGCACGTAAGCGTCGTACATCTTCTGGTACGAGAGCTTGAGACCTTCGACGTCCTTATCGAACGAGTACGCGTCCTTCATGATGAATTCGCGCCCGCGCATCACGCCGAAACGGGGACGGATTTCGTCGCGGAACTTCGTCTGCACCTGATAGAAGTTCACCGGCAGCTGGCGATAGCTCTTGATCTGGCCGCGCGCGATGTCGGTGACGACCTCTTCGTGCGTCGGGCCCATCACGAAGTCGCTCTGCTTGCGATCCTTGAAGCGCAGCAGTTCCGGCCCGTATTGTTCCCAGCGACCCGATTCCTGCCACAACTCGGCCGGCTGCACGGCCGGCATGAGCAGCTCGATGGCGCCGGCGCGGTTCATTTCCTCGCGCACGATCTGCTCGACCTTGCGGATCGAACGCAGACCGATCGGCAGATAGTTGTAAATGCCGCCAGCGATGCGACGGATCATGCCCGCGCGAACCATCAGCTTGTGGCTGACGATTTCCGCGTCAGCGGGCGCTTCCTTCAGGGTGCCGATAAAGAAACGGGAGGCTTTCATTCAAATTATCCAAAAGCGGCGGCCCGGTGCAGACCGCCCGAAGAAGTGACCAACGGAGGAGTTCACGAACCCACCATTATGACAACGCGCCGGGCGCCGTGCTGATGACGCCGGCCAGATTCGAAGCCGATTGCGCCCCGAGACCGTTTTGCGCGGTCTCGGCCATTCGCTCAACTTTCCGGACGCCGGGTCACGGAGGGCGGGTGCGTGAGGGCCGTTATCTGTTTATAATCAAAGCAATTTTAAAGGATTCGAAGGTGGTTGTATGCTGGATCGTGAGGGGTTTCGCCCGAACGTCGGCATCATCCTCTTGAACGCGCGAAACGAGGTGTTTTGGGGCAAGCGGGTTCGCGAACATTCCTGGCAGTTTCCGCAAGGGGGCATCAAGTATGGTGAAACCCCCATGCAGGCAATGTTTCGGGAGTTGCACGAAGAAACCGGTTTGCATCCGGAGCACGTCAAGATCGTCGGTCGCACACGCGACTGGTTGCGTTATGAGGTGCCGGACAAGTTCATCAAGCGCGAAGTGCGCGGCCATTATCGCGGCCAGAAACAGATCTGGTTTCTGCTGCGTATGGTCGGGCGCGACTGCGATATCTGCCTGCGGGCAACGGAGCATCCCGAGTTCGATGCGTGGCGCTGGAATGAATACTGGGTGCCGCTCGAGGCGGTCATCGAGTTCAAGCGCGACGTCTATCAGCTCGCGCTGACCGAGCTTTCGCGCTTCCTGCGCCGGCCCGCGCCGCGTCAGGAGCGTCTGGGCGTGCAGGCTCACGAGGTGCGCTACCCGCGCATCGTGACGTCGGCGCACGCAGACGCGGTGCACGCCGAGCCGTATGAGGTTGCACCGGAAGGCGTAGCCGAACGTACGCCGCGTACGCCGATCGAAAGCGATTGCGCGTCGGCGCAGAGTATCATCGAGCCTGCGCAGGACGAGCAGGATCAAGGGGCTTGAGCCAACGCAAAGAACGCCCGAACCGGCGGGGCCCGGCGCATCACGCGCCGGGTCCCGCCGGTTCGCATTCGCGGCGCCGTTCGTTCGTAACGCGCGCCCGTGCTTCGAGGAAAACCAATTTGAAACGATTTGCTCTTGCTGCGGCATGCGCCGCAGGCGGTGTGCTGCTTGTGTCAGGACTGGCCGCGTGCTCCAGTTCCGGTCCCACGAACAAGGACGACAGCGCGTTCGTCTACCTTCTGGACCGCAAGGGCGAATGGCAGGAAAACAAGCTCGAAGGCCTGCCGCCGCTGCCGCAGGCCGGCGCGACGCTGCTGCCGTTCGACGTCTCGAACAACTCGCCGCTCAAGTTCGCCATCGACCCCGCATCGCTCACGGTCGGCACGGATGGCGTCGTGCGCTACACGATCGTCATCACGAGCCCGAGCGGCGCGCGTAACGTGAACTACGAAGGGATTCGCTGCGACACCTACGAGTGGCGCCTCTACGCGAGCCTCGACGCCGATCACAACGGCTGGGACCAGACCGTCGCGAACAACTGGTCGCGCATCGAGAACGGCACGCTCAACGCGTACCAGTCGAGGCTCTATCAGGACTACTTCTGCGCCAACAAGATGCCGATCGCGAAGGCGTCGACCCTGATCGAAAACCTGCGCTACGGCCGCACGCAGTCGACGCTGGTGCGTTAACTGCCTTTGATGGGCATGAAAAAGCCGCTGCGGCCTTTGGCCACAGCGGCTTTTTAACTTCTGGCGATGCGCGGCTGGCCAGGAACGGCCGTCAAACCAGCACGAGATTGTCGCGGTGAATCAGCTCCGGCTCGAGCATATAGCCGAGGATGCCCTCGATCTCGCCGCTCGGATGACGCTGGATCAGCTTCGTTTCCGCGCTGCTGTAGTTGGTGAGCCCGCGCGCCACTTCCACGCCCGCGCCGTTCAGGCAAGCGATCACCTCGCCGCGCGCGAACGCACCCTGCACACCGGTCACGCCGATGGGCAGCAGGCTCTTGCCGTCTGCCGTGAGCTTCTGCACCGCGCCGTCGTCGATCACGACGTGGCCGCGCACCTGCAGGTGGTCGGCCATCCACTGCTTGCGCGCCGCCATGCGCGCCGTACGTGCGATGAGTTGCGTGCCGATCGCCTCGCCCGCGGCCAGACGCACGAGCACTTGCGCTTCGCGCCCGCTCGCGATCACCGTGTTCGCGCCGCTATGTGCGGCACGCTTGGCCGCGAGGATCTTGGTGAGCATGCCGCCGCGGCCGATGCTCGACCCCGCGCCGCCCGCCATTGCCTCGAGCTCCGGCTTGCCTGCGTCGGCTTCCTGCACGAGCGTCGCGCTCGGGTCCTTGCGCGGGTCGGCCGTATACAGGCCGCTCTGGTCGGTGAGGATGATGAGCGCGTCGCCTTCGATCAGGTTCGCAACGAGCGCGCCGAGCGTGTCGTTGTCGCCGAACTTGATTTCGTCGGTGACCACGGTGTCGTTCTCGTTGATGATCGGCACGACGCCGAGGCGCAGCAGCGTGAGCAAGGTGGAGCGCGCATTGAGATAGCGTTCGCGGTCAGCCAGGTCGGCATGCGTGAGCAGGATCTGCGCAGTGCGGATGTCGTGCTCGGCAAAGCGGCTCTCATAGACCTGGGCAAGCCCCATCTGCCCGACTGCGGCGGCAGCCTGAAGCTCGTCGATCTCGCGCGGCCGCTTCGTCCAGCCGAGCCGTTGCATGCCTTCGGCGATCGCGCCCGAACTCACGAGCACGACTTCCTTGCCTTGCGCACGCAGCGCCGCAATCTGCGCGGCCCAGCGGCCGATTGCCGCATGATCGAGCCCGCGGCCGTCGTTGGTGACGAGGCTCGAACCGACTTTCACTACCAGACGCCGCGAATCGGCGATGACGGAACGCATGCTGCGCGGTCTCCCAAATGACTGATGACGCGTGAAGTTTCCCCGGCGCGGCGTGCGCGGCTCGCGCGCCGGCCGGTGCAGCGAATTACTCCTGCGGCTGCTCCGCGTTCCCACCTTTGCCCTCGCGGAAGCGCACGTCGGAGGCGAGGTCTTCGGCTTCGGCAGCACGGCGCGCGTCCGAGTGCGCGGAGACGTAGTCGTACACCGCGTAACACAGGTTTTCGCAGCCCTGCCCCGTGAGCGCGGAAATCTCGAACACGGGACCGTCCCACTCGAAGCGCTTCACGAAGTCCGCAATGCGCGCGGCGCGCTCATCCTCCGGCACCATGTCGAGCTTGTTCAGCACGAGCCAGCGCGGCTTGTCATAGAGCGTCTCGTCGTACTTGCGCAGCTCGCCGACGATCGCCTTCGCCTCGACAACCGGATCGACGCTTTCGTCGAACGGCGCGAGGTCGACCAGATGCAGCAGCAGGTTCGTGCGCTGCAGATGGCGCAGGAACTGGTGACCGAGGCCCGCGCCTTCGGCGGCGCCTTCGATCAGGCCCGGAATATCGGCGATCACGAAGCTCTTGCTCGGCCCCACGCGCACCACGCCCAGATTCGGCGCGAGCGTCGTGAACGGGTAGTCGGCGATCTTGGGCTTCGCGTTCGACACCGAGGCGATGAACGTGGACTTGCCCGCGTTCGGCATGCCGAGCAGGCCGACGTCGGCCAGCACCTTCAGTTCCAGCTTGAGCATGCGGCGCTCGCCGGGCTTGCCGTCGGTCTTCTGACGCGGCGCGCGGTTCGTGGACGACTTGAAATGCAGGTTGCCGAGGCCACCCGCGCCGCCCTTCGCGACCATCACCTGCTGCTCGTGCTCGGTCAGGTCGGCGATCAGCTCGCCCGTGTCCTGGTCGGTGATGACCGTGCCCACCGGCATACGCAGCGTGATGTCGTCGCCGCCCTTGCCATAGCAGTCGGAGCCGCGGCCGTTTTCGCCGTTGCGCGCCTGGTGCTTCTTCGTGTAGCGGTAGTCGATGAGGGTGTTGATGTTGCGGTCGCCGACGGCGTAGACGCTGCCGCCGCGCCCGCCGTCACCGCCGTCCGGCCCGCCGAACGGGACGAACTTCTCGCGTCGCATCGACGCGCTGCCATCGCCCCCATCGCCGGCGATGACTTCGATCTTCGCTTCGTCAATGAACTTCATGAGTTACTCCGTCCCGTGGATATCGATATTTTGCCCGCCATGGCCGAAACTGGCCAACAACGCACCGCAAGTCAACGGAAGCCCGTTACGACCCCGAAAGACTGCGGATAAATAAAAAGGCCCCGCAAACTTCGCGGGGCCTTCCTTGCGTCGCGTGCAGCCCGCTCGCGAGCGGTCTAAAGCTTAGGCCGCTGCCGGGACGACGTTGACCAGTTGCTTGTTGGCTGCGCCCTTGATCGTGAACGCGACGTGGCCGTCGACCAGCGCGTAGAGCGTGTGGTCCTTGCCGATACCGACGTTCAGGCCCGGGTGCATGCGCGTGCCGCGCTGGCGAACGATGATGCCGCCTGCGAGGATCGCCTGGCCGCCGTACACCTTCACGCCAAGTCGTTTCGACTCTGAGTCGCGGCCGTTACGTGACGACCCGCCTGCCTTTTTGTGTGCCATTTGTTTGCTCCTTTACCTGCGTGCGCTTACGCGTTGATCGCGTCGATGCGCAGTTCGGTGTAGTTCTGGCGGTGGCCGCCATGCTTCTGGTAGTGCTTCCGGCGACGCATCTTGAAGATGGTCACTTTGGCGTGTCGGCCTTGCGACACAACGGTGGCCTTGACGGAAGCCCCACTGACCAGCGGCGTACCGAACTTAATCGATTCGCCTTCGCCCACTGCGAGAACCTGGTCGAGCGTGATTTCTGCGTCAATGTCAGCCGGTATCTGTTCTACTTTAAGTTTTTCGCCAACGGCAACTTTGTACTGCTTGCCGCCGGTTTTTATGACCGCGTACATTGAGAACCTCACTCTGAGTAATCTTTTCAGGCACACTGCGCGCCCGAAACCTTAGATTATACATAGAGTTAGCTTCGCGGTCAAAAGCTGTGCAAGTCCGTTGCGCGAGTGCGCGCGAGGGATCCTGGGCCCGCCAGACGGCCTCCAGGGCTATCCGCACAGCATAGCGCCAGCATCCATGCGGCCGTCCGGGCCGCGAGAAAATAGAGGGAGCCATCGGCAGGACGGTAGCGGAGCGTCCGGCATGCTGTCGATTCGCCTTATAATCCGCGGCACTACCCCTATTTGCCATCATGTCGTCCACCGCCACCCCATCCCCCAGCGCAGCCACCCTGCTTGCCCCCATCGCCAGTGACATGGAGCAGGTGAATCGTGTCATCCGGCAGAGCCTGGCGTCCGAGGTGATGCTGATCAACCAGATCTCCGAGTACATCATCGGCGCGGGCGGCAAGCGGCTGCGTCCGGCGCTCCTGCTGATGGTGGCCGGCGCGCTCGGCGACCACGGCACGGAGCGCCATGTGCTCGCGGCGGTCGTCGAGTTCATTCACACGGCCACGCTCCTGCACGACGACGTCGTCGACGAATCGGACCTGCGGCGCGGCCGCCAGACGGCCAACGCGCTGTTCGGCAACGCCGCCAGCGTGCTGGTGGGCGATTACCTGTACTCACGCTCGTTCGAGATGATGGTGGGCGTCGGCAAGATGCGCGTGATGGAAATCCTGTCCGCCGCCACGACGATCATCTCCGAGGGTGAAGTCCTGCAGCTGCTGAACATGCACGACGCCGACGTGGACACCGACCGCTACATGCAGGTGATCCGCTACAAGACCGCCAAGCTTTTCGAAGCCGCGGCGCAGCTCGGCGCGGTGCTTTCGGGGGCGGATGCGCGCACCGAGGAAGCCGCAGCCGAGTACGGGCGGCGCATCGGCACGGCATTCCAGATCATGGACGACTGGCTCGACTACACGGGCACGCCTGAATCGATGGGCAAGAACGCGGGCGACGACCTGCGCGAAGGCAAGCCCACGCTGCCGCTCATCTGGCTGATCGAGCACGGCACGGCGGCGGAAGCCGCGCTTGCGCGCGAAGCGATCGAGCAAGGCGGCACGACGCGTTTCGATGAAATCTTCGCGGCGATCACGCGCTCGGGCGCGCTCGAGCACACGCTGCAATGCGCGCGCACCGAGGCCCGGGCCGCCGCCGATGCGATTTCAGCGTTCCCCCCTTCCATTTACAAAGATAGCCTGCTAGAATTATGTTCTTACTCGACGACGCGCCAGTCTTGAAACAGACGAAGCAAGTTGTGGAGTCCAGCAGTCAATTCGGGGTGTAGCTTAGCCTGGTAGAGCGCTACGTTCGGGACGTAGAGGCCGGAGGTTCGAATCCTCTCACCCCGACCAGAATTCGAGAAAAAACCGCGCATGCATTGCGCGGTTTTTTTTCGTCTGTATCTCCTGCACTGCATCTTGTCCGGACAACTCGCGGCGCACCCGCCTCGCGCTGCCGGCAGCGGCCTCGTCCATTCGGCCAACCGCCCTGGAACTGCGGTACCCCTCTGTTATAGTTTCCCCATCCGCCCCCCTCATTGTCTCGACGCGTGGACCACCTTCCCTTATGGGCGCAGATTTGCGCCGTCTTCGTCCTGCTCATCTGCTCCAGCTTCTTCTCCATCTCCGAAACGGCGATGATGGCGCTCAATCGCCATCGGCTCAAATACCTCGCCAATCACGGCACGCTCGGCGCGAAGACCACCCAGAAGCTGCTCGCGCGCACCGACCTGCTGCTTTCGGTGATCCTGATCGGCAACAATCTCTTCAACACCATCATCCCGGTCCTCACGACCTCGATCGCGCTCCATACCTTCGGCCGCAATAACCTCGTGCTCTCGATCGCGACGGGCATCGTCGCGTTCCTCATCATCGTGTTCGCGGAAATCACGCCGAAGATTGTGGGCGCAACGTTTCCGGAAAAAATCGCGCTGCCCGCGAGCCTGCTGATCGCGCCGCTCATGCGTGTGACGAAGCCACTCATCTGGTTCGTCAACATGTTTGCGAACACCATCCTGCGCATCCTGCACATCAATACGCACAAGGCGCATGACCAGCGGCTCTCCACCGAGGAGTTGCGCACCATCGTGCTCGAGTCGGGCAGCTTCATGCCGACCAAGCACCGCAGCATCCTGCTCAACCTGTTCGATCTGGAAAACATCACCGTCGACGACGTGATGATTCCGCGCCGGCGCATCGAGGCGCTCGATTACGACGCCCCGCTCGAAGACATCCTCCATCAGCTCGAGACCTGCTATCACAACAAGCTGATCGTCTATCAAGGCGACATCGACCGCGTGCTCGGCGTGCTGCATGTGCGCAAGACGCTGGCCGCGCTGCACAACCAGGAATTCGAGCGCGAGACCCTGCGCGAACTGCTCGCCGAGCCGTACTTCGTGCCCACGGGCACGCCCGGGTTGCAGCAGCTTCAGTACTTCCAGGAGAGCCGCCACCGCATCGCGCTCGTCGTGAACGAATACGGCGAGATGGAAGGTCTCGTGACGCCCGAAGACATCATCGAGGAGCTGATCGGTGAATTCACCACGTCGATGCCGCGCAGCGGTACCGGACGCGGCGGGTGGAACGACGAAGGCGAATGTATCGTGCCGGGCAGCATGCCTCTGCGCGAACTCAATCGCTGGCTGCATATCAAGCTGCCCACGGATGGGCCCAAGACGCTCAACGGCCTGATCCTCGAAGTGCTCGAAGAGATTCCCGAAGGCGACGTGTGCCTGCAGATCGGCGACGTGAAGCTCGAAGTGCTGCGCAGCGACGACCAGGCCGTACGCACGGTCAAGCTCTTCAAGCCCGGCGCCAAGCCTCGCCAGGGCACGCTGCAAAAAGCGAAGAAGCTGCTGCCGGGACGTTAGCCGTTCGGCCAGGTGGCGGCGCGGTGCGCCGCACGCCATGATGAAGGCGTCATCTGTTCGAGGCGGCTTCGCGCCGGCAAGCCGATGCTTTCTACTCCTTATCGAGCGCGCCCCGTCGCCGCCACGGCTGCCGAAGGCGGTGCGGGCAGCGGAGCAATGGCACGCACACCTCCGCCTGTCTCCGCACCGCAACTCGACGACGCACCCGCCGTTCGCCTGCTCTCCGAAACGCTGCGTGAAACCGCCCGGCGCAACGCCTCCGATCTGCACATCGAGCCGATGGAACACGGCTGGCGCGTGCGTCTGCGCATCGATGGCGTGCTGCACGAAATGGCGCGGCCGCCTGCGCACCTGCGCGATGCGTTCGTCACGCGCATCAAGGTGCTCGCGCGCATGGACATCGCCGAGCGGCGCATTCCGCAGGACGGCAGGCTGCGGCTCGCGCCCTCGTCGGCGTCGCGCGCCGCCGATGACTATCGCGTGAATTCGCTGCCCACGCTGCACGGCGAAAAGCTCGTATTGCGCAGGCTCGAAGCGCTCCCCGCCGATCTGTCGCTTGCCGAACTCGGGCTCGACGAAGCGCAACAGCGCACCGTAGCCGATGCGATCGGCGCGCCGCATGGTCTCGTCCTCGTCACGGGCCCCACCGGCAGCGGCAAGACGCTCTCGCTCTACTGCTTCCTGCAAAGGCTCAACGGCACGACGCGCAATCTCTGCTCGGTGGAAGATCCCGCCGAAATCCAGCTCGCAGGCATCAATCAGGTCAACGTGCGCGAGAAGGCCGGGCTCACCTTTGCGGTAGCACTGCGTGCGCTGCTGCGCCAGGACCCGGACGTCATCATGATCGGCGAAATCCGCGACGAAGAAACCGCCAGCGTGGCCGTCAAGGCCGCGCAGACCGGCCATCTCGTCCTCTCGACCGTGCACACGAACGACGCCAGCGCGGCCTGCGCACGGCTCGTCGACATCGGCGTCGAACCGTACAACCTGGCGGCCTCGCTGCGGCTCGTCACGGCGCAACGTCTCGTGCGGCGGCTATGCCCGCAATGCCGCGTGCGCGGCGAAGCTTCGCCGGCGGCGCTCGTCGCGGCGGGACTGAACACGCACGACGGTGACATGACCCAGCCTTATATTGCGCGCGGCTGCGAGGCTTGCCACGGCATCGGCTATCGCGGCCGCGTGGGAATTCACGAGGTCTTGCCGATCTCGGAGACCATCCGCGACCTGATCGTCACAGGGCGCGGCGCGCACGAAATCGCTCGCGCAGCACGCAGAAGCGGTGTGGCAACCCTGCGCGACGCGGCGCTCGCACGCGTGCGCGACGGCACCACGAGCCTCGCCGAAGCGCTTGCCGCAACAGAAGCGCCATGAGCGCCGCGCGCGCCCATCGCGGCCCATCCGAGTGGCGCTTCGTGTGGCGCGGTCTCGACGCATCGGGCACGACCAGGCGTGGCACGCTGATCGCGCTCGACGCCGCGGCTGTGCGCGCCGCGCTCAAGCGCGAGCGCATCACCGTGCTCGCCATCGAGCGCAGGTCGAGCGCAGGCGCGCCCAAGGCACGTCACGCGGACGTCACGCGCTTTACGCGCCAGCTCGCGAGCCTCCTGCGCGCCGGCCTGCCGCTCGCGAACGCGCTCGACCTGCTCGCGCTCTCGCCGGGACCGAACGGCATGCCGCGCATTGCCGCCGCGCTCGCGCGCGACATCGCCGGCGGCCTGCGCTTCGCCGACTCGCTCGCGCAACATCCGGCGCGTTTCAACGCGCTGTATTGCCAGCTCGTCGCCGTTGGCGAAGCCTCGGGTGCGCTCGCCGCCGTACTCGCGCGCCTCGCCGACGACCGCGAGCGCGCTGCCGCGCAGCGCGCCAAAGTGCGCGCCGCGCTCACCTACCCCGTCGCGGTGCTGCTGCTCGCGTTTGTCATTACCGCGGCGTTGCTGGTCTGGGTCGTGCCCACGTTCAAGCAGATCTTCGACGGCTTCGGCGCCGCACTGCCGGCGCCCACGCAGTTCGTGCTGACGCTCTCGGCGGGCGCCGCGCGCTGGAGCGTGCCGGCTGCCGTAGCCGCAGCCACCGTCACGCTCGCCCTGCAAGCGGGCTTGCGCCGCTCGGAAGCCGCGCGCGTCGCGTTCGGACGCACGCTGCTGAAGCTCCCGCTTTGCGGCGCGCTGCTCACCACCCTGTGCGCCGCCCGCTGGAGCCGTGCGCTCGGCACGCTGCTCGCCGCCGGCACGCCGCTCGCCGACGCCTTCGAGTCGCTCGCGCACGCAAGCGGCAACGCCTTCTTCGATCGCGCGAGCGCGGGCATCAGCGAGCGCCTGCGGCACGGCGAGCGGCTCGCCGCAGCCATGCGCGCGGCGGGATGCTTTCCGGCCGATGTGGTTCAGCCCGTTGCGGTCGCGGAAGAATCGGGCGCGCTCGATGCGATGTTGCTCGATGTGGCCTCGCTCGCCGACCGTCAGGTCGACGAAAAGATCGCGCTCGTGTCGAGCCTGTGCGAGCCGCTCGTGATCGTCGTGCTCGGTGCGCTGGTCGGCGGCCTCGTCGTGGCGATGTATCTTCCCATCATTCAACTGGGCAACGTGGTGTAGCATCGCAGCCAGATTCCGGTTCCCTCTCATGCCCGTCCAACTCCTGTCCGCGCCCGATACCGCACCGCCGCTCGCAGCCGCTCTCGCCGGTCTGCCGTTCGGCGTGCTCATGGTCTTCGCCATTGCGTTCGGGCTCGTCATCGGCAGCTTTCTCAACGTCGTCGTGCACCGGCTGCCGATCATGCTGGAGCGCGCGTGGCGCGCCGATGTGGCCGAAGCGACCGGCACGCCCGGTCCGCTCTTCGAAGAAGACGGGCTGCCTGCTCGCTACAACCTCTGGCTCCCACGCAGCGCGTGTCCGCACTGCGGCCACGTCCTGCGCGCGTGGGAAAACATCCCGGTGTTCAGTTGGGTCGCGCTGCGCGGGCGCTGTTCGCACTGTCATGCGCGCGTGAGCGTGCGCTACCCGCTCATCGAGATCGCAGGCGCGGCTTGCGCGGCCGGCGCATTGCTCGCCTTCGGACCCACCGGCAAGGCGCTCGCCGCCTTCGTGCTGTGCGCCACGCTCATCGCTGCAAGCGCCATCGACCTCGAACACCAGATGCTGCACGACGAGATCACGCAGCCGCTGCTGTGGTTCGGGTTGCTGGTTAATTTTGCCGGCACCTTCGTCACGCTGCGCGAAGCGGTGATCGGTGCGGTCGCGGGCTATCTGGCGCTCTGGTGCGTCTACTGGATCTTCAAGCTGTTGCGTGGCGTAGAAGGCATGGGCCACGGCGACTTCAAGCTGCTCGCCGCGCTCGGCGCATGGCTCGGCTGGAGCGCGCTGCCGCAGATCGTCGTGATCGCCGCAGTGGCCGGCGCGCTCGTCGGCATCATCGCTACGTTGACGGGACGCATGCGTTTCGAAGAGCCGCTGCCGTTCGGCCCGTATCTGGCCGCTGGCGCACTCGTCACATTGTTTGCGGGCACACCGCTGTATGGCGTATTTGCGTGGGGGAACTGATCAAATGTTCGCGGTCGGATTGACGGGTGGCATCGGCAGCGGCAAGTCCACGGTCGCGGATGGCTTTGCCGCGCGCGGCGTGACGATCGTCGACACCGATCTCATCGCGCATCGCATTACCGCACCGCACGGCGTCGCGATGGCGCAGATCGCCGCGGAATTCGGCCCTGAATTCGTCGCGCCGGACGGTTCGATGGACCGCGCGCGCATGCGCACGCTCGTGTTCGGCGACGAGTCCGCGCGCAAGCGGCTCGAGGCCATCACGCACCCGTTGATCCGCTCCGAGACCGAACGCGAAACGCGAGAGGCCAGCGGGCCTTACGTGATCGTGGTCGTGCCCTTGCTCGTAGAGTCGGGCACCTGGAAAACGCGTGTCGATCGCGTGCTCACCGTCGATTGCAGCGTGGAAACGCAGATCGCGCGCGTCATGCGCCGCAATGGCTTCACACGTGAGCAAGTGCTCGCCATCATCGCGCGGCAGGCCACGCGCGAAGCACGCCTCACGGCCGCCGACAACGTGGTGGTGAACGACAACGGTGCGACGCTCGAAACGCTCGATCAGGACGTCGACGCATTGCACCAGACGTATCTCAAGCTCGCTGCCGAAAAGGCCAGTAAAGCGTAAAAGGCGCCATCCGCGCGCGATTAGCGGGTCACATCGGCGTAGCGCCGGGCCGGCGCGATTGCGACCGTAGTCCCACGGCATTAGAATGTCCTGCAATCCGTCACCCACCACGCCCGAGGCGAGCGCGCTTGATTCTTTACGAGTATCCCTTCAACGAGCGAATCCGGACGCTGCTGCGCCTCGAAGACCTGTTCGAGCGCTTCACGTTTTTCCTGACCCAGGAGGATCCGAGGGAACATCACGTCGCGCTCACGACGCTCTTCGAAATCGCCGAAGTCGCAGGCCGCGCCGACCTGAAGTCGGATCTCATGAAGGAACTCGAGCGGCAGCGCCAAACGCTCGCGCCGTTCCGCGGCAATCCCGGCATCGAGCAGAATGCGCTCGAAACCGTGCTGGGCGAAATCGAGCAGACGCTCGCCGGCCTCACGCAGATGCAAGGCAAGACGGGCCAGCACCTGATGGACAACGAGTGGCTCACGAGCATCCGCAGCCGCGCGATCATTCCCGGCGGCACCTGCAAGTTCGATCTGCCGTCGTATTACGCGTGGCAGCAACTGCATGCCGATCAGCGCCGCCAGGACATCGCGAAATGGGTCACGCCGCTGCTGCCGCTGCGCGACGCCGCCGCCATCGTGCTGCGCCTCGCGCGCGAGTCGGGCCAGGCGTCGAAGGTGATGGCGATGCAGGGCAGCTATCAGCAGATGCTGTCGGGCCGTGCGTATCAGCTCATGCAGGTCCGCGTGGCACCGGAATTGCGCATGATTCCTGAGGCGAGCGCCAACAAGTACATGCTGTGGGTGCGCTTCACCGTGCAGGATGGCGATCTGCGTCCGCGGGCCGTCGATCAGGACGTGCCGTTCCAGCTGACGCTGTGCAGCCTGTAAAACCGGACGCGCCGCCAAGCCAGACTCAACGCAACCAAAGTTCTATCGCATGACCACTGTCGTCAAATGTCCGACCTGCGGCAAGGAAGTCCGCTGGGTGCCGGAAAACCGCTTCCGACCGTTCTGCTCCGAGCGCTGCAAGCAAATGGATCTCGGTGCATGGGCGGCCGAAAAGTACCGCATTGGCGGCGCCGACGATGAAACGCCGCCTGAAGATGCGCCGCCCACAGATACTCGCCAGTAGGCGAGCGCCGCGACGCGCTTGCGCCGGACGAAAAAAGGCCGCTGTGCATCACACACAGCGGCCTTTTGCATCGTCGTGGCCCGCAGGGTGTTACTCCGCGGCGAGCCACTCCAGCACGGGAATCGTCGCGGGCAAGAGCGGCTCGACGCTCGCCGGCAGCGACTGCCAGACGAACGCCTGACCTTCGCGGCCATGCGGCTCGCCGGTCCACTCGGTCACCTTGCAGAAGTAGAGCCGTACGTACGCGTGCGGGTAGTCGTGTTCGAGCGTGTGCCACAGGTGGCACGCCTTCACGTCGATGCCCAGCTCCTCGTGCAGCTCGCGCGCGAGCGCCGCTTCGACCGTTTCGCCCGGTTCCAGCTTGCCGCCCGGAAACTCCCAGTAGCCCGCATACGGCTTGCCTGCGGGGCGCTGCGCGAGCAGGTAGCGGCCATCGGGCTGCACCAGCACGCCCACCGCGACTTCCGTCACGGGGCGTGTCTTTCCGGAAGCATCGTTTGCGGTGTTGGCCTCGGCGCTCATGCCTCTTGCGCCTTCTTGCCCGACCAGTCGCGTGCGAATTGCCACGCCACGCGGCCCGAACGCGAGCCGCGCTCCAGCGCCCAGACGAGCGCGTCGCCGCGCGCCGATTCGACTTCGGCGTCGTCGCAGCCGAAATGGCGCAGCCAGTGGCCGACGATCGTCAGATAGTCGTCCTGCTTGAACGGATAGAAGCTCACCCAAAGGCCGAAGCGCTCGGACAGCGAGATCTTCTCTTCCACCACTTCGCCCGGATGAATCTCGCCGTCGGGCATGTGCTTGTACGTCTCGTTGTCGCTCATGTACTCGGGCAGCAGATGGCGCCGGTTCGAGGTCGCGTAGATCAGCACGTTGTCCGACTGCGCGGCCACGGAGCCGTCGAGCGCCACCTTCAGCGCCTTGTAGCCCGATTCGCCTTCCTCGAACGAGAGGTCGTCGCAGAACACGATGAAGCGCTCGGGGCGCGTCGAGATGAGATCGACGATATCGCCGAGGTCATGCAGATCGTCCTTGTCGACTTCGATCAGCCGCAGGCCCTGTTGCGCGTACGCGTTCAGGCAGGCCTTGATCAGCGACGACTTGCCGGTGCCGCGTGCGCCGGTGAGCAGCACGTTGTTCGCGGGCTTCTTCTGCACGAACTGGCGCGTGTTGCGGTCGATGAGATCTTTCTGCCGGTCGATGTTCTGCAGGTCGTCGAGCGAGATCAGCGAGATCGCGGGCACCGGCTGAAGGAAGCCGCGCCCCTGGCGCTTGCGCCAGCGAAACGCGACGGCCGCGTTCCAGTCGACATCGGGTGCCGACGGCGGCAGCACGGCCTCGAGGCGGCCGAGCAGCGCTTCGGCGCGGGTCAGAAACTGTTCGAGCTTGTCCATGTGGTGAAGGCGCTTGAAATCAGGAGCGGTAGTCCGCGTTGATGCTCACGTAGTCGTGCGAGAGGTCACAGGTCCAGATCGTGGCCTGCGCGTCGCCGCGGCCGAGCAGCACGCGAATCAGGATCTCGCTCTTCTTCATGACGCGCTGGCCGTCTTCTTCGCGATAGGCCGGGTTGCGGCCGCCCGCTTTCGCCACGAGCACGTCGTCGAGATACAGGTCGATCTTGTCGACGTCGAGGTCCGTCACGCCGGCATAGCCGATCGCCGCGAGGATACGGCCGAGGTTGGGGTCCGATGCGTAGAACGCCGTCTTCACGAGCGGCGAATGGCCGATCGCATAGGCGATCTGGCGGCACTCGGCGACGTCCTTGCCGCCTTCCACCTGCACGGTCATGAACTTGGTCGCGCCTTCGCCGTCGCGCACGATCAGCTGCGAGAGTTCCTGGGCGACGGCCGTCACGGCGTCGCGCAGCGCGGCGTAGGCGGGCGTGTCCGTCGAGGTGATCGCGGGCAGGCTCGACTTGCCCGAGGCGATCATGATGAACGAGTCGTTGGTCGAGGTATCGCCGTCGATGGTGACGCAGTTGAACGAGCGGTCGGCCACGTACTTCACGAGTTCGTCGAGCACGGGCTGCGCGACGCTCGCATCGAAAGCGAGGAAGCCGAGCATGGTCGCCATGTTCGGCTTGATCATGCCCGCGCCCTTGCTGATGCCCGTGAACGTGACGGTGTGGCCGTCGACCGTCACCTGGCGCGACACGGCCTTCGGCAGCGTGTCGGTCGTCATGATGGCCTGCGCGGCGTCGTACCAGTTCGCGGCCTTGCGGTTCGCCAGCGCGGCAGGCAGGCCCGCCTTCAAACGGTCGATGGGCAGCGGCTCGAGGATCACGCCGGTCGAGAACGGCAGCACCTGCGAGGACTCGAGGCCGGCAAGACGCGCGAGTTCATCGCAGGTCTCGCGGGCGTGCTTCATGCCCGGCTCGCCGGTGCCCGCGTTCGCGTTGCCGGTGTTCACCACCAGCGCGCGAATGCCCTTGCCGCCGGCGCGCACCTTCGCGAGATGTTCGCGGCACACCGTCACCGGCGCGGCACAGAAGCGGTTCAGCGTGAACACGCCGGCCACGCTCGCGCCTTCGTCGACGGAAATCACCAGGACGTCCTTGCGATTAGGCTTGCGAATGTTGGCTTCCGCCCAGCCGAGCGTCACGCCGGCGACCGGATGAAGTTGTGCGGGATCAATCGAGGGGAAATTGACAGCCATGGTGGCGACCTGTCGAAAAGGCAATGCCGGCCAGGGCGCTGGAGCCTGGCCGGCATCGGGATTCAAAACGCAAGGCCCGCCAGGGAAAGCGGGCCACCGGAATCTACGTTCAAGCCTGCGTCACGCGATCTTGCCGTGACACTGCTTGTACTTCTTGCCGCTGCCGCACGGGCACGGATCGTTGCGGCCCACCTTCGGCATCTCGCTGCCCACCGGCGGCGTATGGCTCATGGCCGCGCCCACCATCGCGGCGGCGGCGTCGGCGGCCACCGGTGCGGCAGCCGCGGGTGCCGGCGCCGCGTCGGCTTCGGCGAATTCGGCATGGCGGAACTCGACGTTCTCGACGTGATGACCTTGCTCTTCCATCTGCTCGGCCGCCTGTTCGAGCTGCTCCGGCGACTGGATCTGCACGTTCATCACGATACGCGTGACTTCGAGCTTCACGGCTTCGAGCATCGCGGCGAACAGTTCGAACGCCTCGCGCTTGTACTCCTGCTTCGGGTTCTTCTGCGCATAACCGCGCAGATGGATGCCCTGACGCAGGTGGTCGAGCGCCGCGAGGTGTTCGCGCCAGCTGCGATCGAGCGTTTGCAGCATGACCGAGCGCTCGAATGCGCTGAACGATTCGCGGCCCACCAGCGCGACCTTCTGCTCGTACGCTTCGTCGGCGGCGGCCAGCACGGCTTCGAGAATTTCATCGGCGTCGATCGACGACGACTCGTTGATCATCTCCTGGATCGCGAGGTCGAGCTGCCACTCGTTGCGCAGCACTTCTTCGAGCTCGGGCACGTCCCACTGCTCTTCGATGCTGCCGTGCGCCACGAACTGGCGCACGATGTCGGTGATCACGCCATGACGCATCGCGCCGATCGTTTCGGTGATGTCATGCGCTTCGAGCAGTTCGTTGCGCTGCTGGTAGATCACCTTGCGCTGATCGTTCGAGACGTCGTCGTATTCGAGCAGCTGCTTGCGGATGTCGAAGTTGCGCGCTTCGACCTTGCGCTGCGCCGACTCGATCGAACGCGTGACGATGCCCGCCTCGATCGCCTCGCCTTCCGGCATCTTCAGGCGATCCATGATCGCGCGCACGCGGTCGCCCGCGAAAATGCGCAGCAGCGGGTCTTCGAGCGAGAGATAGAAACGCGACGAGCCCGGGTCGCCCTGACGGCCCGCACGGCCGCGCAGCTGGTTGTCGATCCGGCGCGACTCGTGACGCTCGGTGCCGATGATGTGCAGACCGCCCGCGGCCTTCACCTGATCGTGCAGCGTTTGCCACTCGTCGTGCAGTTGCTGGATGCGGCGCGCCTTTTCGTCGGCGGGAATCGCTTCGTCGGCTTCGATAAACGCTGCCTGCTTCTCCGCATTGCCGCCCAGCACGATGTCGGTACCGCGGCCCGCCATGTTGGTGGCGATGGTGACGCGCTGCGGACGGCCCGCTTCAGCGACGATCGCGGCTTCACGCGCGTGCTGCTTCGCGTTGAGCACTTCGTGCGGCAGACCGGCCTTCGTGAGCAGGTTCGAAAGCAGCTCCGAGTTTTCGATCGACGTCGTGCCGACCAGCACCGGCTGACCACGCTCGTAGCATTCGCGGATATCGCGGATCACGGCGTCGTAGCGTTCGTTCGCCGTCTTGTAGATCTGATCCTGCTTGTCGATCCGCTTGGGTGTGCGGTTCGTCGGAACCACGACAGTTTCGAGGCCGTAGATCTCGTTGAATTCGTACGCTTCGGTGTCGGCCGTACCCGTCATGCCCGAGAGCTTCGCGTACATGCGGAAGTAGTTCTGGAACGTGATCGAAGCGAGCGTCTGGTTCTCGCTCTGGATCTTCACGTGTTCCTTCGCTTCCACGGCCTGGTGCAGGCCGTCCGACCAGCGGCGGCCGGCCATCAGACGGCCGGTGAATTCGTCGACGATGATGACTTCGCCGTTCTGCACCACGTAGTGCTGGTCCTTGTGGAACAGCGTGTGGGCGCGCAGCGCGGCGTACACGTGGTGCATCAGCGTGATGTTCTGCGGCGCATAGAGGCTTTCGCCCTGGCCGATCAGGCCCCACTCGGAGAGCATGCGCTCGGCTTTCTCGTGGCCCGACTCGGTGAGGAACACCTGGCGCGCCTTCTCGTCGAGCGTGTAGTCGCCCGGCTTTTCCACGCCCGTGCCGTCGGCTTTCTCTTCGCCGATCTGCTGCTCGAGCAGCGGCGGCAGCGCGTTCATGCGCACGTAGAGTTCGGTGTGGTCTTCGGCCTGGCCCGAGATGATGAGCGGCGTACGCGCTTCGTCGATCAGGATCGAGTCCACCTCGTCGACCACGGCGAAGTTCAGCGCACGCTGCACGCGCGCCTCGGTCTCGTAGACCATGTTGTCGCGCAGGTAGTCGAAGCCGAACTCGTTGTTCGTACCGTAGGTGATGTCCGCGGCGTACGCTTCCTGCTTCGTCGCGTGGTCCATCTGCGACAGGTTGATGCCGACGGACAGACCGAGGAAGTTGTAGAGGCGCGCCATCCATTCGGCGTCGCGCTGCGCGAGGTAGTCGTTCACCGTCACGACGTGGACACCGCGGCCCGACAGCGCATTCAGGTAGACGGGCAGCGTGGCGACGAGCGTCTTGCCTTCGCCGGTGCGCATTTCAGCGATCTTGCCGTAATGCAGCACCATGCCGCCGATCAGCTGCACGTCGAAGTGGCGCATTTTCAGCACGCGCTTGCTCGCCTCGCGGCAAACGGCGAACGCCTCGGGCAGCAGTTCGTCGAGCGAGGTGCCATTGGCCACGCGCTCGCGGAACTCGACCGTCTTCGCGCGCAGTTGCTCGTCGGTGTACTGCTCGATCTTCGGTTCGAGCGCGTTGATCGCCGCGACCGTCTTCTGATATTGCTTGATCAGGCGCTGATTGCGGCTGCCAAAGATTTTCTGTAAGAAACCGGTGGTCATCGGATCGGTGTCTGCGTCGCGGCTTCGGCCGTGATTCCTGAGGGCGGGTTCAGCGGGTTGTGCATGTGTGCACTACGCATCCGGACCGGAGGGACCTCGGCGGCTTTAGCCCAAAAATGGTGGATTCGAATCGGACATTTTAGCACGCGCCCTCTCACCCGCCTGTGTCAGCGCGAAGACGGCTCTGGCGCGCGGTGCCCGCACGGACGGCCTTCCCGCCGTGCGGCGAAGGGCCGCGATGCGGCCCTGGCCGAATGGCCTGAAGGCGCTTGGATGAGCGGTGCGCAGGCTACAATGACGGCATCAGAGTCCCGCCCGCGCGCTCGCCCATCCTTACGCCACATGAGCCGTTTCTCGCCGTTTTCAAGGTCCAGGGGACCACGCGCCCCCCAGCCGCTCGCTGAAGTGCTGAGCCGCACGGACGCGTTCGCGCCGCTGCGCGCCGGCGTCGAGCAGATCGCGGCGATCCAACGCGACCTGAACGCGCTGCTGCCCGACTATCTCGCGGCGAGCGTCGAGCCCGGCTTCATCAAGGACGGCACGCTGGCCCTTTTCACCGCGCACAATGCGCTAGCCGCGCGGTTGCGGCATCTGGAGCCGCGGCTCGTGGCCGACCTGCAGGCGCGCGGCTGGGCGTTGAACAGTGTGCGCATCCGCGTGCGTCCGCAAGCCGTAAAAGATCCCACGCCGCCCAAGCAGGCGCGCATGACGCCGGCCGGCGCGGCAGCGCTCCAGGCGCTGAGCGAGACGCTCGAGGCCTCGCCGCTGCAGGCAGCCCTCGCGAAGATGGCGGCGCGCCACACCAAAAAGCGCTGATCTGCGGCGCCGAAATTTCTCGAAGCCGCGCAAAAAAAAGGGCAGCATATAGCTGCCCTTTTTACTGCCAGATCGCGCCCGAAACTCAGGCGAATGCGGTCTGTGCCTCGTAGCCGAAGCCGCGCGGCGCCTTCTGCGGATCGTCGAACGTGACGATCTCGTAGGCGTCCTCATTCGCGAGCAGCTCGCGCAGCAGTGCGTTGTTCAGGCCGTGGCCCGACTTGTACGCGTCGTACGCCGCCAGCAGCGGATGGCCGACCACGTACAGGTCGCCGATCGCGTCGAGCATCTTGTGCTTCACGAACTCGTCGTCGTAGCGCAGGCCATCGTTGTTCAGAATGCGGTACTCGTCCAGCACGATGGCGTTGTCCATGCTGCCGCCGCGCGCGAGGCCCAGCTCGCGCATCATCTCGACTTCGTGCGCGAAGCCGAACGTGCGGGCGCGCGCGATTTCGCGCACGTACGAGGTATTCGCGAAGTCCACTTCGAGCGCCTGGCCCGTCTTGTCGACAGCCGGGTGGCGGAAGTCGATCGTGAACTTGAGCTTGAAGCCGAAGTAAGGGTCGAGGCGTGCGAACTTGTCGCCGTCGCGGATCTCCACGGGCTTCTTGACCTTGATGAACTTCTTCGGAGCGTTCTGCTCCTCGATACCCGCCGACTGGATCAGAAACACGAACGAAGCCGCGCTGCCGTCCATGATCGGAATTTCCTCGGCGGTCACATCCACGTAGAGGTTGTCGATGCCAAGGCCTGCGCAGGCGGACATGAGGTGCTCGATCGTCGAGACACGTGCGCCGTCTTTCTGCAGCACCGAGGCCAGGCGGGTGTCGCCAATCGCCATCGCCGATGCGGGGATGTCCACCGGCGTCGGCAAATCCACGCGCGAAAACACGATGCCCGTGTTCGGCGCCGCCGGACGGAGCGTCAGGTCGACCTTGCGCCCCGAATGCAGGCCGATGCCGACTGTCTTCACGATTGATTTGATGGTTCGCTGCTTCAACATGGTCTTCTTGCTCATTGAAAATCCCAATCGGGACTTTTTAATTCATAGCACGAATTATACTCCAGTTGCGCCGAGTCCGTCGTTTTCACCGGCGTGACAAACTGTTTCCCCGTGTTACCCAATGGGGATGGAGCGCGGGCCGATGCCCGGAACGGAGGCGTTCCCGGGGTAATCGGCCCGCTGGGCTCACGTAATCGCCTGTCACATTTGCGCCGCAGGTGCACGTTGCTTCAGGGCAACGCCGCGCCCGCGAACGCGCTCATGCGCGGGTCAACGTGGCAAGTATGCTCGCAGCATCGCTCACATCGAACTTGCCGGGTGCTTCGACGTGCAGCGTCTTGACCACGCCGTCGTCGACCACCATCGCATAGCGCTGGGAGCGGATTCCCATGCCACGCGCCGACAAATCCTGCTCCAGTCCGAGTGCACGAGTCAACGCTGCGCTGCCGTCGGCCATCATGCGTACCTTGCCCGAGGTACGCTGATCGCGTCCCCACGCGCCCATGACGAACGCGTCGTTGACGGACACGCACCAGACCTCGTCGACACCGGCCGCGCGCAGCGCGTCATAGTGCTCGACGTAACCCGGCACGTGCTTCGCGGAGCACGTGGGCGTGAACGCGCCCGGCAATCCGAAGATCACCACGCGCTTGCCCGCCGCTTCCTTTTGCACGTCGAAGCTGTTCGGCCCCAGCGTGCAACCCTCGCGCGCGTCTTCGACGAACTCGAAGAGGGTCGCTTCGGGCAGCGTTTCACCCTGTTTGATCATGACTCGTCCTTCGCAACGATGCGCAAGCGTGTCGCGCTGGCGTCGTGCAATGTTGGGCAACGATGTACTCCAAGGTTACACAGGAACGCCTGGCGACACCGCGCCTGTCCCCCACGCTCAACGCGTGGCGGGCAACCGTCCCTGCCGCGCATCCTCGCGGATGCGGCCTTGCTGGCCTTGCTCGCCTTCATTGCTACGCAGCGCGCTGTCTGTCTGCGGGCGAGGGCAACGCGTGCCCTGCCGCAGTCAGATCGGCTCGCGTGTCAGTCCGCCTGCTTGCGCAGGAACGCCGGGATATCGTACGTGTCGACGCCCTTTTCCTGCAGCGCCTGCACGTGCGAAGCCGCGGTGTCGCGCGACGTGCGCCACACTGCCGGCGTGTCGAGCGCGCCGTAGTCGGCCGTGTTGCCGTGGCCGCTGTGCTGCGGTGCGTACGAACCCGCCGGAGCCGGGATCGGCTGGTTGTCCGTGCCCGTGCGCAGCAGTTGCATCGGCGCGGCTTGCTGCTTCTTCGCAGCGCGGCCGAGGCCCGTTGCCACCACCGTCACGCGCAGCGCGTCGCCCATCGCGTCGTCGTACACCGCACCGAAGATCACCGTCGCGTCTTCTGCAGCATAGCTCTTGATGGTGTTCATCACTTCGCGCGTTTCCGACAGACGCAGCGAACGGCTCGACGTGATGTTGACCAGCACGCCGCGCGCACCCGACAGATCGACGCCTTCGAGCAGCGGGCTCGCCACGGCCTGTTCCGCCGCGAGGCGCGCGCGATCGACGCCGGCAACCGTCGCCGTGCCCATCATCGCCTTGCCCTGCTCGCCCATCACCGTCTTCACGTCTTCGAAGTCGACGTTCACGAGGCCGTCGACGTTGATGATTTCGGCAATGCCGGCAACTGCGTTGTTCAGAACGTCGTCCGCGCACTGGAAGCACTTGTCCATCTCGGCGTCATCGCCCATCACGTCGAACAGCTTGTCGTTCAGGACGACGATCAGCGAGTCGACGTGATCCTCCAGTTGCTGCGAGCCGGCTTCCGCCACGCGCATACGCTTGCCGCCTTCGAACTCGAACGGCTTGCTCACCACGCCAACGGTGAGAATGCCCATCTCCTTGGCGATCTGCGCGACGACCGGGGCTGCGCCCGTGCCGGTGCCGCCGCCCATGCCGGCGGTGATGAACACCATGTGCGCGCCGCGCAGCGCGTCGGCGATGCGCTCACGGGCTTCTTCTGCTGCCGCGCGGCCCATCTCCGGCTTCGCACCGGCGCCGAGGCCCGTGTTGCCGAGCTGAATCACGGCCGATGCACGCGAGCGCGAGAGCGCCTGTGCGTCCGTGTTCATCACGATGAAGTCGACGCCTTGCACGCCGCGGTTGATCATGTGCTGCACGGCATTGCCGCCCGCACCACCAACGCCTACCACCTTGATGATGGTGCCGTTGGTTTCGGTTTCCAGCATCTGGAATTCCATGTTGCCTCCGTCAAGAAAAAGATTCCGCTCCTCGGCCGTTATCCAGTGGAAGATCGGGCAACCTTCCACTGCGCGCTAGCCGCCGTCACCAGCGCGATTTTCGAAGCTTGTACTTCGCCTTCTGTCCTGCGACTTCTGTCGTTAGAAGTTGCCGAGGAACCAGTCCTTCATGCGTGAAAAGACCTGGCCCATCGACCCCGACTGCACTGCAACCTTGCGCCCGCGCATGCGCTGCGAGCGGCCTTCGACGAGCAGGCCCATGGCCGTCGAGTAGCGCGGATTGCGCACCACGTCGGCCAGACCGCCCGCGTATTCCGGCACGCCGATGCGCACCGGCTTCAGGAAAATGTCCTCGCCCAGCTCCACCATGCCCGGCATCATCGCGGCGCCGCCCGTGAGCACGACGCCCGAGCTCAGCAATTCTTCGTAGCCCGACTCGCGCACCACCTGCTGCACGAGCGAGAAAAGCTCTTCCACGCGCGGCTCGATCACGGCGGCGAGCGCCTGGCGCGACAGCGTGCGCGGACCGCGTTCGCCCAGCCCCGGCACTTCGATCATCTCGTCCGGATCGGCGAGCGCCTGCTTCGCGATGCCGTAGCTCACCTTGATGTCTTCCGCGTCGGGCGTGGGCGTGCGCAGCGCCATGGCGATGTCGCTCGTCACCTGGTCGCCCGCGATCGGAATCACCGCGGTATGGCGAATCGCGCCTTCGCTGAAGATCGCGATGTCGGTCGTGCCGCCGCCGACATCGACGAGCACCACGCCCAGTTCCTTCTCGTCCTCGGTCAGCACCGCCAGCGACGAGGCGAGCGGCTGCAGGATGAGGTCGTTCACTTCGAGGCCGCAGCGGCGCACGCACTTCACGATGTTCTGCGCCGCGCTCACCGCGCCCGTCACGATATGCACCTTCACTTCCAGACGGATGCCGCTCATGCCGATCGGCTCGCGCACATCTTCCTGGCCGTCGATGATGAATTCCTGCGTGAGGATATGCAGCACCTGCTGATCGGTCGGGATGTTGATCGCCTTCGCCGTTTCGATCACGCGCGCGACGTCTGCCTGCGTGACTTCCTTCTCCTTGATGGCGACCATGCCGCTCGAGTTGAAGCTGCGAATATGGCTGCCCGCAATGCCGGTGAATACGTTAGTGATCTTGCAGTCGGCCATGAGTTCCGCTTCTTCGAGCGCTCTCTGGATAGACTGCACTGTGGCCTCGATGTTCACCACCACGCCTTTCTTGAGACCTTTCGATTCGCTCTGGCCGAGACCGATCACTTCGTAGTGGCCTTCGCCCTTCAATTCGGCGACGACGGCCACCACCTTCGACGTCCCGATGTCGAGGCTGACCAGCAGATCCTTATAGTCTTTACTCATATCGTGCTCGTTGCGTGTGATGTCCTGTTACTTCTTGCCCGGAGCGGGCGTGTCACTGATGAAGCGCATGCCGGCCGCCCTTATCGCAAACCCGTTTGGATAACGCAAGTCCGCGTATTCGATCTCTTTGCCCCAACGTTGCGTTACCGCCGACCATGCCGCGATGAGGCGGTGAGAACGCTCACTCAGTGTGTCGGCGTTGCGCTCGCGGCCCAGCTCCACCTGCATGCCGTTCGAGAGCTTCACCGTCCACGCGTAACGCGGCGAGAGCGTCACTTCGTCGGGCAAGAGCCCGAGCGGCGCGAACCACTTCTCCAGGTCGCGGTAGCGCGCGACGACTTCGGGCGCCGTGCCGTCGGGGCCGTCGAACGCGGGCAACTCTTCGTCGAGTTCGCCCTGGTTCGCCGTGAACAGCTCGCCATCCGTGCTCACGAGCTGATCGCTGCCCCACGTGCCCAGCGGTTTGTACTCTTCGAGCGTGACAGCCAGTGCGTTGGGCCACACACGGCGCACGCTCGCGTGACGCACCCACGGCATCTGCTCGAACGCAGCGCGCGCCGTATCGAGATCGACCGTGAAGAAGTTGCCCTTCAGCCGGCCGACCACGCTCGCTCGCACGGTGGGCGAGTTGATGTGCTCGGTGTCGCCCTCGATGCGGATCTCTCGCAGCGCGAAGTTCGGGCGCTGCACGAGCCAGTAGCAGCCGGCCGCCAGCAACGCGAGCGCGAGCAGCGCGTGCAACGCGTTGGCGGCAAGGTTGAGCTGGCGTACGTTATTCCACATTTCGAGATTGTCGGTTCACTACTGGTTCGGCAATTCGTCGGTCAGAGATTAATCAGGGGTTCAATCTTTTAGCGTTTGTGCCAGCACGCGCACCACCAGATCGCGATACTCGATGCCTACCGAGCGCGCGGCCTTCGGCGGCAGCGAGTGATCGGTCATGCCCGGCGCCGTGTTCACTTCGAGGAAGTACGCGTTGCCTGCGCCGTCCATCATGAAATCGGCGCGGCCCCAGTCGGTGCAGCCGAGCACGTCGAACGCGCGGCGCGCGAGCTTCTTCAGTTCCGCTTCTTTCTCCGGCGCGACGCCGCACGGAATCAGATACTGCGTCGTGTCGAGGATGTACTTCGCGTCGTAGTCGTAGAACTCACCCGCCGGCACGATCTTGATGATCGGCAGATCGAGGTCGCCGGCGATGCACGCGGTGTACTCGCCGCCGCCTTCGATGCTCTTTTCCACCAGCACGATCTTGTCGAACTTCGCGGCTTCTTCGAGCGCCGGCACGAGTTCGCTTTCCGCCTTCACCTTGATCACGGCCACGCTCGAGCCTTCGCTCGCGGGCTTCACGAAGAGCGGCAGGCCGAGCTTCGCGACGATCTGCGGCGCGCGCGCCGCGTAGTCGTCGCCGCGCAGCACCGCCTCGAACGGCGGCGTGGGAATGCCGAGCTGCTGCCACACGAGCTTGCTGCGGAACTTGTCGAGCCCGAGCGCGGAGCCGAGCACGCCCGTGCCCGTATAGCGAATGCCGTAGAAGTCGAGCGCGCCCTGGATCTGGCCGTTCTCGCCATAGCCGCCATGCAGCGCGTTGAACGCGCGCACGAAACCTTCATCCTTGAGCGCCGAAAGCGGGCGCTCGGACGGGTCGAACGGATGCGCGTCGATGCCGGCGCTCTGCAACGCCTGCAGCACCAGCGTGCCCGACTTGAGCGACACCTCGCGCTCCGCCGACACGCCGCCGTACAGCACCGCGACCTTGCCAAATTGTTTCGGATCGATACTGCTCATGTCACTCACGCCTTCTGTTCCTGTTGGGCGATTCGACCCGGCACACCGCCGATCGAACCCGCACCCATCGTAATCACCACATCGCCGTCGCGCACGACAGCAGCTAGCGCCTCCGGCACTTCATCCACGGTCTCGACGAACACCGGCTCGACCTTGCCCGCCACGCGAATCGCGCGTGCGAGCGCACGGCCGTCCGCTGCGACGATCGGCGCTTCGCCGGCCGCATAGACATCGGTCAGCACGAGCGCGTCGACGGTCGACAGCACGCGCACGAAGTCTTCGAAACAGTCGCGCGTCCGCGTGTAGCGGTGCGGCTGGAACGCCAGCACGAGACGGCGCTCGGGAAACGCGCCGCGCGCCGCTGCGATCGTCGCGGCCATTTCCACCGGGTGATGGCCATAGTCGTCGATCAACGTCCAGGCGCCGCCGCCGTTGACGGGAATTTCGCCATAGCGCTGAAAACGACGGCCCACGCCGTTGAATTCCGCGAGCGCGCGTTGAATATCGGCGTCCTTCACTTCGAGTTCGGTCGCGATCGCAATCGCGGCGAGCGCGTTCTGCACGTTGTGCGTGCCCGGCAGATTCAGCACGATGTCGAGCGACGGCGCGTCTTCGCGCATCACCGTGAAGTACATCTTGCCTTCGCGTGCGACCACGTTGACCGCGCGCACCTGCGCGTCGGACGCGAAGCCGTATCGGATGATCGGCTTCGAGACGAACGGCAGAATCTCCTTCACGTTCGGGTCGTCCACGCACAACACTGCGATGCCATAGAACGGCAGGCGATGCGTGAACTCGATGAACGCCTGCTTCAGGCGCGCGAAGTCGTGCCCGTAGGTGTCCATGTGATCGGCGTCGATGTTCGTAATGACTTCGATCACCGGGAAGAGGTTCAGGAACGATGCGTCGGATTCGTCGGCTTCCGCGACGATGAAGTCGCCCGTGCCGAGGCGCGCGTTCGCGCCCGCACTGATCAGCCGCCCGCCGATCACGAAGGTCGGATCGAGTCCGCCCGCGGCCAGCACGCTCGCGACGAGCGAGGTCGTGGTGGTCTTGCCGTGCGTGCCTGCGATCGCGATGCCCTGCTTCAGACGCATCAGTTCCGCGAGCATCACGGCGCGCGGCACGATGGGAATGCGGCGATGGCGTGCCGCGAGCACTTCGGGGTTGTCGCTGCGCACCGCGGTCGAAACGACCACGGCATTCGCGCCTTCGATGTTCTCTTCGGCATGGCCGATCGCGATGCGCGCGCCGAGCGCGGCGAGTCGATCGGTGACCGCGTTCTTCGCGAGGTCCGAGCCGCTTACCTGATAGCCGAGATTGACGAGCACTTCGGCGATGCCGCTCATGCCCGCGCCGCCGATGCCGACGAAATGGATATGTTTGACGATGTGTTTCATTGCTTTCCTCCCGCTACTACGCCCGCCACGGCCGCGCAGATGCGCGCGACCTGATCGGCGGCGTCGGGTTTCGCGAGCGCGCGAGCGCGCCCGGCCATTTCCGCCAGCGATGTTCTGGTCTGATGCCGCAACCAGTCGGCGAGTCCTTCCGCCGTCAGGTCGCGTTGCTGCACCACGAGCGCTGCGTCCTTGTCGGCAAGGAACGCGGCGTTGGTGGTCTGGTGGTCGTCCACGGCGTAGGGGAACGGCACGAAGCATGCCGCCACGCCCACGGCCGCGATCTCCGCCACCGTCATTGCGCCCGAACGGCAGACCACGAGATCCGCGTTCCGGTAGGCGCTCGCCATGTCGTCGATGAACGGCACGAGCTGCACCGTGTCGTTCAGTTCGAGTCCGGCGTCGAGATAGTTTTGACGCAAGGCGTCGATGTGCTTCGCGCCCGCCTGATGCACGATGTGCGGACGCTCTTCGGGCGCAAGCAGCGACAGCGCGCGCGGCACCACTTCGTTGAGCGCCGTGGCGCCGAGGCTGCCGCCCACCACGAGCACGCGCAGCGGACCGCTGCGCGCGGCGTAGCGCGCCGCCGGTGCGTCGACGTGTTCGAGCGCCTCGCGGATCGGGTTGCCGGTCCACTCGGCGTTCGGCAAGGCGCCCGGAAACGCCACGAGCACGCGCCTGGCCAGCTTCGCGAGCACCTTGTTCGCGAGACCGGCGATCGAATTCTGTTCATGCAGCACGAGCGGTCGGCCCGACAGCGCGCTCATCACGCCCGCCGGGAACGTGATGTAGCCGCCCATGCCGAGCACGACGTCGGGCTTCACGCGGCGCAGCGCCGCGAGGCTCTGCGTGCAGGCGCGCAGCAGGTTCAGCGGCAGCATCAGCTTGGTCTTGATGCCCTTGCCGCGCACGCCGCCAAAGCGCACGTATTCCATCGTGATGCCGTGCTTGGGCACGAGCGTCGCTTCCATGCCTGCGGGATTGCCGAGCCACACCACGCGCCAGCCCCACTGCTCCATGCGATGCGCGACGGCGAGCCCCGGGAACACGTGTCCCCCGGTGCCGCCGGCCATCACCATGAGCGTGCGCGTCGCTGCGGTCATACCTTGCCTCCGCGCATCAGGACCCGGTTTTCGTAATCCACGCGCAGCAGCAACGCCACGGCGACGCAGTTGAGCAGGATGCCCGAGCCGCCATAGCTCACGAGCGGCAGCGTGAGACCCTTGGTCGGCAGCAGACCCAGGTTCACGCCCATGTTGATGAAGGCCTGCGCGCCGAACCACACGCCAAGACCCTTGGCGACGAGGCCCGCGAACGTGCGGTCGAGCGCGAGCGCCTGACGGCCGATCTCGAACGAGCGGCGCACGATCCAGTAGAACAGCAGGATCACGATCAGCACGCCGACGAAACCGAGTTCCTCGCCGATCACGGCGAGAATGAAGTCGGTGTGTGCTTCCGGCAGATAGTTGAGCTTCTCGACGCTGCCGCCAAGCCCCACGCCGAACCACTCGCCGCGACCGAACGCGATGAGCGAGTGCGTGAGCTGGTACGCCTTGCCCTGCGCGTAGCGGTCGTCCCACGGATCGAGGTACGCGAAGATCCGCTCGCGGCGCCACGGCGACGCCCACACGAGCAGCGTGAAGGTGCCTACGGCCGTGGCCACGAGGCCGCCGAACAGCTTGCCGTTCACGCCCCCGAGGAACAGCACGCCCATGGCGATCGCGGCGATCACCATGAATGCGCCCATGTCGGGCTCGAGCAGCAGCAGCGCGCCGACCACGCCCACGGCGAATGCCATCGGCAGGAAGCCTTTCGCGAAGCTGTGCATGTATTCCTGTTTGCGCACCGTGTAGTTCGCCGCGTAGATCGTCACGGCGAGCTTCATGATTTCCGACGGCTGCATGTTCGTCACGCCGAGCGGAATCCAGCGCCGCGCGCCGTTCACGCCCTTGCCGATGTGCGGAATCAGCACGACCACCAGCATGGCGAGCGAGATGAGAAAGAGCTTGGGCGCGTAACGCTCCCACGTGGAAACGGGAATGCGGAACGCGACGAGCGCCGCGATCGTGGCGATCACGAGCGAAACGATGTGGCGCGCGAGAAACGCCCAGTCGCGGTACGAGGCGTACTTGGGCGAATCGGGCATGGCGATCGAGGCCGAGTAGACCATCACCACGCCAAGCCCAAGCAGCGCGATCACGGCCCACAGCAGCGAGTGGTCGTAGTCGAGCATGCGCGAGCGGCCGGGACGCACGCCGTTGACGACGCTCGCGAGACCGCCCGAGCGCGCGCCGCCGCCCGACGAACCGCCGGCCTGACCGTCTTCGCGCGAGAGGCGCGCACCGAATCGCTCGGACCAGCTCATATCATCGTCCCCCGTTCTGCGGCGATTTCTTCTACGGTGTCGTGGAACACGGCCGCGCGATGGGCGTAGTTGCGGAACATGTCGAGGCTCGCGCAAGCGGGCGAAAGCAGCACGACGTCGCCGGGTTGCGCGAGCGCGGTCGCCGCGCGCGTGGCTTCTTCGAGCGTCGCGTGCTCGCTCATCGCGATGCCGGTTTCTTCGAGCGCCGCGCGGATCTTCGACGCATCGCGGCCGATCAGCATCACGGCGCGGCACCAGCGCGCAACCGGCGCGGCGAGCGGATCGAAGTCCTGGCCCTTGCCGTCGCCGCCGGCGATCAGCACCGTGCGCTGCGCGAGGCCGTCGAGCGCCGCCACCGTCGCGCCGACGTTCGTGCCCTTGCTGTCGTCCACGTAGTCGATGCCCTCGATCGAGGCGATCAGCTCCACGCGATGCGGCTCGCCGCGATACTCGCGCAGGCCGTGCAAAAGCGGCGCGGGCGCGAGATCGATCGCGCGCGTGAGCGCGAACGCCGCGAGCGCGTTGGCCGCATTGTGCAGACCGCGAATGCGCAGGGCGTCGGCGGGCATCAGGCGCTTCATGCCGAGGTTCACGGGCGCCGCTTCCTGCTGCTTGCGGCGACGCGGGGACACGGGCACGTCGGCCGCGTCGAGATCGTGCGCCTGCACGAGCCACTGCATGCCGTTCTCGCGCAACAGACCCAGGTCGCCGTCGTTCTCCGGCTCGTTCAGGCCGAAGGTCACGATCTTCGCGTCGCCGCTCGCCTTCACGCTCGCGAGCGACATGACGCGCGCGTCGTCGCGGTTGAGCACGCGCGTCGTGCGCGGCCCGAAGATACGGCCCTTCGCGGCCGCGTAGGCGTCGAGGCCGCCGTGCCAGTCGAGATGGTCCTGCGTGATGTTGAGGACCGCCGCGGCGTCCGGCTCGAACGTCTGCGCCGTCTCGAGCTGGAAGCTCGACAGTTCGAGCACCCAGACGTCGGGCAGCGCGGTGTTGTCGATGGCTTCGGCGAGCTTGTCGAGCATGGCCGGGCTTATGTTGCCCGCCACCGCCACGCGCTTGCCCGCGCGCTCGCAGAGCATGCCGGTCAAGCTCGTCGTGGTGGTCTTGCCGTTCGTGCCGGTGATGGCGAGCACCTTCGGCGCGTAGCCGCTCTCGCCGAGACGGCGCAGCGCCTGCGCGAAGAGTTCGAGCTCGCCCCACACTTCGATGCCGCGCTCGCGCGCCGCCGCGATCAGCGGCACGAGATCTTCGGCGAGCGGCGAGAGGCCCGGGCTGATCGCGACGAGTTCCACGCCGTCGAGCAGCGCCGTCGTGAACGGACCGCCGACGAAATCGGCGTCGATGCCGCGCGCGGCGAGTTCGGGAAGATTGGGCGGCGCTTCGCGCGTGTCGGCAATGCGCAGGCGGCAACCCTGCCGCGCGCACCAACGCGCCATCGCGAGACCCGATTCCCCGAGTCCCAGCACGAGCACCATCGGCTTTTGCCGATCCCGAAACTTCTCGCCGAACATCGCTTGCTTCCCTTGCTTACTTAAAGGCTCAACGCAGCTTGAGCGTGGATAGACCAATCAGACACAGCATCAGCGTGATGACCCAGAAACGCACGACAACCTGCGTTTCCTTCCAGCCGGACAGTTCGAAATGGTGATGCAGCGGCGCCATCTTGAAGATGCGGCGCCCTTCGCCGTAACGCTTTTTCGTGTACTTGAACCAGGTGACCTGCAGCATCACGGAGAGCGTCTCCGCCACGAAAATGCCGCCCATGATGAAGAGCACGATTTCCTGACGCACGATCACCGCGATGGTTCCCAGCGCACCGCCGAGCGCGAGCGCGCCCACGTCGCCCATGAACACCTGGGCCGGATACGTGTTGAACCAGAGGAACGCGAGCCCTGCCCCGCCCATCGCCGAACAGAAGATGAGCAGTTCGCCGGCGCCGGCAATATGCGGAAAAAGCAGATACTTCGAGTAGACCGAGCTGCCCATCACATAGGCGAACACGCCGAGCGACGCGCCAACCAGCACGACCGGCATGATCACGAGACCGTCGAGGCCATCGGTGAGGTTCACTGCGTTGCTCGCGCCGACGATCACGAAATACGTGAGCGCGATGAAGCCCCACACGCCGAGCGGATAGCTGATCGACTTGAGGAACGGCAGCAGCAAGTCGGCGCGCGCGGGCAGGCCCATCGACAGGCCGCTGCGCACCCACGCCATGAAGAGATCGAACACGCGCACGTTGCTCGCCTCGGAGACGCTGAATGCGAGGTACACCGCCGCGAACAGACCAATCACCGACTGCCAGAAGTACTTCTCGCGCGAAGACATGCCGCGCGGGTCCTTGTAGACGACCTTGCGATAGTCGTCGACCCAGCCGATCGCGCCAAAGCCGAACGTGACGAGCATCACGATCCAGATGAAGCGGTTCGTGAGGTCGCCCCACAGCAAGGTGGAAACCGCGATGCCCAGCAGAATGAGCACGCCGCCCATGGTGGGCGTGCCGGACTTCACGAGGTGAGTCTGCGGGCCGTCCGTACGCACGGCCTGGCCGACCTTCATCGCGGTGAGCTTGCGGATCACCCACGGGCCGAGGAAAAGCCCGATCGCCATCGCGGTGATGGTGGCCATCACCGCACGGAACGTCAGATAACTGAACACGCGCAAGAAGCTTGCGTCATTCTGCAGCCATTGCGCCAGCGCCAGTAGCATGCCTTGTATTCCTTCGAATTTCAGTGCGCACCGGACTTCGCGTCCGGCGCAGGGTTTTGCGGATTCGTGAGTGCCGCTACTACGCGCTCCATCTGCATGAAGCGCGAGCCTTTCACGAGAATCGTTGCGCCGGCGCCGTAACCGGCACCAGCCAGCGCGCGTACGAGTTCGCCCACGTCGGCGGCATGCAGCGCCTGCGCGCCGAACGCCGCCGCGCTGTCACGCGCTGCGTCGCCGAGCGTGTAGAGCGCGTCGATGCCGCGTTCCTTCGCGTAGGCGCCCACCTCGCGGTGAAACGCGGGACCGTCGTCGCCGACTTCGCCCATGTCTCCGAGCACTAGCACGCGCGGCGACGTGCGCGAAGCCAGCACGTCGATCGCTGCGCGCACCGAATCGGGATTCGCGTTGTAGGTGTCGTCGATCACCGTCGCGCCCGTCAGCTCGCCGAGCGCCGCGCGCTTCACCTGCAAGCGGCCCTTGACCGGCTCGAACGCCTCGAGCCCGCGGCCGATCGCATCGAGCGACACGCCCGCCGCAATCGCCGCCGCCGTGGCCGCGAGCGCGTTGTGCGCGTTGTGGGCGCCCAGCACCTTCAACTCCACTTCGAGATGGCCTTCCGGCGTCGCGATCGCGAGCCGGTTGCCCCCCAGCTTGTCGACGAGCTTGCCGGTGACTGCCGCTTCGACCGCACGCGTCTCCGTATGCAGCGCGAAGTCGAGAATGCGCGAACCCGTCGCCGCCACGCGCCAGATGCTCGCGTAGGCGTCGTCGGCGGGAAACACCGCGACGCCCGTGGGCTTGAGCGCGTGAATCACGCTCGCATGCTCGAGCGCGACGGCTTCCACCGTCGCCATGAATTCCTGATGCTCACGCTGCGCGTTGTTCACCACCGCGACCGTCGGCTCGGCGAATTTCGCCAGCAACTCGGTCTCGTCCGGGTGATTCATGCCGAGTTCGACCACCGCCAGCTGATGAGCGCCGTTCAAACGCAGCAACGTTAACGGCACGCCGATGTCGTTATTGAGGTTTCCAGTGGTCGCGAGGCGCAAATTTTCACCCACGGCCGCCGCGAAGATCGACGCGATCATTTCCTTGACCGTCGTTTTGCCGTTGCTGCCCGTCACGGCGACGAGCGGCATCGAGAAGCGGCGGCGCCAGCCGAGTGCGAGCGCGCCGAGCGCCTTGCGCGTGTCGTCCACACGCAGCGCGGGAATGCGCCAGTCGCCGGGGCTGCGCGAAACGAGCGCCGCGCTCACGTGGCGGTTCGCGACCTCGCCGAGAAAGTCGTGCGCGTCGAAGCGGTCGCCCTTGAGCGCGACGAACAGATCGCCGGGGCCCGTGGTGCGGCTGTCGGTCGAAATGCGCTCGAACGTGGCGTTCTCGTCGCCGAGTACGCTCGCGCCGGGAATCAGCGCCGCGGCTTCCCGCAGGGAAAGCATCGTCATTCACCACCTCCGCGCCCGTGCGTGGCACGGGCGGCGAGTGCAAGCCGCGCGTGGTCCTGATCGGAGAACGCGCGCTTCTTGCCCATGATTTCCTGGGTCGCCTCGTGGCCCTTGCCGGCCAGCACGACGACGTCTTCGCGCGCCGCGCCGCGCACCGCCTGCAGGATTGCGCTCGCGCGGTCCTCGATGCGGCGCGCCTTCGCGGCGTCGCGCATGCCTTGCGCGATCTGCTCGATGATCGCGGCGGGCGTCTCGCTGCGCGGGTTATCGCTCGTCACGACGACCTGGTCGGCGAGGCGTTCCGCGATCGCGCCCATGAGCGGGCGCTTGGTCGCGTCGCGATCGCCGCCGCAGCCGAACATGCAGACGAGCTGGCCGCCGCGTGCGGCCGCCATCGGGCGCAGCGCTTCGAGCGTTTTTTCGAGCGCGTCCGGCGTATGCGCGTAATCGATCACGACGAGCGGCTCGTCGTGATCGGCGCGGCCGCCAAGCCGCTCCATGCGCCCGTTCACCGGCTGCAGCTTCGAGATCTCGTTGAGCGCCGCGACGAGCGGCACGTTCGCCGCAAGCAGCGCGCCGAGCACGCCGAGCAGATTGCTCACGTTGAAGAGGCCGAGCACATGCGCCTCGACTTGCGCCTCGCCCCAGTCCGACGTTTCCAGATGGAATGCCGTGCCGGTGGCAGTGGCGCGCACGTCGTTCGCGCGCAGCCACGCGTCGGCAACGGGTGCGTCGGCGGCGGGCGTCGCCACGCTGTACGCAATCGTGCGAGCCTTGCCGCGCGTCGCGGCGATCAGGCGGCGCCCCGCTGCGTCGTCGGCGTTGATGATCGCGGCGCGCAGGCCCGGCCATGCAAACAGACGCGCCTTGGCGGCCTCGTAGGCCTCGAACGTGTGGTGATAGTCGAGATGGTCTTGCGTGAGATTCGTGAAGACGCCGATGTCGAACGAGGTGCCGTTCACGCGGCCCTGATGCAGCGCGTGCGAGGAGACTTCCATCGCAATCGCCTGTGCGCCGGCACCGCGCAATTGCGCGAGGCTGCGCTGCAGCTGCGGCGCGTCGGGCGTAGTGAAACCCGTATGCACGAGCTGGCCCGGAAAGCCCGTGCCCAGCGTGCCGACGATCGCGCACTTCTGGCCGATGGCCGTGAACGCCGAGGCGATCCACTGGCTGCACGACGTCTTGCCGTTCGTGCCCGTCACGCCGACCACGAGCATGGCATCGCTCGGGTCGCCATACCAGCCGCTGGCGATTTCGCCCGCGAGCACGTCGAGCTGCGGCACTGCGAGCGCAATCGACGCGTCGGGCTGTTCGACCGCATAGCCTTCCGGCTGATACAGCACGGCTGCGGCGCCACGCTCGATCGCATTGGCGATGTGCGAGCGGTTGTCCGCGCCCTCGACGGCGTAGGCGAGAAACACGTCGCCCGGCTGGAGCGAGCGCGTGTCGGCGTGCAGGCCGGCTGCGGACGCGACGTGCGTTCGCAGCCATGCGAGCGCGTCCGCGATCTGCCGGTGCGCGGGATGCTGGTTGCGCGTGGCGCTCATCGGACGACTCCGGGTCGATTTTTCGCGTTGTCCGCGATGGTCATGTGATGCGCGGCGGCGGCGCTTTTCGCGGTAGTCGTGTTCGCCACGCGCTTCACCGGCGTAGCGGGCGCGTTCGCGACGGCCGGGGCCGAGGCGGCGGCGCTGTTGTCCTCGACGACGAGCTGCTTCACCGGCATGTCCGGCGGCACGTTGAGCGAGCGCAGCGTATCGCCGACGATGCCCGAGAACACCGGACCCGACACCGCGCCGCCGAAGTGGCTGCCGGCCGTCGGTTCGTCGACCGTGACGGCCACGACGATGCGCGGATTCGGCATCGGCGCCATGCCGACGAACGACGCGCGATATTTCGAATGATCGTAGCCGTGCGGGCCGTGCTTGTACGCCGTACCGGACTTGCCGCCCACGCGGTAGCCGGGCACGGCGGCGTCGGGCGAGGTGCCGTCCTTCGACACCACGCTCTCCAGCATCGTGCGCACTTCACGCGCCGTGGTCGGCGCGAACACCTGGGTGCCCTGCACCGGCTGCGTGTCGCCGGGGTGGCGGAAGATCGTGACCGGCAGAATCTGGCCGTCGTGCGCGATCGCCGTGTACGCGCGAGCAAGCTGGAACAGCGAAACGGAGAGGCCGTAGCCGTAGGACATCGTCGCCTGCTCGATGCGGCGCCAGCTTTTCCACGGACGCAAACGGCCCGCCGCCGCGCCGGGGAACCCGACCTTCGGCGCCTGACCGAGACCGATGCTGGTGTACATGTCCCACATTTCTTCGGGGCGCAGCGTCATCGCGATCTTGGTCGCACCGATGTTGCTCGACTTCTGGATCACGCCGCCCACCGTCAGCACGCCAAAACCGGCGTCGTCGGTGATGGTCGCGCCGTCGAGGGTGAAGTGGCCCGCGCCCGTATCCACCAGTGTACTCGGCGAGACGCGGTGCAGATCCAGCGCAAGCGACACCGTGAAGGGCTTCATGATCGAGCCCGGCTCGAACACGTCGGTGAGAATGCGGTTGCGCAGCTGCTCGCCCGTGAGGTGCGAGCGGTCGTTCGGGTTGTAGGTCGGATAGTTCACGAGCGCGAGCACTTCGCCGGTGCGCACGTCCACCACCATCGCGGCGCCGGCCTTGGCCTTGAACTTCTCGACGGCGGCTTTCAGGTTCGAATAGGCGATGTACTGAATCTTGCTGTCGATCGACAGTTCGACGTCCTTGCCATCGTGGGGCACGACCGTTTCGTCGACGTCCTCGACGATGTGGCCCATGCGGTCCTTGATGACGTGGCGAATGCCCGGCACGCCCGCGAGCACTTTCTGGTCCGACAGCTCGACGCCTTCCTGGCCCTCGTCCTCGACGTTGGTGAAGCCGATCAAGTGCGCAGTGACGTCGCCTTCCGGATAGAAGCGCTTGTATTCGTTGCGCTGGTAAATGCCCGGAATGTCGAGCGCCGTCACTTTCTGCGCGACGTCGAGCGGCACCTGGCGCTTCACGTAGACGAAGGTCTTGTCTTCGGAGAGCTTCGCGCGCAGCTCTTTCGTGTTCATGCCGAGCAGCGCGCCGAGCTGGTTGAGCTTGTCGGCGCCGAGATCGTCGGGCACGGCTTCGGGAATCGCCCAGATCGCGCGCACGGGCAGGCTCGTGGCGAGCACGAGGCCGTTGCGGTCGAGAATCTTGCCGCGCGTGGCCGGCAGCTCGATCGTGCGCTGGTAGCGGCTTTCGCCCTGCTTCTGATAGAACGCGTTGCCCGGGCCCTGAATCCAGAACGCGCGCGCGGCAAGCGCGACGAACGCCATGAAGAGCAGGAACACGACGAGCTTCGAGCGCCACATCGGCAGGCGCACGGAGAGAATGGGGTTGGCGCTGAAGGCGACGCTCTTGCGGCGATTGTCCTTTTTCATCGCGTGCCTCCGCGGCGGGCAGGCGCGGGCGCGGCGCCCTGCGGGGGCGCCGAGGTCGGCACGGGTGCGTCGACGGCGGTGGCGCTGCCGGGCGCGAGCGTCAGATATTGCGTGCGTCCGGTCGTGACGGGCTGCATCTTGAGCGAGTCGGTGGCGATCTGTTCGATGCGCGACGTTCTCGACAGCGCGCTCTGCTGATATTGAAGCTGTGCGTAGTCCTGCTGGAGCTGATGCTCCTGCGACTGCGCGCGTTGCAACTGGATGAAGATCTGGCGCTGCTGATTGGTGGCGTTCACGACGGAAAGCGCGCACCCCATGACGACGATCAGCAGGAAGATGTTCAGACGATTCATGGCGTGACGCGCTCCGCGGTGCGCATCACGGCCGAGCGGGCGCGCGGATTCGCGGCGACTTCCTCGTCGCTCGCGAACACGCGGCCGAGCAGCTTGAGCGGCGGGCTCGGCAGGTCGACGGCGCGGATCGGCAGGCGGCGGTCCACCGCCGGCGCGTTCGCGTGCGCCTGCATGAACCGCTTGACGATCCGGTCTTCGAGCGAATGAAAGCTGATGACCACCAGCCGCCCCCCCTGTTCCAGCAACGACAGTGCTGCTTCTAGAACGACCTGCAGCTCCGCAAGCTCTTGATTGACGTGAATCCGTATAGCTTGAAAGGTGCGGGTTGCCGGGTCCTTACCCTTCTCACGGGTTTTGACGACGTTAGCCACGATTTGGGCAAGCTCGCCCGTGCTGTCGAGAGGCCCGAGACGGTCGGACTCTGCCCGGCGAGCAACAAGCGCCTTTGCAATCTGAAAAGCAAACCGTTCTTCCCCATAATCCCGAATTACCTCCGTCAGTTCCTGCAACGTGGCCCGAGCGAGCCAGTCAGCGGCGGACTCGCCGCGCGTCGGGTCCATCCGCATGTCGAGCGGGCCATCCGCGCGGAAACTGAAACCGCGCTGCGGATCGTCGAACTGCGGCGACGACACGCCAAGGTCCAGCAATATTCCCGACACACGCCCCACCCCGCGCGACGCGAGCTCGTCGCGCAGCGAAGCAAAACTCTCATGCACGATCGAAAACCGCGCGTCGTTCACGGTTTGCGCCGTCGCGATCGCCAGCGGGTCCTTGTCGAACGCGATCAGACGCCCGGCCTCGCCGAGACGCCCGAGGATCGCGCGACTGTGCCCGCCGCGACCGAACGTGCCGTCCACATAGACGCCGTCCGCGCGCGTGACCAGCGCGTTCACCGCTTCGTCTAGCAGCACCGTGCGATGCTGCAGTCCCTGTCCCATCGCAGATGCCATAGCTTTTTGAACCGCGATCAGAACGTGAAATTTTTCAAGGCGTCGGGCATGCCCTGCGCCATCGCCGCCTGTTCCTTGGCGGCGTAGGTCTGCGCATCCCACAACTCAAAATGACTACCCATGCCGAGCAGCATGACTTCCTTTTCCATTCCTGCCGCCAGACGCAATTCAGGTGAGACGAGCACGCGGCCCGCACTGTCGACATCGACGTCGGACGCATTGCCCAGAAAAATACGGCGCCACCAGTGCGCGTCCATCGGCAAGGCGGCGACCTTCGAGCGGAACACTTCCCATTCGGGGCGCGGAAATAGCAACAGGCAGCCGTCCGGGTGCTTGGTGATCGTCACCTGTCCTTCTGCCTGTTGTTGCAGCGCTTCCCGATAGCGCGACGGAATCGACATCCGTCCTTTCGCATCGAGTGTTAGCGCCGACGCCCCCTGGAACAATTTGCTCCCCCTAATGCGGCGCTTTTCGCCGCCCGCCTAAATCCCGGAAAATCTACCTGAATACGCGCCTGAAATCACACAAAAATACACTTTCTCACACTGTCTCCCACTTTAGAGGAACGCCCAACGAGGGTCAAGGGAGACCGGACGTTTTTTGACGAAATTTATCCGCTAGAACAAGGACTTAGCGGCACTTGTTGAAGTCGGGACAAAAGCCAAAAACCGTTATGAATGAATGAGCTAACGCAGGTTCTGAAGGTGATACGTGAAAAGCGCGGCGATAAACGGCCTACGGCGGGATCGAGCGGGGGGCTTGCGGGGATTAAAACCGGGGGCTGAAAGCTCTGAAAGATTAATCCGGGTTTGGGCCGACAGCGATTGCCGGCCCATGCCATTAATCAGATGTAGTAGGCGGTTCGCGTCATGACTTTCGATGCTACACGCATTAGCGAACGCACCGGCAAAGGCAATTCGACGCCGCCCAGATCGGTGGCCGATTTGGCGTGCGAGATTTCGTCGGCGCGCATTTGCTCGACGACCGCGCGCGACTCGAGATCGGCGGGCGGCAGGCTGTCGAGGTGGCTGTCGAGATGATGCTCGACCTGACGCTCGGTTTCGGCCATGAAGCCGAGGCTCACCTTGTCGCCGAGGCGGCCGGCGGCGAAGCCGATCGCGAGCGCGCCCGCGTACCACAGCGGATTGAGCAGGCTCGGACGCGAGTCGAGCGCCTGCAGCCGGCGCGAGGTCCAAGCAAGGTGATCCTCTTCTTCGCGCGCGGCCTGCTCGAAGGCCGCCCTGAGCGAGGGCGAGCGCGCCGAGATTTTCTGCGCCTGATACAGCGCCTGTGCGCACACTTCGCCGACGTGATTGACGCGCATGAGGCCGGCGGCGTGCGTGCGCTCGGCAGGCGTGAGTTCGCTGCCGGCGGGTACGGCATCGCCCTCGGGCGTCACTTCGATGGTAACGGGGGAAGGCTGCGGCATCGGACGCGTCATGCGCGACACGCCGGTGAGAGAGCGCAGGCCCCGGTCGAATTCGGTAATCAAGTCATCTAGCGTCATCCAGCCTCCCTTTCATTTCGTTGGCGAGCCGGATTGGTCGCTCGCCCGGACTGCCCTTTCACCACTACACAAACTCACGGACATCCGTCAATCCGGGGCAGCGCCGATAGATAGCCGCATATTCTAGACCATGTTGTGTAAACGAAACAGGTACTTAGCGAGGCCCAGGCTTTTCCTTTGTGACTATTAACCCTTTTGTTACATTACGTGCAACTTCTCGCGAAGTTAGAAGGACAGGACCCTACGCAAGATAAAAAACTGGTCCCGTTAAAAGACGCAAAAGATTCGCAAACACTGGAGATCATTCAATGAAGAAGTCGCTTCTCGCGCTGGCTGCGCTGGGCGCGTTCGCGGGCGTTGCTCACGCTCAGAGCAGCGTCACGCTGTACGGCATCATCGACGAAGGTTTCAACATCAACACGAATTCGGGTGGCAAGCACCTGTACAACCTGTCGAGCGGCGTGATGCAAGGCAGCCGTTTCGGCCTGCGCGGCGCTGAAGACCTCGGCGGCGGCCTGAAGGCAGTCTTCGTGTTGGAAAACGGCTTTGACGTGAACACCGGCAAGCTCGGCCAGGGCGGCCTGATGTTCGGTCGTCAGGCTTACGTTGGTCTCTCGAGCTCGCAGTTCGGCACGGTCACGCTGGGTCGCCAGTACGACTCCGTCGTCGACTACGTCGGCCCGCTCGAAGCAGGCGACCAGTGGGGTGGCTACATCGCTGCTCACCCGCAGGATCTGGACAACTTCAACAACGCCTACCGTACGAACAACACGGTCAAGTTCACCAGCGCCAACTACGCTGGCCTGACCTTCGGCGGCACGTACAGCTTCGGTGGCCAGGCAGGCGACTTCTCGGCGAACCAGATCTGGTCGTTGGGCGCTGGCTACAACAACGGTCCCCTCGTCCTCGGCGTTGGCTACCTGAACGCACGCACGCCGAACGCGACCGGCGGCCTGTTCAACAACGGCGGCACCGCATCGCCGCAGACGGGTGTAAAGGGTGTTACGGGCACTTCGTTCAACCCGGTGTACGGCGGCTTCGCATCGGCTAACACGTACCAGGTCATCGGCGCAGGCGGCGCATATACGTTCGGCGCAGCAACGCTCGGCCTGACGTACTCGAACGTCAGCTTCCGCAACCTCGGCTCGACGTCGACCTCGCTGTTCGAACGCGGCACGAACGCCAACTTCAACAACGTCGAAGCGAACGTCAAGTACCAGTTCACGCCGGCCCTGCTGGCAGGCTTTGCGTTCGACTATACGGACGGCAGCAGCGTCACGCGTGCGAATGGCACGAGCAACGGCGGCGCGAAGTACTTCCAGTACGCACTGGGCACGGACTACTTCCTGTCGAAGCGCACGGACGTCTACCTGATCGGCGTGTACCAGCACGCTACGGGAACCGACTCGACGGGCGGCACCGCTGTTGCGTCGATCAACGGCCTGACGCCGTCGAGCACGAACAACGTGTTCACGGCTCGCGTCGGTATCCGTCACAAGTTCTAAGAAGAACAGTCGCTGTAATCTCGAAGGCGCCTCCGGGCGCCTTTTTTCTTTGATGCTTCGTGTTGTTTCACCGCAGTGCGCACGACAAAAAAGCGGCCTGCCCTCGATGGGCAGGCCGCTCTTCACTTTTGACTCGCAGGCCTTTCGCTTCGCTCTTGCGTTTTCAGGCGCGACCGTCGCGTAGCTCGCGGCGCAGGATCTTGCCGACGTTGCTCTTGGGCAGATCGTTGCGGAACTCGATGATCTTCGGCCGCTTGTAGCCGGTGAGCTGCGTCTTGCAGTACTCGAACACATCCTTGTCCGTGAGCGCCGGGTCCTTCTTGACGATATAGAGCTTCACCGCCTCGCCCGAATTCTGGTCCGGCACGCCCACCGCCGCCACTTCGAACACGCCCGGCAGCTTGGCCACGACGTCCTCGACTTCGTTCGGATACACATTGAAGCCCGAGACCAGAATCATGTCCTTCTTGCGGTCGACGAGCTTGATGTAGCCGCGCGCGTTGATGAGACCGATGTCGCCCGACTTGAAGTAGCCGTCCGGCGTCATGACCTTCGCCGTTTCTTCCGGCCGCTGCCAGTAGCCCGCCATCACCTGCGGACCGCGGATGCAGATCTCCCCCGCTTCGCCAATCGGCAGTTCGTTGCCGGCGTCGTCGCGAATCGAAATTTCGGTGGAAGGCAGCGGCAAACCGATCGTGCCGGTGTATTCCGTCGCCGTGACCGGATTGCAGGTCACGCTAGGTGAGGTTTCCGAGAGGCCATAGCCTTCGACGATCGGCGTATGCGTGCGCTCGTACCAGCGCTTGGCCACGGCTTCCTGCACCGCCATGCCGCCGCCGTTCGCGACGAGCAGGTGCGAGAAGTCCAGATTGCCGAATTCCGGATGGTTGAGCATCGCGTTGTAGAGCGTGTTCACCGCGGGGAAACAACTGATCGAGTAGCCGCGCAGCTCCTTGATCATGCCGGCGATATCGCGCGGATTCGGGATCAGGATCGCGAGACCTCCGGTGCGCAGCGTCAGCAGCCCGCAAACGGTCAACGCGAACACGTGGTACAGCGGCAGCGCCGCGACCGTCACCGGCTGCGTACCGGACGGCAATTTCGCAAGCGCGGGCTCGGTCCATGCCGCCGACTGCAGCACGTTGGCGATCAGGTTGCGATGCAGCAGCGTCGCCCCCTTGGCCACGCCGGTCGTGCCGCCCGTGTACTGCAGGAAGGCGACGTCCTCGGGCGTCTGCTCGACGCGCTTGAAGCCTGTGCGCGCCCCTTCGGCGAGCGCGTCGTTGAAGCGCACGTGGCCGGGCAGGTTCCAGGCGGGCACCATCTTCTTCACGCTTCGCACGACGAAGTTGACGATGAAGCCCTTCGCGCCAAGCAGGTCGCCCATCGCCGCGACCAGCACGTGCTTCACGCGCGTATTGGCGACGACCGCGCTCACGGTCCCGGCGAAATTTTCGAGGACGACGATCGCCTCGGCGCCGCTGTCCTTCAACTGGTGTTCGAGTTCGCGCGGCGTGTAGAGCGGGTTCACGTTCACGACGACGTAGCCCGCGCGCAGCACCGCGGCGAGCGCGACCGGATACTGGAGCACGTTGGGCATCATGAGCGCGATACGCGCGCCACGTGCGATGCCGCGCGACTGGAACCACGCGGCCAGACGCTGGGAGAGCTGGTCCAGCTCGCCGTAGGTGATCGTCTTGCCCATGCAGGCGAAAGCGGGCTTTGCACGGAATTCGCTGAAGCTCTCCTCGAGCAGCGCAGTGATGGACGCGTAACGGCTTGCGTCGATTTCAGCGGGAACGCCGGGCGGGTACGATTTCAGCCAGACTTTTTCCATGCAGCGTCTCCTCCTTGATTTTTCGAATGGTCGTGCTAAAAAATTGGATCGTAGCATGGCGACCCAGCTTTTATGTCAGCAAATCAGCGAGTTAGAAAGGCCCCTCGAACGCGCGTTGCGGGGCCGCTGGCGGTAGCTTGAGACGCTTTCAGGCGCGCTCGACCTCGACGAGGCAATCGTAGAACGTCGCCGAGCCGCCAAGATCGGTGAGCGCCTGGCTCGTCACCTCGTTGGCATTGCGGCCGTCCGGGGCAAGCTTCTTCCACCAGATCGACAGGCCCACCACGAGACCGCTGCGTGCCCGATCGGTCACTCGCGCCCGCGCGCGCATCGAACCGCGGTCGTTGAATACGCGAACCTCGTCGCCATCGGCAATCTCGCGGCGGGCGGCGTCGGCCGGATGGAGGTCCACGTGCGGCTCCCCTTCGGTCGCGCGCAGGCTCTCCACGTTCACGAAGGTGCTGTTCAGGAAGTTACGAGCAGGCGGCGAGATCATCGCGAGCGGAAAGCGCGCGGCGAGTTCGGGCGCGCCGTCCGCCGATTCGTGCGGCGGCAGATAGTCGGGCAGCGGATCGAGCCCGGCCTTGGCAAGCGCCTCGCTATGGAACTCGCACTTGCCCGTGGGCGTGCGAAAACCGCCGTTCGCAAACGGTGCTTCGGCGATGTTCAGCTTCAGCCAGCCTTCGCGCTTGAGCGCCGCCCAGTCGGCGCCGCCCAGCGCGGGATCGGTCCAGTCGAAAGCGTGGGCCGCCACGTCTTCGTCGCTTTCGAACAGCGCCGGCTCGGTCAGGCCCATCGCGCACGCGATGGAGCGGAAGATTTCGGTATTCGGCCGCGCCTCGCCAACGGGCGCGATGGCGGGCAAGTTCGCCATGACGTGCGTGTGGCCGTAGGACTTGTGGACGTCGAGATGTTCGAGCTGGGTCGTGGCCGGCAGCAGCAGGTCGGCGTAATCGGCAGTGTCGGTCTGGAACTGCTCGAGGACGATCGTAAAGAGGTCTTCGCGTGCGAAGCCGGCCGCAACCTTCGCCGACTCGGGCGCAACCGCAACCGGATTCGAGTTGTAGACGACGATCGCTTCGACCTTCGGGCCGAATGCGGCGTCGCCTGCGTGCGTGAGCGCGTCGCCAATCTGGTTCATGTTGACGATGCGCGGCTGATGCTGCGGCCAGCCCGGGATCAGATCCGGACGCTGGAGCGCGTTCGCATCGACGGGGGCCCAGCCCGACGAGGAAAGCAGCACGCCGCCCGCGCGCTCGCGCCACGCGCCGGTCAACGCGGGCAGGCAGGCGATGGCGCGCACGGCGTTGCCGCCGCCGCGCACGCGCTGCAGACCATAGTTCATGCGAATCGCCGACTTGCGCGTCGAGGCGTAGAGGCGCGCGAGATCGACGACGACCTGCTCCTCGATGCCGCAGATCGCGGCGACGCGCGCGGGCGTGTAGGTGAGCGCACGCGCCTTCAGCGCGTCGAAGCCGTGCGTGTGGGCCGCAATGTAATCGTGATCGAGAAGGTCCTCGGTGATCAGCACGTGCATCATGCCGAGCGCGAGCGCGCCGTCCGTGCCGGGCTTGAGCGCAATGTGCTGATGGCACTTCTCGGCCGTCAGCGAGCGATAGGGGTCGATCGCGATCAGCTTCGCACCGTTGCGTTTCGCTTCCTGCGCGCGGGTCCAGAAGTGCAGGTTCGACGCGATCGGGTTGGCGCCCCAGATCAGGATCACTTCGCTTTCCGCGAAATACTCGGTGAGCATGCCGAGGCTCGAGCCGAACGTATAACGCAGGCCGGCGGCGCCCGCCGCCGCGCAAATTGCGCGATCGAGACGCGATGCGCCGAGCTTGTGAAAGAAGCGCTGCGCGATGCTATCGCCCTGAACGAGTCCCATCGTGCCGGCATAGCTGTACGGCAGGATCGCTTCGGGCGCGCGCTGCGCGATTTCGCCGAGACGGTCGGCGGCAAGGCGACAGGCTTCGTCCCAACTGATCGGCTCGAAACGCCCTTCCCCCTTGCGCCCCACGCGCTTCATCGGCTGCGTCAAACGCTTCGGATGATGGACACGCTCGGCATAGCGGGTCACCTTCGTGCACAGCACGCCTTGCGTCGGCGGGTGATCGGGATCGCCGCTCACCTTGATTGCCCGGCCGTTTTCGACGGTCACGCGCATCGCGCAAGTATCGGGACAATCGTGCGGGCAAACTGCACGGGCAAATTCGGCTGGGGCGTTCATCGGAAATCCGTGGGTCAGGCGTTTTGTCGTAAGAGCGATTTTATTATGTTCGGGGTGCGCGCCCTGTACGCACCCTGTGGGTTGGCGCGAAAAAAAAGGTTCGGCGTAGAATGGTCCGTCTAGACCCGGCTTATTTTGGAGACGAAAGCCGGGCGCCCACTTTTTGAGCACCGTCCGCCATGAAACTGATTCCGGAAATCCAGGCCGCCCAAGGCGAAATTCAGGGCCTCCGACGAACGATCCACGCGCATCCCGAACTGCGCTACGAAGAAACCCAGACCTCCGACCTTGTCGCGGCAAAACTCACAGAATGGGGCATCGAAGTGCATCGCGGCATGGGCCAGACCGGCGTCGTCGGCGTGCTCAAACGCGGCACCGGCAAGCGGATGGTCGGCTTGCGCGCCGATATGGATGCGTTGCCGATCCAGGAACTCAACACGTTCGACCATCGCTCGCGCAACGAAGGCAAGATGCACGCGTGCGGCCACGACGGCCATACGGCGATGCTGCTTGGCGCGGCCCAATATCTCGCACGACACGGACAGTTCGACGGCACGATCGTCTTCATTTTCCAGCCCGCCGAAGAAGGCGGCGCCGGCGCGAAAGCCATGATCGAAGATGGCCTCTTCAAACAGTTTCCGGTGGACGCCGTTTTCGGCATTCACAACTGGCCGGGCATGCCGGCTGGCTACTTCGGCGTGACCGAAGGGCCGATTATGGCCTCGAGCAACGAATTCCGCATTGAAATCAAAGGCGTAGGTTCGCACGCCGCGTTGCCGCACAATGGCCGCGATCCGGTCTTCACGGCGGTGCAGATCGCGAACGGGTTGCAGAGCATCATCACGCGCAACAAGAAGCCGCTCGATACGGCGGTACTCTCGATCACACAGATTCATGCGGGCGATGCGGTCAACGTGGTGCCGAATACGGCCTGGATCGCGGGAACGGTGCGTACCTTCACGACGGAAACGCTGGATCTGATCGAATCGCGACTGCGCAAGATCGCCGAGAGCACGGCGCAAGCGTACGACTGCTCGGTCGACATCACCTTCCATCGCAACTATCCGCCGACGGTGAACAGCAGCGCGGAGGCGCAGTTCGCCGCGGAGGTCATGCGTGAGGTGGTCGGCGCCGATCACGTCGATGCGAACGTCGAGCCGACCATGGGCGCCGAAGACTTCTCGTTCATGCTGCTGGAGAAGCCCGGTTGCTACGCGTTTCTCGGCAACGGCGAAGGTGGTCACCGGGATGCAGGACACGGCGCGGGTCCTTGCATGCTGCACAACGCGAGCTATGACTTCAACGATCAACTGCTGCCAGTCGGATCGTCGTTTTGGGTGCATCTGGCGACGAAATTTCTGGCGCAGCAGTAATTCTGGGCACCGATGCAAAAAGCCGTCCACAGGACGGCTCTTTTGTTTGCTGCTTCTGAAGCGTAAACGCCAGAACCCCGGTGCTCTTTCGGAGCCACCGGGGTTCTGGACGTACTGCATAAGGAGCCTGACGATTACCTACTTTCACACGGGCAATCCGCACTATCATCGGCGTGGAGCTGTTTCACGGTCCTGTTCGGGATGGGAAGGGGTGGGACCAGCTCGCTATGGTCATCAGGCATG